>CAWVBA010000002.1:0-510318 GCA_963927425.1 uncultured Atopobiaceae bacterium | reverse complement strand
ACAGTCGAGCGCTGCGTCGACCGCATCGTGGTGCACTACACGGGCACGCTGGCGAGCGCGTGCAACAACGCGACGTACTTCGCGAGGAACGAGCGCCAGGGAGCGAGCAGCGCGCACTACTTCGTTGACGACATCAGCGCCGAGATCTACCAGAGCGTCGCCGAGGCCGACACCGCCTGGCATGCTGGGCAGTGGGATATGAACTGCCGCAGCATCGGGATCGAGGTCGTGAGCGTCGGCGAGGACTATAGCGGGGTCGAGACCTCGAAGCTCGCGTGGGCTGGTGGGCCCGCCTCATGGCCAAGTACGGCATCGGGGCGTCCGGCGTGATCCGCCACTACGATGTGACGGGCAAGAGGTGCCCGGCACCCTACGTGAGCGCGGGCAAGTGGGCGGAGCTGAAGGCGGCAATCACGGGCGGTGGCGTTTCCGGGGGCGGTGAGGCCGCCGCCCCTGCGGGGAGCGTCTCCGACTTGGCGCGGCGCGTTATCGCTGGGGAGTTCGGCAACGGCGAGGCGCGGAAGGCGGCGCTGGGGAGCCGATATGCCGAGGTGAACCGGATGCTCTCGGGCAGTGAATCTGGCGGTAGCGGGGCCGACATCGAGGCGCTCACCCAAGCTGTGATCCGCGGCGAGTACGGCAACGGCGATGCGCGCAGGGCCGCGCTGGGAAGCAGCTACGAAGCTGTGCAGGCCCGTGTGAACCAGCTTCTTGGCTCTGGCGGGTCGTCAGGAGGATCGAGCGCGGTGGACATAGATTCTCTGGCACGCGCGGTGATCCGCGGCGACTACGGTAACGGGGAGGAGCGCAAGCGGCGCCTCGGCGCGAACTACGCGGCGGTTCAGGCGCGCGTGAACGCGCTCCTTTCGTAGGTTTGGGCGCGGTGCACGGCTTTTCAACGCTTTCCACGCGCCGGAGGGCCCTGTCATAGCCCGCAGGCGTGTGGGAAGGGTTGGAAAGCCCCGGGCCCACCCCCTGTCTATATTTTTCTTGTTCTCTGACTTTGCTACTTATCCCCGTAGACGTCCTTGTAGAACTTTTTTGCGACCAGCCCTCTGCTGGTCATCATGTAATGGCTGCACTTCAGCGTACAGTACCTGTAGGGACGCTTGTGATTATTGATTCTGCTGCAGGGGCCTCCCTTGTGCTCGCACCACTGCTTCTTGCCCGCGGCGCGCTGATCCCTTTCCCGCTGTTCGGGAGTTCTATTGTCTGTTGCGTTGATGATAGCGATGATTGCAAATGCGAATACGGTGAGTCCGCTCATGAGCAGCAGGCAGTTTACCATTTGCTCCCCGTCAGGCATCGTGCCCCCTCCAATTCTTCTCTCTTCTACATCTTAGCCTAGTTGTCTTTCTCTTCTGTTGAATGCCCTACTCTGTACTGGGCTTAGAAGAAGCCCCGCGTCCTTAGTTTTGGAGCACGGGGCTGAGCTGACTGTTTTAGAAAGTTGGTCGGTTGCGATGGACTGGCCCGTCCATGAGCATTCGATACCACCAATCTCTATCCTGGTATCCGCTGTTGCCCAGCATATCGAGGAGCATTGTCTGCTCGACCTCGCTGCGTGTTGCGAAGTCCTCCCGCATGTGGTTTTCCATTGCCACCTTACTCCGGGTTAAGTCTTCCACGATTTCTTGTAGCTCTTCGATCGTGAAGCTCTGTGGCGAGAGCTCAACAAGCTCGGCGCGGAAGTGAGCGTAGTCTTCGAGTTCCATCATTGCGTTGAGTTCGGCTTCCGTGGTTGCCATTCTTATGACTCCTTTTCTATTGCCATCATTATCTGATGGCCCTGGGGTGGTTCTAATTCTGGTTCGAATAATCCTGATTGGAGCGTTTCGCGGCGTTGCGAAGTGTTCTGACCTCTTCCCGAAACACCCATTCTGAACTGCGAAAACGTTACTTATTGTCTTGTAGCGTTTTCTAGCGTTTTGCAACTCCTAATTAGCTCCCAGCTAATGAAATGCCAGATGGATATTCGTATCGTCGGAGACGCCAACGGATGGTGCCCTGCGGGGCGCGAGGAAAGGAACGAACATGGCAGCGGAGAAGGGCAAGAGGGGCGTTGGGAAGATCGTCCTCATCGTGGTGGTCGCGCTCATTGTGATTGGCGCGGTCGGCTCGATGGGAGGCAACGGCGGGACGGACCAGGCGACCGCGGGCGACGAGGCCCAGACGAGCGAGCAGCAGCCCGTTGAGCAGCCGGAGCCGTACACCATATCCGACGAGCAGCTTGACGCCTCGAACGGGTTTGCGGTCTACATCAATGGTACGCTGACCAACAACACCGAGACCGAGGCGAGCTACATCCAGGTCGAGTACAACCTCTACGACGCCGACGGCGCGCAGGTGGGCACCGCGCTCGCAAACACCAGCAACCTCAAGGCCGGGGGCACGTGGAAGTTCGAGGCAATCGGGACGGCCTCGCCCGACGAGGTGGCGTCCTACGAGCTCGCCGACGTCACCGGCTTCTAAGGCGAGAGGGGAGGGGCCCGCATGAGCGAACCGCTGACCGAGGAGCTGCTCGACGAGCTCCTCTCCACGTCGAGTCTGGACGAGTATCTGGAGGAGCACGAGCCGCGCGCCCTGAGCCTCTCCGAGTACCTGCAGCAGCTGCTGAGGGAGAAGGGGCTCGAGCGCTCGCGCGTGGTGCGCATGGCCAACCTGAACGACACGTTTGGCTATCAGATCTTCCAGGGGACGCGCCACCCCAGCCGCGACAAGGTGCTGCAGATCGCCTTTGCGATGGCGCTCACCCTGCGCGAGACCAACCGTGCGCTCACCGCGGCGGGCGTGAGCGAGCTCTACTGCAAGGACCGGCGCGACGCGATCATCATCTTCTGCCTGGACCGGGGCTGCTCGCTCCAGAAGGTTAACGAGGAGCTCTATCGGTTTGGGGAGCGGACCATCTGCTAGGACCTCCCGGCAAAATCTGCCTAGAACCGACCGCCGTTTTGGTGTTATGCCTGTTGGGTGCCGCATCCGGTGGAGGTTCTAGGCAGATTTTTGCCGGGTCGCAAAGTAGCCCTCTGCTAGGATGGGCGCATGGAAGATGAGCTCTCAAACTATCTGGCAGCGATTGACCGCGACTCGTGCTATCGCGTGGACGCGACCCTCAAACGGGGTCGTCTTGAGACCACCGAGCGCGTCTACTTTGTGGGCGAGAACGGCGCCGAGCTGGGCCCCTTCGTGCGCAAGTACCTCGACGTCGAGTCGGGCCTGGGCGGCGCGTATGAGACCGTGCTCAGAGCGCAGCGTCGTGGAGTGCGGCTCTCCCATCTGCCCCGCATCGTCGAGTGTCATCGCCAGGACAACAGGCTCGTCGTGGTCATGGAACACGTGGGGGGCGAGACGCTCTCCGATGTCGTGGCGGGGTCGAACGACCGCCTCGACCTCGTGCGTCGCATCTTCCCCGACCTCTGTGACGCGGTGAGCGAGCTCCACGAGCTCTTTGACCCGCCCATCATTCACCGCGATCTCAAGCCGGGCAACGTCATGGTCTCGGCGGGCGGCGTCACCCTCATCGACCTGGGCATCGCACGCACCTGGCGTGCGGGGGCCGAGCGGGACACCACCCACTTTGGCACGCGCGCCTACGCCCCGCCCGAGCAGTTCGGCTTTGGCCAGACCGACGTCACGAGCGACGTCTATGCCCTTGGGATGCTCCTCTTCTTCTGCCTCGTGGGTCGCGACCCCGTGCCGTCGGACCGCGAGGGTGGCTTTGCGGACGCTCCCGCCGCGCTGCGTCCCGTCATCGTCCGCGCCACGGAGCTCGACCCCGCGCGGCGCCCTCCGTCCGTTCGCGCGTTCAAGGATGCTCTGCTCGCGGCACTGCCCGCTGTCACGGGCGAGAAGGACGCGCCGCTCGAGCCCCCTGCGTTCGAGGCGCCGCGCACGGGTCCCTCTGCGTGGCTGTCGCGCGTCCCCCGCCTGTTTGGCCTTGTTTGGGACGCCGTCCTTCTCGCCCTCTGCGCGCTCTGCGTGATGGGGTGCGTCTTTGCCGTCGTTGATCCCACGCCGGAGAACGCAAAGTGGCCCGTCTGGTATCTTGTGTATTCCTACCTGGTGTTTATTGCCCCGTCATTTGTCATCGCATTCTACCTGCTGCTTGACCGACGCCCGCTGCGCCGGGAGGTCCCCGCGCTCGCGCGCCTCACCGTGCGCCAGGAGACGCGCGCGGGGCTGCTCGTCATTCTCGGCCTGTTTGTGGCATGGATTGTGGCCTCGGTGGTCGCGCAGGCCTAGCCTAGCCGGCGAATTACGGCCTCCAGTTCCGCGACGTCGCCGGTGAAGTGGTGCGCGTGCATGCCGGCGACGCGGGCTCCCTCGCAGTTGTCCGCGTTGTCGTCCACAAAGAGGCAGCGCCCGGGCTCCAGGCCAAAGCGCTCGCAGAGCAGCTGGAAAATCGCGGGGTCCGGCTTCATGAGACGCTCAATCGCGGAGACCACCACGCCGTCGACGTAGGGAATGACGGGTGCGTGGCCGAGCTGCTCCATCACGCGCGTGTTGGCGTTGGTAAGCACGTAGAGCTCGTAGCCCTCGGTCTTGAGGCGAATGCCGAGGTCATTGGTGGCCTGGATGGGCTCGGAGAGCTTCGGCCAGCGGTCGAGGCACTCGTCGAGGTTGGGGTGCAGGCGCTCGGGCAGGTGGGCGCGGGCGTAGCGGGCCATGGTCTCGTGCGAGATGGTGCCGGAGTCCAGGAGCGTCCAGAGCGGGCTGCCAAAGAGGGCGTCGTTGAGCAGAGCCGCATCCTCCGGCGTCTTGGTGAAGGCGGCTGAGAAGCGCGGCCCGTCAAAGGTCATGAGCACGTTGCCCATGTCAAAGACGATTGCACGTAGCTTGCGGTCCATGGTGGCCTCCTGCCCTGATCGTGTCGCTTGATCGAATTGTATTCTCGCCGGCGTCGTCTAAATGGACGATCTCGTTGACGAGCTGTTGGCGACTAGGCCAAGAGAACGCGACTCTCTTGCCTGAACTGCTCGTAGTGCATGGCGAGAAGGTCCGGGTTTGGCGCCAGCGCCGCTTGAGCCGGCTCGCGTAGCCTTCGCGCGTTGTACTGCAGGTAGCTTGTGTTGGCGAGGCGCTCGCTCAACACCACCCTGAGTGATTTTGGCTCAACAGAGACGAGGTGCGCGTCATAGAGCAGGTGCAGGTCGGCTCGCAAGAGAATGCCGTTGCTCACGACCTGCGACCTCTTGCCGCGATAAGGGTTGATGTGCGCCGCCTGCAGCACCTCGGGAACGTCTACCCCAGTGATTGCGCACGCTCCCGAGTATGCGCGGATCAGGGCCTCCCGAAACTTCCCCTGCTGCTCGCGACGAATCTGCCGCGCGGTGACAACACGGCGCTCGTCCGAGCCATCGTATTCGATGAGGATCTCCTGCTCGCGTGGCGGGAGCTCGTCGAAGCCGGGGACGGCAAAGGCGCCTGTGGCACTGGTTTGCGAGGTGACAGGGCCATGAAGCGTGAACATGCGCGTCGCGTGGTTGTATCGCTCGACGAAGGCAAGGCCGAGAACGCGATAGCCGGCCTTCTCGCGCACCATGACCCCGACGGGGACACCGTCGGTCAGGCTGTTGAGGAGCGTCGCGTTGTACCCTTGGTCGGCGGCATCACCCTCGTAGGCAGCGTAGTCGAAGATCCAGGTTCCGTCTGCAAGATGGATGGGCTTTCTATCGGCGTACCGCCTTGGGTTGCCCGAGTGAACCGAGAGGGCATATCGGCGCCCGTTCACGTATCTCACGCGCGCGGCGCTGGGGGAGTGGATTCCCGACAGCCTGCTCAGGGGAACCGGGGTGTCCGGCTGCGGCTTCATGTTGTGCGGGAGCACGCTGATCATCGTGTCCGTATGCTCGATGAACCACTCGTAGCAGGGAACGAACTCAGGTGGAACGAGCCTCTCGGCACGTTCCAGCGTGGGGAGAAGGACGGGGCACTCGTATATATACTGATCCGGCAACGGAGCTCCTCTCTGCGGTTGATTATACGTGGGCGATCGGGGCGGATGGCGAATCGATCCGCCTTAGCCACTGACGTCGCCTGCAGGTGCTTGGCCGTTAGCCGGCATGGGAGCGGACGAGCGATGGGCATCCGTGGGATCCGGGGCGAATGCCCCGACACGAATGCCGCGAGTGTTGCTAGAGTGTACGCAACCAGCGGGGACGCGCGCGATCGCTTGGTACGTGTGCGATTGGCGGCGCGTTTGGGTGCGTCGTTCGGCGAGTTCTTCTCGAGGAAAGGAAACACCATGTCTGACGTGCTGTTTGTTGAGTATCCGAAGTGCAGTACCTGCAAGCGTGCCAAGGCGTGGCTGGACGCGCGCGGCGTCGCGTACACCGACCGTCACATCGTCGAGGACAACCCCACGGCCGAGGAGCTCGCCGCGTGGCAGGGGCGCTCCGGGCTGCCCGTGCGTCGCTTCTTCAACACGAGCGGCCGGCTCTATCGCGAGCGCAATATCAAGGCCCTGCTCGATGCGGGCCTCTCGGATGCCGACGCCTTTGCCCTTCTCGCCGAGGACGGGATGCTGGTCAAGCGGCCGATCGTGGTGGGCGAGGACTTCGTGCTCGTGGGCTTCAAGGAATCGGAGTGGGAGGCCACGCTGCTGTAGCGTGCCGTCGCATACCGATCTTCTGGTTGCGCCAGAATCACAAATCGGGGCCCCGGAGGCGGGGCCCTTCTCCTATCTATGGCTTCTACCTGTGGTTTTTCTCGGCGAGACAAGGTGATTCTAGTCGCCTCTTAGTTATCAAATTTGCTCGGGGAAACTGTCCCGGACCCGTGGCATACTAGGCGAGAAGGGCCTGGAAGGGGAGGGGCTATGCTGATTCGTGAGTTCTGCGCCGAGAACATGGAACTCGTGCCGGCGGCGGTCGCGGCCGGGGCGGCGCGCGTCGAGCTCTGCGACAACCTAGCCGTGGGCGGCACCTCGCCCAGTTATGGCGTCATTCGGGCCGCGGTTGCCCACGCCCGCGAGACGCGCACGGCCGTGATGTGCATGGTGCGCCCGCGCGGCGGCAGCTTTGAGTACACGCCGGCCGAGGCTGCGATGATGCGTGACGACCTGCTCACGGCCAAGCGACTGGGCGTCACGGGCGCGGTCTTTGGCTGCCTGCGCGACGGTCACCTCGACCGCGAGCTCACTGCCGAGCTGGTGCGCCTGGCGCACGAGGACGTCGCCGACGCTCCGGGCCACGTTGACGTGACCTTCCACATGGCCTTTGACGCGCTGCCGGCGGATGAGCAGCTTGAGGCCATCGATTGGCTTGCCGACCAGGGCATCGAGCGCATTCTCACCCACGGCGGCCCCGCCGGCACGCCCATTGCGAACAACCTCGACCGCCTGCGCGCCTTTGTCGAGCGCGCCGCCGGACGCATCACCATCCTGCCGGGCGGGGGCATCACCTGGGAGAACGCGGAGCAGGTGGCGGCCGAGCTGGGCGTCTCCGAGGTGCACGGGACCAAGATTGTGAGGCTTGCGTAATGGCGCGTCCCCGGCAGGCCGCACGATTCGCCCAGGTGCGCGACGACCTGGGGTGCCATCTGAGCCGGGAAGAGCTGCTCTCGGCGCTTGCGGCGCCGGACGCGCACGTGGCGAACACGGCCTTCTCGGGGCTTGAGCTTGCGGACGTCGCGGCCGATGGCACCGTCTTTGAGAACGTTGTCTTTCGCGGCTGCGGCTTTGAGCGCGTGAACCTCTCCAACTGCACGTTCACCGACGTGCTCTTCTCGGGTTGTCGGTTCGTGCGCTGCGACATGGGCCGCAGCTGGCTCAACCGCGTGGACTTTCGTGGGTGCTCGGCGCCGGGGCTCTCCTTTCTCAAGGGGCGTCTCTCCGGCGTGTCCGTGGTGGACGGCCAGCTCTCCTACGCGGACTTCTCCGAGGCCGCCGTCGAGCGGCTCGCGGCCAGCGAGACCAAGCTCTCCGAGGCGAGCTTCTATGCCACGCGCCTGCGCCACCTCGCGCTGGACCGCTGCGACCTCTCGCGTGCCACGTTCTTCCGCACGAGCCTCTCCGGCGTGGATCTCTCCACCTGCGACATCGCCGGGCTGCGCGTCTCGAGCGACCTGCGCGAGCTGCGCGGCGCCGTCATAGACCCCGAGCAGGCCGCGGAGCTCATGGGGCTTCTCGGCATCAAGATCAAGGAGGACGAATGGCTCTGATCGATGAGAACGCCTCCCTTGAGGAGGTCCAGGCCGTCTTTAAAAACGACCGTTTTGCCACCGATGCCTGTGGCTGCCGCGTGGTTGAGGCCGCGCGCGGGCACGCGGTCACCGAGTTTGACATCACGCCCGGCCATCGCAACGAGAAGGGCGGCGTGATGGGCGGCGCCATCTTCACGGTGGCCGACCTCGCGTTTGCCGTGGCGTCCAACGTCGGCGAGTCCGTCACCGTGTCCGTGAGCAGCAACATCGAGTTCATGAGCGCCGCAAAGGGCGAGAAGCTCATCGCCACGGCGGACGTTGACAAGAACGGCCGGACGCTCGCGTTCTACACCTGCTCCGTGACCGACGAGCTGGGCACCCCAGTTGCCCGCGCCACCCAGACCTGCATGCATCTGCGTCAGTAAAAACGGGACGGGTTCATTTGAGCTGCTCAAAAGGGACAGGCCTTGCGCACCACGTGGAGGGGCGCCCGAGGCCTGTCCCAAACGAGCTGCTCGTTTGAACCCGTCCCGTTTTGTCAGTCGATGGGGGCGAGCTGGGCGGGGAGCTGGCCCACGATTGGGTCCATGTAGGCGATGAGCTGCTTGGTCACGCTCATCCCGTCCGCGGAGATCCAGTCGCGCGGGACGCTCTTGACCCGGTTGGCCACGTCGGCCACGTCAACGAGGGTGTAGCGCACCTCGTATGGGCTGTCGGAGACGCGCTCGAGCGCGCACATCTTGGCCGTCTCGCCCGCAAAGGCGGCCTCGACGGCGGCATAGCCCAGGTCGTATGCCTCGTTGAGGTCCGTCGCGCTGGCGACGTAGCTCGCGCTTCTCTGGAGCGTCGAAAGCTCGACGGCGCGCGTCTTGCAGCCAAGGCGCTCCTTCGCGCGGGCGGCCAGGTAGCGGCTCGCGCCGGAGAGCGCGGCCAGGTGGCCAAACTCGTCCACGCCCACGCCGGGGGCGGCCGCGCGCTCGCAGATGAGCTGGCCGTCGGGGGTGCGCACGCCCTCGCTCACGGCCACCATCACGGTGTTCTTGCGCTCGAGAAGCGCGGAGAGGCGCTCGAGCAGGACGTCCTCGTGGAGCGGGACCTCGGGGAGGAGCACGACGTCGGGCCGGGAGAGCGCGAGGGCGCTCGACGCGGCGAGCCAGCCGGCGTCGCGGCCCATGATCTCGACGAAGGTCACGCTCTTGAGGTCGTAGACGTCCGCGTCGTAGGCGATCTCGTTCATGGCCGTGGCCACGAAGCGCGCCGCGCTGCCGTAGCCGGGCGTGTGGTCGGTGCCCACGAGGTCATTGTCGATGGTCTTGGGGACGCCGATGAAGCGGATGTCACTCCCGTGGTCGCGCCCGTAGGCGCCGAGCTTGGCGATCGTGTCCATGGAGTCGTTGCCGCCTATGTAGAGCACGGCGGTGGCGCCCACCTCCTCAAAGCGACGGAAGAGGAGCTCGTAGGGAGCCTCGTCGACGGCGGGGTCGGGCAGCTTGTAGCGGCAGCTGCCAAGCCAGCTCGCGGGCGTGTTACGCAGCAGGTCGAGGTCAACTCGGCTCAGGAAGGCCTCGTCCAGGCGGACGTGTCGACCGGCGAGAAGCCCCTGAATGCCGTAGCGCATGCCCTCCACGCGCGCGCCCTCGAAGATACCGGCCGCGATCACGCCGGCCAGGCTCGAGTTGATGGCGGCGGTGGGTCCGCCCGACTGTCCGACCAGCACGCACTTCTCGTCTGCCATGAAGCCTCCTATCGCAAGCCGTCACTCCTCCCGCAAGCATATCGCAAGAGGCCGCCCCGAGCCCGCGCCCCGGGGCGGCATGTGGCCAACTGGCGAAAAAGGCTAGGTGAGGTTATAGAACGCCGCGCGACCCAGGTACTCCGCGCCGCCGCCAAGACCGTCCTCGATGCGCAGGAGCTGGTTGTACTTGGCGACGCGGTCGGTGCGGGCGGGCGCGCCGGTCTTGATCTGGCCGGCGTTGGTGGCGACCGCGAGGTCGGCGATCGTGGTGTCCTCGGTCTCGCCGGAGCGGTGGGAGACCACGGCGGCGTAGCCCGCGCGCTTGGCCGTCTCGATGGCATCAAGGGTCTCGGTGAGCGTGCCGATCTGGTTGACCTTGATCAGGATGGCGTTGCCGGCGCCCAGCTCGATGCCCCGGCGCAGGCGCTCGGTGTTGGTGACAAAGAGGTCGTCGCCTACGAGCTGGACCCTCGTGCCCAGGCGCTCGGTGAGCCTGACCCAGCCGTCCCAGTCCTCCTCGGCCAGGCCGTCCTCGATGGAGATGATCGGATACTGCTCCACGAGCTCGGCCCAGTAGTCAACCATCTCCTCCGACGTGAGCGTGCGACTCTCGCCCTTGAGCTCGTAGAGACCGGTCTCCCTGTTGTAGAGCTCCGAGGTCGCGGGGTCCATGGCGAACATGAAGTCCTCGCCCGGCTTGAAGCCGGCGGCGCGGACGGCCTCCGTCAGGTAGACGAAGGGCTCGGCGTTGGTCTTGAGGTCGGGCGCAAAGCCGCCCTCGTCGCCCACGCCGGTGGAGAGACCGGCCTTCTTGAGGGTGTCCTTGAGCGTGTGGTAGACCTGCGCGCACCAGCGAAGGGCGGTGGCGAAGTCGGGCGCGCCCACGGGCATGATCATGAACTCCTGGAAGTCGACGTTGTTGTCGGCATGAACGCCTCCGTTCAGGACGTTCATCATCGGGGCGGGCAGGGTGTGCGCGTTGGGGCCTCCTAGGTAGGCGTAGAGCGGCAGGCCCGCGGAGGCCGCCGCCGCGCGGGCGAGCGCGAGCGAGCAGCCGAGAAGGGCGTTGGCGCCCAGACGCCCCTTGTTGGGGGTGCCGTCGGCGGCGATCATAGCCTCGTCGGCGCCGCGCTGGTCGGCCGCCTCGCGGCCCACGAGCACGGCGGCGAGCTCGTTGTTGACGTTCGCCACGGCCCGCAGGACGCCCTTTCCAAGATAGCGGTCCTTCTCGCCGTCTCGCAGCTCCACGGCCTCGAACTCGCCGGTGGACGCGCCGGACGGGACGATGGCGCGGCCGACGGAGCCGTCCTCGAGCGTGATCTCCACCTCGACGGTGGGGTTGCCGCGGGAGTCGAGCACCTCGCGCCCGTAGACCTGTGCGATTCTGCTCATGACAAGTCCTTTCTGTTTGATTAGGTTAACTTGTCTGAGCTGAGTATACCCAACCTAACTTTGTGCGATCAGCTGCGCAGGTTTTGTGTCGGAGTCGTGTTGTTTCGATTTTGCGCAGGTTGCCCGGGGCGCGCGGCGCGCGAGTATACTCGTGAGGTCCAACAGGTGCGGCGAGTCCGCAGACAATCGGAGGTACCATGGGGGCGTTTTTCGGCGCTGTCTCTCACCGTGACGTTGCACTTGACGTGTTCTTTGGCGTCGACTACCACTCTCACCTCGGAACCCGGCGCGCGGGCATGGTCGCCTGCCGCGAGGGCGGCGGCTTCAACCGCCAGATCCACTCCATCGAGAACACGCCCTTCCGCACCAAGTTCGAGCACGACCTGCCCGAGCTCTCGGGCACCTGCGCGATGGGTTGCATCTCCGACAACGACCCGCAGCCCCTGCTCGTGCGCTCCCACCTGGGCGTCTATGCCATCTCCACGGTGGGCGCCATCGGTAACGCCGACGAGCTCGTCGCGCGCTTTGAGGACTCCGGTCACCAGTTCATGGCCACCAGCTCGGGTGCGGTGAACGTCAACGAGCTCGTTGCGGCCCTCATCAACACCCAGGGCTCGCTCGTGGACGGCATCCGCTACGCGCAGGACCAGATCGAGGGCTCGCTCACGCTGCTCATCATGACCGAGGCGGGCGAGCTCATCGCGGCGCGCGACAAGATGGGCCGCCTGCCGGTCCTTATCGGCAAGGACGATGACGGCTACTGCGTGACCTTTGAGTCGTTCGCCTACGGCAAGCTCGGCTATGCCGACGAGTACGAGCTGGGCTCGGCGGAGATCGTCAAGATCACGGCCGACGGCTACGAGACCCTCTCCCCGGCGCGCGACGAGATGCGCATCTGCGCGTTCCTGTGGGTCTACTACGGCTACCCCAACTCCAACTACGAGGGCGTGAACGTGGAGGTCATGCGCTACCGCAACGGTGCCATCATGGCCCGCGACGAGCGCGCGGCGGGGCTGCTCCCGGAGGTGGACTACGTGGCCGGCATGCCCGACAGCGGCCTGCCCCACGGCATCGGCTACGCCACGGAGTCCGGCGTGCCGCTCGCGCGCCCCTTCGTCAAGTACACGCCCACCTGGCCGCGCTCCTTCATGCCCGCCAACCAGGAGGTCCGCAACCGCGTGGCCAAGATGAAGCAGATTCCGGTGCCCGAGCTCATCCGCGACAAGCGCCTTCTGCTCGTTGACGACTCCATCGTCCGCGGCACCCAGATGCGCGAGACCATCGACTTCCTGCGCGACACCGGCGTGTCCGAGGTCCACATGCGCTCCGCCTGCCCGCCGATCATGTACGGCTGCAAGTTCCTCTCGTTCTCCCGCAGCCGCTCGGAGTACGAGCTCATCGCGCGTCGCAAGGTCCGCGAGCTCGAGGGAGACGAGGGCGAGAAGCACCTCGACGAGTACGCTGACGGCCGCTCCGAGCGCAGCCGCTGCCTACTGCGCTCCATCTGCGAGGAGATGGGCTTCGACTCGCTGGAGTACCAGACCCTGGACGGCATGCTCGAGGCCATCGGCATCGACCGCAAGAAGGTCTGTACCTACTGCTGGAACGGCCGCGACTAGGTCTGAGCCGGGTGTCGGGCGTCCTGGGCGAGCCTAGCAGTTGCCCACGTAGACGTGGTCGAGATGGCGACGCGAGACGTCTGCCAGCCTGCGCACGGTCTCAACCGGTGTGGGCTCTCGGTCCGTGAGGTGCCAGCGCGGGAAGAAGCGCGTGACGTGGTGCGTCATCGTCTCCTTTCCGCGCCCGCCGTCCAGTCCCGCGAGCCAGCGGGCGAGCTCGTCCATCTCGTCCTCCCCGTCGTTCATGCCGGGCACGACGAGCGTGGTCACCTCAAGATGGCAATGCGGGTCGGTCGCGAGCCGCTCGATGGTGCCGCGTACGCAGGCAAGGGTGCCCGGCGCCGCCCCGCAGGCGTCGTAGAACGCGTTCGAGAAGCCCTTGAGGTCGATGTTCGCCGCGTCGAGAAGCCCCTCGAGGCCGTCGAGAACGGCGGGGCTCGCGCATCCGTTGGACACGAGCACGTTGACGAGCCCGGCCCCATGCGCCAGGCGCGCGCAGTCACGAACGTACTCCCAGCACACAAGCGGCTCGTTGTAGGTGTAGGCGATGCCCGAGACGCGCGCGTCCTGCCCGCGCGCCTCGACCGCCCGCGCCACCAGCTCCTCGGGGGAGATGGTGCGCCAGCGCACGTCTCTCTCGCCCGCCTGGGAGATCTCCCAGTTCTGGCAGAAGGGGCAGCGAAGGTCGCATCCGTAGCCGCCGACGGAGACCACGTACGTGCCGGGTAGAAAGCGGGCGAGTGGCTTCTTCTCGATGGGGTCGAGCGCGAGGGACGTGAGACGTCCGTAGGCCTCCGGCACGATGCGACCACCGAGGTTGCGTCGGGCTCGGCAGGCGCCGAGCGCGCCGGGGGCGAGGCGGCAGTGGCGGGGGCATACATCGCAGACGACCATGGCGGGCGCCGAGGGGCTTCTCTCGCCCGCGCTCATTCGTGGCGCTCCACGACAAAGCGCTCGATTGCGACGCCATCCTCGGAGAGCGCGATCCCACCCTTGCGCGCGGCGATGCGCAGCTGCTCCTTCACGGTGTCCACGCCGTCGAGGTCCGGCAGCAGCAGGCCGCGCCGCCCGTCCGGCGCGCTCACGATTACGCCGTAGCGGCGCGGGTCCAGCTCCTCGGGGCCGCACACGGGCTCCGGCACGCCGAGGACATCGACGTCATAGACGAGCTCGGGGAGCTCGTCCGCCGTGACGGGCGGGAAGCGCGGATCGTGAAGGCCGGCGGAGACCGCGTTGGCCACGATCTCCTCGGCGAGGCTCGCATATGCTGGCGTGATGGTTCCGATGCAGCCCCTGAGCTGCCCGTTCTTCTTGAGCGACACAAAGGCCCCGGCGCGGCGCCCGGCAAGCTCCGCGGGGAGGTCCGCCGGAACGGGGAGGCGGCGTCCGGTGCGCACGCGATGCTCGAGCGACGTGCGGGCGAGGGAGACGAGGACGTCCTCGTTCTCGCGCCGGCGCCCCATGTCCGCGGAGTGCCAGGTCTCGTAGGCCTCGCCGAGGGCGCGGGCGGGGTCCGACCCCTCCGCTCCGGTGGGCGAGAAGCATGCGACGCCATAGCCCACGCCAAAGGGGCCCTCGTGCGAGAGAAGCTCTGCCGTGACGGGCGTGCGGTCCAGGGCGCCCGCCATGATCTGGAAGGAGCGCAGGCCGCACTCCGCCGCGCGCTCGCAGAGCCCGGGGTCAGCGGTGAGCAGCGAAAGAAAGTCTCCGCGCGCGAACGCGTCGCAGACCAGCTGGTCAAAGACAGGACCGTCGGGCGAGAACCCATATGGGCCGTCCGCGGACAGCTTGTGCGAGAGGTCGCCGGACGCGACGTAGGCCACCCGTCGGCCGAGCTGCGCCGCCGCGCGCGCAACGAGCTGGCCCATGTGATAGTGCTGGAGCGGGGAGAGCCCGGAGATTCCCATGCGGACCACGCGATAGGGGCCAAGCTCGTGGCCCGCGGCGCGGAGCTCGTCATAGGCCGCCTGGATGAAGTGAAGCGGCACGAGAACGCCCCAGTCGAGGTCGCGCTCGCGCTCGCCCGAGGTTCCGGCGGGCAGGCCCTCGGCGTGGGCAAGCCGGCAGAGCCCGGTGACGAGCTCCTCGTCATAGGAGACGCGCGATCCGTCCGAAGGGTCGCCGAACTGCGCGAACGTCCCCTGGGCTCCCGGTCCGGGGGCGATGTGCAGATAGTCGAGATACATCGCCGTGTGCGGGCTGGAGACGACGATCGTGTCCGGTTGAAGTTTTGCGATGCGTCGCGCGACCTCACGATAGGCATCTGTGGTTGCCTGAATCTCACGCTCGCGCCCTCGTCCCACCCCGGGGACGATGAGGGGCGGGTGCGGAGCCGCGACTGCGATGACGATGGGCATGCGACCACCTCCCGGGCGTTCGGCATGGCGTTCTCGTCGGGGTTGTTCGCCTGCCGGACGCAGCTAGTACTATTGTGCCCAGATGACGGCTCGAGGGAGGGAAGATCTTTATGGCGCATGTCCTCGTTGGGCTCGGCGTGCTCTCGCTCGTCTACGGCGTGCTGATGGCTGCGCTCTATCCGGCGGGCGCCTTCTTCCTCGTGTGGCTGGCGCTGGGAGCGGCGCTGGTGGGGGCGGGCCTCGTCGAGCGGGTTCGACTGGTGGTGTGCGTCGTCTGCCTGCTGGGCCTTCTTGTCGCGGGCGCCCTCTCGGCGCTCATCGCGACGACGGCCGCCGCGACGCCCCCTGCCGGCGTGGACTGCCTTGTGGTGCTCGGCGCGGGCCTTCGTCCCGACGGCACGCCCACGGAGACCCTGCAGTATAGACTCGACGCCGCGCTGGACTACCTCGAGGCCAATCCTCGGACCATCTGCATCGTCTCGGGCGGCCAGGGCCTCGGCGAGCCGTGCACCGAGGCCGACGCGATGGCCAGCTATCTGGAGAGACGAGGGCTCGACGCTCGTCGCATCACCAAGGAGGGGCGCTCCACGACCACGGCGGAGAACATCCGCAACTCCGCCGAGCTCCTGGACCCGGACGCGACGGTTGCGATCGTCACCAACGACTTTCACCTCTACCGTGCGCTGCGCATCGCCGAGAAAAACGGGCTGCCCGGCGCATATGGCCTGGCAGCCCGCACGAACCCGCTCTATCTTCCCCAGGCGACGCTGCGCGAGTGCGCGGCGATCGTGAAGGAGTCCGTGACCGGCAACCTCTAGGCCGAGCGCGTGGCCTCGGCGTCGAGGGTCTCGCGGATGGCGAGGATGAACTCGCGCGTGCCGAGCGTCTGGGGGTTCTCCAGGCTCGTGATGCGCGCGAGGTCGCCGGTCATGCGGCCGGACTCGATCGTGTGGACCGTGGCAGCCTCCAGGCGGTCGGCAAAGTCCACCAGCTCGGGCAGCTCGTCCAGCTCGCCGCGCTTGCGCAGGGCGCCCGTCCAGGCAAAGATCGTGGCCACCGAGTTGGTGGACGTGGGCTCGCCCTTGAGGTGCTTGTAGTAGTGGCGCTGCACGGTGCCGTGCGCGGCCTCGTACTCAAAGTAGCCGTGCGGGCTCACGAGCACGGAGGTCATCATCGCGAGCGAGCCAAACGCCGAGGACAGCATGTCGCTCATGACGTCGCCGTCGTAGTTCTTGCAGGCCCAGATGAAGCCGCCCTCGGACTTGACGACGCGGGCCACGGCGTCGTCGATCAGCGTGTAGAAGTACTCGATGCCGGCCGCCTCGAAGCGCGTGCGGTACTCGGCCTCGTAGAGGTCCGCAAAGACGTCCTTGAAGCGGTGGTCGTAGGTCTTGGAGATCGTGTCCTTGGTGGCAAACCACAGGTCCTGGCCCGTGGAAAGGGCGTACTCAAAGCAGCTGCGCGCAAAGCTCTCGATGGAGGCGTCGAGGTTGTGCTGGCCCTGGACCACCCCCGGGCCGTCGAAGACGTGGACGAGCTCGCGGTGCTCGGTGCCGTCGGCGGCGGTGTAGACGAGCTCCACCTTGCCGGGGCCATCGATGCGCATCTCGGCGTTCTTGTAGACGTCGCCATAGGCGTGACGGGCGATGGTGATCGGCCTCTTCCACGAGGTCACCACCGGATCGATGCCCTTGACCACGATAGGCGCGCGGAAGACGGTGCCGTCCAGGATGGCGCGAATCGTGCCGTTGGGACTCTTCCACATCTGCTTGAGACCGTATTCCTCCACGCGAGCGGCGTTGGGGGTGATGGTGGCGCACTTGACGGCCACGCCCAGGCGCTTGGTGGCCTCGGCGGAGTCGATGGTCACCTGGTCGTCAGTCTTGTCGCGGTGCTCCAAGCCAAGGTCGTAATACTCGGTCTTGAGGTCAACGTAGGGGCAGATGAGCTCGTCCTTGATGATCTGCCAAATGATGCGGGTCATCTCGTCGCCATCCATCTCGACGAGCGGGGTCTTCATCTCGATCTTGGCCATGGGTCCTCCCGAGTCGTGGCGTCTACCGGGATGAATGTACCATGCGCGGAGGTCGCCTCACCCTTGATGCCCCTTGTTGAGACCTGCCTGACACATGATTTTGCATGAAACGCCCCTTCGTGCGGCAAACGAGGGGGCTCGTCGCATGAAACTCGGCCTCGTGCGGCAGAATTTCAGCGCCCCTAAGCTCAAGAAGTAAGAAAAACGCAGGTAGATAATTGAAAAATATATTTTATAGCGGGTAAGGGAAGGCTTTTCTGCCGCACGAGAGCGAATTTCGTGCAGTGAGGTATCGGGTTTGCCGCACGAGAGGGCAAACCATGCAAACCTTGCCACCTTCGACGAGCCGTGCCGCGCGATCAGGGACGATCATTCGCGGCGGGGGCGAGCCACGAGGGCTGCTCGGAGCTCACGACCCGTGCGCAGACGTAGGCATCCTCGAGCTCGAGGGTCGCGACGCGTGCGTAGCCGCTGTCTGTGCGCGCGAGCGCGAGGGCCTTGCCATCAGCGGGGACGAGCAGCCTGACCTCGTTGGCCATGGGATCATAGGCGGGCGTCGCGAGACGCGGGTTGCGGACGAGCGCCTCTCGGCAGGCGAGCTCGGGGGCCGGAAGGCTGGGGTCGAGCATCGCCTCGGCGAGGGCAGAGACATAGTGGGCCGGGAGCGCGTCGCCGTGGGCGGAGAACCCGGCGAGCGTCCAGGGGATATCGTCGGGGGCCTGGGCGAGCTGCGCTCGAAGGGGGGCGCCGTCCCTCGTGAGCAGACCCGTGTCAAACGATGCAGCGTTGCCGGAGGCAACGAGCTTCCCCTCCGCCTGGATGCGCACGAAGGTCATGGTGAGGTAGTCGCGCAGTATGCGCCGGTTTGGCCCCCAGTCCTCGGGCTTGGCGAGTCCGGCGAGCTCCCCGAGGACATCGTCCCAGGAACCGATGATGACGGTCTGCGCGAAGAGACGCTCGGGGTCCAACGCGCTTCCGGTGCGCACGAACGCCGACCATGCGCCGTGGGCCGCCTCGCTCAGCCCCTCAAGTCTGACCTCGGCGGGCTCGCCCACCTCGACGTCGATGATTGCCCAGCGCTTTCCTGCTACTGGTCGGGCGAAGCGACGCAGCGTGACCCTCACGGGTGAAGCTCCATCCGTCTGCAGGTAGCGCAGACCAAAGGCCACGTTGCTGCGCGTTCCCTCAAGGGTGCCGGTGGAGCGGGCAACACGAAAGTCCTCCTCAAGCGTGGCCAGGGGGTCGACGTCGGGAGGAAGGACCTGGTAGAGCTTGCTAAGTTGATCGCTCGGGCAGCGGACGTCGCGATGGAAGTCCTGGGGGAGATCGCTCTGGGGGAGCGCTCTCCCTGCGACGGTCGATGGACGCGGCGTCTCGGCGGGCTGGTCGGGAACGTAGGTGATGGTGAGCGAGATCGCAGGCGTCGAGTCGGGCGCGTGCCGCGACTCGGGGCTCGGCGTGGGTTCGGGTTCGGACTTAGGCTCGGGTTCGGACTCGGGCTCAGGTTCGGGTTCGGGCTCGGATTGCGGCTCCGGCTCACGGGCTGCCTCGGGCTTGGAGGCGGGCTCCGGCTCCGGAATCGGCTCCGGCTCCGGGGCCGTCTCGGGCTCGGGCTCGTCCGCGACGGGCGTTGCCTCAACGATCGCCTCCGTCTCCTGATTCGCGACCTGCTCCACGTGTCGCGGCTTGACTGGCTTGAGAGCCTTGGCTCCGCGCCTCCTCTTCCACGGCTTGTTGCCCGGGGCCTTGGCGTCCCCGCGCCCCAGCTGCTCGAGCGCGCGGTCGTACTCCTCGTTGGCGAGCACGGTGGCGTAGACGTAGCCCTTCTTGAAGACCGTCAGCTTGATGAACTCGGGCAGCGCCTCGCCGAGCTCGCGCATGTCAGCGCACCCGAGGTCCGTCGCGCACAGGCCGTCGCCCGCGAGCGCCTCCTCGTAGCGCGGCAGCAGCGTCTGCCTCCCCACGCCAATCTCGCGCGAGAACAGCTGGTACAGATACAGGCGGTTGCCTGGCTTGATCGTGGGCATGATGGCCTCTCTCGGGGGTTCGAGTGGATTCTCTACCTTACTCCCCAATTGTGGAGGCGGCCTGTGCGCCCTGTCGGATGGCGTGATTGCGGAGGTTTGCGACCGTGGCCTCCATGCCGTGCGGCGCATAGGCAAGCCCTTGCAGCGTCTCCAGGTCGTGGGGGAGATATGCGGCCAGAGAGAGCTCCGCGGTCTGAACCGGGTTCTCGGGCGCCGGGCCGGGCGTGGCCGCGAGCGCCAGCACACGAGCGCCATGCGCTCCCAGGCGCTTCTCGTACTCGCTCGACGGCACGTCGGGGAAGTCCGCGCGCGCGTCCCGACTCTCCCAGAGGGTCTCATAGCCGGCGAGCGGCACCTGCGTCAGCATGAAGTCAAAGAGGGGCTGGCTGTCCGTGCGAAGGCGAACCTCGCCGCCGGGGGCCAGGACCTCGCGAAAGTCCATCAGGCGCTCCATGCGGGCCATGCGCTTTCCCGCGTCGCGCTTGCGCGGGAACGGCGTGGGAAAGTTGAGGTAGATGACGGAAAGCTCGCCAGGTGCGAAGAACTTGCGCACGCGCAGGCCCGTTCCGGGAACCACCACCACGTTGGGCAGGCCGCTCTCGCAGACGCGCTGGGCGGCGTAGGCCACGCAGATGGGCTCGGAGTCCATCGCGACGAAGAGCACGTCCGGCTCGCGTCGCGCCGCCTCGACGGCGAAGGCGCCCTTGCCGCAGCCGAGGTCGAGCCTGACCTCCGAGAAGGGCTTCTCGCCGAGAGGCGCGCACGACGCGGCCCAGCGTCCGCGCCAGGCCGCGGGGTCGAGCTCGATGACGCGGCCGTAGCGTTGGAGGCGCTCCTCGAGCACAAAGTTCTTGGGCAGACGCGCGTGAAGGGCGTGGGGCATGGGCTGGGGCTCCGTTTCGAGTTAGAGCAGCTCGTCGAGGGTGGCACCGTATGAGGGGAAGAACTCGGCCATGAAGTCCGCCACCTCGGGCAGCTCTGCGGCCATCTCGTCCACGGCGGTGCGGCAGCTCTGCTCGGCGCTCGCGAACTCGCTGTTGCCGGAGCGTGCCTCCTCCACGCACTTGATGAGCGCGGAGACCTTGTCCGCGGCCTTGACCAGGCGACGGAGATAGCGCTCGTCGTCGGTCTCTTGTGCCGGCCAGAGCACGTCCTCGAACGCGGGGCGCAGGTCGGCGGGCAGCGTGTCCAGCAGGCGCTCCTCGGCGCTGCGCTCTACGGCCTTGTAGGCATCGCGAATGGTCCCGTCGTGGTACTTCACCGGTGTGGGCAGGTCCCCCGTGACGATCTCAGAGGCGTCATGGTAGAGCGCCACGAGCGCGGCGCGCTCGGCGTCCAGTTCCCGCCCGTGCCGCACGTTGCCAATGACGCAGAGCATGTGCGCGATGAGCGCCACCTCCAGCGAGTGCTCGGAGAGGTTCTCGGGGCGCGAGCTGCGCATGAGAGACCAGCGCTCGATGTACTTCATGCGGGAGAGGATCGCAAGGAAGTGCGACTCTCTTGCGATCTGCGGCGCCGCGTTCTTCTCGGCCACTAGTCCTGGTCCTCCTGGATGCTCTGGAGCGTTGCCATGAGCGCGGGGATGACCTGCTTCTTGCGGCTCACCACGCCCGGCAGGCGCGCCTTGTCCCCCTCGGGGTCAACGTCGAACGCGCGCGCCACGATGTCCTCGGCGCCCTCGCCGAACCACATGATCTCGCTCGAGGAGCTCTTGACGTCGGTGAACAGGTAGAAGACGAGCGGGAGCTCCTCCTCGCGCGCTGCCTCGCCGAGGTAGGGACCCACGAGCTGCTCGGCCGCGAGGCGGCTGCGCTCGGTCATGTAGCTGCCCTGACCCACGCCAAACTTGACGTTGCCGCGGCTGAACACCTTGAAGTCCCCGCCAAAGACCTCCTCGGCGGTGCGGCCGGTGAGGTCGGCGCCCGCCTCGAACATGGCGTCGGCGTACTCCTCGATGTCCACGCCCGCGATTCGGGCGAGGTCCTCCGCGGCGGCTCGGTCAACAGGGGTGCAGGTGGGCGAGCGGAACATCAGCGTGTCCGAGAGGATTGCCGAGAGCATGAGCCCGGCGATATCGGCGGGGATCTCCACGCCGTTCTCGCGATACATCATGTGCACGATCGTGCAGGTGCACCCGACGGGCATGTTGCGGAAGTACGCGGGGCTGCTCGTCTCGATGGAGCCGATGCGGTGGTGGTCGATGATCTCCATGATCTCGGCCTGCTCGAGGCCTTCGACGGACTGCGAGCGCTCGTTGTGGTCAACGAGGATGACGTGCTTCTTCTTTGCGGAGAGCAGGTTGGGCGAGCTGACGAGGCCCACGTACTTGCTGTCCTCGTCTATGACGGGGAAGAAGCGGTGGCGGGAGCGCGCCATCATCTTGCGCGCGTCGTCGATGGCGGTGTTGACGCTCACCTTGAGGATGTTCTCAGAGAGCATCTTGGCGCGCACGGGTATGGACATCGAGACGAGCCGCGCGGCGGCATAGGTGTCGTACGGCGTGGTGATGATCGCGCAGCCGTGGCGCTCGGCCGAGGCGATCACGCGGTGCGAGATGTGCGCGCTGCAGCAGACGATGAGGCAGCGCGCCTCGCACTCGACCGCAAACTGCTGGGTCTCGTAGCGGTTGGTGGTGAGCACGATGTCGCCGGGCTCGACGGTGTCCTCCATGAGCTCGGGCGTGGTGCCCACGCGGACGTTGCCGCCGTCCACGCGCGCCGTGGGGTCGCCGAGAATCATCTCGCCCTTGAGCGTGTCGATGATGTTGGCGTAGCAGGTGTGCGACTCGCCGATCACGGCCGTGTCAAAGACGTCCATGTTGGCGTTGGCGATGTCCTTGACGGCGATGAGGCCCTCGAGGTTGTTGGCGTCGTCGGTGACGCAGAGGGTGTCGGTCTTGGCCTCGCGCATGAGGTTCCATGCCGAGAAGAGGCTCATCTCGCCGTCGATGCCGCCCTGGCGCTGGATCTCCGTGTCCTTGATCTGCGGGGTCACGGAGGTGATGAGCTGGGGCTCGTCAAAGCCAAAGTGGCGCAGGACGAACGCGGTCTCGCGGTTGACGGCGCCGGCGCGGCGCGGCTCGTAGATGTTGGTGTGCTCCACCTGGTTCTTGAGGTGGGCGTAGGCGATGGCCGAGCAGATGCTGTCCGTGTCCGGGTGCAGGTGGCCGATGACGTTGATCTTGCGGATTCCCTCTGGCATGGGCGCGCTCCTCGCGTGTGGCGGCTTGTCAGTCTTGATTGTGCCACGCGTGCCGGACAAGAATTCGACGGGGCTGGCAAACGGCAACATTCGTGCAGGTGGTGTGAACGCTGGGCGAGCGGGACCTTGCGCCGGCGCTCCCCTATGATGGGAGGGCAAGAGCCCCGAGCCCCGCGAGAAGGCGAGAAACCCCATGGCAGAGTTCGTCTACATGTTCAACCGCGCCCGCAAGGCCGTCCACGATAAGGTCATCCTCGACGACGTCACGGTGGGCGTCTACCCCGGCGCCAAGATCGGCGTGGTGGGCCCCAACGGCGCCGGCAAATCGACGCTGCTCAAGGTCATGGCCGGCCTCGAGGACGTCTCCAACGGCGAGGCGCGCCTCACGCCGGGCTACACCGTGGGCATCCTTCAGCAGGAGCCGCCGCTGGACGAGGACAAGACCGTCCGCGAGAACATCGAGCAGGCCTTCGGCGACGTCCTCGCCAAGATCGAGCGCTTCAACCAGGTGAGCGCCGAGATGGCCGATCCCGACGCGGACTTTGACGCCCTCATGGCCGAGATGGGCGAGCTCCAGACCGCGATCGACGCCGCCAACGGCTGGGACCTGGACTCCCAGCTCTCGCAGGCGATGGACGCCCTGCAGTGCCCGGACCCGGACGCGCCCGTGAACATCCTCTCCGGCGGCGAGCGTCGCCGCGTGGCCCTGTGCCGCCTGCTGCTTGAGGCCCCCGACCTGCTGCTCCTTGACGAGCCCACCAACCACCTGGACGCCGAGTCGGTGCTGTGGCTGGAGCAGTTCCTACACACCTACCCCGGCGCCGTCATGGCCGTCACGCACGACCGCTACTTCCTCGACGACGTGGCCGAGTGGATCTGCGAGGTGGACCGCGGCCAGCTCTACCCTTACGAGGGCAACTACTCCACCTACCTGGAGAAGAAGGCCGCGCGCCTGGAGGCCCAGAGCCAGCAGGACGCCCGCCGCGCCAAGAAGATGAAGGCCGAGCTCGCGTGGGTGCGCTCCAGCCCCAAGGCGCACCAGGCCAAGAACCGCGCCCGCCTGGAGCGCTACGAGCAGATGGAGGCCGAGGCCCGCGCCTCCAAGCGCGTTGACTTCACCGACATCCACATCCCCGTGGGCCCGCGCCTGGGCGCCAAGGTGCTCGAGGCCGAGCACCTCTCCAAGAGCTTCGGCGACCGCGTGCTCATCGACGACCTCTCCTTCTCCCTGCCGCGCAACGGCATCGTGGGCGTGATCGGCCCCAACGGCGTGGGCAAGTCCACGCTCTTCAAGATGATCGTGGGACAGGAGCAGCCCACCTCGGGCTCCCTCGAGGTGGGGGAGACCGTGCAGCTCTCCTACGTGGACCAGATGCGCGAGGGCCTGGACGCCGAGAAGAGCCTCTGGGAGGTCGTCTCGGGCGGCAACGACTACATCCGCGTGGGCGAGTCCGAGATTCCGAGCCGCGCCTACGTGGCGGCCTTCGGCTTCAAGGGTGGGGACCAGCAGAAGCGCGCGGGCGTGCTCTCCGGCGGCGAGCGCAACCGCCTGAACCTCGCGCTCACGCTGCGCCAGGGCGGCAACCTGCTGCTTCTGGACGAGCCCACCAACGACCTCGACGTGGAGACCCTGGAGAGCCTGGAGGAGGCGCTCGAGGAGTTTCCCGGCTGCTCGGTGGTGATCTCCCACGACCGCTGGTTCCTCGACCGCGTGGCCACGCACATCCTGGCCTGGGAGGGAGACGACGAGAACCCCGGCCGCTGGCACTGGTTCGAGGGCAACTTCGAGGCTTACCAGGCCGACCGCGAGCGGCGCTTGGGGGCGGAGGCGTCCAAGCCGCACCGCCTGCACCGCAAGCTCACCCGTGACTAGCGGCCGACGGGCGCTTGCGTGGCGGCGCGGCACTTCTCGGCGAACGGCGTCGCTTTTCTGAAACCTTACCGTCATAGAACGTCCACAACCGGCTAGAATGAAGGGGCGTCCCCAGGGGCGCCCTTTTTGTACGCAATGGCGCGCGGCGCCACGTCGATAGGAGCAGCATGCACGGAGAAGACATCCGCACCCGCAAGGCAGTCATCATCGGTGCCGGGCGCGTGGGCAGCCACGTGGCCCTGTGCCTCATGTTCCAGCACCTCGTGAACGAGATCGTGTTCCTGGACGTCAATGCCGAGGCGGCACGCGCCCAGGCGCTCGACCTCGACGACCTTGCCTCCGGCCTCGGTGACTCCTTCACCATCCGCGTGGGCGACTACTCCGACTGCAAGGACGCGCACTTCGTGATTCTCACCGCCGGCCGCAGCCGCCGCCCCGGCGAGACGCGCCTCCAGATGCTCGACGGCACGATCAAGGTGCTCGACGGCATCGTGGGCCCGCTCAAGGAGTCCGGCTTCCACGGCATCCTGATTA
The DNA here is from genome assembly GCA_963927425.1 of uncultured Atopobiaceae bacterium. Classification (GTDB taxonomy): domain Bacteria; phylum Actinomycetota; class Coriobacteriia; order Coriobacteriales; family Atopobiaceae; genus Thermophilibacter. The sequence goes on along the minus strand of CAWVBA010000002.1, from coordinate 485,403 downwards.
GCGTCTCCAACCCGGCCGACATCGTGGTGGAGTACCTCTACCGCAAGCTCGGCCTGCCGCGCAGCCAGGTCTTTGGTACGGGCACGGCGCTCGACTCCGCGCGCCTGCGCCGCGTGCTCTCCGAGACGATTGACGTGGGCAGCCGTCAGATTCAGGCCTTCTGCATGGGCGAGCACGGCGACTCCATGTTCATCCCCACCTCGCGCATCTCCGTGGAGGGCATCGGCCTGCGCGAGTACCTGTCGCTGCGTCCGGAGCTCGTGGACTCCATCGACTTTGACGACGTGATGCGCCGCGTGCGCGAGTCCGGCGCCGCGATCATCTCCGGCAAGGGCTGCACCGAGTTTGGCATCGCGTCGGTGGTGGCGGCCCTTGTGACCTCGATCCTCCACAACGAGCGGCGCGTGGTGCCGCTCTCCGCCCACCTCGACGGCGAGTACGGCGAGTCCGGCATCTCCGCCGGCGTGCCCTGCGTGATCGGCGACACGGGCGTGGACGCCGTGCTGGAGATCGACCTCTCCTACGACGAGCGCCGCGCGATGCGCAAGTCCTGCTCGATCATCCGCGACTACTGCGAGAAGGCCCTTCCCGCGGACGAGTAGCGTCGGCCGAGAAGAACCCGAGCTTCGCAGCGGGGACGGGGCGTCTGCCCCGCCCCCGTTTTTTGCGCTCCGGCCGCTGCGGCCCGATTTTGACAAAAGCGTAACCAAACGTCTTGCCGGGGGAGGGGTTCTCCTCGCGTAGAATGGCGCGCGTAGCTGTTCGCCCCGGCGACGGGAGACCCATGATTTCGATTGATCACGTGTCCAAGTCCTACGACGGCGGCGCCACCTGCGCGGTGCGCGACCTCACGCTGGAGATTCGCTCCGGCGAGATTTTCGGCCTGCTCGGGCCCAACGGCGCGGGCAAGTCCACGCTGCTCAACATGCTCGCCGGCGTGCTCGCGCCAACCTCGGGCTCGATCGTGCTCGACGGCGTGGACGTGGCGGCCGACCCGCTCGCGGCCAAGCGCAACCTCTGCTACGTGAGCGACTCTCCCGATCATCTGCTGCGCCTCAAAGGCCACGAGTTCCTGCGCTTCATCGCCGACGTCTATGAGGTCCCCGATGACGTGCGCGGCCCGCGCATCGCCGAGCTCGCGCGCGAGTACGGCATGGAGGGCGAGCTGGACAACCAGATCCAGTCCTACTCCCACGGCATGCGCCAGAAGATGATGATCATGGGCGCGCTTCTGCCTGACCCCGCCACCTGGATCCTCGACGAGCCGATGACCGGCCTCGACCCCAAGGCGTCCTGGCTGCTCAAGCAGTCCATGCGTCGCCACGCCGACGCGGGCAGGACCGTGCTCTTCTCCACGCACGTGCTCGACGTGGCCGAGAAGGTCGTGGACCGCGTGGGCGTGATCGCCCACGGCGAGCTGCTCTTTGTTGGCACCGTTGACGAGATGCGCGAGCACTTCCGCTCGAACGGCTCGCTCGAGGAGATGTTCCTCGAGCTCACCTCCGAGAACTCGCCGTTCGCGGGCGCGGCCGAGCGGGGCGACGACGCCGAGACGGGGGTCAAGTGATGGCGCGCGCGGCAGCCCAGGGCCTCTCCTGGCGGCAGCTTCGCGTGATGCTGCGCGTGATTCGCAAGGGCGAGCAGCACCTCGATAACACGGGCATGGGCCTTGGCGGCGACGAATCCGGCGAGAAGCGCCGCGGCGGCCTGTGGGGCAGGCTGGGCGCCGGCGCGCGCAAGGCTGCGATGGGACTGCTCTTCCTGCTGGTCGCCGCCATGTTCTTCATGATGGGCTACCTGATGGGCAGGGTGGGCGTGACGCCGTACCAGGCATTTAGCGTGTGCCTGGTGGCGCTTGTGGGTCTCACGGTGCTCACGGGCCTCTATCAGGCCGTGAACATCCTCTACTTTGTGCGCGACCTCGGCTACTACCTCACGCTGCCCGTCTCGGCGACCACGATCATGTGGGCCAAGCTCGTCCACTTCCTGAGCCTGAGCCTGCTCGGGGACCTCATCATCGTGCCCGTCGCGCTGGGATGCCTGCTGTCCGTGGGCGCCGCCCCGGGGACGTGGGTCGCCGTGGTCGTGGCGTACGCGCTGGCGGCGCTGGCCGTGAACCTCGCGCTCGTGATCGTGTGCGTGCCGGTCATGCGCTTCTCGCGCCTGGCGCACGACAAGGACCGCTTCTCGCGCGTCTTTGGCGGTCTCATCGTGGTGCTCGCCCTCGCCATCGGCGTGGGCAGCCAGTTTGCCTTCCGGGGCGACGGGCTCGCCTCGCTCGCCTCCGGCGCGGGCGATGTGCTCTCCGGCGGCGCGCCCGCGGTTGTGATGGGCGTGCTCTGCCCGCCGTCGCTGCTCGCGCGTCCCGTCCTCGAGGGCGATGCGCTGGGTATGCTGGGCGCCCTGCTCGGCATGCTCGCGAGCGTGGCGGTCTACGCCGTGATTCTCTCGGCCGTCGCGCGCCGCTGGTACTTCGAGGGCGTCCAGGCGCTTCAGGGCGCGGGCGGGAGGCGCGGGCGGCGCGTGGAGGGCGCCGAGCTCGCGCGGGCCACGCGGACGCGCGGCGCCTTTGCGGCCAACCTCGGCCGCGACTGGAAGACGATGGTTCGCGTGCCGGTCTTCTTCAACCAGTTTGTCCTGAGCTCGCTGCTCATGCCGCTCTACTTTGTGGTCATCATGGTGGTGAGCGGCGCCGTGGGCGTCTCGCAGGCGTCCGAGGCGGGCGTGGACCCCGCGGCGCTGCTCGAGATGGCCCGCGCGCTCACGGCGGGGCTTGCCTTTGACAGCGCGGGGCTCGCGTGGTGCGCCGTGGGCGTGCTCGTCTTTGGCCTGTTCCTGGGCTTCTCGTCCTACTCGTTCACGATGGGCGTGAGCCGCGACGGCGAGGACTTCTTCTTCCTGCGGGGGCTTCCCATGGACTGGCGCGCCTATCTCGCGTCCAAGTTCGTGGCGCCGTTCGCGCTCTCCACGGTGCCGATGCTCGTGCTCATCGTGGCGCTGCTGGTGGTGCTGGGCGTGCCCGCGGCCTCGGGGCTCTACCTCGTCGCTGTCTACCTGGGCGCCACGGTCTCGCTCGGGCTGCTGTCGCTTGGGCTGGGCGCGCTCTTTCCGCGGCTCTCCTGGGAGAACGAGGCCCAGCTCGTCAAGGGAGGCGGTGCCACGCTCATGGTCTTTGCCGGTCTCATCGTAGGCGTGGCCGTGATGGCTCTGCCCGCGCTCGCGCTGCTCGCGGGCGCGCTGTGGGGCGTGCTGGCGATTCCGGCTGCGCTGGGCCTCGCGCTCGCCGCCTTTGTCGCCGAGTGCGTCGGCCTCGCGTGGTGGGTGCTCGGGCCCTGTGCCCGCAGCCTCTCCTGCCGCGAGCGCTGAGGGCGGTTGGCCCAGGGGCAGACGGCGGGCGAGAGGGGCGGCGCGCCCGCCGTCGCGTGCGCACGGACGCGTCCGCTTTGGGTACAATCTCCGCGTCATCCGCGAGGAAGGAACTCCCGATGCCCAGCCAAGGCCCGAGCCTGAAGGACCTGTTCGACCGCCTCAACCAGCAGGGGGGCTCCGGAGGCGCGCAGCGCCCGGGGACCTCGTTCGCGGACCGGCTCCCCTCGTGGAGCCGCCGTGCGCTCGTCGTTCTCGCCCTGGTTGCCGTGCTGGCGCTGGCTGCCTGCTACTGGTGGTTCCACCCCTCCCTCAACCTGCAGAGCATGCAGGTCTGGACATGGATCTGCGGCATCTGCGCCGCGGCGATCCTGATGCTCTCCGTGGCCGCGGCCCGCAGCGTGACCCGCGCGCGCCTCTACAAGCGCCTGATGGTGATTCCGGCCGCGCCGCTCGTGGGCTTTGTGGCGGGGCTGCTGCTTTCCCAGCCGTTCTTCCCCGGCAACGCCGAGCGCTACGCGAGCGTGCTCGACACCACCGACGGCGTCTTTGCCGAGGACATCCAGGAGGTTGACTACGCCGAGGTCCCCGTCATCGACCGCGACTCCGCCGTGCTTCTCGGCAACCGCGCGATGGGCTCCATCCCGGAGTACGTGAGCCAGTTTGAGATCGCGGACACCTACAGCCAGATCAACTACCAGGGCCGCCCCGTGCGCGTGAGCCCGCTCGTCTACGCGGACCTCTTTAAGTGGTTCTCCAACCGCGACACGGGCATCCCGGCGTACGTGCTCGTGGATATGGTGACGCAGGAGGCGGAGGTCGTGCGCCTGGAGGAGCCGATCCTCTACTCCGACTCCGAGCCGCTCGCGCGCAACGTGGACCGTCACGTGCAGCTCTCCTACCCCGGCCTCATGTTCGACCAGAAGTCCTTTGAGCTGGACGAGGAGGGCCACCCCTGGTGGGTCTACCCGGTGCAGCGCCGCACGATCGGCACCTTTGGCGGCACGGACATCTACGCCGTGGTGCTCGTGGATGCCTGCACGGGCGAGACGGACTTCTATGCCGTGGAGGAGGTCCCCACCTGGGTGGACCGCGCCTACCCCTCCGACCTGCTGATCGAGCAGTACAACTGGAGCGGCATGTACAAGAACGGGTGGCTCAACTCGTGGCTCGGCCAGGAGGGCGTGGTGCGCACCACGCCGGGCACCAATGGCCAGCTGGGCTACAACTACCTGGCGCAGGGGGAGGACATCTACCTCTACACGGGCGTCACGTCGGTGACGGCGGACGACTCGAGCGTGGGCTTCATCCTCGTGAACCAGCGCACCGGCGAGTCGCACTTCTACCCGGTGGCGGGCGCGACGGAGGCCTCGGCCATGGCGAGCGCCGAGGGCCAGCTGCAGAACCTGCGCTACCAGGCCACCTACCCGCTCTTGCTCAACGTGGCCGGCCAGCCCACCTACTTCGTGAGCCTCAAGGATGACGCGGGCCTGGTCAAGATGTTCGCGATGATCAACATCGAGCAGTACCAGAGCGTGGCCACGGGCTCGACGGTTGAGGAGTGCCAGGAGGCCTACCTGGGGCTGCTCGCGGCCGACGGCCTGCTCAGCGAGGAGGAGGCGGCCGAGGCCGCGACGACGGTCGAGGTGACGGGCCAGATCGCCACGATTGCCCAGGCCGTGGTGGACGGCAACTCGCACTTCTACGTCACGCTCACGGAGGGTGACGGGACAATCTACGACTTTGCGCTGCCGGGCCTGCTGGAGATCGTGACCTATCAGCCGGGGGACCAGATCGCGTTCAGCTGCGCCGAGAAGACCGAGGGGGCGGACACCGCCACGGTGACCGAGCTGCTCTAGGCGTGCCGGGGCGGCCTCGCGGCGTGCGGCCTACCGCGGCGTGCGGTCGTGGTTGATCGGCTCGTAGAAGAGGCGCGCGACCTCGGCGGGGTCGCGGGTCTGGCCGAGCGCCCACATCGTCTTGGCGACGAGCGCCTCGCAGGTCATGTCGTCGCCGCGCAGGATGCCGGACCGGTCGGCGTAGGCGCGGCCAACCTCGTAGACGCCGAGGTCCAGGCCTTCCTCGGGGACCTGCGTGGTCACGACGAGCGTGCGTCCTGAGTCCACCCAGTCGTAGATGGCGCGCTGGTAGGAGCCGTCGTAGGCGGGGATGCCCCCGATGCCAAAGGTCTCCAGGATCGCGGCGTCGTAGTCGGGCGCGAGCAGCTCGAAGATCGACGGTCGCAGCTCCGGGGTGAGTTTGAGCACGACCACGCGGTCGTCGAGGGAATCTGAGAAGCGCGGCGGGCGCCCGTCCTTCTCGGCCTGCGTCACGCCGGTCGCGCGCACGACGCGCTCCCCGCGGACGTAGGCGAGCGGCGGGAAGTTCATGCTCGTGAACGCGTTGAAGCTCATGGTGCGCTGCTTGCGGGCGCGCGTGCCGCAGATGACCTCGCCGCCAAAGACCACGCTCACGTCGCGCGAGGCGGGGTCGCAGGCGTAGAGGACGCTGTGGTAGAGGTTGAGCTTGGCGTCGGTGAAGGGGGCGGCCATCGGCTGCTGCGAGCCGGTGAGCACGATGGGCTTCTCGCTTCCCTGGATGAGGTAGGAGAGGGCAGCTGCGGTGTAGGCCATCGTGTCGGTGCCGTGCAGGATCACAAAGCCGTCGTAGCGCTCGTAGGCATCGCGGATGACGGACGCCAGGCGCAGCCAGTCGCGCGGGCGCATGTTGGTGCTGTCGATGTTCATGGGCTGAACAAAGTCCAGCTCGCACAGGGTGTCGAGCAGCGGCACGCGCTCGGCGAGCTCACGGCCGCTGAGCGTGGGCGTGAGGCCGTCGGACTCCGGGGTGGAGGCGATGGTGCCCCCGGTTGCGATCAGCAGGACGCGGCTCACGAGAGGTCCTCGCTCCCGAGGAGGAAGCGCTCGATCGCCTCGGCGCAGCCGTCGTGGTCGTTGTCCGCCACCGTGACGTCGGCCGCCGCACGCGCGTTCTCGTTGGCGTTGCCCATGGCCACGCCGAGGCCCGCCGCGCGCAGCATGTCGAGGTCGTTGTCGGCGTCGCCCACGGCGATCGTGGCGGCGTGGTCGATGCCCAGCAGGTCGGCCAGGGCGAGAAGCCCGGTCGCCTTGGTGACGCCCGCGGGGGAGAACTCGAGGCTCGAGACCTCGGAGCGCGCCAGCTCCGCGGGCACGCCGGCGAGCCGGGCCGCCACGCGCTCGCGGGCCTCCGGGCTCGTGAAGTGGAAGATGAACTTCTGGTAGGTGGCGTCCGGGTTGAGCAGCACGGGGCGAATGTCCTCGACCTGCCGTGCTGTCATGCGATACATGTCCTGGTAGATGCCCATGTTGTAGCGGGGCATGCTCTCGATGTGGGAGGTCTGGCAGTAAAACCCCCAGCCCTGGAACACGTCGATCATGGCGTCCTCGTCCCCGAGCGCGTCGAGCGCGGTCGTGATGACCTCGCGGGGCATGGGCGCGGCGGTGAGGACGCGGCGCTCGTGAAGGTCGTAGAGGACGGTGCCGTTGCAGCAGATGGCGTAGCGGACCGCGGCAAAGCTCGCCTGGTCGAGCTCGATCATCTGGGGGCTGCGGCCCGACGCGATGGCCACGGTCTTTCCCGCCGCAACGGCGCGCTCGATCGCGCGGGTGGAGGAGGGGAGCACCCGCTTCTCGCTGCTCAGCAGGGTGCCGTCCATGTCAAAGGCTATGAGCTGGTAGTTCACGTGGGCTCCTGTTCGTGTGGGCGTCACCGAGGATACCCCAAGGGCGGCGCCGGCGGGGCGGCGTTGGGGAGGTCGGGCATGACTCTGCCAAGGATTCGGCGGTTTTGCGTGAGACGGGCGCGCGCGTTCCCCGGGAGGGCCGCTTCTGCCAGAACCGCGTGATTTTGGGTCAAAGGTTTTATGCGGGCGCGTCGGGACGAGACGTTCTTCTCGCCCTGTGGGTCGGTTTTGCCAACCTTGGGCCGCTTTTGGGTGATTTTAGAAAAGAGTTTGATGCCTCACGACGGGACGCATCAAACTTGTTGCCCAAAACCGCATGGTTTGCGCGTGGGAGGGCAAGCCACGCAACAGGCCGAGAAGGACGACGGGCCGAGAAGAGCGAAGACCCGAGAAGCGCGACGCTGCGGAGACGGGCGGCGCGACCACGGGGATTTGCGCCGCCCGCCCGTCCGACTAGCGGTGATAGTAGCCGCGGCGCTCGTACTTGGGCTCGCAGCAGACGTTGATGCCGAGGTTGCGATAGGTGCTCCGGTCGGCCTCGGAGATGATGACCGAGAAGTACGCGTCGCAGCCCGCCAGCTGCTCCAGCGCGTCCACCGTGGCCTCCGCCTGGTCGTCGGTGGCCGAGGAGAGCGAGAGCGCGATGAGCATCTCGTCGGAGTGCAGGCGCGGGTTGTGGCTGCGCAGGTGGTCGGTCTTGAGGTGGCAGATCGGCACGAGGGCCTCCTCGCTCACCACGTAGGTCTTCTTGGGGATGCCGGCCATGTGCTTGGCGGCGTTGAGCAGAAGCGACGCCGCCGCGCCCATGAGCTCGGAGGTCTTGCCGGTCACGAGCGCGCCGTCGGGCAGCACCATCGCCGCCGCCGGGCCGCCGGTCGCCTCCTCCTTGGCGAGCGCCGCCTGGTGCGCGGGAGAGTAATCGCAGGTCACGTCCGCCTGGCTCATGAGCAGCTCGATCTTGTCGAGCGCCTCCTTGCCCTCGCCGGTGCGGCGCAGCTCCTCGGCCGCGGCGAACCAGCGGCGCACGATCTCGTTCTTGGCGGCCTCCTGGCACGCCTCGTCGTCGGAGATGCAGAGCCCGACCATGTTGACGCCCATGTCGGTGGGGGACTGGTAGGGGCTCTCCCCGGCGATCTTCTCCATCATGGCCTTGAGCACGGGGAAGGTCTCCACGTCGCGGTTGTAGTTGACCGTGACGTCGCCGTAGGCCTCCAGGTGCCAGGGGTCGATGATGTTGCGGTCGTCGAGGTCGGCGGTTGCCGCCTCGTAGGCCACGTTCACCGGGTGCTTGAGCGGGAGGTTCCACACCGGGAAGGTCTCGTATTTGGCGTAGCCGGCCTGCACGCCGTGCTTGTGCTCGTGGTAGAGCTGGCTGAGGCAGGTGGCGAGCTTGCCCGAGCCCGGGCCGGGGGCCGTCACCACCACGAGCGGGCGCGTGGTCTCGATGTAGTCGTTCTTGCCGAAGCCCTCGTCGGAGACGATGTGGTTCACGTCGGAGGGGTAGCCGTCGATCAGGTAGTGGCGCCACACCGAGACGCCCATCGCCTCGAGGCGGCGCTGGAAGGCCTCGGCGTGCGGCTGGCCGGTGAAGTGCGTGATGCAGATGCCGCCGACCATGAGGTCGCGCGCGCGGAACGAGTCCATGAGGCGCAGCGCGTCCTCCTCGTAGGTGATGCCGATGTCGGAGCGGCGCTTGGCGTTCTCGATGTTGTCCGCGTTGATGACGATGATGGCCTCGACGTCGTCCTTGAGGCTCTCGAGCATGCGGATCTTGGAGTCGGGCGCAAAGCCGGGAAGGACGCGGCTCGCGTGGTAGTCGTCAAAGAGCTTGCCGCCAAACTCCAGGTAGAGCTTGCCGCCGAACTGCCCGATGCGCTTGCGGATCTTCTCCGCCTGAAGAGCGATGTACTTGTCGTTGTCAAAGCCGATGCGCATGGGGCCCCTTCCCTCTCAGTCTCACGATAGGAAAGGGTATCACGAGCCCCGCCCGCCGCCGCGCCACAAACTGCGGCCACACGGGGCCCCGACATGGCGGAAGTTTCCGATTTGTGTCACCCTTACACAGGCAAAACATGCGTCCCGGGCGCGAGCGGTATCATGACTGATGCGCATTCGGGGACATGATCCAACCTTTTGGGGGAAACATGGACAAGAAGAACATCATGTGCACGAGCAGCATCCTCGGCCGCGACCTGCACGTTATCTCCTACGGCAAGAAGGGCCTGCCCGTCGTGGTCTTCCCGACGCAGGGTCAGGCGCCCGAGAGCCTGGAGGAGGTCGGCGTCATCGACGAGCTGGCCGACTACCTGGACTCCGGCACCATCCAGCTCTTCTGCACCGAGACCATCGACGACGAGTCCTGGGGTGGCACCGGCGACGCCGCCGAGCGCGCCCAGCGCCAGGAGACCTACTACCACTACGTGGTCGACGAGCTCGTGCCGCTCGTGGCCAAGATGGGCAAGACCAAGGCGCGCCCGCTGGCCCTCGGCTTCGACGCCGGCGCCACGCAGGCCTCCGTCGTGGCGCTGCGCCGCCCGGACCTCTTCCAGGGCTGCGTCTGCCTCTCCGGCTGCTACGACGCCCGTCGCTACTTCGGCGACTGGATGGACGCCACGCTCTATGACAACACCCCCTGCGCGTTCCTGTCGCAGATGCCCGTCGACCACCCGTACGTGGCCGTCTACAACCAGCGCCAGCTGCTGTTCTGCACCGGCCAGGAGGGCTCCGAGGCCGACGCGCTGCGCTCCACGCGCGCGCTGGGCGAGCAGTTCGCGCGCCTCGGCGTGGACGTCTGGTGCGACTACTGGGGCGCGGACGTGACGCACACCTGGTTCTGGTGGAAGAAGCAGCTGCGCTACTTCCTGCCGATCGTACTCGCCGACGTGGAGAAGACCACGGCGGCCGAGAAGCCCGCCCCCAAGAAGCGCGCGACCACCCGCAAGAAGGCCGCGACGGCCACGGCCGCGAAGAAGCCGGCCGCCAAGAAGGCCGAGAAGGACGCGGAGGCCGAGAAGGACGTCGCGCCGAAGGCCGCTGCCGCCAAGAAGCCGGCCGCGACCAAGACGGCCGCGACCAAGACGGCCGCCAAGAAGGCCGAGAAGGACGCGGAGGCCGAGAAGGACGTCGCGCCGAAGGCCGATGCCGCCAAGAAGCCGGCCGCGACCAAGACGGCCGCGAAGCCCGCTGCGACCACGGCCCCTGCCGCGAAGCCCGCCGAGACCAAGGCCACTGCCGCGAAGCCGGCCGCCGAGGAGAAGAAGCCGGCCGCCAAGAAGGCGACGACGGCCCCGAAGGCCGCCGCCAAGAAGCCAGCTGCGACCAAGGCCGCGACCCCGGCCAAGGTGGAGAAGCCGGCCGTCCCGGCCAAGGCCGAGAAGCCCGCGACCCCGGTCAAGGCAACCAAGGCCGCTGCGCCCGCGAAGGCCGAGAAGCCGTCCGTGCCGGCCAAGGCTACCAAGGCGGCGACGCCGGCCAAGGCCGAGAAGCCCGCCGCTCCCGCCAAGGCTCCGGCCGCCAAGAAGCCGGCCTCGACCAAGGCTGCCGCGACCAAGCCCGCGACCAAGCCCGCCGCCGAGAAGAAGTCCGCTGCCGCCGCCAAGACCGCGACGACCAAGCCCGCCGCCAAGCCCGCGACCAAGGCCAAGAGCGCCAAGTAAATGAACTTCGTCTTCGTCTCGCCGCAGTTCCCGCACGTCTACTGGCAGTTCTGCGTGGCACTGCGGCGAGACGGCGCGCGCGTCCTCGGCATCGGCGACACGCCGTACGACGCGCTCGCGCCCGAGCTGCGTGACTCCCTCGACGAGTACTACTGGGTCCACGACCTCGAGGACTACGACGAGGTCTATCGTGCCGTCGCGTACTTCTCGTTCCACTACGGCAAGCCGGACTGGATCGAGTCGAACAACGAGCACTGGCTTCCGCTCGACGCCCGGCTGCGTGAGGACTTCAACGTCGCGCGCGGCCCCCGGCCGGACACCGTCGCGCGCTGGCAGAGCAAGGCCGCCCAGAAGCCCCTCTACGCCGCCGCCGGCGTCCCCACGGCGCGCCAGACCTGCCTCACCACCTTTGACGAGACCCGCTGGTTCATCGGCGAGATGGGCCACTACCCCGTCTTCGCCAAGCCCGAGGTGGGCGTCGGCGCGGGCGGGACGCGCGTCCTCGCCTCTGACGCCGACCTGCGCGCGCTTCTCGCCGACCACGGCGACGTGCCCTACGTCATCGAGCAGCTCGTCCACGGGAGCATCTGCTCCTGGGACGCCGTGCTGGACAGCCGGGGGGAGCCGCTCTTTGAGAATCAGGAGGAGTTCCCGCCGTCGATGGCCGACGTCGTCTACGGCGGGCTCGACCTCGCGTATCGCTCGTGCCCGACCGTGGACCCCGAGCTCGCGCGCCTGGGGCGGGCCACGGTGCGCGCCTTCGGCCTCACGAGCCGCTTCGTCCACCTCGAGTTCTTCCGGCTGGACCGCGACCACCCGGGCCTCGGCGCCGCCGGCGACTACGTGGGCCTCGAGGTCAACGTGCGCCCGCCCGGCGGGACCACGCCGGAGATGATGGACTACGCGCACGGCGTGAACGTCTATCAGATCTGGGCCGACATGATCTGCTTTGACGAGCGTCGCGTGGAGGGCTGCGGCACGGACGCGTTCTGCGTGTATGCGAGCCGTCGGGACGCACATCGCTACGCGCACTCCCACGAGGAGGTGCTCACGCGCTTTGCCGACGCGATCGTCGCGCACGGGCGCGTGCCCGACGCGCTCTCCGACGACATGGGAAACTATCAGTACACGGCGCGCCTCGAGACGAGCGAGGCGGCGGACGAGTTCGTGGCGTACGTCCACGAGAGGGAGCGTGAGGAGACGGATGCAGATTAGACGGGCGGCCGAGAAGGACCTCGAGGGCGTGCGCAACCTGCTGAGGCAGGTTGCGCAGGTGCATGCGGACGGTCGGCCCGACCTCTTTCGCTCCGGTGCGCGCAAGTACACCGACGCCGAGCTTCTCGGCATCTTTGCGGATGACGCGCACCCGGTCTTTGTGGCCGTTGACGAGGGGGGCGCCGTGCTCGGGCACGCGTTCTGCGAGGTTCAGGACTTCCGGGGCTCCAACAACATGCAGCCCATCGTGAGCCTGTACATCGACGACATCTGCGTGGACGAGAAGAGCCGTGGGCAGCATGTGGGCACAGCCCTCTACCAGCATGTCATTGCCTTTGCTCGCGAGCTGGGCTGCCACAACGTGACACTCAACGTCTGGGAGTGCAACCCGGGCGCCCGGGCCTTCTACGACGCGATGGGCATGACCCCGCTCAAGACCTGTCTCGAGCAGGTGCTGTAGGGCATCCGACCGGTTGACCCGGCGGGGCGGAAGGCTCTACGCCTCCATGACCCAGGTCTTGCCAAAGTCGTCGGTGACGCGAATCACGTCGCTGACGAGCGGGCAGGCATGCGTGCGGACCACGCGGGCCGGATTGCCCACCACGGTGGTGTCGGCGGGCACGTCATCGACGACGACCGAGCCGGCGCCGACGTAGGCGCCGTCGCCGACGGTGATCGCGCCGAGGATGATGGACCCTGCCCCCACGAGCACGCCGTTGCCGAGCGTGGGGTGGCGCTTGCCGCCGTGCTTGCCGGTCATGCCGAGCGTGGCGCCCTGGTACATGAGGCAGTCGTCGCCGATGACGGCCGTGCCGCCGATGACCACGCCGACGCCGTGGTCCACGGTGAAGCGCCGGCCGATGCGCGCGGCGGGGTGGATATCGGCGCCGTAGCGGATGCGCGAGCGCATCGCGAGCCACAGGGCGAGCGCGCGGTGGCCGTGCTCGTAGAGCCAGTGCTGGCGGCGATACGCCCGCACGATCTTGAAGCCCACTGAGAAGCGCCTGACGTCCGCGACGGAGTCGGCGGAGGGGTCGCGCGCGAAGGCGGCCTCGGCGTCCTCGCGAATGAGCTGGCGCACGCTGGGCACCGTGCCCTTCTCGGCCGGCATCTAGGCCTCCACGGAGAGGTAGCGCTCGCCGGTGTCGGGGAGCACGGCCACGATGGTCGCGCCGGCGCACTCCGGGCGCGCGGCGATGTCGAGCGCGGCGGCGACGGCGGCACCGGAGGAGATGCCAACGAGCAGGCCCAGCTCTCGCTCGAGGCGACGCCAGGTGGCGAGGGCCCTTTCCGAGCTCACGGGCAGGATCTCGTCCACGAGGGAGCGGTCGAAGTTGCCGGGCACGAAGTTGGCGCCGATGCCCTGGATGGCGTGCGCGCCCGCGGCGCCGCCGGCGAGGACCTGCGACTCGGCGGGCTCCACCGCGACGGCACGGACCGCGGCCTTGCGCTCCTTGAGGTAGCGCGCGGAGCCGCAGAGCGTGCCCCCCGTGCCCACGCCGGCCACGAGCATGTCAACAGCGCCGTCCGTGTCCGCCCAGATCTCGGGGCCGGTGGTCTGGTAGTGGGCGAGCGGGTTCGCGGGGTTGTCGAACTGCCCGGCGATGATCGAGTTGGGGGTTGCGGCGGCGAGCTCCTCGGCGCGCGCGACGGCGCCGGCCATGCCCTCGACGCCGGGCGTGAGCTCGATGCGCGCGCCGTAGGCGGCCGCGAGGGCGCGCCGCTCCACGCTCATGGTGTCGGGCATCGTGAGGATGAGCCGGTAGCCGCGCGCGGCGGCGATCATGGCGAGGCCGACGCCGGTGTTGCCGCTCGTGGGCTCGATGATGGTGCCGCCGGGGGAGAGGCGCCCGGCGCGCTCGGCGTCGTCCACCATCGCACGGGCCACGCGGTCCTTGGCCGAGCCCCCGGGGTTGGCCGCCTCGAGCTTGCCCAGGACGCGGGCCGTTCCGCCAGTCAGCGACGACAGGTCCACGAGGGGCGTCGATCCAATGAGATCCTCCACGGTGCGTGCGACGCGCATGTTGCCTCCTTGTCCGGATGGGTTCAGCGTGCCACGCATAAACCCACCTCACAAGTAGGAATTACGGAGCGGAAACATTGCCTAAAGGGGGTCAGACCCCTTTTAGGCAACTCAGTAGAGCGGCAGGTCGCCGGTCAGCGGGTCGATCTTCTCGGCAGGAAGGGGCTCGAAGGCGAGACAGGTGTAGGTGGGCTCGCCGTGGAACTCGGTATGGCCGGCGTCGCGCACGAGCGCCACGCAAAATCCCAGCTCACGTCCGCGCGCCGCGAGGTCGAGCAGCTCCTCCTCGGAGTCCACGTAGACACAGATCTTGGCCACGCCGGCGTCGAACCAGTCCGTGAGCGGCGTGACGTCGTCCTCGGCGTGCTCGACCCACGCCCAGCCGTCGCTCGCGCGCAGCTGCGACCCGCGCCCCTCGCGCACGAGGGCCATGAGCACGGCCTCCACGCACGCATGGCCCGCCTGGGCGGCGATCTTGCCCTTGCGCATCTTGAGGTCGCGGCGCATGACGATCATCTGCTTGGCGAGGTAGCTGCTGGAAGGCATGGGGCTCCAATCCTGGGGTCACTGTCGGGGGGACACGTAGGAGTCGTCGATCGTGATCTTGCAGATGGCGCGCGGGTAGCGCTCCCGCACGAGCGCGGAGATCCTCTCGCGCAGCTCGGCGGACGTGAGCGCGCAGCCGGCCGGTCGCACGCAGTCAAAGATGACGTTGGTGTGGGTGGGCCCGGGCACGCAGCGCAGGTCGTGGATCGAGAGCTGCCCGTCGATGCCCTTCACGGCCAGGTCGATCCAGTGGCGCATGTCGCGGACCTCGGGGTCGTCGGTGACGATGGGATCGTAGTGCAGCGTCATGACCAGGCCCTCGTCGTCCTTGAAGTCCTGCTCGATGTTGTCGAGCAGGTCGTGCTGCTCGAGCGGGTTTCCCTCGGCGGCCATCTCGACGTGCGCGCTCGCGAACTGCCGCCCGGGGCCGTAGTCGTGGATCATGAGGTCGTGCGTGCCCAGCACGCCCGGGTAGCCCATGATGCGCGCGCGGATGTGCTCCACGTAGGCCGGGTCCGGCACGGCGCCCAGGAGGGGGTCGAGCGCGTCGCGCACGAGCTCGATGCCGCTCCAGCAGATGAAGCAGCCCACGGCGAGGCCGGCCCAGCCATCGAGGTCAAAGCCGGTGAGCTGCGAGATCACGGCCGAGGCCAGGACCGCGGCCGTGGAGATGACGTCGTTTCTGGAGTCCACGGCCGTGGCGGCGAGCGTGTCCGAGTCGATTGTGCGCCCCAGGCGGCGGTTGAAGGCCGCCATCCAGAGCTTGACCAGCATCGAGGCAACGAGCACTATCACCACGGCCGGGCCAAACTCGGTGGGCTCGGGATGGGCGATCTTCTGGACCGAGGAGCCCAGCAGGTTGATGCCGATCGCGCATACGAGCACCGCCACCACGAGACTGGCCAGGTACTCGTAGCGGCCGTGGCCGTAGGGGTGTCCCTCGTCGGCAGGGCGGCTCGCGAGCTTGAATCCGAGCAGGCTCACCACGTTGCTGGAGGCGTCCGAGAGGTTGTTCACCGCGTCCGCCACGATGGAGACCGAGCCGGCGAGCAGACCCACCGCGCCCTTCCCCAGGCAGAGCGCCACGTTGCACACGATGCACGTCACGCTCGCAAGCAGCCCGTAGCGCGTGCGGACCGCAGGGTCGGACGTGTCGTCCGCGTTCGGGACGAACGTTCTCACGAGCCAGTTGATCATCGGTAATGCCCCCTCACGTTGCAGCGTGAAGAAGTATACCCACTCTCAGGAGAGGCGGGCCAGGCGCAGGAGGGGAAGGCGCACGAGCTGGTCGAGGGCAAGGAGCAGGGCGAGAAGAACGACGCTCCCCGCGATCCCCGCCGCGAGCAGCGCCGCCTCGCCGCATGCGAGCGCGGAGGCGCAGAGGTCCGTGACGGCGGGGCGCCAGAGCGGGGAGAACATGGACTGCGCGACGTAGAAGCCGAGGATGGAGCGGGCGAGCGCGCGGCAGGCGCCGGAGGCGCGCGCGGGCCAGTCCCGCTGCGATGCGCGGGCGGCGCGGGCGAGCGAGGCCGCGGCGAGCGCGAACGAGAGGGCGGAGGTCGACTTGAAGGAGAGGGCCCGGATCAGGCCGGTGGCGTCGGCGAGCGCGGCGGCCCCCTCGACCGCCGCCGCGACGAGGGCGAGCGGGACGAGCAGGCGCCCGGCGCGGTCCCGCAGGGCCGGGGCGTCGGCGAGCGCGCCGCCGACGAGGAAGGACGTGAGGTAGCTCACCGCGCTCATGAGCTTGCGCCACTCGAGCAGGCCGCGTTCGTCGCTTCCGGGGGAGACGAAGGCGATGTAGGCGTTGACGAGAAGAACGGCGACCACGAGCGCGCAGACGACGGCGCACGGGCGGCGCGTCCGCGCCCAGACGAGCCCGATCAGCGGCGTCACGACGACCGTTGCCAGGTAGACCCAGACGAACTCGAGGCCGCCCACGAGCCAGCCGGCCTCGTGGACGGAGACGCCGGGCATCGGGACCACCCACGCGCTCACGCCAAGCGCGATCGCCGCGTAGACGGTCACCGTTGCCAGGATGGGCAGCGCCCGGTGCGCTATCGCACGTGCCTGGGCGCGCCAGGGCTCGCGCTCCCGGGCGGAGCGGACCGCGCGTGGGACGAGGAAGTATCCCGAGATGAGGAAGAAGACGTGGTTTCCGTAGGCGCCGAGCAGGCTCACGAGGCCGAGGGTCGCACGCAGCGCGGGGGACGCGTCCCACGTGCCGTCGACCATCGCGTCGAACCAGGGCTGAAACGTGTGAAAGACCGCGATGCCGAGAATGGCGACGAGGCGAAGCGCCTCGATGCGGGGATTGCGGGGCCGTGCGCCTCTCTCGCTCATGTCATCCTCTCGTCGCGTTCGCGCCCCAGTATACGCCGCTCGCCGAGACTCCGGGAATCCTTCGCAGGCGGGCGCCCCCGTTCGCGCAGGTGGGACACGGTCCGGCGGGCTCCCGTTGCAAGCCCTCCGTTTTCTAGAAGCGGGCGCCGGGGCGCGTCCCTACAATTCCGCGCAAGGAAAGGGGGACGAGACATGGTGGAGTTCGTCGTCACGACGGCCTGCGCGGGCGTGCTCGCCGCCGCGCTCGGGGTTGCGGCGGCGACCGACCTGAGCTGCAGGATCGTGCCCAACGGATGCGCCCTTGCGGTGGCGCTCTCCGGCCTGGTGCGCGCCCTCGCGCGTATCCTCGCGGGCACGGGCGGGGCGGCACCGCTTCTGCGCGCGGCGGGCGGCGGGGCGCTCGTCCTTCTCGTCATGCTTGCGGCGGCAGCGCTCTCGGGATGGCACGGGCGCGAGCCGGGTGTGGGCGGGGGAGACGTCAAGCTCCTCTCTGCGGTCGGCGTGTGGACGGGCCCGGTCGGGGGCCTTCTGGCGGTCGGGCTGTCGTGTCTGGTGGGCGTCGTCGGGTGGGCGGTCTCGGCGCCGCTGCGCCGCCGACGACGGGCCGCCACGGGCGCGATACCGCTCGCCCCCGCCGTCGCGGTGGTGACGATGCCCCTCGTCCTCGCGGGGCTCCCCGTCGCGGCGACCCTCTGAGGTGTCGGCGCTACCGTCCGCGACTTTCTGTGCTACGCTCTCGCCGGAGCGGGTTATACCTAGAAATGGTCGCATGTCGAGCACCCAACATCGGCATGCGGCGTTTTCGGGCGCGACGGCCCCCGACCGTCGCGCCTGGGAATCATAGCGGCCGTGGCGGGGTCGGTGCCGGGCGCTTGACGCGTCGGCGCGGGCCGCCACGGCCTTATCTGCTTTGATGGGGCCGGTCGCCCTGGGGACGTTGGGCGCCGGCGGGGCTCTGTTGCCCGCGCGTTTCTCGGCGCCGTCGTGGCGGTGACGTCTGGCTCGGGCGGTCACTCCCTATGTGACAATGGGGCCGGACTGTCATAGCGCCGTTGCGTCACGAAAGGGGCGAGACATGAGAATAGCCGACAAGCTCGCCGCGCGGCAGACCTTCTCGTTTGAGATCTTCCCTCCGAAGGGGGAGCTGCCGCTCGAGGAGGCGTACGCCATCGCCGCCGAGATGGCCTCCGATCGCCCGGACTGGATCTCCGTTACGTACTCGGCGGGCGGCTCGGGCAACTCCGGCAACACGGCGTCCATCGCCGCCTCTCTCGAGCGCGACCTGAGCGTCACGGCGCTCGCGCACCTCACATGCCTGGGGTCAACGCGCGCGGACGTGGACGCCTACGTGGGTTCGCTTGCTGAGACGGGCGTGGAGAACGTGCTCGCCCTGCGGGGCGACCGCGCGCCGGGGCGCGAGGCGATCGACTTCGCCCACGCCTCCGACCTTATCGCCTACCTGCGCTCGCGTGGCTACGACCTCTGCATCGGCGCTGCCTGCTACCCCGAGGGTCACGTCGAGTCCCCCACCGAGGAGGAGAGCTTCCGCGCCCTGTACCTCAAACAGGAGGCGGGCGCGGACTACCTCGTCTCCCAGCTCTTCTTTGACAACGAGGACTTCTATCGCTTTCGCGAGAGGTGCCTGCGCCACCGGGTGCGCCTGCCCATCGTGGCCGGCATCATGCCGTTCACGAGCGTCAAGCAGATCCAGCGGATGGCCTTCACCTGCGGGGCGTCCATTCCGGCCAAGGTCGTGAAGCGGCTCGTCCTCGCCGGCGACGACCCGGCCGACCAGGCGCGCGCCGGCGTGGAGTACGCCTGCGAGCAGCTGGCCGACCTCGCGGCCAACGGTGTGGACGGCCTGCACGTCTACAGCATGAACAGGCCGGCCGTGGCGCATGCTGCGCGCGAGGCGCTCGTTGCCTGCGGCTATCTGGGGGCCTAGCGCGTGGACGCCGTTCAGTCGTATGACGTCCGCTCGGTGGATCGCGCCGAGGTGCTGCGCTACCTGGGCTACGCCGGGCAGCCCCTCTCCGCCGAGCTTGACGCTCGCATCGATGCCGGCATGGCGCGTTGCCTCGAGGTGGCGCGGCCCCGCGGCTGCGTGCGGGTCTTTGACGTGGCGGGGCGGGGCGAGCGGGACGGCGCGCCGGTCATCCGGCTCGCGGGATGCGCCCTCGAGCTGCCCGGCCGCTCGATTGCCGAGCACCTGGACGGCGCCGTGGCCGTGGGTGTGCTCGCCGTGACGGCAGGCCTCGGTGTGGACGCGGAGCTGCGCCGCCTCTCGCTCACCGACCGCACGGCGCAGGTGATCGTTGACGCGGCGGGCTCGGCGCTCGTGGAGCGAGCGGCCGACGCCGCCGAGGCGAGCGTGGTGGCCGCGGCGTCCGACCGCGGGCTCTTCTGCGGCACGCGCTTCTCGCCCGGCTACGGGGACCTGCCGCTGACGGTGCAGCCCACGCTGCTCGCCGCGCTCGACGCTCAGCGTCGCCTTGGCGTCACGCTCTCCCCCGACTACCTCATGTCGCCCACCAAGAGCGTGACCGCCGTGGTGGGGCTCTTCGAGGAGCCGCGCGAGGGGATTCGCCTGAGCTGCGCCGGCTGTCCCTGTCGCGACTTCTGCGTGCTCCTGCGCGCCGGTTCGACCTGCCGCGCCTAATCCCCGCGCCGCGGGCTGCGGATGGACGTTCTTCTCGCCCAAACCGTCCAACGGCGGCCCGTCAGCAGAGGGGCTGTTTTGAAGATGGAAACCTTGGGCTGCTAGGATGGGCGAGAAGGACGACGACGGGAGCACCATGTCTGATACGCCACACACCGACCTTCTTGACGCCGCGCTGGCAGGAGAGGGCTTCCTGCTCCTTGACGGCGCGATGGGAACGCAGCTCCAGGAGCGTGGCCTCGCCGCCGGCGAGCTGCCGGAGCTGCTGTGCCTCACGCACCCCGAGCAGGTGACGCAGATTCACGCCGCCTACGTCGCCGCCGGCGCCGACGTGGTGACCACCAACACCTTTGGTGCCAATGCGGCCAAGCTCGGCGATGCCGCGTCGGTCGAGGAGGTCTTCTCCGCGGCCGTCGCCTGCGCCCGTGCCGCGCGCCCGCGCTACGTGGCCGCCGACCTCGGGCCGACGGGTCAGCTTCTGGCCCCGATGGGGCCGCTCGCCTTCGACGACGCCTACGAGCTCTTTGCCCGTCAGGCGCGCGCCGCGGCGGCGGCTGGCGCGGACCTCTTTGTCATCGAGACCATGTCGGACCTCGCGGAGACCAAGGCCGCCCTGCTCGCGGTTCGCGAGAACACGGACCTTCCCGCGCTCGTGACGATGACCTTCGAGGAGGACGGCCGCACCTTCCTGGGCACCACGCCGGAGGTCGCCGCCCTTACGCTCTCCTCGCTGGGCGCGGCGGCCGTGGGCATCAACTGCTCGCTCGGGCCCGTTGAGGTGGCCCCGCTCGTGGCGCGCATGGCGCCGTGGGCCCGCTGCCCGCTCATGGTCCAGGCCAACGCCGGGCTGCCCCACGTGGAGGACGGCGTGACGGTCTATGACATTGGCCCGGAGGAGTACGCCGCCGCCGTGGCCCCCATGCTGGAGACGGGCGTCACGATTCTGGGCGGCTGCTGCGGCACCACGCCGGCGCACATCGCAGCCGAGCGCGCGCTGCTCGCGGGCCGCGCGCCCTCGCCCCGCACGCTGCCGGACCGCTTTGCCGTGTGCGGGCCGCAGCGCGTGGTCGCGCTCGCGCCGGGTGAGGTGGGCGTCATCGGCGAGCGCATCAATCCGACCGGCAAGCGCAAGATGAAGGAGGCGCTGCGCAGCGGCAACCACGACCACGTGATCGCCGAGGCCATCGCGCAGGAGCGCGCCGGTGCCCAGATCCTTGACGTCAACGCGGGCCTCCCCGAGATCGACGAGCGCGCCGTCATGTGCCAGCTTGTGGACGAGCTGCTCGGCGTGACCACGCTGCCGCTGCAGATAGACGCCTCCGACCCCGCGGTCATCGAGGCGGCGGTCCGTGGCTATCCCGGCAAGCCCCTCATCAACTCCGTGAACGGCACGGCCGAGTCGCTCGCCGCCGTGGTGCCGATCGCGGCGCGCTACGGCTGCTCGCTCGTGGGCCTCACGCTTGACGAGGACGGCATACCGGCCACGGCTGCCGGCCGGCTCGCCGTGGCACGCAGGATCGTGGCCGCCACCGACGCCGCCGGCATCCCGCGCGTGGACGTGGCGATCGACTGCCTGGCCATGGCCGCCTCCACCGATCAGACCGCCCCGCGCACCATCCTCGAGGCAATTCGTCTGGTCAAGGCCGAGCTCCCCGGTGTGCGCACGGTCCTCGGCGTCTCCAACATCAGCTTTGGCCTGCCCTTCCGTCCGCTCGTCAACGCCACGTTCCTCTCGGCGGCGCTTGGCGCGGGGCTCGACCTCGCGATCATCAACCCGGGCGCGCGCCGCATGATGGACGTCATCGACTCCTGGCGCGTCCTCTCCGGCGAGGACGAGGCAGCCCGCTTCTACGTGGAGCACTACGCGAATCGCTCCGACGCGGCGTCCGCTCCCGCCCCGGGCGAGAAGGACGCGGGGGGCGAGAGGGACGGCGCGCCCGAAGCCGCCGACAAGGCCCCGGGCGACCCGATTGAGCGCGCGCGGCAGCTCGTCATGGACGGTCGCAGCGGCCCCATGCCGGATGCGATGCGCGAGGTCCTTCTCGCCCACGACGCGCTGCACGCGATCAACGAGGTGCTGGTGCCGGCCCTCGACGAGGTGGGCCGCCGCTTTGAGGCGGGCACGTTCTTCCTGCCGCAGCTCATGGCTTCCGCGGAGGCGGCCAAGGCGGGGTTCGAGACGGTGCGCGCGGCCGCCGGCGACCAGGGCGGCGCGGCGGCGGGCAAGGGCCCCGTGGTGGTGTGCACCGTGCGCGGCGACATCCACGACATCGGAAAGAACATCGTCCGCATGCTGCTCGAGAACTATGGCTTTGAGGTGGTCGACCTCGGGCGGGACGTGGCGCCGGAGACGGTCGCCGACGCCGTGGTCGAGCGCCAAGTGCGCCTGGTGGGGCTCTCGGCGCTCATGACCTCCACGGTCCCGGCGATGGCCGAGACGATCGGGCTTCTGCGCGAGCGCGCGCCGTGGTGCAAGGTCGTGGTCGGCGGCGCCGTGCTCACGCCCGAGTACGCGCAGATGGTGGGCGCCGACTTCTATGCCCGCGACGCGATGGAGACCGTGCGCATAGCCGGCGAGGTGCTGGGCTAGGGACTGGACAGGACAAGAGGCGGGGCGCCGACCGCAGCCGACGCCCCGCCTCGCACGCCCTGCCTCTCGGGGCAGCCTACACGAAGATCATGCTCGCCTCGGTGTTGGAGCTCTCGTCCAGCGACCAGCCGTCGTCGCCCTTGACGTAGGTGAGCTCGATGGTCTTCTCGGACGGCTCGATGGCGTCGACCATGTTCATGACATACTCGCCGACCCAGGCGTTGAGGGAGTCCTGGTCGGAGGTGACCTCGCCGGCCTCGATGGCAGCCATGAGCTCGGCGGTCATTGCGTCATAGTCCAGGTCCATGAGCTCGCTCATCGACTTTGAGGTAACGGTGACGGTTGCCGTGGCGGTGTCGTCCTCGACCGAGACGGAATCAATTGAGTAGTCAAACCCGTCGGCCATCGAGGCGATGAGCTCGCTGGTGTCGATGCCGTAATCCTCCATGCCGATCGAGCCCATCTCCTCGGCGAGCTCATCAATCGTGGCGTCGTCGAGGTTCTTGATCGCGTCAAAGTTGGAGGCAATGTCCGTCCGGATGGCATCCTCGGGCTTCTCGCCCGAGCAGCCGGAGAGAGCAAGGCCGCCGACCAGAGCGAGCGTGGCGCAGAGCGTGCCGGTGAGGACCTTGAGGGCACTTCTTCTCATGAACGACTCCTTTGTTTTGGTGATGTACCGTGCCCCCAGCTTCGCAGACTTTCTTCAGCAAACGGTAAGCTTTCGGCTGGCGATGCGGATTGCCCTCCCCGGCGGCAGGCAAGAGATGGCATGGCGGACCGTTTGCCGAGCGGTCGTTCTTCTCGCCGAATGTCTTGGTTGCGCCGTCTTCTTGAGGCCTACGCTAACTGAACTATGCCGCGACCGAGGGGGCCGCGGCAACCGAACTCCGTGAGTGCAAGGAGAGGGCCTATGGCAAGAATGCACGTCATGGAGCAGAGCGAGTCCCAGGCGATCATGTCGAGCATGCACGAGATGCTCGAGAAGCGCCTCTCGGTGAGCTCGCTCGCTCCGTGCCCCGTCGAGTTCACGGCCTCCTACGTGGCCATGTGCGCGACGCAGAGCTGCGGCAAGTGCACGCCGTGCAGAAACGGCCTGCGCATACTGCGCCACCTGTTCAACGACGTCCTGAACAACCGCGCCACGCTGGAGACGCTCGACCTGATCGAGTCCACCGCCCGCACGGTGTACCTCTCGAGCGACTGCGCGATCGGCTACGAGGCCGGCGAGGTGGCCCTCATGGCCATTCGCGGCTTCCGCGACGACTTTGAGCACCACGTGACCAAGCACGCCTGCGGCTTCTCGCAACACCAGACGGTGCCGTGCGTCTCGGGCTGCCCGGCCGGCGTGGACATCCCCGGCTACATCGCGCTCGTCGAGGCGGGCCGCTACACCGAGGCCGTGCGCCTCATCCGCAAGGACAACCCGCTGCCGCTGGTCTGCGGCCTGGTCTGCGAGCACCCCTGCGAGATGCACTGCCGCCGCGGCATGGTGGACGACCCGATGAACATCCGCGGCCTCAAGCGCTACGCCGTGGACCACGCGGGCGACTACCGGCCCATCATCAAGGCCCCCACCAAGAAGACCGTGGCCGTGATCGGCGGCGGCCCGGCCGGCATCTCCTGCGCGTACTACCTCACGCTCATGGGCCACAAGGTCAAGATCTTCGAGCAGCGCGCGCATCTCGGCGGCATGCTCCGCTACGGCATCCCCAACTACCGCCTGCCGCGCGAGCAGCTCGACTCCGAGATCCAGTGGATCTTGGACTGCGGGATTGACGTCGAGCTCAACCACAGCGTGGACGGAGCGGAGATGAACCGTCTGCGCGAGGAGTTCGATGCCGTCTACCTGGCTATTGGTGCGCACGCGGACAAGAAGCTCGGCCTTCCGGGCGAGGACGCCGAGGGCGTCATGTCCGCCGTCAAGCTCCTGCGCGACATGGGCGACGACAACCCGCCCGACTTCCGCGGCCTCACGGTCACCGTGGTGGGCGGCGGCAACGTGGCCATGGACGTGGCCCGTACCTCCGTGCGCCTGGGCGCCGAGAAGGTCATCATCGCATACCGCCGCCGCGTGGCCGACATGACGGCCCAGGACGAGGAGATCGCCGGCGCCGAGGCCGAGGGCTGCGAGGTCATGGACCTGCACGCGCCCAAGGAGGTCGTCGTGGACGAGAAAAACCACGTCGTGGGCCTCAAGGTGGAGCCGCAGATCATCGGCGGCCTCAAGCGCGGGCGCCCGGCGCCGCGCGCGGCCGAGGGCGGCGACGTGGTGGTCCCGTGCGATCGCGTGATCGTGGCCATCGGCCAGGACATCGACTCGGCGACCTTTGAGGAGCAGGGCGTGCCCTGCAAGTGGGGCCGCATCGTCACGGACTCCGACGGCGCCGTGCCCGGCCAGGACGGCCTCTTCTCCGGCGGCGACTGCCAGAGCGGTCCGGCCACCGTCATTCGCGCCATCAACGCGGGCAAGGTCGCGGCTGGCAACATCGACAACTACCTCGGTTACAACCACCAGATCGAGCTCGACGTGGAGCTGCCGCCGGTGCAGTTCAAGGGCAAGATCTCCTGCGCGCGCTGCGAGATGCGCGAGCGCGAGGCGGCCGAGCGCATCCACGACTTTGACATCGTCGAGAACGGCCTCACGGACGAGGAGGCGCACCAGGAGGCATCCCGCTGCCTGCGCTGCGACCACTTCGGCTTTGGCGCGTTCCGCGGGGGGAGGATCGAGCAGTGGTAAACCTCACCATCGACGGTCGCGCCGTGAGCGTGGCCGAGGGCACGTCCATCCTCGACGCCGCCGCCACCGTGGGCATCAAGATTCCCACGCTCTGCTACCTCAAGGAGCTCAACGAGATCGGCGCCTGCCGCGTCTGCGTGGTCGAGATCGAGGGCATCGACCAGCTCGTGGCCGCGTGCAACAACACCGTGCTCGAGGGCATGGTCGTGCGCACCAACAGCCCCAAGGTCCGCGCCGCGCGTCGCATGAACATGGAGCTCCTGCTCGCCACGCACGACTCCGAGTGCACGAGCTGCGTGCGCTCCGGCAACTGCACCCTCCAGACGCTTGCCAACGACCTCGGCATATCCGAGCTGCCCTACGAGAAGCGCCTCATGCACGACCCGTGGGACAAGTCCTTCCCGCTCATCCGCAACAACGACAAGTGCATCAACTGCCTGCGCTGCATCCAGGTGTGCGAGAAGATCCAGGGGCTCGGCGTCTGGGACCTCGCCAACCGCGCCACGCACACGAGCGTGAACGTCCGCGGCGGCATGACGATCCAGGAGTCCGACTGCACCCTCTGCGGACAGTGCATCACGCACTGCCCGACGGGGGCCCTGCGCGAGCGCGACGACACGCAGAAGGTCTTCGACGCGCTCGCAGACCCTGAGAAGGTCGTCGTGGTGCAGATCGCGCCGGCCGTGCGCGCCGCCTGGGGCGAGAGCCTGGGGCTGCCGCGCGAGGAGGCAAGCGTCGGCCGACTCGTGGCGGCGCTGCGCCAGATGGGCGTTGACTACGTCTTTGACACGGATTTCTCGGCAGACCTCACCATCATGGAGGAGGGCACCGAGCTCCTGCACAAGCTCGCGCACCGCGAGGAGAACACGTTCCCGATGTTCACCTCCTGCTGCCCGGGCTGGGTGCGCTACGTCAAGGCCGTGCGCCCCGAGCTCACCGACCAGCTCTCCACCTCCAAGAGCCCGGGCCAGATGTTCGGCGCCGTGGCCAAGAGCTACTTCGCCGAGCTCAAGGGCATCGACCCGCACAAGATCTTCTGCGTGGAGATCATGCCGTGCACGGCCAAGAAGCACGAGGTGGACATCCCCGTCATGAACGACGCCTGCGGCGACCCGGACGTGGACGTCTCGCTCACCACGCGCGAGGTGGACCGCATGATTCGCGCCGAGCACATCGACGCCACCACGCTGCCCGAGGAGGAGTTCGACCAGCCGCTCGGTACCGCCACCGGCGCCGGCGTCATCTTCGGCGCCACCGGCGGCGTCATGGAGGCGGCGCTGCGCACCGCGTACCACGTGGTGACCGGCGAGACCCCGCGCCCGGATGCGTTCTCCGAGATTCGCGGCCAGGACGGCTGGAAGGAGGCCACGTTCGACCTCGCGGGCACGCCGGTGCGCGTGGCGGTGGTCCACGGCCTTGCCAACACGGCGTTTCTGCTCGACGCCATCGCCGAGGGCGCGGTGGAGTACGACTTCGTGGAGGTCATGGCCTGCCCCGGCGGCTGCGCGGGTGGCGGCGGCCAGCCCATCCATGACGGCGAGGAGCTGGCCGGCGTCCGCGGCGACGTGCTCTGGGGCCTCGACCGCAGGGCCAAGCTGCGCAACTCCTACGAGAACCCCGTCATCCAGGCAATCTATCGTGACTACCTGGGCGAGCCCAACTCCGAGCGCGCCGAGGAGCTCCTGCACACCGATCACCGTGCCTGGAGCATCCACTAGCTTCGCTTCTGCCTTGTAGGTCTCCGGGCCCGGGCCGCCGTCGTGCGGCCCGGGCCCGCCTTGTGTTGTGGCCTCATGCCCGGCCTGCCGTACTTCTCGCCCGCCTCATGCTCGCCCTCCGCGCTTCTCGTCATCCTGCTCCTGCGCAGAACCTCCTGATTTTGGGCAACAAGTTTTATGCGTCGGAGCCGAGAGGGGTCGCGCGCGTGCTGGTTTGCCATGTTGTGCAGGGTTGTGGGCATTATCTTTGATGCAAAGCCCTGTCCTTCTCGTCGCTATATAAAACTTGTCGCCCAAAACCAAAGGAAAAGCTTCAGAAATCAGCTTGGCCGCAACACGCGCGGGCGAGAAACCCAAAACTGCGCTTTTTCAGGCAAGCGGGAAGGAGCTGTCGCAAGGCGGGTGCGCAGGATGACGTGCTTACCACTCCGCCACGCGCGCCTTCATGCCGGCCACGTCCAACACGCCCTCGGCAAATCCCTTGCGCACGAGCTCCGCTGGCACGAGCTCGTCGTACTTCTCAAAGTAGGGGATCTCCGCGGGATAGAGGAGCTCCATCGGGTCCTCCAGACGCTCGGCGGCATTCTTCACCACCGAGAAGAACGTCTGCTCGTCGGCCGCCATCACGAACGTCATGAAGTACGGGCGCGACGAGTTTGCTCCCTTGATGCCCAGCTCTCCCGCGCACTTGATCTTGATCAGGCGCTCCAGGGCGAGAAACGCATAGGTCCCGAGCCACGGGAGCAGGCACCACATGGTCTGCTCCTTGTCGTTCTCGCCGAGGCAGACGAGGGGGCCGGCCGTGAGCTCGGAGTTCCGTGCTACGCGACGGGCCTCGCGCAGGCGGGCGCGGGCGTGATCCTGCAGATAGGGGTAGGGCACGCTCTCCTCCAGCACGCGACGCATGCGCTCGAGGATGTGCGTGTTGATGTCTCCCGCGACGTCACCAAAGTATGCGGGCACCTTGCCCTTGACCTGCGTGACGTAGAGCAGGTGACGCTCGTGGTCCACCTCGTCCACGATCCAGACGTGGCCCGCGATGGCGACCTTCTCGCCGGGCGGGGGCGGTGCGCAGAGCGTGCCGATCTCCTCGGAGCCCGAGCGCACGGTGTACTCAACGTTCTCCTGGAAGACGGCAAAGAACTTGTAGGAGCTGGTGACGCGCTCTCCGGCCAGGCCAACGATGAGGCCGCCGCCCTCGGTCTGCTCGATGTAGTCGTGCCGGAGCAGATGACGGAGAAGGACACGGAAGTCGTCGGTCGTCACGCGGTGAAAGTACGTGAGCGTGAGCACGCGGCTCGCGAGCTGGGCAGGGGAGAGATCGCCCTCCCCGGCGAGCGTGGCCAGCGTCTGGTGGCAGAGCAGGCTGTAGGGCAGGCGGTTCAAGTTGGGCGGCTCCACCCAGCGCTCCTCGCGGTAAAGCTGGACGAGGGCGATCCCCTGGAGCAGTTTCCAAGGGATGGTCTCGGGCAGCAGCGTGCGGGCCTCCGGCTGCTCCTCGCGCATGACGAACCACATCTCCGGCGGAGCCTCGCGCCGGCCCGTGCGGCCCATGCGCTGGAGGAACCCGGAGACGGTGAACGGGGCGTCGATCTGGAACGCCCGCTCGAGACGACCCACGTCGATGCCCAGCTCGAGCGTGGCGGTGGCAACGATCGAGAGGTCGGAGGCGTCATCGCGCATCTGCTCCTCGGCGCTCTCGCGGATGGCGGCCGAGAGGTTGCCGTGGTGGATGAGGAAGCGGTCCGGCTCGCCGTTTGCCTCGCAGTAGGCGCGCAGCGTCGTGCAGACCTCCTCCGCCTCCTCGCGGGAGTTGCTAAAAATCAAACATTTTCTACCACGAGTGTGCTCGAAGATGTAGCCGATGCCGGGGTCGGCGTTCGCGGGCGCCAGGTCCGTGGGGGGCTCGGGAGGCGAGGGCACTATTCCCGCGCGCAGTTCTGCAGGCGCGCTCTGTGCGCCGAAGCTGTTTGAGCACGGGGATAGTGCCCTCGCCTCCGATGACTCTACAGACAGGACGTCGGCCTCGATACATCCATCTGAGGTTTGGACTTCGGACTCGTCCGCCTGCGGGCCGCTCTGGTAGAAGTGCTCCATCGAGAGACGCCAGGTGCGCGGGGGCTCCTCGATGCGGGGGACGATCGTATCGCGGCCGGTGCCGGCGGCAAGGAACGCGCCCACGGCCTCGGGGTCGCCGATGGTGGCGGAGAGGCCGATGCGCCGCGGCTGCACGCCCGCTATTCTCGCCAGGCGCTCGATGAGGCAGAGGCACTGGCCTCCGCGGTCCTGACGCAGCAGCGAATGGACCTCGTCGATCACCACGTAGCGCAGGTCGCAGAAGAGCTTGGACACCACGGCGTGGCGGCGCATGAGCAGCGCCTCCAGCGACTCCGGCGTGATCTGCAGGATGCCGGACGGGCGCTTTACGAGCCGTGCCTTGTGCGAGGCGGAGACGTCCCCGTGCCAGTGCCAGACGTTGATTCCGGCCTCCTCGCAGAGGTCGGTCAGACGGTAGAACTGGTCGTTGATCAGCGCCTTGGTGGGTCCGATGTAGAGCGCGCCCACCGAGGCGGTCGGGTTCTCCCAGAACTCCGTGAGGATGGGGAAGAAGGCCGCCTCGGTCTTGCCGGAGGCCGTGGAGGCGCACAGCAGCACGTGGTCGTCCGTGTCGAAGATCGCCTCGCCGGCGGCCACCTGCACGCCGCGCAGGTTCTCCCACTCGTGTGCGTAGATGAAGTCCTGCACGAACGGCGCGTATCGGTCAAAGACGGACATGGCGACCTCCCCTCGGTGCTAGTCAGTATACGAACAGATTAGCGGTCCGTGGCTGTCGCCATGACGAGCTCACCTATACTATTCGCAGTGTTCGGTCGCCGTTGAGGAGCCGGTCCGTTTGCGCCGGTCAGAGAGGGTCCGTATCTGTGAGTGCGTCGCCATTGAGGAGCCGGTCCGTTTGCGCCGGTCAGAGAGGGTCCGTATCTGTGAGTGCGTCGCCATGTGGCATCAGGCGCCTCTGCGCCGGGGTCCTGGGGCTGTGCCTGCTCGTTGCCTGTCCGGGATGCGCTGAGCGAGCCGACACGCTCTGGCGTCTGGTTCACAGCGAGCTGAGCGGCGAGGAGTACGTGAGCCCGCGGGGGCAGGCCTGCCTCGATGCGGCGGAGGGGCTTCTCGACGCCCTCGAGACGGGCGATCGGGACGCCGTCGTCGGACTCTTCTCATCCGAGGTCCGTGCCGGCTCCGACGACCTCGAGGAGCAGGTCGACAAGCTGGTGGAGAGCTGTTCCGGCCATGTTGACTATCTGGACGCCCATACGGTGATTCGTCCCCAGGAGTCCGAGGAGGTCGATCACGGCAGGCGTCGCGTCGAGCTCTCGACCACCTTCTCGTTTGCCCTCGACGACGAGAACTACTGGTGCTTCATGACACTCGTGAGCGAGAACGACCTTGACGAGTCCGAGGAGGGCGTCTCCACGATCATCATATGGTCCGAGGACGCGTACTCGGCGATGCTCTACGACGCGCGGGGGACGGACTGGCCCGAGGGCCCGGGGCTTCATCTCCGGCTGGGCTACCCCCTGGAGTGGGAGACGCGTCTCGTGAATGGCGACCCCCTGCGCTACGAGGTCGGAGACATCATCTCTGACACGGGCGAGGTTGCGGCGTTTCTCGACGAGGGCAGCAAGACAGTCGATGATTTCGGGACTCGATTTGGGCGGCCCTGCTGCGTGTCGTGGACGGGCGACGGGCGCGTCTACTACGAGCTCGCTGATGACGGGGAGGGTCCCCGCTATCTCGAGGTGAACGCGACGGCGTCGGATGAGCCGGTCTACTCCGCGTATGTGGTGGGCGAGCGTGACGTGGTCGAGAAGGTGTGGGACAAAGACGGCGACGCCTAGATCGTGAACTCGGCGTAGGCGGCGTCCACGTCCCGGGCGCCGGCGGCGACGGTGGGCGCGCCCACGGCACCGGAGAACGCGTCGGTCTTGAGCAGCGCATCCACGTCAGTTCCCGGGTTCTGGTACGCGATGTCGAGAAGCTCGATGAAGTCGCGGATGACCTCGCGCGGCGTGAGGTGGGTGTCCGCGCCCACGCGGCCAAACTCTACCTTGAGGAAGCGCACGAGCTGCGCCTCGGTGAGGGTGCGCTCGTAGCCAAAGTAGCCGGCGTGGATCTGGGCGAGCTTCTCGATGAGCACGAGTAGCTCCTCGTAGGTGAGGGGCTCCAGGTGGATGACCGGGGCGAGCATGTCCGCCAATCCCGCGCTCGCGAAGCGTCCCTGCGTGAGGCGGCTGCGCAGGGCCTCGTAGGAGAAGACGCCGCGGCGGCGATCCTCGATCGACTGAGGGGTTCCGCCCATGATGATGCCCAGGTGGCGCGCCTTGCCCTGGAGCGTGTCGTTGTACATGGTGAGGATCTTCTCGTAGTTGTACTGGCGCGACGTGGCGTTGGGGATCTTGTAGAGATTCACGAGCTCGTCAATGAGGACGACGAGGCCCTTGTAGCCGGCGCCTACGAGGAACTGCGCGAAGAGCTTGAGGTACTCATACCAGGTGTCGTCGGTGATGCAGGCGTTCACGCCCAGCTCGCCGCGCGCCTCGGTCTTGGTGCGGAACTCGCCCCGCAGCCACTTGACCACGCCGGCGCGCAGCTCGTCGTTGCTCTCAAGGCTCGCGCGGTAGTAGAGGCGCAGCACGGCGGTGAAGTCAAAGCCGCAGACGAGCTCCTGGATGGGGGCCAGCTGGGCGGCGAGCGCCGCCTCGGGATCGGCCTCTGCGCGCAGCGTCGCCACCCAGCGGTCGAGCACGAGCTGAAGCGCGCCGCCCTCGGGGCGGGTCTTGGTGGAGAGGTTGCGGATGAGCTCGCGATACGTGGCGAGCCCCTGGCCCTGGCCGCCCTGGAGGCGGCGCTCGGGGGAGAGGTCGGCGTCCGCCACCACGAAGTCGTTGCCCATCGCGTGCGTGCGGATGGTCTGGAGCAGGAAGCTCTTGCCGGCGCCATAGCGGCCCACGAGGAAGCGGAAGCTCGCGCCGCCGTCGGCCACCAGGTCGAGGTCGTGCAGGAGCGCCTGGATCTCGCGCTCACGACCGACGGTGATGTAGGGCAGCCCGATGCGCGGCACGACGCCGCCCTTGAGGGAGTTGATGATGACCGCGGCTATGCGCTTGGGAACCCTTACGTCTCCCATGACTTTCCTCCCGACGACAAACGAAGCATAAAGTCTAGCACAGGTGTTCTACTTTTGGGAGAGTATCGCGCCGACGTCTTCCGCGTAGTCCTCCACGACCGAGGGCGCGCCGGACTCGTCAAACTCGAGGGCCGTGTCGCCGAGCAGGTCGTAGAGCTTCTCGTTGATGGAGTCCACGAGCAGATCAACGTTGTCCGAGGCGGGCGGGCGCTCGGCAAGGAGGTCCTGGAGGAGTTCCTCCTCGTCTGCCGTGAGGAGGGCGCTGGCCTTCTCATCTGACTCGTCGCTGGAGGCCGCGGGGGGCTCCGCGGCCGCGTCCTCGCGCTCCTCGTCCACGAGCAGGGCCTCGCGCGTGACGGCCGCCGTGGCCCTGATGCCTTCGAGCTTGGAGAGGTCGATGTCGATGCGGCGGGGCTCATGCGCGGCCCGCCAGGCGAGGTAGTCCCGGATTTCTCGATTGATGATTTTGATGAGGTACTTGGGGTCGCCGCGGTCCTTGAGCGGGTGGGGGTAGTTGAGCGCCTCCCTAAGTCGCTGGTCAACCGCATGAAGAATCTGGCCGAGCTTGGCGCTGCGGGCGCCGCCATCATGCAGGGCGTCGCAGGTCCACATGCCGTTCTGGCAGGTGTAGCGGCAGGTCTCGTCGAGCTCGTAGACGCCGTCGGGGTGGCGGGTTCCCGGATAGAAGACGGCCGACGCAAACATGAGGTGGGGCATGGCGTGGCGCGTCCCAAAGAGGGCCCCGGTGATGCCCTGGGACCGGCTTCTTTGGTAGTAGCGTGCGAGCTGGGAAAACACGGCGCAGCTTACGGCCTCGACTGCGTCGGGGTCGTCCTGGTGAAGGCGGGAGTCGCTGAGGCGATAGGTCGAGAGCATGTCAAGGGCGGCAAAGAGCTGCGGATTGCACTCGTAGCTGCGCGGCGCGAAGCGGCGGCCCCGCGTGGGCGTGGACCGTGTGGCGCGCTCCTCAGCGTGGGCGAGCACCGCGACCGCGCGGTCGTGCGCCGTGTTGAGGTAGGGTTGCGCAAGTTCGGCCGGTAGGTCGTAATAGACCACGTAATCGACGAGCCAGGGGCGCACGTAGCGGTCGAGGGCCGGCTCGAAATTGCGGTAAGCCTGCCAGAAGGCCTCGATGGCATGGAAGGCCTCCGTGCCGGGAGTCGCGCCGATGCCGTTGATGAGCTCGTAGAGGTAAACAAAGGCGAACGAGAGCGACACCCGCTCGACCTGTCCCTGGCGCACGTGGGCGCGCCAGGTGAAATAGCCGCGCAGCTGCGGGTTGGTCATGGCCTCGTAGGTGGGGAAGTAGCTCTTGAACTCGACCTCGTAAGGTGCGTTGTCCTCGTAGTCGGCCATGAGGCGGGCCTGCTCGACAAAGAGGCGAGCGTCGGACCAGGCGCGGGCCTCGGGACGACGGGCGAGCGTGCGCATCTCGCGCAGGGGCTCGGGGAGATAGCTTGCAAGCTGGGAGCCGCGCAGGAGGATCGGCTCGTCGGCATACGTGCGCGAGGTCGCTAACGCGCGGCCGCCCTTGGCGCGGCTCGCCGCGAGAATCTGCTCTATGATCGCGTCAACGTCCGGCATCGCACCTCCCTGCGCCCCCTCTCCATGATACCCGCCTGCAATCGGGGGTGGAGATGCATATAATTCGCTCTTGTGCGGCAAACGATGCGGTTCGATGCACGATATTGCCGTTCGTGCGGCAGAATTTTGGGGACTGCAAAAGCTTCAGCGGAAGAAATCGCAGGAAACTACATCAGATAGTCAACTAAATTCCGCAAAATTCAAAAAGAGCTGCCGCACGAGAGGGGATTTTATGCACACGGCCCCGCTGTTTGCCGCACGAAGGCGCAAATCGTGCAGGCGCTATTCCGCGCGGACAAAAACGAGCGTGGAAGCGTTCGACCGCCCCTCGTCGAGCTCGTAGCCACGCTCGCGGAAATCACGCAGCTCGTCGGCACTCTCGACGCCGCGTTCGGCGCACCAGCGGACAAAGGTGCCTCGGGTGGCCTTGGCCTCCGTGGCTGGCTGGCGGAGCCGACCGTCACGCACGATGCCAAAGAGACAGGTCAGCACTTGCGGGCCGTCGGGCCGGACGTGCGGCAGGATCGCTCGCGCGTACTCAACGGACGCGGCGTTCACGATGAGACTGCAGCCCTCGGTGGCAAGTGCTTCGTAGAGCGCGCTGCCCCAGAACTCGTACAGGTCACGCGCTCCTCCCACGGCAAGTCGCGCCTGCATCTCCAGCCGATATGGCACCACGCCGTCGAGCGGGCGCAGGATGCCATAGAACCCGGAGAGTATGCGCAGGTGATCGTCCAGCCAGGCGAGCTCGTCCTCGCTCATCACGTCGGGGGCGAGATGGGTGTACTGGATGCCCTCATAGCAAATGGCGGCGGCCGTCGTGTCGTGGCGAAGGTCCATCGCACGGAAGCGCTCGTAGTTGAGGTCGGCGAGCCGGTCGCTGCATGCCCAGAGCCGCTGGGCCTCGTCGCGTGAGAGCGCCCGCACGGCGCGCATCAGGGCCTCGGTGCGCTCCAGAAACATCGGCTCGCGCGCTGGCCAGGGCGGCGCGTCCACCGTACGCATCTTCTTTGCTGGCGAGATGATGAATCTCAGCGACATGGGTCTCCTCTCGGGAACAATCCTACCAGCTGACTATCATGGTCAGGGAGGAGGGACATGACGGGCAAGAAGGTCAGGCGCGCGACGCTCGCGTTGGCGGGCGGCATGGTGGCGGCGACGGCGGCGGGCTGGCTGTGGTCCGTGCGTCCCCATCTCGTACGCACCATGGGTGGGCTCGCGCTCGTCCACACCATCCGCGACGGGGCCGGCGAGCGTGTGCGCGTTCTGCGCACGGGATGCGTCTACCAGTCCGCCACCTACCTCGGCGCGCGGCGCATGGAGCCGGCCTTTGCGTACTACCGTGCGTTCGACCGGCTCTTCGACCTGCGTCCCGACGCTCGCCGCGTGCTCGTCATCGGTGGCGGCGGCTTTGCGTTTCCCAAGCTCGTCGCCGCGCGACATCCGGGCGTGCACACGGACGTCGTGGAGATAGACCCCGCGGTCATCCGCCTTGCGCGTCGGTGGTTCTTCTTTGATGAGGCCGTCTCCCTGGCCCGCGCGTCCGGCGGCGACTTGCGGGTCATCTGTGGTGACGGTCGGTCCTATCTGGAAGGCGTGACCCGTCCCTACGACGCGGTCATCCTTGACGCCTTCATGGGCGCCGAGCCCGTCCGCTCGCTCGCCACGGTCGAGGCCCTGCGTCTCGTTCGTCGCGCCCTTGTGCCCGATGGTATCTGCCTGATGAACGTGGTCTCCCGCGACGGCGGTGCCGACGTGAGCTTCCTGCGATCCGAGGTGGCGACCGCCCTCGTCGCGTTCCCTTGCGTCGAGGTCGCCCTCGCCATGGACGAGGCTCACGATGCGGAGGACAACTACCTGCTCGTCGCCTCCGCCAATCGCATCGGGCTTCCCGGCGCGATCCCCTATGACGAGGGCTTTCTCAGTGACCCCCTCTTTGACTAGCAGTTTTAACCCGTCCCTTTTTGCAGTTCGATATCTAAGCGCGGGGGACTAAGATTTTCTGAACTCGGGTACACTAGCTCACGTTCACCAACCCGCACGGAAAGGGGCGCGCCGCATGCGCAAGTTCAAGACAGAGAGCAAGAAGCTCCTCGACCTCATGATCAACTCCATCTACACCAACCGTGAGATCTTCCTCCGCGAGCTGATCTCCAACGCCTCGGACGCCATCGACAAGCTCTACCTCAAGAGCCTCACGGATAGCTCCGTGCAGGTTGACCAGGCCAATCTCGCCATCAACGTGGCCTTTGACAAGGACGCCCGCACCATCACCGTCTCCGACAACGGCATCGGCATGACGGCCGATGAGCTCGAGAAGAACCTCGGCACCATCGCCCACTCCGGCTCTGAGGAGTTCAAGGCG
This sequence comes from uncultured Atopobiaceae bacterium, assembly GCA_963927425.1. Lineage (GTDB taxonomy): Bacteria > Actinomycetota > Coriobacteriia > Coriobacteriales > Atopobiaceae > Thermophilibacter. Next base: position 449,695 of record CAWVBA010000002.1, on the reverse strand, counting down.
GCCAACGCCGAGGCCCAGGGCGACGCCGTGGACATCATCGGCCGCTTTGGCGTGGGCTTCTACTCCGCCTTCATGGTTGCGCGCGAGGTCAGCGTCGTCACGCGCGCCTGGGGCTCCGACGAGTGCAACCGCTGGGTCTCCGACGGCGTCGAGGGCTACACGATCGAGGCGGTCGCCGCCGATGACCCCGCCTACCGTGAGGCCTGCGGCACCACGATCACCCTCACGCTCAAGGACAACGCCGAGGAGGCCAACTACGACGAGTTCCTCTCCGAGTGGAAGCTCCGCGAGCTCATCAAGAAGTACAGCAACTACGTGCGCTACCCCGTGCAGATGCTCGTGACCAAGAGTCGCGAGAAGGAGAGGCCCGCCGATGCCGGCGACGACTACAAGCCGGAGTGGGAGGACTACACCGAGCTCGAGACCATCAACTCGATGACCCCCATCTGGAAGAAGCGCGGCTCCGACGTCACGGACGAGGAGTACGCCGAGTTCTACAAGTCCACCTTCCACGACTGGACCGACCCCGCGCGCACCTTCAGCCTGCACGCCGAGGGCACGCTCGAGTACGACGCCCTGCTCTTCATCCCCGGCCAGGCGCCCTTTGACCTCTACAGCCGCGACTACGAGAAGGGCCTCGAGCTCTACAGCTCCAACGTCCTCATCATGGAGAAGTGCGCCGACCTCCTGCCGGACTACTACAACTTCGTCCGCGGCGTCGTGGACTCGGCCGACGTCTCGCTCAACATCTCGCGCGAGACCCTCCAGCAGACGCGCCAGCTCCAGGCCATGGAACGCCGCATCGAGAAGAAGATTACCTCCGAGCTGGAGGCCATGCGCGACCAGAGCCGTGAGGCCTACGAGAAGTTCTTCGAGAACTTCGGTCGCGGCCTCAAGTATGGCATCTACTCCAGCTACGGCACGAAGAAGGACGAGCTCGCGGGGTTGCTGCTCTTCTGGAGTGCCCGTGAGCAGAAGATGGTCACGCTTCAGGAGTACGTGGCCGCCATGCCCGCCGACCAGAAGGCCATCTACTACGCCGCCGGCGACGACCGCGAGCGCCTGGCCAAGATGCCCGTCGTGGAGGCCGTGCTCGCCAAGGGCTATGACGTGCTGCTCGCCACGCAGGACGTGGACGAGTTCTGCTTCCAGGCCATGCGCGACTTCACGGCCACGGGCCTGCCCAAGACCTACGAGACGGACGCCGAGCGCGAAGCCGCGGAGAAGGCGCAGGCCGACGGCGCCGAGCCCGAGGTCGAGGACCGCACCGTTGAGCTCAAGAACGTGACCTCCGGCGACCTGGACCTCGCCTCCGACGAGGAGAAGAAGGAGGCCGAGGAGGCCACCAAGGCCAACGAGGGCCTGTTCAGCGCCATGAAGGACGCGCTGGGCGAGAAGGTCGAGAAGGTCGCGGTCTCCACGCGCCTGGCCGCCGACGGCGCGCCGGCCGTGATCACCTCCGAGGGCCCGCTCTCGCTCGAGATGGAGAAGGTCCTCGCGGCCGGCCCCGAGGCCGGCGAGGCCCCCAAGGCCGTCCGCGTGCTCGAGGTCAACGCCAAGCACCCGGTCTTTGAGAAGCTGCGCGTCGCGGAGCAGGCCGGTGACGTCGAGAAGATCAAGCTCTACGCCGGGCTTCTCTACAACCAGGCCCTGCTCGTCGAGGGCATCCTGCCCGAGGACCCCGTGGCGTTTGCGAGCCAGGTCTGCGAGCTGATGTAGTTGTAACGCGTGCATCTGCGCGGGGGTGGGCCCCTGCAAGAGTTCGCCGCTCAGACAGCTTCTCCGCATCTTTGATGCGGAGAAGAACTCGCGGCGAACTCTTGCAGGGGCCCGCGCTGCTGCGTTTGGAGATGCGGTCTTACCCGCAACGTCTTCTCAGGGAGCGGGCGATGTCGCGTAGGGGCGGTTGCGTGAAGGGGGCCGCCTGCCCGCCGTAGCGCTCCTGGCAGGCGTTGCGGGCGACGCGGCGGACCTCGACGGCGAGGGCGTCGTCATGCAGGCGCGTGCAGATGAGCTCGACGATCTGGTCCTCGGTGGCGCTCGCGTCCCAGCGAACGCCCGACCGTCGGGCAGCGTGGCGGACGCGTGCCCAGGCGGCCTGCCAGGTCGTGACGCGTCGATGCCGGGCGAGCAGGACCGCGGCTCCGCCGGTGGCCACGACGACTGCGGTGAGAAGGACGCCCGCCCGCCAGGCGACGGGCGCGACGTCGGCCCCCTCGTCCTTCTCGTCAGGCGACGCGTCGTTTTGCTGCGCGGTCTCGGTGGGCTCCTCCATGGATGTCGCGTCTGGCGACGGCTCGTCGTCCTGCGACGCTTCGAGCGCGGACGGCTGCTCGACCCCCGCCTCCCCCTCGGCGGAGATTCCGCCTTCGCTCGTCCCCGCGGCGGGCGTCACGTCCACGCCCACCCAGCCGATGCCATCGAGCCAGACCTCGGCCCAGGCATGGAGCTGGCGCATGGTGACCACGTACGCGCCGCTCTCGTCCGTGGCGTCGCTCGGCAGGAAGCCCATCGCCACGCGCGAGGGAACTCCCAGCTCGCGCGCGAGCAGCGCGAACGCCGTGGCGTAGTGCGTGCAGTAGCCGCTGCGCGCCTGAAGGAAGGCGTCGATCGCCTCCAGGTTGCCCTCCTCGCCGCCTGGCGCGTCGAGCGAGTAGGAGAAACTCCCGTCCGTGAAGTAGGAGATGAGCCAGCGGACGACCTCGACTTGCGCGGCAGCGTTTCTCCCGCTCGCGACGGCGCCCTCGTCCCGTGCGCGCTCGACGACGGCCCGCGTCTCGCCCGGGAGCTCTCCGGGCACCGCGAGCGTCTGCTCGCCGGGCTCGTCCGTGCCCAGGTCGTAGCCGCGAAGGGCCGGCTCGAGGTTGAGCAGCGAGTTCAGGTACGCGGCGCCCTCGATCGGCGCGAGGTAGCAGCCGGACGCCTCAACGCTCCCGTCATCGGCGCGACGCTCGCTCGCTGTTCCCGGCGGGACGGGCACGGACGCCCCCGCCCCCTCGCTTGGGACAAGGGTCGTCGTCACCAGGGGCGCGAGGCTCGCGGCCCAGCTGTTTTCCGAGATGCCGCCGGACTGTCCCGCGCGATAGAGCGGCGAGTTCCCCTCGGCTGAGGCATCGAGGTTCCCCTCAAAGCGCCATGTTGACCCATCAAAGCTATCGAGTACGCCCAGGCGCAGGTAGACGGGCCCAAGTGCCGTGGTCTCATAGGTGAGGACTCGCTCGTTCGACCGGTTGCGCAGGTCGCGCGAGAGGTCAACGAGCGTCTGGACGCGCAGGCCGCCCGGGGCGGACCATGGCGAGAAGTCGCCCGAGGGCGCCACGGCGGCCCCGCCCGCGCCGAGCGCGCAGGCGAGCAGTCCGACGAGAGCGGCCCTCGGGGCGCGTGGGTGGGGCGTCACGGAGAGCCAGACGAGCAAGAGGCCCAGCGCCACGACGAGCCAGACGTCGCCGAGCGTGGCCGCCGAGGCCATGATGGACTGGTCGGCGGCGGAGAGCCCGAGCGGCACGAGCGCGAGGGCCCCGCGCAGCGCGCGCGACGACGCAAGTGCGGCCGTGAGCGCCGCGAGGGCAGACCCCATGAGCACGACGAGGATGTCCCAGGTCTGCGTTCCCTCGTCCGAGCTGGTGCCGGCGAGCTGCTCCGTCCCCGTCTCGAGGATGACGCGCAGGGTGCCGAGCGGGTCGTCGAGCGTCCCTTCCGAGCTCGCGTCCTCGCTCGGGAGGACGTCCTCCGCGCCGAGGGTCTCGCCCAAGGTGGCGGGCCCGGCGACGGGCCCCTGTCGTCCGTCAAAGATCGTGAGCGCAACGACGACGCCGACCGCAAGAATCGCGACGGCGAGCAGTGCCGTCATCATGGCGCGCACGGCCCGCCGCGCACGCCCCCAGCGCAGGAGCGCGCCGACGAGCGAGCCCGTGAACGCCCCCGCGAGTAGGAGCGCGGGCACGACGCCCTGCCAGGCGCCCTCGTGGATCATGCTGTTCAGCGGCACGAGGGCGAGAAGGGCGAGGGCGCAGCAGCCCAGGGCGGAGAGCAGCTCGTCGGCGATGTCGGGACGCGTGCGCAGGGCCTCCGGGAGGGTGCGGGCGTCGGGCGCATGGTCCTGCTCGGCCCGTCCCTCGCGCGCGCGGCCGACCTCGCCCGCGTGCCGGGCGCGCACGACGGTGACGGAGCGCCCGATGGGCCCTCGCAGGAGGGCGCGCGCCAGCGGCCCCTCCGGATCGGTGGTGACGAGCGCCACCCGCCGCCTGCCCGACCCCGTTTCCGCAAGGCGCGCGACGCCCCGCGCCCGCCGTGCGACCTCGGCGTCCGTGAGGCGCTCGGGCGTGAGGGCGGAGCAGAAACGTTCTTGCTGCACGGGGGTGCGCAGAGCGAGCTCGCCGTCGGTGAGCAGCATGTCGGGCGTGCGACGCAGCCCCTGGAGCAGCGCCGCCGTGGTGGCGGCTACCTCGTCGGCGTGAGCGTCGAGGACGTCAGCCACCATCAGGACCGGGGGCGCCTCCCTACCAGCCCGCTCAAAGGACATGAGATCGCCGTGGTGGGCGGTCTGGCGCCAGGAGATCTGGCGGATGCCGTCCCCTCGCTCGTACGGACGCACGCTCGCCATGTCCCGCGCGGCGTCGCGCTCCGCGAGGCGGCCGTCCCGTCGCTCGCTCACGGCCCGGAGCAGCTCCGGGCTCACGGCGGGAGGGACGCGCAGCTCGCGCGAGGCGGGCTCTACGAGCGTCGCCCGCCAGAAGCCGAGCGCGTCGGTCCAGCTCAGGCGCACGCTCTGCTGGCGATAGAGGCCGCGCCGGGCGTCCGGTCGGGCCAGGCGCTCCACGACGGCGCCGTGCTGGTCAACCCGCACCCAGGACTCCGTGCGCGCGCTCGCCTCCGCGAGGGGCAGGCGTGCGCGGCCGGGCCGCCGGTGGCCGCGGCGGGCGAGAAGCACCTCGGCAAGCCCGGTCGCGCAGCCGGCGAGAAGCGCGACCCCCGCGGCGCCCGGAGCGAGCCACCCGCCGAGGAGGCCGCATGCGAGCAGGGCGCCGCCGATCAGGAGCTGGATGGCGCCGCGCGTCGTGAGGGCCAGCGACCGGGCGCCCCTCTCGCCCCGCCGAGTCATCTGCGTCGCGCGCCCGGGGCGCTCACCTGGGACATGATTCTCGCAAGCGCGGCGTGCTGCTGGTCGGCCTGCGGGGTGCCCGGGACCGCGTCGCGCAGCACGAGACGGTGGGCGAGCACGGCGGGCGCGAGCATGCGCACGTCCTCCGGGAAGACCGCGGTGCGCTCGTCGAGCAGGGCGTGCGTGCGCGCGATGGCGATGAGGGCGAGCCCAGCGCGCGGGGAGGCTCCGAGACGGACCTCCCCCGAGCGGCGCGTGGCGTCGAGGATGGCGAGCGCATAGGCGGCAACCTCCTCGCTCACGTGCACCTGGGCCGCGAGCTCGTGAAACGCCCGTACGTCGGAGAGGTCGCAGACGGGACGCACACGCGCCGCCGGGTCGGCGCCCGAGACGCCCCGGAGCATGGCCCGCTCGGCGTCCGCCGCGGGGTAGCCCAGGCTCGCGCGCACCATGAAGCGGTCGAGCTGCGCCTCGGGCAGCGGATAGGTGCCCTCCATCTCAACGGGGTTCTGGGTGGCGATGACGAGGTAGGGGTCGGGCAGGTCGTAGGTGGTGCCGTCCACGGAGACGCGGCGCTCCTCCATGGCCTCCAGCAGCGCTGACTGCGTCTTGGGGTTGGCGCGGTTTATCTCGTCGGCGAGCACCACGTCCGAGAAGAGCGGACCGGGATGAAAGGCAAAGGCGCGCTCCTGCGGGTCCCACACGCTTACGCCGGTGAGGTCGCTCGGGAGCATGTCGGGCGTGAACTGCACGCGCGTCACGCGGGCGCTGATCGTGCGGGCGAGCGCACGGGCGAGCGTGGTCTTGCCCACGCCGGGCACGTCCTCGAGCAGCAGGTGGCCGCCCGAGAGCAGGCACATCACGGAGAGCGCGACGGTCTCCTGGCGGGCGGCGAGCGCCCCGGCGAGCTCCTCGGCGATGATGTGCCCGAGACGCGCGGCGGAGGTGACGTCCTGGCTCGTGACGCTGCTCATGGGTACCTCCTCGCTGCCTGGTCGGGGCCGGGCCCCTGAGCCAAGTTTCGAGCTTGGCACCGCTCCCCGAGGCAGCGATTCGGCGAGTGGCAAATTGCTATCCTAGAACCTTGGTGGTTGCACCAGATACGAGAGACGGGGGAGACATGGTCAAGCTGCTGGTTCTCGTTCGGCACGGCGCACCCGAGGCGACCTCGCCCACGGGGGCGGACCTCGACCGCAGGCTCACCGAGTCGGGCGCCCGCGCGCTCAGGGCAGCCTACCCGCGCACGTTCTCGCTGCTCGGGGACATCGACCGGCCGCAGGTCTGGAGCAGTCCCGCGGTGCGTGCGCTCGAGACGGCCGACGTCGTGGCCGCCGCCACGGGCGCCGAGGACATCGAGGTCCACCAGTCCCTCTACGCCCAGGATGCCGCCGCGTTTCTCGCCGAGCTGGAGGCCGCGCAGGCCACCTGCGTGATCGCCGTGGGACACGCGCCCTTCGTCGACACGCTCGCCGCGCGCCTGGCTGGCTCCTGTCCCATGTTTGGCAAGGGGACCGCCGTCGCGATCGACCTGCCGGAGGGACCGTCCGGCCGCGGTGCGCTGCGCTGGTACGTGGCGGGGCCGGAGTGCGCCTCGTGGGAGGAGCTCGCCCTCGTGGAGCGCGCGCTCGCCGACGCGGCCGACGACCTCCGGAGCCGTGCCAAGGCGTTCGTCGCCGGACCGGACGACCCGACGACGCTGCTGGAGTTCAGGGTGGCCATTCGTCGCGTGCGCTCGCTGCTGCAGTTCCTGGAGCCGTGGCAGGCCAAGAAGCAGAACCGCCGTTGCGAGCACCTGCTCAAGGAGCTGCAGGCGGCCTCCGCGCGCCTGCGCGCGCTCGACATCCTCTCCGAGGCGGTGGACGGCCTCGTGGAGAGCGGCGAGCTGGGCGAGAACTGCCTGCTGCCGATGGCGTGCGCCAAGGAGCGGGCGCTCGAGTGCTCCTCGCTCGTCACGCTCATGCGCAAGCGCAACGCCGTCAAGGACCTCAAGCGGCTCGCCCGTGACCTCTCCGCGCTGAGCTGGAAGTCGCGCGTGGCCGAGCGCGGGCTTACCGCCGAGGACTTCCGCGCGCGCTTTGACATGGAGTTCAACGAGGTGGACGAGGACCTCTTTGGCCTCGACCTGCGCGACGGCAACGCCGTCCACGTGGCCCGGCGCGACGCCAAGGAGATGCGCTACGTGGCCGAGCGCCTGGGTGGGGTCCTGGGGCCGGAGCGCGCGCAGATGGGCGAGTACCTGGACGAGATCCAGCGTGAGCTCGGGGCCCTCTCCGACGCTCGCAGCAACCAGCTCCTCGCCGAGGAGTGCGCCAAGAGCCCGCGCTTCCGGGGCGTCCGCGCCGACCTCGGCGTGGTGGCGCGCGACCAGGCGGAGGTCGTCTCCGCCATCACGTCGGGCATGGAGCGGCGCGAGACGTCCGCCCGCCCCGCCCACGCCCCCGAGGCTTCCGACAACGAGGAGGGCCAGGAGTGAGCGAGAGGGACGTGCGGGACGGCTGGCGCGTCGAGCGCGACTCGATGGGGGAGATGCTCGTGCCGTCGGACGCCCTCTGGGGCGCGCAGACCGAGCGCAGCCACGAGAACTTTCCCATTGGCACCGAGCGCATGCCCCAGGAGATCGTGGCCGCCTTTGCGCTGGTGAAGAAGGCCGCGGCACGGGCCAACGCGCTCCTGGGTCGCCTTGCGCCCGAGGCGCGCGACCTCATCTGCGCCGCGGCGGACGAGGTGCTCGCCGGAGGGCATGACGCCGACTTCCCGCTCGTGGTGTGGCAGACGGGCTCCGGCACGCAGTCCAACATGAACATGAACGAGGTGCTGGCCAACCGCGCCAACCAGCTCGCGGCCGAGCGCGACGTGACGCTCGAGCGGCCGGTCCATCCCAACGACACGGTCAACATGAGCCAGTCCTCCAACGACACCTTCCCCACGGCCATGCACGTGGCGGCCGCGCTTGCGGTGACGGGCCGCCTGCTGCCCGCGATCGACCAGCTCGTGGCCACGCTGTGCCGTCTGGAGGAGGAGAACGAGGGCGTGGTCAAGAGCGGGCGCACCCATCTGCAGGACGCGGTGCCCATCTCGTTCTCGCAGGAGATCTCCGGCTGGCGCGGGCTTCTCGAGGGCTCGCGCGAGGAGCTCGTTGCCGCCATGCCGGGCCTCTACCGTCTGGCGCTCGGCGGCACGGCCGTGGGCACGGGCCTCAACGCGCCCGCGGGCTTCGACGAGGCCGTGGCAGCGGAGCTGGCCGAGCTCACGGGCCTGCCCTTCGAGACGGACCCCAACAAGTTCCGTGCGCTCACCGGCAAGGACGCGCTCGTGTTCTCCCACGGCGCCGTGAAGGGCCTTGCCGCCAACCTGATGAAGATCGCCAACGACGTGCGCTGGCTCGCGAGCGGGCCGCGCCTGGGCCTGGGGGAGATCACGATTCCGGCCAACGAGCCGGGCAGCTCCATCATGCCGGGCAAGGTGAACCCCACCCAGTGCGAGGCCGTCACCATGGTGGCCGTGCAGGTCATGGGCAACGACGCCGCGATCGGCATGGCGGCCTCCCAGGGAAACTTCGAGCTCAACGTCTTCATGCCGGTGATTGCCTACAACTACCTGCAGAGCGTTCGGCTCCTCGCGGATGTCATCGTCTCCTTTGACGAGCGCTGCGTGAGCGGCATCACGGCCAACCGAGAGAGGATGGACGAGAACCTCCACCGTTCGCTCATGCTCGTGACCTGTCTCAACCCCCACATCGGCTACGACAACGCCGCGCGCGTGGCCAAGAAGGCCTTCGCCGAGGGAACATCACTCAAGGAGGCCTGCGTGGCGCTGGGGCTGCTCACGCCGGAGCGCTTCGACGAGGTCTTCCATCCCGAGCAGATGGTGTAGCGCGCGTCCCTCTCGCCCGCGCTATCATGGGGTGCAGCCTACGAAAGGAGCCCCATGAGCGAGCAGAGCATCGGCACCCGCTGCGTCCAGGCCGGCTACACGCCGGGCGACGGCGAGCCGCGCCAGATTCCCATCGTCCAGTCCACCACCTTCAAGTACGCGACCTCCGAGCACATGGGCCAGCTCTTTGACCTGGAGGCCGAGGGCTACTTCTACACCCGTCTGCAGAATCCCACCAACGACCGCGTGGCGGCCAAGATCTGCGCGCTCGAGGGCGGCGCGGCGGCCATGCTCACGAGCTCCGGCCAGGCCGCAAACTTCTTCGCGCTCTTCAACATATGCGAGGCGGGCAGCCACATCGTGGCGAGCTCGGCCATCTACGGCGGCACGTACAACCTCATCGCGCACACCATGGCCAAGATGGGCATCGAGAGCACGTTCGTCTCGCCCACGTGCACGCCCGAGGAGCTCGCGGCGGCCTTCCGCCCCAACACGCGTGCCGTCTTTGGCGAGACCATCGCCAACCCCGCGCTCGACGTGCTGGACATCGAGCGCTTTGCCCAGGCCGCGCACGACCACGGCGTGCCGCTGATCGTGGACAACACCTTCCCCACGCCGGTCTTCTGCCGCCCGATCGAGTGGGGCGCGGACATCGTGACCCACTCCACCACCAAGTACATGGACGGCCACGGCGTGGGCGTGGGCGGTGCGATCGTGGACTCCGGCAACTTTGACTGGATGGCGCACGCGGACAAGTTCCCCGGCCTCACCACCCCGGACGAGTCCTACCACGGAATCGTCTACGCGGAGAAGTTCGGTCAGGCGGGCGCCTTCATCACCAAGGCGACCTCCCAGCTCATGCGCGACCTCGGCTCCATCCAGAGCCCGCAGAACGCCTTCTACCTCAACATGGGCCTCGAGAGCCTGCACGTGCGCATGCCGCGCCACTTTGCCAACGGCCTCGCCGTGGCCGAGTACCTCGCGGGCTCGGACAAGGTTACGAGCGTGCGCTTCCCGCACCTGGCCGGCGACCCGTACCACGAGCTCGCACAGAAGTACCTGCCCGAGGGCGGCTCCGGCGTGGTCTCCTTTGAGCTGGCCGGCGGCCGCGCGGCTGCCGAGAAGTTCATGGCGGCGCTGCGGCTCGCCGCGATCGAGACGCACGTGGCGGACGCCCGCACCTGCTGCCTGCACCCGGCCTCCGCGACGCACCGCCAGATGAACGACGAGGAGCTGGTCGCGGCCGGCATCTCGCCGTCGATGGTGCGCTTCTCGTGCGGCCTGGAGGACAGCGCCGACCTCATCGCCGACATCGAGCAGGCCCTCGCCGCGATCTAGGTCCGCGGGTTTCTCGTGCGTTTCCGCCTCGTGGCGGCACGTTGCGAGGCTGCGTCAAAGGTTTCGATCTCGCCGCGCGGAGGTTACCGTCCGCGCGGCGCGCTGTTTCTCGGCGCTGAAAGGGAGCAGCATCGGTCAGGTCAATCCCGCGCGACCGAGGAGGCTCTCATGTATGACAGCGGATCGACCGCCTTCATGCTCGTTTGCACGATGCTCGTCCTGTTCATGACGCCGGGGCTTGCGTTCTTCTACGGTGGCCTCGCCCGTCGCAAGAACGTGGTCAACACCATGCTCATGTGCTTCGCCGCGATTGGCGTGGTGGGGCTCGTGTGGGTCCTCGCGGGATGGTCGTTCGCCTACGGCGGCGATGGCTCGCTCTCGTGGTTCGGCGGCCTTGACCAGCTGGGGCTCACCGGCGTGGTTGACGGCATGCTGGCCGAGGGGGACGCGGTGCCGGAGGGCGTGGTCTACCCGAGCATCGTCGACGTGACGTTTCAGATGGCCTTCGCCATGATCACCGCCGCGATCGTCACGGGATCGGTGGCCGGTCGCATGCGCTTCGGTGCGGTCGTGGCGTTTCTCGCCGTGTGGGCGCTCGTGGTGTACGCGCCGCTCGCGCACATGGTGTGGGGCGGCGAGGGCTCGCTCATCGGCGACGTGATCGGTGCGCTGGACTTTGCCGGTGGCGACGTGGTCCACATCAGCTCGGGCGTCACGGGCCTGCTGCTCTGCCTCGCTCTCGGCGGGCGTCGCGGCTTCGGGCTCACGAGCTACCGTCCCCACAACGTGCCGTTCGTGGCGCTGGGTGCGGGGCTCTTGTGGTTCGGCTGGTTTGGGTTCAACGGCGGCTCGGAGTTCGCGGCGGACGGCACGGCGGCGCTGGCGATTCTCAACACGGTCGTGTCGAGCGCGGCGGGCCTGGCCTCCTGGCTCGTGGTCGAGCGCCTCGCAACGGGCAAGCCCACGCTCGTGGGCGGGTGCACCGGGCTGGTCGCCGGGCTCGTGGTGGTGACGCCGGGGGCGGGCTTCGTCGAGCCGTGGGCCGCCGTGGTGATGGGACTTGCCGTCTCTCCCGTCTGCTACCTTGCCATCTCGCACCTCAAGGCGCGCATCGGCTACGACGACGCGCTCGACGCCTTTGGCTGCCACGGCGTGGGCGGCATCCTGGGCGGGCTGCTCACGGGCCTCTTCTGCGTGCCCGAGCTCTCCTGGACCGGGCAGGGCGGTCTGCTCTACACCGGCGACCCGTCCCTCATGGTGAGCCAGGTGCTCGGCATCGTGGTGACGCTCGCCATCGTGGTGGTGCTCGACCTCGTTCTCATCGGGGCGCTGCGCCTCATCTTCCGAGGCCGGCTGCGTGTGAGCGACCGCGACGAGGCGCTCGGTCTCGACGTCGCCGAGCACGGCGAGAGCGCCTACCCCGCATTCACCGGTCTCGACGCCTGAACCCTCGACAAGGAGCCAACCATGAAGAAAGTGACTGCCATCATCCGTCCCGAGAAGCTCGAGGAGCTCAAGGACGAGCTCAACCGACGCGGTCTTCACGGCATGACCGTCTACGAGGTCCTAGGCTGTGGGACGCAGCACGGCTGGAGCGAGTACTATCGCGGCCGTGAGGTCATGCTCAACATGATTCCCAAGATCAAGGTCGAGCTCGTTGTCAACAACGCGCAGGTCGACGCACTTATCGACCTTATCTGCGAGGTCGCGCGCACCGGAGAGGTCGGCGACGGCAAGATCTTCGTCTACCCGGTGGAGGAGTGCGTGCGAATCCGCACCGGAGAGCGCGGCGTCAAGGCCGTCTAGCCCCGCCGCCCCGCCGCGGGCGTCGTCGTTCGAGGTTTGGGTTCAGTTTTTGGGCGCTGCCAAAGTAACCCGCAGGTGGGCACATCGCTCACCTGCGGGTTTTCTGGCTGGTTCCTGAGCTGTCTCCGAACGATGAACCCAAACCTCCGTGGGCCGCTAGCCCTCCACCTCGAGGAGCTCGATGTTGAAGTTGAGCGCCTTGCCGGCCATCTCGTGGTTCATGTCAAAGGTGATGGAGTCCGCGTCCTTGGCCGCGACCGTGGCCGGGAAGGGCTGGCCGGCAGGGGAGGAGAGCATCACGCGCGCGCCGACGGAGAGCTCCTCGGCGCCGGGCATCGCGGCGACGGGAACCGTCTGGACGAGGCGCTCGTCGCGCTCGCCATAGGCCTCGGCGGGCTCGAGGCGCACGTCCACGACCTGGCCGACCTCCATCCCGCGCACGGCCTCGTCAAAGCCCTTGATCATCTGGCCGGCCATGCAGGTGAAGGCCAGCGGCTCGCCGCGGTCGCGCGAGGAGTCGAACTTCGTGCCGTCATCGAGCGTGCCCACGTAGTGGACCTTGACCTTCTTGCCCTCGTTGCTCATGTTGCTCCCGTCTCTGGGGTCGGATGCTCCGACCCCAGATTCTGACATATGTGCGACAGCGAGACTAGTCGGTGTCCGCGCTCTCCCAGATCGGATCCCAGTAGCGCTGGCTCATGACCTGGTCGCGCGTCGTGTTCCACGTGTCCTCGGTGAGCAGCTCGGAGCTCAGGGGGGTGCCGAGCATGCCCTCGATCACGGTGCGGTCAAAGATGCGCACGTCAGTGTCGTAACGACCGTCATCCGGCTCCGCCTCGACGATGCGGACCACGTCCAGGCCATCAATCGTGCTCATGAGCGCCACGACGTCGTAGACGAGCGCCTGATCGACGTGGTCGTCGTCCCATGCCACGCGGTCGCGGTCCTGGTAGGTGTAGGTGACCTCAAGCGCGCGCCTGTCCACCTCGGTCGAGACGCCGCTCACGTATGCGCCGACCGGCAGCGACCTCACCAGCTCCTCCACGCGCGTGACGTCACCGAGGCCGGTGCCGGAGTACGCGGCAAGGCTGCTCGCGGATTGGGCGAGCACCTCTTCGGTGAGGTCGGTCCCGGTCTGCTCGGGGGTTCCGTACTGGTTTGCGTTTCCGCCTCCGTTGGTTGAGATGTCAACCTGGTCGGACGTGGTGCTGCCGTCCGTGACCTGCTGCACGGTTGCGTCCGTCGTGGTGTCGTAGGCGTTGCGCGCGTCGCTCATGTTGAGGACGTTGAACACGGTGACCAGGATCACCGCCGCGAGCAGGATGCCTGCCACGGAAACCGCCACGATCGCCCCCGTGGACCAGCGCCTCTTCGGCGATGCCGGTACCTCGGCGGCAGGCGTCGGCGGGACGCCCCCCTCGGCCTGAGGCCCCTCCGCGGCAGCGGGGGCCACGGCCGTGGGCTCGGCCGCGACCGCGCCGTCCTTCTCGCCTAGCACGTCCTCCACGCTGGTCACGGCGTCGCAGGTGCGCCGGTACGCCTCGTCCGTGCCCATGCCCTGCGCCACGTAGTCGTCAAAGCGCGCCACGAGGTTGCCGTAGATCTCCTCCTTGAGCTCGATGGTCTCGGCGTCGAGCGTGCGGCCCTCAAAGAGGTGCTCGACGTACATCCTGATGTCGCTTCTGTCGCTCATTTGCTGCCTCCGCTCTGTCCGAGAAGTCGGTCGATGATCGTCCTGGTGCGTACCCAGCGGGCCGTCGCCTCGCTGAGCTCGCCGCGCCCGCCGTCGGTGATGTGGTAGTACTTGCGGCGCGCCCCCTGGGACTCGCTGCCCCAGTAGCTCTTCACGAACCCCTGTCCCTCCAGGCGCTTGAGGCTCGTGTAGAGCGAGGGCTCCTTCATCTCGTAGGCCCCCTCGCTCGTGTGGGCGACGTCCTTGAGAATCTCGTAGCCATAGGAGTCGCCGGTCGAGAGCGTGCTCAGCACGATGGCGTCGATGTTGCCTCGGATGAGGTCGCTCTCTGCGTCTCTCGTTGCCATGGGTCACCTCCTGTCGTTGCCGGTGAGTGCAGTGTATCGCATATTACTATGTCTGTCGATATACTTTCTCAGAAATAAAGGGAGATTGCGCCGCGAGAGAGGAGGCGTTGCGGTCACGGTTGTCGAGCTGCGCACAACTGCGATGTTTATGACGGGAGAGGTTTGTTCACGAGCGCGCCCGCCCGTTTTCCGCAAAACCTCGCTATTGATGGCAGGCTGAGAAGGACGCCGCGACGTTGGGGTATCCTTAGCCGGAGGGGAGGGCATGTGAACGAGAAGAGCGGCGGCTTTATAGGGGTCTTTGACTCGGGCGTGGGCGGCATCAGCGTCCTGCGCGCGCTCGTGTCTGAGCTGCCGGGCGAGGACTTTCGCTTCTTCGGTGATTCCGCGAACGCCCCGTATGGCGAGAAGACCGAGGATCAGGTGCTCGCCCTCTCCTGCGGCATCGTCGGGCGATTCCTTGCCGACGGTGCCAAGGCGATTGTGATTGCGTGCAACACGGCCACGTCAGTGGCGGCCAAGGCGCTGCGTGACGCCCATCCCGGCGTGCCGATCGTGGGCATCGAGCCCGCCCTCAAGCCGGCCGCGCACGCCCTGCCCCATGGGCGCGTTCTTGTCATGGCAACCGAGGTGACGCTGCGTTTGGAGAAGTACCATGAGCTCGTGCGCGCCTGGGGCGGCGAGTGTGACGTCGTGCCCGTCCCATGCCCGGGGCTGGCGGCCCGCATCGAACGCGGGAACCTCGGTGCGCCGGATCTCATCGAGATGGTTCGCGGCTACGTGGGCGCCTATGCAGGGAAGGTGGACGGCGTGGTCCTGGGCTGCACGCATTACCCGTTTGTGCGTCGGCGGATTGCCGAGGTGCTGGGCGCAGGGGTGCGGTTCTTTGACGGGGGCGCCGGCACGGCCCGCCAGCTTCGCGCGCGCCTGGAGGGGGAAGGTCTGCTTGCCGAGCGTGAGCGCCCCGGTCGCGTCGAGCTCGCCTCGAGCCTCGACACGCCCGAGGAGCTTGCACTTTACCAGCGCTTCATGACGCTTCCGCTGTAGTCGCGCGCCCTTTCGAGGGTCGCGTCTCATCTCGTCTGTAGTTTTGAGCGAGATGGTGAAGTACAGACAACATGAGCAACGCGTCTACCAGCAGTTTTGCAAATGAAAACGGGGCGCCTACTTGAGGTGCCCCGAAAAAACTACAGACGAGATGAAATAACGACGGAAAAGAGGCGAGCGTGCCGCCCTACGCGCGCTTCTTGCCCCAGAAGAACGTCGCCACGGTGCCCGGCCCGGTGTGCACGCCAATGGTGGCGCCGATGGGGAAGATCTCAACCTTGCCGCTCATCTGGGGGAACGTGGCCTCGATTCGGTTGGCGACCTCGCGGGCGTCATCCTCGCACTCGGACTGGGAGATGAAGACCTTGCCGGAGTAGTCGAGGCCGCCCTCGGCGAGCTCGGCCATCTTCTCCACCACGCGGGCGATGGCCTTGGCCTTGGTGCGAATCTTCTCCTTGACGGCGAGCGAGCCATCGGGCTCCACGTCCATGACCGGGCAGATCTTGAGCATGCCGCCCACGAGCCCCGCGGCCTTGGAGATGCGCCCGCCGCGCACGAAGAACGTGAGGTCGGACGAGAAGAACCAGTGCTGGACCTCGAGCTTGTGCTCCTCGGCCCAGGCGGCGAGCTCGTCGAGGCCCATCCCGGCGTCGCGCAGGTCGGCGAGCCTGTCCATGAGCAGGCCGTAGCCGGCGGAGGCGGCAAGCGAGTCCACCACGACGACCTTGCGGTCGGGGTACTTCTCGGCGAGCTGGTCGCGCGCGATGCAGGCGGAGTTGAAGGTGCTGGAGATGCCCGAGGAGAGCGTCACGTGCAGCACGTCCTTGCCCTCGGCGAGGAACTTCTCAAAGTGAGCGGCGTAGTCGCCGGCGCTCACCTGCGAGGTCTTGGCGTCAGCGCCGGCGAGCATCTTGGCGTAGAGCTCGGCGGGGGAGTTGGTGACGCCAAAGTCGTCCTTGCAGGCCTCGCCGTTGAGGTAGTAGTTGAAGTAGAGATACTTGATGTCGCGGTCTTCGAGCCACGCGCGCGTGACGTCGGCCGTCGAGCAGCAGCTGAGAACGTAATCTGACATGGGGGCGCTCCTCCCGGTCGGTTTCCTTATGCATCATAGCCCAAAGTACGGGACGGGAACGCGCGGCGAGGGGCGCGCCGCAGCGAGAGACGCGATGTGTCGCGACATTTTCCGGGCATGCGGGCCGCTGCGGGGAATTTCTGTCCGAAGTATCGGGCATACTCATGGACACGGTTTCTCGTGAGAGGGGCGCGCATGGGCAGATCCGGTGGCGGCGGCTTTGGGGGCGGAGGCAGGTCCGGGGGCTTCTCGGGCGGCGGGCGTCGCTCGGGCGGATTCTCGGGCGGCCGCGGCGGGGGGCTCTCGGGTGGCAGGTCCGGCGGTCCCGGCTTTGGCTCTCCCGGTCCCGCGGGCGGCCCGCGCCCCGGGCGCGTCCACGTGCCCTTCTTTGGAGGCTGGGGCTGGAGGCGCCCGGTCGTCGTGGCGCCGGCCGTTGGTGGCGGCTGCGGGGGCTGCGGCCTCACCAGCGGTGTCGTGGGGCTTTTGCTGGTCCTCGTGCTCTTCTACGCCCTCTTTGGCGGCCTTCCCTCGTGCGGGCGCTCCTATGACTCCTGGGGCGCGCCTGCCAGCTCCGCGCAGGCCTCGTCCACGGTGCGCGAGAAGCTCCCCGCGAGCGCCGTCACCAAGACGGACTGGTACGCGGACGTCGATGGCGGTTGGGTGCACAGCGCGAGCCGTCTCACGGCGGGCCTCGAGCACTTCTTTGAGAAGACCGGCGTCCAGCCCTACGTCTACATCCTGCCCAACGGGACGTCCAGCTCGCAGGAGGAGCTCACCTCGCGCGCCGAGCAACTCTACGACGAGCTCTTCTCTGACGAGGGGCACTTCCTGCTCGTGTTCTGTGACGACGGCAACGGCTCCTTCACCTGCGGCTACGTGGTGGGTACCGCGGCGTCCGCCGTGATGGACTCCGAGGCGCTGGACATCCTGGCCGATGAGCTCAACTACGCCTACAACAACGCCGCCACGGACGAGGAGGTCTTCTCGGACGCCTTCTCCAGGACGGCGGACCGCATTATGGCCGCCGCAGAGGACGAGGCCCAGGGCCGGACCATCCTCGTCGTGGGTGGCGTCGTCGTGGCGGTTGCGGTGGTCGGCGGGGTCGTCTATGCAGCGGTGTGCCGTCACAAGGCTGCGCGTGATGAGAAGAAACGACAGATGGAGGAGATTCTCAACACCCCGCTCGAGAAGTTCGGGGACAAGGACGTTGAGGACCTCGCGAACAAGTACGAGGAGGACGGCCCCATCAGCGGGGACAAGGACTAGGGGTGGAAGCGCCCCGAGAAGGGAAGACGACATGGGCATCCTGGACCGTTTCACCACGATCGTGAAGGCCAACGTCAACGAGCTTCTGGACCGGGCTGAGGACCCGGCCAAGATGGTCGATCAGTACCTCGTGGACCTCACGGAGTCGCTCGCCGAGGTCAAGCGGGAGACCGCTGGCGTCATCGCCGAGGAGAAGCGCGCACGGCGCGCGGTGGACGAGAATGCCGAGGAGGCCCGGCGCATGGAGGGCCTCGCCCGCAAGGCGCTCTCCGCTGGCAACGAGGACGACGCGCGCGTCTTCCTGGGCAAGAAGCAGAAGCTCGACGCCGCGGGCGCCGAACTCGCCAAGGCGGCAGAGGCGGCGCACGCCAACGCCGACAAGATGCGCGCCATGCATGACAAGCTCGTGAGCGACATCGAGGACCTCAAGGCGCGCCGCGAGACGATCAAGGCCAAGGCCGCCGTCGCGCGCACGCAGGAGATGGTGGGCGGCTACACGTCCGGCTCCGACAAGGCGGAGAGCGCCCTCGAGGCGTTCGATCGCATGGAGGCCAAGGTGGACCGCCAACTGGACGCCGCCGAGGCGATGGCCGAGCTGGGAGAGCGGCCTGTGGACGAGGCCGCCGCCCTTGAGGCCAAGTACGCCGACGCCACCGACGATGCCGCCGTGGACGACGCGCTGGCCAGGCTGAAGGAGGAGATGGGCCTGTAGGGGCGCGGAGGCCTACTCCCCGTCCGTTGCGGCCGCGCGCTCCTGCTCCGTGAGCTCGGCTATCTGGTGACGCCGCACCAGGCCAATCACGAGCGGCATGAGGAGCACGACCGCGCTTGCCGTGACCAGCGTTGCCTGGACGCCCAGGGCGCCGGCGAGGGCCGGCGCGCAGAGGAGCGGCACCACGCCCGCTGCGTTGTTGCCAAAGGACATGACGGCGTTGACGCTGCCCAGGACCTCAAGCGGAGCGTGCATCTGCGTGAGCGTGGTGAGCAGCGGCATGAGGGCGCCGAAGGCCACCCCGAGCAGCGTCTGGCCCACGCAGGCCACCGCGACCGATGACGTGGACACGTAGACGAGGGCGAAGGCGCCCTCGGAGGCGAGCACGGCGAGCAGCATCCGCAGGGTGACGTGGCGCGCGGGGACGCGCAGCACGAGGAGCGCCCCCACGATGCCACCCACGCCCACGGCGGACGAGAGCCAGCCCATCCACTCAACGCCCACGTGGAGAACGTCACGGTAGTAGAGCGACTCGAGCGGGTCAAAGGCGCCATAGCCAAAGAACGACACGAAGCAGCTCCAGAAGAGCAGCGCGAGCGCCGGGGTGGCAAAGACGGTCGAGAGGCCCGCGGAGAGCGCCGGGCGGTCAGGCCCCTCGCCGCGCGGCTCGTTGCGCCGGGGCTCGCGCAGGGCGTGGAAGCCCGCCGCCGGTACGAGCGAAAGGATCGCGCAGGCGGCGAGCAGCAGAAAGACCGCCTTGGTCGAGACGGCTGCCGCCAGGGCGCCCCCAACGGCCGGACCCACGACGATGGCCACGTTGGACACCGTGAAGACTACGGAGTTGATGTTCTTGAGCTCGGTCGGGTTGTCCGTGAGATAGGGAGGGAACGCCTTGGCGATCATGTCGCCAAAGCCCCAGGTCACGCCAAAGAGCGCCGCCCCGGCGAGCACGCCCGCGACCGACGAGGCCAGCACCTGGAACGCGAGCGCGGAGACCACGAGCCCGATCACCACGAAGACGAAGTAGCGCCTGGGGCCGATGCGGTCGAGCAGGGGCCCGCCCACGAGCGAGCCGACGATCATGCAGCCGTTGAGCGCGGCGATGCCGAGGACGTTCTCGCCCACGCCGCCGTTCATGGCGTAGGTGAGCGTGCCCACGATGCCAATGAAGTAGCAGCATTGGACGCCCAGGTAGATGAAGAGACGCATCAGGACGAGGCGCACCGCCATCGGCGAGAGCGACCTCAGGCTGGAGAGAAGGGGCATCAGGGGGCGCTAGGCAAGCTGAGGCGCCGAGAGGAGCGCCCGGGCGCGCTCGGCGAGCACGCGTACGGCCTCGTAGGGCTCCCAGACGTCCTCGACGGAGGCGTCCATCGGGCACTGCCCGTCCCTGGCACGGTTGGAGATGTGCGGCACGAGCGCGTCATAGCTGGTGGCGATGCCCGCGGCGAGCAGCACGGCACGCCCGGTCCAGGACATGACGGGGGAGAAGACCGCGTTGGGCCCGAGCACGGCGTAGAGCAGCGCGGGCGCCTTGCCCACGACCTTGTCCGCCACCGAGAAGCCCGAGAGGTCGCGGCCCTCGCGCACCCAGGCGAGCAGCGGCTTGATGCCACGCTCGGTGCAGGTGATGATTTCGTCGCCGCGGACGGCGACGAGCGTGGCGTCCTTGTTGGCAATCAGCAGGGCACGGGCGAGGTCAAGGTCGGCGAGGTCCATCTCTTTGATCCTCTCGGACGTGGGGCGAACGCAAATCTGCGGGCACTCTACCACAACCGCGGGCATGGGCAATACCGTTCGCCGAAATCGATATCACATGGCGCGACCATGGTGCTACGCAAAGCGGGCCGCCACCCAAAGGTGACGGCCCGCAGTTACGCTCTGGGCGAGAAGCCTACTCGTTGAGAGCGGCGTTCACGGCGACGGCGCAGGCGACGGTCGCACCGACCATGGGGTTGTTACCCATGCCGATGAGGCCCATCATGTCAACGTGCGCGGGCACCGAGGAGGAGCCGGCGAACTGGGCGCTGGAGTGCATGCGGCCCATGGTGTCGGTCATGCCGTAGGAGGCGGGGCCGGCGGCCATGTTGTCCGGGTGCAGGGTGCGGCCGGTGCCGCCGCCGGAGGCGACGGAGAAGTACTTCTTGCCGGCGAGCACGCGCTCCTTGAAGTAGGTGCCGGCAACCGGGTGCTGGAAGCGTGTCGGGTTGGTGGAGTTGCCGGTGATGGAGATGTCCACGTTCTCGTGCCACATGATGGCAACGCCCTCGCGGACGTCGTCGGCGCCGTAGCAGTTGACCTCGGCGCGCGGGCCGTCGGAGTACGGGATCTTCTCGACGATCTTGAGCTCGCTCGTGAAGTAGTCGAACTGGGTCTTCACGTAGGTGAAGCCGTTGATGCGGGCGATGATCTGGGCGGCGTCCTTGCCGAGGCCGTTCAGGATGACGCGCAGCGGCTTCTTGCGGGCCTTGTTGGCGTTCATCGCGATGCCGATGGCGCCCTCGGCGGCGGCGAAGGACTCGTGGCCGGCCAGGAAGCAGAAGCACTCGGTGTCCTCGCCCAGGAGCATGGCGCCCAGGTCGCCGTGACCCTTGCCGACCTTGCGGTCCTCGGCGACGGAGCCGGGGACGCAGAAGGCCTGGAGGCCCTCGCCGATCATGGACGCGGCCTCAGAGGCGCTCTTGGCACCCTTCTTGATGGCGATGGCGCAGCCGCAGACGTAGGCCCACTTGGCGTTCTCAAACGCGATGGACTGGACGCCCTCGACGATCTCGCGCGGGTTCACGCCCTTGTCGAGGCAGATCTGCTCGGCCTCCTCGAGGGAGGAGATGCCGTTCTCAGCGAGCACCTTGTTGATCTTGTCGATGCGGCGCTCATAGCCCTCAAACGAAACTGCCATTTGGTTTTCCCTCCCTTTCTACTCGTGAACGGGGAAGACGTTGGCGACCGTGTGGGTCTCCTCGTCCGTGCGCGGGTCGATGTACTTGGCGGCGTTCTCCCACTGGCCGTAGTGGCCCATGGCGCCGGCGATGGCGTCCTCGGGGGTCTTGCCGGCCTTGAGGGCCTCGGTGAACTTGCCGAGGTTCAGGAACTCGAAGGCGATGATCTCGTTCTTGTCGTACGCAGCGCTCGACTGTACGTAGCCCTGGGCGAGCTCGAGGTAGCGGGCGCCCTTGGCCTTGGTGCCGAACATGGTGCCGACCTGCGTGCGCAGGCCCTTGCCGAGGTCGTCGAGGGAGGCGCCCACGGGCAGGCCGTCCTCGGAGAAGGCGGTCTGGGAGCGGCCGTAGACGATCTGGAGGAAGAGCTCGCGCATGGCCACGTTGATGGCGTCGCAGACGAGGTCGGTGTTCAGGGCCTCGAGGATGGTCTTGCCCGGGAGGATCTCGGAGGCCATGGCCGCCGAGTGGGTCATGCCCGAGCAGCCGAGGGTCTCGACGAGGCACTCCTCGATGATGCCCTCCTTGATGTTAAGGGTGAGCTTGCAGGCACCCTGCTGGGGCGCGCACCAGCCCACGCCGTGCGTGAGGCCGGAGATGTCCTTGATCTCCTTGGCCTGGACCCACTTGCCCTCCTCGGGGATGGGCGCGGGGCCGTGATATGCGCCCTTGGCGACGGGGCACATATTCTCGACTTCTGCGGAATACTGCATGTAATGCTCCTCTCCGTGGTGTTGAGGTCGGTGCCATGCGACCGGCCCTAGTGCCAGTCCGAGTCTAGTTTACGGCAAATCGTCTGCCGAGAAGAACGTGGGGAGGCTATAATTCCGCGTCATGAGCGCCGAGAGGAACATCGGGGCCGCAGCGCGGCCGTCGCGTCGTGACGTCCCGCAGTGGGCGTGGAAGCTCCTGCTGGCGGCGTGCGCCGCCATCTGGGGCGGGTCGTTCGTGGTCATGAAGGACACCCTCGACGCGATCACGCCCGCGTGGCTCATGTTCGTGCGCTTCGCGCTGGCCTCTGTGCTCACGGCCGTCCTCTTCCGGCGCACGCTGCGCGCCAACCTCGACGTGAGCCACCTCGCGATGGGCGCGATCCTGGGCCTGGTGTGGGGCGCCGCCTACGTGGTCCAGAACATCGGCCTCGACGACACCACGCCGGGGCGCAACGCCTTCCTCACGGCCACGTACTGCGTGATGACGCCGTTCATCAACTGGGTCGTCGCGCGGCAGCGGCCGGGCAGCGGCAACGTCGTGGCGGCGCTGCTCGCCATCGTGGGCGTGGGGCTCGTGGCGCTGGGGGACGACCTCTCGCTCGCCATGAGCCGCGGCGACTGGCTGACGCTCGTGGCGGCGGTGCTCTTTGCGGTGCACATCGTGCTCGTCGCGCGCTTCTCGTCGGCGCACGACGTGATGACGCTCACGGCGGTGCAGCTCGTGGTCGGCGCGCTCGTGGCGCTCGGCACGGCGCTCGCGCTCGAGCCGCCGCTCGACGCGACGGCGCTCGCGAGGCCGGAGGTCTGGGGCGCGCTCGCCTATCTCGTCGTGCTCTCGTCCACGGTGTGCACCATCGGGCAGAACGTGGGCCAGGCCAACGTGCCGCCGGCGCAGGCGTCGCTCCTGCTCTCGCTGGAGAGCGTCTTTGCCGTGGTGGCGAGCGTGGTGTTCTACGGCGAGCTCGTCACGCCGAGAATCGCGCTCGGCTTTGCCACGATCTTCGTGGCCGTGGTCGTGAGCGAGCTGCTCGGGGGCCGCAGGGAGGGCAAGTAGCCAGGCTATCGGGAGGCCGTCCATGATTCAGGAATTCGGAGCGGAGCACGCCTTCGACAACCACTTCGAGCCGCACGAGGCGGCCGAGGGGGACTACCTGCTGCACTTCTCGGACGGGGGCTGCCTCGCGCGCGTGGAGGACGGCCGGGTCGAGCTGCCCCGGCTGGGTGCCTACCCGACGCGTCCCTCTCGCCTGACGTATCTCTTCTCGCTTGGGGAGGAGCGCTTCTTCCTCGCGCTCGACGACCGCGTGAGCGCCCCGGCGGGCTTTGCCTACGAGGCCGTGAGTTGGCTGCGCCGCGCCGAGCCGCAGCACCTGCTCTTTGCGGCGGCCACGGCCTCCCAACTGGATCGCTGGTACCGCGAGAACCGCTTCTGCGGCCGCTGCGGCCACCCCACCGAGATCGCGCCCGCGAGCCGCGAGATCGTGTGCCCGGAGTGCGCGCGCATCGTCTACCCCAAGATCTGCCCGGGCGTCATCTGCGCCGTGACCCGCCTCGCCGACGACCCGGCCGACGACGCGATCGTGCTCACGCGCTACAACGGGCGCACGACGGCGCTCTGGGCGCTCGTCGCCGGCTTCACCGAGATCGGCGAGCCGCTCGAGGACACGGTGCGTCGCGAGGTCATGGAGGAGGTCGGGCTCTCGGTGCGCAACCTGCGCTTCTACAAGAGCCAGCCGTGGAGCTTCACCGACACGCTCATGGTCGGCTTCTGGTGCGAGGTCGACGGCTCGGACGCCATCCGCGTGGACCACGCCGAGCTCAAGGAGGCGCGCTGGTTCACGCGCGCCGAGATCCCCCTGGAGCGCACGGACGACCGCGCGTCCCTGACGGGGGAGATGATTGAGCGCTTCCGCACGATGGGTCGCGCCGCCTGGGCGTAGGGCGCCTACTCGCCGAGCTCCCCGAGCGCCTGCTCGTCGGCGAGCTCCTCGGGGGTCACGTAGTCGATGATGTCGCCGGGCTTGCAGCGCAGGACCTGGCAGAGCGCCTCGAGCGTGGAGAAGCGCATGCCGCGGATGTGGCCGTTCTTGATGTTTGAGAGATTGACCGTCGAGGTGCCCACGCGTCGTGCGAGCTCAGTGGAGGTGATCTTTCTCTTTGCCATGACACGATCAAGACGTATGACTATGGGCACCTCGTCACCTTTCGCCGGAGAAACAGTCAAACCCAGCATACTAGACAATCGAGTCGGAATCGTCCTTGAGCGCCTTACTATACCGAACAACCATTCCCAGACAGAACAGAAACACCGCAAGGCTGACGACCATGGGGTCGAGTCCGCTCCATGACCCAACGCTTATGGGAACGGGGCCGTCAACGAGTGCGACGTCGTAGGCGGTGGTCCCAAACAGCGAGTCCGAGATGGTGTGGGCAAACAGCAGCGCCCCCGCGGCGGAGAGCCTGAGCGACTGCCTGCGGCCGAACGGGGACCCCTCGTTGCGGAAGTTGCGCAGGAACTCGGCGAGAAGGACGGTGGCTACGATGGCCGCGGTGTTTCGGGCGACCAGCCCGAGAACGGAGAGCCACTGGGACGGTCCCCCGCGCAAGGTTGCGATGACGACCACGACCATGATGAGCGTCAGCAGGCCCGTCATCGCGTACAGGCAGACCGCTCCCACGCGCGCGATGCGCCGCGCATGCCGATAGGACTCAACAACGTTCTCGGGCATGGCCCCTCCTAACCTCTCTTAGTAGCCAATGCGAATCGGGCCAATTGCGATGCAGGTCTCGGTCGAGGCCTCGGACTCAAACAGCATGTCGCTCACCTCCCCTCCGTCCAAATCGGCGCCTCAGGCGCTCCCCGGCGCCCTCGAGATGCGAGCGCGAGAGCTCGCAGTAGGGGTCCCGTCCCGTGAGGCTGCCCGTGGCCATGAGCGCCCGCGCCCGGCAGCCGCCGCCGCACAGGTGGCGCACGGAGCAGGCCGAGCAGCCCTCGATGTCCCCAACATCCAGGGCCCCAAACCGCGCGGCGACCTTCGAGCCCATGATGGCCTCCGGGGCGTCGACGAACGCGTCTCCCATGGCGAGGCGGCGAACATGCAGCATGTGGCAGGGGTAGACGGTGCCGTCGGCCGCCACGCTGAGGGTCCGGCTCCCTGCCCCGCACGATCGGCGGGCGTGGAGCGCCGCCGCCTCTGACGCGGTCGCGTCCGCGTTGGGCAGGCCGTCATCGACCGATGCCCTGCCCAGCTCACGGAGCTGCCCCTCGCTCAGCGAGAGGTCGCCGAGCTCACATGGGGGACCGGTGAGCAGGCTGTAGCCGAGCGATGCCCCCAGTCGGTCGGCGAGGGCCCGGTAGCGCGGCATGTCGGCAACGTTTCTGCCGTGAATCGTCGGCAGGATGCGCGCCTCGATTCCCGCGTCGCGAATCGTCCCGACCGCGTCCGCGAGCCGCTCGAAGCGCTGCCGCCCGCGGAGATGGGCCGCCGAGCTCGCGTCGGGCCCGTCAAAGGCCACGGCGACGCAGGAGACGAGCCCCGCGAGCGGCTCGATCGCCGTGCGGTCGACGAGCAGGCCGTTGGTGAGGACGACCACCTTGCCGATTCCGGCGCCCATGGCGCACGACGCCACCCGCGCGAGGTCATCCCTGAGAAACGGCTCCCCACCGGAGATCACGAGCCTCTGGCAGCCAAGCGCGGCAAGCAGCCCGATGGCGCGCGCAAGCTCCTCCGGGGAGGGGTCGGGCAGGCGGTTTCTGTCGTCGCCCTCGGAGTAGCAGAACCGACAGCGGAGGTTGCAGCGCTGCGTGACGTGCAGGTAGGCGGAGGTCACGCCCGGGGCGGGGCGTTCGGCGCCGGCGAGGTAGCCCCCGCGTCGCAGGTGCTCGACGAGCTCCCGGCAGCCGGGCGCGACCTCGGCGGTGGGGACGTCGCGCTCGGAGAGGGCGCGGCACAGGCTCGCCCCCTCGTCGGTGAGGCCGATGACCCCGCCCGTCGTGAGGTTGCCCACCATCGGCACGCCGCCGAGTGAAAAGAGCGCCGCGTCAGCCGCCAGTCTCACCGTGATACCCCCCTGACATAACTGAAATCGAGGGTTCAAATGGTACTAAAACGACAGAAAGCGTTACCTTATGACCGGTGGATGGTAGCAACTTTCCGACGAGCCGCATCTCACCGGGCCGCCTCGCCCTTCGCGGCCCGCCCGTGGGCGAATTTGTTTCGGTTGCAAAACCATTTCGTGTCGCGCATGCCAACTTGTGAGATAGTGCGCCCTAAGCCGCGTCCGCGAGGGGCGCGCATGACGCGAGGGGGTAGGTCCATGGCACGGCGCACGGTTGCTCACGTTGGAGCCTCCTGGTGCGCGCCGGCCCTTCTCGCCCTCAACCTACTCTCGCTACCGAGCGCGCGCTAGGCCGGCTCTCCTGGCGCGCGCATGGGGTCTGTCGCTGTCGGCCCCTCCGAGCCCGCACGATCCCACCTGACACAGACGAGAAAGGCGGTCGGTCATGACCAGGAAGATTCACATCTTTGACACCACCCTGCGCGACGGCGAGCAGAGCCCCGGCGCCTCCATGAACACCGAGGAGAAGCTCGTGATCGCCCAGCAGCTCATCCGCATGGGCGTGGACGTGATCGAGGCGGGCTTCCCCATCTCCTCCCCGGGCGACTTCCGCTCCGTGCAGGAGATCGGCCGCATCGCCGGTGACGACTGCGTGGTCTGCGGCCTCACGCGCGCCGTCGAGAAGGACATCGACCGCGCGGCGGAGGCGCTGGCGACCGCCAAGCGCCCGCGCATCCACACCGGCCTCGGCGTCTCCCCGAGCCACCTGCGCGACAAGCTGCGCATCACCGAGGACGAGTGCGTCGAGCGCGCCATCCACTGCGTGGAGTACGCCAAGCGCTACGTCGAGGACGTCGAGTTCTACGCCGAGGACGCCGGCCGCGCCGACCAGGAGTTCCTCCAGCGCGTGATCCAGGCCGTCGTCAACGCCGGCGCCACCGTCGTGAACATCCCCGACACCACGGGCTACCAGCTGCCCGAGGACTTTGGTGCGCGCATCAAGGGCCTCGCGGACAACGTCATCGGCATCGAGAACGTGATCATCTCCGTGCACACCCACAACGACCTCGGCATGGCCACGGCGCTCGCCCTCCAGGGCGTCAAGAACGGCGCCCGCCAGATCGAGTGCACGATCAACGGCCTGGGCGAGCGCGCCGGCAACACCGCGCTCGAGGAGGTCGTCATGGCCATCAAGATGCACGGCGAGGAGCTCGACGCCCACACCGACATCGTGACGCAGGAGCTCACCCGCGCGAGCCACCTGGTCTCCCGCATCACGGGCATGAGCGTCCAGGCCAACAAGGCCATCGTGGGCGCCAACGCCTTCGCGCACTCCTCGGGCATCCACCAGGACGGCGTCCTCAAGGCGCGTAACACCTACGAGATCATCGATCCGGCCGACGTGGGCGCCGCCGGCTCCGAGATCATCCTCTCGGCGCGCTCCGGCCACGCCGCGCTGCGCCACCGTCTGGGCGAGCTGGGCTACACGTTCGCCGACGAGGAGTTCGACGAGGTCTACCAGCGCTTCCTGGAGATCGCGGACCAGAAGAAGGAGGTCTACGACGAGGACCTCGAGTCCATGGTCCAGGAGCGCCAGCGCGACGTTGCCGCCGTCTACACCCTCGACGCCCTGCAGGTCTCCTGCGGCGACCCGCTCATCCCCACGGCCACGGCCACGATCAGCGACGAGCTGGGCGTGAAGCACGTGGTCGCCGCGACCGGCACCGGCCCCGTGGACGCCGCCTACCAGGCGATCGACAAGGTCGTGGCGGTTCACGGCGACCTCGCGGAGTTCTCCGTCAAGGCCATCACCCGCGGCATCGACGCCATCGGCGAGGTCACGGTGCGCATCACGGCCGAGGACGGCAGGGTCTACACCGGCCGCGGCGCGGACAACGACATCATCGTCTCCAGCGCCAAGGCCTACGTTAACGCCATCAACCGCATGATCCAGACCACGCGCTCCAAGGAAGGGAAGTAAATGGCACGTCCCATGACCATGGCCGAGAAGATCCTCGCCGCCCACGCGGGCCTCGAGGAGGTCGTCCCCGGCCAGCTCGTCGAGTGCGACCTCGACCTCGTGCTCGCCAACGACATCACGGCCCCCATCGCCATCAAGACCGTGCGCGAGATCGGCGCCGGCGTCTTCGATCGCGACAAGATCTGCCTCGTTCCCGACCACTACGCGCCCAACAAGGACATCAAGAGCGCCGAGCAGACCAAGGTCACGCGCGACTTTGCCCACGAGATGGGCATCACGCACTACTACGAGCAGGGCTGCATGGGCATCGAGCACGCGCTGCTCCCCGAGCGGGGCATCGTGGTCCCCGGAGACCTCGTGATCGGCGCGGACTCCCACACCTGCACCTATGGTGGCATCGGCGCCTTCTCCACCGGCGTGGGCTCCACGGACGCCGGCGTGGGCATGGCCACGGGGCGCGCCTGGTTCAAGGTGCCCGAGACCATCCGCATCGTGGTGGACGGCGAGCTTCCCGAGGGCGCCTCGGCCAAGGACGTCATCCTCCACGTCATCGGTCAGATTGGCGTGGACGGCGCGCTCTACTGCGCGATGGAGTTCGCGGGCTCCACGATCGAGGCGCTCTCCGTGGAGGGCCGCCTCACGATCGCCAACATGGCCATCGAGGCTGGCGGAAAGGCCGGTCTCTTTGAGGTGGACGACGCATGCCGCGCGTACGTGGGCCGCCGTAGCGCACGCCCGTACGTCGAGTACCATCCCGACGAGGACGCCCAGTACAAGCAGGTCATCCACATCGACGCGGCCGACGTCGTGCCCTGCGTCTCCTGGCCGCACCTGCCGAGCAACACGCATCCCGTGACCGAGAGCCGCCACATCAAGATCGACCAGGTCGTGATCGGCTCCTGCACCAACGGCCGCATCGAGGACATGCGCGCCGCGGCCGAGGTTCTGTGCGGTCGCACCGTCGCCGACGGCGTGCGCTGCATCGTGATCCCGGCGACCCAGGGCGTCTGGCTCGAGTGCGTCCACGAGGGGCTCATGGACATCTTCGTGAACGCGCACTGCGTGGTCTCCACCCCCACGTGCGGACCGTGCCTGGGCGGCTACATGGGCATCCTCGCGGCGGGTGAGAGGTGCGTCTCCACCACCAACCGCAACTTCGTCGGCCGCATGGGCGACCCCACCTCCGAGGTCTACCTGGCGAGCCCCGCCGTCGCGGCCGCCTCGGCCGTCGCGGGCCATATCGCCCTGCCGAGCGACCTGTAGGTCACGTTCGGGAGCCCCCGTCCTTCTCTCCAGCTCAGGCAGTTTGCTGCGCAAAACTCGCCGGCGAGAAGGACGGGGCTCCCTGCTGCATGTCAAGTGGACGTCCGGCCACGTGGCCCGCGGCGGCTCGTCGCCGACGTGCGACCCGTACCGAGAGGGCGCATAATGGGGGCGAGAAGAACCTCGGCGCGGGGAGGGACCATGTACTTCATCGGCATCGATCTGGGGACGTCTGCCTGCAAGTTCCTGCTCATGGACGAGCGGGGCGAGATCCTCAACATCACGAGCAGATCCTACGAAGTCGAGTTCCCACGTCCCGGCTGGAGCCAGCAGGACCCGGCCGACTGGTGGCGCGCGGTGCGCGAGGGCGTTCCCGAGCTGCTCGCCGGTTTTGACGCCTCTCGGGTGGCCGGCATCGGCTGCGGGGGCCAGATGCATGGCCTCGTGGCGCTCGATGCCAGCGACCGGGTGATCCGCCCCGCGATTCTCTGGAACGACGGCCGTACGGTCGCGCAGGTCCGCCGCCTCAACGAGGAGGTGGGCGTCCCCCGGCTGCTCGAGCTCACGGGCAACATCGCCTACGCAGGCTTCACGGCGCCCAAGGTGCTGTGGGTGCGCGACGAGGAACCCGGGCTCTTCGCGCGGATCGCGCACGTCATGCTTCCCAAGGACTACCTGAACCACCTGCTCACGGGCGTCTATGCGACCGACGTGTCGGACGCATCCGGGACACTGCTCTTCGACGTGGCGAGGCGCACGTGGAGCGACGAGATGCTCGAGCTCTGCGGCCTTGCCGCGGCGCAGATGCCGCGCGTCTACGAGAGCTACGAGCCCATCGGCACGCTGCTCCCCGAGGTCGCCGCCGAGCTCGGCCTGCCCGAGGGCGTGGTCGTGGCGGCGGGTGCCGGTGACAACGCCGCCGCAGCCGTGGGCACGGGGGCCGTGGGCGCCGGGACGATGAACATCAGTCTCGGCACGTCCGGGACCGTCTTCATCCCCACCGAGGGCTTTGCCGCCGGGGTGGGGGACCGCATCCACTCCTTCTGTCACGCGGACGGCGCCTGGCACCTCATGGGCTGCATCCTCTCGGCGGCGAGCTGCAACGCCTGGTGGGCGACTAAGGTCCTGGGCACGGACGACCTGGCCGCCGAGCAGGCGGACATCGACGTCCGCTCGGCCGACGTCAGCCTTCCGTACTTCCTGCCCTACCTCATGGGCGAGCGCACGCCGCTCAATGACGTCAACGCCCGCGGGGCCTTCGTGGGCATGAGCATGTCCACATCGCGCTCCGACCTGACGCGCGCCGTGCTCGAGGGCGTTGCGTTTGCCGTGCGCGACTCCGTGGAGATCGCCCGCTCGCTGGGCGTCGCCGTCTCCTCCTCCACGGTCTGCGGCGGCGGGGCGAGAAGCGCGACCTGGCTCCAGATGCTCGCGGACATCCTGGGCATCGAGCTGGTGCTGCCCGCGACGGAGCAGGGGCCGGGCTACGGCGGGGCCATGCTCGCGGCCGTGGCGACGGGGGCCTACGAGTCGGTCGCGACCTGCGCGGGCGCGATCGTGCGCGAGCGGGGGCGCGTCACGCCCAACCCCGCGCTGGCGTGCGCCTACGAGCGGCGCTACCGGCTGTGGCGCGGCCTGTACCCGGCGCTCAGGGGGAGCTTTGACGCCGTCGCACACGAGGGGTGACCCGCTGACGCCCTTCTTGGCTGACCCTGCGTTTGACCTTTGTTTATAAATGTTTAGTACCGCCTTCTAGCAAGGAATTTGCCGTAACCGACAGAATGACTACCGTTCGCGGATTTGCGAATCTACTAAACATTTCTAAAACACTGACTGTAATAGCGTATGCTGTAAGGGAATTTGGGGCGCGCATCCGCGCCCAGAGGAGAGGAGCAAGCATGGCACTCACGTCCAGCAACATCCCCGACGTCAAGATCGGCATCGTCGCGGTCTCGCGCGACTGCTTCCCGATTGATCTCTCCGAGCGCCGTCGCGCCGCCGTGGCCGCCGAGGTGGCCAAGCTCGGCGTGGACGCCGTCGAGGTCAAGAAGACCGTCGAGTCCGAGGCCGACGTCGCGCCCGCGCTCGCCGAGGCCGAGGCTGCCGGCGCCAACGCGCTTGTCGTGTTCCTGGGCAACTTTGGCCCCGAGACGCCGGAGACCCTGCTCGTCCAGAAGTTCGACGGCCCCGCGATGTGCGTGGCGGCCGCCGAGGGCGACGGCGACCTCGTGAACGGTCGCGGCGACGCCTACTGCGGCATGCTCAACTGCAGCTACAACCTGGGCATGCGTCATCTCGCCGCCCACATCCCGGCCTACCCGGTTGGCACCGCCGCCGAGGTCGCCCAGATGATCAAGGACTTCGTGCCCGTGGCCCGCGTGGTCATCGGCGTGCGCAACCTCAAGATCATCTCCTTTGGCCCGCGCCCGCAGGACTTCTTCGCCTGCAACGCCCCGATCAAGGGCCTCTATCAAATCGGCGTGGAGATCGAGGAGAACTCCGAGCTCGACCTGCTCGTCGCCTACAAGGCCCACGCCAACGACCCGCGCATCGCCGACGTCTGCGCCGACATGGCCGCCGAGATGGGCGAGGGCAACTACTACCCCGACCTCCTCGAGCGCATGGCGCAGTTCGAGCTCACCCTGCTCGACTGGGCCGAGCAGCACAAGGGCGCGCGCAAGTACGTGGCCTTCGCCGACAAGTGCTGGCCGGCCTTCCCGGAGGAGTTTGGCTTTGAGCCGTGCTTCGTGAACTCGCGCCTGGCCACCCGCGGCATCCCCGTGGCCTGCGAGGTCGACATCTACGGCGCCCTCTCCGAGTACATCGGCATGTGCGCCTCCGACGACACCGTGACGCTGCTCGACATCAACAACTCCGTGCCCGCCTCCCTCTACGAGGAGCAGATCGCCGGCAAGTTCGAGCAGGACTGGAAGCTCACCGACACCTTCATGGGCTTCCACTGCGGCAACACCCCGAGCTGCAAGCTCTGCGCCGACCGCGCGGTCAAGTTCCAGCTCATCCAGCACCGCCTGCTCGAGCCCGAGGGCTCCGAGCCCGACTTCACCCGCGGCACCCTCGAGGCCGACATCGCCCCGAGCGACATCACGTTCTACCGCCTGCAGTGCGACTCCGACGGCGTCCTGCGCAGCTACGTCGCCGAGGGCGAGGTCCTGCCGGTCACGACCTGCTCCTTCGGCGGTCGCGGCGTCTTTGCGATCCCGGAGATGGGCCGCTTCTATCGCCACGTCCTGATTCAGAAGCGCTACCCGCACCACGGCGCGGTGGCCTTCAACCACTGCGGGCGCGCCCTCTTCGACGCCCTGCGCTTCCTCGGCGTCGAGGACATCGCCTACAACCAGCCCAAGAGCCTCCCGTACCCCACGGAGAACCCCTTCGCGTAGGGTGTCGGTGCTGACATAGGCGCCTTCCGGGGACGGGTTCCTCGGGCGAGACGGATCTTCCGTTTCAGCTCGAAGAACCCGTTCCCCTTTCCGTACGTGCTCCCCGGTCACGACGCTAGAATGGCGCCAACGTAGGCTGTCGGCGGGGTCCGTCGCGTCTCGACGGGCGGAGACGATTCCCTCGCCACCCGCACGTTCTTCTCGGCTGCGCGGGGTCGTGGGACATGTCCCGCGCGCAGTTTTGCGAAGCAACTGTTTGAGCACGGGGCATGTCCCACGACCCGGGCACCTGGCAGAAAGGACAACGATGCAGTTCAAGGGAGCCGTCTTCCGCTACGGGCGTGACATCGACACCGACGTCATCATCCCGGCGCGCTATCTCAACACGTCGGATCCGGCGGAGCTCGCCAAGCACTGCCTGGAGGATCTGGACCCCACGTTCGTGAGTCGCGTGCAGCCCGGTGACATCGTTGTGGCTGACGAGAACTTTGGCTGCGGCTCCTCCCGCGAGCACGCGCCCGTGGCCATCAAGGCCGCCGGCGTGTCCTGCGTGATCGCCAAGAGCTTCGCGCGCATCTTCTATCGCAACTCCATCAACATGGGCCTGCCCATCCTGGAGTGCCCCGAGGCTGCGGACGCCATCTCCGAGGGCGACGTCGTCTCCGTGGACGCGGACACCGGCACCATCACCGACGAGACCACGGGTGCCGTCTTCCATGCGCAGCCGTTCCCCCCGTTCATCCAGGAGATCATCAATGACGGCGGCCTCGTCGCTCGCACCAAGCGCGTTCTGGCCGAGAAGGGCGTGATGTAGCCATGGCGCGCGCGACCTACCACGTTTGCACCCTGCCGGGCGACGGCATCGGGCCCGAGATTATCGCCGAGGCCAAGAAGGTTCTCGCCGCGGTGGGCGAGAAGCACGACGTCGAGTTCGTCTGCGAGGATCAGCTCATCGGCGGCGCGGCGATTGACGCCACCGAGGCGGCCGGTGGCCCGGTCTCGGCGCTTCCGCCCGAGACGCTCGAGGCGGCGCGCGCCTCCGACGCCGTCCTGCTCGCCGCCGTGGGCGGCCCCAAGTGGACCGACACGCGCGTGGGCGCGGTGCGCCCCGAGCAGGGGCTGCTCGCCATTCGCAAGGAGCTGGGGCTCTACCTCAACCTGCGCCCGGTGCGCATGTTTGACGCGTTGATCGGCGCCTCCACGCTCAAGCCCGAGGCGCTGGCTGGCGTTGACCTCATCATCGTGCGCGAGCTCACGGGAGGCCTCTACTTTGGCGGGCACGAGCGCATGATGGGCGTCGAGGGGGCCGGCGTGGGCGGCGCCCGCGGCGAGTATGCGCGCGACATCCTGGAGTACTCCGAGTACGAGGTCGATCGCGTGGTGCGCTGGGCCTTTGACGCGGCGCGTCGCCGCCGGGGCGTGGTGCACTCCGTGGACAAGGCCAACGTGCTCGATACCTCTCGGATGTGGCGCGAGGTTGCCCACAACGTCGCGGCCGAGTACCCTGACGTGCGCCTTGAGGACATGTACGTGGACAACGCGGCGATGCAGCTCGTGGCCAACCCGCGCCAGTTTGATGTGCTCGTGACCGAGAACACCTTTGGCGACATCCTCTCCGACGAGGCCTCCATGCTCACGGGCTCGCTCGGCATGCTCGCCTCTGCGAGCCTTGGTGATGGTACGGCGCTCTACGAGCCGAGCCACGGGTCTGCCCCCGACATCGCGGGGCAGGGCATTGCCAACCCGATCGCGCAGGTTCTCTCGGTGGAGCTCATGCTGCGCTACAGCTTTGGCATGGACGAGGCCGCCGACGAGCTGGCCGCCGCGGTCACGCGCGTGCTGGACGAGGGCTGGCGCACCGTGGACATCGCCGACGAGGCCACGCCGGCCGAGCGGGTGCTCGGCACCGTTGCGATGGGCGACAGGATTGTTGAGGCGCTAGGCTAGAACGCTAGAGCCCTGCCGCATGCGCGTACCCGCGCATGCGGCAGGGCCTGTGTTTGCATGAAATGGGCTCTCGTGTGGCAAACTAGGGCTCTCGTTACACGAAATGGGCTCTCGTGCGGCAGATTTATTTCGCATAGAGTGGCTTCTCATCAATTAATAAACTGATTATCTGGGAAGACCTGACAGGGGCACCTGACGGGGTCGTGGATTCCGCCGCACGAGAGGCCATTTCATGCAAAGAGGCGTGCCGTTTGCCGCACGAGAGCTGTTTTTACTCATGGCGTGACGCGAATGGGTATCCTAGTGGGCGAAACTGCGCTGAAAGGATGCCCATGACCTACGACTTCACCACCATTCTGGACCGCGCCGGCCATGATGCGCTCGCGCTTGATGCCATTGGCGCGCCGGGTTCCGGCTATCCGGCGCCGGATGCGGGCTTCGACCCCATCCCCATGTGGGTGGCGGACATGAGCTTCCCCGTGGCACCCTCGATCACGCGGGCCATCGAGCGGCGTCTCGAGCACCCGACCTTTGGGTACTTCTCACCGAGCGATGCCTACTATCGAGCCATCATCGACTGGCATCGCGACCGCAAGGGCGTGGCCGATCTCGAGCCGCGCCACATCGGCTACCAGAACGGCGTGCTGGGAGGGGTGGTCTCCGCACTCACGGCCTTTGCCGCCCCCGGCGATCCCGTGCTGGTGCACAGCCCCACCTACGTTGGCTTTACCCACGCGCTGGAGGACAATGGCTTCAAGATCGTGCATTCCCCGCTCGCGCGCGACGAGGGCGGCGTCTGGCGCATGGACTACGAGGACATGGAGCGTCACCTAACCGAGGGTCACATCCACGTGGCCATCCTCTGCTCGCCGCACAATCCCTGCGGCCGTGTCTGGGAGCGCTGGGAGCTGGAGCGCGCGATGGAGCTCTTCCGCGCCCACGACTGCGTGGTCATCTCGGACGAGATCTGGTCCGACATCGTTCGCCCCGGCGTGACGCACATACCCACGCAGTCCGTCTCGGCTGATGCGCATGAGCGCACGATCGCCCTCTACGCGCCGTCCAAGACCTTCAACCTCGCCGGGCTCATTGGCAGCTATCACGTCATCTACAACGACTATCTGCGCGATCGCATGACGTCCAAGGGTGCCAAGACCCACTACAACAGCATGAACGTGCTCTCCCAGCACGCGCTCGTGGGCGCCTACGGGCCCGAGGGGCGCGCCTGGGCAGACGAGCTCAACCAGGTGATCGCCGCCAACGTGGACTGGGCGTGCGACTTTATCGAGCGTCGTCTGCCCGGCGTGGACGTCTTTTGCCCCCAGGGCACCTACATGCTCTTCCTTGACTGCTCGGCATGGTGCGAGAGGACCGGGCGAACTCTCGATGATCTGCTGCGCGCGGGCTGGCGCGTGGGCGTGTACTGGCAGGACGGCCGCGCCTTCAACGGGCCGTGCCACATCCGCATGAATCTCGCCCTACCGCTCTCCCGCGTGCAGGAGGCCTTTGGGCGCCTCGCCGAGCACGCGTTCTGATCGACCTCACATGAGCGCGCCGCTGGCGAACCCGCGGTCCACGGTTCGCTGGAAGCTCTCGGTGACGCGGTTCTCGTCGTCGGGGATGGCGCTCGCATAGGCGATGAGCTGGCGTGCCGTCGTGACGGGGCGCCGGGCGCATGCCTCGGCCACCTGCGCGGCAATCGTGGGGAGCGCCCACGTTGCCGGCCGCGGCGAGAGGTGCAGCGTCTTGCCGTCCGTCACGATGCCGCCCTTGAAGGGCACGAGCGTCAGCAGCATGAGCGACGGGATGTGGTGCACGTGAGCATCGGCCGGGTCCTGCATTGCGCCCACCGCAAAGAGTCGGTCCCGGTTCATGTAGACCGCGCGATCCTCGTTGGCGTCTACGACCACGAACATGTCGCGCAGCGCATAGCGCCAGGCGCGGGCGGCCTCCAGCTGCCGGTCCGAGAGCCCGAGGGGGTTGCTGGCCACAAAGTCCTCGACGAGCGCCCGATGCCGCCAGAGCGCCTCCGCTACCTCGCCACCGCACTCGTAGAGCATGTCGGGGTTCTCGGGACGCTCCCTCAGGCGCCCCGGCTCCACCACGCGGAGCCGTTCGTTTGCGTAGACGAGCAGCGCGTTCATGGTCGAGTAGAACAGATGGGCGTCCGAGTCGCTCATGTGCGAGTACGATGCCCGCATGCCCCTGATGACGCTGCCGACGGTTCGCTGTCCTCCCATGTCTCCCCCTTCGATCGACGTGTGAAGGAGGCTATCAGTGTGGGGGAGCGCCTGCCCGACGGCTGACTGCCACCTTTCTCCGCTCCAAGCTCAGGGCGCACCTGACGGCGGGCAGGGGAGGCGAGGAGTTCGTGGGCGGCGCCTCCGTCGGCGCGGACGGCTGCTGCTCCCGGCTCGTCGCGCGATCGTTGGCGCGGGCTCGTCTTGGGTGGCGCGACGGCGCTACTCCATGGTATGGGTGGAAAAGACCGGGTCGTCCTGCCACCAGATCACGTCGTCGCCAGGTGCCTCGAGCGTGGCGCGCACGTCGATGAGGCGTTGGTTTGAGGAGCCGCGAAAGCGCAGCGTGATGTCATGGAGGTCCTGCACGAAGGGGCCGTCCACGAGCACGTCGAGCGTGTCGAGCAGCCGATCGGTCACGTCCCCCAGGTTCCAGGTGCCGCCGGGCGCGAGCTGGTCCCAGGTGTGACCCGAGAAGAGCCAGATGGACTTGGCGCTTCCAAACCGCTCGCGCACGGCCTCGAGAAACCCCACGAGGCCGGCCTGGTTCTCGGGCTCCATGGGCTCGCCGCCCAGGATGGTGAGGCCGTCCACGTAGGGCACGTCCAACGAGTCCATGATCTTCTCGGCCACCTCGTCCGTGAAGGGCTCCCCGGCGCTGAAGTCCCAGGCCTCCTCGTTGAAGCAGTTGGGGCAGTGCAGGCGGCATCCGGAGACAAAGAGCGTGGTGCGCACGCCCACGCCATTGGCGATGTCGCAGTACTTGATGTTCGCGTAGTTCATTCCGTTCCCCTTTTGAGAAGAACCTCGTCCCGAGACGGCTCGCGGCGGACCCCAGGCGATGAGGTCCGCCGCGAGTTCTTGCCGCGACCTGTGCGGCAAGCTGTCTGAGCGCCGGACCTCATCGCCTGGGGTCCGCGCCGAAGGCCTACAGATGCAGCACGCGGTCCTTGATCTCCTGCGTGCGGCCCTGGTTCCAGAACTGCGTGCCGATGTAGCCGCAGGTGCGCCGCGCGACGTTCATCTTGGACTGGTCGCGGTTGTGGCACTTGGGGCACTCCCAGACGAGCTTGCCGTCGTCCTCCACGATCTGAATCTCGCCGTCGTAGCCGCACACCTGGCAGTAGTCGCTCTTGGTGTTGAGCTCGGCGTACATGATGTGGTCGTAGATGTACTGCATGACCGAGATGACGGCCTCGAGGTTGTCCTGCATGTTGGGGACCTCCACGTAGGAGATGGCCCCGCCGGGGGAGAGGCGCTGGAACTCAGACTCAAAGCGCAGCTTGGTGAAGGCGTCGATCTCCTCGGTCACGTGGACGTGGTAGCTGTTGGTGATGTAGCCCTTGTCCGTGATGCCCTCGATGATGCCAAAACGGCGCTGCAGGCACTTGGCGAACTTGTACGTGGTGGACTCGATCGGCGTGCCATAGAGCGAGTAGTCGATGTTCTCGGCGGCCTTCCACTCGGAGCACTTGTCGTTCATGTGCTGCATGACGGCCAGCGCGAACGGCGTGGCCTCCTTGTCCGTGTGGCTGTGGCCGGTCATGGCCTTGACGCACTCGTAGAGGCCCGCGTAGCCGAGGCTGATCGTGGAGTAGCCGCCGTAGAGGAGCTTGTCGATCTTCTCGCCCTTCTTGAGGCGTGCGAGGGCGCCGTACTGCCAGAGAATCGGCGCGGCGTCGGAGGTGGTGCCGAGCAGGCGCTCGTGGCGGCAGCGCAGGGCACGGTGGCAGAGCTCCAGGCGCTCGTCGAAGATGCGCCAGAACTCGTCCATGTCGCGGTGGGCGGAGAGCGCCACGTCCACGAGGTTGATGGTCACGACGCCCTGGTTGAAGCGGCCGTAGTACTTGGGCTTGCCGGGCTCGTAGTTGCCGGCGTTGGCCACGTTGTCATAGCCGTTGCCCGAGCGGTCCGGCGTGAGGAAGGAGCGGCAGCCCATGCAGGTGTAGCAGTCGCCGTTGCCC
Source organism: uncultured Atopobiaceae bacterium (assembly GCA_963927425.1). Classification (GTDB taxonomy): domain Bacteria; phylum Actinomycetota; class Coriobacteriia; order Coriobacteriales; family Atopobiaceae; genus Thermophilibacter. The sequence goes on along the minus strand of CAWVBA010000002.1, from coordinate 410,933 downwards.
TCGGTCTCGCCCTTGGAGAGCTTGAGCTCGCGCATCTTCTTCTCGGAGATGTAGTCGGGCACCATGCGCTTGGCCGTGCACTTGGCGGCGAGCTTGGTGAGGTAGAAGTACGGCGTGCCCTCGCGGACGTTGTCCTCCTCGAGCACGTAGATGAGCTTGGGGAAGGCCGGCGTGATCCAGACGCCCTCCTCGTTCTTGACGCCCTGGTAGCGCTGCTTGAGCATCTCCTCGATGCACATGGCCAGGTCGGCCTTCTCGCGCTCGTTCTTGGCCTCGTTGAGGTACATGAAGACCGTGATGAACGGCGCCTGCCCGTTGGTGGTCATGAGGGTGACCACCTGGTACTGGATGGTCTGGATGCCGCGAGCGACCTCGTCGCGCAGGCGTCCCTCCACGATCTCGGAGATCTTCTCCTCGCCCGGGTCAACCCCGATGGCGTCCATCTCGGCCTCGACCTGGCGGCGAATCTTCTTGCGCGAGACGTCCACGAAGGGCGCGAGGTGCGTGAGCGAGATGGACTGCCCGCCGTACTGGCACGAGGCCACCTGCGCGATGATCTGCGTGGCGATGTTGCAGGCGGTGGAGAAGCTGTGCGGGCGCTCGATGAGCGTGCCGGAGATGACCGTGCCGTTCTGCAGCATGTCCTCGAGGTTCACGAGGTCGCAGTTGTGCATGTGCTGGGCAAAGTAGTCCGAGTCGTGGAAGTGGATGATGCCCTCGTTGTGGGCCTCCACTACCTCGGCGGGGAGCAGCTCGCGCATCGTGAGGTCCTTGGAGACCTCGCCGGCCATGTAGTCGCGCTGGACGGAGACCACCGTGGGGTTCTTGTTGGAGTTCTCCTGCTTGACCTCCTCGTTGTTGCACTCGATGAGCGCGAGGATCTTGTCGTCGGTGGTGTTCTTGTGGCGCTTCTGGTTCTGCACGTAGCGATAGATGATGTACTTGCGGGCCACCTCAAAGTGGTGCAGGCCCATGAGCTGGTCCTCGACGAGGTCCTGGACCTCCTCGACGGTCACGGTGTGACCGGCCTCCATGCACTCGTCGGTGACGTTGAGCGAGGCGAACTTGATCTCGCGCTCGGTGAGGCGCTCGCTGGCGGACGCCTCGGCGTTGGCCGCGCGGATGGCGTTCTCGATTTTGGAGATGTCAAAGGTGACCTCGGAGCCGTTGCGCTTGATGATCTTCATGGCGCTGCCCTTTCGTGAAGAAGACGCGCCGCGGGACGCGTCGTGACTACCAGGTGGTGCCTATCCACTATGCCACAACTAGTAGTGTATCGACCCGACAAATACACTAGATGTTGTTGACAACTGGTTGAAAAGATCTCAGATGCTGTCGATAAGTCACATCGGCGCAGGTGGCAAAATGATGCGGATAAAAACCTTTTCTCAAATTGTCATTGATGTTTCCGTGAGCGGCGCGGCGAGCGGTCGGTGCCTCCCCATGGGCTAGAGTGAGGGGGCGAGAAGAACGACGAGAGGGGTGTCATGGAGTTTTCCAAGAGGCTGGGCCTGTTCGGTGACGAGGTGTTCGCGGCGCTCAACGTGCGTCGCCGCGAGCTGGAGGCGCAGGGGCGGCGGGTCTTTGACCTCTCGGTGGGCACGCCCGACTTCCGCCCGCCCGAGCATGTGGTGGAGGCGCTGCGCGCGAGCGCGGCCGACCCCGCCAACTGGAAGTACTCGCTGCACGACACCGACGAGCTGCTCGACGCCGTGTGCGGCTACTACGAGCGGCGCTACGGCGTGGCGGGCATCACGCGCGACATGGTGATGAGCTGCCGCGGCACGCAGGAGGGCCTGGTGCACGTGTGCGCGGCGCTCGCGGACCCCGGCGACGTGGCGCTGGTGCCGGACCCGTGCTACCCGGTGTTCCAGAACGCGACGCTGCTCGCCGGCGCGCGCCCGTCCTACTACCGCCTCACGGCCGAGCATGACTTCCTGCCGCACCTGGCGGACGTGCCCGCCGAGGTGGCGGATGCCGCGCGCTACCTCATCGTGTCGCTGCCGGCCAACCCGGTGGGCTCGGTCGGCACGCCGGAGGTCTACGAGGAGGTCATCGCGTTCGCGCGTGAGCACGACCTGGTCGTCATCCATGACAACGCCTACTCCGACATCGTCTTTGACGGGCCGGCGGGCGGCTCGTTCCTCTCGTACCCGGGCGCGCTGGAGGTGGGCGTGGAGTTCCTCTCGCTCTCCAAGTCCTTCAACGTGACGGGGGCGCGCCTCTCCTTTCTGGTGGGCCGTCCGGACGTGGTGGCCGCCGCGCGCAAGCTGCGCTCGCAGATCGACTTTGGCATGTTCTACCCCGAGCAGGCGGCGGCCGTGGCCGCGCTCACGGGCCCGCGCGACTCGGTGGAGCGTCAGCGCCTGCTCTATCAGGAGCGTCGCGACGCCCTCTGCGACGCGCTCGTCGAGGCCGGCTGGGAGCGCCCCAACGCGCACGGCTCCATGTTCGTGTGGGCCAAGCTGCCCGGCGGCCGCACGGACTCGACGGCCTTTGCGCTCGAGCTCATGGAGCGCTCGGGCGTGATCGTGACGCCGGGCGCGAGCTTTGGCCCGTCGGGGGAGGGCTACGTGCGCATGGCGCTCGTCATGCCGCCCGACGAGCTGCGCGAGGCCGTCGCGGCCATCGCCGCGGCCGGGATCTAGGATGGGGCGGCCTTGCCGCGGGCGCCTCTAGGAATCGTCGCCCTTGTCGCTGGCGCCTCTAAAAACGGGCGCTCTTGTCGCCAGCGAGTCTAGGAATCGCCAGCCTTGCCGCAAAAACTTCTAGGAAAGCGGTGGGTTGTGCGTCTTGCCAAGGGATGCGCCGAGCCTTTTAGGGCCTTGCGCGGCGGACGAACCGCTCCGCTGCGCAAGGCCCCCAATTCATAGATGCGCGCGCGACAAGGACGGCGTTTTTTAGATGGGCGGGCGAGAAGGACGGCGCCGCCCGGCCCCTAGCAGAGCTCGGTCACCGCGTCAAAGGCCACGCTGCTGGCCTCGATGGCCTCGCGCCCGCCAAAGACGCAGACTCCCTGCGCGGCGCCCGCGTCGCCGAGAGCGGTGGCGAGCGAGCGCAGGTCATCGGCCGTGGTGCCAAGCTCCTGGGCGCGCACGGCGTCGCGCCAGCCCGCGGGCCGTCCGCAGAAGCGGGCCACGTCCTGGCGACGTGCGAGCTGGCGGGGCTTCACGGGCGCGTCGTGGGCGGCCACCGTGGCCACGACGTAGCCGTCGAGCTCGTCCGCGGCGCCCTCCCAGCCAGCGAGCCACGCCGCCGCGCCGTCATAGCGCGCGAGCGTGGCGTCGATCGCGGGGTCGCGGTAGCTCCAGAACTGCCGGAGCCCTTCGGTCGAGCGCTTGAAGCCCACACCGTAGGCGCCGCCCTTCACGCGCACCTCGTTCCAGAGGTAGTCGTAGCTGAGGGCGCGCGTGGCCACCTGCCAGGACCCGACGCTGCCGTGGTCGGCCGTGGTCGGCGCGGCCGCGCGCGCCACGTAGGAGACGTCGGAGGGGATGACAAAGGCCTCGCGGCGCGGCGCGGGCGCAGGCACGACCAGGCCCTGCCCCGCGCGGCCCGCGGCGCGCAGCCCGAGCGTGCCGCCGCGCTCCCAGAAGCGCGCCCGGTCCGCGGCGGAGCCCGTGAAGCTCACGACCACGCTGTCTGCCGCAAAGACCCGACGCGCAAGGTCGGCGAGCAGGTCGGGAAGACCCGCCGCGCGCTCGTCCCAGTGCTCGAGCAGCTCGCGCAGGAAGAGGTAGTAGTCCAGCCCGCCCATCGCGCCCGAGGCCACGGCTGCGGACGAGAAGTACGTGCTCGTGCGCCCGAGCGCGGCGGCGTGGCCCGAGCCCAGGTAGTACTGCTCGAGCGCGACGCGGCGCTGCGTCAGGATGTCACGGATGCGGGTCAGGTCGGAGAAGTCCGTCTCGCCCCAGACCTCGCGCGGCAGCTCCGTGAGGGCGTCGGCCTTCTCGGAGAGCGCCGAGGCGCCCACGACGAGCGCGGGCGCGGCGAAGGAGAGGTCGTCGTCGCGGGTGTAGGTCTCCACAAAGAAGTCGAGCCCGCCGAGGCTGGTCTCGACGAGGGTGTCCAGGTCGGAGGCGCTGTGGCGCGCCGTGGCGAGCCGCCCCAAGAGCTCGCTCAGCACACCGACGTAGGGCAGCTCGGCAAAGTCGAGGTGGCGCAGGTCAAAGTAGTGATAGACGTAGTCGATGCCGTGGGTGTCCAGCTCGTGGCCCACGCAGGGCAGTGGGGCCTCCACCTCGACGGGCGTCGGCTCGGCGGGCGCGGGGCCGATGTCCGCCACGCGCAGGCGCGGCAGCGTGGCGAGCGCCTCGGGGGCGTCCGGGGCCTCCTGCTCCGCCCTCAGCGCCGCCACCTCGGCCCGCACGGTCTCGAGGTCCTGCTCGGACATGCCCTCGCGCAGGCGCGCGAGCTCGGCGGCCTCCTCGCCCGCGTCGCCCTCCTCCACGGGCACGAGCTCCACCTCGGCGCAGTGCTCGCTCTCGCAGACGAGCTCGCGCAGCAGCCGCTCAAAGAGGCCCTCGTCAAGGCCGCGCTTGAGCTCGGCGAGCGCGTCCTCGTAGCGCAGGTAGTCCACGGGCCGCGCGTCGTCGTAGAGCCAGCTCGACATCGCCTGCATGGCCAGCGCCACCCCGTCGGGGTAGCCGCCCCAGTCGCCCTCGCGCAGGTTGAACTCCGCCTGGGCGAGCGACGCCTCGAGCTTGTCGCGCGGGATGCCGCCCTCGGCGAGCTCGGCGCAGGCGCCCTCAACGAGCGCGCGGAACCTCTTGCCCGCACCGGGACGCAGGCCGCGCAGGCAGAACATGACCTGCGGCTGGAGCACGCCGTCGATGAGCGTTGCCGTGCAGTCGTCCGCGAGCCCCGCGTCCAGCACGCGCCGCTTGAGGGGCGCCTCGTTGGAGCCGCACAGGGCGTCGAGCAGGACGTCCGCGGCGAGCACGCGGGTGCGGTCGGCCGCCGTCCCAACGACGTAGGAGAGCCCGATCTCGGAGTTGCTCGGCGCGGTGGCCATGCGCACCTCGGTGCGTCCCGCGCGCACGGGCGCCTGAAGCGCGAGCTCGTTGGGCGCGCCCGTCCTGCGCTCCGCAGCGCTCCGCAGCGCCTCGTCCACGAGGGCGAGCTCGCGGTCGGCGTCCAGGTCGCCGTAGAGGAAGACATAGGCGTTGGACGGCGCGTAGTGGCGCGCGTGGTTGTCGAGAAACGCCTCGTAGGTGAGGGTGGGGATGGCACGGGGGTTGCCGCCGGACTCAAAGCGGTAGGCCGTGTCCGGGAAGAGCGCGCGGGTGAGCGTCTGGTAGAGCACGTCGTCGGGGTCGGAGAGCGCGCCCTTCATCTCGTTCAGCACCACGCCGTTGTACGCGAGCGTCCCGTCGTCGGCCACCTCCAGGTGCCAGCCCTCCTGCTCGAAGATCCGCCGGCGGTGCCAGATTGCGGGGTGCAGCACGGCGTCCAGGTAGACGCTCATCAGGTTCTCGAGGTCGGCGGTGTTGGTGGAGGCCACCGGGTACATGGTCTTGTCGGGGAAGGTGAGGGCGTTGAGGAAGGTCTGCATGCTCGTCTTGAGCAGGTTGACGAAGGGCTCCTTCACCGGGTAGCGGTCGGAGCCGCACAAAACCGAGTGCTCCAGGATGTGGAAGACGCCCGTGTCGTCGGCCGGCGGCGTCTTGAAGCTGATCGCAAACGCCCTGTTGACGTCAGCGCAGGCCAGCCACAGGGCGCGTGCCCCGGTGGCCTCGTGGCGCATGACGTAGCCGACGCCCGAGAGCTCGGGGATGGGCTCGACGGACGTGACGACAAAGCCGGCGTGGCGGGTGCCCACGGCCAGCTCGGGGCGTGGATCGACAAAGTTCTTCTCGGCCATGTGTCCTCCAAGCGATTGTTCCTGCCCACAGCATACCCCAGCGCGGTCGGCGCCCCTGCGCGCGCCTCGCCGGCGCAGGGCGTCCTGAAAATCGAAAGTGGGGGATGTCCGACGACGGCGCAAGATGGTAGTCTCATGCAGGCCACGAGGAGGGGTGCATGAGCGAGAAGACCACGGCATTGGGCGAGAAGGACAGCGATCGGCGGAGGCGCATCCGGCGCGGCATCGTGGCCACGCTGGTGGGCGGCACGTTCTGGGGCCTCAACGGCACCGTGTCAAAGTGGCTCATGGACACCTACGCCATCGACCCGCTGTGGCTCGTCTGCCTGCGCGAGCTCACGGCCTGCTGGCTCTTCCTCGCCGCCGCGGCGGCCACCGCGCGCGGCCGCGAGCAGCTCTTTGGGGTGCTGAGAAGCCCGCGCGGCCTGGCGCAGGTGCTCGGCGTGAGCCTGGCAGCCATCCTCTTCTCGCAGGTGGCCTACCTCGAGGCGATCGACTGGACCAACTCCGCCACGGCCACGATCATGCAGAGCCTGGGCATGGTGCTCGTGCTGGTCTACGTGTGCCTGAGGATGCGCCGCCGTCCGCGGCGCCGCGAGCTTCTGGGCGTGGGCCTTGCGCTCGTGGGCACCTATCTCGTGGCAACGGGCGGCAACCCTGGCCAGCTCAACCTTCCGCCGGAGGGCCTCGCGTGGGGATTTGCCTGCGCGGCGGCCGCGGCCTGCCTCGCCATCCTGCCGGCCGCCCCGATGGCGCGCTGGGGCAACTTCGCGGTGAACGGCCTCGCGTTTCTGCTCTCGGGCGCGCTGCTCGCGGCGGCCTATCGCCCGTGGGAGCACATGCCCGTGCTCGACGGGACGGCCGTCGCGGTGCTGGCGCTCTGCGTGGTGGTGGGGACGTTTGGCGCCTATGCGCTCTACCTGCAGGGCGTGAAGGACGCGGGCTCCATGCGCGCGAGCCTGCTCGGCACGATCGAGCCCGTCACGGCGACCATCGCCTCGGTGGTGTGGCTCGCCACGCCCTTCTCGGCCGCCGAGATCGTGGGCTTTGTCCTCATCATCGTGATGGTGTACCTCACGGCCTAGGGGACCGCGCCGGGTCCCGTGCGATGGCCGGCCGTGTTTCAGTTTGATGTATGTGTTTTCTGTGCCTTACGAAAATGTTAGGCTGGAACGCGAGGTGTTCGAACGGCCAAAGGAGGGCGCATGTTCTGCTCCAAGTGCGGCAACCAGATTCCTGATGGCGTCAAGTTCTGTCCGTCGTGCGGCAATCCCACGGCGGCATCTGCCCAGCAGACGTTCCAGGGCGGGCCCGTCCGGCCCGAGGGCGCGCCGGCCTACGGTGCTCCCGCGCCGCAGCCCGCTCCGGTCGGGGGCTACCCCCGGGGTCCCGTCCAGACGGACCGCAGCCTCGCCGCCTACATCCTTCTCTCTCTGGTCACCTGCGGCATCTACGGCCTCTACTTCTTCTATACGCTTGCCCGGGACGTCAACACCATGTGCGACGGCGACGGCGAGAGCACGCCCGGCCTGGCGGCCTTCATCCTGCTCTCCCTTGTCACCTGCGGCTTCTATGCCTACTACTGGTACTACAAGATCGGCAACCGCCTGCAGGCCAACGCGCCGCGCTACGGCCTGGCCTTCCAGGAGAGTGGCACGACGGTGCTCATGTGGTGCATCGTGGGCTATCTGACGTGCGGCATCGGCAACTGGGTGGCCATGTACTTCATCATCAAGAACACCAACGCCCTGGGCGCGGCGTACAACGCGCGCCTGCTCGGCCGCTAGGCCGCCGGATGGCCTCATCGCCAGGGGGCGCAACGCGCGGGGGCGTCGCGGGCATTGCCCGGGGCGCCCTCTCGCTCTGCCTGTTCATCGCGGGGACGGCGCTCGCGCTCTATCTGCTTGACGTGGGCTGCGTGTTCAAGACCGTGACCGGCCTCTCCTGCCCGGGGTGTGGCATGACGCGGGCGTGGCTCGCGGCGCTCAGACTGGACCTCGCGGCCGCCGTGGCCTATCACCCGCTCTTCTGGGTGGTCCCGCTCGCGATTGCGCTGGCGTGCGCGCAGGGGCCCTGCGCGGAGCTCGTGCGGGCGGCGGACGCGGGCGAGAGGGACGCGTCGCCGCGCGCCGTCGCGCTCGCGCGGGCGCTCGCGCGGCTCACCGCGCCCGTCTTCCTGGTGCTTCTCATCGCACTTCTCGCCCTGTGGGTGGTCAGGCTGCTCGACCCGGCTGACGCTGGGCTGCTCTTCGGCGGCACGCCGCCCCCGAGCGTGACGGCAACGGACGTGGTCAACTGGGTGCGCCCGGGATGGCTGGACTGGCTCTTCGCGCACTAGGGGCAAGGGGGTGCCTGCGGAGCCGAGGGGCCGTCACGAAAGATAGGCGCCATTCTAGAGAACGCTACTCTTGTTCAGGCTCGTTCTAAGAAGCGGGGACCTTGTCCCGAAGCGCTCCGGAAAACCCCGACCTTGTTTCCCGTTTGGTCGCAGATTCGTGGCAACTGCGATGATTCCAAGAGTGAACTGCGACAAGGGCGACGATTCGTAGAGGGGGTGGGAACAAGGCTTCGGTTTTCTAGACGCGCGCGGAACAAGGCTGTCAGTTCCTAGACAGCCCTGCGACAAGGGTGGCGATTGCTAGATGCGCTGCATGTTGGCGAGGACGCTCGCGTACCAGCGATCGGCATTGGGCGGGCAGTACTTCTGCGCGCCGGCATAGGTGAGCTGGCCGCCGTAGCCCGCGGCGAGGCCGGCCACGTGATCCCGGATGGCCTCCTCCCAGCTGCCCCAGCTGGAGCTGCCCCAGCCCCAGGCGTTGTGGGGGAGGAAGCAGTAGCGTCCAAGCGAGCTCTCGACCATGGCGATCGCGGGCGAGAAGCGCGGGTCGGCGCCGTACTCCCAGGCCGCCTCGGCAAAGGTGCGACCCTGGCCGGCGAGCGGGGAGCCGGCGAGATAGGCGTCGATGCGGGCCGTCCACGTGCTGATGAAGGACTCGCGGTCGCTGTTCCAGTCAACGTTGCCCGCGCCGCCGGAGGAGGGGGCCTCCACCTGAGCCTGGTTGCCCGACTCGGTGGTGAACGAGTCGCCCTGGCTCTGCTGGGCGGACTCAATCGCGGCCTGGCGCTCCGCCGCCTCTGCCGCGGCCTGGGCCGCGATCTGCTCCTCAAGCTCGGCGCGCGCCGCGTTCGCCTCGTCAAGGGCCGTCTCGGCGGCCTCGCGCTGCTCCTCCGCCTCCTGCATCTGGGAGCTGAGCGCGGCGCGCGTCATCTCCAGCTCGCCCTCGAGGGCGACCAGCTCGTCGAGGGCGTCGGTGCTGTGCGCCTGGATGACGTCGAGGTACTGGATGGTGGCGAGCAGGTCGTAGAAGTCGTCGGAGGCAAGCAGCAGGTCGACGAGGCCGCCGGAGCTCTGCTGCATCTTGTAGAGCGTACGCATGGACGAGGCCGCGCGCTCCTGGGCCTCGGGCAGCTCCTCCTCGAGCTGCGCGAGCCGGGCCTCGTTGTCATCGATCTGGCCCTGGATCTCATCGACGCGGGCCGCGGCCTCCTCGTACGCCGCGTTGCCCTGCTGGATCTGCTCCTGGACTCGCTGAAGCTCCGTCATGGGGTCGGCGGATGCCACGGTGGGTCGGATGACGGCCGGGCTCGCGGCGCAGGCGAGAAGCCCGGCGAACAGGGCGCCGAGGACCTTCGTCCGAGTGCTGTTGGCTGCGGTCACGTCGAGCTTCCTCCGAGGTCTGGCGGCCTCCGGGAGGCGGCCGCGCGAGCGTACAGACCCTCCCATTTTACCGTCTGGCCCCTCCATACACGGTTTCTGCACGACTCGGCCCCGTCCGGGCAACCAGGCGGGGCCGATCAAGGGGCGTCTGAGCGCGGCGTGCCGTGCGGCTACTTGATGACGAGCGTGTCACAGTCGGTGTTGCGGGTGAGGAAGGTGGAGATGGAGCCGAGAATGGCGTACTTGATCGAGGAGAGCCCCCGGGCCCCGCAGATCACCAGGTCGGGATGGATGACGTCGAGCATCTCGTCCTTGAGGGTCTCGCGGATGCGGCCGGAGCGCACGAACACCTCGATCTTCTTGATCCCGGGCATCGCCTCGGCCGCCGCGACCTTCTCGGCGATGGAGTCACGGAAGGTCTGCTCGAGCGTGGGGATGATGTCAACGGGATAGGTCCCGGCCGCCTCGAGCGCCGTCGAGTCGATCACGTGACCTATGTAGAGCTCGGCGTTGTCATTGGCTGCCATGACGATGGCGCGGTCGAGCACCTTGCCCTGCTCTTCCGAGCCGTCGAGGGAGACAAAGATCCTGTCGTAGCCAAGGTCTTGGTAGGAGGTGATGTCGGCCATGGGTGCTCCCTTCCCTTGTGATCCGTGGTGAGCGGCTGTCTTCCTTATGCCCCGTGGCCCCGTCCGCCGGCGTCGCCTCTCGCCGAGCGGCATAGATTTTCGGTGGCGGCGGTCCTTCGGCCCCGTGCCCCCTACGTGGTGCGAGAAGATGGGAGGGCTGTCTCGCGAGAGGAGGGTCATGGATCTGGTGGAGCTCATCAAGGCCGCGGTGTACGGCATCGTCGAGGGGGTCACGGAATGGCTTCCCGTCTCCTCGACCGGCCACATGCTGCTGCTCGAGCAGTTTCTCCCTATGGACGTCTCCGAGGACTTCTGGAACATGTTCCTCGTGGTGATCCAGCTTGGCGCGATCCTTGCCGTCTGCGTGATGTTCTTCCATAGGCTGAACCCCTTCTCGCCGCGCAAGAGCGTGGGGGAGCGGCGCGACACCTGGTCGCTCTGGGGCAAGACGATCGTGGCCTGCCTGCCCGCGGCCGTCATCGGCATCCCCATCGACGACTGGATGGAGGCCAACCTCGGCAGCCCCTTCGTGATCGCGACGGCGCTCATCGTCTACGGCGTGGCCTTCATCGTGATCGAGACCGTGCGCGAGCGGCGCGCGGCGGCGGTCGCGGTGTCCGGCCGCCACTTCGCGTCCGCCGACCTCGGCGACGCCCCCACGCGCTCCGAGCTGGCCGACGCCGGCGCCCGCGTGCGCGAGCTCGAGGCGCTCGACTGGAAGACGGCGATCGGCATAGGCATCTTCCAGGTGCTCTCGATCGTGCCCGGCACCTCGCGCTCCGGCTCCACGATCATCGGTGGCCTGCTGCTCGGCTGCTCGCGCACCGTGGTCGCCGAGTTCACGTTCTTTCTCGCCATCCCGGTCATGTTCGGCGCGAGCGGCCTGCGCCTCGTGAAGTACCTGCTTGCGGGCAACGCGCTCAGCGGCACCGAGGCGACGGTCCTGCTCACGGGCTGCGTCGTGGCGTTTTTGGTCTCGCTCGCGGTGATTCGCTTCCTGATGGCCTTTGTGCGCCGTCATGACTTCAAGCCGTTCGGCTGGTATCGCATCGTGCTGGGCGTGGCCGTGATCGCCTGGTTTGCGCTCGTGGGATAGGGGTTTGCCATGAGAAGGCTCGGCTTTGCGCGCGTCCTGCCCGTTCTCGCGGCGGTGATGGCCGTCGCGCTCGCGCTCGCGGCTCCCGTGAGGGCCCGCGCCCTCGCCGCCGACGAGCCGCCCGCCATCTCGTGCCCCTACGCGCTCTTGGTGGACACCGCCACCGACACGGTCCTTCTCGACAAGGACGCCGACGCGCGGCTCTATCCCGCCTCGGTCACCAAGGTCATGACCGCCCTGGTCACGCTGGAGACCCTCGACCTTGACGACGAGGTCACGGTCGAGGAGGGGGACTTTGACAACGTGCCGTGGTACAGCTCGGTGGCGGGCCTCAAGGCAGGGGAGACCCTGACTGTGCGCGACCTGCTGGCCTGCCTGCTGCTCCCCTCCGGCAACGAGGCCGCCTATGTGCTGGCCCGTGCGGTCGGCGGCGGCGACTGGCACGCCTGCATCGACCTGATGAACCAGCGCGCGGCCGAGCTGGGCTGCGAGGGAACCCACTTTGTCAACCCGTGCGGGCTCCATGACGACAACCACTACTCGACGGCGCGCGACCTCGTCCGCATCTACGAGGCCGCTCTCGAGCACCCCGAGTTCCGCGAGATCGCGGGAAGTGCGTACTGGGAGCTGCCGGAGACCTCGGAGAACCCCGCGCGCACGCTCACCTCCACCAACCTCCTGTGCCTCCCGGACTCTTCCGTCTACATGGACGGCGTGACCTTCACCGGCAAGACGGGGTCGACCACGGAGGGCGGCAGGAGCCTCATCGTGAGCGCCGAGAAGGACGGGCGCAGCCTCGTGGCCGTGGTCTCGGGCGTGGCCTACGACTCGATGACGGGGGACGCGCCCACCAGCTTCAGCGACATGCGCTCGGTTCTGGAGTGGGGCTTCTCCGCGTGGCGGACCGGCGAGGTGCTGGCGGCGGGCGACGTGGTGGGGAGCCGCGAGGTCACGCTCTCGGACGACGGCGACGCGGTGCGCGCGCTGGCCACGGACGGTGTCGTGGCGACGGTCCCAGCCGAGGTGACGGCGGACGATCTGGAGTTCACGCCCACGTGGGAGGGCGCGCTTCAGGCCCCGGTGGAGAGCGGCCAGCGGCTCGGGGAGGTGCGCGTCAGCTATGCCGGGCGCGAGCTGGGCACCGTGGGGGCCGTGGCGGACGCCTCGCTCGGGCTGTCGATTCCGGCCTTTGTGATCTGGTGGGTTACCTCCGACCCGCTGCATATCGCGATCGTGGGCGTGGTTGGCGTCGCGGCGGTCGCGCTCGTGGTGCGGGCACTGGCTGCAAGCTCGCGACGTCACCAGCGGGAGCTGCAGCGCGCCGCCGCCGCGAGGCGCCCGGCGGTCATGCCCGTCGTCTCGTCGTCCGCGCGCACGAGGCGCGCCGCGACGCCGCGCGCGGGAGGGGGCTCCTCGCGACGCGGGCGCTCCGGCGGCAGCCACATGCGCCGGTAACCGCGGCTCTGGGTTTGTCGCGCCGCCCTCGGCGTGGGTCGCCTTGGTGCGGCACCCTCGCTGCCCCCCTCGCGCCTCTTCTGCGCTGCGGGAATCTCGTGGTTTTGGGCACAACCTTTGATGCGCGTGGCCTCTGGGCATCAAAGGTTGTGCCCACATCCGGCGGATACGTGGCATGAGAGGCCGTGCAGGCGAGAAGGACGTCCTTCTCGCCCCGGTGATATAAATTGTTAGACTCAAAACCACATGGTTCTTCTCGAGATGGGCATCTCCCCGAACGCGCGGGAGGAGAAGACCCAGAACCTGCCATTTCTTGGCGGGCGGCGCGCTGAGAAGGACCTCGATCCGAGGAGCCCCATGACCCGCATACTCTTTGTCTGCCACGGCAACATCTGCCGCTCGACGATGGCACAGTTCGTGATGGAGGACCTCGTGCGCCGGGCCGGCCGCGCGGACGAGTTTGCAATCGACTCCGCCGCGACGAGCCGCGAGGAGCTCGGCAACCCACCGCATCACGGCACGGTGGACAAGCTGCGCCGCGAGGGCGTGCCGGTGGGGCGCCACCGTGCCCGTCAGCTGCGGCGGGATGAGTACGACGCCTGGGACCACATCATCTATATGGACGCGGAGAACGCCCGTGGGCTGGCACGCATCCTGGGCGGCGACCCCGCGGGCAAGGTGAGTCGCCTCATGGACTGGGCCGGCACCCCGCGCGACGTGGCGGACCCCTGGTACACCGGTGACTTTGAAGCCACGTACCGCGACGTCGCGGCCGGGTGCCGGGCGCTGCTCGCCGCGCTGTAGGGAGGCACCATGGGCAGGACGGGCGAGAGGGGCAAGGTGCCCGGGAGGCCGTCGGCCGTCCGCGGGCTCGTCGCGGCCGCGCTCGTTCCCAGGCTGCTGCCGGCGGTCCTGGGCCCGCAACGCGACCTGGGCTCCGAGCAGCTCGGGCCGTATCTGGGCGGCGGGGGAGACCGGCGCGTGCGGGAGATGTGCCCGGGGCTCAGCGAGCGGGAGCATGAGAGGATGGAGTGGCTCAGAGCCGAGGAGGCGCACCGCACCTGGGAGTGGCTCCAAGGCCTGAGCTGCGGATTCGAGCGCGTTGAGTGCCTCGCGGACGATGGCGTGAGCCTGGTGGGTCGCGCGGTTGCCTGCAACCCGCTCTCGCCGCGCTGGCTCGTCTTTGCCCACGGCTACCACGACAACTGGCGAGCCGGTCTCGCCTTTGCGCGGCGCTACGCCGAGCTGGGCCTCAATTTGCTGCTCGTTGACCTGCGGGCGCACGGGGAGAGCGGCGGCGACTGGGTGGGCTGCGGGTGGCTTGACCGGCGCGACGTCGTGGCGTGGTGTCGCTGGGTGGTGGGGCACGCGGGCGAGGGCTCGCGCGTCACGCTCGCGGGCATCTCCATGGGCGCCGCCTCCTGTCTCATGGCGTGTGCCGAGAGGGACCTCCCGTCGCAGGTCAACGCCTGCGTGGCGGACTCCGGCTATGCCGACTTCTGGCGCACGGCGGAAAACGTCGTGTCCGCGGGCTCGCTCGGCACGCCGTCGGCGGCCGCGCACCCGCTGCTGGACGTCGCCCGTCGCCGGCTCCTGCGCGCGCCCGGCGGGTACGACCTGCGCCTCGCTCGCCCCGTCGATGCGCTCGCGCACGCGCGGGTGCCCGTGCTGCTCGTCCACGGAGAGAGCGATCGCGTGGTCCCGGTCTCCATGGCCCACGAGCTCGCCGGCGCGGGAACGGGTCACGAGCTGCTGACCTTCCCGGCCGCCGGCCACTGCTGCGCGACCTTTGCCGACCCGGGGCGCTACTGGGGCGCCGTGGGCGCGTTCCTCGGCCGCTGGGCGTAGGCTCGGTCCGGGGCTCTTCTCGCCGCCCCGCCTCCGGCGCCGTCTCCCGGCCGGGCAAGACGCGCGCCCAGAGCCACGCTGGCTTCCGGACGCCGCCCCGCCGTGGGAGAGGGCCGTCGGTTCCCGGGCAACCATTTTGGGCGTGCGGCGGCGGACGCGCCCAGCCCTTCCGAGAAACACCAGCTAAGCGCCACTGCTAGGGCTTCGATTCGTCCGCCCCGCCTCAACTCCTCACTAATTTTACTGTGAAATAGTTGCTACCGTTAACCGACGAATAATTACCGCTGGCAACTAAATTGTTTGCTTCGTTAATAGTTAACGCCAACAATCAAAATCACAGAAAGGGACCTGAAAGGATCCCGCCAAGGTCAAGGAGAGGACAATCGATGAGGTATCTGCTTCTGGTCAGCCACGGAACGTTCGCGCCCGGCCTGCACAGCGTGCTCGACATGCTGGTGGGCAAGCGCGAGGACATCCTGAGCTGCAGCCTGCGCGACGGCGAGGGCGCCGACGAGTACGTCTCGGAGCTGGGCAAGGTCGTCGAGAAGATCGGCGCCGACGACGAGGTCATCGTCATGGGCGACATCATCGGCGGCTCCCCGCTCACCAACGCCCTCAACGTCCTCGCGGGCCGCGGGCTTCTCGCCCGTACGCGCGCCTTTGGCGGCGTGAGCCTCCCCATGGCGCTCACCGCGGCCTTTGACCTGCAGTCCGACGACCCGGCGGGCCTCTGCGCCTCCGCGGTCTCCGAGGGCCAGGCGGCCATGCGCGAGGTCGAGCTCGACCTCGGCTCGGACGACGAGGAAGAGGACCTCTAGGCATCCGCACGGGACGCGCCCGGTAACGTACTGACAGACGAGAAGCGCGGCGGGACGCCCGCCGCCGGAGAGAAGGAGCAGACATGGCAGTTTCGTTCGTTCGCATCGACGACCGCATGATCCACGGTCAGACCGTCACCCGCTGGGCGGTCGAGTACCCCTGCGACGGCATCATCGCCGTCAACGACGCTGCGGCGTCCAACCCGGTGCTCAAGAGCGCCTACAAGAGCGCCGCGCCAGACAAGAAGACCTTCGTGTGGACGATGGAGCACTTCCTCGAGAAGGCCCAGACGGTCCGCGACAGCAAGACCCGCTACTTCCTGATCACCAAGAACCCCGTCGACATGAAGCGGATCCTCGTCGACGCGGGCTTTGTGCCGGACGATGTCAAGACCGTCATCGTGGGCCCCTGCAACGACCGTCCCGGCACCACCAAGATCGGTAACAACCAGTCCATCACCCAGGAGGAGGCCGACGCCCTGGAGGCCATCTCCAAGAAGGGGTACGCCGTGGACTTCCGCCTGATCCCCGACAAGGAGACGGGCACCTGGGACAAGTTCCGCGGGCAGTTCGGCTACACCGACTAGCCTCCCGCTTCGTGCACGACATCGGGCGCCCGCCCGGGAGGGCGCCCGGTGACAGGCTGCAGGAGCCCTCACGGGCTCACGCACTAGAAAGGTGGTACGTATGGTAATCAACGCGTTCCAGGCCGCATTGCTCGGACTGTTCGCCTGCCTGGCCTCGATGCCCGGCCTCGGCGGCACGTCCATCGGCAACTACACGCTCGGCCGCCCGCTCGTCGCCGGCCTGGTGGTCGGCATCATCCTGGGCGACGTCACCGACGGCATCCTCGTCGGCATGGCCATCCAGGTGGTCTACATCGCCCTCGTCACCCCCGGCGGCACCGTCTCGGCCGACGTTCGCGCGGCCTGCTACATCGGCATCCCGCTCGCCCTCATCGCCGTCAAGGCCCAGGGGCTCGACGCCGGCAGCGCGGAGGCCGCGGCTCTCGCGACCTCGCTCGGCGCCACGTGCGGCACCCTCGGCGCCATCCTGTTCTATGGCACCGCGACGATCAACCTGGCCTGGCAGGCCATGGGCTGGAAGTGGCTCGAGAAGGGCGACACCCACAAGCTCTACCTCGTGGACATGGTCCTGCCCTGGATCTCCCACATCATCTGCTCCTTCCTGCCCACGTTCCTGCTCGTCTACTTTGGCGGCGACGCGGTGAACAACCTGCTGGCGAGCCTGCCTATGGACGGCATCCCCATGAAGACCCTGTTCGCCGTGGGTTCGCTGCTTCCCTGCGTCGGTATCGCCATCCTGCTCAAGCAGGTCATCACCAAGGCCACCGACTTCCTGCCGTTCTTCTTTGGCTTCACGCTCGCTGCGGTCATGGGCTGCAACCTCATCGCCGCCTCCGCGATCGCCTGCTTCTTCGCGCTCATCAACTACGAGATCACCACGCTGCGCCTGAAGGTCGAGCGCGTGGGCGCCGCAGGTGCGCTCAACGCCTCCGCCGTTGACGACGAGGATGAGGAGGACATCTAATGGCAGAGAACACCGTCACCGCCAAGGACGGCCGCAAGGTCTCCAAGAAGGCCCTCGCCAAGTCCTTCCGCAACTGGTACTACGGCAACCTCACGTGCTTCTCGCAGGAGCACATGCAGACCTTCGGCTACCTGGTCTCCATGCTGCCGATCGTCGAGGACCTCTACGACAATAAGGACGACCAGACCAAGGCCCTCCAGACCTACTCCGCGTTCTTCAACACCGAGCCGCAGATCGGCACCATGATCGTCGGCGTCACCGTGGGCCTCGAGGAGGCGCGCGCCAACGGCCAGCCCGTCGACGACGACACCATCAACGGCATCCGTGCCGGCCTCATGGGCCCGCTCGCCGGCATCGGCGACTCCCTGATCGTGGGCACGCTGATCCCGATCCTGCTCGGCATCGCCATGGGCCTCTCCGAGGGCGGGTCCGTGCTCGGCCCGATCTTCTACATCGTGGTCTGGAACCTGCTCGCCTACTTCGGCATGCGTTTCGCCTACTACCAGGGCTACAAGCTCGGCGGCGATGCCGTGGAGGCCCTCGTGGGCCCCAACGCCCAGGCCCTGCGCGAGGCCATCGTGATGGTCGGCACGATCGTCATCGGTGCGGTTGACGCCACGTGGGTCTCCATCACCACGGCCCTCACGCTCCCGGGCGGCGGAACCCTGCAGGGCACGCTCGACGGCATCTACCCCAAGCTGCTGCCCCTGATCT
This sequence comes from uncultured Atopobiaceae bacterium, assembly GCA_963927425.1. Taxonomy (GTDB): domain Bacteria; phylum Actinomycetota; class Coriobacteriia; order Coriobacteriales; family Atopobiaceae; genus Thermophilibacter. Next base: position 393,241 of record CAWVBA010000002.1, on the reverse strand, counting down.
TCACGGTCTTCTGCTGGTGGCTCATGTCCAAGAAGAAGGTCAGCCCGATCATCACGATGCTCATCCTGCTCGTGATCGCCTTCCTCGGCGCGTGCTGTGGCTTCTTCGGCGCCGCCACGATCGCCACGGCCGCGTAAGGCCCGCACGACCGCTGAACGCTCGCTTGAGCGTCCTCCTTCAGAGCCCGGGCCGCATCTCCCCTGCGGCCCGGGCAGCCCCATAGAGAGGAACTGCCATGGCACTCGACACCTCCAACTGGACCCGCGACGACCTCATCCGCGAGGCCAAGCTCCAGACCGACGCCATCCAGCGCCTGAACGTGTGGCTGCGCATCGGATACTCGCTGCTGGCCGTGGGCTTCATCCTCGGCTACTGGGGCTTCTACGGCGGCGGGGGGACGGCCTTCGGCGTGGTCGGCATCGTGCTGCTCGTCGTCGGCGCGTTCGTCTCGGTGGTGCTCAAGGTAGGGACCACCAACGCCAAGAAGAACGTGAGGAACATCCTTGCCGCGGCGGGCGTCGACCTGGACGAGAGGGGCCGGAAGGGCAAGAAGGACGAGGGGCGTGCGAGCGATGGGCGATGACGGGCGCGAACGCCGCCTCCCTGCGGCGATCTTCTCGGACGTGGACGGGACCCTGCTCGACGGGGACCACCGGGTGAGCCCGCGCACGGTCGCGGCGGCGCGGGCACTCGACGAGCGCGGGGTCCCGCTCGTGCTCGTCTCGGCGCGCATGCCGGAGGCGCTTGACGAGATTCGTCGGGAGCTCGGCAACGTTGGCCCCGTCGTGTGCTACGGCGGCGCCTACGTGCTCGACGGCGACGGGAGCGAGCTCCTGAGCCGGCCCATCGGCATCGGCTGCGCGCTCGAGGTGCGCGACTTCGTGGCGTGCGAGGTTCCCGACGTCTGCTGCATGGCCTACGGCTACCACACGTGGGTGACGGCCGACCGCTCCGACCCGCGGGTCCGCCGCGAGGAGGCGATCGTGGGCGTGGAGTCGGTCGAGGGCGCCCTCGAGGACCGCTTCTCCGAGCGGGGCCTCCACAAGTTCCTGCTCGTAGGCGACCCGGCCTCCATAGAGCGTGCCGAGCGCGAGGTGGGCGCGGCCTTCCCCAACCTCACGGCCGTGCGCTCGTCCCCCATCCTCTGCGAGGTCATGGACGGCCGGGTGAGCAAGGCCGAGGGAATCGAGGTGGTGTGCCGGAGCCTCGGCGTTCGGGCCGAGGACGCCGTCGCCTTTGGGGACGGTGGCAACGACGTGGCCATGTTCGGCGCCGTGGGGGAGAGCTGGGCCATGGCCAACGCTCCCGCCGAGGTGAGGGAGGCCGCCACGCGGGTCACCCGGCTCGACAACGCCCATGACGGGCTCGCGGAAGCCATCCTCTCGCTTGTGTGAGGGGAGAGAATAACGTGCCAATCTCGCAAGAAGTTGCTACCATTAATCAGTCATGTCGTCTTGACGGGGCAGCACGTGCGTCTTGCCCCGAGGAAGGGCCGCGCTGCGAGAAGATGGACTACGAGGACGCCGCCAGAAAGCTCATCATGTACTCGCGCGGTGTCGCGAAGGGCGCCATCGGCACGGCCTACGGCATGTCAATGGGAGAGGACCCCGTTCTCGAGTACCTCTCCCGGCACGAGGACGGCATGAGCCCGTCCGACCTGGCGGAGAAGCTCGGCTACACGCGCCCCCGCATGACCCGCATCCTCGACTCCCTGGAGTTCAAGGGCTACGTCGAGCGCATTCCCGACGCGCGCGACCGCCGGCGCGTGATTGCGCGCTGTACCGACGAGGGGCGTGCGCACGCTCGGAACCGCAAGTCCGACGGCGTCTCGAGCCTCGCCGCGACGCTGAGCAAGATGGGCGAGCACGACGCCCGCGAGCTGCTCAAGGGCCTCGAGACCGCCTACAGCATCACCTACAACAAGGACGACATCTTCGGCGGCTCTGACAAGGCGTAGCGCCGGCGCATCTGCGTTTACGAATCGGCGAGGTTGGCCCGGGGGATTCTAGGAATCGGCGTTCTTGTCGCCGCGTGTTCCGGGAATCGCCGGGGTTGTTCCGGCGGCTTCCGAGAACCGACGGGGTTGTCCCGGCGGCGTCCGGGAATCGCCGCCCGTGTACCGCGCGACTCTAGGAATTCCCGCCCGTGCGCACCTGTAGGCCGGTTCCGGCGGGCAAGGTCCCGACTTTCTAGACGCCCCCGTGACAAGGCCGCCAAATCCTAGACACGCCCGCGACAAGGGCGGCGATTCCTGGAGGGCGCCCGGCCCTGTGTTCTTCTCGCCCCGGCCTGTTTTGTGTCCGGGCTTGCCGCTACACTCGTAGGGCGAAAAGACGACGAGAGGAACATCGAGGCATGACAGTCAGCCAGCAGTCCCTGTTCGACCGGACGCCCGCCATCGACCTGGAGGGCCTCAACCCCGCCCAGCGCGAGGCCGTCGAGTGCACGCGCGGGCCGCTGCTCGTGCTCGCGGGCGCGGGATCGGGCAAGACGCGCGTGCTCACGTACCGCATCGCGCACATGATCGCGGACGAGGGCGTGCGCCCGTGGCAGGTCCTGGCCATCACGTTCACCAACAAGGCGGCGGCCGAGATGCGCGAGCGTCTGGAGGCGCTCCTTCCGGCCGGCACGCGCGGCATGTGGGTCTGCACGTTCCACGCCATGTGCGTGCGGATGCTGCGCGAGGACCCGGAGCTCGTGGGCTATCGTCCCAACTTCACGATCTACGATGACGATGACTCGCGCCGCCTGGTCAAGACCATCATGGCCGACCTTGACCTCGACCAGAAGCAGTTCCCGATGAACTCCATCCGCGCCAAGATCTCCGCGGCCAAGAACGCGATGGTGGGGCCGGACGAGATGGCAAGCTCCTCCAACCCGGCGGACCGCGCCGCCGCGCGCGTGTACCGCGAGCTGGACCGCCGCCTCGCCAAGGCCAACGCGATGGACTTCGACGACCTGCTGGTCAAGACCTTTGAGCTGCTCTCGCGCCGGCCCGAGGTGCTGGAGCGCTACCAGGACCGCTTCCGCCAGATCAGCGTGGACGAGTACCAGGACACCAACCACGTGCAGTACGCGATCACCAACCTTTTGGCCGGGCGCTACCGCAACCTCATGGTCGTGGGCGACGACGACCAGTCCATCTACAGCTGGCGCGGCGCGGACATCCAGAACATCCTGGACTTTGAGAAGGACTACCCGGACGCCCGCGTGGTGCGTCTGGAACAGAACTACCGCTCCACGGGCCACATCCTGGCCGCGGCCAACGCCGTGGTGGCCAACAACGCCCGTCGCAAGCCCAAGCGCCTGTTCACGGACGCCGGCGACGGCGAGAGGATCCAGGTCTTCCAGGCCGCCGACGAGCGCGACGAGGGGCGTTGGATCGGCTCGGAGATCGAGAAGCTCCACGACGGCGGCACGAGCTATGACGACATGGCGGTCTTCTACCGCACCAACGCGCAGTCGCGCATCCTCGAGGACATGTTCCTGCGCGCGGGCGTGCCCTACAAGATCGTGGGCGGCACGCGCTTCTTCGACCGTGCCGAGGTCCGTGACGTCATGGCCTACCTCAAGCTCGTGGTGAACCCGGACGACGACGTGGCCGCCCTGCGCGTGGTCAACACGCCGCGCCGCGGCATCGGCACCACGTCGATCGGCAAGATTCGCGAGCTCGCGGCCGACGAGGGCATCTCGTTCTTCTCGGCCTGCCAGATGGCTATTGCCGAGACGGGCCTCCTGGGCGCGAAGGTGCGCTCGGCGCTGGCGGAGTTCACCGGCGTGATCGAGGCGAGCCGCCACTTTACCGGCGAGCTCGCGGACGTCGTGGAGGCCATCGTGGACCGCGCGGGCCTCGTGCGCGCCCTCGAGGCCGAGCACAGCGTGGAGGCGGACGGCCGCATCGAGAACATCAAGGAGTTCATGGGCGTGGCCGCCGAGTTCGACGAGACGCACGACGCGGTGGAGACGCTCGAGAGCCTGGCGCAGCTTCGCGCGGCTGGCGCCCTCGAACCGTCCGGCGACGCCCCCTCGTCCCCGACGGGCTCCGCGCTCGCTTCGCTCGCTCGCCAAGGCGAGTCGCCCTCTGGGGACGAGGGGGCGTCGCCTGCTCAGCTTAGGCCCCCCGTTGCCTCGGAGAAGCTGCCGGCGCTCATCGAGTGGCTCGCGCTGCGCTCCGACCTCGACTCCCTCGCCGGTCAGACGCATGCCGTCACGATGATGACCATTCACTCGGCGAAGGGTCTGGAGTTTCCGGTGGTGTTTGTCGCCGGTATGGAGGAGGGCATCTTCCCGCATGCCTCCTACGATGCCGACGAGGCGAGCGTGGAGGAGGAGCGGCGCCTGGCCTACGTTGCCATCACGCGCGCCCGCAAGCGGCTCTACCTCACGCATGCCACCACGCGACGTACCTACGGGTCGGTGCAGGCCAACGCCCCGAGCCGCTTTCTGCGGGAGATTCCCGAGAAGGACATCGAGCGCGTGGGCGTGGGCTCGGCGGGCTTTGCCGGCGTGGGCTGGGAGAAGCGCGGCGACCGCCACGGCACCTTTGGCAGCGGGCGCGGCTCGGAGGTCTACGGCGGCAACGTCTTTGGCTCGCGCACGCGCTCCACGGGCGGCGGTGCCGTGCGACCGGCCGCGCCGAGCGGACCCAGACCCGACGCCGCCCGCGCCGCCGTGTCCTTCTCGCCGGGCGACCAGGTCTCGCACAAGACCTTTGGCCCGGGCGTGGTCCTCGCCGCCTCCGGTGACACGATCGAGGTCAGGTTCACGCGCACCGGCAAGACGAAGAAGCTCCTCAAGGGCTTTGCGCCGCTGGTGAAGATCGAGGGCTAGGAGCTGGCGATGGAGCATCTCATCGGCGTTGACCTGGGAGGGTGGCTCGATAGGGGCGTCACGCTCGTCGTGGCGGTCGTCATCGCGCTCGTGGTCCAGCGCGTCGTCGTGCGCCTCATGCACAAGGCGCTCGACGCCTCCAACCTGCCGAGCGCCTCGATCTTCATCAACATCGTGCGTGCGCTCATCTGGGCGCTCGCGCTGCTTGGCGTGCTGCAGCCGGTCTTTGGCGTGGACCCCGCCGGCTTTGTCGCCGCCCTCGGCGTGGTCTCGCTCGCCGTCTCGCTCGGCATGCAGGACACGATCTCCAACATCGTGAGCGGCATCAGCCTCATGGTGAGCAAGTCCGTGCAGCCGGGCGACTTTGTCACCGTGGGCGGCGTGACCGGCGAGGTGACCGACGTCACCTGGCGCAGCACCACGGTGCGCATGCGCGGCGGCGCCGAGGAGGTTATCCCCAACTCGGTGCTCTCCAAGACGGCGCTCACGCGCATCACGGACTGGAGCGTGGGCTACTGCGGCGTGCCGATCGCCGTGGTGCCCGGTGCGGACCTCAACGCGGTGGCGGACGAGTGCTGCCTCGTGGCGGCCCGCGAGCTGGCCGACCTGCTCGACCCCTCCTACGAGACGGACGTGGTCTTCTCGTCCCTCACCGCCTATGGCGCCCAGGGCGAGGTCCGTGTGCACGTGCTGCCCGACGTGGTCTTCTCCGCGGCGCAGGATCGCCTGGCGCGGGCGCTCTCCGGCCGGTCCTGGCTCGCGAACGCGCTGTAGCGGGCGCGCTCACGGATAGAGCGCGTCTAAGAATCGCGAGGTTTGTCCCGAGGTGGTCTAGAAAACCGGGACCTTGTTGCTGCGGCGTCTAAGAAACTCGGACCTTGTCCCTCAGTGCACCGGGCACCGCGGGATCTTGCAGGGTGAAACCCTTTCTGGCGCGGCAAGGTCGGGTTTTCCTAGAACGCACTGGGACAAGGCCCGGAATTCTTAGATCGCCTCGGAACAAGGCCGCCGATTCCTAGAACCGTACGCCCTTACCCTGCGCCTCAGTCACGTCCTCGATCTGAAAGATCGGTGCGGAGAGACGCGGGTCCGCGGCGATCTGGGCCTCGGTTGGCGTGGGGTACTCGTGCCAGGGGAGCTCCTCCTCAAGGCACTGCGAGAAGTCGTCGTCGAGCGCGAGCAGGGCGTCAAAGCGCTCGGAGAGCACCTGCTCGTGGCCGTCCACGAGCGTGATGCGATAGCGCCGCGTCTGCTCGTCTCCGCCCTCGAAGGCGGCCGTCGCCTCGAGCCGCGCCCGCTCGAAGGAGTCCGCCGAGCAGGTGAACGCGTTCACGTAGAGCTCCCGCTCCCAGGCGAGGAAGGACTCCGTCGTGGCCGCGTGCGCGCGGAAGCTCTCGAGATAGGCCTCATGGGCGGCATCGATCTGAGGCTGCAGCGCCTGGCGGTCCGCCTCGGCGCGCTCGTCGAGCTCCTTGATGCGCCTGAGCTGCTCCTCCTCCGTCTCGCCCTCGCGTCGGGCGTACTCCTCGTTGGCGGGGATCCACGACTCCTTGATGTCCAGCCACGCCTTGAGCAGCGTGAGCGTCTCGTCCGCCGCCCAGTAGGCGTCGCTGTTGTCAATGGTGAGGTAGGGGATGTTGCCGTTGATGTCACGGCACGGCCCCTCGGCGTCTGCCGTCGGGTCCACGGTGATCGTCTCGACGTTCCCCTCCGCATCGATGTAGAGCGAAACGGCGGGATACTCGTACACGGGCTCGTGGACGCTGGGTCGATCGATCGGGTTCATCGGGCTGTCCGTCACGCGATACGTGACGGACGCCACGCCCGCGCCGCTCACGCTGAGGTTAAGCGAGAGCTTGAGGTAGCTGCCGTAGGTGCCCTCCTGCGGCATGAGCCCGTCGGGCGTGGCCTCCACGGCGACGGCCTCGCCCTGCTCGGCCGCCTGCGCGACGACGAGGCCAAAGCTGCCCTCACCAGCGTCGCGCCGCAGGACCGACGGCAGCGCCAGCGCAAGGCCCGCGGTGACCGCGCAGCCGGCCGCCCCCACGAGCGCGACGCGGCGCGTGACGAGGACGCGCCCTCCCTTCTCGGGCTCCTCCGCGCGCAGCTCGCGCACGCGGGCGAGCACGGCGTCGTCAAGCTCGGGGCTCGGGCACGCCTTCCCAAAGAGCTCGCTCAGGCGCTCTTCCATGCGGTTCTTCTCGCTCATGACGTACCTCCCAGGTAGACTCTCAGCTTTCTCATGGCACGCGAGAGGCGCGTGCGGACCGCTGACTCGGAGATGCCGCACGCGGCCGCGATGGCGTCTGCGGGCAGCTGCTCCACGTAGCGCAGGTGGACGACCGCGCGGTAGCGCTCGGGGAGCCGCTGCACGGCCTCCCAGAGCTGGGCGTCAGTCCAGGGCACCTCGTCCTGCTCGTCCTGCGCAACCTCGACGCCCAGCGCGTCGAACGACTGAGCGTGCCGGCGCCACCACGAGCGCGCGAGGTCCCGACAGCGGTTGAGCGTGGCGCGCAGCAGCCACGCGCGCAGGTGGCCGGCATCGGCAAAGCTCGTGGCCGAGCAGGCGAGCGCCACAAAGACGTCCTGGTAGACGTCCTCGGCGTCGGCGCGCGACCCGGTCTGCGAGAGCGCCAGCCGCAGCACGCTCTTCCCGTGGTCGCGCATCGCCGCGCGCAGAAAGGCGTCGTCTCTCATCACCGTCCGGGGCATGTGACTCCTCTCGTTTCAGGGCCCTCTATCTAGAGAACGGGGCAGAGCGGAGTATGTCCCAACTCTCTTTTGCGCGGTGCGAGGCTACACTGGTTTGAGAGAGTCGCGTCAAGGGGGACCCATGGACAAGATCGCCAGCTTCACCGTCAACCACCTCGTGCTCGAGCCGGGCGTCTACGTGAGCCGCGTGGACGCGGACCCGGCGACCGGAGCCGTGGTCACCACGTTTGACCTGCGTCTCACCGCTCCCAACCGCGAGCCGGTCATGGACACGGCCGCGGTCCACGCCATCGAGCACCTGGGCGCCACCTACCTGCGCAACTGCGCCGCGTGGCGCGACCGCGTGGTCTACTTTGGTCCCATGGGCTGCCGCACGGGCTTCTACCTCATCCTCTTTGGCGAGCACACGTCCGCCGAGATTGCGCCGCTCGTTCGTGCGACCTTCGAGTTCATCCGCGACTTTGAGGGCGAGATCCCGGGCGCGCGCCCGGAGGAGTGCGGCAACTGGCACGACGCTGACCTCGCGCAGGCCCGCTGGTGGGCGCGGCGCTACGTGGAGAACACGCTCGAGCACATCGACGAGGTGCATCTCGTCTACCCGGAGAGCTAGGGGGCGTACGTGAAGATCGGAATCATCGGGGCCATGGACGTCGAGATCGAGCTCCTGCGCGAGCGTCTCCTCGACCAGGAGGTGACCTCGACCCTGGGCATGGACTTCTACGAGGGACGCCTGGGCGAGAAGGACGTGGTGGTCGTCAAGTGCGGCATCGGCAAGGTCAACGCCGCCGTCTGCGCGCAGGCGCTCGTGGGGCGCTTTGGCGTCACGCACCTGATCAACACCGGCATTGCCGGCTCGCTCGACCCGGGGGCGCTCGACGTCGGAGACCTCGTGGTTGCCACCGACTGCGTGCAGCACGACTTCACCGTGGCGCCGCTCGGCTACGCGCCGGGCCTGATTCCTGGCCGCGACCGCGTGGAGTTTGTCGCCGACGCGCGGATGCGCTCGGTCGCGCTCGCCACGGCGGCCGAGGTGGCACCCGACGTGCGCGCCGTCGCCGGTCGCGTGGCCTCGGGTGACCAGTTTATCGCCGCTGAGGGGGACCGCGCGCGCATCGTCTCCGAGTTTGGAGCGCTCTGCTGCGAGATGGAGGGTGCCGCGATCGCCCAGGTGGCCACGCTGAACGGCGTCCCCTACGTCGTGGTGCGTGCCATCTCGGACAAGCCCGGCACCGAGGGCCAGACCGTCACCTACGCCCAGTTCGAGCGGGACGCTGCCCATCACTGCGCCCAAATCGTCGCCCACCTGGTCGCCGCGCTGTAATTACCTTCAGTTCCATGGTTGCCGTGACGAGATCGTCGGCGGGGAGAGGAGCGCCGTTAAGGTCCGCCGCGAGTTCTTGCCGAACATTCTTCTCGGCAAGCTGTCTGAGCGCCGGACCTTAACGGCGCTCCTCTCCCCGCCGCCTCGCGGGCGCGTCACATGCCCATGACCGCCATGCCCACGAGAGTGGGTCCCGTGTGCACGAGCAGGTCGGCGGAGATGCCGCAGCTGATAAGCTCAACGGCGTTGCCCACGCGCCCGGCGAGCCGCGTCGCCAGCTCCTCGCGCAGCTCCGGGTCGTAGGTGCACACGGCCAGCCGCACCTGGCCCCACCGCGCCGCCTGCTCGGCCACCAGCTCGATCTGCGCGTCCAGCGCGCGCTTCCAACCGCGCGGCTTCTTCTCGATCACGTACTTGCCCTCGACGGCGTCGCACGTGAGCACCGGCTTGATGTTGAGCACGGAGCCCACGCGGTAGACGGCCTCGCTGATGCGTCCGCCCTTGCGCAGGAAGTCCAGCTTCTGCACCGAGAAGTACACGCGCACGCGCTCGCTCACGGCGACAAGCACGCTGCCCAGGCGCTCGAGCGGCATGCCGCCCTCCACCAGGCGCACCGCCTCCATGACGACCATGCCCGCGGCCACGCCGATGCTTCTGGTGTCCACCACCACGACCGGGAAGTCCTCCATCTGCCGCGCGACCATGCTCACCGTCTCGTAGGTGGCCGAGAGCCCCGAGGAGATGGTCACCACCACGGCGCCCGTGCAGCCGTCGCGCCGAGCCCCCTCAAAGGCCTCGCGAATCCGCAGCGGCGAGGGCAGCGACGTCGTGGGCACCTCCTCGGCAAAGCGCCGCACCACGTCCTCGGTCGTGATGTCCACGCCGTTCTCGTAGGTCGAGCCGTCGGAGTAGTTGATGCGCAGCGGGATCACGCGCACGCCATGGGCGGCGGCAAAGTCGGCCGGGGTGTCCGTCCCCGAGTCGGTGATGACGGCGATGCGCTGCTCGTTCATGGTTCCTCCCGGACGTCTCGGGCTTCTCGATTGGCTATGATGGAAGCGTACACACCCACAACATGGTATTCAATACTAGATTGTCCATTTTCGGTAACTGCACAGGAGTGGCACATGAGCGAGAAGGACACGATCATCGCGACGCCGCGCTCCGACGCCGCCGCACGCCATGCGCTCGCCGAGCGCATGGGGGCGGTGCACCTCTCGCGCGTCCGGGAGATGCCCCGCATCGAGCTCTATCTTGACCAGGTGCTCACGCTCGTGGCGCAGGAGCTCGCGTTCATGCAGCTCCCGGGCGAGACGCTCCTCACCGGCTCGATGGTCAACAACTACGTCAAGCAGGGGGTCATCCCCGCCCCGCACAAGAAGCGCTACACCCGTCGGCACCTGGCGTCGCTGCTGTTTGTGTGCGCGTTCAAGCGCGTCTTCTCCATCGCCCAGGTAAAGCAGCTCATGGAGCGCATCTACGCCTCGGGCGTCGACCTCGCCTGGCTCTACGACGAGGCGTGCGCCCTGCTGGAGCGCTCGCTTGCCGCGTGCTTCTCGCCCGTGTTCGACGACGAGCCCCTCGACCCCGCCATCGGGGAGCCATGCGGCGAGAAGGACCTCGACCCCGAGCTCGCGCGCCTCATCGAGGCCTCGGTGGCCTCGCTCGCCACCAAGGTCTACGTGGAGCAGACGCTGCTGCTCGCCGCGGGGGGCGCGTCGGCATGACGCGGCCGTCCGCCATCTACGGCGAGCCCGCCGTCGTGCGCCGCCTCGAGCGTCGCGGCTCCGTCAGGGCGCTCACCTCAAACGGCACGGTCGCCGCGGCGGTCATGGTGGGCGCCGCTCTTCTCGCCCTCGTGGTGGCCAACTCGCCGCTCTACGAGGGCGTGGAGTACGTGCTCGCGCTGCCGATCTCGGTGGGGGTGGGCCGGCTCTCGGTGGCGCTCACCGTGGAGCAGTTCGTGAACGACTTCCTCATGGCGGTGTTCTTTTTGCTCGTAGGCATCGAGCTCAAGTACGAGATGACGGTCGGCCAGCTCCGGCGCCCGCGCCAAGCCGCCCTGCCCATGCTCGCGGCCGTGGGCGGCGTGGCGGTGCCGGCGCTCATCTACCTCGCGGTCAACGTGACGACGGGCGGGGAGCCGCGCGGCTGGGCGGTGCCCATCGCCACCGACATCGCCTTCGCGCTGGGCGTGGTGTCGCTTCTGGGGGACCGCGTCTCCCCTGAGGCCAAGGTGTTCTTTCAGACGCTCGCCATCGCCGACGACATCCTCGCCATCCTGGTGATCGCGCTCTTCTACGGGCAGACGCCCGACCTCGCATGGTGCGCGGCGTCGCTCGCGCTGGTGGCCGTGCTCGCGGCGCTCAACCGGGCCCGCGTCTACGCGATCGCGCCGTACGTGACCGTGGGCCTCGCACTGTGGGCCTGCATGTTCAACTCGGGCATCCACGCCACGCTCGCGGGCGTCATCCTGGCGTTCGCGCTGCCGGGGCGCTCGGACGTGCGCCTCTCCGAGCTGGGCGGCTGGCTCGGCGAGCGCGCCCGCGACCTCGACGACACCTACGATGACGCCCACCACGTCCTCGGCCAGCACGACTTCACCGACGGCGCGTGGCGCGTGGAGCGCGTGATGCACCACGTGACGCCGCCCCTGCAGCGCATGGAGCGCTACGTGTCGGTGGCCGTGAACTTTGGCGTGCTGCCGATCTTCGCCTTCGTGAATGCCGAGCTGCACCTCGTGGGCGCCAACATGGGCACCGTGCTCGTGAGCCCGGTGGCGCACGGCGTCTTTCTCGGCGCCGTGGTGGGCAAGCCGGTGGGCATCATCGGCATGACGGCCCTGCTCGTGCGCGTCGGCTTTGCGCGGCTTCCGCGTGGCATGGACTGGGCGCAGGTCGTCACCGTAGGCCTCATGGGTGGCGTGGGCTTCACGATGTCCATCCTGATCGCGGGGCTCGCCTTCCCCGGTCCCTCCGACGCCATCGCCGCCAAGTGCGCGATCCTTCTGGGGTCGGTGACCTCGGCCGTGCTCGGCCTTGTCTTCGGGCGTCTGTTTCTCAAGCCAAGAAACTCGGTCGTGTCGAAGGGGTATCCTAGGGAGAAGGTGCGACGCCACCCAAGGAGCGCCTGATTGGAGACTCACATGCGCGGACTCAAACGCCTCGGCACGGTCATCTTTGTCCTCGCCGACCTCTTTGCCCTGGCCGCCCTCACGCTCACGTGGTACGGGCCCTGGACTGACGCGGCGACGGCCCTGCTCTATCTGGAGCCGTACGCGATCGCCGTGCTCGCGTGCCTTGCCGTGAGCGCCCTCGGGCTCGTGGTCCTGCTCGCCCGCGCCCTCTTTGGCGGTCGGCGTGTGCGCACGGTCGAGGTGGCCACGGTCGACGGAGGCGTCATCTCCGTCACGCGCGACGCCATAGCCGCGCAGGCGTCGCACATCGTGGAGGCGGACGGCACCTGCGCCGCCGCGCGCGTGCGCGTGGACGCCAAGCCGCGCGGGCACGTGCGCGTGCACGTGCGCGTGCTGCCGCACCAGACGGTGGACGTGGTGGCCAAGGGCGCGGAGCTCCACACCGAGCTGGTCGACGGCCTTGCCGCCGTCTGCGGGGGCACCGTGGAGAACGTGAGCCTGGAGTTTGTGGAGCCCGAGTCCGTGACGCTTGCCGCGCAGGACGAGGAGCCCACCGCGGAGCCCGCGGCCGCGACGCCGTCGGCGGAGGACACCACGAGCGAGATCACCGTCTCCATGGGCCCGGCCCGCGAGACCGAGAGGGAGGCGTAGGACATGGCGGACGAGAAGACCCCCCGCCCCAAGATCGAGACGGGCGAGAGGGATCAGGTTTCCGAGCGTCCCTCGGCGGGCGCCGACGGCCGCGACGACGGCGCCTACACCGTGGGCGAGGCGCTCCGCGACGGCTCCTCGCGCCTTCTGTCCTGGGTGCGCCGGACGTTCCCCGGCCACGAGCATGCCTTCTGGGGCGGCGTGCTGGGACTCCTTACGGCGATTCTCTTTCTGGTGCTGGGGCTGTGGCGCGCGCTCGTGATCGTGGCGCTCGTGACCGTGGGCGTGGCCATCGGCCAGATGCTCGACGGAGAGTCCAAGATCATGGACCTCGTCCGGCGGCTCTTCTCTCGTAACTGACGGCAGCGACTTTGACATCGGGCGCCCGGCGCCCGGGCAGCGAGGAGCGAAGCATGAGCAAGACCGAACAGACCAAGACGCACACCGAGGAAGCGGAGGCCGAGGTCGTCGCGGCCGTCCCGTCCGAGCAGACCGCGCTGGCGGAGGCCGACGAGGCCGGCACGGACATCGAGGCCCTGACGGACGAGGAGGACGTTGACTCCGAGGACTCCCTTACCTTCTCGAACGGCGTCATCGAGAAGATCGTGGCCATCGCCATGCGCGAGGTCCCGGGCGTCGTGGGCATGAGGGGCAGCTGGTTCAACCGCGTGCAGGACGCCTTTGGCGCGAGCGACTCCACGGCCGGCGTGACCGTGGAGGTGACGCCCGAGAGCGCGGTGCGCGTGAACATCTCCGTGCTGATTGAGTACGGCGCGTACGCCCCGCAGGTCTTCGAGGACGTTAAGCGCGCCGTGGTGAAGCAGGTCACGGGCATGACGGGCCTCGAGGTCGCGGGCGTGAACCTGCGGATCGAGGACGTGCTCACGCCCGAGGAGATCGAGCAGCGCTCGCGCAAGCCGCGTAAGGACGAGCCCGAGGACGACGGGGAGTAGCGGGCGCGCGGCCCCGCCCGACCGCGCGCTGGGCTTCTCGCCTAGCCGCGAACCTCGTAGGGGGTCTGCTCGCCGCGCACAAAGGCGAGCAGCGCCTCGGTCGAGGTGCGGACCATGCCCTCGACGTCCACCGAGGTGTAGAACGCCATGTGCGGGGACACGATGACGTTGGGGTAGGAGTCCAGGATCGCGCGGTCCCGGTTGGGCAGGACCGACCGGCTCTTGTCGAGGTAGTAGAGGTTGGCCTCGTGCTCGATCGTGTCGAGCGCCGCGCCGCCGACCTGGCCGCTCTCGAGCGCGTCGATCAGGGCGTCGGTGTCGATGAGCGAGCCGCGCCCCGCGTTCACGATGACGGCGCCGCGACGCATGCGGGCGAGCTGCTCGGCGCCGATCATGTGGTAGTTGGACTCGATGCCGGGGGCGTGCAGCGTGATGACGTCGGACTCCGCGAGCAGCGTGTCCAGGTCAACGTAGGTCGCGAGGGCGGTGACCTCCTCGTTGGGGTAGGGGTCAGAGGCCAGGACGCGGCAGCCAAAGCCCTGGAGGTGGCGCACCACGGTCGCGCCGATGCGCCCGGTGCCCACCACGCCAACGGTGCACGACGAGATGTCGCGCCCGAGCTTCCCGTGGAGGCTGAAGTCCTGGACGGCCGCCTGGCCGAGGATGAGCTTGGCGTTTCTCAGCGCCATCATCATGAGCATGATCGCGTAGTTGGCCACGCCCTCGGGCGGGTAGGCGGCGTGCGCCACGCGAAAGCCGAGGCTTCCGGCGTGGGCGAGGTCGATGTGGTCGTAGCCGATCGAGCGGGTGGCAAGAGCGCGGATGCCGAGCTCGTGATAGGCATCGAGCAGCTCGGGCGTCATGGGGTTGGTGATGATGGAGAGGGCGTCGGCGCCCGCCGCGAGCCCGACGTTGTCGAGCGTGGGGTAGTCGGCCGTCCACGCAAACTCAAAGCCCAGCTCGTGGGAGAGGGCCTCGAGGTAGCCGAGCTCGTCGTAGGGGCGCAGCGCATAGGCAAAGATCTTCATGGGGCATGTCCTCCGTTGTCGCTTTCGGTTGTTTCAGCGTAGCGCCGCGCCGCTGGTCGCGCGCGGTCGTTTTTGTCGCCCCCCGATGACAAAATATGTGGCGCCTCACGTGGCAAGCTGCCTCAGTTTTGTAGGAAATCGCGTACGCGCGGAGGCCGATACGCGATTGCCAACGTTTCACGCGTCGATTCCGTTGGGAATCGCGTATTGCGCCGCTGAGTCCACCGGCGTGCTACACTGTCCGCTGACAACGGGGGGCTGGCGCACGCCGGCTGAGATTGGGCCCAGGAGAGCGGCCCTGACCCAGGAACCTGATCCGGGTAATGCCGGCGTAGGGAAGAGCTTCGCGCGCGCCGCGCAAGGCACCTACGGGAGACAGGGTGCCTTGGGGCACCCGGAAGGGAGGGCGCGTGAACTGCTCGGTTGCGATTCAGTTCCTGCCCATGGACGCCACCACCGACGACGCCACGTGCGACGCGGTGGATGCCGTCATCGCCTACATCGACTCGACGGGGATCGACTACTTTGTCGGCCCCTTTGAGACGGCGATCGAGGGCGACTACGAGAAGTGCATGGAGATCCTCAAGAACTGCCAGCTCGTGGGTGCCAAGGCGGGCTGCAAGCACATGATGACCTACGCCAAGATCAACTTCCGGCCCGACGGAGACGTCATGTCCACGGACCGCAAGATCGGCAAGTACCACCCCGGCGACCCGGAGTTCGCCGAGAAGAGCGTCGAGGCGGCCTAGCGTGTCCGCGCCGAGCAAGGTCCGTCGCATAGGCGTGCCGCTCGCGGCGCTCGCCGCCCTGCTCGCGGTCTGGGAGCTGGTCGTGGACGTGGGCCTCGTGCCCAACTTCCTCTTGCCCACGCCGGTGCAGGTGGTCGCGGCTCTCGTCGAGGACGCCCAGCTCATCGCCGGGCACTGCGTGGTCACGCTGGGGGAGGCCGCCGCGGGCCTTGCGGCGGGCGTGGCCCTGGGCTTTGTCTTTGCGGTGCTCATGGACCGCTTTGAGACGTTCTACCTGGCCTTTGAGCCGCTCATGACCGTCTCGCAGACCATCCCCACCGTGGCCATCGCGCCGCTTCTGGTGCTGTGGCTCGGCTACGGGGCGCTGCCCAAGATCGTGCTCGTGATCCTCTCCACGTTCTTCCCGATCACGGTCTCGCTCGTCTCGGGCTTCCGCTCGGTGGACCCCGACGCTATCGACCTCATGCGCACCATGAACGCCTCGCGCTGGCAGATCTTCTGGTACGCCAAGCTGCCCGCCGCGGCCGACCAGTTCTTCAGCGGCCTGCGGATCTCCGCGACCTACGCCATCGTCGGCGCGGTCATCGCCGAGTGGCTCGGCGGCAACGCGGGCCTCGGCGTCTACATGACGCGCGTGCGCAAGTCCTTCTCCTACGATCGGCTCTTTGCCTCGATCATCGTCATCACGGCCCTGTCGCTGGGACTCATGAAGCTCGTCGAGCTCGCCCAGCGCGTCTGCATGCCCTGGAAGAGGGCGGAAGGGAAAAAGAATGAGCGATAAGAACCTCAACCGTCGCCAGTTCCTCGCGGTGGCCGGCGGAGCTGCTGCCACAACGGCGCTCGCGGCCTGCGGCGGCACGGGCGGGGACGCCTCGGACGCGGGCTCCTCCGAGGGCGACGAGAAGACCAAGATCTCCTTTGTCCTCGACTACACCCCCAACACCAACCACACCGGCATCTACGTGGCGCTCGACCAGGGCTACTTTGCCGACGAGGGCCTCGAGGTGGAGATCGTCCAGCCGCCCGCGGACGGCGCGGACGCCCTCATCGGCGCCGGCGGCGCGCAGATGGGCGTCTCCTACCAGGACTACATCGCCAACAACCTGGCCTCCGACCAGCCGATGCCCTACTCGGCCGTGGCCGCCGTCATCCAGCACAACACCTCCGGCATCATGAGCCGCGAGGAGGACGGCGTCACGCACCCGGCCGCCATGGAGGGTCACACCTACGCCACCTGGAACATGCCCGTCGAGCAGGCCACGGTCAAGCACTGCGTCGAGGCCGACGGCGGCGACTGGTCCAAGGTCGAGCTCGTGCCCTACGAGGTGGACGACGAGGTCAGCGGCCTGCGCGCCAACATGTTCGACACCGTGTGGGTCTACGAGGCCTGGGCCGTCCAGAACGCCGTGGTGCAGGACTTCCCGTACAACTACTTCAGCTTCATCTCGGTGGATCCGGTCTTTGACTACTACACGCCGGTCATCGCCGCCAACGACGACTTCGCCAAGGAGAACCCCGAGGCCGTGAAGGCGTTTTTGCGCGCCGTCAAGAAGGGCTACGAGTACGCCGTGGAGAACCCCGACGGCGCGGCCGACATCCTCTGCGCGCAGGTGCCCGAGCTCGACGCCGACCTCGTCCACCAGAGCCAGACCTACCTCGCCGACCAGTACGTGGCCGACGCCGAGAGCTGGGGCGTCATCGACCCGGAGCGCTGGGCCGCCTTCTACCAGTGGCTGAATGACAACGACCTCGTGGCCAACGAGCTCGACGTCAACGCCGGCTACGACCTCTCCTTCCTGGAGTAGCGCATGACGGCTGGCGAGAAGAGCGCACAGGTTCCGGCCCTCTCGGCCGAGGGGCTCACGCTCTCCTGGGACGGAGAGCACGTCGTCGTGCGCGACGTCGACGTGACCGTGGCGCCCGGCGAGGTCTGCTGCCTCGTCGGCCGCTCCGGCTGCGGAAAGACGACGATCCTGCACGCCCTCGCCGGCCTCACGACTCCCCTTTCCGGTCGCGTCCTCCTGCACGGGGAGGACGTGACCGGGCGTCCGGGGCGCGTGAGCTACATGTTGCAGAAGGACCTGCTGCTGCCGAGCCGCCGCATCATCGACAACGTGTGCCTGCCGCTCGTGCTCGCGGGGGCGCGCCGCGACGAGGCGCGCGCCAAGGCCGCGCCGCTCTTCGAGCGCTTTGGCCTCGCCGGCTGCGAGCAGAAGTGGCCGAGCGAGCTCTCCGGCGGCATGCGCCAGCGCGCGGCGTTTTTGCGCACCTACCTCATGGGCGCGGACGTGACGCTGCTCGACGAGCCCTTCTCGGCGCTTGACGCGCTCACGCGCACCGACGTGCGCCGCTGGTTCGTGGACGTGGCATCCGAGCTGGGGCTCTCCGCGCTCGTGATCACGCACGACGTGGACGAGGCCGTCTCCATGGCGAGCCGGATCTACGTGCTCGCGGGCGCGCCGGCGGCGGGGGAGCCCAGCCACGTGGCGGGCGTCGTGCGCGTTGAGCGCGTGGCGTCCGAGAGCTTCGAGCTCACGGACCAGTACCTCGCCGCCAAGCGCGAGGTGATGGCCTTTCTCGGCTGATCCCCCCCTCAGTCGGCATGCGCCGGGAACTGGGAGCCCCCCATGTTCCGAGAGAAGCCTTCGGGGAACGCCTCCCAGCGTGTGGCATGAGCCGAGACAGGACGGCTTCCGGTGCGTAGGTGCGGCGGAAGCCGGACCGTTTCCCGCAGCGTAAGCGCTTCGTAAGCCTCTCCCGCGCCCGCGTGGGGACCACGCCTCCGGGCGTATCGTTATTGGAACGATGCGCGAAGGAGGAACCGGTGGGAGCTCGAGCCAAGACGATGATCGCGGGCGTGGCCCTGATCGTCGCGGCGGTCGTCGTTGCGGGGGCCATCGCCCTCGGTGCGGGCGGGCTCGCCTCCGCAGACGACGCCCAGCTGCCGGCGTCCGGTCGGTCCCAGGAGCTCACCGTGGTCCGAGGCGTTATCGGATCCGAGAAGGAGGCGCTCTTCTCGGATCCCGAGGCGCAGGAGATCTTCGCCCGCCACGGTCTCGACGTGCAGGTCACGACCTCGGGATCCTGGGCGATGGCCGAGCGGCCCGGCATCGAGGAGTCCGACTTCGCGTCCCCCTCCTCCGAGGTCGCGGCGGCCCACCTCGTCGACGTCCACGGTGACGCCGTGCTCTCGACCACCACGCCGTTTTACTCGCCGCTCGCCATCGCGACGGGCACGACGGTGCTCGACGTGCTCGAGAGGAACGGCATGGCGGAGCAGCGCGACGGCGTCTGGTACCTCGACATGGCAGCCTATCTCAAGGCCGTGAGCGAGGGCCGTCGCTGGTCGGACCTCATCGGCTCCGAGGAGTATCCCTCGAGCAGAAACGTCATGATCACCTCGACCGACGTGCGCTCCTCCAACTCAGCGCTCATGTACCTGTGCCTCTCGAGCTACGTGCTCAACGGCAATGCCGTGGTCACGAGCGAGGAGGTCGCCCGCCAGCAGGCCTCCGGCGAGCTCTCCCGGCTCTTCCTCGACCAGGGCTACTCGCAGTCGTCCTCGGCGGGACCATGGGAGTCGTTTCTCTCCAAGGGGCCCCTGAACCAGCCGCTCACGCTCATCTACGAGAGCCAGTACCTTGAGGCTCAGATGAACGAGCCCACGCGCGTGATTGACGCCATGCGCATCTGCTATCCCTCGCCCACGATCTTCTCGGACCACGTGGTCGTGGCGTTTACCAAGGAGGGCCAACGGGTCCAGGACGTCCTCGAGAACGACCCCGACATGGCGCGCGTCATCGCGCGGCATGGCTTCAGGCCCAACGGCGCCAACTCGGGGGCGTTCTCCGAGACGGTGGGGGCGTCGGGGCTCTCGGGTTACGCGGCGGACGGCACCTTCATCGACGCCGCGCAGGCGCCGAGCTACGAGGTTGCCGACGTCATGCTCCAGACCATCGAGGCGCTCTACTAGCGCAGGGGGGAGACGAACATGAGGCTGACATCCGTGTCGGGGCGGCATCGGGCCGCCGCCCTTCTCGTGGTCGCATGCGTGCTCTTTGTTGCGGGCGTGCTGTCGGCGTGCTCCCCGGGCCAGGGGGGCGAGTCGGGCGTGGCCCGACCTACCGGCGGTGCCGACCAGGCCGAGGAGAGCGATCCCGACGTCGCCGGCACCACGCTGCACGTCCTGGCGGGCTCCGAGGTCAAGGACATGCTGCCCATCCTCGATGACGCCCAGAGGGAGCTCGGCATCACCGTGGAGCTCACCTATATGGGCACGCTCGATGGCACCGAGGAGGTCATGAGCGGCGAGGGCGACTTTGACGCCACGTGGTTCCCCTCCAACGCCTACATGAGCCTCTTCGATGAGAAGGCCGCGCTCGTGAGCCAGGAGACCTCGATCATGCGCACGCCCGTCGTTATGGGCGTGACCGCCGACGCCGCGGCGCGACTCGGCTGGGACCAGACGAGTCCCACGTGGGCGGAGGTCGTGGACGCGGCGGCGTCCGGCGAGTTCACGTATGGCATGTCGAGCCCGGTCTCCTCCAACAGCGGCTTCTCCGCGCTCGTGGAGCTTGCGACGGCGCTTTCCGGGACCGGTGCCGCGATTACCCGAGATGACGTCTCCGTCGTGTCCGACGACCTCGCGCGCTTCGCCCGGGGCCAGAAGCTCACGAGCGGGTCCTCGGGCTGGCTCATGGAGGCCTTCGGCAAGGACCGCTCCGCCGTCGACGGCGTCTTCAACTACGAGTCGCTCGTGCTCCAGGAGGAGGGTCTCGTCGAGGTGATCCCCCAGGACGGCGTCATCACGGCCGACTATCCCCTCACGCTGCTCTCCGACAGGGGCGAAAGGGTCGAGGCCGCCTATGGCGCGCTCGTGGACTACCTGCGCCGCGATGACGTCCAGCGGCGCATCGCCGACGAGACGCACCGCCGCACGGACGCCACCGCGCCCGACGACGAGCGGATGGTCTTCGAGATTCCCTTCCCCAACAGGATCGAGACCGTGGACGCGCTGCTCTCGAGCTGGGTCTCCGAGGTTCGCAAGCCCGCCAACATGGTCTTTCAGATCGACACGTCGGGCTCGATGGAGGGCTCGCGCCTCGACGCGCTCAAGGCCGCCCTGCTCTCGCTCACCGAGACCGGGGCTGACGGCACGAAGGCGCTGCTGACCTTCCAGCCGCGCGAGACCATCCGGTTCGTCGAGTTTGCCTCCGGCGTCAAGAGTGAGCGGAGCGTGCAGGTGGGCTCCGACGGAAACCTCGATGACGTGAGCTCGTATGTGAGCGGGCTCTCGGCAGCGGGCGGAACGGCGCTCTACGGGACGCTCGAGCACTCGCTCGAGCTTGCCGCGCAGACCCGTTCGGACGACAACGTCACCTCGGTGGTGCTCTTCTCGGACGGAGCGAACACCGACTGGCCGGGCTTTGACGACTTCGCCCAGTGGTACCGGGACAACGAGGCGGTGCAGGGAATCCCCGTGTACGCGATCCTCTTTGGCGAGGGGAGCGCCGACGAGATGGAACGGCTCGCCGAGCTGACGGGCGGACGCGTCTTTGACGCCGAGAACGGCGACCTCACCGCCGCCTTCAAGGAGATTCGCGGCTATCTGTAGGGATGTGAGAGGGACCATGCAGCAGGACAAGATGCTGGTGGCGGGGCTGGCCGTCGCGGTCTTCGTCGTCTTTGCCCTCGCGGCCGCCCTTCTCGCCACGGACGTCCTCGTCAGGGTGGCGCTCGTCGTCGCTGGCGCGGCGATGTCGGCAGGCTCCTGGTTGCTGCTCACCTCGCTCAACATGCCGCGCCACGTCGTCGCCATCGACCTGGAGGCGCTCGCGGGCGCGGACCCCACGCTCAAGGAGTCCGCGCAGGCCGTGAACGACATGGCGGGGCGCATCGACGCCGCGTGCGAGGCCGACGAGCCGCGCGGCATCGCCGCGGAGTCGCGGCGGCTGCGCTCCGTGGTGGCCTCGATGGCGGAAATCGTCGAGCTTCCCGAGTTCGCGTCCGCGGGTGCTGACGAGGACCGACACCTCGTGCTGTCGCTTGCGACCTCCTGGCTGCCCGGCGCGTGGGAGCAGCTCGTGACCAACGTTCGCTACCTGAGCTTCGGCGGCCGCGCGAGTGCTCGAGCCCGCCGAAACGTCACGACCCTCGACGAGCAGTGCGCTGACGTCGCCGGCGCGCTCGACCGTATGCGCACGAACATCGTCGAGGGCGCGTCCGTGCAGGTGGAGACCGGCTCCGAGTACCTGAGGCAGCGCCTCGGACGTAGACCGAGCGAGCTCTCGCTCGAGGAACCAAACGAAAGGTGACACCATGGCACTCGATCTTCTCGACGCACCCGACGACAGCTTTGAGCTCGAGGCCGCCCCGGCGCCCGAGCCCGTGCAGACGGACGGGGCGCTCGCTCAGGTGCCCGAGCCCGACGCGTCGGAGCTCCGGCACCTGAGCGGCAACGCCGACTCCTGGGTCAGTCGCGTGGCGGGTCTGCCCCCGCAGAGCCTCGAGTTCAAGCAGGAGGTCGACGCGATTTTTGAGGTGGGCGCCGACGCCTTCCGCGAGACGTCCGACACGTCGAGCCGCTTCCTCGAGCGATCCCTGGCAACGTCAAGGGGCGGGGGCGCCCAGGAGCAGGTCTCCAAAAGCCTCGTGGATCTGCGCAACGAGGTCGACGAGCTCGCACCGGGCGAGGACACCTTTGCCGGGCGTCTGTTGGGCTCGCTGCCGTTCGCAAATCGCGTAAGGCGCTACTTCAGGCGCTACGAGTCAAACCAGAAGCAGCTCAACGCCATCTTGGTCTCGCTCAACAAGGGGCAGGACCTGCTGCGTCAGGACAACGCGGCCCTCAACGTTGAGCGCCGAAGCCTCTGGGGCAACCTTGCCACGCTCAAGCGTGCCTACGTGCTGCTCACCGATATCGACGACGAGCTGGTGAGGCGCGTCGACCGCGAGCGTGCTGCAGGCAACGTGGAGCTTGCCATGTCGCTCGAGAAGGACGCCCTCTTCGCGGTGCGCCAGCGCCGGCAGGACGTGCAGACCCAGGCTGCCGTGACGATTCAGGCCTATCTCTCGATGGGGATCATCCAGCAGAACAACGACCAGCTCGTGCGGGGCGTGGAGCGTGCCAAGACCACCACGGTGACGGCACTGCGCACCGCCGTGATCGTGGCGCAGTCGCTGGAGAACCAGAGGCTCGTGCTCGACCAGATTGACGCCGTGAACAAGACGACCGACGACATGATTGACCGGACGAGCAAGCTCCTCCAGGAGAACTCCCTGCGCACGCAGCGCCAGGCCGTATCGAGCGGCGTCTCGCCGGAGACGCTCAAGCGCGCCTACGACGCGGTCTTCTCTACGCTCGATAGCATCGACGAGTTCCGCTCGAAGGCCAACGACTCGTTTGCTAAGACGATTGACGTGCTGAACGACCAGCTCGAGCGCGCGCGGTCGTATGCGGAACGCATGGCGCCCGAGGAGAGGTAGGACTGCCATGGCGCGTACGAGGGCCCGTCGCCGGCTCCGGGCGTCTGCCACGGGCTAACGTGGTCCGTGACGCGAGGGGGTGCGCATGGAGGATGATAACGTCTCGCCTGTCGAGAGCGGGGAGCAGCGACGTCTACGGCACCTTGTCATTGGCGGTGTCGTCGTCTGCGCCGTGGCAATCGTCTGCTACGTCGTGTGGGGGCTCATCGAGCTTCTCACCCTGGGCAACACGGACGAGGGCCCGGTCGCGGTGGCGTATCGGCTCGTGGGCGTGCCTGCGTGGCTGGTGATGCTCGGCGGCAGCATCGTCTGGCTCGTGAGCGCGGCCTGCGAGAAGCGCGGCGCGGGGCAGCGCGTCGTTGCCGCGGTCCTTGTCGCCCTCATGGCACTGGCCTGTTACCTGTTTGCCGTGCAGCCCCTGCTCGACGTGCCGTACCTCAACGACCCCGTGCGGGTGGAGCTGCATGACGTCGAGGTCGAGGAGCGCGAGGGCACGGATACGGCAGACCACTACCTCACGGGCGTGGACGACGCGGGCAGGGAATGGGAGTTCCGCATCAACTACGGCACATATCGTAGCTGGGACCCCGAGCGCACCACCGCCACCGTGACCGGTCTACCCAACACGCGGGTGACGCTCTCGATCGAGTAGCGGCCGACGGGGCTGCCCCGTGTGTCAGGAAATGGGTGGTTTTGGGTTTACGGCGCTCTTGCGTTCCTGAGAGGGCCATTTCCAAGCGTTGCCTTGAGGTTTTGGGGCGAACGTTTTATGCGGTCGGCCCCGGGTACACGCTTTTCTCGCCTTCTGTGGGATTTTATCCAGGCTGTTGCTGTTTTTGTATTAGTTTTTGAATCTAATCCTGTCCCGGCATAACTTTTTTGCCCCAAAACCAGAGGAAAAACCCAGCCGAGAAGAACCCCGCCTCGCACGCGCCAACAAAAGCCGCCCCGCCGGTTTCCTAAGCGGAAGTTTCTCGAAGAGCACTTCCGCGTGGAAACCGGCGGGGCGGCCAACGTTGCGGCTGGGAAGTCGCCTACGCCAGCTTGAGGAACGCGCAGTAGCCGCGATAGGCCTCGTAGACGTCGGCCTTGCTCGTGGCCTCCCACGGCGCGTGCATCGAGAGCACGGGCACGCCGCAGTCGATCACGTTCATGCCGTAGGTGGCCAGGATGTAGGCGATCGTGCCGCCGCCGCCCGCGTCCACCTTGCCGAGCTCGGCCGTCTGGAAGTGCACGCCGCCATCGTCCATCACGCGGCGGATGGTGGCCACGTACTCGGCGTCGGCGTCGTTGGAGCCGGACTTGCCGCGGCTGCCCGTGTACTTGTTGAACGTGAGGCCGTGGCCCAGGTAGCAGCTGTTCTTCGGCTCGAAGACGCTTGCGAACGTGGGGTCAAAGCCGGCCGAGACGTCGCTCGAGAGCATGTTGGAGGCTGCGAGGCAGCGGCGCAGCGCGAGCGGGCCGCCCTGGCCGGCGAGCTCGAGCACCTCGGCCATGGTGTCCTCGAAGAAGTGGCTCGTCATGCCGGTGGCGCCCACCGAGCCGATCTCCTCCTTGTCCACGAGCAGGCAGACGGCCGTGCGCGCGGGCGCCTCGCAGTCGAGCTGCGCCACGAGGCTCGTGTAGGCGCAGGAGCGGTCGTCCTGGCCGTAGCCCAGGATCATCGAGCGGTCAAAGCCCAGGTCGCGGGCCGCGCCGGCGGGCACGACCTCGAGCTCGGCGGAGAGCAGGTCCTCCTCCTCGATGCCGAGGGTCTCGCGCAGGATGGCGAGCACGCCGGCCTTGACCGGGGACTTCTCGGCGTCCTCGTCCTTCTCGGCCGCGTCCTCGTCGATCACGACGGGGCGGTTGCCGGCCAGGACGTCCAGCATCTCGCCCTCGACGACCTCAGAGGCCTTCTTGCCCATCTGCTGGCTGCCCAGGTGGGGGAGCAGGTCGGTGACGCAGAACACCGGGTCGGCCTCGTCCTCGCCGATCGCCACGTTCACCACGGAGCCATCCTTCTTGGCCACGACGCCGTGGATGGCCAGCGGCATGGTGACCCACTGGTACTTCTTGATGCCGCCGTAGTAGTGGGTGTCCAGCGTGACGAGCTCGTTCTTCTCGTCCACGGGGTCCTGCTTGACGTCGAGGCGCGGCGAGTCGATGTGGGCGCCCAGGATGTTGACGCCGCGCTCCAGCGGCTCGGTGCCCAGGT
Organism: uncultured Atopobiaceae bacterium; assembly: GCA_963927425.1. Classification (GTDB taxonomy): domain Bacteria; phylum Actinomycetota; class Coriobacteriia; order Coriobacteriales; family Atopobiaceae; genus Thermophilibacter. The sequence continues at coordinate 368,179 of CAWVBA010000002.1, read as the reverse complement.
GCAGCAGCATGAGGCTCTTGCCGCGGTTGACGGCGTAGACCTTGTCGCCGGGCTTGAGCTGCTCGCCGGCCTCGATGCGGCTGGCCAGGCTCACGTAGCCGGCCTCCTCGGCCATGCTCACCGCCGCCGCGCAGCACTCGCGCTCGGTCTTGTTGTCGGAGATGAAGGCCTTGTAGCCCTCGCAGAGGTAGTGCAGCTCGTCGAGCTGCTCGGGGGTGTAATCCTTCCAGGCATTGGGACGCTCCATGTGACTCCCTTCTCGATGGTATGCCGCAGAAGATTCTACCCACTCGGGGGCGCGGGGGCGGCTGGTATTCGTGGGGTGCCGGTTTTAGGCAGATTTTCGCCGGCCTCTTGAGTAGGGCTTTGGGGAGCAACGCGTCTAGCTGGGGCGCTGCCGAGCGCGCGGCAGCCGATACTTCGGACGGTCCGAAAAAACTGCCTAAAACGCGATCTGCTTCGCGGACGGCCCTACTTCTGGGTGGAATCGGAGCCATCCACGGTGGTCGTCGGGTCTGACGCCGTGCCCGAGGTGCCGTCCTCGGGCGTCGTCTCGCCGTTTGTGGGCGTCTCCTCGTCTGGTTTGCCCTCGTCCGTACTGGGGACGTCGCTGGCGGGCGCGTCGTCCTCGGTCGGGGCAACGGGGGTCTCGGTTTCATCCGCCTCGTCGTCGGCCTTGGGCGTCGTGCCCTGGGCGGGCTCTGGCTCGGGCTGCGGCTCGGACTGCGACTCTGTGGGCGTCACGTTCGGCGTTTGCGTTGGCTCCTCGGTAACCGATGCAACGACCTGCGGCTTTGTTCCGATGCCGGACCCCTGCGTCGCCAGGTTTACCACGAGTGCAAAGGCGAGCACCGCCACGACGCCCGCGGCGGCGGCGATGAGCGCCACGCGTCGGCGGGTGCGCGCCCGCTCGCGCTCATGCGCGGCGTCGCGCACCTCTGCCGGGGCAATCGGCGTGCCGGAGGGCGCGACCTCCTCGATGCGGGCGCGCCCGGAGACGGAGCAGACGTCACGCGTCTCGTTCGCGCCGCCGAGCGCGCGGAGCTTCTCGGCAGACGAGGCGAGGATGCCGCGGTAGACCTGCGTCGCCACCGCGGAGGCAACGGCACCGACGACGGCGCCGATGATCGACCCGGCGACGCCGATCTGCGCCGAGAGGGTAAAGGACGTCGCGGCGGCGAGAGCCGTTGCGACCAGCTGGGAGACGGAGAAGTCCCCGAGGACGCCGCCGGCGCGTCCGTTCTTCTCGGCCATGAGGCTCCTTCCGGAAACGATTTCACACCCCAAACGTACCCAACGGGGCCTCTGACGTGCGCCGCAGCGCAAAAGGACACGAAGACCTTACAAGCCGGCAGAAAAAGCGCGTCGCTCTGGCGCCATGTCCGCTGCTCTGGGGTAGAATAGAGCCGGTTCTGCCCAACGTGTTTTTCAACAACGTATGGAGGTCAACATGCTCGTCAACGCCACTGCCATGCTCCAGGCCGCTGCCAAGGGCCACTACGCCGTCGGCGCGTTCAACACCAACAACCTCGAGTGGGCGTCCTCGATCCTCGACGCCGCCGAGGAGCTCCAGTCCCCGGTCATCATCCAGTGCACCTCCGGCGCTGCCAAGTGGCAGATCAGCTACAAGGTCGTCGCCGACATCGTGAAGCAGCTCGTCGAGGACAAGAACATCACCGTGCCCGTGGCGCTGCACCTCGACCACGGCACCTACGAGGACGTCTTCAAGTGCATCGAGGCCGGCTTCACCTCCGTCATGTACGACGGCTCCCACGAGGAGACCTTCGACCTCAACCTCAAGCGCACCGAGGAGGTCGTCAAGGCCGCCCACGCCAAGGGCATCTCCGTTGAGGCCGAGGTCGGCGGCATCGGTGGCGTCGAGGACGGCGTTGCCTCCAACGGCGAGCTCGCCGACCCCGAGCAGTGCAAGGCCATCGCCGACCTGGGCGTTGACTTCCTCGCCTGCGGCATCGGCAACATCCACGGCATCTACCCCGAGAACTGGGCCGGCCTGTCCTTCGAGCGCCTCGGTGAGATCAAGGCCCTGACCGGCGATCTGCCGCTTGTCCTCCACGGCGGCACCGGCATCCCCGTGGAGCAGATCCAGAAGGCCATCTCCCTCGGCATCTCCAAGATCAACGTCAACACCGACCTCCAGGTCGTCTTTGCCGAGGCCACGCGCAAGTACATCGAGTCCGGCAAGGACCAGCAGGGCAAGGGCTATGACCCGCGCAAGCTCCTCAAGCCCGGCCGCGACGCCATCGTCGACCGCACCAAGGAGCTCATCGTGGAGTTTGGCTCCGAGGGCAAGGGCTGGGCGTAGGCTCAGACCGGCTCGTCGCCGCATGATGACGCCCGGTCCCGCAATGCGCGGGGCCGGGCGTTTTTTCTGAGCGAGGGGCGAGAAGAGCGCGCGGCGGCGGGTTCTTCTCGCCTGCCGTCACATCGGCCTGGCGGTGCAGGGGACGTCGTCGCCGTCGTCCGGGCTGCGAACGAGGTCGGCGAGGGTCTTGGAGTCCAGATAGCTCGCCGTGACGCGACCGAGGTCTCGCCAGACGCCCACGGTGGGGCAGGTGCCGACCTGCGGGCAGAGCTCGTCGCTCCTGCAGTCGAGGCAGCTCACCGGCGCGAGCGACCCCTCGGCGGCGCGCAGGAGCTCGCCGAGCGTGTAGTCCTCCGGCCTCCGCGTGAGCTTGTAGCCACCGCCCTTGCCGCGCTGGCTCTCCACGTAGCCGGCCCTGTGCATGAGGGAGATGACCTGCTCGAGGTACTTGCGCGAGATGTGCTGGCGGCGCGCCACGTCGCCGAGCGAGACCCAGCCGTCATGCGCGGCGAGGTCGGCCATCGCGCGCAGCGCGTACATCCCCTTTGTCGAGAACATCCCCGCCATCCCGTCACCTCCAAAAACGGGACGGGTTCAAACGTGCTGCTCGTTTGAACCCGTCCCAAACGAGCAGCTAGTTTGAACCCGTCCCGTTTTGGGCGAGCATCTCGTCGAGGGTGCGCCAGGCGAGCTCGGCGCACTTCACGCGCGCGGGCATGTGCGCGATGTCGCGCAGCAGCACACCGTCCTCGAGCGCCTCCAGCGCGGCGTCGTCGGTCTCCTCGCCGCGAACCATGCGCATGAAGAGGGCGCAGAGCTCGCGTGCCTCCTCGGGCGTCTTGTCGATCATGAGGTCGCTCATGATGTCCGCGCTCGCCTGCGAGATGGCGCAGCCGTGACCGGTGAAGGCGGCCTCCTCGATGGTGCCGTCGTCGGCAAAGCGCACGGAGAACGTGAGCTCGTCGCCGCAGGAGGGGTTCACGCCCTCGTGGCTGCAGTCGGCGTCCTCCAGCTGATACTTGTAGTCGGGGTGCGACACGTGGTCCATGAAGGCCGCGTTGTAGAGGTCAGTTACTGCCATGGAAGATCCCCCAGACCTGGGTCAGGCCGTCGATCAGGCGATCGACGTCGGACGCGTCGTTGTAGAAGGCAAGGCTCGCGCGGCAGCAGGCGAGGTTCTCCACGCCGAGCCACGCCAGCAGCGGCTGCGCGCAGTGGTGGCCGGCGCGAATGCACACGCCGCTCGCATCGAGGATGCTCGCCACGTCGTGCGGATGGACGCCGCGCACGTTGAAGCTGATGACGCCGTGGTGCCGTGCCGCCTCCGCGGGGCCGATGAGCTCGACAAAGTCCAGCTCGGCCATGCGCTCCATCGCGTGGGCCACGAGCGCGCCCTCGCGCTTGGCCACGGCATCCAGCCCCACGGTCTCGGTGAGGTAGGTGAGCGCCGCGCCGGTGGCGTAGATGCCGGCGGCGTCCTGCGTGCCGGCCTCGAACTTCTCGGGCACGGGCGCCCACGTGGCGTCCTGCTCGCGCACGGAGTCGATCATCTCGCCGCCGGTGAGCATCGGCGGCATCTGGTCGAGCAGATCGTGGCGCCCCCAGAGCACGCCCACGCCCATCGGGCCGAGCGCCTTGTGGCCGGAGAACGCGAGGAAGTCAGCTCCCAGCTCGGCCACGTCCACGCGCAGGTGCGGCACCGACTGTGCGGCGTCCACCACCATCACGGCGCCCACGGCGTGCGCCGCGTCCGCGAGCTTGCGGATGGGCAGCTCGCAGCCCATGACGTTGGAGACGTGGGCAGCCGCGACGATGCGCGTGCGCGGCCCGATCTTCTCGGCGATCTCCTCGTCCGTGAGCGTGCCGTCGGCCTCGGGGTAGAGGTAGATGAGGGTGGCTCCGGCCGCCCGGCAGGCCTCCTGCCAGGGGATGAGGTTGGAGTGGTGCTCCATGATGGTGATGGCCACCTCGTCGCCGGGCGCCAGGACGCAGGGCGCCCAGGACTTGGCCACGAGGTTGAGCGATTCGCTCGTGTTGCGCGTGAAGACCACGTCGCACGCGTCGGGGGCGCCGATAAGAGCGGCGACCTGCGCGCGCACCTCGGCGATGGCCGCGGTGGCCGCCACGGAGAGGCTGTAGAGGCCGCGCAGCGGGTTGGCGTTCATGGTCTCGTAGAAGCGGCGCTGCGCGTCGAGCACGCAGGCGGGCCGCTGCGCGGTGGCCGCGCTGTCCAGAAACGCGATCTCGGGGTGAGCCGCCAGCAGCGGGAAGTCCGCGCGGTACGGGTTCTCGCGGATGTCCATCACGCCTCCTCGTCGGTCAGGGACGTGCCAGCGCCCTCCACAACGGCGCGGGCCTCGTCGCAGGGGGCGTGCATGAGGGCGTCCTCGTAGACGGCCCGCGCGAAGAGGGCCTCCGCGGCCTCGCGGGAGAGGCCACGGCTGGCGAGAAACACCAGCTGCTCGGGGCTCACCGAGCCGATGGTGGCGCCGTGGTTGCCTGCGACGTCGTCCTCGTCGCAGAGGATCGTGGGCAGCGTCTTGTTGACGACGTCGTCGCCCAGCACGAGCACGGTCTCTGCCTCGTTGCCCTGGGCGCCCTTGGCGCCGTGGACGAGGTCGATCGTGGTGCGCAGGGACTTCTTGGCCGCGTCCTCGAGCACGCCGTTGTAGCCGAGCTCGGAGCGCGTGTTGCGGCCGCGCTGGCGCACGACCTCGTTCACGTCCAGAACCTCCGTGCCGACGGCGTGGTAGCGGCAGCCGAGGTCGATGCGCGCGCGATCTCCGGCGAGGTCGCAGGCAAGGCCCAGCGCGACGGTCCCGCCACCGAGCAGGTACTGGTGCACGTCCACGCGGGCGTCGCGCTCCGCGGAGATGCCCACGCTCTCGAGGTGCTGCTGGGCGGCGCCCACGCTCACGTACTCGTGCAAGTGGATGTGCGCGCCGCGCTCGGCGATCACGCGCACGAGGGACGCGGACGTGCCGGCCTCGCCGTCCTTCTCGCCTGCGTCCGCGGCCACGACGATGGTGGCCTCGGCGCCCGCGCGGACCAGGACGCCGGTGTCGGCGACGTCGCCCGAGCCCACGGCAACCACGATCGGCTCCTTGCGCTTCTCGCCGCGCGGGACCTCCACGTAGCGGGCGTCCTTCGCCTGGGACTCCACCCAGTCGGTGACCTCGCGGCCCATCCCGCACTCCACGCTCTCGAAGAGGCGCGGCAGCGAGAAGTACACGTCGCCCTTGCGGCCGCGCGCGGGCACCGTGAGCGTGATGTCGTTCGTGCGCAGGCGGTTCCACGTCTGCGCGGGGGCAACGTTCACGCGCTCGAGGGTGATCTCGGGCGCGGCGCCGGCCTCGGGCGCCAGGTCCTTCTCGGCCATCATCCTATGGCCCCTTCCATCTCGAGCTTGATGAGGTTGTTCATCTCCACGGCGTACTCCATCGGGAGCTCCTTGGAGACGGGGTTGGCAAAGCCGTTGACCACGAGCGTGCGCGCCTCGGCCTCGGAGCAGCCGCGGCTCATGAGGTAGAGCACCGTGTCGTCGGAGATGCGGCCGATCGTGGCCTCGTGGCCCACCTGCGCGGTGGCGTTGCGGACGTCCATCGCGGGGATGGTGTCGGAGCGGGAGATGTCGTCCAGCATGAGGCTCTGGCAGCTCACGGTGCAGCGCGCGCGGTCGGCGCGCCGGCCGATCACGACGGAGCTGCGGAACGTGTTCACGCCGCCGTCCTTGGAGATGGACTTGGTGGAGACGGACGCCGTGGTATCCGCGCCGTTCATGATCACCTTGCAGCCGGTGTCCAGGTCCTGCGTGGCGCCGGCGAAGGTGATGCCGGTGAACTCGCAGCTCCCGCGGTCGCCCGCCATGATGGTGGTGGGGTAGAGGTAGCTCACGTGGCTGCCAAAGCTGCCGGAGACCCACTCCATCTTGGCGTCCGCGCCGATGGTGGCGCGCTTGGTGTTGAGGTTGTACATGTTCTTGGACCAGTTCTCGATCGTGGAGTAGCGCAGGCGCGCGCCGTCCTTCACGAAGAGCTCCACGGCGCCGGCGTGGAGGTTGGCCTCGTAGTACTTGGGCGCCGAGCAGCCCTCGATGAAGTGCAGGTCCGCGCCGGGCTCCACGATGATCAGCGTGTGCTCAAACTGCCCCGCGCCGGCGGCGTTGAGGCGGAAGTAGCTCTGCAGCGGGTAGGGCAGCGTCACGCCGGCGGGCACGTAGACAAAGCTGCCGCCGCTCCACACGGCGTAGTGCAGCGCCGCGAACTTGTGGTCGGTGGGCGGGATCAGCGTGCCAAAGTACCGCCGCACCACCGGCTCCCACGTGGGGTCGTGCAGGGCGTCCTCGATCGTGGTGTAGATCACGCCCTGCTCGGCCACCTCCTCGCGCATGTTGTGGTAGACGATCTCCGAGTCGTACTGGGCGCCCACGCCGGCGAGGCTCTCGCGCTCGGCCTCGGGGATGCCCAGGCGCTCGAAGGTGTCCTTGATGTCCTCGGGGACGTCGTCCCAGCTCTTGGCCTGCTTGGTCTTGGGCGAGACGTACGTGGAGATGTGGTCCAGGTCAAGGCCTGCGATGCTCGGACCCCAGTTGGGCGCCATTGGACGGCGGTGGTACTCCTCGAGCGCGGAGAGGCGCATCTCGAGCATCCACTCCGGCTCGTCCTTCTTCTCGGAGATCGCGCGGACGATCTCCGGCGTCAGGCCGTCGTCGTAGCGCTCGTAGCCCTCCTCGGACTTGGTGAAGTCGTAGAGGGAGCGATCGACGTCGGCGACCTGGGTGCGCTTGCGCTCGTCGCTCACTCGGCATCACCGACCACGGGACAGCCGTCGCAGTCCTCGCACTTCTCAAAGCGCTCGAAGCCGTTCTTGTCGATGTCGGAGATGAGCTCGGCCGGCCCCTCGGCCACCATGCGGCCGTGGACCATGACGTGAGTGCGGTCCACCTCCAGGCGCTCGAGGATGCGCGTGTTGTGCGTGATCACGACGAGCGCGCCGCCCACCTGCTCGCGGTAGGCCTGGATGCCGCGGGAGACGATGCCCAGGGCGTCCACGTCGAGGCCGGAGTCCGTCTCGTCGAGGATGGCGAGCTTGGGCTGGAGCAGTAGCAGCTGCAGCATCTCGATCTTCTTCTTCTCGCCGCCGGAGAAGCCCACGTTGAGCTCGCGCATGAGGAAGCCCTGGTCGAGCTCCAGCTGATCGGCGATCTCGCCCACGCGCTGGCGGAACTTGCGCGCGGTGGTCTTGAGCTCGGGGCGCATCTGACAAATCGAGCGCAGGAAGCTGTAGAGGGGCACGCCGGGCACCTCGACGGGTGCCTGGTAGGAGAGGAAGATGCCGGCGAGCGAGCGCTTGTCGGCGGAGAGCTCGGTGACGTCGGTGCCGTCAAAGGTGATGGAGCCGCCGGTCACGCGGTAGGCCGGGTCGCCCATGATGACGTGGCCGAGCGTGGACTTGCCGGCGCCGTTGGGGCCCATGAGCACGTGGCACTCGCCCGCGCCCACGGCCAGGTCGATGCCGTGCAGGATGGGCTTGTCGTCGGTGCCCGCCGAGAGGTCGCTCACGTTGAGCAGCTGAGTGGCCATGTTCCGCCTTTCTCCTCGCGGGCGCACGCCCGCGTCTTGTTTCGCCTAATTCATAGTAATGAGTGGGGAATTAAAGACAAGGCTCGCGCCGAGAAAAACGCGGCTTCGCGACAATTCCTACTAGTTTGGGGGTATTTAAGGTGCCCGCGCGGGCTGGGCCGGGGTTGGGCGGGGCGGCAGCATCGTCGAATCCCGGGCGCTATCTTCCTTATACGTAAGATTTCCCGCACTCTCCCATAAATCTTCCCAATACGTAAGAATTCTGCTATATATGCTATAATCTTCCCAATACGTAAGAAAGGACGAACATGGCGGTATCTCGCGAGGCGGCTCTTGCGCGTGGGACGAGAATAACGACGGCGGCTGACCTTGGTGCCGTCTTGCGGGCGCGCCGCAAGACGCTCGGGTACACGCAGGAGGCCGTTGCGCGGCTCATGGGCTGCAGCCCGCGTCTTGTGGGTGAGATGGAGCGCGGCAGGGGATCGGTGGGGTTCGATCGCATGCTCGCCTATGCCACCGGCCTTGGCATCGATCTTGCGGCGTTCGAGCGATAGGGGATGCGATGAGCGGTGAGCGCCTTCAGGTTCTTAGGGAGATTGCTGGCGAGTACGAGATCGTGGGCGTTCTGGAGGCCTCACATGAGGGGGCGCGGTTCAGCTATTCGTCCGACTATCTCTCCAGAGAGAATTCCGTTGCGATTTCGGCTTCGCTTCCACTGAGAGAGGGGATCCAGGAACGCGAACGAACGAGGGCGTTCTTTGATGGCTTGCTTCCCGAGGGGCCGCTCAGGAGGTCCATGTCTGATGCGTTCAGGACAGGTGCCGACGATTATCAGGGGATGCTGTCACGCCTGAACAACGAGTCGGCGGGAGCGCTCGTGTTCTGCTTGGAGGGCGAAGACCCTACGTCAAACCGACGGTATGATTCGCTCCCGTTCTCCGAGCTGGAGAAGTTTGCCCGACAGCCGAGGGCAAGCGCGCTGGCCATGAACGCCTCCGCGCGACTCTCGCTTGCGGGCGCGCAGGCCAAGGTCGGTCTCCATCATGTCGGCGACGACTGGTCGGGTGGGTGGTCCTTCCCCCGTGGTTCCGCGCCGTCAACCTGCATCGTGAAGGCCGTTGACGGAACCTTCCCGGGACAGACGATCAATGAGGCCCTCTGTCTGCGCGTTGCCTCGCGATTGGGATTTGACGTCGCACGAGCGTATCTTCTGGACGCGGGAGGGGGCGAGCCCCTGCTGATCGTCGAGCGCTTCGATCGCTTGGTTCCGGCGGACGGCTCCTTCCCGCGCCGAAGGCATCAGGAGGACTTCTGCCAGAGCACCGGTCTCAAGTCGGATTTCAAGTACGAGCCGACAGACGGTCACTATGCGTCTCGAGTGGGCGCTCAGATTGCGCGTGTCTCGGGAAATCCCTTCGGCGATCGCGTTGCCTTCGTCTCCGGTCTCCTGTTGGATTGGGCGCTGGGTAATTGTGACAATCATCTCAAGAATCACTCAATGCTTTGGGACGAGCGCTGGGGGAGTCAGGAGCTCGCTCCCCTCTATGACCTCACCTGTACAACTTGTTATCCGCTCGACCGAGAGATGGGAGTCTCGCTGTGCAGAAGTCGCCTCATAGACGACGTAACGAGGGAGAGCGTCTGTGCCACCGCAAAAGAGGCCGGTGTGCCTGAGGCGATCGTTCGGTCAGAACTCGAGGAGCTCTGCAATGCGTTTCTTCCGGCCCTCCAAGAGGCGGAGGATGAGATTGCGGCAGAGGGCTTCGAGGGCGTGACGACGTTCGCACGGCATATCGCTGACGAGTTCACGGTGCGTCGCGACAGGCTGTGAGCGGCCACGGAGGGCGGCGCCCCCGCACCCACCGACCCCCGTGTGCCTTTTATGCTGAAAGGAGCCTCGGGGGGGGGCTTGCTGTTTTCTCCGCGCGCCCGATGGGCTAGGATACAATCTCAGCATGTTTCGCTTCATGAGGGGAGGCCGGGCGTCATGACAATCGAGAAGAGCCGCGTGGCGCCTGACTGTTCTCTTGCGCCATTCGCCCCGGAAAACCTTGCGGGGGGGGGGCGTCTCAGCTGAGACACCCGCACCGGGGGCATCGCCACAGGCAACAGATTTCCTAACAACCGATGACGCCGCTCCGCTCGTCGTGCTGAGGGCGGGTCGCAGCGCGCGCCAGGCGTGCGAGCGTGTCGTGCGCTCCGGTCTTGCCGCGGACGCCTTTGAGCTCAAGCGTCTCGTGTTGCGTCGCGAGGCGGGCGCCTGGGTCGTGCGCACGGAGGCCGTCTGGCCCGGCTACGTGCTCGCCGAGCCCGCCGCCGGCGTCTCAGCGGAGGACCTGGGAGCCACCGGTTCGCTCACGCCCGCCGAGTCCGCGCTCGTCCGCCGCCTCGGCGGAGCCTCCCATGTCATATCCCTGTCGCAGGGTCGCATCGAGAACGGTGCGCTCAATGTGCTCTTCGGCCCGCTCATGGGACTGGAGGGCCTCGTGCGCCGCATAGACCGCCACAGGCGAACCGCCTGGTTGGAGCCCGAGCCCGGGCGTCGCATCCCCGTCGGTCTGGAGGTGACATCCAAGAGCTAGCCGCACCCCGCAGCTTCTTTCCCAGGGGCCATTCCCGGGCATCGCCCGCCAATGGCCCCTGAGCAGGAAACTGCACGCCCCACGGCCACCTAGCTGCAACGGGGCACATACCTTTCTCCTCGGGGCAGCGCCACGAGCGTGCTTCGACGGACCAAGGGAGCGCATACGTCCGCAGGGCCGGCCACAGCGCCGGAGATGGCGAAGCCATCGAGCTGCCAGCGGACGCGCGTTCCCGCATCTGTCGGAAAGCACGCTGGGAGGTGGTGCGCATGTGGTACGTGATTCAGGTCATGGGAGGGCACGAGGAGGCGATGGCCGACCTCATCGGCCGCGTCGTGCCCGCCAGCGTGCTGGACGAGTGCTTCTTCCCCCAGTACGAGACCGAGATCAAGCTGCGCGGCAGCTGGACGCGCGTGGCAAAGCCGCTCTTCCCGGGCTACCTCATCGCCGTCACCGACGAGCCCGAGGCGCTCGAGGCGCAGCTCCTGAAGCTGCCCGAGTTTGCCCGCGTGCTCGCGATGGGCGAGAGGCCCGTGCCGCTGGCATCCGAGGAGGTCGAGCTCATTGGCGGCTTCACGCATCCCGGCGAGCGCGTGGTTCCCATGAGCCACGCCGTCAAGCAGGGCGAGAAGGTCGTGGTGGTGTCCGGTCCGCTTCTGGGCCACGAGGGCCTCATCCGCGACGTCAACCGCCGCAAGTCCACGGCAACCCTGGAGATAGACCTGTGCGGGCGCAAGGTCGCCACGCGCGTGGGCCTGGCGGTTCTCGCCGAGCCTGAAGCGGTGGAGTCCCGCGCCGCCCGCCTGAGAACGAAGGCTGTAGCTCAGTGATAACGCAACAAGATTTGTTGGACGAGAAGGACGTGGCGAAGGCCGCGGCCGACGGCACCTTCCAGACGGGCGTCAGGCCCGAGCTGGGTCGCCGCGGCTACCGCGTCGCCAAGCGCGCCTTCGACGTCGTCTTCTCCGGCGCGGTGATCGCCGTCGCGGCGGTGCCCTCCGCGCTGCTGTGCCTGGCCATCCGCCTCGAGAGCCCGGGCAACCCCATCTACTCGCAGGTTCGCATGGGCAGGCTCGACAGGGACGGCACACTCCACCCGTTCCGGATGTACAAGTTCCGGAGCATGTACGCCGACGCGGACGAGCGCCTGAAGGACCTACTCGACCGGAACGAGGTCAAGGGTGCGATGTTCAAGATGAAGAACGACCCGCGCGTCACGCCGATCGGCCGCTTCATCCGCAGGCACTCCATCGACGAGTTCCCGCAGTTCGTCAACGTCTTCCTGGGGCAGATGAGCGTGGTGGGCCCGCGCCCGCCGCTCCCTCGCGAGATCCCCGAGTACGAGCCGGGGGACTTCCGCCGGCTCACCGTCAAGCCCGGTCTCACCGGCCCCTGGCAGGTGAGCGGACGCTCCGACCTCTCCTTCAAGGAGATGGTGGAGCTCGACTGTGAATACATCGAGAAGAGGTCGTTCCTCTACGACCTCGGGCTCATCCTCAAGACGGTGAGGGTCGTCCTCACCGGGGAAGGGGCGGCGTAGCATGCCAAAGACCCACATCGTCCTGCTCTCGGGCGGCTCGGGGAGCCGCCTCTGGCCGCTCTCGGGCGGCGTTCGCTCCAAGCAGTTCCTCAAGGTCCTGCGCGACGCCGAGGGCAACCACGTCTCCATGGTGCAGCGCACCTACGCCAAGGTGACCTCGCTCGTCCCCGGCGCCGACGTCACGGTGGCCACCTGCGCCGAGCAGGCCTCCATGCTCGCCGACCAGGTCCAGGGCGACTACGCCCTCGCCGTGGAGCCCGAGCGCAGGAACACCGCCCCGGCCATCATGCTCGCCTGCGCGCACCTCGCCTGGGAGCAGGGGGCGGACCCGGCGGACCCCGTGATCGTCCTGCCCATCGACTCCTACGTCGAGGACGCCTACTACCTCGGGCTCGCCAGGGCGGCCGAGGCCGTCGAGGCGGGCGCCGCCGAGCTCGTGCTGCTCGGGGTGGAGCCCACCTACCCGAGCGAGAAGTACGGCTACATAGTCCCGGCCACCCCCGGGGGCTCCCCGCGCCCCGTCGAGCGCTTCACCGAGAAGCCCGACGAGGGGACGGCCGAGGAGCTCATCGCGCGCGGGGCCCTGTGGAACTGCGGAGTCTTCGCGTTCAGGCTGTCCCACGTGATGGGCATCCTCTCCGGCTACGGCGAGTTCCTCTCCTACGCCGACCTCCGCGCGCGCTACGCGGAGCTCCCCAGGAACAGCTTCGACTACGAGGTGGTCGAGAGGGCGTCCTCGGTCGCCGTCGTCCCCTACGCGGGGACCTGGAAGGACCTCGGCACCTGGAACACCCTCACCGAGGAGATGGCCGACCTCGCCTCCGGCAGGACGGTGCTCGACGAGGCGACGTGCCCGGGCACCCACGTCGTGAACGAGCTCGACCTGCCGGTCGTCGTCGCGGGGGTTCCCGACGCCGTGGTGGTCGCCACCGAGGACGGCATCCTCGTCTGCTCGAAGGCGCTCAGCGCGAGGCTCAAGGATTACGTTTCGAAGATAGGAAACAAGTAGCGATGGGCTACGCGGAAACTCGCATAGTTGATTTTCATGGGCTTCCTCTGAATGACATGACCATGACCGAGGCACTTGATTTTGCGGAGCATCTGGTCACCGTGGGACGTCCATCATATATGGTCTCGCTCAACGCGGACATAATGAGGATGGCCTTGTCAAATGAGGAATTCCGCTCGGCTTATGAACAGGCTGACCTTAGATTAATTGACAGTACGCCGTTATTTCGAATAGCCAACAGAAAGGGGGTTCATCTTCAAGAGAAGGTGTGTGGATCTGACTTTATGCCCGCATTCTGCGCAAGATCAGCACAGAGAGGCTTTAGTTCGTTTATCCTTGGCGGTGCGGAAGGAGTTCCCGAACGTGCTGCCCATAACCTACAATATAAATACCCGGGCCTTAAGGTCGTAGGTACGTTTTCCCCCGAGTATGGCTTTGAACAAAGCGAAGCGAAAATAGATGACGTTGTCTGTCGAATTAGGGAGGCTTCCCCGGACGTCTTATACGTGTGTTTGGGGGCCCCAAAGTCGGAGCTCCTTATTAGTAAAATTAAGGACAGAATCTCTGTGCCGCTTTCTCTGTGCGTGGGAGCCTCAGTCGATTTTGAATCCGGAAATAAGAAGAGGGCTCCAAAATGGGTGAGCGATAGTGGCTTCGAATGGCTCTACCGCTGGGCTCAAGAGCCTTCACGTCTAACAAAGAGATATCTCGCCGATGCTGTCTTTCTGGTAAAGCTTGTCCGTGGCAAGGTTTAATTAAGGTCCAGTAGTTTGAAAATCCTTTTCCTCACGAATCTCCCCCCGTACCCCCTCGATAACGGTGGAAAGATAAAAACGTATGGTACTTTGCATACATTGGCTGATGCCGGTCACGAAATCGACTTGATTGCCTATCGAGAGGGGGAGTTAAGCTCAAAGGGTGCTGAGGGTATAGAAAGCGTGTGCGCACGATATTTTTTTCTTCCTGCAAAGATAACGACTGCCGGTAATATTCCCTACATGATGGCTCTTGCAGTTAGGAGTTTAAGCTCACGCTACCCCCTAACGGTGCTTAAGTACCGCAGACATATAATGCGTCGTCTTGTTGCGGAAAAAATATCAAAGGGATGTTATGACCTCGTGTATGTGGATCATTTGCAATCGATGGCGTATCTTGGAAGCAATATCAATGTTCCAGTAATTCTAGACGAACATAATTGCGAAGGCGAACTGATTCGGCAAAAGTACGTCTCTAGCAACAATGTACTGGTTAAGTGGTTCATGAAACGGGAATGGAGAAAGATATCTCGTTTCGAAGCCGAGGCCGTTCAAAGGGCAACTTGCACCATTGTGCTTACAAAGCAGGACAAAAGAGATATTGAAGGAGAGGGGGGAAGGGGGAATTTCAGCGTAATTCCAATCTCAGTTCCGGATAAGGGAATAAAGAGATACAACGACGGCAAGCCCCCATTTAGAATCTTATTTTTAGGAACCCTTACATGGGAGCCAAATATAACCGGACTGCTCTGGTTCGTCGATGAGGTGCTTCCGGAGTTAACAGGCGTTGAACTTGTGGTGGCCGGAAAAGGACTTTCTGAACAGCACGCAGAACATATGAAGTCTGCAGGAGCCCGAGTGCTCGGCTACGTTGAGTCAGTGGACGTTGTTTACGACATGTGTGATTGCATGGTCGTCCCGCTCTTTTCTGGAAGTGGCCAGAGAGTCAAGATTCTAGAAGCGTTTTCCAAAGGCATGCCCGTAATCACAACTGCGGTTGGTGCAGAAGGTATCGAATATCAAGACGGAGAAGAGATCATCGTCGCAAATAACGTCTCCGAGTTCATAAATTCTATTAAGCACCTCATGACGGACCATCGACTCTATGGAATGCTTGCGGATGGATCACGAAAAAGATACTTGCGGTCATACTCGTCAGCTGCAATAAAACAGCAACTTTTATCTGTAATTAAACACGGACTGAGACAGTGACAAACCAGCTAAAAACTCTACTTTCAGCGGATAATAGAGCGAGAATGGGTCTAGCAATGCTCGCTCTAAACCCACTGGCAGAAGTAGCCCATACCGCTCTTATAAATCTAAAGATTAATGCGCCAATTAATCAAATATATCGCTTTGCGTTACTCCTAGTTTTGCTAAGTAATATCACCTCAAAAAGACGTCGAAAGCTTGTTACGGTGTTTGCATTAGCGTTATGCGGCACATCCGTTTTCAGGCTGATATCTATAAGTTCTGTAAATATAGTAGATGACATAAGTTTCTCAATTAAAATTTTTTCAATACCAGTGATAATATTTGGGCTTCAAGAAGCCTTTGATAATTCAAGAATCAGCCTTGAATATATTAGGAATACGTTTGTCATCTCTGGTCTGTTTATCGCTCTAAATGTGGCTCTCAGTCCTGTTGGCCCCATTGTTAACGGCTTGGTTAGAAGAACAGGACTGTTCGCATTCGGGAATTATCTCGTTGTTCCACTTGCAGTGACCGAATATCTATCATTCTACTATAGAAAAAAATATAAATATATAATATTTACTATTGGAACAATAGCGCTGCTGCTACTAGGGAATAGATTTGGATACATTGCAGCAATACTATCTGTATTGATACTAATCCGCGATATTATACGTACGATGTCGTATAGACAGATTCTTTATAAGGTGATGCCATTCGCGCTTATTGCCCTATTAATTTGTATTTCACCTTTCATATTAAACTTTATAAATAATCAGCTCGAGATATATACTAGCTA
The DNA here is from genome assembly GCA_963927425.1 of uncultured Atopobiaceae bacterium. Lineage (GTDB taxonomy): Bacteria > Actinomycetota > Coriobacteriia > Coriobacteriales > Atopobiaceae > Thermophilibacter. Next base: position 352,395 of record CAWVBA010000002.1, on the reverse strand, counting down.
TAACTATACAAACATATTTTCGTACTTGCTCTCAAATCGAGACATGCAGGTATTGGGCGTAATCGACTACATAGAATTGTCGGGCATTAGCCCCATAATCGTGCTGCTCTTTGGTCTGGGAGATTCAACCGTCTGCACGGTTGTTAATGCTGTGAAATATGAATTTCAATCACTAGAAATGGACCTCCCCGCTCTATTATTTGCAAATGGGTTAGTTGGAGTTTCTGTTGGAATTATAACGTTGGGCTCGATAGTACGTGAACTTTTTATCCGTAGGAAAAACCTTGGCGATAAGTTTGCCCCTGCGACGATAGTATTAATCGTGATACTAATCCAATCGATGCTAGGCGGCCATGTGCTAACTGAATCACTCGTACTTCCGTTTATAGCCGCATTCTATGTGTTGATTACTAGGCAAGTTTCTTCAGAATACGCATAAATGAAACGAACGCACTCTCTACAGTATCAAAATGCTGTACGGGAATATGCAGAAAGAAGTTTATGAACTATAAAAAGCTGATCGGAAATGCTGCCATAGCTTTTGCAGCACAGGGAGCAGCAATGCTCGTCGGCGTCTTCATGTCATTCGTAGTTCCGAAGCTCCTAGATATCGATAATTATGGTTACTGGCAGTTGTTTATATTTTACGCCACCTATGCAGGGATTTTTTGCCTCGGATTAAACGACGGCGTTTACCTAATTAATGGAGGAGTCACTAGGGACTCAATAGATAGAAGTGCAATTTCTGCTCAGTATCGAGTCCTTACTGTAATGCAGTCCTTCATGTGCATTGCCGTACAGGTCGCAGCTGTCATTTTTATTTCAGATTCAAATCGCGTATTTGTAATTTGTCTTGTCGGTCTTTATTTCATCGTTAATAACCTATGCAGCTATCTCGGTTATACGTTTCAGGCCATGAACGAAACGAAGCTATTTTCTTATGCAACTGTTTTAGATAGATTAACACTATTTGTTTTATTAATTACACTGCTTTTGCTTAAGGTTGACGACTACTGTTATTACATCATCTCGTATCTGATTTCGAAAACAGTATCGCTGCTTTGGTCGGTCTGGAAAGCGAGAGATATTCTCGCTTGTCGAACAATGGCACTTTCTCAGGGGATTAAAGAAAGTGTGAATAGCATTAGAGTAGGTTTCAGCCTTATGATCGCAAACCTTGCAGACATGCTGTTGCTGGGTGTGGGTCGCTTTATGGTAGATCTTCTCTGGGGAATTAGCGCTTTCGGAAAAGTGTCATTTGCTATGTCAATAATTAATTTCGCTATTAATTTTGTTTCACAAGCGAGCATGGTGTTATTCCCAGCGCTTCGTCAAGAAGGCGAGGCAAGTCTCACAAAACTTTACCAGTTCCTCAGAGACAGTCTCGATTTATTGTTACCAATTCTATATTTAGTATACTTTCCTGCGCGATGGATTCTGTCAATCTGGCTTCCAAATTACGTTGATAGTATTTTCTACCTTGCCGTACTTATGCCCGTTTGTGTGTATAACGCTAAAATGAATATAGTTAGTGCAACTTACTGCAAAGTTTTACGAAAAGAACGTCAGTTGCTTGGCATTAATCTTGCCGCGGTACTCCTCTGTGCTGTGCTATCGGTGTCTGGAATCCTACTAGCTGGATCGCTTGATGCGGTTCTGTTAGCGGCGGTGTTCTGCGTTGCACTACGTTCAGCTGTATCTGAGAGGTGGATGGACAATCTGCAAGGTGTGTCGCACTCTAATATAGGAGTGGCGAACGCGCTAATTACCACCGTATTCTTAATGGAAGTTTATTTTACTTCAAATTCGGTTGTCCAAATTGCTGCAGTCGCTTTGCTTTACATCGCTGTTCTAATTATTAACAGGAATACAGCAGCTAGTTTTATTTTCCAGATCAAACGCCTAATTAGGTAGACGAATGTGTGGAGGCGGACGCCTATAGTTACTAAAAATGTCAATCCGCAATCAAAGGAGCTGGCAAAGCGGAAGTGCTATATCGACGCATTAAGAATCATCGCAGTCATTCTTGTCCTATTTAATCACACACCAGGATACTGGCTCTACTTTGATGGTGTTGGTCTAAAATACTACGTATACTCATGCATTTCAGCGATTTCAACCGCAAATGTTCCCTTGTTTTTTATGGTGTCTGGTGTCCTCCTGCTAGGAAAAGAAGAATCTATATGCCACCTGTTCAGACGTCGAGTTACACGGATAATATTAGTCATCGTTGTTTTCAGTATCCCAATATATCTATCGAAGAATACCGACCCTTCTATTGGGGAAGCACTTGAGCAGCTGCTATCAGGCACCGTTCTAGTTCCGTACTGGTATCTCTACGCTTATCTTGGGATGCTTTTACTGCTTCCGTATTTACGAATCGTGGCACGCCATTTTACAAAAAATCTTTTCCTATATATCTGTGTACTGTATGCTTTTATGAAGGATGGATTCCCAGTTGTTTCTCTGATTGCAAGAATCGTTTTTAACCTAAATCTTAGTCTCAATTTAGACTTACCCATTGTTACAATGCGACAGCTGTTTTACCCACTCGCCGGATATTATCTAGGTATTGTTTTGCCTAGTGAACGCTTAAAACCAGCATTAATCAAAATAAGTGTCGCATCGGCACTTGTTGGCGTAATGCTCGCTGGAGTTGTGACGTGTTTACAGGGTGCGTGGGAAGGGTATTCCCAGGACTACATTGCAATGTTTGATTGGTTAGTATCATTTAGCATATTCATCACATTTAGATACATCTTCGAAGTGAAGAAAGTTGCCCAGGCTCATCCGTCTCTGGCAAACGTTTTGTGTCGGATTGGCTCTCTGACCTTTGGAGTCTACTTACTGGACGAGCCGCTTCGTACTCTATGTTTCGATGGCTTCTCAAATCTGTTTGAAATCCACCTACCCACTCTTATCGTTTCTTTCCTTTGGGTCGCCTTTAGTCTTTTGGCGCTTCTTGGATTATCAAGACTGCTTAAACAAGTTCCAGTCCTCAAAGAACTGCTCTGAGGACATGTTTGAAGGGATTGCGAATGGAAACGCAGTTATTAAGAGAAAATCTAAAGTTCGGTACCGGTGGAATTCGCGCTACGTTGGACGAGGGCTCGAACCACATGAACAAGCAGGTGGTAAGCCTTGCAACTCAAGGGCTTGCGAACTACCTCCTTTGCAATTTCGAGTCGCCGTCTGTCGTTATTTGCCGCGACTCGCGGCACATGAGCGACGAGTTCGCGCGGAGGACGGCGGAGGTGCTGGCGGGCAACGGCGTCCGCGCGCTGCTGTTCGAGCGCATCGAGCCGACGCCGGCATTGTCGTTCGCGGTGCGCGACCTGGGGTGCTCGGCCGGCGTCGTGATCACCGCCTCGCACAACCCCAAGGAGTACAACGGATACAAGGTGTACGGGGCGGACGGGTGCCAGATCACCGTTGCCGCCGCGAGGGAGATCGAGCGCGAGATCAACGCGGTCCGCCCCGACGACGTGCGGTCCGTGCCCTTCGAGGAGGGGCTCGCGTCCGACCTGATCGGCTGGGCGCCCGAGCCCGTGTTCGATCGCTACTGCGAGGCGGTGCTCGCCCAGTCGACGGGCGTGGGCGTCTCGGGCCTGCGCGTCGCGTACACCCCGCTCAACGGGACGGGCATGGAGCCGGTGAGCCGCGTGCTGGCCGCGGCCGGCGTGACCGACCTCCACGTGGTCCCCGAGCAGGCCGGGCCCGACGGCGACTTCCCCACGTGCCCGAGGCCCAACCCAGAGGAACCGGCGGCGCTCGAGCTGGGCATCAGGCTCGGAGAGGAGATCGGGGCCGACGTCCTCCTCGCCACGGACCCCGATGCGGACAGGCTCGGCGTCGCGGTCCCGCACGAGGGGGGATGGAGGCTGCTCACGGGTAACGAGCTCGGCCTGCTGTTGCTCGACTTCCTGGCCGTGCGCGCGGAGGCCGCAGGTGAGGACATGTCGCGCAGGGTGGCGGTGACGACGATAGTCTCGGCGCCGATGGCGGACGACCTGGCGCGGGCGCACGGCCTCGAGCTCAGGCGGACGCTCACGGGGTTCAAGTTCTGCGGGGAGCAGATCGGCATACTGGAGTCACAGGGTCGCGAGAGCGACTTTCTTTTTGGCCTTGAGGAGAGCTACGGCTACCTGGCGGGCACCTACGTGCGAGACAAGGACGGCGTGGTGGCGTGCCTGCTGGCCTGCGAGCTCACGGCGTACTGGAAGGAGCGCGGGCTCGACCTCTGGGAGGCCATGCGGGCGCTCTACGACCGCTACGGTCACTGGGGCAACGAGCAGGTGTCCGTCGCCTACGAGGGGGAGGGCGGAGCCGGGCGCATGGCCGCAATCATGGATGCGCTCCGCTCGGAGCCCCCTGCGAATCTGGCGGGAATCCCGGTCGAGTCGGTGATCGACTACGCCCCCGGCGCGCCCATGCCCGTGGTGAACCCGCTGCCGGGCTCCCCCGCCCAGGCGCTGCCGCCCTCAAACGTCCTCGAGTGGCGCCTCGCCGGCGGCTCGCGCGTACTCGTGCGGCCGAGCGGCACCGAGCCCAAGGTGAAGGCCTACGTGTTCGCGAAGGGCGAGACGGCCGAGGACGCTGACAATCTTCTCGTCAGACTTGTTGCGGACGTTCGAGGACTGTTCTAGTTAAGGTTGATGCATAGGGCGACGTCTGACTACAACATGGGGGATGGCTTGGGCAGACTGTGAGCCTTGTTGAGTCGCGAAAAGTATCCGGCCGGCGCGGAAGGACTCTTCCGTTCGCCAGTGGAAAATGTCATCAGCTTCGTGTTTGTCCTTCTCGCCAGCGGACTAGTTGGGGCGCCTGCGTAGGCTGTTGCCGGAACCTAATCGCAGCAGCGGTGCCATGCGGTTTTCGTAGAGCTCTTCGGGGGCGATATCCAATCCGTATGACCACGCCATGGTAAAGCCGTCCGAGCTGGCGGCAAGGAACTCCGGTGGGCCCTCCAGTTTCTTGAAGACGCCCGCGCCGATAACGCCCGACATAACGTACGTCCCTTGGCGATTGTCCTCAAGCTCAAGATAGGGTGTGGTGTTGTTCGTTGCCCAAGCTCTCGCGACGCCGTGTCTTATGGCGTTTTTCCTAAAGGGGACGAATTCGGAAGAGATCCCGCTTGTTGCGGGCTAGCTCTCAGCTCATGATTCACGCTAGCTGGGAGTTGGCGGATTTCCGTATGAACCTCCTCGATCTACAGAAATAAGAACAAGTGTACTTATTTCTGTAGACGGGGCCTATTGGTGGGGTATGATTCAGGTAGCGAGAGGGGAGGTTGCAATGCGCAGAGCGGTTGATGTGGCTGCATACATCCTGAGCGAGAAGGGGAGGCTGAGCGGCTACCAGCTGCAGAAGCTGCTGTACTACCGACCGCTAGGCGTGGTGCTTGGTTACTCAGAATAGGCCACTGTTCCAGGAAGATATTAGGGCTTGGGAGCATGGTCCCGTTGTCTACGAGGTCGCGCGTGCGCATCGTGGCTGTCGGACAGTGGTTGCGTTGGACACTGATGCCAATCCGCAGGCAATTTCTGCTGAGGACCAGGTTCTTATCGACGCGGTTCTGGAATCATATGGCGCTCTGAGCGGAGATGAGCTGGAGGCGCTGTCCCATTGCGAGAGCCTCTGGCAAGACTTCTACAACGGAGAGACCGGCTTTGCGTCCAATGTCATCCCCCATGATGCCATCGGGGAGTATTACTCTGGCCTCATGTCGGGCGACAGCACTGTTGCGGAAAGGCATCACGTCCCAAGGTTTCCCGTTGCGCCAAAGATTGTGGTGAGCGACGAGGACTGCGGGCGATTATATCGGAGCTGGGCGAGGGGCACTTCGTTTTTTAGGGCCTCGTGGCCCTCCCTCAATCCATGTGAGCCCGGCCGAGCTGATCCATGAGTCGATCCCGTACCTTTAGGAGCCGTTCGTGAGAGGTTCGTATGAGATAAAGGTCTCGCGCAGGCGAGGCACGAAGTACGGGTTCACCGTCAGGCGGAACATCACAATTGACGCGCTGAGCGATTGGACTCATCCGCGGGTGTCCAAGAGACGGTCGATGTGATCGAAAAGAGACAAGCGGCCGTTGATTCGGCGACGAAGTCCGCGCAGGAGACAGTGGGCTTCTACAGTGCAAAGTGAACTTCGGGCTTATGTTGACTACGGTGTTTTGGAAGCTGGTTAGAAATTGCGGATTGCGCGTGCCTGGTCTATCGGAAGATCGCGCAACTCGGGATTCTCGAATCACAACCTAGCCTACAACTTGGCCTCAAGGATGGCTGGCTGGCAGCGCCGCCCTTCTCTTGATACCCAACCGGTATACTTTTCTCTTAACCGTGGATATGCGTCGGGTATGGGGGTCGTACATGAAGATTGAGTCGCTCTCCATCAGGAACTTTCGGGTATTCAGGTCGGCAAAGCTCGTTGATATTCCGAGTATGGCCGTTTTCCTGGGTAAGAATGGCTCGGGGAAGTCAACACTGTTCGACATCTTTGGCTTCTTGCATGATTGCCTGAGCGATGGTGTGCGCAGGGCCCTGATGCGCAGAGGGGGGTTTCAGGAGGTCGTTTCTCGAGGAGTTGAGGAGCCAATTGGGTTTTCCATCAAGTTTCGACCCTCCGAGAGCGAGCCGCTCATTACCTACGAGCTTGAGATTGGGCTAGACGACAAGAATCGACCCGCGGTTACCAAGGAGGTTATGAGGCTACGTCGAGGTAGCAAAGGGGCTCCGTGGAAGGTTCTTGACTTCTCGTTTGGTAAGGGCCTGGCCGTCTCCGGTGAGATTAGCTCCTACGATGACGTGCTTCGCGAGGAGTCTCGCTCTCGACAGAGCCTGACAGCTCAGGATTCGTTGGCGGTTGACAGCTTGGGACAGCTCCGCGAGTTCCCTGCCGTGGCGTCGCTGCGTCGTCTGATAGACGATTGGTATGTGTCTGATTTCAAGATTGACGCGGCGCGCAATAGGGAGGATATCTCTGCTGATGGGGAGTCCCTTTCTCGTACGGGGGACAATCTGGCATTGGTGACGCGCCAGCTTCATGACGAGTACCCCGAGGTGTTCGCATCGATTATCGAGCGAATGAAGGAAAGGGTGCCCGGGGTATCCGACGTGAGCACCACGATTACTCAGGACGGCTACATCCTCCTGCGCTTCCAGGATGGTAACTTCCAGAATCCCTTTGCTTCAAAGTTCGTGTCCGATGGCACAATAAAGATGTTCACCTATCTGGTGCTTCTCAACTCGCCAAGCAAGCATGAGCTCCTCTGCGTCGAGGAACCGGAGAACCAGCTCTACCCAACGCTTCTACCCGTGCTGGCGGAGGAGTTCCGCGAGTACGCGGAGAAGGGCGGGCAGGTGTTCATTTCCACGCACTCTCCCGACCTCCTCAACGCGATCCGTCCAGAGGAGCTGTACTGCCTTGAGAAGGGCGAGGACGGCTTCTCTGTCATACGGCGCGCGTCAAGCATTCCAAACGTCGTCTCGCTCTATGAGGCGGGCGACAAGCTTGGTTGGATGTGGACCGATGGATCCTTGCTCTCCGTGTCGGGGGAGGAACAGTGAACGTCGTCTTCTTCCTCGAGGAGGAGTCGATGAAAATCTGTCTCGAGGCGCTTATGGAGAAGGCGCTCTCCGATTGTCCGCACGTAAGTTGCCAATACGTGACGTTTAGGGGGAAGGGCGACCTTGAGCGCAGGCTCCCCATCAAGCTTAAGGGATGGAGTGTGCCCGACACCAAGTTCGTCGTGGTACGAGATCAGGATGAAGATGACTGTGTGCAGGTGAAGGAGCGCCTTGTGAGGTTGTCCGCAGGGTATGGGCGCGAGGTGCTCGTGCGTGTTGTATGTCATGAGTTGGAGGCGTGGTATTTTGGCGACCTCAAGGCCGTAGATGAGGCATACGGCACAAAGCTCGAGAGGCTTTCAAGAAAGCGGCAGTATCGCAATCCCGATGCCATTCATCATCCCAAGCGTGAGCTGAAGAAGCATCTTCCGGAGTTGCAGCAGATTCTGGGAGCTCAAAGAATTGCACCCAAGCTTAACCCGCAGAGAAACACGTCACGCAGCCTTCATGTCCTTATTGACGGAGTAAGGCGGATGGTGGGCGCGTCGCCTGCATGATGGGATGACCCTACCCGGCGAGCAGCCTTCGCTCCACAAACTCCGCGAAGCCGTCCTCGGCGTTGGTGAGCGTGACCTCGTCGGCGGCTGCGCGCGCTTCGGGGGTGGCGTTGCCCATGGCCACGCCGAGACCGGCCGCGCGCAGCATCGCGGCGTCGTTGCCGGCATCGCCGATCGCGCAGACCTGCGACATCGGGATTCCCAGCTCAGCGCAGAGCGTGGCGAGCCCGCTTGCCTTTGTCGCCCCGGCCGGCGCGATCTCGATGTTGTTGCGGTCTGACGCGGCGTGCCAGAGCCCCAGGCGCTCGGCGACCTCCGCGAGGTCCTCGTAGCGGCACGGTTCCCTAAAATGCGCGCCCACCTTGAGCGCGGGAACCCCGAGCCGCTCGACCTTCTCGACCGCGTCCTTCTCGACGGGCTCCTCCCAGCGCTCGCTAGCGCGAACGCGCTCGTATTCCTCCGGGCTTAGGCACGCGCCGATCCGCGTTGCGCCTGCGTCGTCCAGGCAGGTGTACGTCACGACCCCGGGCCGCAGCAGCTCGCGCACGAGTCGCGCGGCGGTGGGTGCCTCGATCGTCAGGCGCCGCAGAAAGACCCCGCGCTCCACGTCGAGCACCACGGCCCCGTTGGCGGCGATCACGTGGCGAAACCCGTCCATCCCGAGCACGCGGTCAAGAAGCGTCTGGTAGACGCGCCCCGTCGTGGGGACGGGCTCGATGCCTCGCTCGCGCAGCAGCTCGACGGCCCTTCTCGCCCGCCTCGAGACGGACTTGTCCGGCGCGAGGAAGGTCCCGTCGAGGTCAAAGGCGAGCAGGCGGATGTCCATGTGTTCCTCCCGAGCACGCGAACGCAGTGATGCTCTTAGGGTACCCGTACTCACGAGAGGACGCGCTCGGCGCCGATGCACATTTCTCCTGACGTGTCGGCAAACGGAAGTGGGTATCTGACCCACGGTGAGCTTGCCTACATTTTCATTGAGAGGAGCGTGCGAATGCCAACGAGCGCATTACATAGCTTTGTGTTGAACTACCTTGCCGACCACGACCGGGTTGACCTGATCGAGCTGGCAAAGTTGGCGGGCGTCACGCAGCAGACGCTTCGCTCGGAACTGGCGGCCATCGAGGCGGAGGTGGCCTCGGACGCGCCCTGTCTCGTGGAGCTGTCAAGCCGCTACGTCGAGGTGGCGGACAGGACGGCGCTCACCCGGTTTCTTGCCGGCCGCCGGGCGCGGACGGACCTGTCGGCGGAGGGCCGCATCGTTCTCGCGCTGGTGCTCTCGCCGGACTACGTGCCCATGCGACGCATCGCGGCCGCCCTGTTCATGAGCCGCTCTTCAGTGGAGAAGCACCTCTCGCGCCTCGTGCGCGAGGGGCGGCTGCGGGTGGAGACGAGCCGTCAGCGCGGCGTTCGGCTGATGGCCGACGTGAGGGTCCGGTACTCGATGTTTGTCCGGATCATGCGACCCTACGTTCGTGCGGCGGACCTGCGCGGCAGCCTACGCTCGTTTGCCGAGGAGCAGTTCCCGCTCGACTCCTTCATGGAGGAGGGGGACGTCGATGCCGCCCTCGCCTTTGTCGATGAGGTGGGGAGACGAGACTCTGCCCTCTACGTCCCTGACTCGGTCGAGGAGCTCCTCTGCCATGCGCTCGTGCTCCGTTGGTGCGTGCGACGGGGCGTGCTCCTTTCGTCCGACGCCCTCATCCCGAAGGATGACGAGAGGGATCTCGCGCACTACCAGGAGGTCGTTGACGGCAGCTGCGCCGCGCTGGGAGAGGACGTGCCGCTCCGTGAGCGGCTCTACCTCGCTCAGCTGCTCATGTCGCTGAGAAAGACGTGCACGCATGACAACGACTGGGTAATCCGCAGGATGGCGCCCTTTGTCCTGAGCATCGTGGACGAGGTCAGGCGACGCTATGCGATCGACCTCTCGGGAGACGAGAAGCTCGTGGAGGGCCTGGCCCTCCACGTATGGACCACGGTCATTCGCGGGGTGAGCCTGGCGTCGGAGCCGGCGCTCTATCCCGTTGACGAACTGCGGCGTGCCTACCCGCTCGGGTTTGAGCTCGCGGCCATCGCGGCCGAGCTCATCGAGCGGCGCTATGGCTATCTGCCCCAGGGGACGGAGGTTGCCTACATAGCCCTTCATCTCCAGGCGGCCCTGGAGCGCATGGGCTTCTCGTCCGACCGTGCCCGGGAGCTTCGGGTGCTCATCGTCTGTCACTATGGGCTCGCGGCTTCCAACCTCATCGCGGAACGACTTGAGCGCACCCTTCCTGACCTGCGTGTTGTTGGGCTCTATGCACTTGCGGAGTATCAGGGCCACCTGGACGAGTGCGACGCGATCGTCTCGACCGAGCCGCTGGAGGAGGATGGGCGTCCCGTCTTCTACGTCACGCCGATGCTGCATGAGGCGGAGCTCGTGCCAATTCGCCGGTTTCTGGAGGGTAGGGACCGATTTGACTCGCGCATGGCGGTGACGCTGCTCGAGTCGGTCGTCGTGGACCTGTCGGCGTGCGCCTCGCCCGAAGAGGCCGTGCGCGCCCTGTCGGGCGCCCTCTGCGAGCGGGGGTGCGTTGACGAGCGATACGGCGAGAGCGTCCTGCGCCGGGAGCGTGTCTCCCCGACGAGCCTTGACGTCATCGCCATCCCGCACGGCGATCCCGAGCTTGTGACGCGCACCCGCCTTGCGGTGGGGCGCGCGCCGCAGGGGATCGCATGGGCGGGCTCCACCGTGTACCTGGTGCTCATGCTCGCGTTCTCCAGCGAGGGGTTCGCGGCGAGCCCTCGGTTCTTCTCGAGCTTCTACAGGCGACTGGCCAGGCCTGAGACGGAGCGTGGATTGCGTGGGGTTGCGGACCTGCCGGACGCGGAATGCCGCAGGGGCATGGTTCGCATCGTTCTGGGGACGAGGGGAGGTGAATCATGGACATCACCGACGTGTTGAGCTCCGAGTGCGTCGCGTTCGACCGGGACCTGGCAGACAAGGGTCAGGTGTTTGATTTCCTGACGGGACTGCTGCTTCGATGCGGCGCCGTGAGGGAAGCGGACGCCTTTGAGCGGGCGGTCTGGGAGCGCGAGGGGCTCGCCATGACCGGCCTGCAGGACGGCATCGCGATCCCCCACGGGATCAGCCCGGCGGTCGCGCGCCCCGCCATGGCATACGTGCGCCTGTCGCACCCGCTGGCCTGGGAGTCGATCGATGACGGCCCGGTCAGGCACGTCTTTCTCCTCGCCATCCCCGCGCGGGGCGACGGGGAGCGGGACGCCGTGCACATTCGAATGCTCTCGACGCTCGCGCGCAGCCTCATCAGGCCCGGAGTCATCTCCGGAATCGAGGAGGCGAGAAGCACGGACGAGCTTTTGGGGGCGCTGCGCGAGGGACGGCTTGCGACGAACGCGGGCTGAGACGAAGCCAAGGGAGGCGGTATGAAGATAGCTGCGGTTACGGCGTGCACGGTGGGTGTCGCCCACACCTACATCGCGCGCGACAAGCTCGAGCAGGCTGCGGTGAGACGCGGCCACGAAATTCAGATTGAGACCCAGGGGAACGTGGGCATCGAGGACGAGCTCGCCCCGGAGGCCATCCGGGACGCCGACATCGTTATCCTGGCGGCCGACGTCGCGGTGGCGCGACAGGAGCGCTTTTCCGGCAAGAAGGTCGTCAGGGTCCCCTCGGTGGTGGCAATCAAGCAGTCGGACCAGCTCATCAGGAAGATCGAGGACAAGCTTGGAGTGAGCGCTCATGGCTAAGTTCAGAATCAACACCGGCCCCATGATGACGGGCGTCTCGTACATGATTCCCGTGATCTGCCTGGGAGGCATCCTGCAGTCGTTTGGCACGATGCTGGGAGGTTCCGCGGTCGGCAGCGACACGACCTCGTTCGCGGGGCTGCTCTACGCCGGCGGCACCATCGCGATGAACATGGTGGTGCCGGTCCTTGCGGCCTACATCGCCTACGGCATCTGCGACCGTCCCGGCATCGCGCCCGGCCTCATGATCGGCGTGCTGTCCGTCAACTACAAGATTGGCTTTGTCGGCGGCATTATCGGCGGCTATGCGGTGGGCTACTTCCTTAAGTTCATGAAGGAGAAGATCCCGCTGAGCAAGAACCTGCAGTCGCTCATGCCGCTGCTCATACTGCCGATTCTGGGCGGTCTGTTCTCGATCCTGCTCATGGACTACGTGGTGGGCCCGCTGCTCGGAGGCCTGCAGTCTTACCTGGTCGAGGTGTTCGCCGAGCTCCAGGCGGGGCCGAGGGTCGTGTTTGGCCTGGTCATGGGAGCGATGATGGGCGTTGACTTTGGCGGCCCGGTCACCAAGATCGCGACCACGGTCGCCAACGGGCTGGTTGCCGATGGCGTCCTGGGCCCCGAGGGGGCCAAGGTGTGCTGCGGCATCGTCCCCGCGCTTGGCCTGGGCATCGCCACGCTGCTGTTCCCCAGGAAGTTCACCAAGGCGGAGCGCGCCACCGGCCCGTCCGCGATCGTGCTCGGCTGCGCCCAGGTCGGTGAGGGCGGCCTGCCGTTTCTGCTGAGGGACCCCCTGCGCGTCATGCCCGCCGGCATCGCCGGCAGCGCGGTCACCGGCGCCATCGCGATGTACTTCAACGTTGGGTCCCCGGTCATGATGGGCGGGTTCTTTGCCTTCCCCGTCATGCAGAACATCTTCCCGGGGGCGTTCATCGCGGTCGCCGCGGGCGTCGTCGTGGAGATTGCCCTGGTCGCTCTCCTCAAGCGGACGGTCACGGGCGAGGACGAGCTCGACGAGCTCTCCGGGCTCGACGAGGCGGCCGATGACGCGGACTTCGACATCTCCATCGAGGAGGGCTAGCGATGAGGGAGACGGTGGTCGAGGAGCTCGATCGGGCAAAGCTCATGTGCATCTTCCGCGGTGGCAAGCTGTCCGACGACGAGCTGAGGCGGGCCTGCCAGGCGGTGCTCGACGGCGGAGCGCGCATCGTCGAGCTCACATACAACCACAACGACGACAAGGTCGAGGAGACGCCGCGCGCCATCGCGCTGCTGCGCGAGACCTTTGGCGACGACCTGATGGTCGGATCGGGGACGACGCTCAGCGTCGAGGAGGTTGCGATGGCGCACGAGGCCGGGGCGAGCTTTGTCGTCGCGCCGGTCCTGGACCGCTCGGTCATCGAGGAGGCGGCCCGGCGGGACCTGATGTGCATGCCGGGGGCCGGAAGCGCCACCGAGGCCCTGCGGGCCCACGAGTGGGGGGCGGACTACGTGAAGCTCTTCCCGGCGGGTGAGATGGGAATCGGTTACGCAAAGGCGCTGATGGCGCCGCTCGGCTTCATCAAGTACTTTGCCGTGTGCCGCATGACTCCGGAGTTCTTTGAGGAGTGCCTCAGGGCGGGCTTTGCGGGCGCCGGCGTGAGCAGCTGCATCAACGCCCCGGAGCTCATCGCTGCTGGTGCGTTTGACGAGATTGAACGACGGGTGGCCGAGTACGTGGCCATAGCTGCGCGCTACTAGGCACCGCCAGCCTCCGTTACGACGCGCCCGAGAGACGAGCCGCCTCTCGGGCGCGCCCTTTGCCGCCGCGTTACGGGTGCGTCTGTCTCGCCTGACGAGAACTACCATGTGCGCGGGGCGTGGCCGGGACCGCGACGCTCCGCCCGGACGCGCGAGGGGAGGTTATTGTCGGCATGGATGCGTGGAAGCGGCTCGGCGGCTTCATCGGGAGCCACATGGCGTTCGTCTCGCCGACATGCGTGGTGTTGGGCGTGCTGTTTCCGCAGCTTGGCGCGATGCGGCCGCTCGTGACGCCGCTCTTTGCGTTCATGACGTTCCAGAGCGCGCTCTCCAACACGTTCGCCAACCTCGCGCGGACGGTGCGCCACCCGGTCCCGATGCTCGTCTCGCTGGGCCTGGCCTCGGTTGCCATGCCCTGGGTGGCCTGCATGCTCGCGACGGCGCTCTTTGGCTCCGACCCTAACCTCGTCTGTGGCATCGTGCTCGAGTACAGCGTGCCGGTCGCGGTGGTCTGCGCCATGTGGACCAACATGCTCGGCGGCGACCCGGCGCTCTCGCTCGCCACGATCCTCGTCTCCACGGTGGCGGCGCCGTTCACGATTCCGCTCACGCTGCACGTCCTTCTCGGCCAGACGATCGAGGTGGATGCGGCGCGGATGATGGGGGAGATGGTGGTCTCCATCGCGCTGCCGGCGCTCGCGGGCACGCTGGCCAACGACCTCACGCGCGGGCGGGCGGCGCGCGAGGTCTCGCCGGTTCTCGCGCCCGCGGCAAAGATCGCGCTCGTGCTGGTGATCTTGGCCAACTCTACCGGTGTGGCCCCCTATGTCCGCAACCTCACGTCCACGCTCGTGGCGGTGGCCGCCTTCATCGGCGCGTTTGCGGCGTGCGGCTATGCGCTGGGGCTTCTCGTTGCGCGCCTGCTGCGCCGGCCGTATGACCAGGCGGCCTCGATGACCTACCTCGTGGGGATGCGCAACATCTCGGCCGGCGCCGTGATCGCGGGTGAGTACTTTCCCGGTGAGGTGATGTTCCCCGTGGTCATCGGGACGCTCTTCCAGCAGGTGCTGGCCGCGCTTTACGGGAGCCTGCTGGGCCGGCTGCGCCGCGGGGAGCGCGCGGGGGATCGCGCCGCGGCCTAGCGGTGGCGGTACATGCGCGGGTGCGGCTTTCCGTCGTCGAGGATGACGGCGAGTCCGGCGATGACGACGAACGCGATGAAGATGAGCTTCTTCATGGTGACCTCCCTTGCTCGGTTGCTGAGACCATCCTCGCAGGGGCGCCCGCTCGGGGCCATCGATGCTGCTTACGAGCGGGTTGCAGTTTTGTAAGGTTGAGGCGCGGCGGGTGCGGGATTCGTTGCCTTACCCCCTCCTCATCGCTCATCGAGTGTACGAGTTAGCCGATTTTCTCGTGAATGTATGAGCATATGGACATGCATTATCTGCTGAAACATACGTACCGATGACGATTTTTGCTTGTGGTTGGCGGGTAACTCGTACACTCGGCGAAAGCGTGGGGCAAGGCGGCGGGCGAGAAGGGCCTTGGGGCGAGAAGGGCCACGGGGCGAGAAGGGCCGCGGCGCCCTGTTTCGGAGGGGATACGGCTGACCCGCCGCGCGGGTGCTCCGTCCGGGGTCTGTCGTAAAATGGGGCGCAGCCAAGATAGGAGGACCCATGCCCCTTACCAGAGAAGACGTCGCGGGCATCGCGGACTACGCGCGGATCGCGCTCACGCCCGAGGAGCTCGACGAGATGACCGCGTACATGAACGACGCCATCGACCTGCTCGAGCCCATCCGCCAGTACGACCTCGAGGGCGTGGAGCCCACGTTCCACCCCATCGGCGACCTCTCCAACGTGATGGCGGGCGACGTGCCGGACACCGACGTGCGCCACCTGCCCGTTGACGTGGCGCTCAAGAACGCCGGCGCGTCCCGCGACCGCAGCTTCCGCGTGCCGTCCATCCTCGGCGACCAGGGGGGTGACCGCTAATGGCAAACTTCGACCAGCTCTCCGCGCGCCAGATCGCCGCGGGCGTGGCGAACGGCGACTTCACCGCTACCGAGGTGGCCCGCGCCGCGCTCGACGCCGTGAAGGCCCGCGACGGCGAGGTCAGGGCGTTCCTGCAGGTCTCCGCCGACCTTGCGCTCGCAGCGGCCGAGGCCACCGACAAGGCCCGCGCGGCGGGCGAGAAGCTCGGGCCGCTCGCCGGCGTGCCCGTGGCCTTTAAGGACAACATGCACCTCGTGGGCACCCGCACCACCTGCGCCTCCAAGATGCTCGAGAACTACGAGTCCACGTTCACGGCCACCTGCGTCCAGCGCCTGCTCGACGCCGGCGCCACGCCCGTGGGCAAGACCAACATGGACGAGTTTGCCTTTGGCAGCTCCACCGAGTCCTCCGCCTTCCACCCCACGGCCAACCCGTGGGACACGGGGCGTGTGCCGGGCGGCTCCTCGGGCGGCTCGGCCGCGGCCGTCGCCGCCGGCGAGGTCACGGTCTCCCTGGGCTCGGACACCGGCGGCTCCATCCGCCAGCCGGCCTCGCTCTGCGGCGTCGTGGGCCTCAAGCCCACCTACGGTGCGGTGAGCCGCTACGGCGTGGTGGCCTTTGGCTCCTCGCTCGACCAGGTGGGCCCCTTCGGCCGGCGCGTGGAGGACGTGGCCCTGGCCATGAACGCGCTCACCGCCGGCGGGCGCGACCCGTGGGACTCCACGAGCCAGCCGGTCTCCACCGATTTTCTCGCCCACCTGGACGACCCCATCGAGGGCCGCAAGGTCGGCGTGGTGCCTGCCCTCATGGAGGCCGCCGGCCTCACCGACGAGGTGCGCGACGCCGTCATCGCCGCGGGCCGCGCGCTCGCCGACCAGGGCGCCGAGCTCGTGGAGGTGGAGCTTCCCAACATAGCCTCAGCTATCGCCGCCTACTACGTGATCGCGCCGTGCGAGGCCTTCTCCAACCTCGCGCGCTTCGACGGCGTGCGCTACGGCTACCAGGAGCAGGGTTGTGCCACGCTGGCCGAGCAGACCTCGCTCTCCCGCGCGCACGGCTTTGGCGAGGAGGCCAAGCGCCGCCAGATGCTGGGCGCCTATCTTCTCTCCAGCGGTGTCTACGACACGTACTACTACCCGGCGCAGCAGGTCCGCACCCTCATCACGGCCGACTACGCCCGCGCCTACGAGCAGTGCGACGTCATCCTCATGCCGGCCGCGCCGCGCACGGCGTTCAGGTTCGGCGAGCTGAGCGACCCCACGCAGATGTACGCCTCGGACCTGTTCACGATCTCCAACAACATCGTCGGCAACGGCGGCATCTCGGTGCCGCTGGGCCTGGGCGCGCAGTCCGGCCTGCCGGTCTCCGCGCAGCTGCAGGGCCCGGCCTTCGCCGACGCCACGCTGCTCACGTTCGCGCGCGCGATCGAGCGGTCCTTCTCGCCCTCCGGCGAGGGAGCCCCCGTCGCGCCCGCGTTTGCCGGGAGGGGGGGTGAGCTCGCATGAAGAAGCTCGCCGAGGTCCTCAAGGACTGGGAGGCCGTGATCGGCCTCGAGGTCCACACCGAGCTCACCGCGCTCGAGACCAAGATGTTCTGCAACTGCCGCCTCAGCCACGACGACCCGCCCAACACCAACGTCTGCCCGGTCTGCCTGGGCATGCCGGGCGCCCTTCCCGTCCCCAACGAGAAGGCCATCGAGTCGATCGTCATGGCGGGCCTGGCCACCAACTGCCAGATCATGCGCCACTCCATGTTCTACCGGAAGCACTACTTCTACCCGGACATGGCCAAGAACTTCCAGACCACGCAGGGGCCCGTGGCGTTCTGCATGCACGGCCACCTGGACCTGGAGGTTGCCGGCGCCGGCGCCAAGGAGCGCCCGGACTCCACGGTCGAGAAGAACGACGACGGCTCCTACGTGGCGCCCATCCGGATTCTGCGCATCCACATGGAGGAGGACGCCGCCAAGATGGTGCACGTGGGCGGCGAGGAGGGCCGCATCACCGCCGCCACCGAGAGCCTCATCGACTACAACCGCTGCGGGACGCCGCTGATCGAGCTCGTGACCGAGCCCGACCTGCGCACGCCCGAGGAGGCGCGACTCTTCATGGAGAAGCTGCGCCAGACGTTCCTCACGCTCGGCATCTCCGACTGCTCGCTCGAGAGCGGCTCGATGCGCTGCGACGGCAACATCTCGCTGCGCCGCCGCGGCGAGACCAAGTTTGGCACCAAGACCGAGATGAAGAACATCAACTCGTTCAAGAGCCTGCACGACGCGCTCGAGTACGAGATCTGCCGCCAGGCCGAGGTGCTCGAGGAGGGTGGGATCGTCTACCAGGAGACGCGCCACTGGGAGCCGAGCCGTCGGCGCACCGTGGTCATGCGCGTCAAGGAGACCGCGGACGACTACCGCCTCTTCCCGGACCCGGACCTCGCGCCCTTCGACCTCACGGACGAGTTCATCGACCGCTGCCGCGCGCGCATCCCGGAGCTGCCGGACGCCAAGCGCGACCGCTACATGGCCGACTTTGGCCTCAAGCGCGCCGACGCCGCCCAGCTCGCGGGCGACCCGGCGGTCGCGGCCTTCTTCGAGGAGACGCTTTCCGCGGCGGGCGAGAAGAACGTGGAGACCGTGGCCAAGGTCATGGTGAACCTCGTCCCCAGCTACGACGCCCTCACGCCGGCGCAGGTCGCGAGCCTCTCGGCGCTTCTCGCCGAGGACGCGATCACGTTCGCCCAGGCGCGCGAAGTGCTCGACGCGGTCAACGGCACCGCCGAGGACCCGGCCGCCTACGTGGACGCCCACGGCATGCGCCAGTCCACCGACGAGGGCGCGCTCGGCGCGATCGTGGACGAGGTGCTCGGCCGCTGCATCGACCAGGTCCAGCAGTACCGCGACGGCAACAAGAAGGTGCTCGGCTTTCTCGTGGGCCAGTGCATGAAGGCGGCCAAGGGCTCCGGCAACCCCAAGGCCTTCAACAAGATGCTCGCGGAGCGGCTCGAGTCGTAGGGACCCGGGACCCCGGCAATCCGGCCCCAGAAGATCCGGCGCTCAGACAGCTTGCCGAGAAGAACGCTCGGCAAGAACTCGCGGCGGACCTTCAAGGGCCGGATTGCCGGGGTCCGCCCGTACTCCCCGAGCGCCGCTCCGACCGAAACGAGACACGCCTCAAGCTGCTAGACTTCCGGGGCGAGAGCGGAGTCGTACGAGAGGGGAGCCTGAGGTGGGCGAGAAGGACGTGCAGGTCGGAGAGGGTGTCGAACCGGTCGCAGAGGAGATGACGCCCGACGAGGCGCGCCGTGCGGAGAGACTCTCGCGCCGGCGCATGGCCTACAGCTTTCCGCAGTTCTTCGCCCTGCTCAATGCGGGTCTCATCCTTACGGCGGTGGCGCTCGTGCTCTTCAAGACGCCCAACCACCTGGCCTTCGGCGGCACCACGGGCTTTGCGATCCTGCTCAACACCGCGCTGCCGGCGCTTCCCGTCTCGGCGTACATGTGGATCCTGAACGCCGCGCTCGTCCTTCTCGGCCTGGTGTTCCTGGAACGCAGGGCGGTGCTGTGGAGCGCTTTCGCGTCGTTTGCGCTCTCGGGCTACACGTCGCTGTTCGAGTGGCTGTTTCCGGTCACGCACTCCATTACCGGCGACCTGTGGCTTGACGTCTGCTTTGCGGTGCTGCTGCCGGCCGTGGGCTCGGCGCTGGTCTTTGACATCGGCGCGTCCACCGGCGGCACGGACATCCTGGCCATGATCTTGCGCAAGCGCACGGATCTGGAGATCGGCAAGGCGCTCTTTGCCGTGGACGTGGCCGTGGTCGTGGCGGCGATCGGGCTCTACGGCGCGCGCGTGGGCCTCTACTGCGTGCTTGCGCTCATCGGCAAGACCTTCGTGGTGGACGGCTTCATCGAGTCCATTCGCCAGCGCAAGGTCTGTCAGGTGATCTGCGACCACCCGCGCGACGTGGAGGAGTTCATCGTCAAGAAGCTGGGCCGCACGGCCACGGTGACCTTTGGCTGGGGCGCGTACTCCGGCAGGCGGCAGACCATCCTCACGAGCGTGCTCTCGCGCCGCGAGGCCATGAAGCTGCGGCTCTTCGTGCGCGCGCAGGACCCGAGCGCCTTCATCACGATCGTGAGCAGCTCGGAGATCATAGGCCGCGGCTTCCGTGGCGTGAACTGACCGTCCCGCGGGCCGCCCCGCGCCTAGTCCCTCTCGTCCGTCCGTGCCTCGTCGAGGTAGTTGTAGAGCGTGTACTTGGAGATGCCGAAGTACTTGCAGACCTTTGGGCCGCTCTTGGTGATGAGGAACGCCCCGGTGTCGTTCAAGTACTTGATCGCGCGGACCTTCTCCTCCTTGGTCATGAGGGCTACGGGCGTGCCCACGAGCTGGACGCTCTGCTCGATGAGGTCGTCGAGAAGGTCGGCCACGCTGCGCACGATGGGCTCAGGCTCGCGCGGGGCGTCCGGCTCGGTGCCCACGAGCCCACCGATCACGTCGGCGGCGGCGCGCAGGACCGTGATGTCGTAGTTGACGGCGAAGATGCCCACGGTGCGGCCCGCGTCGTTGCGGATGAAGACCGTCGAGGACTTGAGGATCTTGCCGTCGGCGGTCTTGGTGAGGTAGGCCAGGCGGTCCTCCAGGCGCTCGGTGCCGGCGTGCAGCGCCTCCAGCACCACGTGGCTGGGCCCGTCGCCGAGGCGCCGGCCCGTGACGTGGCCGTTCTCTATCGCGACGATCGAGTGGCCGGGGTCGGCCGCCTCGAGGTCGTGGACCACGACCTCGCATCCGCTGCCAAACTGCAGCGCGAGCGCGTGGGCGAGTCGCTTGTAGAAGTCGAGCTGTTCCGGGCGCATGGGCACCTCCTTGCGAGCGTTGTACTTGCAATATGATAACGATTTTGTCGGTCTACCTTACTTTTTGTTTGCCGTCAGCTTGCCGCTCACGCCCCGCAACCGACCGTCTAACAGAATTTCATAGAAGCAGACAAATTGTAAGTGCGCCCACGTAATACCATCGAAACAGAGTCAGGCATCGTGGAGAGGACGATCATGGCCAACACGCAAGCGGCGGGGGAGAAGGGGTCCTCCGCGATCCTGTTTCAGCGCGAGGGGATGCCGCCCGTCGGCGAGATGCTGCCCTGCGCGCTCCAGCACGTGCTGGCGTCCTTCGCCGGCATCATCACGCCGGCGATCCTCATCGCGGCGACCTTTGACTTCACCACCCAGCAGCGCACCGACATCATCCAGGTGGCGCTGATCCTCTCGGCCATCGACACGGCGCTGCAGGCCTTTGCGCCCTTCCGTCGCATCGGCGGCAACCTGCCCATCGTCATGGGCGTGTCGTTTGCGTTCCTGCCGGCGCTGCAGGCCATGGGCGCCACGTTCTCCTTCGGCGCGCTGCTCGGCGGCGAGATCGTGGGCGGCATCGCGGCCATCCTCTTTGGCATCTTCTACGGCAAGCTCAAGGGCTTCTTCCCGCCGGTGGTCACGGGCACGGTGATCTTCACCATCGGCGTCTCGCTCTACCCCACGGCTATCAAGTACATGGCCGGCGGCGAGGGCACGCCGCTCTGGGGCACCCCGCAGGCCTGGTGCGTGGCCCTTGTCACCTTTGCCGTGGTCTTTGGCCTCAACAACTTTGCCAAGGGCACGCTCAAGCTGGGCAGCGTCTTCTTCGGCATGATTGCCGGCATCATCGTCTCCGCGCCCTTCGGCATGCTGGACTTCTCCGCCGTGGGAACCGCCGGCGTCTTCGCGTTCCCCAAGATCATGCCCTACGCCATCGAGTTCCACCCCGAGGTCTGCATCACGCTCGCCGTGGTCTATCCGATGGTCGCCATCCAGGTCATCGGCGACGTCTCCGCGGCCTGCCTGGGCTCCATGGACCGCATGCCCGACGAGCGCGAGCTCTCCGGCGCCATCGTCTCTCAGGGCGCCACGTCGCTCGTCTCCGCCTTCATCGGCGGCCTGCCCACCTCCGCGCTTGGCCAGAACGTGGGCATCATCTGCTCCAACAAGGTCGTCAACAAGTGGGTCTTCGTGACCGTGGCGGCCGTCTTCGCCGCGGCGGGCCTGCTGCCGCAGCTCTCCGCCGTGCTCACGGCCATCCCGCAGCCCGTCATCGGCGGCGCCACGGTGGGCGTCTTCGGCACCATCACGATGAACGGCGTCCGCATGTTCACCAAGGACGGCCTCACGCCGCGCACCACCACGATCGTGGGCACCTCAGTGGTCTTTGGCCTGGGCATCTGGATGGCGAGCGGGTGTCTTGCCGGCGAGGGCATGCCGAGCTGGGTCACCACCGTCATCGGCTCCAACGCCATCACCCCGGCCGCCCTCATGGCCATCATCCTGAACCTCATCCTGCCCGTGGACCCGCCGTACGAGATCCGTCACGCCGCGACCCGCGAGCAGGCCGTCGCCAAGGTCATGCCCGCGAGCAAGGAGTAGCGGGTCCCGGGACGACCTCGGGCCACTCAGCAGGAACGCGGTGCGAGAAGACCGGTCTTCTCGCCAAAAGGATAGGAGACGAAATGCTGCTCGTCACCAACGGTCGCGTCATCACGCGCGACGCTGACAACGCTTACCTCGAGAACGGCGCCGTTGCCATCGATGGCGAGAAGATCGCCGAGGTCGGGGACGCGGCCGCCCTGGCCGAGAAGTACCCGGAGGCCGAGGTCGTGGACGCCCACGGCGGCGTCATCATGCCGGGCCTGGTGAACTGCCACACCCACATCTACTCGGGGCTCGCCCGCGGCCTCTCCATCAAGGGCTGCAACCCCACCAACTTCCTCGAGAACCTCGAGCAGCAGTGGTGGAAGATCGACGACAACCTCACGCTCGACGGCACCCGCGCGAGTGCCTACGCCACCGTGCTGGACAGCCTGCGCGACGGCGTGACCACGATCTTCGACCACCACGCGAGCTTCTGCGAGATCCCGGGCTCCCTCTTTGCGATCAAGGACGTCTGCGAGGAGACGGGCATCCGCGCGTGCCTGTGCTACGAGACCTCCGACCGCCGCGGCGACGAGAAGCGCGACCAGGCGATCGCCGAGAACGCCGAGTTCGCGCAGTGGGCCGCCAAGCAGGACTCCGGCATGATCGCCGCGATGTTTGGCGGGCACGCCACCTTCACGCTCTCTGACGAGACGATGGACAAGATGGCCGAGGCCAACAATGGCCTCACCGGCTTCCACATCCACGTCTGCGAGGGCATGAACGACGTCTGGGACAGCCGTCGGAAGCGTGGCGGCATCTCGCCGATCGAGCGCCTGCTGCAGCACGACCTCCTGGGTCCGCGCACGATGCTCGGCCACTGCATCCACGTCACGCCCGCCGAGATGGACATCATCAAGGAGACCGGCACCCACATCGTCAACAACCCCGAGTCCAACATGGGCAACGCCGTGGGCTGCGCTCCGGTGCTCGAGTTCTTCCGCCGTGGCATCCCGGTGCACATGGGCACGGACGCCTACACCCACGACATGCTGGAGAGCCTCAAGGTCTTCCTCATCATCCAGCGTCACAACGCCGCCATGCCCAACGTGGGCTGGGTCGAGGCCATGACGATGCTCTTCCAGAACAACCCCGCCATGGCGAGCGAGTACTTCGGGCGGCAGATCGGCGTGCTGCGCCCCGGCGCCGCGGCCGACGTCATCGTGATGGACTACCCGGTCTTCACGCCCTTCTCGGACGAGAACGTCGATGGGCACATGCTCTTCGGCATGATGGGCAAGAACTGCCGTACCACGATCGTCAACGGCAAGGTCCTCTACAAGGACCGCGAGTTCGTGGCCTTTGACGAGGAGCGCATCAACGCCTGGACCCTCGAGCAGAGCAAGGCACTCTGGGGCACGCTCAACGAGCGCGCGTACTAGGAACTGCGGGCCGGGCGCGAGGGGCGCCCGGCCTCCTCGGCCTCCGCGGGGCCGATTCATCCGTCCGCCGGCGCGCGGTCTCGTTGGCGGAAAGGGGAGGGCGAACCCTCCCGGGAGAGGAGCAGCAATGAGCGACGTCATGAGGCCGATGCCGTTTGCGCAGGTCATGGACTGGGTCCTGACCGAGCACGAGGCGCAGGGGTCCATCTTCGGCGTGCGCAAGGCCTACGTCCACGAGGGTGGCGCCGAGCCGATCTTTGCCGAGAGGATCGAGACCCCCTTTGGCCCGGCCGCCGGCCCCAACACCCAGCTCGCGCAGAACATCGTGGCCTCCTACGTGGCGGGCTCGCGCTTCTTCGAGCTCAAGACCGTGCAGGTCATGGACGGCGAGGAGCTCTCCGCCTGCGTGAACAAGCCCTGCATCGTGGCCGAGGACGAGTGCTACAACTGCGAGTGGTCCACCGAGCTCACCGTGCCCGACGCCTTCGCCGAGTATGTCAAGGCCTGGTGGGCCTGCAAGCTCATCGCCCGCGAGTACGGCCTGGGAGACCCGGACGGCTTTGTCTTCACATGTCCGTGGGCTACAGCCTCGAGGGCATCAAGTCCGAGAAGGTCGACCGCTACATCGAGGGCATGAAGGACGCCTCTGGCACGGAGGTCTGGGCCGAGTGCCGCGACTGGGCGCTCACCAACCTCGACCGCTTCCAGAACGTGGACGCAGACTTCGTCAACTCGGTCTCCCCGCAGGTCTCCAACTCCGTCACCGAGTCCACGCTCCACGGCTGCCCGCCCGACGAGATCGAGCGCATCGCCACCTACCTCATCACCGAGAAGGGCGTGAACACCTACATCAAGTGCAACCCCACGCTCCTAGGCTACGACTTTGCCCGCGCGCGCCTGAACGAGCTGGGCTTTGACTACATCGCCTTCGACGACACGCACTTCCGCGAGGACCTGCAGTGGGGCGACGCCGTGCCGATGTTCGAGCGCCTAATCGAGCTCTGCGCCGAGAAGGGCCTCGCCTTTGGCGTCAAGCTCACCAACACCTTCCCGGTGGACGTGACCCGCGGCGAGCTGCCGAGCGACGAGATGTACATGTCCGGCCGCTCGCTCTTCCCGCTCACCATCGAGCTCGCGCGCCGCATCTCCCGCCAGTTTGACGGCAAGCTGCGCATCTCCTACTCCGGCGGCGCCGACGCCCGTAACATCCGCGAGCTCTACGCGGCCGGCATCTGGCCGATCACCATGGCCACCAACGTCCTCAAGCCCGGCGGCTACGAGCGCTTCTTCCAGATCGCCGGCCTGCTCGCCGGCGCCGAGCGCCGCGAGGACGTGGACGTGGACGCCGTGACCGAGCTCGCCGCGCGCGTGGCCTCCGGACGCGACTACCAGAAGCCAATCAAGCCGGCCAAGCCGCACAAGATCGACGCTGAGCTGCCGCTCATGAGCTGCTTCACCGCGCCGTGCCGCACCGGCTGCCCCATCCAGCAGGACATCCCGGCCTACCTCTCCCGCGTGGACGAGGGCAGGTTCGCCGAGGCCCTGCGGATCATCGTGGAGCGCAACGCCCTGCCGCACATCACCGGCAACCTCTGCCCGCACCCCTGCGGCGCCAAGTGCGAGCGCAGCTTCTACGAGCCCGAGGGCGCGCGCATCCGCGAGCACAAGCTCACCGCCGCGCACGAGGGCTTCGACGAGGTCGTGAAGGCGCTGCGGGCCGCCGGTCCCTCTCGGCTTGCGTCTGCGGCCGACAAGAACGTGGCGGTCGTGGGCGGCGGCCCGGCGGGACTCGCCACCGCGTTCTTCCTCACGCGCGCCGGTGCCAAGGTCACCATCATCGAGCGCACGGATGCGCTCGGCGGCGTGGCGCGCCACGTCATCCCCGCGTTCCGCATCCCGGGGGAGGACATCGATCGCGACGTGGCTCTCTGCCTCGCCTTTGGCGCGCAGGTCCAGATGGGCCGCGAGGTCACGAGCGTGGACGAGCTCTTCGCCGAGGGCTTCACCGACGTCGTGGTGGCCACGGGCGCGTGGGCGCCGGGCAAGGTGGGCCTCAAGGCCGGAGAGGAGATCGACGTTCTGGAGTTCCTGGCCGCGGACAAGGCCGGCGAGCCCATGGAGCTCGGCCACCGACGTGGTGATCGTGGGCGCCGGCAACACCGCCATGGATGCCGCGCGCGTGGCCAAGCGCGCCGCGGGCGTCAAGAACGTCCGCATCGTCTACCGCCGCACCAAGAGGGAGATGCCGGCGGACGAGGAGGAGCTGCAGCTGGCCCTCGCGGAGGGCGTGGAGCTGATGGAGCTGCTCGCCCCGGTCGGCGTGGAGAACGACGTGCTGACCTGCGAGGTCATGCGCCTCGGCGAGCCGGACGAGTCCGGGCGCCGTCGCCCCGAGCCCACGGGCGACACCGTGGACGTCCCGGCCACGGCCGTGATCTGCGCCGTGGGCGAGCAGATCGAGCGCGGGCTCTACGAGGGCGCGGGCGTCGAGGTCGACCGTCGGGGACGGCCGGCCGGAACCGCCACCGGCGTCGACCACGTCTGGGCCGCCGGCGACTGCCGCCGCGGGCCCGCCACCTTCGTCGAGGCCATCGCCGACGCGCAGGCCGTTGCGCGCGACCTGGCCGGCGTCGACTTCAACGCGTACGCCGCCCAGAACGTCCGCGCCGACAAGTACGACGCCATCATGGCGCGCAAGGGCGAGGTCTGCCTCGACGTGGCTGGCTGCACCACGAGCCGCTGCCTGGGCTGCGCCACCGTCTGCGAGGTCTGCTGCGACGTCTGCCCCAACCGCGCCAACGTGGCGGTCAAGGTGCCTGGCCTCGCCCAGGAGCAGGTCGTCCATGTGGACGGCATGTGCAACGAGTGCGGCAACTGCGCCGTGTTCTGCCCGTGGAGCGGCCGTCCGTACAAGGACAAGCTCACGCTCTTCTGGAGCGCCGAGGACATGGACGCGAGCGAGAACCGCGGTTTCCTGCCCGTCGAGGGCGTCTTTGACGTGGACGACGCCGCGTGCGGCCTGCCCGAGGACGTGCGCCTCACCATCCGTGCCGTCCGCGACGACTACGGCTACCTGCTGGCCAAGTAATTCCGCGCGACCCGCGGGCCGAGGCCCTTCTCGCCCGCGGGTCGCGTCAAGCAACGAGGGGAGAGACATGGACGACGAGACCAGGCAATAGATATACGTATAGGGGCTGCATCGGCTGCCGCCTCTGCGAGCGCGCGTGCCCCGCGGGCGCCATGCACGTTGGAGGATAAGCAGGCGCGCATCGACTACGCGCTGTGCATCGCGTGCGGCATGTGCGCCACCAAGTGCCGCAAGGGCGTCATCCACGACACGCTGGGCATCTACGCCCCGGCCCAGTAGGGGAGGAGACCATGGCTGCCAACGTCAAGGCACCCGCCGAGTACCGCTTCACCGTCAACGGCGAGGAGCAGGTCGTCACGTGCGACAAGCCACTTCTGCGCTACCTGCGCGACGACCTCAAGCTCACGTCCGTCAAGGACGGCTGCTCCGAGGGCGCGTGCGGCACCTGCACCGTGCTCGTGGACGACCGCGCCACCAAGGCGTGCGTCCTCACCACGCGCCTGGCCAACGGCCGCGACATCGTGACCGTGGAGGGCCTGCCGCACGAGGAGCAGGAGGCCTTCGTCTACGCCTTCGGCGCGGTGGGCGCCGTGCAGTGCGGCTTCTGCATCCCCGGCATGGTCATGGCGGGCGCGGCGCTAATCCACAAGGTGCCCGACCCCACCGAGGACCAGGTCAAGGTGGCCATCCGCGGCAACGTCTGTCGCTGCACCGGCTACAAGAAGATCATCGAGGGCATCCTGCTCGCTGCCGCGATCCTGCGGGGCGAGAAGAGCATCGACCCGGAGCTCGAGCGCGGCGACGACTACGGCGTGGGCAAGCGCGCCTTCCGCGTTGACGTGCGCCGCAAGGTCCTGGGCTTTGGCAAGTACCCCGACGACATCGACGAGCGCGACTTCCCCGACCTCACCTACGCCAGCGCCGTGCGCTCCAAGTACCCGCGCGCCCGCGTGGTCAAGATCGACGCCGAGAAGGCCCGCGCCATGCCGGGCGTCCTTGCCGTGCTCACGGCCGCCGACGTGCCCGTGAACGCGGTCGGCCACCTGCTCTACGACTGGGACGTCATGACGGCCGAGGGCGACGTCACCCACTGCGTGGGCGACGCGATCGCCCTGGTGGTGGCCGAGGACGCGGCCACGCTTGAGAAGGCCAAGAAGGCCGTCAAGGTGGAGTACGAGGTTCTCGAGCCCGTCCGCTCCATCGAGGAGGCCCGCGCCGAGGGCGCGCCCGTGCTCCACAAGCCCTACCTCGCGTTTGGCAACTGGGTCACGCCCGAGAACAACATCTGCCAGCAGCGCCACGTGGTCCGCGGCGACGCTGCCGCCGCGCTTGCGGGAGCTGCGCACAAGGTGACGCGCACCTTCAAGACGCCGTTCACCGAGCACGCGTTCCTCGAGCCCGAGTGCGCCGTCGCCTTCCCGTACAAGGGCGGCGTCAAGGTCTGCTCGTCCGACCAGGGTGCCTATGACTCCCGCAAGGAGATCGCCCACATGCTCGGCTGGGACGCCACGCCGGAGCGCGTGGTCGTGGAGACCATGCTCGTGGGCGGCGGTTTTGGCGGCAAGGAGGACGTCTCCGTGCAGCACTTGGCCGCCCTCGCCGCGCTCGCCGTGAACCGGCCGGTCAAGGTGCGCCTCACGCGCCAGGAGTCCATCAACTTCCACCCCAAGCGCCACTACATGGAGGGCACGTTCACCCTCGGGTGCGACGAGGACGGTACCTTCGTGGGCCTGGACTGCGAGATCAACTTCGACACCGGCGCCTACGTGTCGCTCTGCGGCCCGGTCCTCGAGCGCGCCTGCACGCACTCCGTGGGCCCGTACTGCTACCAGAACACGGACATTCGCGGCTACGGCTGGTACACCAACAACCCGCCCGCCGGCGCGTTCCGTGGCTTCGGCGTCTGCCAGAGCGAGTTTGCGCTGGAGAGCCTGATTGACCTTCTCGCCGACGAGGTGGGCATCTCCCCGTGGGAGATTCGGTACCGGAACGCCATCGAGCCGGGCAAGGTCCTGCCCAACGGCCAGATCGCCGACCGCTCCACCGCTCTCAAGGAGACCCTGCTGGCCGTGAAGGACGTCTACGAGGCGCACCCCGGCCACGCCGGTCTCGCGTGCGCGATGAAGAACGCGGGCGTGGGCGTGGGTCTGCCCGACGCCGGCCGCTGCAAGATCCGTGTGGAGGACGGCCGCGCCGTGGTCTACTCCGCCACCTCCGACATCGGCCAGGGCTGCAACACGGTCTTCCTGCAGGACGTTGCCGAGGCCACGGGCCTGCCGCTCGCGAACATCGTGAACGGCGAGTGCTCCACCGAGAACGCGCCCGACTCCGGCACCACCTCGGGATCGCGCCAGACCCTCATCACCGGCGAGGCCGTGCGCGGCGCGGCGTTTTTGCTGCGCGACGCCATGCTCGCGGTGGAGGAGGGCACCGAGACCGGCGCGGAGCCCGTGGTCGCCCACGGCGACGGCTTTGTGGTGGAGTACGCCGACGGCATGCCCTACGTGGGCCCGGGCGCCGGCTACCACGCGGCCGACCCTGTGGCCACGCTGGCGGCGCTCGAGGGCCGCGAGTTCTCCTACGAGTACCTCGAGAAGACCGACAAGCTCGGTGCGGACGTGCCCAACCCCAAGAGTCACGTGGCCTACGGCTACGCCACGCACGTCGTGATCCTGGACGACGACGGCCGCGTGACCGAGGTCCATGCCGCGCACGACTCCGGCAAGGTGGTGAACCCCATCGCCATCCAGGGTCAGATCGAGGGCGGCGTGCTCATGGGCATGGGCTACGCGCTCACCGAGCGCTTCGACCTGGAGGATTGCGTCCCGCAGGTGAAGTTTGGCACGCTGGGCCTCTTCCGCGCGCCGGACATCCCCTACATCAACGCCATCTACGTCGAGAAGGACGAGCTGCTCGACGTTGGCTACGGCGCCAAGGGCATCGGCGAGATCGCCACGATCCCGACGGCGCCCGCGGTGCAGAACGCCTACCGCGCCCTCACCGGCGAGCTCCAGACCGAGCTCCCGCTGCGCCACACGTACTACTCGCGCGACTAGGTGCTCGCGTTCGATCAACCCCTGCGACCAGGAAATGCTCCGCCTCGTCGCATGTCCCTTGCAGAGGGCCCGCCGGTTCTGCCATGCCCGGCGGGCCCTTTTGCTCCGATGCTTCATCTGGGTTTGTCCAGCTGTTCTCTCAGAGCCTTAGGGAGTAAGTCCGGCGGTCGAATGTCACTTCAGGTTGAATGTGGAGTAGATTATTAAGCGTTCGGGGAGAAGGCGCTGTGAGAGATAGGCGAAGGCGACGCGCCCCAGAACGAGCACTCCGCCTGCCTGAACTCACCTGACTCCTCCCTCACCCCTTCTTCATGTAGTAGTTCCCGCTCGTCCGGCTTCTTTCCTTCGTGTAGCCGCCGATGCTCTGGCCGGTGTGCTGGTGAGCTCGCATCGGCGAGACGTAGGTGCCGGCGCGGTGGTTGGTGAAGCCGCCCGACGCGCGTCCGCTGTGGCCACGGTAGGAATGGCCTCCACCTCGTCCGTAGCGTGCCATCTCCTCCTCCTCTCTCCTAGTTCTCGTCTTCGTTGCCGTCTGGGCCCTCGTCAGCGTCTTCCCCGTTGAGGATGCGCATGACCTCTGCGGCAGTCTTCGCCTGTTCGATCCACTCCTCGTGGCTCATGATCCTCTCCGGCTGCGACATGACCTGGGTCACGTTCTGGATGTCTGGCGTACCGCCGTTCGCCCTAATCAGGTCAACGAGGTGCTGGTGGTGACGCTCGTCGCTGCGCTCGCGCTCCTCCTTGCGCTGCCGCACCCGCTCGCCGGACTTCGACAGCCACTCCCGATACTCCCTCATCCACTTGAGGGCGTCGAAGACGCTTTTCAGGGCTGTTTGTCCGCCTGAGCCGACGAAACGCATGGAGAGATTCGACGTGTGTTCCTCGGCGACGTCGAGAACGGTCGAGATGACGTCGTCGATCGCGTTGGCCTTCTCCTCGATTGTGAACTCCGACGGGTTGCGGTTGAGGACGTCACGCAGGCACGTATTGGCGTCGAAGGCGGAGTCGATGATGTCGCCAACCTTGCCGCAGGAGGCTTCGATCCCGTCTGCGTAGACGTCATACAGGAACCGCTGCATGCGGCCGACTGCCTCGTCGGCATTCGTGCCCTGGATCGCTTCGCCGCCTCTCCTCAGCTCCCGTGCGTACTCCTTGGCGATGCGAGCCACCTTGCCGGCGGAGGAGAGGTCGAGGCCGTCCTCGTGGTCGCTGATAAGCTGAGCGGCGGCGAGAACCTCGTATCTCATCGGGCCGAACTCGGCGACCGTCTTGCTGATGGCTTCCGCAGACGCGCGGCGGAGCAGGTCCTGGAGCTCGGACGCCGCCTTATCGTAGGCTCCGAAGGCGGCGTCGAATGCTCCGGAGTCGATGTGGGCCTTCGCCGCGTTCACCTTGGCCTCTGCGACCCAGAAGTCGGGGTCGACGGTCTGTGCGAACGGGACCCTGCGGTCCTGTGCGAGTTGGCGCAGGCACATCCCGACGTAGGCGCTCATGCTGAGGCCCATGCCCGAAAGCACTCCCTCTGCAGAGCCCTTCACCACCGGGTCGAGTTTGATGTTGACGTTCTGGATGGTCGACTGCGTGTCCTTGATGCCTTTCATTTCTGTTCCCTTCTCTCTCTGTGTGTGTGGGACCCTCCTTTTGGGTCCTTTCGTTGGTTCATAGTAAATCACTCAGTAAATAAGAAGTCAAGAAAAAAGAAAGAAAAATACAGTACATAAGTTTTTTAAGATAATTTAGACAAAATGCTATTTAGATGATTCAGCCAGTAGCTCCATCGGAGACGAGAAAGTTTGGATATAGGAGAGTAGGTGCCTTCGAGCACTCTCAGCTAAGAGGCTCGAGTGGCGTCGACTACGGATTGACCAACCACGTGCCGCCGCGTGCGGCACCCTCGCGTCGGAGCTTGCCCTCCTTGCGGAGGATCGCCACAAGGCGTTCCGCGGAGCGCTTTGAGCAGCCGAGAAGGTCGGCGAGCTTCGCGACCGTCCCCTTGGGGTTCGCCGAGAAGTATGCGAGAGCTTGTCGAGTGCGACTCTCCTCCTCAGTCTCCGGCAGCGAGAAGGGCCGCAGCGCGTCGCGAATGACCTGCAGCATGAACGTGACGAAGCGCTCTGAGGATCCTGCGGCGTTGGACTCCGCCAGCACGCGATAGTACTCATGCTGCCGCTCGCGAATGACGCTCTCGACGGGAAGCCATGCGAGGGCGGGCCTCCAGCTCGAGAGCAGCAGCGTATGCCAGAGCCTTCCCGTGCGTCCGTTGCCGTCGGCGAAGGGGTGGATGAACTCGAACTCGTAGTGGAAGATGCACGAGACGAGGAGCGGGTGCAGGTCGGTTGCGGCGAGCCACTCGAAGAGGTCAGACATGGCCTGTGGGACGTAGTTCGCCGGCGTGCCGGCATGGATGAGGGTCTCCCCGTCAAAGCCCCCGACGTCACCCGAGCGGAAGCAGCCGGCATGCTCGATAAGCCCGTCCATCATGACGCGATGGGCGCGCAGGAGGTCATCCAGGCTCAGCGGGTCGAGGGATCCGATGAGCTCATAGGCTCGCTTCGCGTTCTCTACCTCGAGGATGTCCCTTGCGGGTCCGAGGACGCGCTTGCCATCCATGATGGCGGTCACGGCTTCCTCGGAGAGCGTGTTTCCCTCGATCATGAGAGACGAGCGGATGGTGCGGATGCGCAGCTCGCGGTGGAGGGTCGGGCTTGTACCGAGGTCAGAGGTGGGATGCAGCATGCCCACGAGCTCTGCGATCTCCATGCAGAGGTCGTCGATCTCCGGCGTTCTCTCAAAGGGCGGCTCGTATCCCATGCGACCTCCTTATACCGCCATTATTTTACCGCCAATGACGGTAAAACGCATGCAGGAGGCGTGAGCAAAGATTATTCTGCTGAGAATTATTCTGCGGAGAATAATCTTGCGGCCGAGAAGGGCGCGGCGCTTCAAGCGTAGCCCGACAATCAACGCTCCCGTCACGCTACGGAAACACGGGTAGGGCAAAGTTACCCTTTGTGTAGCTGAAACTGCCCGCGCCCCGTCGAGAGGCCCTCCATGTTTGACTTCCTCATGTCCGCCATCACCGCCCTGAACGACAACGTGCTGTGGGGCGTCCCCATGGTCGTGCTGATGCTGGGAACCGGCGTGTTCCTGCTCTTTGTCATCAAGGGCGTCGTGTTCACGCGCTTCAATGTGGTCATGCGCTACACCACCAAGACGCTCTTCCAGCGCGCCGATCCGTCGGAGGCGGGGGAGGGCACCATCTCGCCCTTCCAGGCGGTGTGCACCGCGCTCGCGGCCACGCTCGGCACCGGCAACATCGTGGGCGTGGCGCTCGCGGTGGCCACGGGCGGCCCGGGATCGATCTTCTGGCTGTGGCTCTCCGCGCTGGCCGGCATGGTCATCAAGTTCTGCGAGGTCACGCTCTCGGTGGCCTACCGCACGCGCAACGAGCGCGGCGAGATCGTGGGCGGCCCCATGTACTACATCTCCCGCGGGCTGGGCAAGACCTGGCTCGCCATGCTGTTCGCCGCCTTCGGCTTCCTCGCGTCCTTCGGCATCGGCGCGAGCGTGCAGGCCAACTCGCTCGCCGGCAGCGTGAACGCCACCTTTGGGGTGCCGCTGCCCGTCATCGGCGCCGTCGTGGCGCTGCTCGCGGGTCTCGTCCTCATCGGCGGCATCACCCGCATCGCTCAGATTACCGAGAAGCTCGTGCCGTTTGCCGCCATCTTCTACCTCGTCGGCGCCGCGGCGGTGCTCGTCGTCAACGCCGCCGAGATCCCCGCGGCGATCGCCCAGATCTTCCGCGACGCCTTCACTGGCACCGCAGCCACGGGCGGCTTTTTGGGCGCCACGGTCATGTACGCGTGCCGCGTGGGCATGTCGCGCGGCGTGTTCACGCACGAGGCGGGCATGGGCTCGGCGCCCATCGCGCACGCCTCCGCCGACACCGACCACCCCGCCCGCCAGGGCCTGTGGGGCACCTTCGAGGTGTTCTTCGACACCATCGTCATGTGCACGATCACGGGCCTTGTGATCATCACCTCGGGGCTGTGGCACGCCGACCCCATGATGTCCGAGGGCGCCATGAGCTCGGAGGCCTTCGGGCAGAGCATCCCCTTTGGCCAGTACATCGTGACCGTGGGCCTCATGCTCTTCGCGTTTGCCACGCTGATTGCGTGGTACTACTACGGCGAGAAGTGCGTCGAGTACCTCTTCCGCAAGAGCCGCGCCCAGCGCGTGGCGGTGCGCGTCTACCAGGTTGCCTATGTGGCCATGGTGTTCGCGGGCTGCGTGACCAACCTCGACGTGGTGTGGGAGTTCGCCGACTGCTTCAACGGCCTCATGGCGATCCCCAACCTGATTGCGCTGATCGCGCTCTCGCCGGTGATCCGCCGGCTTGCCGCGGACTTCTTCCGCGACCCCGACCGTCGCCGCCTGCGCGATACGGACTACAGCGGGATGCTGGTGTTTAGGGACAAGTGAAATAGGCGTTCTGGCTTGGGCCGCAGCTTGCGTTTCCGAGAAGAACGCGCTCACGCGTACCGCTCAAAGACATTGTTGTTGCGGTAGTGGATGAAGTCGAGGCTCGGCCAGGTCGACTCGTCGCTGCCTGGCAGGGCGATCTTCCTCCCGTCGAAGGCATAGAGCCACTGGTCGTTCGTGGGCGTGTGCGGCACGCGCGAGGAGACCACGACACGGTAGCGGTCGTTGAGCGTGATGAGGCCACGGTCGAAGGCGTCAAGAAGAAGGGTGTGCAGTAATCATCGAATCATACCGGGTCGGAACCTCCTTCCCTGCCTAGACGCTATTCTGCTGTCAAAGTGCGCAAGAAAATGTACGTTACCAAGTCGACGCCGACGGAGTAACCTGCCCGGTGAGGCTCGTGAAGCGTTCCTCGAGGCTCCTACTGGCGTCCAGACTCTACGAGCATTCCTCGCAGACTGTGACTAGCAGGCTGGCCGAGATGGTCGCGGTGAGGCCGGGCAGCGCTCAGGCGCACTCTGGCCTGGGGCTAGGGCATCGAGATGGCGCACCGGAGGGAGTTCGCCGGAGCAACGGGCTTCGAGGTTAACTTCTGCGACCTATACAGCCCCTGGCAGAGGGACACCAACGAGAACGCCAACGGGCTCGTCAGGTAGTACTTCCCCAAGGGGACGGACTTTTGCTAGCCACTGACGAGACAGTGCGAAGAGCGCAGTACCAGTTCAACGGCAGGCTGTGCAAGATCCTCGGGTAGTCGATGCCAGCGGAGGAGCTGACGCGTGCATTGTCGGGAGATGGTGCAATGACTGTATGAATCTGCAATCTCGTAAATCGCCTCCTTCCAACGCTTGGCACAATACCAAGGCTACAGACGCAGTTCGGCGCCAAGCAAGCCCGTTCTAGGGTCGTCGAGTGTGCCCATAAGGAGCCCTCTGTCGAGAAGCCTGTTGCCCGCTTCGCAGGATGTTTCTGGGACTAAAGCGCAGTTGTAGCAAGCGGCAAGGTTACATGAGTCGAGTCCCTGACCGGGAGATTCGATGCAGACTGGGTCGCTTGAGCACCAGAGGGCCTTCTCGAGAGCTTTCTGCAGAATCTCTTCGAACCTGCCCGGCTCTCCAGAGCGAACGAGTCCACCAAGGGATCCGTCTCCACTTCCAGACGAGGTATAGATGAGGAGGCCGTGCATGTCGGGGAACGTGGTCTCTCCATCCTCGATGTATCTCTCGCAGTAGATTCTTTCTCTAAGCGAAGCGGCTGCGTATCCGCATACTTCGCTAATGCCTAGCATGAGCAGATGAGCGAGCGTATGAATTGTCACGAAGCGCGGATTAAGCTCCTTTGGGGAAAGGTTCATTGCGGCCCTTGCAGATGACAAGTTCTCCTGCATGAGGCGAATCCTGCTCTGAACGAGGGGTCTCTCCTCCCACTCTTCAAGCCGCCTCCCGTCAAGTTCGATGAAAATGCCTTCTCCAATGGTCTGAACCGCGATGGTCCAATCGAGTCGTTTCTTCGAGAGGGAGGCGCGCCTCTCCCACATGCTCTTCTCGACGTTCGCTTCTGGGTTAAGCCTAGAGAGGCCGACCAGGGCACGGGTAACCGTAAGAGTGTCAACGAGGGTGATTCCAGAGAAGTAGTCTTGGATGACCTCAGAGTCGTACTCCATGATGGGGATGCTCTCTCCCATGAATTCTCCACGTCGGGAGATTTCTGGGGTCTTCAGGGTTACGTACTCGTCGTACCGATACGCGTCTTCTGATGCCGGCACATCGGAGACGTCCGATTTCTCCTTTTCGAAGGCTAGGCGGAGTTCCTCTGGCCTGACGCATTCCTCTCTTGCGACGATGTCGAGTATTCTTTCGAAGTCTCCGTGCTCCTCCGCGTCAAGGAGCTCCTTTAGGTGGTTAGCAGCTGCCCCTTGGACGCTCTTTCCCCATGGGTCTGGGATAAGCACGGAGCTGACCGTGTCGGAGTAGCAAACATTTGTGGCTCCCATAATGACAACTCGGAGGTTTTCGTTGGGGGTCGAGCATGGCGAGCTGGCTATATCGAGCCAGGGCATTCTTCCTTGGCAATGGTAGGAGATGTCTTCGAGCTTCTGCGGGTTGGTAGCCCCTCGTAAAGTTTTTGGCCCAGCGCCGCATGAGCATTTATAGACGATATCGCCCATAGTTGCGCTGCCCCCTTGGGTGGTTCTCGACACTATATGGTGGGGATCCTTTGGGTTGATGTCTTGGCCGTCATGCACCCACTTCATGACTGGAAAGTCATCCACGTGTCCCTCAGGGCAGACAACGATGAAGCGCTCTGGAACGAGCTTGATCTTCCTATTCGACTCCCTGTAGCACCAGCTGCAGAAAGGGGAGGGACTTGTGTCTGTGGGGTCTCGATATTCCATCCTCTTGCACTTGGGGCAGTACATCCATCCCGGGAAGCGAACTGCTGGGATAAAAGCGTTATCCCGAGAGCCTTTCACGTATTTTGGGGGCTCGTAGAGTGTGCTTACGCCGATATGCTTGCAGAGCCTGGAGTCGAGGACCTGCTCCATTTTGTCCTTATGGCTCTCGTATGGGTCTAGGCCTGCGATCATCACGACGTTGTTGGCGTCGCATGGGAAGATGGCTCCCACGCTGTAGGGGCCAAGTAGCTGCCCCATGCGGATTTGGTAGCTTTTTGCTTTGGGCTGAGACTGCCCCCTGTTTCTGCCCCATCTCCGTCTAGGCACGATGACCCCTCCTAGTCCTCCTGACATCGTCATAGCTGCCGAGAATTGTGACTCGGCACTCCGCATCAACACTTCTCAGGGACGTTGGCACTTCGAAGACGCTGTCCCCCCAGTCCTCATGGGTATCTGCGCCCAGCGGATGCATGAGCGGAGTGCTGGGGCCGAGCTTTTCAGGGTTCAGCTCCTCCCAGCGCTGATAAGTGTGCTGACTCCACCATTCCCTGATTTCGTCGAGGTCAGCCTTGGTTTCGTCAGCCTCCCCGACGTCAACGGTACGCACCCTGCGCAGTATGGCCTCCTCGGCGAAGGAGAAGGCGTCTTCGAGTGGGTAGCGGTAAGATTCCGGGTTATCGTGGTATGCAACCGACTCGTAAATGCCTGCGAGCGTGCCGAAGAGGGCTCTGTCCCTGACTTGGGTGCAGAATGGCGTAACGCTCGTGGGCTCCACATTCTGATAGAAACTCTGGTGATACATCGCGAAGTTCTCGTAGTGTGATCGGTCGCGAGGCTTCGTCGTGCTGTACACGACGAATACGATTCCTTTGGCGTCTCCGCGACCAACGCGGCTTGTCGCTTGGATATACTCGGCAGTTGATTTGGGCTGCCCAGCAACAACCATGAGTCCCAGCCGACTGATGTCGAGGCCGACGGAAATCATGTTGGTGGCAAAGCAGAGATCGACCGCCCCTTTGTCCGGATAGGAAATTGAGAGTGAATCGAGCCCGCTCTTAACTTCATCCGAGCTCTTGCGACCGGTGAGCTCAATTGCGACGTTCACGTATCTCGCAATGGCTTTTCCTTCTCGCAGGGAGCGTCTTCTATGCTCCCATAGCCGCTCGGGGATGTCGCCACCCATCCACGTCACGGCTTGGCCGAGCTCGCGGGTGGTTCCGTAGTAGCCGACTGTGGTCCAGTAGCGGTCTTTCCAGTCGTCTGGGACATCTGTCCAAGTTGCTGGCTCCCACATGAGGTCAGAGTAGACACGGATGTTGGTTGATGCCTCTTTTAGAGTTGGGACGAATACGCCAACGTATCTTCTGCCCCGACCCTGTTTGTCCTCAACTGAGAAGAATGAGTCGTCGTAGTCGATGCCAGACGGCGGGAACTGAAACACCCTATCCCGCCCACAGGCATAGAGCTGGTGGCATTGTTCTTTAGCGCGACTGACCGTTGCCGTCGACGCGACAATCTTGGGAATAAGTCTCCTTCCTCCAGCCTGCCGCTCGCAGAGGGAAGAAACGAGCGTTTCATAGTGTCCCGCCATGGAGCCTAGAGGCCCCGAGATGAGATGAAGCTCATCTTGGATTATGAGCTTAGGCGGACGGAGTCTCTGTCCATCCTTAATTCCAAATAGAGCAAGCGCCTCTCGCCTATACGGAAGCATTGCAAACTTGTCGAGGGTCCCGACTAGCATGGAGGGCGGACGGCGATAAATCTGTTCGTCAACGATTTCAAGAGGTAGGCCTCGCTTGTCGCCGAACTCGCACATCGCATTTGAGCAGCTGACAATAAGCTCCCCGTCTAGCCCTTCCACGCGAAAAGCGCGTTCTTTATCGGTGTCAAACTTGGTGCCGCACCAAGGGCATCGTGTGACGGGGAAGGGATTCTGAGCGTCGGTGCTGTTAACGTACTTGTTCCTGAGCTCAATTGCGTCTGCTGTTTTGTTGGGGCTGACCTCGTTGCCCACCCAGAGGCCAATGGAGAACGGACGTGAGCCAAGAATATCCGGTTCGCGCCTGCGCATGGCTTCAAGGGCACAGATTAGTGACGAGGCACGATCGAACTGCTGAGAAGTGAGAAGCCTCAGGGTGTACCTTGTGAATACGGTAACGCCATCGCTTGTCGTCCCCCTCAGCCTCTCATAGATGAGGATGAACGCAGTGAGCCCGAGATATGCCTCAGTCTTGCCTCCGCCGGTTGGGAACCAGATGAGATCGACGACTTCTCTCTCGTCTGACGTCTCATCGACCATTGGCTTGAGGTTCATGAGGATGAATGCCAGCTGGAATGGCCGCCATTCTCTGACATATGGTACCGGCTCGTTGATGCTCTTTCGATCTCCGGTCACAACACTGTAGTGAAGAAACTGGCTGTACATTGCCTCGTTGGCGAGAAGGAAGGCACGCCTTGCGATAGCGTCACTCTCTAGAATGAGAACTCCGTCGTTCATCCTCCTTAGGCACTCTTGACACTCGCTGATGTTGCGCGCCGCGGCCTTGTGATACTCCTTGGGCAGCCTGGAAGCACTTGCTTCGATGGAAAGAATCCACTCACGATACTTTGCGCACATCTCCCTCATCGATCTAAGGGAGCCGTCCCACTTCTCAGGATTCCCAAAGGCCTCGATGGGTAGGTGGACATCGTTCATGAGTGGGTGAGATGGCTTCATGGCTCTGGTCTCTGCGATGGGCATGACCTTCGTCTCCGCCCATGTGACCGAATCGCCCCTCTCCCAGTCTGTGGCACAGCCGTGCCCAACCGCATAGTTTCTCACGTTTCTGTAGATGAGTCGTCGGTTTGCCTCCTCAGCGGAATCAGCCCCGAGAGGTCCATCAGCCCATGCTGGCGGGACAAGTCCCAGCCTTGATACCACCTTGAACGATGCTTGGAAGTAGCAGTTGCGGAAGGTGTCATCCCCGTTGTTGACGTTGCACAGGGCGACGGTTACCACGTCTGCGCCCTCGATGCGCCTTCTGTAGACGACCCTAAGCTCGAGCCCCCCATCGTCCACTCGGCGTTTGAAGTCGTCTTTTGAGGATCTCGGGATGATTGCTTGGTCAGATATACTGTAGCGATGTGGCTCGCGAACGTACCGCTTCTTCCCCTCAACCTTTTTTTGGCTATAGGTCGCAGCATTGATCTCGACCGAGATGTCATCTCCGTCACGAATGGCAATGGTCATGCTCAGTGCGGACTGCTGCCGCGCGTTGGACAGGGAGATTGGCTCCTCGTCGGCATGGTCTTTGCGGCTATCGTCGTCTGAGTATCTTCCCGTTACATCGAGAAAGACGCCAGCGGGAGGCGGAGTCTCGGCGACTTCGGGGGCTTCGTCCTGGTTGTCAGCCTCTCCGCTTCCTTCGAGCTCAAAGGTTGAGCTCCTTGGATGAAGGACCCCCGCGTTGTACTTTAGAGTGGGCTCTTCGTCTACGAGCTGGTCGGCAAAGAAGTCGATGGGTCCGACAAACTCCTCGTAGATAGACTTGTAGAGTCTGTTCCTGAGCTCGTCGTCGAGGACGTCGGTGTTTACTCGGCTGCTCAAAGATGCCCCTCTCAGATTACCTCTACGCGTTCTGCCGCAACGTTTGCACGCTCTCCGATTGCCGACACCTTAAGGAGCTCGACGTATCCAATGTTGTGCCGGCTGTGAAAATCGTTCAAGGCATTCCCTATCCCATAGAGATGCACGTCATCCAAGAATGCCCTCACCAGCTCCTCCTTAAGAAAAGCCCCTGCTCGTTGGTGCTGCCCGCGGATCTTCCTAGCGGCTTTGGCCATCTCGCTAATCTGCTCTTCGCTGGGCCTTTCCCCGAAAGCGGCAAATATTGCTCGTAGGTCCTCAACACTCCGTGGCGCAATCCTGTCCTGTCCTACCACCCATGCTCTGACGGTCTGGTAGCTTCTCCCATTGGGTAGCTGGGAGTGTATCCGTTCGATAATCTCGCTGTCGGGGATGCCCCTCTTGCGTGCTTTCTCAATTGGCGCTCGCCAGGCCTGCGCGGTGCCAAGGACAGTCTCGTGGTCATCGTTGGAACTTCTAGAGATTTGGGAAATGATGCCTCTACTCGAACGGGTTCGCAGGACGACATCGTTAGCTAGCAGTGCGGATGCCGCCTTCTTTTCATAACTGTCGGAAGTTCCCGCAAGACAATCGGTGATGACGATGAGCCTGCCGCCTTCGGACTTGTTATCCGAGGCTCTGAGCCAAACATGGCTTCCGTCATCGAACAGGACGGGAGTGGCATAGACTGACCTTTCTCCGGCACGAGCGAGGTCTTTTTCCAATCGCTTTCTCTCTATCTGGCTGACTATCGCGGCCGGTGAGGTGTCCTTTTCCCTTTCGTCAGAGCCATCAAGTGTTTTCAAAGAGACGTAGCTCCTCTTTCTTCTTTGAAGGGGGCTCACGCTCAGCTTCTCAAAAGAGAGGTCTGTCTCTCTGGCGCAACGATCCTCCGCTTTTCTCCAAGCATCACGTGCCTTATTCCACCACCCGACTTCAAGTCCTCCGGTTCCGTCGTTGTAGAGGATAAGCGTGAGATCGGAGGCGATTCCAGCATGGATGGCGCGGTCCATTGTGCCGCGGTCATACCATCCGCAGAACACCACGGGCTCGTCTCCGGAAATGCCCCTGCCCGCCATGAAGTCTCGTATGTTTACGACCTTGAGACAATCGGAGGGAATACCGTTCTCCTCGAGCTCCCGCTTCCAGTAAAGGAGGGCTTGATCAGTTCTTTCTTGGTCAACAACAAGGGTCACGCAACCCGAGCCTTCAATACGAAGGGAGAGCGTTTCAAATAACTTCTCTTCCTTGGGAGGGATGAACCCTTGTTGATAGAACCGTGCTAAAGCCTTGCAGGCGTCCTCCAACTCTTCGAAAGAAGCCGCAGTGAGGGTCCTAGAGCCGGCTATTTCATCAAGCGCGTTATCCATCATTTCGGCTCGCCGCGCGCAATAGTCCTCGCTAGGGGGCTCACTCATTCTGATGGCCCCGCCAAGCAGGTTGAAGAGGTCCTGCTGGGCTTGTGCGGCAGAGTCGGTATTCATGGCAACGTGGGAGAGGCTGTCGTAAATGATTTGCTTAGCTTGGGCTAGTCCAAGCCCCTCGTCGTTTACGGAAATAAAGACATCTGAGCCTCGGCTAAGCGCGTTCTTCTGCCTCGGCGAGAGGACGCAAGAATCAGGGAGCTTCAAGTCCTTGAGGTCCGCCCAGTCTATGGGAAGGAGGCCAAGGTCGAGTAGGGGCTTTGCGTGATCGAGCGTCCAGCGGTCGCAGAACCCGATGACCGCGACTCCTCTCTTGATGAGATCTCTGATATCCGAGAGAAGTGTGGTATTGAGAGTGTCTGGGCTTGGGATGTTTATCGAGAAGAAGTCGAGGTCCACTCCACCGGGCAAAGTCTCGAGGATAGGCCGTGAGGTGCCAACTCCATCTACGCGGGGGCCCACGAGAATTGATGGAGGTGAGGCAAAGGGCCACTTGAAATCGCTCTTCCATCTTCCATCCGGGGAAACGTATGAGATAGGGAGGACCTCGGAGAGCTCGTGAGGTGTGCCATCTAGCAAGATGCTCCCTCCGGGAATCCTCGTCGGGGCCTCGTTCAGATATTGGGACGGAGATGTGAGATATCCGACAGATGGAATTGCCGCCCCACAGTTGTCGAGAATCCTTCGAAGTCCGGAGCTCAGGCCCTGATATCGTGAGATTGCGTCCACTAGGCGATGTTTCCTCGTGTTTGTCAGTTCGCTATTGGAGCAAGCGAGGTGTGTAATCGTTGGATCGAAGCGCTCTTTGAGAATTCCCTCGCTGCCGCTCTGTCCGCTTGCCTTGTACCAGATAGATGTCTCGTCAATACGAGTAATTTCGATGACACAATCGCCTATGGCGAAGCGCTTCCCTTGCGCGGGCTCGAAAATGCCACGACGGTCTCCCGAATACAGGTGTTCCAACGCGGCAAGGAAGGACACCGCCAAAGCTTCCCGCTCGAGATCGGGGCAGCTAATAATGAGCCCCGGCAATCCGAGCTGCTGGGCACGACGCAAAAGAAGGAGGTTGGCGCTCGTAAGAGTTGTAAAAGGAACGTCTCCCATTCCGGCGTAGGTCAGCTTTTGGGCATAGGACACCGGAGAGCAAGAATTCAAAAGATTCGTTATTCCCAGCGGCCTTTGTGCTTGCCCAGTCAAAAGCACATCTTTCAATAGCCTCTCCTGTCCTTTTCCGTAAATGATATTAAAACGCTAGCACTCCCCTTGAGCGATAATCTCACCAATTCGGAGAAGCACCCTTAGTGGTTCTTTGAGTGGTCTTGCTAATGCAGAATTGAAGTTGTTACTTATCAAGAGTCAACCCAAATAATGGAGGCCCCAATCCTCCCAAAGAATTTGTCCAGTATGAGTAACCAACAGGCTATATCTGCAGTACAGGGTACGCTCCATAGAAACGAGTAGCCTGTTATCTTGATTAACTTCTATACGTGAATGAGGAGTGGCGATTGCCGTACAAGATCAGGGCTAGTCGAAGCTGCGTCTAGCCCTTCATTGGGTCAGACCGGCTTCTTCCCAAGCGCATTGGCGACGACAACCGCAATTTGCTGGGCGAGCATTGGCGGCACGGCATTTCCAACCTGCGTGTATTGAGAGGTTCGGTTTCCCTCGAACAGATAGTCATCTGGGAACGTCTGGAGCCTGGCCGCTTCGCGCACGGTCAGGCTTCGACATTGTACAGGATCAGGATGGATGTAATGATGTCCGTCCTTTGCTATGTGCGACGTGATGGTTGTTGAGGGGCTGTCGGCCATCTGAACGCGGAACCGATCATTGAACTTGAATGACCCTCCCTCCGCACTCTGAACATTCTTATGATTGGGAAGGAGCTGCCGAGGGAAATCATCCAAACGAGGGGGAACACCTTTAACTTCTGCGTATGCCGAGCAGAACAAGTAACGGTCCAAGTCCGAGGCAAGGTGGGACCTTGCGACATGACTCGTTAGCACCTTCCTATTTCCAAGTCTGCCCCGATACCAAGAGTCATAGATGCTGTGGTCGGAAGTTATTTCCGTCCTCTCGTCTTTTCTTGGCGGATAGCTTGAGAGGACTCGCCTGAGAGCGGGAGCGATCTCCTCTCCCACGCTCGTTTCAAGAAGTCTCTTGGCTGCGGAGTCGACGTATGCCGCCCAGCTCGTGGTCTCCGAGCTACT
The DNA here is from genome assembly GCA_963927425.1 of uncultured Atopobiaceae bacterium. Taxonomy (GTDB): domain Bacteria; phylum Actinomycetota; class Coriobacteriia; order Coriobacteriales; family Atopobiaceae; genus Thermophilibacter. The sequence goes on along the minus strand of CAWVBA010000002.1, from coordinate 308,654 downwards.
GTTCCTTTTCGAGAAGCCGCTTCTTATCTTCGGAATTCCCATGAGCGCTTCTCCGAGGCTAACTCTCCTCTTCTTTTCCAAGATAGTCGTTTCGATGCCGAGGTCTTTTCTGACCCCCAGCAAGATGACGCGATGGCGTGTCTGCGGAATGCCGTAGTCCTCCGCGCGAACCACGTAGTCGCGCGGGCTTTCGGGGCTTTCAGTCACAAGGGAACGAATCTCATATCCCGCCCCCTCCATGTCAGCGACGATGCGAGAGAACATCTCATGGCCATCATGGGTTGCGGATAGCAAGCCCTTGACGTTCTCCATTACGAATATGTCGGGCTTCAGGGCTTCGATGAATGACAGGTAGCACTTGTAAAGAGTGTGCTTTTCGTCGTTCTCGAAGGTCTCATCGTGAGCCCTTCTGGATCTTCCTGCGAGTGAGTATGCTTGGCAGGGCGGTCCGCCTATGATGACAAGGGGGCCGTTACCGTTCTTCTTCCGCCAGTTCTCGAGACGCCTTTTTGCGATGTCTACGTGAGTGCTGTCGCCTTCCTTTAGTCTGGCTAGAAGGGCCTCTTTCGCGGATTGCTTCCATAGACGAGGTTTATATGCGATCAGCTCTTGGAAGCTCTTCTCGTCGTGCTTTTGCATGTACCTGATGTAGACAGAAGGTGCCTTTCCGTCAGCCTTGAGGATCTTCCGAAGATAGGCTCGAAGCCTTAACGTCCTATGGGCTTGCTCGTCACACTCAATAGACAGGATGCTTTGAAAGATGGGTTTTCCCATCTCATCCCGCAACGAGGAGAATCCTTCACCGAGTCCACCAGGGCCAGCAAATAAATCAAACATGGGTATCACTGTGCTTCACCCTTTCCAAGATATATCCCCCAGGTTACCAGGGAGCCGGGTCTTTTTCCAGGGTGAGTACTGCGCCTAGTTGGTACCGTCGTTCTGCATAAGCGGTACCGGCGTTCCGCATAACCGGTACCGGCCGGTGAACCCGATAACCTTTCAGTGAGGAGGGCGCCATCCGGGCGCCCTCGCCCGTTGGAAGGGGGCCCGCATGGCCACGAAGAAGGAAATCATGCGCCAGCTGCTGAAGGGGGTGAGCTGGAACGAGGCCGCTCGGTCCCTCGGCTGCAGCAAGGCGACGGTCGCGAAGTGCGCCGCGAAGATGGAGGAGGAGCGCATCGGCGCCGAGAGGCTGGAGTCGATGACGGACGCGGAGGTCTCGGGCCTCTTCGCCGACGGCCGGTCAAAGCGCGGCGAAGAGTACCTCGACCCCGACTACGCGCGCGTCTGCGACCAGCTCGCGAGGGTGCCGAAGATGACGCTCGCGCTGCAGTGGGCGCGCTACCTCGATTGTAACCCGTGCGGCAAGCGCCTCTACCAGTACTCGCAGTTCTGCAAGAAGGTCGGCGACTACGCCCGGACGCACGACCTCGTCGCCCGCATCGCGCACGAGCCCGGCAGGACGATGCTCGTCGACTGGGCCGGGCTCGCCGCCTCGGTCTTCGACCCCGTGACGGGCAGGCGGTCGCCCGCGTACCTGTTCGTCGCGTCGTTCCCCTGGTCGGCGTGGGTCTACGCGGAGTGCTTCCCCGACATGCGGACGCGCTCCTGGATCCAGGCCCACGTGCACGCCTTCCGGGCCGCCGGCGGGATCCCCGACATCCTCGTGCCCGACAACTGCGCCACCGCCACGGACCGCCGTCGCAAGTCGGAGCCGGTGAAGGTCAACGACGCCTACCTCGAGATGGCCGAGCACTACGGCTGCGCGGTGGTCCCGGCGCGCGTGCGCAAGCCGAGGGACAAGGCGTCTGCGGAGAAGGCCGTCGACCTGTGCGAGACGTGGGTGCTCGCCCCGCTGGCCGAGGAGAGGTTCACGTCCTTCGATGAGCTGAACGCCGAGGTGCGCCGCCTCGTTGACGCGCTCAACGCCCGCCCGTTCTCCAGGCGCGAGGGCTGCCGGGACGACGCCTTCCTCGGCGAGGAGAGGGCCGCGCTGAACCCGCTGCCCGCGGCCCCCTTCGAGTGGTGCGAGTGGCGCCGCTGCAAGGTGTCGCCGGACTACCACGTGCAGTGCGACAACATGCGCTACTCCGTGCCGCACCGCCTGGTCGGCAGGACCGTCGACGTCAGGCTCGGCGCCGCGACGGTCGCCGTCCTGGACGGCGGCGAGGTCGTCGCCGAGCACCGGAGGCTGCGCGGCCGGAGGGGCCAGTACTCAACCGACCCCGCCCACATGCCGCCCGCGCACCTCGAGGCGCAGTCGCTGTGGACGCGCGCGTGGTTCGAGCGCCGCGCCGGGGAGGTGGGCCCCGAGACGAAGAGGCTGGTGGCCGCCGTGCTCGACGCCCACCCGGTCGAGGCGCAGGGCTACGTCCCGTGCGCCAACATACTCTCGCTCTCGCGCAGGGGCCGCGCAGCCGAGCTCGAGGCCGCGTGCGCCCGCGTCAACGAGCTGGGCGGCGCCGCGACCTACACGCGCGTGAAGAACACGATGGCCGCGCTGAGGGCCGAGGCGCCCGCCCCCGGCGCCGCGCCCCCGGCGCCGGGGGCGCCAGCGGACCGCGCCGCGCACGTCGGCAGGGTCCGCGGAGCCGACCACTACCGCAGGGACAGGAGGTGAGGCCGGTGCTCAGCGACGAGAGGCTCGCCCTCTTCACGAAGTGGAGGGTCGGCGCCTTCGGGCGCAAGCTGCGCGAGGTCTGCGAGGACGAGTCCTACGACGACATGACCTTCGAGGAGAAGATCGAGCTGTGCGTGGACGCCGAGATCGAGGCGCGCGACGGGAGGAAGATAGAGAGGGCCGTGCGCTCCGCGAGGTTCAAGATCAAGGACGCCTGCGTCGAGGACATATACTACCTGCCCGACCGCAGCCTGACGCGCGACCGCGTAGCCAGGCTCGCGTCCTGCGCGTGGGTCGAGGCCCGCGAGAACCTCGTGGTCATCTCGGAGAGCGGCGGCGGGAAGAGCTACGTCGCGCAGGCCCTGGGCGTCTCGGCGTGCCGGCGGCTGATGTCGGTGCGCTACGCGAGGCTCAACGACATGTTCCGGGAGATCAACGTCGCCAGGACGGAGGGGCGCGTCTACGACGCGCTCGACCGCTTCTCGGGTCCGGACCTCCTGATACTGGACGACTTCTTCACGACGCCGATCGAGAACCCGCTCAACGCGGTGGACCTCTTCGAGATACTGGAGGCGCGCGAGGGCCGTGGCTCAACTCTCATCGCGTCGCAGCTGGAGCCCGACCAGTGGTACCTGAGAATCAACTCGGAATTGTGTGCCGACTCGATCCTGAACAGGGTCGTGGAGCACGCCAGGTTCCTGGACATCAAGGGGCCGAACATGCGCGAATACACCGCGAGACTGCGGGCCGGGAAGGACGAGGACTACTGGAAGTGACGTCCGGTACCCGGTAGGCGGAACACCGGTACCGCCTCGTCGGAGGGGCGGTACCGCTTATGCAGAACGACGGTACCAACTAGGCGCAGTACTCATCCAGGGCGAGTCTTGTCTCTACGAGTTTGGTTTTTCTAAAGGAGTTGAACTTGAATCAATATGCTTGGCCTAGACAGAAGAGTGGTCTGATTGCGGTCTGCCAAGATGGCGAAGCCCGGTCCGAGCTGCACGCTTAATTTCCCGGGGCCCAAGCACGAGCGGCATGCGGTCGTGGATGGGCGACGCGCTGGCGTTTGACCTAGTGGTGACGATCGAGAACCGATCGCTTTCGCGCACGGCGGCGAGCAGGAACGCCCTAGCACTTGGGAAGCGGAACAGGTACTGGCATTGCGCCGATCTGACAGCTCTCTCGCTCTTGACCTTCTTGGCCATGTCTTTCTAGGCGTAGCTTCTCGAGGGCGGACTTTATACGCGTGTTGAAAACGGCGTTGGGCTTACCGTCGAGTTGGAGGCTCCAAAGTAGGCGACCGGCGGTGAGGTCCCCGCTATCGGAAATTTACATTCCTTTCTCAAACTGAGTTACTCGTGAAATCGATTTATGTCCGCACGAGCCGGTACAATATTAATATCTGAAGAAGGGGGAACTGACTTGAATACGGATGTAATCATCTCAGATGTATCGGACTTCAAGGCGGGGAGCTTCGTCGCTCGCTCGGGCTCGACTTCCTCATCCGACATCTCAGGGGGACTTTTGAGAGGATGCTTGGATTTCGTTCCTCAAGTCCTTTCTCCCGAGCAGGTATGCCGTTTCGAAGGGGTTCGTCTTTGACAGTCGTGGTGAGATCAGCGACCAGATAGACGTAATCATCTACGACAGACACCATTCGCCGCTCATCCTTGAGACCCCCAATGGCGAGCGCACGTGGCGGCCGAAAGTGTGTATGCGGTTTTCGAAGTCAAGCCCGAGGCGAACGAGGAGAACACTCGATACGCCATGGAGAAGATTGGCGGCGTCCGGAATCTTCGCAGGACCAGCCGTGCGATGGTTGCATCCGACAGGCCCATGGGGCCTCGCGAGCTGATCCACATCATTGGTGGCCTACTGGCCAAAAAGTCCATTTCCGAGAAGGGCATCCGGGGGCATCTTGAGACCTACGATGGCGTCGACATGGCATGTGCTGCGAGTGCAATGACAACATTCAAGCGAAGTTCCGGAGAGATTGAGATTTCAGATGAACGGGAGGCGCTGCCTGCGTTCTCCTACCTTCTGCTCGACGAGCTCCACAAGCTCGGCACCGTTGCCGCGATAGATATCAGGGAGTATGCGGCGCTCGCCCTAGAGTCGTTCCGCTTGGAGGGAGATTGCCATGTCGATTAATGATGACTTAACGAAGTTTCTGTCGAACATAGAACCGAGCAGCTCTACGGTTAGCGAAATCAGCTCTGTCCAGAAGTCCCTGCGGGAGCATCTCTCCTCCCACGAAGAGTACCCCGATTGCTATCAGTCCAGTCATCTCTCCGGGTCTTACGCGAAGCACACCGCCATCAGGCCCGTCAAGGACGACGGGAATTGGGACGTAGATATCATCGTAGAGACGAATCACTCGACAGGCGACAGCCCCGTTGACGCTCTCGAGGAGCTTCGGAGTGCGCTCGCGGATGCCGACAAGTACTCAACGGCACGAGTGCAGACCCATTCCGTTGGCATTCAGTTCTCAAAGCTCGACATCGACGTTGTCCTACTCGCTAAGGAGGGCGAGAGCTGGTACATCGGAGACGTCGAGACGGGCGAACGGAACCGAACGAACCCAAAGGGCCACAAAGAATGGTCGACAGAGGTCAACGGAGAGCACGACGGGAAGTATAAGCCAGTCGCGAAGATTCTAAAGTGGTGGAGATGGGAACATCGCCCCGAGGGGTCGAAATGGCCCAAGGGCATTACTCTAGAGAAGATGATCGCCGGCAACTTTCCTGAGGAGACGGGACCTTATAGCGACCTCGTTGCAAGTGTTATCCGCTCGATGCACGACCGCCACTCTGACGACCTCGTCTCGGGAGCTGTGCCATTCGTCGATGATCCTGTCCTCCCCGGCAACGACCTCGCCGCGGGTTACTCCATCGAGGACTTCAGGGAGTTCGATGGCGAGCTCGTCTCTGCGACTGCACTTCTGGATGAGAGCGGGTCCACTAACGAGGTCTGGAGGAAGATCCTCGGGGGCGCTTCCCCGTCGGATCGTCCAAGGCGGAACTCTCCCTCCCTGCGAGCGTTTACCTCCCAACACAGTGCGCCCTGACGGTGGGCTGGCGTGAGTGCCTTCCCTACGTCGTGAAGACGAAGGGCTTCGGAATCCAAGTTTATGCAGAGGTCGAAACCAAGGATGGTAAGAGGTTCGCCATCCGTAGCAACGATCACACGATTCCGAAGGACTGTACGGCCATCTACCATGCACTGAGAAGCCCAAACATGCGTAACTGCTCCATACGCTGGCAGATTGTCAACACTGGAGCCGAGGCAACCTCCGCCAACTGTCTGCGCGGTGAGACCGCAGCGTCAAACGAGAGTAACGGATCTCGTCGGGAGACGACCGCATATACTGGATGGCATTACGCTCAGTGCTTTGCGATTCGCAACGATGTGTGCATTGCCCGGAACAAGGAGTTTTTTGTCAACGTTGGTTGATGCGCTTCCCCAAGATTCCACTAAGCCGTGCGGGACGACGGCGGTAACGTCCGTGAGGCCTACGGGCGATCCTCCTGGGCGAGGAAGGGACGGCTCGGCGCATGCTGAGTGACGCGTAGTTCGAGCGGGCGCTCAGGACGCGCGACTGCTACGCGTTCAAGCGCGGCTTCTACCTGCTCACCACGCTCGAGAACAGCTGGCACGCGAAGGACCCGCTGGACTTCTCGGATCTAGCCTTCGATGCTCCAGTCCGGCTCATATCGCCGCCATGCCTTCAACGGCGTCTTCATGTCGTAATCAAAAGCGTCGTAGAGGACTATCCAATCCTCGTAGTTCTCCGCCAGCCACCAGTTCCGGACTTTCTCGTTTACTGCATCGAAGAACTTCTCCATCATGACTCGAGGGGACAGGAGCTTTTCAGCGGGATCGTGCCTCATTCCGATGAAGCTGTACTTATCCGAGCCTTCCTCTAGGTCGAGCTTCCTGCAAACCGTGTCGAAGAACGCGTCGTTGAAGAAGACGCCGATTTCATGAGGGGTGTCCTTCATTTCTTCCGGGAAGTCGTCTGCGCATACCCTCTTGAACCATCTGGTTACCTTGCTGCTTTTCGGGTCATCGAAGACCATGAGGCGGTCGCATTCCCAGCATTGCCAGATTTCCGCGCTTCTTACTCCGGCGGTATACTCCAGCTCAAAGAAAGCAAGGTCATCCATGTGGCTTCGAAGCTCTTCCCATGGATAAAAGCAGCACTGAGGGTTGTTCTCGTCGCAGCCATTCCACAACGTGTTTCCGCACGGGCAGCCTAGCTTTGCCATGTGATGCCTCTTTCTCGAATCTTGCTATCTGTCCCTTTTCCGCCCTCGATTGCACTCGGAGTGTCTCCGAGTGCTGAATCTCCCAGGACAATAACTCCATTCGCCTCAGGAAGTGCCATTGCCGTGATTTCAGATTCCAGTGCTTGCATCACGTACTCGTGCCTTTTGGAAGGCTTATCCAGGAGCACCCATTTTGCCTGTGCAAAAACCCTACAGGTGAAGGCCAGCCATTGCGGGTAGTTTATTGCCATCGGATTCTTAGTAAACATCACCCTTCCGGCGTTCACCGCGGTCGTCACGGAATGAGCCATGAAGAGCATCGTGCCTAGCTTGGGGTGCACCTCTCTGTCCGCTGTGATTGGGATGGACTCTCTTATCCCATGTCCCTCCGTCGCCCTCTTCAGGAAGTAGCCGAGACGCACCACGACCTCTGCGAGCAGTACAGGGATGGCCTGGGCGCAGAAGTGCTGGAAGTCGTAGCCCTCGTAGTACATGCCCTGGACGATCTCTGCAATGGTCTGCTCCTCCTCGCCCACACTCCCGAACTGCATGAGGTTGAACAGACCCATAAGCGGCGCCGGCAGACCCATCGAGGTGGTCATGTCAGACTTTAGGTGGATGACCTGCTTACAGAGAGCCGCGAAGACCGTTGCCTCCTCGCGCCCGGCGTAGCGGGGTATTTCCTGCGAGAGAATCCTTCCGAACTTGTCGATAGTGGTCATCCTCCCCGTGAGGATGTCGAGCGTTCCCACGATGAACCCGAGCAGCGGGTCGTGCCCTAGCGAGTAGAGCCTGTGCATCGTCGGCCACAGTCCCTCGACGTACTCGATCGTGAAGCCTGTGTTGAACGGGGCGTCGTAGGGTACCTTCGATGAGACGTCTCGCGCAAGTTTCTCCATCGTCTCGGGCGGGAACCTCTCGAGGAACCAATCTCGCACATAATTCTCAAGGGGCTTCCCCCTTGTACCCTCCGGGGTCCTCTCCGGGATGCCGACGAGCAGGATGTCAACGACCGACGAGAGGATTCCAGCGGACACGCCGATGGCGACGTCCACGGGGTCGAGCCTATGGAGCGCGTTGTACTCCTCGTTGAGGATGCGAACTCTTTCGTCTGCAGACGCGAGTTCTTCCTCCGTCAGGAGCTCCTCCACATGATGGTCGCTCCCATAGTTCGCTCGCGCTTCCATGACCAACTTGCTCCAAGATGACGTCGAGGAATCCGATTCATCCTCGTGCGAAGCAAAGGAAGTCATCTCTCTAGCCTCTAGCATCGATCTCTGCTCTCCCTTTTTGGAGCCTTCGAGATTTTCGACTCTTGCGTACAGCGAATAGAGGACGTCCTCTGCCTCTTGGACGATATCGTCCCTCTTCCTTCTCATCTTGCATCTCGCTTCAGCTCTTCGAGTTTCTCCTCGATTTCAAGTTTCTCCTGGGCCTTCTCCTCTAGCTCTTTCCTTGCCTTCTTAAGCTCTCTCCGCGGTGCTCTCTCCGCCTCAAGACGGTTTATTCTCTCCTGTAGGGCCAGAAGTGCCTTGCAGACTGCTGCATATTTCTTCTCGTGCTGCTTGTACTTCCATTTTGCCCCCAGGAAAAAGCCGAGTATCCCCGTGAGACCGGCACCTAGGAACGGGAGCGCTTTTGGAAGCACCTTCTTTAGGAGCGGGCCCAGATTTCTCAAGATGTTCAAAAAGGCGTTCATTGTTCCCTTGCCCCTTGGTGTCAGAGTCAATCGTTGCTCGAATTATAACGTCCAGCAATTTCGTTCCTTTCGTTTGGTGGGATACGCATGAGGAGGGATCGAGTTGTGAACCGTTGCGTGAAGTGACGGAATACGAAGCTTCGCAACATACCCGCAGCTAGACACGCCCGTTTTTGACCACCGTCGACACTTCTCCAGAGGGGCGGGGCGTTCCCGTCCGGGGAGGAGGCGCGCATGGAGTCGGTTGTGGCGGCGCTTGTGACGGGGGTTCTCACCCTCGCCGGGGTGCTCGTGTCCAACTCGCGCAGCCGCGCGGTCATGGAGGTCAAGATCGACAACCTGACGCGTCAGGTCGAGAGGCACAACTGCCTCGTCGAGCGCACCTACGCCCTGGAGCAGGACGTCGCCGTCGTGAAGGCGGAGATCGAGAACATGCGGAAGGGGCAATGATGGAGTTCGCAGCCGGTACTGCGTTGCCAATGCGACAGCCGCTATGCCTGCATCACCGTCAGCGCCTGCGAGGATAAGGAGCTCCGCGTTCTTCTCGCACGCATTCAGAAGCTTGACGTCTCAGTTGTGAATCCGCTGCTCATGTCCTTCTTCGAGGACTATGTCAGTGGGTCTCTCTCGCATAACGACTTCGCCTCTATGCTGAGGACCACGGAGAGCTACCTCTTCCGTCGCTCTGTGTGTGACGTCGCGACGAACAGCCTGAACAAGTTCTTCTCGTCCGTGATCGCACGGCTGAACGCGGTACGAGACGACGGCGGCAACATCCGCGAGGCCTATGAGGCGATTCTCCTGGGAGAGGAGGGGACGGCCCGACGCATGCCGAGCGACGCGGAGTTCGAGCGGGCGCTCAGGACGCGCGACTGCTATGCGTTCAAGCGCGGCTTCTATCTGCTCACCACGCTCGAGAACAGCTGGCATGCGAAGGATCCGATGGACTTCTCAGGCGGTACCTTCTCCATCGAGCACATCATGCCGCAGAATGCGCTCAACAGTGCGGAGTGGCGTGAGATGCTCGGGGACGACTGCGAGCGCGTCTACGAAGAGCTCATCAACACGCTGGGCAACCTCACACTCACGGCGTACAACCCCGAGCTCTCGGATGCGCCCTTCGCGGAGAAGAAGGCGCATCTCAAGGGTGGCTTTGACCAGGACTACCTGGTGATTTCCAAAGAGCTGCATGACCTGGAAAAGTGGAACGAGGGGGCAATCTGCACCCGCGCCAAGCGATTGGCGGAACGCGCCCTCGAGGTTTGGCCGTTCCCTGAGCTGAGCGCTGACGTCGTGGCGTCGTATAAGCCGATCAAGAAGGCCACGCCCACGATGAAGTCCATGACGTTCAGAGCGGTCTGCACCATGGCGAAGATTGTCCCGGGGACCGAGCTGGTTGCCAGCGAGGGCGACCGTGCCGTTGTTGCCACGGTGACCGACGACTACGGCATTCGCCTCTTCAACGGGGATGTCTTGGAGAGCCCTTCCCGTGCGGCGGAGCGGATGAAGGAGCTCGTGACAGGAAAGCGAATCTCCACCAACGGGTGGAAGTACTGGAGCGTGAGGGAAACTGGCTCGTCCCTCTATGACATACGAGCGAAGTGCCTTGCGGAGGTTGCGAATCCCGATCTTAAGTCGCTCTTCTGGGACGGCTTCTACGACTATTGCGCCGAGCGGCAGGACTTTGTTTCTGCGTATGCCGACCCGTCGGGTAGGGCGGAGAACAACGGGTGGTATGCGACGTTCGGGCTGGGCATGCGGGGCGTTCATGCGACGGCGTACTTCGCGCAGCGCGATGGCTGGGTCGGCGTGAATCTGTGGTTCACGGATGCGTTGCTGTACGAGGGGCTTGTCGCGCGCAGTGCGGAGGTCGAGGCGCTGCTTGCCGACCTTGGCGGAAAGATCTCCTGGCGCGAGCCGAGTGAGAAGACGCGCGAGCTGCAGGTGCGACTGGGCGCGGACGTGAGCTCCGAGCACTGGGATGAGCTGTATGGCTGGCTCGTGATGGGGCTGCTTCGGATGCGTGCGGTAGCTGGATTGCTGAGCAAGGGGTAATCCGGGGCGGAACTTTGGCCTTCGTTTCGCGTCGAGCCAGTTGGACGATGTATGGTCGCCGCGCATCAAACTGAAGGAGCTGCTGCCGGACACGTCTGGCGACGGCCCCCCTCTTAATCATTGCTTCACGCGGAGTCCGTGGCGACTGCATTGCTGCCCTTCAGTTTGTATGTATAGATGTAATCACAAACGGATAGAATCAGATTGAAAGCAACTGAATGTATTTGATTTTCAAGGAGCAACAATGGCAGTTACATCAGTCCCGATTGGTAGTCGCGTTGACGTCAATCTCAAGCGCGCGTTCGACGAGACCGCGGAGGAGCTTGGACTGACCCCGACGTCTGCCCTCACCGTCCTCATGAAGCGCTTCGTGGACGAGGGCGGATTCCCCTTTGCCGTTCGCAGGCGCGTGCCGACGGAGGACGAGTTCGCGCGCGAGATGGACGCGCGCTATCGCTCCATGCTCGAGGGCAACGAGGCGGCTCACGACTTGGTGGAGGCATAGATGCCCTATCTGTGGGACGATCGCGCCTGGTCTGACTATCAGTACTGGGTGACACAGGACAAGAAGATCCTTCGGAAGATCAATGCGCTGCTGAAGGACATCGCAAGGACGGCGGGGACCGAGCAGGGCATTGGCAAGGGCGAGATCCTGAGGCATTCGGGCGAGGGTCTGATGAGCGTGCGAATCGACGCGAAGAATCGCCTGGTCTACAAGGTGGATGGTGACGTTGTGCGCGTCGTGTCCTGTCGCGGACATTACGGGGAGAAGTAGGGGCCGGCGTTCTTCTCGTCTCTCACAAGAGGCGGCTGGGTACAATCAACTCATACGGGAGGGAGGCGCTCATGTGCTACACGCTTGAAGAGATTCGCGACGCAGTGAGTTCCGTGGCGGTTGAGTATAACTCGGCGGCGCCTGATGACGCTCGTATTCGCAGCGTCTCCCTGTTTGGCAGCTACGCCAAAGGCGCGGCGGATGATAGCTCCGACGTTGATCTTCTCGTCTCGTTTTCTTCTTCGGCGGTGAGCCTTTTCACGCTTGCGCGCGTGCTCGAGGCCATGGAGAGCCGCCTGAGCGTTCCCGTGGACCTCGTGCAGGAGCCGCTTCCCGAGGATGCCCTTCTCGACGTAGGGGAGAGGGTGTCGCTCTATGAGGCAGCCTGACAAACACGTCCTCCAGAAGATTCTGGAGGAGATTGCCTTTCTCGAGAACTTGCTGCGAGGCGTTGACGAGAAGACGTTTCTCGCGGATGAAACGGTTAAGCGCGCCGCGTCGATGGCGTCCATCAACATCGGAGAGCTGGCAAAGCATCTCTCGGATGACTTCTATGCAGATTACCCGGGGAGCGAGTTGCGCTATGCGGCGCGCACGCGCGACGTGTATGCGCACGGCTACTACACACTGCGCTTTGAAACCGTATACAAGACGGCGGTAGAGGACTATCCGCGCGTCAAGAGCTGGATTCTCGAGCACCTGGACGACTAGCCGCGTCCTTGCGGCGGTAGCTTTCTCCTGCGGCTTGCGGGAGAAACGCATCCATGCAACAAGTTGCTGCAGATTTGTTCGTTGATATGGAACATGGACGTTCGCTCCGTTAATGGACGAGGGGGCTAGCATGGCAAGAACACTTCGCGACTGCGTCTACGGCCAGGCGGTGGCCGACGCGCTGGGCGTTCCGTACGAGTTCCGACCGCGTGGGACGTTCCGCTGCACGGACATGGTTGGCCACGGCAGCCACAACAAGCCGGCGGGCACGTGGAGCGACGACACGTCGATGACGCTTGCGATCTGCGACAGCTACCGTGAGCTGGGTCGCATTGACGTCGATGACATCCGAGGGCGCTTCGTGCGATGGTACCGCGAGGGCGCCTATACGGTCGACGGGCTCTTTGACATCGGCAACGCCACGCGCGAGGCGCTCGAGCGCGGGCACGGTCTTACGGGGGAGTGGGATAACGGCAACGGCTCGCTCATGCGCACGGTCCCGCTCGCGTTCACCGACGCCACCGACGACGAGGTGCGCGCCGTCTCCGCGATCACGCATGCGCACCCGACCTCGACGGAGGCGTGCGTCGCCATGGTGCATATCGCGCGGGACCTCATTGCCGGCGCGAGCCCGTCGGACGTGGCGGGGGACGTTGCCGCGTGCCCCGTGGATGACATCCGCTCCGGCGGCTTCGTGCGCGACACCTTCGACGCCGCGCTCTGGTGCCTCGCCAACACGTCGAGCTACGCCGAGTGCGTGCTCGCCGCGGTGAACCTCGGGGACGACACGGACACCACGGCCGCCGTCGCCGGCGCGCTCGCCGGCATCGTCTACGGCATCGAGGGGATTCCGGCCGAGTGGCTCGACAGGCTGCGGGGCACAGACGTCATCGAGGCGTGCCTGTTCTAAAGCGAGCGCCTACCGATACAGCTCCTCCAGCACAATGAGTACCGTGCGTTCGTCGGGCTGCGCCTCGAACCCGGAGCGCGAGAAGAACCCGTACCTGTGGCACACGAGCCCCGTTCTCTGCACCTGCTCGATCTCTTCCTTTTTGCTCATCTCAGTTTACTCAAGACAGTTGACTCAAAAAAATAGAGTAAAAGCATGTCATGACACCCACTGGATGATGAGGCCGATAATCATGATTCGGCGAGGATGACGGGTCACTCACCGCTACGCGAATCCTGTTGTCCCGTGACAGCGCTATCTTTGTTGCTATTCAGATTTGGTCGGCTGTGGTGATGGCGCTTGACCCGTGAAAGGCGGCTGGCAATGGGAGATGTACGCACATGCCCGAATCGGGCCTCAGCGCAGATCGTCGAGCCGACCGACGACGAGAGGGCCGCAGCGAAGGCCGCCTGGACGTTCGGGCGCTCCTTCGCGCATGACAGCACGGCGCTTGGGGTGGTTGCCTTTGCCGGGGTCTCTCTTCTCGTTTTCATCATTGTTGTTGCGACCTTCGTCAGCGGCACGGTGCGCGGCGAGTACGGGGAGCGGGACATTACGTGGTTCATCGTGATCGGCGGCTCTGTGTTCGTCGTGTTTGCCGTGCTAGCGGTCGTGTCGGTCCTTGTCGCGCGTCACCATTACCTGCACCCGGGCAAGAGCGACGTGTTCGCGGTAGACGGGCGCCTGTTCCGTACCTCGTTCATGCGGGACAAGGAGAAGCGCGAGGGCGACCGTGGAATCGTTCGCATCAACGTCGTTGGCATCGCGGAGTGCGTTGGGTTCCACAACAGGAAGGAAAGGACGATCTGGATTCTTCCGAACTCCGACGCGCGCATCTATGACGTGTGGCGGCGCGGCAAGCGGTGGGGGGACGAGCGTGAGCTGTGCCTCGCCCTTCTGGAGAAGGGGATTTCGAGCAGTGCGGATACGGACCCGTTCTTTGGCGTGGGCGAGCAGTACCGAGGATTCCTCGAGCGAATCGGCGTGCGGATAGAGGAGACGACCGAGCCTGTCGATTTTCTGGCCGGGACGTGGTCGCTGGTCGATGACCCGCGCTAGGCGCTGCCGTTTCGTCACAAACCTCGAGTAACGACCCCATACACGCCTGTCAAGCTCGGTGCGTTCGCCGAGTGACGTCGCGCCTTACGCCGGGCTCCGCACGGCCCCCGCGTTCTTCTCGACCTTTGCTGGGTAGGGTAGGAGCAGTTCAAACCAACCCCACGTAGAAGGGACAATCGCTATGCTGCTCAAGGGAAAGACCGCCGTCGTCACCGGAGGCTCGCGCGGAATCGGCCTCGCCATCGTCAAGCGCTTTTTGGAGGAGGGCGCCAACGTGGCGCTCTGCGGAAGCCGCGAGGAGACCGCCCAGCGCGCGCTCGACGGCATCCTGGCCGCCCGCCCCGACGCCCCCGTCATGGCCATCTGGCCGAGCGTCTCCGACGAGGCCGAGCTCGAGGCGGCCTTCCGCCAGGTGGCGGAGCGCTTTGGCGGGCTCGACATCGTGTGCAACAACGCCGGCATCTCCCAGTCCACGCCGCTCGATGATTACACGCCCGAGGAGTTCGACAAGATCATCGACATCAACGTCAAGGGTGTGCTCAACGGCTGCCAGGCGGCGTCGCGCGTGCTCGGCGAGGGCGGCGTCATCATCAACACGAGCTCGATGGTGAGCAAGATGGGTCAGCCCTCCGGCGTGGCCTATCCCATGTCCAAGTTCGCGGTGAACGGCATCACCATCTCGCTCGCGCGCGAGCTGGGGCCGCGCGGCATTCGCGTGAACGCCGTCGCACCGGGCGTCACGGCTACGGACATGGTGGCGAGCCTGCCCGAGGAGATGATCGCCCCCATCGCGGCCGGCATCCCGCTGCGCCGCGTGGGCCAGCCCGAGGACGTGGCCAACGCCTTCGTCTACCTGGCGAGCGACCTTGCGTCCTACGTGACGGGCGAGGTTTTGGCCGTGGACGGCGGCATGACGGTGTAGGTGACGGACGACAGGGCGCGCTGGCCTCGTGGGCGTCGGGGCCAGCGCGCCGCGGCCTACTCGTACATCTCCTCCAGCCCGATGAGCTCCGTCCGCCCATCAGGTAGTGTCTCAAACCCAGAGCGCGAGAAGAACCCGTACCGGTGGCACGCAAGCCCTGTCCGCTGCACCTGCTCGATCTCCTCGTCGATCATTCGCTGGGTCACGGGCGTGGAACGGAGCTTCGCTTCGTAGAACGCGTAGCCCAACGGGTCTCTGGTGACCACGTCGAACTCTCCGTTCGTCCGCGCTGCCAGGTCGTCGTAGGAGTACGTGCCAATCAGATCGAAGGGCGGCTCGATGTTGCCCGCACGATTTTGCCTCACGAGGTACTGCTTGCACACCTCCTCGAAGGCATGCGGGACAAACTGCTGCTCAAAGTCATCGTTTACGTAGCGGTCATAGAAGGTTCCGGGGTCGAGCACGCTGCGCTGCGAGAGATACCGGAAGACGTAGCGATAGTAGAACCTCGTGAGTCCGTCGCATATGACGTAAGACGTCCGCTTCTTGTTCATGGGGTCGTTGATGGGCGCACGCCGCGCGACGAGCTGTATCTCGATCAGCTTGTTGAGCACGTTCACGAGTGTGGCGCCGCTTGAGATGTGGGACTGGCTGAGGATGTCCATGTAGCGCGTCTGCCCGTCCGCAAGGGCGAGAAAGACCCCGTGTGCGTTGCTGATCTTGGAGACCTCGGAGAGCAAGTAGGCGGGAACCTCGTCCTCGAGGCGCGCGTCCGGTTGGAGAACGAGGTTGATGAGGTTCTCGCGCACGGACCTGTCGCGCTCGATAAGGCGGTTGTAGTACGGAATCCCTCCGAATACGCTGTACAGCCGCACTTTGTCCGCGCACGGGCGCTCGGGGTAGAACTGCGAAGACTCTAGGTAGTCCATCGGTTGAAGGTTGATTTTGAGATCAACGCGCCCGTAGAGGGGGTTGTCCTGCTCGAGCAGGGACTTCATGACCTCGACGTACGAGCCGCAGAGCACGAGGGAGAGCTGTGAGCGGTCACGATACTCGTCGAGAAGGGCCTGCAGGGTGCTGTCCATTCCCTTCACCACGTCGCGCAGATAAGGATATTCGTCGATGGCGAGTACGATTTTCTCGCTGAGGGCGCGCTCAAGAACGAACCGAAGCGCAGCCTCTATATTGGCAAAGGCGAGCGGAGGCATGTCGAACGCGCCGCCAATGACCTCGGACAAGCTGCTTGCGTTGTTCTCTGCCGTGGTCTGGCGGCATTCGTAATAGATAGTTCGCGTGCCGGCGGCCTGGGCCCGGCGCATCGTGTGGAGGATGAGCTCACTCTTGCCGACGCGGCGCCTGCCGTAGATGAGCGTTGCGTTTTGGGCGGGGGAGGAGAGCTGTTCGATGAGTTTTGCCTGCTCGCGTGCGCGTCCGATGAACTCCATTTTGCTCACCTCATTTTACTCAAAAAAGTTGAGTCAAAAAAACTGAGTAAATTGTAGCAGCTGGGAGATGTAAGAGGTAATCCGAATGTGTTCCACAACCACAACCTTTCGCCTCTCGTTCAAGTACGCTTAGGACGTTGCTCGTAAGCGGGCGTGGGTCGAAATGCGAGAGGGGCTCATCCTTGGACGACCACTTGGATGCCGTCAAAATATGCCGGCGTCCACGATGTCTTCGGCGTCCGCTCCAGTCACCCCCCCGGCAGAACAACGCAACAAAACCCGTCTGTGCCACCTGCTAGACTAACCCCGGCCCGCGTCCTTCTCGCCCACAGGGAGGTTCTTCTCGTCATGGCGCCGGACATCAAGCTCGTTGCCGTTGACATCGACGGCACGTTCATGCGCTCCAACTACACCTACGACGTCCCGCGCTTCGAGCGCCTCCTGGCGCGCATGCAGGCTGCGGGCTGCAACTTTGTGGTGGCGAGCGGCAACCAGTACTGGCAGCTGCGCGACCACTTTCCCGGGCACGAGGACGAGCTGTGCTTCGTCGCCGAGAACGGCGCCTACGTCATGGACCGCGGCGAGCTCGCCTACGTGTGCACGATGCCGGAGGAGACGGTCTCCGCGGTCGTTGACCTGTGCCGCGACTACGCCGACGAGGTCCGGAACGTGCTCTGCGGCATGGAGGGCGCCTACTGCGAGCGCGGCGCGGTGACCGACGAGTTCTTCACCGAGATGCGCCGCTACTGCCACCGCCTGAGCTGGGTGGACGACTTCAAGGCCACGGGCGACCAGATCCTCAAGTTCGCGGCCGACGTGCCCGACGAGCGGACGGACTTCTTCTACGACCTGTTCCGCCGCGAGCTCGACGGCCTGGTTGAGCCCACAACGAGCGGGCACGGCTCGATCGACCTCATCACGCCCGGCTGCCACAAGGCCTCGGGCCTGGCGCGCCTGGCCGAGCGCTGGGGAATCTCCCCGGAGCAGTGCGTGGCCTTCGGCGACGGCGGCAACGACATCGAGATGCTGCGCTTCTGCGGCATCGGCTACGCGATGGACAACGCCCCCGACGACGTGAAGGAGGCGGCCGACCGCGTGTGCCCCTCCAACAACGAGGACGGCGTGCTCGTGGCCCTGGACGAGCTGTTCGCGTAGGGGCCTATCGCTGCGCTGCCGCTCCCAGTGCGCGGTTGATGCGCTCCGCAACGCCCACGCTTGCCACGACCTTCGCCACGTCCGGTACCACGAACGGCACGACGGCCACGGCCAGCGCCGCCGGCGCGTCGAGCGCGTAGACGTTCATGAGCTGAATCGTGCCCAGCACGTAGCTCACCGCCAGCAGCGCGACCCCGGCCGCCACGCCGCGCACCCTTCTCGGCAGCACGCTCGCGTGCATGACGGCGCCCGCCGCGGGCATCCCCGCGGCGAAGCCCAGGAGGTACCCGCCCGTGGGTCCCAAAAGCACGCCGAGCCCACCCTGAAAGCCGGAGAACACCGGCACGCCCGCCGCGCCCAGAAGCAGGTAGACCACCACGGTGAACACCGCATCGCGCGTGCACATGACCTGCGGCAACAGCGCCAGCACAAAGGTCTGCATCGTGAACGGCACCGGACCCAGCGGTACGGTGATCCACGCGCTCACGGCGAGCAGCGCAATGCAGACGCCGCAGCGGGCAACAGTGCGGGTAGGCATGGTCATGACAGCTCCCTTGCGACCGGACGTTCTTCTCGCGCACTCACAAAACGAAAGCTTACCGCATGCCGAGATCCCACCCATCTCGTAAGATGGACAACAGGGGCGGTGCGCCAACGAGGCGGGGGAGTGAGCATGGAGAGCGGCTTTGCGGACTGGGTTGCGCGGGAGTTCCGCCACCCCGTGCCCAGCGAGTACCGGGACTTCCTCTGCCGAGGCGCGGCGCCCGCGCAGCCCGGGCCCGTGGTGTCTTCGCGAGCATATTTCGTCACGGGGGTCGGGGACGAGTACGAGGTCTCCGAGTGGTTTTCCGCCGAGCGCATACCTGACATCTACCGATGCTGCCGTGCGGAGGGGCTGATAGCGGAGCATCTGCTGCCGATCTTTGACAGCTGCGGCTGCGTTGCGGTTCTCGACTGCGACGAGCGCTCGAATACGTACGGCTGCGTTCTTCTGCAGGCGCCCGAGGGTCACTTTGACGAGGCTCGTCAGGAGAACGTCTACGAGGAGCCGGTCCTTCTCGCCCGGAGCTTCTCGGACGTGCTGGCCGCCCTGGGCAACGAGGACTCGTGAGGGCGCTGGGCCGGCCGCATGGTCCTTCTCGCCCGTCTGCGTTTTGCCGAGACGGAGCATCTGCACAAATCGGCTGAGAAATCGAGGCCTTTTTCTGCAATTGCTCCGTCTCGGCGAGATGGGCGCGGGACGTATCCGGCGCGGCGGGCGAGAAGAACGGACGGTCCGTGTGATGGTCGTGGAGTGGTTCTTCTCGGCTGACCGTTCGCCGCGTCAAAAACACCGCCTGCGGCATCTCCAAAATTCCTCTTGAAACACGCTTGAAAAGTGGGAATATATGGGCTAACAAACATTTTGTTTGGATACCAGACAAAAAGTTGGAACAGCAGCCGCACGGCAAGGAGGAAGCGTTGAGCGAGAAGATCAAGTGGGTCGCCAACAAGATGCCCAAGAGCGAGGACGCGCAGCTGGCGGTGATGGCGCTTGACAACGTGGCGAAGGCCCGGGCCTTTCACCGCGGCTTCCCGCAGTACTCCGTGACGCCGCTCGCCAAGCTCGACGGCATGGCCGAGCGCCTGGGCCTGGGCGGCCTCTTCGTCAAGGACGAGTCCTACCGCTTTGGCCTCAACGCCTTCAAGGTCCTGGGTGGCTCCTTCGCCATGGCCCGCTACATCGCGCAGGAGATGGGCCGCGACGTCTCCGAGATGACCTACGACTACCTCACCTCCGAGCAGTTCCGCGAGGACTTCGGCCAGGCCACCTTCTTTACCGCCACGGACGGCAACCACGGTCGCGGCGTGGCCTGGGCGGCCAACAAGCTGCACCAGAAGGCCGTCGTCCACATGCCGAAGGGCTCAACCAAGACCCGCTTTGACAACATCGCCAAGGAGGGCGCCGAGGTCACGATCGAGGAGGTCAACTACGACGACTGCGTGCGCATGGCCGCCGCGGAGGCCGCCCAGACCGAGCACGGCGTCGTGGTGCAGGACACCGCCTGGGACGGCTACGAGGAGATCCCGTCCTGGATCATGCAGGGCTACGGCACCATGGCGGCGGAGGCCGCCGAGCAGCTGCGCGCCGTCGAGGTCAACCGCCCGACGCACGTCTTCGTCCAGGCGGGCGTGGGCTCGCTCGCGAGCGCGATGGTGGGCTTCTTCGCCAACCTCTTCCCCACGTGCCCGCCCAAGTTCGTGATCATGGAGGCCGGCGCCGCCGACTGCCTCTATCAGGGCGCCCTCGCCGCTGACGGCGACCCCCGCATCGTGGGCGGCGACCTGCAGACCATCATGGCCGGCCTTGCGTGCGGCGAGCCCAACACCATCGGCTGGGACATCCTGCGCAACCACGCCGACACCTTCGTCTCCTGCCCGGACTGGGTGGCAGCCAACGGCATGCGTCGCCTGGCGGCCCCGGTCAAGGGCGACCCGGCCGTCGTCTCCGGCGAGTCCGGTGCGGTGGGCATGGGCGTCATCACCGCGATCATGACCGACCCGGACTACGCCGATCTGCGCAACGAGCTGGGTCTGGACAAAAACAGCCAGGTCCTGCTCTTCTCGACCGAGGGCGACACCGACCCGGAGCGCTACGCGCAGATCGTCTGGGATGGCGCCTGGAGCAGGTAGGCCGGGGCGACCGGGGCACGAGGCCCCGTTGGGATACGCAGAGGAACCGTCAGAAAGGACGTAAGCAAAATGGCCAAGGAACTGGATTTCGAGCAGATCAAGAAGGCTGCCGAGAGCTACGGCAAGGACATGACCGCCTTCCTGCGCGCGATGATCTCCCACCCGTCCGAGTCCTGCGAGGAGGGCGAGGTCGTGGCCTGCATCAAGGCCGAGATGGAGAAGCTCGGCTTTGACAAGGTCGAGGTCGACGGCCTGGGCAACGTCATCGGCTGGATGGGCGAGGGCGACAAGATCATCGCCATCGACTCCCACATCGACACCGTGGGCATCGGCAACCGCGACAACTGGGAGGCCGACCCCTACGAGGGCTACGAGACCGATGACCTCATCTACGGCCGCGGCGGCTCCGACCAGGAGGGCGGCATGGCCTCCGCGACGTACGCCGCCAAGATGATGAAGGACCTCGGCCTCATCCCCGAGGGCTACAAGATCATGGTCGTCGGCTCGGTCCAGGAGGAGGACTGCGACGGCATGTGCTGGCAGTACATCGTCAACAAGTACTTCGACGGCCCCGAGGACGCCCGTGAGAAGATCGAGTTCGTGATCTCCACCGAGCCCACCGACGGCGGCATCTACCGCGGTCACCGCGGCCGCATGGAGATCCGCGTGGACGTCCACGGCGTCTCCTGCCACGGATCGGCCCCCGACCGCGGCGACAACGCCATCTACAAGATGGCCGACATCATCGCTGACGTCCGCGCCCTCAACAACAACGGCTGCGACGAGTCCACTGACATCAAGGGCCTCGTCAAGATGCTCGACCCCAAGTACAACCCCGAGCACTTCGAGGACGCGCGGTTCCTGGGCCGTGGCACCTGCACCGTCTCGCAGATCTTCTACACCAGTCCCTCCCGCTGCGCCGTGGCAGACTCCTGCGCGATCTCCATCGACCGCCGCATGACCGCCGGCGAGACCTGGGACTCCTGCCTCCAGGAGATCCGCGACCTGCCGTCCGTCAAGAAGTACGGCGACGACGTCAAGGTCTCCATGTACATGTACGACCGCCCGAGCTGGAAGGGCACCGTCTACGAGACCGAGGCCTACTTCCCCACGTGGATCAACGCCGAGAGCGCCGCTCACGTCCAGGCCCTCGTTGACGCGCACCACGCGCTCTATGGCGAGGAGCGCATCGGCTGCGAGGCCTCCATGGACAAGCGCGCCGGCCGTCCGCTCACGGACAAGTGGACCTTCTCCACCAACTGCGTCTCCATCCAGGGCCGCTACGGCATCCCGTGCGTGGGCTTTGGCCCCGGCGCCGAGAGCCAGGCGCACGCGCCCAACGAGGTCACCTACAAGCAGGACCTCGTGACCTGCGCCGCGCTCTACACCGCCGCGCTCAACCTCTACGACCCGTCCAAGAAAACCGGCGACGTCACCGTCTTCCGTGCCGGCGCCACCGACAACGACATCAAGTAAGAGCCGCAAGCCAACGTCCTTCTCGCCAGGGTGGCGAGAAGGACGGCGCACGCCCAACCCCCACAAGAAAGGAACCACCATGGCCAAGGACTTCTCCGCGCTCCTCGACGAGCTCAAGGGCTACGACTTCTCCGGCATGTACGACGCCGACTTCCTGCACACCTGGGACAAGACCACCGACGAGCTGCGCGCCCTCTATGTGGTGGCCGCCGCCCTGCGCAACCTCCGCGAGCGCAACATCTCCCCGCGCATCTTTGACTCCGGCCTCGCCGTGAGCCTCTTCCGCGACAACTCCACGCGCACGCGCTTCTCGTTCTCCAAGGCCACGAACCTCCTGGGCCTCCAGCTCCAGGACCTCGACGAGGGCAAGTCCCAGATCGCCCACGGCGAGACCGTCCGCGAGACCGCCACGATGATCTCCTTCATGGCCGACGTCATCGGCATCCGCGACGACATGTACATCGGCAAGGGCGACGCCTACATGGCCGAGGTCGCCGAGTCCGTGGACGAGGCCTACAAGGACGGCGTGCTCGACCACCGTCCCACGCTCATCTCCCTCCAGTCCGACTCCGACCACCCGACCCAGTCCTCCGCCGACATGCTCTACCTCATCGAGGAGTTTGGCGGCCTGGAGAACCTGCGCGGCAAGAAGGTTGCCGTGACCTGGGCGTACTCGCCGAGCTACGGCAAGCCGCTCTCCTGCCCGCAGTCGCTCATCTCGCTGCTCCCGCGCTTTGGCATGGACGTCACGCTGGCCCACCCCGAGGGCTACGACCTCATGAGCGACCGCGTGGAGGCCGCCCGCGCCTACGCCGCCGAGTCCGGCTGCACCTTCCGCCAGGTGAACACGATGGAGGAGGCCTTCGAGGGTGCCGACATCGTCATCCCCAAGAGCTGGGCGCCCTACGCCGCCATGGAGAAGCGCACCAACCTCTACGCCGAGGGCGACGACGCCGGCATCAAGGCCCTGGAGAAGGAGCTTCTCGCCCAGAACGCCACGCACCAGGACTGGTGCTCCACGACCGAGCTCATGGCCAAGACGGCCAACGGCCAGGACACCATCTACATGCACCCGCTGCCCGCCGACATCTCCGGCGTCTCCTGCGAGCACGGCGAGGTCATGGCCGACGTCTTTGACATGCACCGCGTGGGCATGTACAAGGAGGCCAGCTACAAGCCCTACGCCATCGCGGCCATGATCTTCCTGCAGAAGGTCAAGGACCCCGTGGCCACGCTCGCGGCGCTTGAGGCCGCGGCCAAGCCCCGCTGGAACCAGGCCTAATCGCTCGCTTCCCCAGAGTTGCCTAGGAGGGGAGAGCCCCCTCTTAGGCAACTTTTCTATTCAGGAGAGGAACCATGGGTAAGAGAATCGTCATCGCTCTGGGCGGCAACGCGCTGGGCAACAACCTGCCGGAGCAGATGCAGGCCGTCAAGCACACGGCGCGCGCGATCGTGGACCTCATCGAGCAGGGAAACGAGGTCGTGGTGGCCCACGGCAACGGCCCGCAGGTGGGCATGATCCAGGAGGCCATGACCCAGCTCACGCGCTCGGACCCCGAGAAGTACATCCCGTGCCCGCTCTCCGTCTGCGTGGCCATGAGCCAGGGCTACATCGGCTACGACCTGCAGAACGCCCTGCGCGAGGAGATGCTCGACCGCGGGATCAACGTGGGAGCGGCCACCGTGCTCACGCAGGTGGAGGTGGATCCGGAGGACCCGGCCTTCGCCAACCCCACCAAGCCGATCGGCTCCTTCATGACGCGCGAGGAGGCCGACCGCATGATCGCCGAGCGCGGCTACGACGTGGTGGAGGACGCCGGTCGCGGGTACCGCCGCGTGGTGGCCTCGCCCAAGCCGGTGGGCATCGTGGAGCTGGACACGATCCGCTCGCTCGTGGAGACCAACCACGTGGTCGTCGCCTGCGGGGGCGGCGGCATCCCCGTGTTCAGGACCGAGGGCAACCACCTCAAGGGTGCTGCGGCGGTCATCGACAAGGACTTTGCGGCGGCGCGCCTGGCCGAGCAGCTGGACGCTGACTTCCTGGTGATCCTCACGGCCGTGGAGAAGGTCGCCGTGAACTTTGGCAAGCCCGACCAGCAGTGGCTCGACGAGCTCACGCCCCAGACCGCGGCCCGCTACATCGAGGAGGGCCAGTTCGCGCCCGGCTCGATGCTGCCCAAGGTCCAGGCCGCGCTCGCGTTCGCGCAGTCCGGGCCCGGTCGCTCGTCGCTGATTACGCTGCTCGAGCGTGCGGCCGACGGCATCGCCGGCAAGACGGGTACCATCGTACGTGGGTGATGAAAAGGGACAGTCCCTTTTCATCACATCGAGAAGGACGGTGAAGCGCGGGCATGAGGCCTGACCTCAGGGCATATCTTCTGGGCGACGACGGCCACCGGGTCTTTGGGCCCGGTCCCGTCGACCTGCTGGAGCGCGTGGGCGAGCTGGGCAGCCTGCGTGCCGCCGCGATCGACATGGGCATGGCCTACACCAAGGCGACGCGCCTCGTGCATGACGCCGAGCGCGCCTTCGGCTTCGCGCTCACCGAGCGGACCGTGGGCGGATCCGGGGGAGGCGGCTCCCAGCTCACGGCCGAGGCGCGCGAGCTGATCGAGCGCTACCGCGCGTTCGAGCGCACGAGCCGCTGGGCGCTCTCTGCCTCCTATGAGACGTGCTTCTCGGGCTTTGCCGACGTGCCGCGCCTGGGCTGTGTGGTCATGGCGTCCGGCGAGGGCGCGCGCTTTGGCGGAGCGCCGGACGAGAAGCTCGTGACGCCGCTGGCCGGTACGGCGGTGCTGGAGCGCACGCTCGCCGCGCTGCCGGCGGACCTCCTGGACGTCGTGGTGGTGACGCGCTGGGATGCGGTCGAGGGGCTGTGCGGGCGGCTCGGCGTGCGCTGCGTGCGCGCGGACGGCCCACTTAAGAGCGACACGATGCGCGCGGGCCTGGAGGCGCTGGGGCATCGTGCCGGCTGCCTCTTTGTGACCGGCGACCAGCCGCTTCTGAGCGAGAAGAGCGTGCGCTCGATGGTGGCCGCGCTAACGCACGAGCCCACGGCAATCGTGCGCCTGAGCTGGCACGGTCGCCCGGCGAATCCGGTGCTCTGGCCGAACGACACGCTGGGCGCGCTCGCCCGGCTGGACAATGACACCGGAGGGCGCGTCCTTCTCGCCGGCCATGCCGAGCTGGAGGGTCGCGTGCGCCTGGTCGAGGCCGCCGACGAGTGGGAGCTCGCCGACGTGGACACGCCCGAGGACCTGACGCGCCTAGAGGAGTGGGTCAAAAGGGGACAGTCCCCTTTTGACCCATCGTGAGGAGGGGAAAGCCGATGAGGAGGATCCTGACAAACGGCACGCTGGTCACGCCGGAGGGCCTGCGCCGCGCCGACCTCGCGCTGGAGGGCGATAAGATCGCGGAGATCGCCGCGCACATCGAGCCCGGGCTCACCGACGTCGTCGAGGACGTCACGGGCTGCTGGGTGTTCCCCGGCTTCATCGACGCACACACCCACCTGCAGTGCTGGACCGGCATGGACTGGACGGCCGACAGCTTTGAGACCGGCACGCGCGCCGCTGCCTGCGGCGGCACCACCTGCATCGTTGACTACGCCACGGCCGACCGTGGCGTGACGATGGACGAGGCGCTCGCCGAGTGGCACAAGCGCGCCGAGGGCGGTGCCGGATGCACGGCAAACTACGGCTTCCACATGGCCATCGCCGAGTGGGGCGAGGACTCGCCCGAGCAGATGCGCCGCATGCGCGAGGCGGGCGTCTCGAGCTTCAAGACCTACCTTGCCTACGACCACCTGCGCCTCTCCGACGCGGAGACGCTGCGCTGCCTGGAGGTCGTGCGCGACCTGGGTGCCGTGCTCTGCGTGCACTGCGAGAACGGTGACGTGGTGAACGAGCTGCAGCGCAAGGTGCTCGCCGAGGGCATCACGGGCCCGGAGGGGCACCCGCTCTCCCGCCCGGCCGAGGCCGAGGCGGACGCCGTGAGCCGCCTGCTCTACCTGGCGCAGATCGCGGGCGCGCGCGTCAACGTGGTGCACCTGTCCACCGAGCTCGGGCTTCTCGCCGTGCGCGCCGCCCGTGCCCGCGGCCAGCAGGGCATCTACGTGGAGACCTGCCCGCAGTACCTCACGCTGGACAACACGCGCTACCTCGAGGCCGGCGACGACGGCTTCGCGGGCGCCAAGTACGTGATGAGCCCGCCGCTGCGCAAGCCCGCTGACGTGCGCGCCCTGCGCGAGGCCGTGCTTGGCGGCGAGGTGGATTCCATCGCGACGGACCATTGCTCGTTCAACCTGCACGGCCAGAAGGACCGCGGCCGCGGCGACTTCACCAAGATCCCCAACGGCGGCCCCGGCATCGAGCACCGCCCGGCCGTGATGGCCACGACCTTCGAGGGCCAGCTCGGTCCCGAGGAGCTCTGCCGCCTGCTGTCGGAGGGCCCGGCGCGCACCTTCGGCCTGTGGCCGGAGCGCGGCCGTTTGGCCGTGGGCGCGGCCGCCGACGTCTGCGTGTGGGACCCCTCCGCGCGCTGGACCATCAGCGCGGCGACCCAGCACCAGGCCGTGGACTACACGCCGTGGGAGGGCTTCGAGGCGCATGGTCGTGCGCACCTCGTCTACGTGGGCGGCGAGCTCGTGGTCCGCGACGGCGAGCCCTGCGGCCCCACCCCCGGCCGCTACGTGGCAAGATGACGAAAAGGGACAGTCCCTTTTCGTCACGAGACTAAGGAGAAGAACATGGCAATCGAGGCAATCGTCACCGACAAGGCGCCTGCGGCGCTCGGCCCCTACTCCGCCGCCGTTGCGGCTCCGGCTACCAAGGCCATCCACGTGTCCGGCCAGCTGCCGATCGACCCCGCTACCGGCGAGTTCGCCGGCGAGGACATCCAGGCCCAGACGCGCCAGAGCCTCACCAACATCAAGAACATCCTCGAGGCCGCCGGCGCATCCATGGCCGACGTCGCCGAGGTCACCGTCCTTCTCGACGACATCAATGACTTCGCGGCCATGAACGAGGTCTACGGCGAGTTCTTCACCGCGCCGTATCCCAGCCGCGCCGCCTTCGAGGTTGCCGCGCTGCCCAAGGCCGCCAAGGTCGAGATCAAGGCCGTGGCCTACCTGTAGGCAGAGCCTTACGCGCGAGGGGCGGCCCGTCACGCTTCACGCGAGAGTGTTCGCGCTTTGCGCTCAGAACTCTCGCTTAGAAGCGTGGCGGGCCGCTCGCGTTTGGTCCCCAGGTGTAGAGAAGAGTGGTGAGAATGGCATGCTCAGACGATGTGCAACTTATAGTTGCGGTATTTCCCACTAAAGGTGCTGGCGCGTGTGGGGGCGCTCACCTAGGCTCTTGTCAGTCCGAGACCACATGGGGAGGATGACATGAACGTCGAGATTGCACAGCGTCTTGCGGAGCTTCGGCGCGCCAAGGGGTACAGCCAGGAGGCGCTTGCCCGTGAGTTGGGACTGTCGCGTCAGGCGATCTCCAAGTGGGAGCGTGCGGAGAGCTCACCGGATACCGACAACCTCATCGCGCTCGCGCGACTCTACGGCATGAGTCTGGACGAGCTTCTTCACGTGGGCTCGGAGGCCGAGGAGAATACTGTCCCGGCGACCGAGCCTCCCACGCAGGGGTCGGAGCCCATGGCAGGTCGGAACGGAAGAGCCAAGGTTGCCGTGATGGGCGCAATCATCGTGGTGCTTCTCGGCTTGCTTGTGTGGCTCTTGGCCACAGGCGTCTGGCGCAGAGTAATGGCGACCGGGTCAAACGAGACGTTCTCCCTGGGAGCGCCCTTCGACAAAAGCGCCGTGTACGCCGCCCCAGAGGTGCGCAACCTCGACGTGACCTGGCAGGGCGGCACGGTACGGGTGGAGCGCGGAACTTCAGAAAAGGTCTCCGTTCGTGCCTCTCTGCCAGCCGGGACCTACGACATGGACCCCACGCGCGTCTCGATCAGGATGCGCGATGACGGGACGCTGGTGGCCGATGACGGCCTGCCGGAGGCTGACAACGGACTTGACTACCCTGACCTGCAGCTCGTTGTCCAGCTTCCCGCGGATGAGATGATGGAGCTGGGTCAGGTGAGAATCAACGGCGTGGTTTCGGACGTCGAGCTGTCCGGGTTCGTGTGCCAGACGTTCGCACTTGAGGGCGTTTCCGGGGACGTGGACGTTCTTCTCCCCGCAGTCGAGAAGAACGTGGTTGTCGAGAAGGTTAGCGGCAATGTGACGCTGGCACTCGCGGACGGAATGCCCGACGAGACGCACGTCAAGACGGTGAGCGGCGACGTGACGCTTGACGTGCCGGAGGACGTAGGCATGACGCTGCGCTTCGACACGACTTCGGGCCGGTTCAGCGACGCTGTGGGCTCCGACTCGGTGGATGCCGGCGTGCTCACGTATGGTGACGGCACCGCGAACGTGACGGTCTCCGCGGTCAGCGGCTCGCTTAGAGTTCAGTGACGGTGCCGGCCTGCATGCTGCCCACGAGCGCCGGGATGGCGAGAAGGGCGGCGAGGTTGCGGGCCGCGTCGGGCGCGACGTCGGCCTGGTTGATGAGGGCGACGTCGGCGAGGGCCTCGGCGTTGGCGGCGCGGGCGACGAGCTCAGGCGTTGTGAGGTCGTCCGGCGCGCAGCCGGCGAGCTCGCAGAAGAGTTTCGGGCGGTGGACCTTCTCGCGCACGGGATGGCCGAGGCCGGAGGCGCCGAGAACGAGGATTGTGCGGCCCGAGCACGCGGGGATGACCGGCTCCCAGGCGGCGTGGGCCTTGAGGGGGAGGCGCCGGGCGCCGTCGGCCTCCACGAGCACGTAGTCCGCGAGGGACGCCAATGCGTCGATGTCGAGCTCGGGAGTCACGAGCTTGCCGTTCTTCTCGGCCTGCGACCCCGCGCAGACGACGCGCGACTCCGCGAGCGCCGCTTGCACGTCGTCGACGTCGGCCGAGGCCACAAGCGGCACGTCCGGGAACGGCAGGATGTGCGTCGTGGTGGTGAGCACAACCGTGCCCGGCAGCTCGTGCGCGAGCACCGCGAGGAGCGACGTCTTGCCGCCGCTGCCGATGACCGATGTCACGCCGGGCCTCACGCCCAGAAGCTCTGCAAGTGGCACGCTCATCGCCTCCTTTGTGCTCCTCGACACAATCCTACCGTCTGCCGCATTGTAGTTTCCAAACTATAACGCTGTATTACTCTTTGTTTGGATACCAAACTCATTTTTCGACGACATCAGGAGGAGACATGCCCACGCCCGCCGCCCTCGAGCTCCCGCGTACCTTCGAGGAGTTCAACGAGCAGCGCCGCCAGAGCTTTCTCAAGGTGAAGGACTTCAAGCAGGCGGGCGGCCGTCTGGTGGGCTATCTCTGCAGCTACACGCCGCTCGAGGTAATCGACGCTGCGGGCGCCTCGGGCGTGGGGCTTTGCGGCACCTCCGACGAGGTCATCCCGGCGGCAGAGGAGGTCCTGCCGACCAACCTCTGCCCGCTCATCAAGTCAACCTACGGCTTCGCGTACTCGCAGAAGTGCCCGTTCACGCACTTCTCCGACCTCATCGTGGGCGAGACCACCTGTGACGGCAAAAAGAAGATGTACGAGCTGATGAACGAGCTCAAGCCCACCTACGTGCTGCACCTGCCGCAGGGACGTTCGCGCGAGCACGAACGCGAGGGCTGGTACCAGGAGGTAGTTGGTCTCAAGCGGGCGCTCGAGCAACTCTACGGCATCCAGATCACCGACGACGCCCTGCGCGACGCCGCACGCCTACGTAACCGCCTGCGTCGCGCGATCCTGGCCCTCTACGACCTGCAGCGGAGCGTGCCGCCGGCGATGAGCGGCGTGGAGCTCATGAGCACGATGTTCGCAGGTACGTTCAACTTTGACGTGCGCGCGTATGTGGAGAGCCTCGAGCGCCTGTGCGAGCAGCGTCGCGCGGAGGCCGAGGCGGGCGGCAGCCCCATCATCGCGAGCGCCAAGCGCATCCTCATCACCGGTTGTCCCGTGGGCGGCGTCATCAACAAGGTGGGCGCCACGATCGAGCGCAACGGTGGCGTGGTGGTCTGCGAGGACGACTGCTCCGGCGAGCGCACCAACCGCTTCATGGTGGACGAGGACGCACCGGACATCCTGCGCGCGATCGCCGATCGCTACCTCAAAATCAACTGCTCCGTCATGACCCCCAACGACGACCGCTTTGCCGCGACGCTCGAGATGGCAAAGAAGTACCGGGTGGACGGCGTGATCGAGTGCGTGCTCACGGCGTGCCACACCTTCAACGTGGAGTCCGCGCGCGTGGAGCGCGCCGTGGAGGGCGCGGGCATCCCGTACATGAAGGTGGAGACTGACTACTCCGCCGGCGACATGGGCCAGCTCGAGACGCGCATCGCCGCGTTCATCGAGACGCTGTAGGGGGCGAGAAGAACGTGCCGTCCGGGCGCCTGGGCATAGGCGTTGACATCGGCTCCACTGCCACGAAGGTCGCCATGGTGGATGCCACGGGCGAGCTCGTGCGCACCGTGCTCATGCCCACTGGCTTCTCCAGCGTAGACGCCGCCGAGCGCGCCCGCGCAGCGATGATACAAAGGGACAGTCCCTTCGTATCATCGCGCGTGGTGGCGACGGGCTACGGGCGCGTGGCGGTGCCGTACGCGGACAAGGTCGTGACCGAGATCACGTGCCACGGGCGCGGTGCCGCGCGGCTCTTTGGGCCCGACGGCACCGTGGTCGACGTGGGCGGCCAGGACACCAAGGTCATTCGCCTGCGCGGCGGGCGCGTGTTCAAGTTTGTGATGAACGATAAGTGCGCGGCTGGCACCGGGCGCTTCCTTGAGGTCATGGCAGACCGGCTGGGCGTGAGCCACGACGAGCTGACTGCGCTCGCACGTGCCGGCGAGCCGACGCAGATCTCCAGCATGTGCACCGTTTTCGCCGAGAGCGAGGTCATCAGCCTCGTCGGTCGCGGCGAGGCGCGCGAGAACATCGCGCGCGGCGTGGTCGAGAGCGTGGTGGGCCGCGTGGCTGCGCTCGTGGGGTCGGCGGGCGGCACGGCGCCGTACTACCTCACGG
Source organism: uncultured Atopobiaceae bacterium (assembly GCA_963927425.1). Lineage (GTDB taxonomy): Bacteria > Actinomycetota > Coriobacteriia > Coriobacteriales > Atopobiaceae > Thermophilibacter. Next base: position 277,786 of record CAWVBA010000002.1, on the reverse strand, counting down.
GAGGGCTTTGCGACAACGAGTACGTGGTGGAGCGGCTGGGCGAGAAGCTCGGCGCGCCCGTGACCACCTGCCCGGAGGCGCGCTACGCGGGTGCCCTCGGCGCGGCGCTCGTGGCGCTGGAGCTGGAGTAGGCTGTACGAGACGCGGGCCGAGGTCCTTCTCGCCCGCTGAGTGAGGCCCGGACGGGCCGGATGGGAGAGAACATGGCAGACACGGTGCTCACGATCGACGCGCGGGGCGAGGCGTGCCCCATCCCCGTGGTGCGGACCCTGAAGGCGCTGAGTGCGCTGGCGGGCCCGGGCAGCGTGGAGACCATCGTGGACAACGAGATCGCGGTGGCAAACCTCACGCGCATGGGCGAGGGCAAGGGCTGCGCGGTTGCGAGCGAGCGGCTGAGCGAGAAGGAGTGGCGCGTCACCGTGACCACGTCCGTGGCGCTGGGCGTAAGCGATGCGGAGGCCGAGTCGGCGACCTGCGAGGTGCCGGGCGTGCCGGCCGCAGCGCCCGCGCCGAAGAACGTGGTGGTGGCCATCACCTCCGAGTGCATGGGCACCGGCGACGACGTGCTGGGCAAGAAGCTCATGGGGAGCTTTGTCTACTCGCTCACGCAGCTCGACGAGCTGCCGGCGACCGTGCTGCTCTACAACGGCGGCGCGCACCTCAGCTGCGAGGGCTCGGCGGCGCTCGAGGACCTGCGCGGCCTCGCGGCCTCCGGCGTGGAGGTGCTGACCTGCGGGACCTGCCTCGACCACTATGGCATTGCGGACACGCTGGCCGTGGGGGAGGTCACCAACATGTACGTGATCGCGCAACGCCTGACCGGCGCGAGCCTCGTGGTGCGGCCGTAGGGTCTGCGGGGCGACGGGCGATGACGCGCGTGCGGGTGCCGTCTCTGGTGGCGACGTTTCCCACCACGGCGGCGGCGATGTCATGCGAGGAGTGCTGCCAGCGGCGCGGCCTGGGCGGGCGGATGATCCCGGTGCCTGGCGAGGTCGCGGCCGGCTGCGGCCTGGCGTGGAAGACGGCGCCGGAGGCGCGCGAGGAGCTCGCGGCCGCGCTGGCCGCCGACGGCGTGCCCGTCGAGGCCATGACGGTGATCGAGCTCCTGGAGTTTCGCTGAGCGGCGGGCGAGAAGGACGTGGGGCCGATGATCTATCTGGACAACGCGGCAACGACGATGCGCAAGCCGCAGGAGGTCGTGGACGCCGTCGTGGCGGCGATGGGTTCGCTCGGAAACGCTGGCCGCGGCGCGTCCGCAGGCGCGCTCGACGCCGGGCGCGTGGTGCTGCGCGCCCGAGAGGCGGTGGCCGCGCTCCTGGGCTGCCCACGTGCCGACCACGTGTGCTTCTCGGCCAACGCCACGGCGGCACTCAACGCCGCGCTGTCCGGCTTGGTGGGGCCGGGCGATCGCGTGGTCACGACGGTACTGGAGCACAACTCCGTGCTGCGGCCGCTTGCGCGTCTGGCGGACGAACGGGGCGTCGACGTCGCGTACGTGGGCTGCGACACGCACGGGTTTCTCGACATGGACGAGCTCGAGCGGCTGGTCACGCCGGGAACGTGCCTTGTGGCGGTGACGCACGGCTCCAACGTGACGGGCAACCTCGTGGACGTGGTCCGCGTGGTGCAGATAGCGCACGCCGCGGGCGCGCTCTGCCTGGTGGACGCGTCGCAGACGGCGGGCACCGCGCCGCTGGACATGGCGGGCACGGGCATCGACGTGGTGTGCTTCACCGGGCACAAGGGTCTCATGGGCCCGCAGGGCACGGGCGGCATGGCGGTGGCCGAGGGCGTTGACGTGCGCCCGTGGGCCGAGGGCGGCTCCGGCGTGCACTCCTTCGAGCGTCGGCACCCGCTGGAGTGGCCCACGCGGCTGGAGGCGGGGACGCTGAACGCGCACGGCCTGGCTGGCCTTGCGGCGGGCATTGCGTTTGTCGAGAAGAACGGCGGGCCCGCGGCGGTGGGCGCGTACGAGCACGCGCTGGCGCGGCGGCTGTGGGAGGGCGTGCACGATGTGCCGGGCGTGACGGTGTACGGCGGCTGGCCCGTGGCGCCCGAGTGCTGCGGGTCGATCGTGGCGCTCAACGTGGATGGGCTCGACTCGGCGGAGGTGGCCGACGCGCTGTCCTCCGGCTGGGGGATCGCGTGCCGCGCCGGAGCCCACTGCGCGCCGCTCATGCATCGCGCGCTGGGGACCGAGCGGCAGGGCATTGTGCGCCTGAGCTGCGGCTGGTTCAACACGGAGGACGAAATCGACACCACCGTAGCCGCCGTGCGGGCGATTGCCGAGGGATGATCCGGCGGGAGATGACGGTTGTGTACACCCTGTTGGAAACCCCCCAAGTATTGGCAAGGCGACTACCTGCGCCTCTGCAGGGGTTTGTACTGAGGGGGAGAAAAGGGGGTGTACACAACCGTCTGAGCGTGCACATCGGCCGTTCGCGACGTTGGGCGATGGGACAAACTATTTGTGAGCTAGACTAACTGAATGGAATGTGAGTGGTCGCGCAGGGCGTTATGTATTTAAAAATACAACGCTGACGAGGAGGTTAGCGAGACATGCTGGTCGTGATTCGCGGGGCGGGGGACATCGCGTCGGGCATCGCGCTGCGGCTGTACCGCGCGGGCATGCAGGTCGTGATGTGCGACCTCGCGGTTCCCACGTCCATCCGGCGCACCGTGTGCTTCTCGGAGGCGATTCGCCTGGGCGAGACGAGCGTGGAGGGCGTTCGCGGCGTGCTGTGCGCGGACGTCGCGGCGGCGCGCGTGGAAGCGACGGCGGGAAACGTCGCCGTGCTCGTGGACCCCGAGGCCGCCTGCGTGCGCGAGCTCGCGCCCGACGTACTGGTGGACGCCATTCTCGCCAAGCGCAACCTCGGCACCACGCGCGACATGGCGCCCGTCGTGATCGGCGTGGGTCCCGGCTTCACCGCGCGCGAGGACTGCGACGCCGCCGTGGAGACGATGCGCGGCCACTACCTGGGGCGCGTCTACTACGAGGGCTCGCCGATCTCCAACACGGTGGTGCCCGGGCTCATCGGCGGCTACGCGGGCGAGCGCGTGATGCGCGCGCCGGCGGACGGCGTCTTCGAGCCATGCATGGAGATCGGTGCGCAGGTGGCAGCTGGCGACGTCTGCGCCACGGTTGCCGGCGAGCCCATGCGTGCGACGATCGACGGCGTGGTGCGCGGTCTGCTGCAAGCCGGTGTCCCTGTGCACAAGGGCATGAAGTGCGGCGACGTGGACCCGCGCTGCCATCCGGAGTACATCGAGAGCGCCTCAGACAAGGCGCTTGCCGTGGGCGGCGGCGTGCTCGAGGCGATTCTCGCGCTCTCGAGCGAGAAGGACGAGCAGGCCGAGAGGAGCGCGCGTGCCGTCAACGGCTCCCTTTCCGACGAGAGCTTCGTCTCCGCGCTCGTGGCGGAGCTCGAGGCCGGGCGACGCGTGGGGCTGGCGAGCCTGCTCGCCACGAGCGGCTCGATGCCGCGCCATGAGGGTGCACGCCTGGCGGTCCTCGCAAACGACCAGCTCATTGGGACCGTCGGAGGCGGCGCCATCGAGCAGCTGGCCATCGAGCGTGCCCGCGCGGCGCGCTCCGGCGGCGAGCCGAGCCTGGAGTGGTACCACACGGGCGACGCCATGGCCTGCGGCGGCGACGCGCTGCTCGCCGTGCGCTCGCTCACGACCGACGACCTGCCCGTCCTTCTCGCCGTGCGCGACGCGCTCCTGCGTGACGAGCCCGTCTGCGTGACGGAGCGCTGGGAGGATCCCGCCGCGCCAACGATCGAGGTCGGCCCGGCCGCGCGACTGAACGTCCCGACCTGGGATGACGCGCGCGCCACCTATCGCGAGCCTATCGTCGCGCCGAGCCGGCTGCACATCTTTGGCTCTGGGCACGTGGGCGCCGCGCTCGTGGGCCTGGCAGTCGCGGCGGGCTTCGAGGCACACGTCTACGACGACCGACCGGAGCTCGCCACGCGCGAGCGCCTGCCACAGGCAGCTACCGTGACCTGCGGCGCGTTTGACGAGCTCGCCGCCAGCGCCGCCATCTGGCCGCGCGACTCCGTCGTCGTGCTCACGCACGGGCACGCCCACGACGAGACGGTCCTTCTCGACGTGCTGACCCGTGACGTCCAGCCCGCCTACGTGGGCTGCATCGGCAGCGCCCGCAAGGCCGCCCTCGCGCGCGAGCACCTCGTCGCCGCCGGCGTGCCGGCCGAGCGCGTCGACGCCGTGGCCATGCCGATCGGCCTTGCCATCGGCGCCGTCACGCCCGCCGAGATCGCCCTCGCCATCGTGGCGCAGCTCGTCCGCCGTCGCGCCGAGCGCCGCGGCGAGGGCCCGGGGAAGGGCGAGCGCGCATGACGGCCCTCGCACGCAGACACCCCGGCCGGCTCATTGCCCTTCTCGGCGTGCTGCTCGTTGGCACGGTCCTCGTGTCGCTGGCGCTCGGGCGCTATCCCATCGGCCCGGCGGACGCGCTCGAGCTCCTTGCCTCCCGCGTGGCTCCCGGCTTCGGTGACTTCTCCGCGCAGCAGGAGACGCTCTTCTTCAACGTGCGCCTGCCGCGCATCCTGCTCGTGATCCTCGTGGGCGCGAGCCTCTCGGCCGCAGGCGCCGCCTTCCAGGGCATCTTCCAGAACCCGCTCGTCTCGCCGGACTTCCTCGGCGCGTCGCAGGGCGCGGCGTTCGGTGCGTGCTGGGCCATCCTCGCGGGCGGCACCTCGCTCGCGATCTCCGGCTCGGCCTTCGCCGTCTCGCTCGCCGCGGTGGGCATCGTGCTGCTGGTGAGCAGCCGGGCGCGCGGCAACCGGATCCTCGTCACCGTGCTCGCCGGCATCATGGTGAAGTCGCTCTTCGAGGCTGGTGTCTCCTACACAAAGCTCGTGGCCGACCCGTCCAACCAGCTGCAAGCCATCACGTTCTGGCTGCTCGGCTCGTTCAACGGCGCCAAGGTGGCCGACCTCGCGCTGGCGGTCGGCCCCATCGCGATCGGCCTTGTCGGCCTCATGGCCATGCGCTGGCGCCTCAACGTCCTCACGATGTCCGATGACGAGGCGCTCTCCATGGGCGTGAACGCCCCGCGCGTGCGCGCCGTGGCCGTGCTCTTCTCGGCCCTCGTGACCGCGGCGAGTGTGGCGGTCTCCGGGCTCATCGGCTGGGTGGGGCTCGTGGTGCCGCATCTCGCGCGAGGACTCGTGGGCAGCGACTATCGGCATCTCCTGCCGGCCAGCATGCTCGCGGGGGCGACGTTTCTCCTGGTGGTGGACGACATCGCGCGCCTCGCGCTCACGGCAGAGATTCCCATCGGCATCCTCACGTCGGTGGTGGGCGCGCCGTTCTTCCTGTGGCTCATCGTGAAGAGGGGGCGTGGCTGATATGAGCTTCCAGATTTCCGGCCTCAGCTTCTCCTACGGCGACCACGCGGTGCTCGAGGGCGTGGACCTCTCTGTAGCGGACGGCGAGCTCGCGTGCGTGCTCGGGCCTAACGGCGTGGGCAAGACCACGCTCTTCCGCTGCATCCTGGGCCTCGAGCGCCCGCGTGCGGGGGCCATCCTCGTGAACGGTCGGCCGCTCGGGGAGCTCACGGTGGCCGAGCGCGCCCGCGAGATGGCCTTCGTCCCGCAGAGCCACGCGCAGGTCTTTGACTACGAGGTGCTCGACGTGGTGCTCATGAGCGCGGCGTCGCGCTTGGGGCCGCTGCGCGCGCCCGGCGCGTCCGACCGAGCCCGCGCCGAGGAGGCGCTCGAGCGCGTGGGCGTGGCGCACCTTGCGCACCGGAGCTTCATGCAGGTCTCGGGCGGTGAGCGACAGCTCGTCCTTATCGCCCGCGCCATCGCGCAGGACGCGCGCTCGATCGTGATGGACGAGCCCACGAGCGCGCTCGACTTTGGCAACACGGCGCGCGTGATGGCGGTCGTGCGACGGCTCGCGAGCGAGGGGCTCTCGGTGATCGCGTCCACGCACGCGCCCGACCTGGCCTATCTCTACGCGGACACGGTGCTTGCGCTCGACGGCGGGCGCGTCCGCGCGTGCGGCGCCCCGGCCGACGTGATCACCGGGCCGCTCCTGAGCGAGCTTTACGGCCTGCCCGTCGAGGTCAGCTCGCTCCATGGCGATCGGGCGCGCGCCTGCGTACCAACGGAAATGATACGAAGGGACAGTCCCTTCGGATCATCGGGAAGGGAGAAGAAGTGAGGAGAAGGACGTTCTTGTCGGCGGTCGCGGCGCTTGCGGTGGCGGTGTCGCTCGGGGCATGCGGCGGCGCGCCGGCGGCGCAGCAGACGGGCGACCAGCAGCCCGCGGCGGAGCAGGCCACGCGCGTGGTCACGGACTCGCTCGGGCGCGAGGTGGAGATCCCGGCAGAGGTCGAGCGCATTGCGGCGTCCGGCCCCGTGGCCCAGCAGGTGCTGCTCACGGTGGCGCCCGAGAAGATGGTCGGCCTCTCCGGCGAGCTCACGGACGAGCAGCTCGCCTACCTCGGCGAGGACCTCGCCGACCTGCCCGTCTTCGGCCAGATCTACGGCGGCAAGGGCGACTTCAACAAGGAGGCCGTCGCCGCGGCGGACCCGCAGCTGATCGTCGACGTCGGCGAGGCCAAGGACTCGCTCGTCGAGGAGCTGGACACGCTGCAGGAGCAGATTGGCATCCCGTGCGTGCACATCGACTCGACCGACCTCCACAGCTACGCCGACCTCTACGACCAGCTCGCGGAGATTCTTGACTCCGAGAAGGCCGCCGAGCTCGCGGACTACTGCCGCGACGCGGTGGCCGAGGTCGAGTCCGTCGTGGCCGAGATTCCCGAGGCCGAGCGCCCGCGCGCGGCGTACCTGCTCGGCGACACCGGCACCAACGCGATGGCGCGCGGCGGCTTCCAGTCCGGCATCATCGACATGTGCTCCGAGAACGTCGTCGTGGTGGACGACCCGTCGTCCAGCGGCAAGGGCAACGAGATCGGCCTCGAGCAGATCGCGCTCTGGGACCCCGAGCTCATCGTCTTCGTGGGCGACTCGATCTTTGACACCGTGGGCGACGAGCCGGCCTGGGCCGAGCTCAGCGCCATCAAGTCCGGTAACTACTTCCGTGCGCCGAGCGAGCCCTACAACTGGATATCCATGCCTGCCTCGGTCAACCAGATCATCGGCCTGCAGTGGTACGCGCGCCTGTGCTACCCGGACCGCTTCGACGACGACCTGCGTGACGTGGTGGGGGAGTACTACCGGCTCTTCTACGGGCACGACCTCACGGACGAGGAGTACGACGCGCTGATGCGTGGCGCCGTGCGGGAGTAGGCGCGTCTAGGTGCGGGCGAGAAGGGCCTCCCGCAGACGGCTCGCCCCGGCCCCGTCCGGCCGGATGAGCTCGACGGGGCCCCACGCGGGGCACAGGCGCGCGGCAGCCTCCTCGGCGAGCGCCGAGCGCACCACGACGAGGGCGTGCGGCCAGGCAGGAGCGGGGCCGGCGTCGAGCAGCGCGAGCGCCTCGGTGAGGCCGGCGCCACGGCGCAGCTCGAGCGGTCCAAGCTCGTCGATGGCGAGAAGCCCGGCCGCGCCGCCCGGGCGCAGCGCGGCGAGATGCGCGTTCACTCGGGCGAGCGCGTTGGCGTCAAAGTCCCAGCCGAGGCCGCCCGCGCACCCGCCCGCCGCCGGCGTGGCAAGAAGGACGCGCTCGCGCGAGGGCAAGAGCACGTTCCCTATCCCGACCTTCTCGCCGGCGCGCCACACGCCGGGCGCGAGCACGCCGCGCACGGGCACGCCCGCCGCCCCGAGCTCGCGCACGCGTGCCTCGAGCCACGTGGTCTTGCCCGTCCGGATGCCACCGGTGAGAATGAACAGCATGTCGCCTCCCGACCAACCAACCTGGAGGAAATGATGACAGACGCGTGGCTGCTCTACGACCGGATGATCGACCGGATTCCCGAGGACGTGCTCGTGCGGAGCGTGGTCATGGGCGCCCACCACTGCCTCGTCGAGGCCGAGTGCGGCGCGGGGCGTGGCGGCGCTCCACCGCGGGGGCGTGCGCCTGCGCCTGGAGCGCGGCTGGGCGGGCCGTCCGCTGTGCGAGCTTGCCGCCTGTGCGAAGTCGTGGGACTTCGAGGTGGCGTCGGTGGGCGTGGCGGCGCTCAACGCCTGGCACAACCAGTGCGAGCGGATCGGCGAGCTGAGCCTGGTCACGGACGCGGGGAGCACGGACCCGTTTGTGTTCCTGGCCCCGGCGGCCCGGCGCATGGCGGCCGAGAGGGGCGACGGCTCGCGGCCCCGCGCGGTGGTGGTCGGCCACTTTCCGCACCTTGCGGCCATCGCGGAGCACGCGGACGTCACCGTGCTGGAGCGCTCCGCCCGCGCCGACACGGACCTGCCGGACACCGCCTGCGAGTACCTGCTGCCGGGAGCGGACCTCGCCGTCATGACGGGCATGGCGCTCGCCAACAAGACCCTGCCGCGCCTGTTGGAGCTCTCGCGCGGCGCGCTCACCTGCGTGGTGGGCCCGTCGGCCACGATGTGCGCCCCGGTGCTGGAGGCGGGCTCGGACCTCGTGGCCGGCAGCGTGGTCGCCGATGCCGCGCTCGCCCGCGAGGTCGTGAGCTGCGGCGCCCCGCTCCACGGATCGGGCGCCCTCGAGCACGTGCTCGTGGCCACGACCCGCGGCTGCGAGGCGCTCGCAGACCAGCCTTAGAGCTCGCGCCTCTCGTAGAGCTTGAGCGAGACCACGGCGGAAATTGCCAGCGCCACAGCCGACAGGGCCACGAGAACCACGCAGCCCACGGCCATGCCGGCCGGAGTCTCAAGCGCCTCGAGCGCGGCGGAGACGAGCTCCATCCCCGGGATGCCGCCGTCGAGCATGCCGCTGTTGCCGAAGATGGCCACCGGCACCACGAAGAGCAGCACGATCACCGTGGGCAGGATCTGCGTGGCGCGCGTCTGGCCCAGGCGGAAGTAGAGCGGCGTCACGATGCTCGCCACCACGGAGCCGATGAGCAGGGTGAAGCAGGTGACGACGGCCATGACGGAGAGCATGTCGGGGTCAAAGGCGAAGGCCTCTCCGACCTCGCCGGGAAGGCCGATCGCGGAGGCGACAACCGTGCAGATGAGCGCGCCCGAGATGCCAACGACCATCCCGAGCAGGCCAAACGTCACGATGGCGGCATAGCGGCCGAGTACGACGTCGCGCCGGGAGAGCGGGAGCGTCAATCGGAAGAGCTCCCAGTGGTTGAGTTGGTCGTAGGCGGCGAGCCCCATCGCGCTCATCATGAAGAACATGCAGGTGAGCGTCGCCGGCATCGCGAGCGGCGTCTGCATGCCAAGCCCGATGCACAAAGAGACGAGAATTCCCAGGCCCACGAGCTGCCGTGCGTAGTCACGGAAGATCGTCATCTCAAGAAAGAACGCGCGCTTCATTATCGGACACCGCCCTTCAGGGTGAGGGTCATGTAGTCATCTATGGTCATGCGGTCGACCGGGATCTCCGGGAAGTTCTCCGCAAAGGCAAAGCGGTCGGGGACGAGCACGTCGATGCCGTAGTCGTGGCGCAGGTAGCGCAGCTCGGCGTCCGGGACGACGCCCGCGTCCGCGATCTTCTCGAGGTCCGCCACGCGGCAGCGCGCGACGCCCATCTCGTCGGTGATGACGTCCTTGGGCAGGTCAAAGACGATGCGCCCGGCGTCGATGCACACGATGCGGTCCGCTATGCGCTCGAGGTCGCTCGTGATGTGGCTGCTCATGAGGACGGCGCGGCCGGGCTCGGCCACGAAGTCGCGCAGCAGGTCGAGCACCTCGTCGCGCGCCATCGGGTCCAGGCCGGCGGTGGCCTCGTCGAGGATGAGCAGGCGCGCGTCGTGCGCGAGCGCGCAGGCCAGGGAGAGCTTCATGCCCATGCCGCGCGAGAGGCTCTTCACGGTCTTCTTGGCGTCCAGACCAAACTTGGCGGCCAGGCGCTCGAAGCGGCGCGCGTCCCACGTGGCGTAGGTGCGCTCGTAGATGCGTCCCACGTCGGCGACCTTCAGGTGCTCCGGCAGCGAGATCGCGTCAAACACCACGCCGACCCGCTCCTTCACCGCCGCGCCAGATGCGCGCGAAAGCTCGTCGCTGGGCACGCCGAGCACGCTCGAGGTGCCGCCGTCGGTGGGGAAGAGGCCGAGAAGGGCCTTGATGGTGGTGGACTTGCCGGCGCCGTTCTGGCCGATGAAGCCCACGACCTCGCCCTCGTTCACGGTGAGGTCCACACCCTCCAGCGAGAATCCGCTGTAGTGCTTGGTGAGCCCGCGGGCCTCGATGAGACTGCCGCTCATGTGACGTCCTTTCCGATGAAAAGGGACAGTCCCTTTTCATCACTCCAGTACTAGGGCGAACATCTCGGACAGCTCGTCGTCGGTGAGGCCGATCGTCCGGCCGCGCTCCACGGCCTTGGCGAGAAGCCCCTCGACCTCCCTCATCTGCTCCTCGCGGATGAGCTCGGCGTTTCCACCGGCGACGTAGGTGCCCTTGCCTTGCACCGTCTCGATCAGGCCCGCCGCCTCCAGGTCCGCGTAGGCGCGCTTGGTGGTGATCGCGCTCACGCGCAGGCTGTTGGCGAGTGCCCGGATCGAGGGGAGCTGCTCGCCCTCTGCGAGCTGGCCCGTCACGATCGCCGACTTGATCTGGTCGGTTATCTGCTCGTAGATGGGCCTGCCGCTCGAGGTTGAGATGATGATGTCCAAGCCGTCGTCCTTCCGTGCTGGCCCGCCAGGACGTCTCCCGCGAGCCTACCGTGTATACTCGGTAAGTACAGTATATACACACCTATACACAGTGCAAGCGAGAAGGGCAAAGTTTTTCTCGACACGCCGTTTGCCCCGCTACAACCACCTTTTGTCTGTGCGAGCACAAGTCCCGGGGCGAGCGCTATACTTGCCGCGGGCGGACTTCGCGCCGCCGGAACAATCGCATAGCGCGGGGAGCTTGCAGGACGGCAGGCTGAGAGGGGGCGCGCCCGCCCCGACCCGAGGAACCTGATATGGGTAATGCCAACGGAGGGAGTTTTGCGCATGAGCACAGCTGTAGAGAAATTGGGCGGACAGGCACCGCGCGGCGAGAAGAACCTCGTCACGCAGCTCGACTATGCCCGCGCCGGGCAGATCACGCCCGAGATGCGCGCCGTGGCGGAGGCGGAGCGCCGAGACCCGGAGTTCGTCCGCGCAGGTGTGGCGGCGGGGCGCATCGCCATCCCGGCCAACGTCCGCCACCTCGAGAAGGGCCTCGTGCCGCGCGGTGTGGGCGCGGGCCTCTCCACCAAGGTCAACGTCAACCTCGGCATCTCCGGGGACGTGGCGGACGCCAGCATGGAGTGGGAGAAGGTCCGCACGGCCGAGAAGTACGGCGCGGACGCCATCATGGACCTTTCCAACTCCGGCAAGACCCGCTTTTTCCGGCAGCAGCTCGTGGAGCGCACGCCGCTCATGGTGGGCACCGTCCCCATGTACGACGCCATCGGCTACATGGAGAAGCCGCTCGTGGAGCTCACTGCCGAGGACCTTCTCGCCACGGTGCGCGCCCACGCGGAGGACGGCGTGGACTTCCTCACCATCCACTGCGGCATCAACCGTCGCGTGATCGAGACCTTCAAGGAGACCGGGCGCCTCATGAACATCGTCAGCCGTGGCGGGTCGCTGCTGTTTGGCTGGATGGAAGTCACGGGCAACGAGAACCCCTTCTACGAGTACTACGACGAGGTGCTCGAAATCTGTCACGAGTACGACGTGACCATCTCGCTGGGCGACTCGTGCCGGCCGGGCTGCCTCTTCGACGCCAACGACGCCGCCGAGACGGCCGAGATGATCGAGCTCGGTAAGCTCACGAAGCGCGCCTGGGACGCGGGCGTGCAGGTCATGATCGAGGGCCCGGGCCACATGGCCATCAACGAGATCGCCGCCAACGTGACGATGGAGAAGCGCCTCTGCCACGGCGCGCCGTACTACGTGCTCGGCCCGCTCGTGACGGACGTGGGCGTGGGCTACGACCACATCACGGCGGCCATCGGCGGGGCCATCTCGGCGAGCGCCGGGGCGGACTTCCTCTGCTACGTGACGCCGGCCGAGCACCTCTGCCTGCCCGACGCAAAGGACGTGCTCGACGGTCTTATCGCCACCCGTATCGCGGCGCACGCGGCCGACATCGCCAAGGGCGTGCCCGGCGCGCGCGAGGCGGACGACCGCATGGGCGACGCCCGACGCCGCCTGGCCTGGGACGAGATGTGGGCCTACGCGCTCGACCCGGACACGGCCCGCGTGCGCTACGAGGCCTCGCCGGCCTCGACGGAGGGGACCTGCACCATGTGCGGCAAGATGTGCGCCGTCCCGCACGGTGAACAAGGTCTTCGAGGGCACCACGATCGACCTCGACCTGGAATAGGGGGCTGCCATGGCACAGATAAACGGCAGGACCGCGCCCGAGGCCGACGGCCGGACCGTCGCCGAGGTGCTGGAGCAGATGGGATACGAGCGTGCCCGCGTGGCGTGCGAGCTCAACGGGGAGATTCTTCCCCGCGCCGAGTTCGATGTCCGCCGGCTGACGGTCGAGGACGCGCTCGAGGTCGTCCGCTTCGTGGGAGGCGGCTGATGGCGGGGGAGAGGGACGTCGAGAGGGGCGGTGCCGTCGTGGGGGACGCTCTCCCCGACGCCCTCGAGCGCCGTATCGGGCACGAGGCGCGGGAGCGCCTGCGCGCGGCGCGCATCGGGATCGCAGGGGCGGGCGGGCTCGGCTCCAACATCGCCGTCATGCTTGCGCGCAGCGGGGTGGGCGAGCTCGTTGTCGCCGACCTTGACGTGGTTGACGAGGGCAACCTCAACCGTCAGCACTACTTCCGCGAGCATCTGGGCCGTCCCAAGGTCGAGGCGCTCGCCGAGCAGCTCCTCGCCATCGGCTCGGGCACGCGCGTGCGTGCGCTGCGCACCCGCGTCACGCCCGAGAACGCCCGGGGGATCTTCGAGGGGTGCGACATCGTCTGCGAGGCCTTCGACGACCCCGAGGCCAAGGCGCTTCTCGCCGAGGAGCTCCTCACCCTGCCCGAGGGTCCCGTGCTCGTCGCTGGCAACGGCATGGCGGGCGCGGGCCCGGCGAGCGAGATCGTCACGAGGCGGGTGAGCCGGCGCTTCTACGTCTGCGGCGACGGCGCGTCGGACGTCGGGGCGACCGGGGCGCTTCTCGCCCCGCGCGTCGCGCTCTGCGCCGCCCAGCAGGCTCTTCTCGCCGTGAGGATCGTCCTGGGGCTCGAGGGCTCCTGACGTCCCCGGTTATCTGGCAACCAAACGCGCCGCGGGCCGACCTGTTTTGCGGGGCCCAGCGCCCGCGACGCCCATCAACGAAAGGAAGCACCATGACAGAGCACATCGCATCGGGCGCCGTCGCGCCCAGCGCGGACACCTGGACCCTCGGCGGCAAGGAGTTTGCGTCGCGCTTCATCCTGGGGTCGGGTAAGTTCAGGCTCGACGTGGTCAGGGCGGCCGTGGAGGACGCGGGCGCGCAGATCGTGACCCTTGCTGTTCGCCGCGCCAACACCAATCAGGAGGGGAGCATCCTCGATGCCGTGCCCGAGGGCGTGACGCTTCTGCCCAACACCTCGGGCGCCCGCACGGCCGAGGAGGCCGTGCGCATCGCCCGCCTCGCGCGTGAGCTCGGCTGCGGCGACTTCGTCAAGGTCGAGGTCATCCGCGACGCGCGCTACCTCCTGCCCGACAACGCAGAGACCGTCCGCGCCACCGACATGCTGGCGAGCGAGGGCTTCACGGTGCTGCCGTACATGTACCCCGACCTCAACGTCGCGCGCGACCTGGTGAGCGCGGGCGCGGCCGCCGTCATGCCTCTCGGCGCGCCCATCGGCTCCAACCGCGGCTTGGTGACGCGGGACTTCATCCGCATCCTCATAGAGGAGATTGACCTGCCGGTGATCGTGGACGCGGGCATCGGGCGCCCGTCGCAGGCGTGCGAGGCCATGGAGATGGGCGCGGCTGCCGTCATGGCCAACACGGCCGTGGCCACCGCCGGCAACATCCCGCTCATGGCGCGCGCCTTTGGCGACGCGGTGCGGGCCGGTCGCGCGGCGTTCCTTGCGGGTCCCGGTCGCGTGCTCGACGGCGCGGGCGAGGCCTCGAGCCCGCTCACCGGATTTCTGGGGGAGGAGGCCAGATGAGCGCGGACGAGAAGAACGTGCGGGTCGCGGAGCCCGAGACCGTCCCTGTGGGCAGGCGCTGTTGTCGCATCACCGCGATGGACGAGAAGGACCTGGAGCGCGCCATCCATACGGACTACGGCCTGGACCCCATGACCTTCCTGCCCGACATGGACGTCCTGGACAACGGCATGTTCGACCGCGTGCTCGACGCCGTGGAGGCCTACGACCCCGACGCCGTGACCGCCGCCGACGTGCGTCGCGTGCTCGACGCCGACGTGGTTGAGCCCGCAGACTTCGGCGTGCTCGTGTCGCCTGCGGCCGAGTCCTTCCTCGAGGAGATGGCCCGGCGGGCCCGCGCCGAGCGCGTGCGGTGGTTTGGCACCAACATCCAGTTCTTCACGCCGCTCTATCTGGCCAACTACTGCGAGAACCGCTGCGTGTACTGCGGCTTCAACTGCGAGAGCGGCATTCGCCGCGCCCGCCTGGACGAGGGGCAGACCATCGCCGAGCTCGACGCCATCGCCGCCACGGGCCAGGAGGAGATCCTGCTGCTCACCGGCGAGGACCCGGTGACGTCGGACGTGGACTACATCGCACGCGCCTGCGAGCTTGCGGCCGCGCGCTTCAGGAATGTTGGCGTCGAGGTGTACCCCGCCAACGTGGCCGACTACGCGCGCCTGCACGAGGCCGGCGCGGACTTCGTGACCGTGTTCCAGGAGACCTATGACCCGGTGCGCTACGCCAAGCTCCACCTGCGCGGCCGCAAGCGCATCATGCCCTACCGCTTCGAGGCGCAGGAGCGCGCGCTCAGGGGCGGCATGCGCGGCGTGGCCTTCGCGCCGCTGCTTGGCCTCTCGGAGTTTCGCCGTGACGCGCTCGCCTGCGCGCTGCACGCCTACTACGTGAGCCGGGCCTACCCGCACGCGGAGATCTCCTTCTCGTGCCCGCGCCTGCGTCCCCGCCGCGGGCGCCGTCACGCCTAACGGGCCTCATGTGAGCGAGGCGCAGCTCCTGCAGGTTATCTGCGCCTACCGCCTGTTCATGCCCTTCGCCGGCGTCACGGTCTCGTCGCGCGAGTCGGCGCGCTTCCGCGACCACGTTTGCCACGATCACGGCCACCAAGGTCTCGGCCGGCGTGTCCACGGGCATCGGAGAGCACGCGCACCAGGCCGAGGAGGGCGACGACCAGTTTGAGATCGACGACAGCCGCAGCCTGGCCGAGATGTGCGCCGCCATGCGCGACATGGGGCTCGAGCCGGTCATGAACGACCACGTTCTGGTGTGAGGGCGCCCATGGGCTCGCTCTTTGACGGAGGCTTCCTGCGCGTTGCCATGACGGACCGGCGCCGCTGCGCGCGGCCGCTGCCCGAGCAGGTGGCGCGGGTCGCCGGTGCCTACGACGCGCTCATCATGCGCGAGAAGGACCTGGACGACGGCGCGTACGCCGCGCTCGCCCGCGAGGTCATGGCGGCCTGCGAGCGCGCGGGCGTCGCCTTTGTCGCCCACGGCCACGTGCCCGCCGCCCGCGAGCTCGGCGTGTCGCGCCTGCATCTGCCGCTGCCCGCGCTTGAGCGTGACGGCCGCCCGGAGGGGTTTGACCTCGTCGGTACCAACGTGCACGAGGTGGACGAGGTGGCGGTTGCCGAGGGGCTCGGCGCCGACTACCTTGTGGCGAGCCCCGTCTTTGCGCCGTCGTGCAAGCCGCTCCCGGGCCGCGGGGTCGCGTTTCTCGAGCAGGTCATCGCTGCGGCCCATGTGCCGGTGTTCGCCCTCGGCGGCATCACCGACGCCACCGAGCTTGCCGTCCGCGCCGCCGGCGCCGCCGGTGCCGTCCGCATGTCCGACGCCATGGCGTGAGCCCAGGAAAGGAGACGCCCTCATGGACGCCAATCACATGGATGTGGGCCCCGTCGCCCGCGGGTCCTTCTCGCCCGAGGCCATCCGGCACGGCATGCTGCTCTATGCGGTGACGGATCGCTCCTGGCTCAGGGGGCGTTCGCTCGTGGATTGCGTCCGCGCGGCGGTCGCGGGCGGAGCCACCTTCGTGCAGCTCCGCGAGAAGGGCCTCTCGACAGACGAGATTGTGGCGGAGGCGCGACAGCTCCTGCCCCTCTGCCGAGCGGCCGGCGTGCCCCTCGTGATCGACGACGACGTGGAGGCGGCCCGGCGCAGCGGCGCGGACGGCGTGCACGTGGGGCAGTCTGACACGACGTGCGCCGCCGCGCGCGAGGCGCTCGGGCCGGACGCCATCGTGGGGGTCTCGGCCCACACGGTGGAGGAGGCGCTCGCCGCTCAGGCGGCCGGTGCCGACTACCTGGGCGTGGGGGCGCTGTTTGGGACGTCCACCAAGTCCGACACCGTGGCCGTGTCCCTCGAGGGCCTCGCGCGCATCTGCGCCGCCGTGGATATCCCGGTGACGGCCATCGGGGGCGTGAGCGCGCGCACGCTGCCCTCGCTCGCGGGGACAGGTGTCGCCGGCGCGGCGGTGGTCTCGGCGATCTTTGCCGCCGAGGACATCGAGGCCGTAACGCGCGAGCTGCGCCGCCTTGCCGCGGACGCCGTCGGGTCGAGATAGGGGGTCTCATGGACACGAGGAGCTGGAGCGTTCCCGCGGTGCTCGCGATTGCCGGCTCGGACTCGAGCGGCGGCGCGGGCATCCAGGCGGACATCAAGACCATCGCCGCGCACGGGCTCTTTGCCGAGACTGCGATAACCGCGCTCACGGCACAGAACACCTGTGGCGTGCGCGACGCCATGGAGGCCACGCCCCAGATGGTGGCCGAGCAGATCGACGCCGTCTTCGAGGACATTCCGCCCGCCGCGGTCAAGGTGGGCATGGTTTCCTCCGCGGCGATCGTCGAGGCCATTGCCGAACGGCTCGAGCACTGGGGCGCCAAGAACGTGGTCGTGGACCCGGTGATGGTGGCCACGTCGGGCGCGCGTCTCATAGACGACGGCGCGGCGGGGGGCGCTCGTGGGGCGCCTGCTGCCGCTCGCGCGCGTGATCACGCCCAACATCCCTGAGGCGGAGGCGCTTCTCGGCGAGCCGGTGCGTTCTGAGGCGGAACAGGAGGCGGCCGCGCTCGCGCTTGCCGAGCGCCTGAGCTGTGCCGTGCTCGTCAAGGGCGGGCATGGCGTTGCGGATGCCAACGACGTGCTGGTGGAGTCGGCCGTCGATGACGAAGGCGCCCCGCGCGTGACGTGGCTGCGCGCCCCGCGCGTGGAGACCGAGAACACCCATGGCACGGGCTGCACGCTCTCGAGCGCCATCGCCTGCGGCCTGGCGGAGGGCCTCGCGCTGCCCGAGGCGGTGTCGCGTGCGAAGGACTACCTCACCGGTGCGCTCTCTTCCGGTCTGGACCTGGGGCGAGGCTCCGGTCCCGTGGACCACATGTGGCGCCACCGCGGCAGATAGCGCGCGAACCGCTCGGCGCTAGCTCCGCAGCACCTTCTCCAGCGCCTTGCCTCGTGCAAGTTCGTCGACCAGTTTGTCCAGGTAGCGGGCGTTCTGTTCCACGGGGTCCTCGATCGCGGCCACGTCCACACCGCAGACCTTGCCGGTGATGAGCGCACGATTGGGGTTCAGCGCCGGTGCCTCGTCGAAGAACTCCCGGTAGGTGACGCCGCGCTCAAGCTGCCGGGCGAGGCCCGCCTCGTCGTAGCCGGTGAGCCAGCAGCACGCGGCGTCGACCTCCGCGCGCGTGCGCCCCTTGCGCTCGGCCTTCTGCACGAGCAGGGGATAGACCTTCGAGAACGACATCTCCGCAATCGACTTGCGCGCCATGGGACCTCCAATGATACGAAGGGACAGTCCCTTTGTATCACTCCGGATCGGGGCTGTGCATGAGCTGGGTGAGCGCGAGGCACGCGACGCCGATGCCGAGAAGCCCGAGCGCGTTTCTCGGCTCCACCTCGTCCATGACGGTGAGCGCGGTCACGCCCACGCCCATGGCGAGCGCGACCGCCTTGAGGACGAGCTCCACGAGCGCGGGCACGCGGGACCCCGCCGGCTCCTCCTGCGCCGCCGTCTTCACCTCGAGCAGCTCGTCCACCGAGGTGCCCAGCACCTCGGCCAGCTTGGGCAGCGACGTCACGTCCGGAAACGAGAGATCTCGTTCCCATTTCGAGACGGCCTTGTCCGTGACGCCCATCTGCCGGGCGAGCTCGAGCTGCGTCATGCCCCTCTCCTTGCGCAGGGCGGAGATGGTGGCGCCGAAGGTCTGCTTGGTCATGATGGTCCTTTCGCTGGGGTCCGTCTGGCAGGGCCATCGTCACGCGATGCCGCCTCGCGCTCAACCGACCGCCAGTTGAGTTGGCTCGACCGTTGGTAGAGTTGCAGTTTACGGCAGGTAACCTTGCGAAACCGTTAGGGGAGCATAAGCCCGGGCGATGGCGCGCCGGGCGGGCGAGAAGGACGATGGGCCCGTCACTGACGCCGGCCGGAAGGAGCCGTCATGCCCGTCACCCTGCGCGTCGCGCTCGGCAACGTCTCACGCTGCGCGCGCGACTACTCGGTCTACCTCGTCACGCTCGCCTTTGCCACGTACCTGCTCTACGCGTTCAACGCCTCGGGCGACTACCTCCTGGCGATGCCGCTCACGGGACCGCAGCTCGAGGTCATTCAGAAGGCGCGCGACATCACGGGCGCCTTCTCGGTCTTTGTGGTGCTGGTCTTTGCCGTGCTCGTGGCCTATGCCGCGCGCTTCATCGTGCGGCGGCGCTCGCGGGAGTTCGGGACGTACGCGCTGCTCGGGATGCGCGCGCCGGCGCTCGCGGCAATCCTCGCGGCGGAGGGGGCGCTCGTGGGGCTCTCGGCGCTTGCGGCGGGGCTCGCGCTCGGCGTGGCGGCGTCGCCGGCCTTTGGCGCGGTGGCGGCGTTCGTCCTTGGCGTGCCGTGGCAGCTTGTCTGGTCCTTCTCGCCCACGGCCGCGCTTGACGCGTGCGCGTGGTTCGCTGGGATTAAGGGGCTGGCGATCGTGCTCTCCGTGGCTGACGTGCTGCGCCGGCCGCTCGTGGAGCTCCTCGAGCGGGATCGAGTGCCGGAGCGGCTTGCCTTTGCGGAGCGTCGCGGTGTGACGCGTGCGCAGGCAGCGCAAAGGCGTCGCTTGCGCCCATCGGCTACGTGGGAATCTTCTACGGGGAGGCGTTCCTCGTGGCGGCCGCGGCGGTGCTCGCGCTCCAGCAGGTGAGCCAGGCTGCAGATGGGCGGCGTGCCTACGCCACGCTTGCGGCGCTCGGGACGGACGCATGGGAGGCGCGTGGCGCCGTGCGGGCGCAGGTGGGCGTCGCCTTTGCGCTGCCTGCGGCGCTTGCGGTGGTGCACGACTGCTTTGGCCTCATGCTGGTGCGCCAGCTTGCGGGTGGCGTGCCGGACGAGGTGTTTCTCGCCATCGCGGTCTGCTCGGTCGCGGGGACGCTCGGGCTTCTTGCCCTGTACTACCTGCTCTGCGCCCGCGAGTGCTCGCGCGTGCTGCTGGGCGGGGTCGTGCGACCGGACGCCGCCCCCTGACAATGCGCCGCCAATCGCGGGGCTACTGCTCGGAAATCGGGTTGTCACCCGGCGCGCCGTCGCCCCTGCCGTCTTTGTCCGACTGCCTGGCATCCGCGCTGATGCTCCGCGTGACGATCTCGTCCTCGTCGCGTCCGGTTGCCATGCAGTAGATAAGGAAGACGAGGCGGACGCCGAGGTTCAGGAACAGGAGCGCGAATATGAAGCCGAGGCCGCCCATGACCACCTGCTGGATGATCGACGTCGTCCCGACGATGAGAACAAACCGCACGGTGTCGAGCACCCTGAGCGCGAAGGCGGCCGCCGCGACCGCAACGATGACGCGTGCGGGCAGCCAGACGCGGCAGACCGCCTGGAGCGAGCGGATGGAGCTCATGATGAGTATTGCGAAGACGATGAACGCCACGCCGATGCCCGCGGCACAGCCGAGCGTGAAGCCGAGGTCGACGGGCTGATCGTTCGCCTGCGCCGACGCGGCGCCGATAGCCGCGCCGAACGCTGCCCCGAGTAGCGCGAACACGGCGTACACAACGACGTCGAGGGGCCTCCTGCCGCGGATGACATCACCCGCGTACTGCATCTCATCGGACGTGGGCGGCCTCATGTACGCAACCATGTCGGACTTCCTTCCCCTGAGATGGTCCTAGGGTAGTCGCGCGGTGCGCGCCGTTCGTAACGCGCCGGTAAAGGCTTCGCCAGGTTTGGGTCGCGGGCCCGAGCGAAAGGGGATGCGCTCGGTTCGGTCGGGCCTGCGGCTCGCGGCCCCCTGAGGAGGTTTGGGTTCACGATTGGGCGGTCTCGCAAGCAGGCGGTTGCAGAACGCCAGGTCGGCGGGGTGTGCCTCCCGCCGCCTCCGCCGACATGAACCCAAACCGGAAAGGGGTTTGGGTTCACCACGGGCCGACGGCGAGAGAGCGCGTGGTCGTTACCTGCGCGTATGTAAACGGATACTCGCGAGACCGCCCAATCGTGAACCCAAACCTCGAGGGGCGGAGTTTGCCCCTGCAGCGTGGCGGACGGGGCTCCTTCCTCCCGACGGCTCTACCTCGCGGTCTCGCGGCGGCGCATGGCTGTGTACGCGGCGCCGCCGGCAGCCACGAGTGCGAGGGTGACGGCGAACGTCACGCCGGCCGCCGTCCAGTCTCCCGCAGAGGCAAAGCCCGCCGCGAGCGTGGAGGTCACGATCGAGGGGATGCGTCCCACCGTGGCGATGAGCGCGATGCGCCACCACCGGCACGTGGTGAGGCCGGCCGCGTAGGTGAGCACGTCCTTGGGCGTGCCGGGGATGAGGAACACGACGAGCATCACCAGCTCAAAGCGCGCGGAGTCCCTGAGCCACGCGACGCCCTCGAGCTGCTCCGCCGAGAAGAACGTCCGCACGGCGCGCATTCCGAGGGCGCGCACCAGCACCGTCACCAGCAACGTGCCCACCAAGCTGCCTGCAAGGCAGATGAGCGTGCCCTCCCACGCGCCAAAGAGGTAGCCCGCCGCGAGCTCCACCGGCTCGCCGGGCAGCACGGCCACCACGATCTGCGCCACGACGAGCGCGCCCATGGCCGCGGGCGCGAGCGGCCCCTGCGTATCGACCCATGCCCGAACCGCGTCACCGTCCGTGAAGAAGGCCCAGAGCCCGGGCCCAAACGCCACGACGACCGCACCGACGAGCAGGGCGGCCATAGCCACCGTCACGACCGTGCCGCGCCGCATCGTTTCTCTTGCCATCCCGCGCTCCTCTCGCCCGCTGCCTGACGGATACGAGCCTACGGGACCAAGGTCAAGAAACCCTCAACGGGAGGTGGCTTTTTCGTCACCTTGTGGGGTCTCGGGCGCGAGGACGCGCGCTCGGGCGAGGCCCCCTCCTTCGGCGCGGTTGGAGAGCTCGAGCCTCCCCCCGTGACGCTCGGCGAGGGTCCGTGCGACGTAGAGGCCGAGCCCCCGGTGCCCGTCCGTCCCCTTTGACTCGCCCCAGAAGGGCTCGGCGGCGTGCGCGAGGGCGGCCTCCGCAAAGCCCGGGCCGTCGTCGGCCACGGCGAGCGTGAGCGTGCCGTCCTCCCACAAGAGCGAGAGGCGCGCCTCGTCGTGGGCGTGGTGCACGGCGTTGGCCACGAGGTTGTCCGCGATGCGCGAGAGTGCCCGACCGTCCGCCAGCACGCGCTCCGGCAGGCCGGCCCGCTCGACGACGAGCTCGATCCCGGCCTTCTGGGCGAGCTCCGCGACCCGCGGGTCCTTCTCGCCCACGCGCACCTCGCGGCGCGCGAGGTCCACGGCCACGCCGCCCGCAAAGCGCACCGTGGCCCGGTCGAGCCGGCGGCGGTCGCGCGCGAGCTGGGCCCGCACCCGGGCGCCGAGCACGTCGAGCGAGAAGGGCTTGGTCACGTAGTCGTCCCCGCCGGCGGCAAAGCCGGCGAGGGCGTCGGCGTCCTCCACGCGGGCGGTGAGGAAGATGATCGGGCAGGTCACGAGCTCGCGCACCTCCCGACAGACGGAGAAGCCGTCGGCGTCGGGGAGGTTCACGTCCAGGAGGATGACGTCGGGCGCGCGCCGCGCGGCGGCCACGGCCCCGGTGGCGTCATAGGCCGCGAGCGTGCGGTACCCCTCGAGCCGGAAGTACGACTCGAGCAGGTCAGCGATGTCGCGCTCATCGTCCACGATGAGGACGAGCGGCGTCTCTCGCGGGGTGTCTGGCGTCATGGCGTGCCTTTCGATCGGGGGTGCCCCGACCATGCTAGCCCCAAAAGGTCAAGAATGGCTCAACACGGGCGGACGCCGTGGGGCCGGCGCGCCCTAGCCGAGAAGAACCTCCAGCCCCACCGCAAACGCCGCGACCGCGGCCACGAAGAGCGCGACGAGGCCCCATGCGCGCGGGTTGCCCCAATTCATGGCCCAGCCCACGCCAAAGCGGCGGGGCACCACGACGGAGGGGTCCTCCCGGTTCACGTAGAAGAGGCCGAGGCGCCAGCGGTCGTCATCGTCGAAGGAGAGCTCGCCGGCGGCCGTCATGCGGCGCAGGAGGCGCGACCCCGCCTGCCCGTAGACGAGCGAGACGGCGAGGTTGGGGAGGATCGCGCCGATGATGATCACGACGAGCGCCACGATGGACTGGTCCGAGCTGATCACGCCGGCGAAGGCGAGTGGCATGATCGCAATCGACATGGTGATTACCAAGCCCGTGACGAGGAGCGCCGTGCTCTGGGCGCGGGCGAACGCGCCGTAGGCGATGGCGGAGGCGACGGGGTGCTCGGGCGAGGCCGGCCGGCGGCTCCTCAGGATCTGCCAATGCGACATGGTGAGGCAGAGCGCCATGAACGCCTGGATGGCGAGCGGCATGGCGATGACCTGCCAGCCCTTGTCCATCCAGTCGTCGACCGCGCCCGCGGCGTCGAAGTGCACGGGCACGGGGTCGGGCATGGCGGGATAGAGCGCAAGCGTGAGGGCGAGCGTCGCCAGGATCACGGGCACGTAGAGGAGATTCCATGTAAGCGGAAGCGGGCGGGGCGCGTTCGCCTCGGAGGCGCCGGCGACGGCGGAGAGCCGGGCCGTGCGCGTCTCCCAGCCCTCGGCGCGCTTGATGGCCTGCACGCGAGTGCGGAAGGCGAGCATGAGCAGGAAGCCCGCCGCGACCGGCACGCACACCACCGCCGCCATCGCGAGCGGGAACGTGGAGGAAAGCGCAAAGGTGGCGACGGCGGATGCGGCCGAGATGGCGAGGACGCTGGCGAGGAAGATCCGCCGCATGCGCTGGATGCGGGGGTCTGCCTGGGCGGTTTCCGGCACGCTCACCGCGAACGCCTCGCGCCCGCGGGTGAGCCAGGGCGTCGCGGCGACGAGGCAGCCGGAGAGGAAGGTGATGAGCGCCATCGACGCGCTCGTGACCAGCGCTATGAGGTCGGGTGACATGCGCAGCTCCTAGTCCAGGTCCTGCGCGGCGCGCCCCGCGGCGGCGAGAAACGCCGCGCGCGTGCCGCCGCTCGCCTTGAACTCCGTGGCGAGCTTGGCGAGCGCCGTCGCGAGGGCCGCCTCGTCCATGCCGGCGGCCGGGTCGGCGGGGGCGTCCGCCACGTAGGCGCCGCGCCGGCCGA
The DNA here is from genome assembly GCA_963927425.1 of uncultured Atopobiaceae bacterium. Lineage (GTDB taxonomy): Bacteria > Actinomycetota > Coriobacteriia > Coriobacteriales > Atopobiaceae > Thermophilibacter. The sequence continues at coordinate 254,053 of CAWVBA010000002.1, read as the reverse complement.
GCATGATGACGTAGCCCTCGTCGCGCAGCGTGGCGTAGGCCTTGTTGACGGTGTGCAGGTTGATGCCGAGGTCCTCGGCGAGCGAGCGCACGGAGGGCAGGGCGTCGCCGGCCCGCAGCTCGCCGGCCGCGATGCCCGCGATGACGGAATCGCGCAGCTGCAGGTAGAGCGGGGTGTCCGATAGCTTGTCGACGGTGATGACCATGGCGTGCCCGTTTCCGAAAATTGTTCTATATGAACTATAGCAAATGGAGCAGATGAGTGGTAGCATGCCGTCAACTGTTATAGCTGGCCTATAGCAGAACTAACAACTGGAGGCGTCAGGAGGAACCATGGAAACGCCCGTCCTCGATGTGAGCCGCTATCGGAAGGAGTACCGGGGCAAGGTCGCCGTGCGCGACCTCTCGCTCTCGGTGGCTCCCGGGCAGATCTGCGGCTTCATCGGCCACAACGGCGCGGGAAAGACCACGCTCATCCGCTCGGTCGTGGGCGCGCAGCCGCCCACGTCGGGCACGGTCCGCGTCTGCGGCACGGACGTCTGGGCGGACCCGGTGGCCGCCAAGCGCCGCATGGCCTACGTGCCGGACAACCCGGACGTCTACGACTTTCTCACCGGCGCGCAGTACCTGGACCTGATCGCCGACGTCTTTGGCGTGGGCGCGACGGAGCGCCGCCGGCGCGTGGGCGAGCTCGTGGAGCGCCTGGAGCTCGCGGATGCCCTCGGCGACACGGTCGCGTCCTACTCCCACGGCATGCGCCAGAAGCTCGTGCTCGTGGCCGCGCTTTTGCACGACCCCGCGCTCCTCGTGCTGGACGAGCCCTTCGTGGGCCTCGACCCGTCGGCCTCCCACGAACTCAAGGCCATCCTGCGTGAGCGCGCGGAGGCGGGCGGCGCGGTGTTCTTCTCGTCCCACGTGCTGGAGGTGGTGGAGCGGCTCTGCGACACCGTGGCTGTGATCCGTGCGGGCGAGCTCGTGGCCTCGGGCCCTACCGATGAGGTGCGCGGCTCGGAGTCCCTCGAGGACGTGTTCCTCGAGCTCGTGGACGACAAGATCGGTGACGCCGCACCCGTCGTTCCGGCGAGAAGGGCGAGGTGATTGCGATGACCGGCTCTTCCGCTGGTCGCGGGCTCGGCCCGCTGCTCTCCCTGCAGGTGCGCGCGCTCCTCTACGGCCTCGGCGTCCGGCGCGGCTCCGGTCGGCTGCACGCCCTGGGTGTGGCGGCGATCGCGGTCCTTCTCGCCGGGATGGCGGTGTTCTACCTGGGGGCGCTCGGCTTTGGCATGGTGGCCGTCGGCGCCGCGGGGGCCATTCCCGCGCTCGCCGCGCTCATGGGCTCGCTCGCCTCGGTGGCGCTCGTCTTTGTGAAGGCGCCCGGCGCGGTCTTTGGCTGCCGGGACTACGACCTCGTGGCCGCGCTGCCGGTGCCCACGCGCACGGTGGCGCTCGCGCGGACGGCGCCGCTCTACGGGTTTGGCGTGGCGGTCTCGGTGCTGTTGGCGGCGCCCCTCTACGTGGCGTACTTCTCGGCGGTCGCGCCGACGCCGGCGGCGGTCCTGTCCGCGCTGCTCTGCGCGGCGTGCGCGCCGCTCGCGCCGGCGGCCGTGGCCACGCTGGTCTCGCTCGCGCTCACGGCGGTGGCCGTGCGGTTCCGGCATGCGGGCGTGGTGCAGCTCGTGCTCTCGGTGCTGCTGGTGGTGGGCATCGTGGCCGGGTCGCTCGCGCTCGGCGGGGCCTTTGGCGAGAAGGACGACGCCGCCGCGCTCGCCGCGATGGGCGACGCTGCCGGCATGCTTTCCGCCGCCGTGGCGTCCGCCTACCCGCCGGCCGCCTGGGCCGCGGCGGCTGTGGGGGAGGGCTCGCTCGCGGGGCTCGCTGCCTTTGCGGCGCTCTCGTCCGCGCTGCCGGCCGTCGTGACCGCGGGGCTCGCGGCCTGCTACCCGACGGTGAACTCCGTTGCCACGTCCGGGCCGCGCCGGTCCTCTCGCCGGGCCGTCTCGGCGGGGTCCGCTGCCGCGAGCCCGCTCGCCGCGCTCGCGGTCAAGGAGCTGCGGCGCGTCGGCTCCATGCCCTTCTACGCGCTGAACTGCTGCGTGGGGCTCGTTCTTATGGTCGTGGCGGCGGTCGCGATGGCCGCGATCGGCGTGGACGCGCTGCTGGCGAGCGGCGTCGTGAACGGCGTGGAGCTCGACGCCCCAACCGTGGCAGCACTGGGCGACCAGATCGACGCGGCGCTGCCGTGGGCCTTTGGCTTCTGCGGCGCCATGTCGCTCACGGCGGGGCCGTCCGTCTCGCTCGAGGGCCGCGCGAGCTGGCTCATGCTCACGGCGCCGGTGGGCGCGGGGACCGTGCTGGGGTCCAAGCTGCTCGCCAACCTCGCGCTCGGCGGGGCGGCGGTGGCGGTCTCCGCCGTGGCGCTGCTCGCGGGCGGCACGGCTCCGCTTCTGGTGCTCCAGTGCGCCGTGGCGGCGCTCGGCCTGCTCACGGGCTTTGCCGCCCTCTCGCTCGCGCTCGATGCGTCGCGTCCCAACCTCGCCTGGACCACGCCAGCTGAGGTCGTAAAGCGCGGCCTGCCCATGATGGTGGGTGTCTTCGGCGGCATCGTCGTCGCACTGGGCTGCGGCTTCCTCTCCGTTATGGCCTGTGGCGCGCTCGGGGTGTGGGCGTCCGTGGCGGTGAACCTCGTCGTCCCGATCCTCGTGGCCGCAGCGGGCCTGGTGGCCCTGCGGGCCGTTGCCCGCCGCGGGCTCCCGGGTCCCGGCTGGGAGGTGTGAGGCGGCGCGTCCTTCTCGCCGCGCAATCACGCATTTTTCCGCTGGTTTTGGGCAACATGTCTTATGGAGCGAGCCCTTGTGCACGCTATCGCACGCATGTCGAGAAGGACGACCTGCGGAAACGCTCCCGGGCGGCTCCGGGGGCGGCCCGATTCCGCTTTGCGCATAAAACCTGTTGCCCAAAACCGCGCGGTTTCTGCGGGAATCGCCCTCTCGTCCGACGCGCGGGCACGCATCCCGGCAAGCGTGCTCTGCGAGGCCTAAAAATATGAAACCATCATCTGCGGGACGCGCCGACGGCCCCGTCCGCGTCGCCCCAGCCTAGGCCACGACCACGCTCTTCTCGCCGCGTGCGACCGCGCGGCCGATGACGGAGGCGGGCAGGCCCTCGGCCCGCAGGGCGTCCGTCAGGCGCTCCGCGTCCTTCTCGCCCAAGGCAAGCAGCAGGCCGCCGGAGGTCTGCGGGTCAAAGAGCACGTCGACGAGGTCGCGCGGCAGGCTCTGCGCCAGCGCCACGCGCGGGCCGAAGAAGTCCCGGTTGCGGTAGGCGCCCGCCGGGATGAGCCCGAGCGCGGCCATCTCGCGGGCGCGCGCCATGACGGGTACGGCCGTGGCGTCCACCTCGAGCGTGACGCCCGAGGCCTCGGCCATCTCGCAGGCGTGCCCCAGAAGCGAGAAGCCCGTGACGTCGGTGGCCGCATGCGGCCAAGAGCCCTGCTCGCGAGCCAGGCAGATGGGCGCCTCGTTGAGCGTGGCCATGGAGTCCGTGGCCACGCGCACGCCGGCGTCATCGAGCAGGCCGCCCTTGTGCGCGGTCGTGAGGACGCCCGTGCCGAGCGCCTTGGTGAGCACGAGCGCGTCGCCGGGGCGCGCGCCGCCGTTCTCCAGGCGCTCGTCCAGCTGCACGAAGCCTGTCACGGCGAGGCCGTACTTGGGCTCGTGGTCGTTGATCGAGTGGCCGCCCGCCACGACGCACCCGGCGCGCCTACACGCCTCGGCGCCGCCGGCCAGGACCTGCCCGGCGACCTCGATGCCCAGGCAGTTGGGAAAGCACAGGAGGTTGAGCGCCAGCGCCGGCCGTCCGCCCATCGCGTAGACGTCCGAGAGGGCGTTGGTGGCCGCGACCTGGCCAAACAAAAACGGGTCGTCCACCATGGGCGGGAAGAAGTCCGTGGTGGCGATGAGGCCGCGCCCGTCGCCGAGGTCCCACACGCAGGCGTCGTCCGAGGCGTCAAAGCCCACCACGAGCTCCGGGGCGTCCAGACGCGGAAGGCCCGCGAGCACGCCGGCGAGCTCGCCCGGCGCGATCTTGGCCGCGCACCCGGCCGCCTCCACGAGCTCCGTGAGCCGCACGCCCGTCATGTCCATGGTCGCTCCCGTCTGTCAGTTGAGGCCTGTCCCAAACGAGCCGCTCGTTTGAACCCGTCCCAAAAGGGTGCCAAAAGGGTGCCCCGGACATATTCGGGGGCGTCCGGGGCATGCCGAGTCGGTTCGTGTCCGCGCCGTGCTAGTTCTCGTCCGCCGCAAGCGAGGAGTCGGCCTCCGCGCGGGTGCGCTCGATGCGCCTGAGCAGGGACTCCTTGTGCTCGTAGGTATGCGAGCGGGCGATGTCGCCGGCCTCGTGGGTGATGAAGCGGAAGAAGTAGTGCCCGTCAAAGTCCTCGTAGATGCGGAACTTGGGCGACGGCTCGCGGTCAAAGGCGTCGATCGTGCTGTCCTCGACCTCTGCCTGCTCCGCGGAGGAGCGCACGCAGTCGATGCCGTGCAGGCACTCGTCCTTGGACGGGAAGATGATCGACGACATCAGGATGTGGCCGTTGCTGGCGCAGAGGTTGAAGCAGTAGCGGCCCTCGTTCTCAACCACGACATACTGTCCCATGGAATCACCACCATATGGTCGCTGCGAACAGATTATCCCTTACCCTACCGTGACACGCCCCGTACCGTGAACAACAAGTTCGCGGGCGGTCGGTTTTGCTCGGGGAGGCGGCGGCGAGGCCGGAAAACGCCCCGTGGCTGGCTGGCTGGCGTCGCGGCGCCCGCGTTTGCCGTTGCCTGCGGTGCCAAAATTCGGGGACGTGTGCGTAAGGGGTGCCAAAATCGGGGGATCTGTGTCTTTACGTGCGCACATATGCGGCAGATATGGCGCAGCTCACGCACATATCCTCGGATTCCGGCACGCCGGACACTGCGTCTGACGTATCTGACGTGCAACGTGTCGGACACGAGCCGGACGTTTTGGGGTACCATTTCATTACATCCCCCGAACAGACGGGTCGGCGTGGTCGGGGGATGCGCCGGCCCACCAGTACGAGAAGGACCCCGGTCGCCGTGGCGGCCGGGGTCCCGTCGTGCGGAGCGGAGGTCCTTCTCGGTTGACGTGGCGCGGCGTTCTGAAAAACGGACCTGTGGCACGCGTCGTTCTTCTCGACCTGCGACTTTATGAAGAGGCGTCCTGAAAAACGGAGCTGCGGCACGCCGGTTGTGCCACAGCCCCGATTTTCAGGACACGCCCAGCGGTGGGCGAGAAGGACCGGGCGAGAGCGACCTCGCGTCGCGCCCCTACCGCGCCTCGCCGCGCAGCGCGGCGTCGCGGCCGGCCTCGAAGGCCGCGAGGTTGGCCTCCACCGTCGCGGGCGGCACGCAGCGGCGCACGGCGTCGCGCCAGAGCTCGGCGTCAAAGGGCAGCGCCGTGGAGAGCGCGCCCACGAGCACCACGTTGGTGGAGCGGGGCGACCCCAGCCCGCGCGCGATCACGCCGGCGTCGAGCAGGTGGGCGCCCAGCTCGCGCAGGCGCTCGTCCACGCGTTCGGGCATGGTGAAGTTGCCGATGTTCACCGAGACTGGCGTGATCTGCTCGTCGTTCACGAACATGCGGCCCCCCTCGGCGAGGTAGTGCTGGGCGCGCAGGGCCTCCACGGCCTCAAAGGCAACCACCACGTCGGCGCAGCCGTCGTCGCAGACCATGGTGGAGACGTGCTCGCCCAGGCGGATGACCGTGCTCACGGACCCGCCGCGCTGGCTCATGCCGTGGATCTCGGAGACCTTGACGTCAAGGTCGGCGCCGGCGGCAACGCTCGCCAGCAGCTTGCCGGCGAGGATCGTGCCCTGGCCGCCCACGCCCACCAGGAGGATGGTCTTGGTGCCGCTGAACTTCTCCATTACTTACTCCTTCGTGATGCAGCCGAACGGGCAGGACTGGACGCACTGGTCGCAGCCGACGCACTGCGTGGGGTCGATGACCGCGGTGCCGTCCTTGGCGCGCCCGAGGGCGGGGCAGCCGATCCGCACGCACGCGCCGCACGCGCGGCAGTTGCGGATCGTGGGCTCCTTGCCGCGGCTGCGGTCGATCAGACGGCACGGCGCCTTGAAGACGATGACGGAGAGCTGCTCGGTGTTGGCCACGGCCGCCTTGAGCGCGGCGCGTACGGCCTGGAGGTCCTGGGCGTCCACCTCGACCACGTCCTCCACGCCCATTGCGCGGCACAGGGCGAGAAGGTCGAGCGCCTTGCCGGTGGGGTTGTCCAGCGGGCCGATCTTGTGCGAGCTGTCCGTGAGGGTGACGCCGTTCACGGGGTTGCCCTGCGTGCCGGTCATGGCCGTGGTGCGGTTGTCCAGGATGCAGAGGGTGCCGGTGCCGCCGTTGTAGATGGTGCCGAGCATGCTCGTGATGCCGGAGTGCGCGAACGTGGAGTCGCCGATGACGCCCACGACGGGACGACCCGTGCGCTCCTGCGCGCGGGCGAGCTCCATGCCGTGCGCCATGGAGAGCGATGCGCCCATGTCGATGACCGTGTGGCACGCGCCGTAGGGCGCGACGGCGCCGAGCGTGTAGCAGCCGATGTCGCCGGTGACGATGGCCTTGAGGCGGCGCAGCTCGGTAAAGACCAGGCGGTGCGGGCAGCCGGGGCAGAACGCCGGCGGGCGCGGCGGGAGGTCCGTGGCGGGCGCGAGATGCGCGGGCAGTTCCACGCCAAAGGCGGCGCGGATGAGCTCGGGCTTGAGCTCGCCGGCCACGGGGAGGGCGCCGGCGGGCGGCTCGGCGAGCTGGATGCCGAGGGCGCGGACGTGCGAGGAGAAGTAGTCGCTCGCCTCCTCCACCACATAGCAGGCGTCCACGGAGGACGCGAAGTCGGCGAGGGCCCGTGCCGGCAGCGGCCAGGCAAGGCCGAGCTTGAACGTGGAGGCCTCGGGCAGCGCCTCGCGGACGTGCTGGTAGACGGCGCCGGCGCAGATGACGCCGATCTTCTCGCCCCGCATCTCCACCACGTTGTACGGGCAGGTCTCCGCGTACTCCTCGAGCGCGGCCTGGCGCTCGTCCACCACGGCGCGCCGCTTGACGGCGTTGGCCGGCATCATGACGTACTTGGGGATGTCGTCCGCGTAGTCGCGCGGGGCCACGGCCTCGCGCGTGCCGGCGGGTGCCACCAGCGTGCGGGTGTGCGCGATGCGCATGGTCTCGTGCAGCATGACCGGCGTGTCAAAGCGCTCGGAGAGCTCGAAGGCGGCGCGCGTCATCTCGTAGCACTCCTGCGAGTCCGCGGCGTCGAGGCAGGGGATGCGGCCAAAGGCGGCGTAGAAGCGCGAGTCCTGCTCGTTCTGGGACGAGTAGCAGGACGGGTCGTCCGCGGCCAGGAGCACGAGGCCGGCGTTCACGCCGGTGGACGCGGCGGCCATGAAGGGGTCGGCGGCCACGTTGACGCCCACGTGCTTCATCGTGACGAGCGCGCGCACGCCGGCAATGGCGGCGCCCAGGGCCACCTCGAAGGCGACCTTCTCGTTGGGGGACCACTCGCAGTAGACGTTGTCCTTGCGCACGAGGGCCTCGAGGGTCTCGGTGGACGGCGTGCCGGGATAGCCCACGCCCACGGCCACGCCGGCCTCCCAGGCGCCCTGGGCGATGGCCTCGTTGCCGGACATCAGGTGCTTGTCCATGGTGCTCCTCTCTAGTGCTGAGCTGGCGAGAAGAACGTGGCGGCAGCAGGTTCTTCTCGACGGCTCCCTTGCTTCCTAGCGGCGCGTCTCGCGCGCGACGAGGGCGTCGGCCCCGTACTTGGCGCGCAGTGCCGGCTTCTCTATCTTGCCCGTGGGGTTTCTCGGCACGGGGGCAAAGATGACCTTGCGCGGCCGCTTGTAGCGCGGCAGCCGCTTGCAGAACGTCGTGACGTCGTCCTCGGTGAGCGTGGTGCCCGCCTTGAGCTCGATGACCGCGGCCGGGATCTCTCCCAGGCGCTCGTCGGGGAGTCCGATCACGGCGACGTCCTTGATCGCGGGGTGCCCCATGAGGAAGTCCTCGATCTCCACGGGGTAGATGTTCTCGCCGCCCATGATGACGACGTCCTTCTTGCGGTCCACCAGCCAGTAGAAGCCGTCGGCGTCCTGGCGCGCCATGTCGCCGGTGTGGAGCCACCCGTCCACGAGGGTCTCGGCCGTGGCCTCGGGGTCCTTGTAGTAGCACTCCATGACGCCAGGGCCCTGCACGCAGAGCTCGCCGACCTCGCCGGGCGCGACCTCGGCGCCGTCCTCGCCCACGATCTTGCAGCTCCAGCGGTAGCCGGGCACGCCGATTGCGCCCACGTGGTCGATGTTCTCGAGCCCCAGGTGCACGCAGCCCGGGCCCATCGACTCCGAGAGGCCGTAGTTGGTGTCGTAGTCGTGATGGGGGAAGACCTCGCGCCAGCGGCGGATCAGGCTCTCCGGGACGGGCTGGGCGCCGATGTGCATGAGGCGCCACTGGTCCAGGTGGTAGTTGGAGAGCCGCACCGTGCCCTCCTCGATGGCCACGAGGATGTCCTGCGCCCACGGCACGAGCAGCCACACGATCGTGCAGCCCTCGTTGGAGACGGTCTCCAGCACGGTCTTGGGCGAGACGCCGCGCAACAGCACGCCGCGGCCGCCCACCATGAGGCTGCCGAGCCAGTGCATGCACGCGCCCGTGTGATAGAGCGGCGGGATGCACAGGAACACGTCGTCGTGGGTCTGGCCGTGGTGGTGCTGCTCCATCTCGGCGGCCTGCGTGAGGCTCTGGTGGTGGTGCAGGATCGCCTTGGGGAAGCCCGTCGTGCCGGAGGAGAAGTAGATCGCGGCGTCCTCGTCCTCGCTGAGCGGGACGCGCGGGTCCGCCGAGGAGCACAGGCTCGCCAGCTCGCGGTAGCTCTCCGCCCAGGTGGGGCAGTCGTCGCCCACAAAGAAGAGCAGGCGCCCCGCCTGGATGCGCTCGGCGATCTCCTCCACGCGCCCGATGAACTCCGGGCCAAACACGAGGATGTTCACGTCGGCCTTGTTCAGGCAGTACTCGATCTCGTCCGCGGAGTAGCGAAAGTTCAGCGGCACCACTGTGGCGCCGGTCTTGAGGACGCCAAAGTAGAGCGGCAGCCACTCGATGCAGTTGTAGAGCAGGATGGCAACCTTGTCGTCTGTGCGCACGCCGCGGGACAGCAGCAGGTTGGCAAAGCGGTTGGCCTTCTCGTCAAAGACCGACCAGGTCATCTCGCGCCGGAACGGCTCGTCGTCGGTGGTCTCCACCAGGTCGTAGTCGCGCCAGGTGATGTGGCGGTTCTCGCGCCGCTCGGGGTTGACCTCCACGAGGGCGACCTCGCTCGGGTACTTCTCGGCGTTCGCGCGCAGCATGTCGACGATGGTCATGGGTGCCTTTCGGTCTGGTCGCACGATTCTCACATCATAGCCCGCCGCCGTGGGCGAGAGGGGCGCGGCGGCGCGTGCGTAACGCGACCGTGACGTGTCGGCGCGCCGCCCTTCTCGCCCTCCCGGTGCGCGTTTGCCAATACGCGACTTCCAACGTTTCAAGGCCCGATTCCGTGCGAAATCGCGTATTGAGCTTTGCCGGTACGCGACTTCCAACGTTTCAGGCGGTTAAAACGTTGGAAGTCGCGTATCCCGGGACGCCCTCCGAGCCGTGTGCTACCCTCGTGGCGAGAAGAACCGCGGACTCGGGAGGTCACATGCGACGGCTGCTCGTGGTGGAGGACGACGCGCGCCTGCGCGACGAGCTCTGCGTGCTGCTCGAGCGCAATGGCTACGAGGCCACGGCGCTCACGAGCTTTGATGACGTGGCCGCGCAGATCCTGGCGGCGGCTCCCGACCTGGTGCTGCTGGACCTCAACCTGCCCGGCGTCGACGGCACCTACGTCTGCCGCGAGGTGCGCCGCCGCTCGAGCGTGCCCATCATCGTGGTCACCTCCCGCGACAACGACATGGACGAGCTGCTCACGCTCTCCTTTGGCGCGGACGACTTCGTTCCCAAGCCCTACAACGACCAGGTCCTGCTCGCCCACGTGGCGACGGTCCTCAAGCGCAGCTACGGCGAGGCCAGCACGTCCGCCGAGATCACCCACGGCGGCGTGACGCTCGACACGGCCCGCTGCCGTGTGGCCCACGCCGGCCGCACGGCCGAGCTCACCAAGAACGAGCTACGCATCCTCGCGCTGCTCATGCGCAACGCCGGCGCGGTGGTGAGCCGCCAGCGCATCCAGGAGGAGCTCTGGGCCTCGGACGAGTTCGTGGACGACAACACGCTCACGGTGAACGTGTCCCATCTGCGCTCCACGCTCGCCAAGATCGGCGTGGAGGACTTCGTGCGCACCCGGCGCGGCATGGGCTACCTGGTGGAGTAGGGGGCGAGCGGGGCGTGGGCCTTGGCGCCTACATCGCGGACCGGCTGGTGCCGCTCGTCGTGGGGGCGGTGGCGCTCGCGTTCTGCGCGCTGGTCATGACCGTCTATGGGCTCGACCCGGCCGCCGTGGCCTTTGTCTGCTGCGTGCTCGTGCTGGCTGCGGCCGTGGCGCTCCTGCTGGACTGGCTGCACCGACGCTCGTTCTACCGGCGGCTCCTCGACGCCCTGGACGCCCTGGACGAGACCTACCTCGTCACCGAGCTCACCGAGCGCCCGGGCTTTCTGGAGGGCCAGATCTTCTACGACGCGCTCGAGCGCGAGTCCAAGGCCATGCGCGACCGCATCGCCGCGGCGCGTCGGCGCTCGCGCGAGTACCGCGAGTACGTGGAGACCTGGGTGCACGAGATCAAGACGCCGATCGCCGCCGCGCGCCTCGTGGCCCGCAACAACCCCTCGCCGGCCACGGAGTCCATGGACGCCGAGCTGGACCAGATCGAGGGCTACGTGGAGCAGGCGCTCTACTACTCCCGCGGGACCTCGCTGGAGCGCGACTTCCAGATTCGCCAGGTCGTGCTCGCCGACGTGGTCCGCGAGGCGCTGCGCCACAAGGCCCGCACGCTGATCGGCGCCCGCGTGGCCCCGGAGCTGGATGCGCTGGACTACACCGTGCGCGCCGACCCCAAGTGGCTCTCCTTCGTGATAGGCCAGGTGCTCGTCAACGCGGCCAAGTACCGGGGCGAGAAGGACGGGGGCGGCCGCGTGCGCATCTGGGCCGAGCGCCAGGAGACGGGCCTCGACGCCTGGGAGACGCGGCTCGCGATCGCCGACGACGGCATCGGCATCCCGGACGCCGACGTGGGGCGCGTCTTTGACAAGGGCTTCACCGGCGAGAACGGCCGCCGCTACGCCCGCTCCACCGGCATGGGCCTCTACCTCGTGCGCGAGCTCTGCGAGAAGATGGGCGTCTCGGCGTGGCTGGAGTCCGAGCAGGGCGTGGGGACGACCGTCTATCTTGGCTTCCCCGACATGGCCGACCGTGCGTGAGACGGTGGGGACAGGCTCACCTTACGAAAGCGTAAGCCGGCGATAAGCCCCGTCGATGGCACCGTTCCTCTCGGCGGGCGAGTATGGTCGCGTACCGAAAGGCCCCACTTGAGAGGAACCGCAATGGCACCTGCTCACACCAGACCCGTTCTGTCCTGCCAGGACGTCGAGAAGCTCTACGGCAGCCGCGACAACGTGACGCGCGCCCTGGACGGCGTGTCCTTCGACGTCGCCGCCGGCGAGTACATCGCCATCATGGGCCCGTCCGGCTCGGGCAAGACCACGCTGCTCAACTGCATATCCACGATCGACCGGCCCACGTCCGGCCACATCTACGTGGACGGCCAGGACATCACCGCCCTGCGCGCGGGTCAGCTCTCCAAGTTTCGCCGCGAGCGCCTGGGCTTCGTCTTCCAGGACTCCAACCTGCTCGACACCCTCACCGCGCGTGAGAACATCGCGCTCGCGCTCACGATCAATCACACGCCCGCCAAGGAGGTCGTCGCCCGCGTGACCGGCGTGGCGCAGCGCCTCGGCGTCTCCGAGGTGCTCGACAAGTTCCCGCACGAGATGTCCGGCGGCCAGAAGCAGCGCGTCGCCGCCGCCCGCGCGATCGTGACGGACCCCTCGCTCGTGCTGGCCGACGAGCCCACGGGCGCCCTCGACTCGCGCAACTCGCGCCTCCTGCTGGAGAGCCTCGAGGGCCTCAACAACGCCGGCGCCACGATCATCATGGTCACGCACGACTCCTTTGCCGCGAGCTACGCCCGTCGCGCCCTCTTCCTCAAGGACGGTCGCGTCTGGAACGAGCTCGTCCGCGGGTCCAAGACGCGCAAGACCTTCTTCAACGAGATCATGGACGTCGTGTCCTTCCTGGGAGGGGAGGGCGCCGATGTACGCTAAGATCGCGCTCGGCAACGTCGCAAGTCCTTCAGGGACTTCTCCGTCTTCTTCCTGACGCTCGCCTTCGGCGTCTGCGTGTTCTAATAGATATACGTATCATCACCGACCAGGCCGCCGTCCTCAACATGGCCGAGGACCAGCGCCGCATCGTGCAGGGCCTCACGGACATCCTGGCCGGCCTCTCCGTCTTTGTTGTCATCATCCTCGGGTTTCTCGTCGTCTATGCCAACCGCTTCCTCATCCGGCGGCGCAAGCGCGAGTTTGGCGTCTACCTCACGCTGGGCATGGACATCCGCCACGTCTCCTGGATCATCGTCATCGAGACGCTCGCGGTGGGCGTGGTCGCGCTCGGGGTGGGCCTCGTGCTGGGCGTGGCGCTCTCGCAGGTCATGATGTACGTAACGGCGGGGCTCTTCGAGGCCACGATCTCCGGCTTCGTCTTTGCGTTCTCGCCCTCCGCGGCGCTCTCCACGGTCGGCTGCTTCGCGGGCATCTTCCTCGTGACGATGGTCTTCAACGTGTCCACGGTCAGCCGCTACAAGCTGATCGACCTCATCAACGCGGACAAGGTGAGCGAGAAGGTCCGTCTGCGCAGCCTGCCGCTCTCGGTGGTGCTCTTTGTGATCTCGCTACGCAGCGCTCGACTGTTACTCCACCCTGCTCGAGCACGGCATGATGGAGGAGGGTCCGTACTTCGCGCTGGCCACGGGGCTGGTCACGGTGGGCACGCTGCTCTTCTTCTTCTCGATCTCCGGCTTTCTGCTGCGCGCGCTCCAGGCGAGCCCGCACGCCTATCTCAGCGGCCTCAACATGTTCGTGATGCGCCAGCTCAACAGCCGCATCAACACCGCGTGGCTCTCCATCAGCCTGGTCTGCGCGATGCTCTTCATCGCCATCTGCGGCGTGTGCACGGGCTTCTCGGTGGCCACGGGCATGAACGAGAGCCTCGCCGCCGGCACGCGCTACGACATGTCGCTCATGAGCTACCCCACGGCATCGCCCACCGCTACCAGGACGGGCCGGCCGCCGCGGACGACTTTGACGCCATCGCGCGCCTGCGCGCCGACATCCCCAACTTCGACGAGCTCTTCTCGTCCGCCGTGCAGGTCAACCAGTACGACCGCGACACCCAGAACCAGCCGCTCGTCCAGACCACGGTCGAGGAGCTCTTTGCCAACGCGGACTACGAGGCAACGCCACCGTGGAGACGCTGGTCCAGGGCAACTCCGAGACGAGCGTCACGCTGGTGCCGCTCTCCGAGTACAACGCCCTGCGCGAGATGGTGGGCGAGAAGCCCGTGGAGCTCGCGGACGGCGAGTGCCTGGTCTGGAACGACATGGCGTCCCTGGACGAGTTCTGGGAGCAGGCGTGCGAGAAGACCCCCGAGGTCAGGGCCTGCGGGCAGACCCTGCGCTTTGCCGAGGACCCCGTCGTGGGCGTGCCCTTCTCGGACTCGGGTGCCTCCGGCACGGTCTCGGGCGCGCTCGTCGTGAACGACGACGTGATCCCGGTGGGCATCGGGCCCTCCATGACGGTGGTGAACCTCATGTACAACGGCAGCCGCGAGAAGGTGGATGAGGGCGGCGCGCGCCGCGATTGACGAGGCCTACGGCGACCTCATCGGCCAGGGCTCCACGCTCGACGCCTGGCCGGTCTGGAACCTCGTGACCGCTCAGGGGCTGCTCGACCAAAGCTCCGGCACCACCGTGTCAGTCACGTACCTGGCAATCTACATCGGCGTGGTCCTGCTCGTGTGCTGCGCGACGGTGCTCGCCCTGCAGCAGCTCTCCGAGGCGGCGGACAACGTGAGCCGCTACCGGGTGCTCGCCGAGCTCGGCGCCGAGCGGCGCCTGATCGACCGCGCGCTTCTCGCCCAGATCGGCGTGTACTTCCTGTTCCCGCTCGTGGTGGCCGTGGCGCACGCGGCGGTGGCGCTCAGCGTGGTGAACGACATCGTGGCGCTGCTCACGGGCTACCAGATCGGCACGGCGCTCGTGGGGACGGTCCTCTTTGTGGTGGTGCTCTACGGCGGCTACTTCCTCGTGACCTACCTCACCTCGCGGTCCATGATCTCTCGCTCGGGGGGGGGCACTCCTAGGTCCTAGCGCGTAGGGACCGGTTGCCGAATGCGCCGCCTCCTCGCGGTCCTTCTCGCCTACCATGGGACGAGAAGGACCGCGCCGCCGTGCGCACTCAAAAAAGGAGGCCCGCCATGGGACTGTTTGACAAGATTCGCAGCAAGATGCTCTCCGGTGACGGCAAGGCCGTCCCGGCGTCCGCCACGTTCGCCACGCGCCCGGACGTCGTGTACGCGCCGGTCTCCGGCATGCTCGTGAGCCTCAAGGAGGTCAAGGACGAGGTCCTGCCCGTTGCCCTGCTCGGCGACGGCTACGGCATCCTGCCCACCACCAACACCGGCGTCGTCTACGCGCCCGTCGACGGCGTGATCGCGCCACCACGATGACCAACCACTCGATCGTCATCGCGGCTGAGGGCGGCATGGAGGTCCTCATCCACATTGGCATCGGCACCGTCAACATGGGCGGCAAGGGCTTCGCGCGCTTCGTCGAGGAGGGTGAGACCGTCCGCGCCGGCCAGCCGATCATGACCTTCAACGACGACTCCATCAAGCTCGCCGGCTACGAGGACGTGGTCTGCTGCACGATCTCCAACCCCGACGAGTTTGCGCAGATCGACCACGTGGGCGACACCGGCACGCTGCTCGACGGCCGCCCGCTCGTCAAGATCGGCGACCCGCTGCTCGTGGCGCGCCGCGCGTAGGCCGCCGCCCGCACCCGTCAGAATCTGGGGCCCGCGCGTCGCGCGCGGGCCCTCGTTGTGAGAGGACCAGAGAGGGAGACACCATGGCACGCGTCTTTATCAGCCCCAGCAAGTACGTCCAGGGACCCGGCGAGCTCGCCCGCCTCGGCGAGTACGCCAAGGCCTACGGCACCCACGCGCTCGTGGTCATTTCCGCCGGCGGCCTGCGCCGCTTTGGCGACGTGGTCTCCAAGAGCCTCGAGGACGAGGGCGTGGCCTGCACCTACGACAACTTCAACGGCGAGTGCTCCCAGGCCGAGATAGACCGTCTCGTCGAGGTGCTGCGCGGGTGTGGCGCCGACGTCGTCGTGGGCGTGGGCGGCGGCAAGATCTTCGACACCGCCAAGGCCGTGGCCGCCGCTGTGGACGTGACCGTGGTGATCGTGCCCACCATCGCCGCCACCGACGCCCCGTGCTCGGCGCTCTCCGTCATCTACACCGACGACGGCCAGTTCAAGGAGTACCAGTTCTTCAAGCAGAACCCCAACCTCGTCCTCATGGACACCGACGTCATCGCCAAGAGTCCGGTGCGCCTGACGGTCTCTGGCATGGGCGACGCGCTGGCCACCTACTTCGAGGCCCGCGCCTGCAAGCGATCCGACGCCACCACCTGCGCCGGCGGCCACGTGACCGAGGCGGCCATGGCGCTCGCCCGGCTCTGCTACGAGACGCTCGTCTCCGACGGCGTGAAGGCCAAGCTCGCGCTCGAGGCAGGCGCCTGCACCGAGTCCGTCGAGAAGATCATCGAGGCCAACACGCTGCTCTCCGGTCTGGGCTTTGAGTCGGCGGGGCTGGCCGGCGCGCACGCGATCCACAACGCATGACCGCGATGCCCGAGACCCACGCCTACTACCACGGCGAGAAGGTCGCCTTCGGCACGCTGACGCAGCTCGTCCTGGAGAACGCCGACGAGCTCTACGAGGTGCTCGACTTCTGCGTGGAGGTCGGCCTGCCGGTGACGTTCGCCCAGCTCGGCGTTGAGGATGCGAGCTACGAGCGCGTGCTCGAGGTGGCCAAGCTGGCCTGCGCGCCCACCGACACCCTCGGCAACATGCCCTTTGAGGTCACGCCCGAGAAGGTCGCCGCGGCCATGCTCGCCGCCGACGCCTACGGCCGCGCCGCGCTTGGCGAGGAATAGCGCGTCCACCCGATTTTCCGCAATCTGGAGGCCATCGCGGGTGCTCGGGGAGATTCGTGCAGTTTTAGGCAGATTTTTCTGGGACCTCTGAGTAGCGGATGCGAACTGATTGAAAAAACCGCAGCTAGAGAAATGGTTGTCGCGCGGTCGTACTTCGGGGGTTGCAGAAAATCTGCCTAAAAGTGAGATGGGGCCGGGAGGAGTGGGACACCCCGGCCCCGTCGCCCACAAAAAAGGCCGGCACCCGTGCGGTGCCGGCCCCTGCGTCCGCTGATGGCCTGCGGCTACGCGTCCTTCTCGCCGGAGAGGGAGGCGTAGAACGTGGCGTGGTCAAAGACGTCCTTGATGGTCTGGCCGTTGACAAAGGGAAGCGCGAGGAACTCGTCAACCGTGGGGACCAGCTCGGAGCAGTCAACGAAGTGATTCTTCTCGTTGCGACGGCTGGTGTCCTGTGCGCGCCAGGACTCGTAGTTGCAATCCGTGAGGTAGTAGACGCTGGAGCCGATCTTCATGTAGACGGAGTGATTGCTGTGCAGATAGTCCGCCAGACCCTCGTAGTTGATGTCGAGCGCCTCGGCTGCCTTCTTTCCCATGGCGATCCCCTTTCACTGGAGGCCAATCGGACGTTAGGGAGAGTGTAACCCGCGGGGCGGACGGTTATGCACACGTTTGCAGAATGTTAGGCGAGCGTTGCCCGAGCGGTCAGTGGGCGGCTGCGCGCGGGGCTTGGGGCGGGCGGCCGAGAAGAACGCGCTCCAGCTCGGCGGGCGTGTCCACGAGGGTGGTCGCCCCGGCGGCGAGGAGCTCCTCCACGCTGCGGAACCCCCAGGTGCAGCTCACGCACGGGCAGCCCACGGCCGCCGCGGTCTGGACGTCCACCTCCGAGTCGCCGACGTAGACGATGCCGGAGCGGCCGACGCCCATGCGCTCGAGCGCGGCCTCCACCATGTCGGGCGCAGGCTTCTTCCGGATTCCGCGCTCCTCGCACTCGCCGAGCACGGCGTCGAAGGCACCGGGGAACTGGCGCGCGATGAGCTCCTGCACGGCGAAGTCCCCCTTGTTCGATACCACCGCCAGGCGCACGCCGGCCGCGCGCAGGCGGCCGAGAAGCTCGGGGATGCCGGGGTAGGGGCCGGTGTGATCCTCGCAGTGCGCCGCGTAGTGCGCGCAGAAGTCCTCGTAGACGGCGTCCCTCTGGGCGTCGTCGGTGCCGGCGGGGACGGCGCGCTCCACGAGCTTGCGGATGCCGTTGCCCACGAAGCGGCGGACGTCGTCGAGCGAGTGGGTGGGCATGTCGTGCGCCGCGAGGACGGCGTTGATGGAGAGGTGCAGGTCGCAGAGGCTGTCGAGCAGCGTTCCGTCGAGGTCAAAGACGGCGGTCTGATATGCGGGCATGAGCGCTCCTTTGCAACGGCCGGGATGTGGCCGGCGCTAGGGTAGCACAGCGGATGCGTCGCGCGTCGAGGTCTCGCCCGCGGCCCGCAGGTCAGCGTCGCCCGGTCGAGCCGGGGCGCTTGCCCGCCCCGCCCGCGGCGCTCTCGTCGTGGTTGCGGCCCGCGCCGTCGTATTCGAGCGCGCTCGGCGCCACGCCGTCCAGCCCGGCAAACAGCTCGGTCAGGGGCACGCCGAGCCCGTCAGCCACCCGGACGAGCTTGTCCAGCGAGGGATTGGCCTTCCCGGCGATGAGCTCGTTGAGGTACGAGCGGTTGATGCCGGTCATCGCCGCAAGCTCCGACTGGCTGAGCTCGTCGCGCTCGCACAACCCCTTGACGGTCCTGCCCACCTGCCGGCGGACGTATGTGTACGGCTCGCCAGTATCCATGCGCTTCATGCTATGGGCCACTCGCGACGGACCAGACGGATATACCCAACAGCAACGCGTCTGTGCTAGCCTCCCTCTGTCGGATATGTGCGACAGAGGGAGGCGAATGGCGGAGCAGATCAGGTCGTGGCGCGGCGTCGTCGAGCGCGGAGAGGTCTTCACCGCCGAGCGCGAGGTCGCCGCGATGCTCGACCTCGTCCGGGCCGAGACCGAGCGGGTGGAGTCCCGCTTTCTGGATCCGACCTGCGGGACCGGGAACTTCCTCGTGGAGGTGCTGCGCCGCAAGCTCGGCGTCATCAGGGCGCGCTGCGACGGGAGCGTGGGGGAGTATCGGTGCCTGGTCCTTCTCGCCCTGCGAGGGATGTGGGGCGTGGAGATTCAGCCGGACACCGCACGGGAGTGCCGCGCGCGCCTCCGGGAGCTGGTCGAGAAGGACGCGCGCCCGCTGCTTCCCGCGGATGAGCTGCCCCCGTTTCTGGATGACGTGCGCCGCTCGCTCGAGGGGACCATCGTGTGCGGCGACGCGCTCGCGCTCATGGGGGCACCCGGCGCGCCGGGGCCCCTCGGCGGCGCGGACGTTGACGTCATCGTGGGCAACCCGCCGTACCAGCGGGCCTGCGCGTGCGACGGCAGGCAGCGCAGTCAGCCCGTCTACCAGCACTTTGTTCGGTCAGCCAAGCGCCTTGCCCCGCGCTACCTCACGATGGTCATCCCGGCGCGCTGGTACACCAGGGCCTGGGGTCTCGGCGGCTTCTCGGAGGAGATGCTCCACGACCGGCACATCACCCGACTGCACGACTTCCCCGACGGCTCGGCGTGCTTTCCCGGCGTGGACATCAAGGGAGGGATCTGCTGCTTTCTCTGGGAGCGCGACGCCGAGGACGACTGCCTCGTGGTGTCCCATCGCGGGGCGGAGCCCACGGCCGTGCGACGCCCCCTGCTCGAGCCCGGGGCGGATGTCTTTCTCCGTGACGAGCGCGCGGTCCCGGTCGTGCGGCGGCTCTTGCGACAGGGCCGCCGATCGTTTGCCGAGCTGGTCTCCGCGCAGAACCCGTTTGGCCTCGGTACCTCCTGCCGGGGGCACCGGCACCCCGAGGAGGGGGACGTTCTGCTCGTTCGTCGCGACCGTCGGACGGCGTACGTCGCGCGGGGGAAGGTGCGCCGACACGCGGAGTGGATCGACGCCTGGAAGGTGCTCGTTCCCGAGGCGGGGGAGGGCGGCACGCCGCCGAGCAAGGTGCTGGGTCGGCCGCTCGTCGCCGGGCCCGGCACGTGCTGCACGGGCACGTTCTTGCTGGTCGGGCCGTTTGCGAATAGGCAGGAGTGCCTGAACGCGGTCTCCTACATCCAGACGACGGCCTTTCGCTACCTCGTCTCGCTCAGAAAGATCACGCAGCACACCAACGCGCGCACCTACGCCTTTGTGCCCGCGCTCCCGCTCGCGCATCCCTGGACCGACGAGCGGGTCGGCGCCGAGCTGGGCCTCGCGCCCGCCGAGCACGGCATGATGGCCTCGCTCGTCACGCCGCTCGATCTTGGCGACGGATGCCTCGTGGTCGAGCCCTGAGGCCGCGCCTGCGCTCGCGCCTGTGCGAATATTGTCGTCCGATTACGCCCGCGCGTCCGTCGCGGTGCCCGTAGTACAATCACCTCCGCTGTGGGGCGCGCCGTCTACGTGCTTCGCGGCCATCCGGCAGGCGTCGCCCGTACGGCACGGGGCGACAAGGACGAGAAAGGCTTCCGATGGACTCCCATACCATGCACACCCACACCTGCGGCGAGCTGCGCCGCGATCACATCGGCCAGACGGTCACGCTGACCGGCTGGGTCTGGCACCGCCGCGACCACGGCGGCCTCATCTTCGTGGACCTGCGCGACCGCGATGGCGTGACGCAGGTCTCCTTCGACCCCGAGCACTCCGGCGGCGAGGCGTTCCACGCGGCCGAGACCATCCGCTCCGAGTGGCCGATCAAGGTCACGGGCACCGTGCGCGAGCGCCCCGAGGGCATGGACAACCCCAAGCTCGCCACCGGCGAGGTCGAGGTTCTGATCGACCAGATCGAGATTCTCAACTCCTCCAAGACGCCGCCCTTCCAGATCGAGGACCACGTGGACACCTCCGAGGACGTCCGCCTGCGCTACCGCTACCTGGACCTCCGTCGCCCGCGCATGACGGCCAACCTCAAGATGCGCTCCGACTTCACCTTCGCCCTGCGCGAGGCGCTGCACGGCCGCGACTTCATGGAGGTGGAGACGCCGGCGCTCTTCAAGTCCACGCCCGAGGGCGCGCGCGACTTCCTCGTGCCGAGCCGCACCCAGCCCGGCCACTTCTACGCGCTGCCGCAGTCCCCGCAGCTGCTCAAGCAGCTCCTCATGGTCGGCGGCGTTGAGCGCTACTACCAGGTTGCCAAGTGCTTCCGCGACGAGGACCTCCGCGCCGACCGCCAGCCCGAGTTCACGCAGGTGGACATCGAGATGAGCTTCGTCGAGCAGGACGACGTCATGGGCGCGCTCGAGGACGTGCTGGCCGACGCCTTCGCCAAGATGGGCGTCGAGATGCCGACGCCGCTGCGCCGCCTGGACTACTGGGACGCGATGGACACCTACGGCTCCGACAAGCCGGACACGCGCCTTGGCATGGAGCTCCACGACGTGACCTCGATCTTCCAGGCGTCCAAGTTCAAGCTCTTTGCGGGCGCGGCGGCCACCGAGGGCCAGTACGTCAAGGCAATCAACGCCAAGGGCGCCGGCGCCTGGCCGCGCGCGCAGATCGACAAGCTGGCCAACGTCGCCGCCGAGTTTGGCGCCAAGGGCCTGGCGTGGATCGCGTTCCGCGAGGACGGCTCCGTGAACAGCCCGATCGTCAAGTTCTTCTCCGACGAGGAGATGGCGGCGCTGCGCGAGGAGATGGGCGTCGAGCTGGGCGACCTCGTGATGTTTGCCGTGGCCGACCGCAAGACCGCGGACGAGATCCTGGGCGGCATGCGCCTGCACATGGCAAACGCCCTCGGCGTGGCGCGCGAGGGCCACGACTTCCTCTGGGTGGTCAACTTCCCGCTCTTCCACTGGGACGACGAGGCCAAGCGCTACGAGGCCGAGCACCAGCCCTTCACCCTGCCCACCGAGCTCGACGTCGAGAAGATCAAGGCCGACCCGCTCGCCATTGGCTCCGCCACCTACGACTTTGTCATGGACGGCTGCGAGGCGGGTGGCGGCGGCATGCGTATCCACAACTCCCAGATGCAGCTCGACATGCTCGAGCTCATGGGCTTCTCGCAGGAGCGCGCCCGCGAGCAGTTTGGCTTCCTGATGGATGCCCTCGAGTACGGCGCGCCCCCGATGGGCGGCTTCGCGCTCGGCCTCGACCGCGTGTGCATGCTGCTCGCCGGCGAGGACTCGATCCGCGACGTCATGGCGTTCCCCAAGACGTCCAGCGGCTCCGACCTCATGTCCGACGCCCCGAGCGAGGTCTCGTCCAAGCAGCTCAAGGAGGTTGGCCTGCGCCTGCTGTAAATTGGGGACAGTCCCCAATTTACAGTGTGGGTGGTGCGCCTCCGGGAAATGCCGGGGTTGGCGCGGGACCTTCTAGAAGAATGCGCCCTTGTTGCGGTTGGCGGCCTCGCTCCGCAACAAGGGCGCCGTTTTATGGAGTGCGTGGCGTGCACGGTCCCGAATTCCAGGAAAGAGGGGCCGTCGGGGCACGGGCGCTGCGACAAGGGTGCCGACTTCCGGGTGCAGCCGGGACAGGGGTGCCGATTTCCGGATGCCGCTGGGACAACCTTGCCGTTTCTTGGGTGTCCCACCCCGCTTCCGACCGTTCTTCTCGCCGTGTCCTGAAAATCGAACCTGCGGCAGTGCCGTCGTGCCGGAGCTTCGTTTTTTAGGACGCGCGAGCAGGAACGCACAGGTCGCGCAAGTCCGCCCGTGCCGCAGCCTCGATTTTCAGGACGCCTAAGCCACGCGGGAAGGCGCGGCTGCGCTATAACGGTGTAAGGTGACGTCGGCGGGAGGCGAGAAGAACGGACGGCGTGCGGCTCATAGCGCACTTCCTGGGGCCCTATCGGCGGGACTTCCTGCTCGCCGTGCTCTGCGTGGCCGCCGAGACCTCGCTTGAGCTCTTCATCCCGATGCTCATGGCGCAGGTCGTCGACCTTGGCATCACGGCCGGCAACCTGCGCGTGGTGCTCGTTGACGGCGCGCTCATGCTCGTCTGCGCGGCGGCCGCGCTCGGCCTGGGCCTCGCCTACGCGCGCTTCTCGGCTCGTGCCGCGATGGGCCTCGGCGCACGCCTGCGCGAGGCCGAGTACGCGCACCTCCAGACCTTCTCCTTTGCCAACATCGACGACTTTGAGGCCTCCTCGCTCGTCACGCGCCTCACCACGGACGTCACCGTCGTGCAAAACGCGCTCGTCACGGGCACGCGCCCGCTCGTGCGCGGCCCGTCGGCGCTGGTGGCGGGCATCGTCTACGCCTTTGTGATGTCGCCGGAGCTGGCGGTGGTCTTCTGTGTGGTGGTGCCGCTGCTCGCGGTGGCCATGCTCTCCGTGGTGGCCCGCGTGGCCCCGCGCTATCGTGTGCTCCAGCGCGCGATGGACCAGCTGAACGACGCCCTCCGGGAGGACCTCGCCGCCATCCGCGTGATCAAGGCCTACGTGCGCGAGGACCGCGTCGCCGAGCGCTTTGCCGCGGTGAACGAGGGCCTGGCGGATACGGCCACGCGCACCTTCCGCACGGCGGTCATCAACGTCCCCATCCTCCAGGGCGCGATGTACGCGACCAGCGTGGCGATCCTGCTCTTTGGCGGTCAGATGATCCTCGCCGGCACGCTCACCGTGGGCGCGTTCACGGGCTTCATGAGCTACGTCCTGCAGATCGTGAACTCGCTGATGATGATCTCCAACGTCTTCCTCATGCTCGCGCGGGCCGTGACCAGCGTGGAGCGCGTGCGCGAGGTGCTGGACGAGCGGCCCACGCTCGCCTCGCCGGAAGGCGCGCTCACGGAGGTGCCGGACGGCTCGGTCGTCTTCGATCACGTGTGCTTCAAGTACGCATCGGATGCCGAGAAGGACGTGCTCTCGGACGTCTGCCTGGACATTGCGGCCGGCTCCACCGTGGGCGTGCTCGGCGGCACGGGCTCGGGCAAGACCACGCTCGTGCAGCTCATCGCGCGCCTCTATGACGTGACCGCGGGCGCGGTGCGGGTGGGCGGCCACGACGTGCGCGCCTACGACCTGGCCGCCCTGCGCGACGCCGTGGCGGTGGTGCTGCAGAAGAACGTGCTCTTCAGCGGCACGGTGCGCGAGAACCTGGCCTGGGGGAACGCCGACGCCACGGACGCTCAGATGCTCGAGGCATGCCGGCTCGCCCGCGCGGACGAGTTCCTGGGGCGCATCGGCGGGCTGGACGGCGTGCTCGGCCAGGGCGGCGCCGGCGTCTCCGGCGGGCAGCGGCAGCGCCTCTGCATCGCACGTGCCCTGCTCAAGCACCCGCGCGTGCTCATCCTGGACGACTCCACGAGCGCCGTGGACATGGCCACGGACGCGACGATCCGCGAGAACCTGGCGCGCCTCACGGACGTCACCAAGATCGTGATCGCGCAGCGCGTGGCGTCTGTGATGGACGCCGACAAGATCGTGGTGCTCGACGACGGGTGCGTCCACGCGTGCGGCACGCACGAGGAGCTCCTCGCCACCGACCCCATCTACCAGGAGATCTACGAGTCCCAGGTGGGATCTGGGATCAGCGGGGAGGTGGCCTAGATGCCCGTCCGCGGAAACGCCGCCCCGTCGCGGCCGCACGACCTTCTCGCCACGCTGCGTGAGCTCTTGTCCTACATGAGCCACGCCCGCTGGCTCATGCTCATGGTGGCGGTGCTGGTCACGCTGGCGGGACTCGCCAACTTGCTCGGCACCTACATGATCAAGCCCGTCGTGAACGCGGTGGGCGCGGGCGACCAGGCGGCGTTTCTGCGCGGGGTGGCCGCAGCTGCCGTGGTCTACGTGGTGGGCGTGGCGTCGGCCGTGGGCTACACGCAGCTCATGGTGCGCGCGGCGCAGCGCATGGTGCTGGACGTGCGGCGCGACCTCTTCGCGCACATCGAGCGGCTGCCGCTCTCGTTCTTCGACCGGGCGCGCCACGGCGACGTGATGAGCTACTTCACCAACGACGTGGACACGGTCTCCGAGGCCCTCAACAACAGCTTTGCCAACCTCGTGCAGGCCGCGGTGCAGATCGTGGGCACGCTCGTGCTGCTTCTGGTGCTGGACTGGCGCCTCACGCTGGTCACGATCGCGTGCGACGCGGCGATTGCGCTCTACGTGCGGTTCTCGGGCGGGCGCAGCAGCCGGTTCTTCTCGCGCCAGCAGGCCGAGCTCGCCGGGCTCGACGGCTATGTGGAGGAGATGATCGCCGGGCAGAAGGTCGTGAAGGTCTTCAACCACGAGGCGGCCAACCTCGCGCGCTTCTCCGAGCTCAACGAGCGGCTGCGCGCGGCGGGCACCACGGCGCAGGCCTACGCGGCGACGATGGTCCCGGTGACGGTCTGCGTGGGCTACGTGAACTACGCGATCGTGTGCGTGCTGGGCGCGCTTCTCGCCGTGCGCGGGCTTACGGACGTGGGCTCGCTCGCGAGCTACCTGGTCTTCGTGCGGCAGGCGGCAGCGCCGCTTAACCAGTTCACGCAGCAGGGGAACTTCCTGCTCACGGCGCTCGCGGGCGCGGAGCGGATCTTCTCGGTCATGCGCCTTGAGCCCGAGGTGGACGAGGGCGAGGTGCGCCTCGTGCACGCCGACGACGTGGAGGCGGCCCGCGCGGCCGCCGGCGCCGCGGGCTGGGCGTGGGAGATCTGCGGCGAGCACGTGCCGCTCCAGGGCGACGTCCAGTTCTACCACGTGGACTTTGGCTACGAGGAGGGGCAGACCGTGCTCGCGGACCTCTCGCTCTTTGCCAGGCCGGGCCAGAAGATCGCCTTTGTGGGCTCCACGGGCGCCGGCAAGACCACGATCACCAACCTCATCAACCGCTTCTACGAGGTGCGCTCCGGTACGATCACCTACGACGGTATTGACGTGCGCGACATCGAGAAGGCCTCCCTGCGCCGGTCGCTTGGCATCGTGCTGCAGGACACGCACCTCTTTGCGGGGACGATCGCGGACAACATCCGCTTTGGCAAGCTGGACGCAACCGACGAGGAGGTGCGCGCGGCGGCCCGACTGGCCTGCGCGGACGGCTTCATCTCGCGCCTGCCGCGCGGCTACGACACGCCCGTGGTGGCCGACGGCGCCAACCTCTCCCAGGGGCAGCGACAGCTCCTGGCCATCGCGCGGGCGGCCGTGGCGGACCCGCCGGTGCTGATCCTCGACGAGGCCACCTCGAGCATCGACACGCGCACCGAGGCGCTCATCCAGCGCGGCATGGACGCCCTCATGGCGGGGCGCACGGTCTTTGTGATCGCGCACCGGCTCTCCACCGTGCGCAACGCCGACGCGATCATGGTGCTGGAGCACGGGCGGATCGTGGAGCGCGGCACGCACGAGGAGCTTCTCGCCCAGCGCGGCGAGTACTGGCAGCTCTGGACCGGCGTCCGCGAGCTGGACTAGCGCCCGGCGCCCGGAGGGGGTCCCGTCTCGTCCCGCCCTGTTTTGCGCCGCGTGCCTGAATTGCCGGATATGTGCGTGGAGAGTGCCAACTTTGGGGGATATGTGCGTGCCGTCGCGCACATATCCGGAGAATCAGGCACCTCTCGTGCACACATCCCCCGATTTTGGCACGGCGCACGCATCCCCCCGATTCCGGCGCATGGCGTGAGGCACGCGGCGCGACGCCCAAGGTGCCGCCGTCAGGCGCTAGTACCCGCGCTCCGCGCGCCGGCGGATGCCAAAGTACTCCATCACCAGCAGCGTGAGCAGGATCGCCATCGAGACGAGCGAGCCCACCACGGCGCCCGCCAGCCCCGCGAAGTTCACGAGCAGCATCGCCACGGGCACGGAGAACGCAAAGGCAATGAGATAGAGCTTGGAGACGTCGCCCTGCGCGCGCAGCACCGTGATGATCTGGTAGAGGAAGTCGATGCACGCGCACACCCCGCCCGTGCCCACCATCACGAGGCAGAGCCCCCGGAACCGCTCGAAGTCCAGGCCGTACATGAGGCTCATGAGCGGGATGCCCACGGTGCCCATGACGAGCGCCATCGCACCCGTGACCAGCACGATCACGCCGATCATCGCCAGCACGAGCAAATCGAAGCGACGGTGCTTCTCGGGGTCGTCCCAGATGCGCGCCAGGCGCACGAGCTGCGGCTTGTAGATGAAGCCGGCCACCATGAGGATCGAGTGCGCCGGGAAGTACATGGCGTTGTAGTAGAGCTGGTTGTCGTAGGAGAGCACGCCCTCCATCGCGAACTTGGGCACGGAGTCGATCAGGTTGTACAGGAAGAGCGCCAAAAAGAGCGGGAAGCACTCCACAAGGAGCTCGCGCACGCCGCGCCACGTGGCCGGCATGCTCTTCTCGGTCTCAAAGAGCGCCAGCGGCACGGTGAGAAGGACGAGCGACGCCACGGCGCCCACCGCCATGCCAAAGCTCGCCACGGCGAGGTCGCGCGTCACGAGCAGCACGAGCGCAAACGCCACGAGCCCCAGCACGCAGCGCACGGCCTGGGAGAGCCCCGCCAGGTAGAGCTTGTCCTTCTGCTGGAGGCGCCCCTCGTAGACGTCAGCCAGGCCGTCCACGGCGCGAAACACGAGCACACCCATGCAGATGGCGAACATGTGCGCGTCGTAGCCTCGAATCTGGCACCAGAGCCAGCCCACCGCGAGCATCGCGGCGCAGGTGATGAACCGGTTGATCTGGTAGTCGCGGAAGGAGCGCAGGTCGTCCAGGTCGGAGACCTGATAGGTGCGCACGCCGTAGTTGGCCAGGAACAGCAGCAGCGTGCCCACGGTGAAGGCCATCGAGAACAGGCCTGCCTGCTCGGCGCCCACGAGCCACGTGGCCACCATCGTGAGCAGCGGGAAGAGCATGCCCCATGCGGCCTGGCCGATCGTGTTGCAGACGTAGTCGCGCTTGGTCTGGTGAGCGAGGTACTGCTCGGTCTGCTCGGAGAGCTTCCCGCCAAAGACAGCGGAGATGAGACGGTTCCACCAGCTGTTGACCGCGCGAGACAGGGGGCCGGGCTGGCGGTCGCCCTCTCGGCGGGGCCGACGCGCCCGCCTCTTGGTCTCCACGCCGTAGCGCGGCGTGCGCGAGCCTGCGTGCGCGCCGGCGACGGGTCTCACCGGCGTGGGGGCGTTGCGACGGATGCGCCTGAGTGGGTTGCGGGCCATGCTGACGGGGACTCCCTTCGTTCTTCTCGCCCCTGATTGTAGCGCCGCGAGAGGCCGTCTAGGAAATTGAGGGTTTGTCGCGATGGGGTCTAGGAATCGCCGGGGTTGTAGCGCCGCGGGGCCGAGACGAACGCTCTTCTCGCGGGATTTTCTAAGAATCCGGGACCTTGCGGGCGTACGGTCTAGAAAATGGCGCCCGTGTCGTGGTAGGCGGCTTTAGCCTGCGACAAGGGTGCGTTTTTCTAGACGTCGCCGCGACAAGGTCGGCAATTCCTAGAGGGCGGAGGGTAGAGGGGCGGAGTGCCGCCGCCCCCGCGTCGGACGTGAACGCCGCGTTTCGAGCGTGGGGCTTTCTTGAGGGGACTTCTGCGCGGGACCTTTCTCGCGGTATCGTGTTCACGACCGTCCGTCCGGCAAAGGAGCAACATTGGCCGAGAAGAACGCGCGCGCGTCCGTCGTGACCGATATCATGCCGCCCCTCAACGTTCCCGAGAGCATCGCCGAGAACCTCGACCTGTTCCTGCGGCTGGTGCGCACGGTGGTCGAGGAGCTCGACCCCGCGCTGCTGGAGACCTTTGACGTCCTGCTCTCGGACGCCTTTCGCGCCAACGCCGACGAGGCCGCCGAGACGCCCGAGGAGCGCGCCGCCTTTGCCGAGCTGGAGCGCACGATCGACGGCCTGGACGAGCGCGCCGCGACGCTGCTCATGCGCGCCTTCGTGGCCTACTTCCACCTGGCCAACATCTGCGAGGAGCACTACCGCGTGACCTCGCTGCGCGAGCGCGAGGCCGCCGTGGACCCCACGGCGGACGCCGACCCGATCAACGACCTCACCGAGGCCTACCGCCGCCTCGTGGACGAGTGCGGCCGCGCCAAGGCGTCCGCGCTGCTCCAGCGCCTGGAGTTTCGCCCGGTCTTTACCGCGCACCCCACCGAGGCGCGCCGCAAGGCCGTGGAGGGCAAGATCCGCCGCATCTCCGCCCTGCTCGAGGAGCGCTCTCGTCTGGGCGGCCTCGCGCTCGCGGAGAACGAGCGGCGCCTGCTGCAGGAGATCGACGCGCTGCTGCGCACCTCCCCGATCGCGCACAAGAAGCCCACGCCCGTCGAGGAGGCCGACACGATCGTCGAGATCTTCGACAGCACGCTCTTTGACATGGTGCCGGACGTCTACCGCCGCTTTGACGATTGGGAGCTCGGCCAGAGCGCCGGGACCGTCCCGCCCGTCTGCCCGGCGTTCTTCCACCCCGGCAGCTGGATCGGCACGGACCGCGACGGCAACCCCAACGTGACCGCCCGCGTGAGCCGCGCCGTGGCCGAGAAGTTCCGCGGGCACGTGCTGAGGCGCCTGGCCGAGGCCACGCAGACCTGCGGGCGCAACCTCACGCTGGACGCCGCGTCCACGCCGCCCTCCGACGCCCTGGTCAACCTCTGGAGCCATCAGGTTGAGATGAGCGAGGAGCTCACGTCCCGCGCGCTTGGGATCTCCGCGAGCGAGCCGCACCGCGCCGCGATGCTCGTGATCGCCGAGCGGCTGCGCGCCACCGTGGCCCGCACGGCCGACGTCATGTACGCGAGCGCGGACGACTACATCGCCGACCTGCGCGTGGTGCAGGACTCGCTCGCGCGCACCGGCGCCGTGCGAGCCGCGTACGGCCCGGTCCAGCGCCTGATCTGGCAGGCGCAGACCTTTGGCTTCCACCTCGTGGAGATGGAGTTCCGCCAGCACTCGCTCGTGCACGCCCGTGCGCTCGAGGACATTCGCGCGCACGGCCGCTGGGGCGAGCGCGGCGAGCTCGAGCCCATGACGCGCGAGGTGCTCGACACCTTCCGCGCGATCTCGCAGATCCAGCGGCGCAACGGCGTGGACGCGGCGCGGCGCTACATCATCTCGTTCACGCGCTCGGCCGAGGACGTGGCCAACGTCTACGAGCTCGCGCACCTGGCCTTTGCGCACGAGGCCGACGTGCCCGTGCTGGACGTCATCCCGCTCTTTGAGCAGGCGGCCGACCTGGAGCGCGCCGTGGACACGCTCGACCAGATCGTCCGCCTCCCGGAGGTCCAGCGACGCCTCGCCCAGACGGGGCGGCGCCTGGAGGTCATGCTCGGCTACTCCGACTCCTCCAAGGACGTGGGTCCCACGGCGGCCACGCTCGTGCTGCACGCCGCGCAGGGCGCGATCGCTCGCTGGGCCGAGAAGAACGACATCGACCTCGTGCTCATGCACGGCCGCGGCGGCGCGGTCGGGCGCGGCGGCGGCCCGGCCAACCGCGCGGTGCTCTCCCAGCCCGCGGGCTCCGTGAACGGCCGCTTCAAGCTTACTGAGCAGGGCGAGGTCATCTTTGCGCGCTACGGCAACCCCACGCTGGCGCGCCGCCACGTGGAGTCGGTCGCGGGCGCCACGCTCCTGTCGTCGGCGCCTTCGGTCGAGCTCGTCAACACCGAGGCCACCGAGAGGTACGCCGCGCTCGCCGCCGAGCTGGACGCCGCCAGCCGCGAGCGCTATCTCGACCTGCTGCACGCCGAGGGCTTTGCGCCGTGGTTCTCCGAGGTCACGCCGCTCGCCGAGGTGGGCCTCATGCCCATCGGCAGCCGCCCGGCCAAGCGCGGCCTCGGCGCCACGTCCCTCGACGACCTGCGCGCGATCCCGTGGATCTTCTCGTGGAGCCAGGCGCGCGTCAACCTGGCCGCGTGGTACGGCCTCGGCACCGCCTGCGAGCGCGTGGGCGACCTCGCGCGCCTGCGGGCGGCCTATGCGGAGTGGCCGCTCTTCACCACGTTCATCGACAACGTGGAGATGTCGCTCTCCAAGGTGGACGAGCGCATCGCCCAGCTCTACCTGGCGCTTGGCGACCGCGACGACCTCGCGGCCAAGGTCCTCGAGGAGATGGGCCTCACGCGGCGCTGGGTGCTCGCCATCACGGGTAACGAGTGGCCGCTCCAGCACCGTCGCGTGCTCGGCCCCCGTGATTCGCATGCGCCTGCCGTTCGTGAACGTGCTCTCGGTGACGCAGGCGCTGGCCCTGCGCCGCCTGCGCGCCGGCGAGCTGGCGCCTGAGGAGCGCGAGAGCCTCACGTACCTCATCCTCTGCACCGTCTCCGGCGTGGCGGCGGGCCTGCAGAACACGGGCTGACGCGCCCTGCCTCCGGGGCGCCGCGCTTGCGCTACCATGAGGGGCCGAGAAGAACCGTGATTCCGCAAGGAGCGCCCATGGCAGACGCCGAGAAACACGTCGACAAGAACGCGCAGGCTCAGATGTCGCTCTTCGGCGGCGAGGCGACGCCGGCTCCGGACCCCTCCCCGGCGTCGCAGGCGCCGCGCGTCCGACACGCTGAGCTCAACCGCATCCTCTCCCACGCCGCCTACGCCTACTACGCGCTCGACGACCCCGAGATGACCGACGCCGCGTTCGACCGGCTGCTGCAGGAGCTGCTCGCCCTCGAGGCGGAGCACCCCGAGCTCGTCACGCCCGAGTCCTACACCCAGCGCGTGGGCGGCTACGTGTCCGAGCAGTTTGAGCCCGTGACCCACGCCGCGCGCATGTACTCGATGGACGACGCGATGGACCTCGCCGAGCTGGACGAGTGGCTCGCCCGCACCGACGAGGCCCTCGGCGCCACGCCGGAGCGCCCGGTGGCCTACACCTGCGAGCTCAAGATCGACGGCCTCGGCGTGGCCCTCACCTACACCGACG
This sequence comes from uncultured Atopobiaceae bacterium, assembly GCA_963927425.1. Taxonomy (GTDB): domain Bacteria; phylum Actinomycetota; class Coriobacteriia; order Coriobacteriales; family Atopobiaceae; genus Thermophilibacter. The sequence continues at coordinate 222,908 of CAWVBA010000002.1, read as the reverse complement.
CCCAGTTCGTGCGTGCCGCCACGCGCGGCGACGGCACCACCGGCGAGAACGTCACGGCAAACGTCCTCACCGTGCGGGACGTCCCCCGGGCCCTCGCGCCGGCCGGCCTCGCGCGCCTGGCCGACGGCGGCCTCGGCCGCTCGGTGGAGGTCCGTGGCGAGGTCTACATGCCGCGGCGCTCCTTCGCCCGCCTGAACGAGGACGCCGACGCCGCCGGCACCGCGCCCTTCGCCAACCCGAGAAATGCCGCCGCCGGGAGCCTGCGCCAGAAGGATCCCAAGGTCACGGCCCATCGCGACCTCGAGACCTTCATCTACGCCGTGGCCGACGAGGCGCCCATCGACGTCCACACCCAGTGGGACTTCCTCGCGTGGCTCTCTGCCTGCGGCTTCTCCGTGAACGAGCACGCCGCGCGCTGCACCTCCGCCGCCGAGGTCCACGCCTACTGCGAGCGCGCCCTCGCGCACCGCGACGAGCTGGACTACGACATCGACGGCGTGGTCGTGAAGGTGGACTCCTTCGCGCAGCAGGAGGCGCTCGGCTTCACGGCCCGCGCCCCGCGCTGGGCCATCGCGTTCAAGTTCCCGCCGGAGGAGAAGCGCACCGTCCTGCGCGAGATTCGCGTGCAGGTGGGCCGCACCGGCGTCCTCACGCCGGTCGCCGAGTTCGACCCCGTGACCGTGGCGGGCTCCACGATCGCCCGCGCCACGCTCCACAACGTGGACGAGATCGCCCGCAAGAACGTCCGGGTGGGGGACACGATCGTGGTCCACAAGGCCGGCGACGTCATCCCCGAGGTCGTGGGCCCCGTGCTGGAGCTCCGTCCCGAGGGCGCGCCCGAGTTCCAGATGCCCGAGACCTGCCCCTCCTGCGGGAGTCCCGTCGTGCGCGAGGAGGGCGAGGTCGCCTACCGCTGCGTCTCCATCGACTGCCCGGCCCAGGCCGTCGAGCGCCTCATCCACTGGGGCAGCCGCGGTGCCATGGACATCGACGGCCTCGGCGACGAGCTCGTTGCCCGCATGGTCGAGCAGGGGCTTCTCGCTGACGTGGCCGACTTCTATGACAAGCTCACCGAGAAGGACCTCGCCGAGGTCTGGACCGGCCGCCAGACCGTCGACGGCGAGGACATAGTCGTGGGACCCGTGATCGCGGCCAAGATCATGGCGCAGGTCGTGGAGTCAAAGGGCCGCGGCCTCGCGCGCGTGCTCTTTGGCCTGGGAATCCGCCACGTCGGCGCCACGGTGGCGCGCCAGCTTGCGGCGCACTTTGGTTCCATGCAGGCGCTCGCCACGGCAACCGAGGAGGACATCGCCCAGGTGGACGGCATCGGCCCCAAGATCGCAGCCAGCGTGCGCGAGTTCTTCTCGGTCGAGAAGAACGTGCGCGTGGTGGAGCGTCTGCGCGCGGCGGGCGTGGTGCTGGAGGAGGAGCGTCATGAGCCCGAGCGCCCGCAGACGCTCTCCGGGCTCACCTTCGTGCTCACGGGCACGCTCGAGCGCCGCACGCGCGACGAGGCCAAGGCGGCGCTCGTCGCCCTCGGCGCCAAGGTCACGGGCTCGGTCTCCAAGAAGACGAGCTACGTCGTGGCAGGCGCGGCGGCCGGCTCCAAGCTCACCAAGGCCCAGGGCCTCGGCGTGCCGGTGCTCGACGAGTCTGCCCTCGACCATATCCTCGAGACCGGGGAGCCCCCGGCGTGAGGCCCGCGTCATGCTCGCTCGCCCAATGGGTACACTGGTGACGTGGGGCAAAAGGAAGGGGGACGACCATGATGTATCCCTACATGACGCTTGGGGACGGGACCGAGGTCGTGCACTCTCAGATAATCGAGAAGGGTGGCGTGGATACCGTGCTCGTGCACTTTGAGCGCCCCACGGAGGATGGGTTTGATTCGGCTCGCTGTGAGCTGCCCTCGTATATCTGGACGTCGTGGGAGGGTCGCTTTTCTGACGACGAGCTTGCCTCTTTCGTCGAGTACCTCCGCAACAACGCGCACCTCATCTATCGCTATGCGGCGAGTGGGGGAGTCAAGGTTGCCTAGCCTCTTTCTTGTTGGGGTTATCGCGTGTTCTTCTGGTCGAATGAGGTCGGGGAGCCTGTTCATGTGCATGTGTGCAAGGGCGCGCCCACTCCCGACGCGACCAAGATTTGGCTGACGCGTCGGGGCGGATGCATCCTGGCCCATAACCACGGCAGGATTCCTCGTTCGACCCTCACGGAGCTCCTTGAGATAATCGCCGCTCAGCATGACTTGATCTGCTCAAAGTGGCGCGAGTTCTTTGCGACCGAGGAAGTCCACTTCTTCTGCTAGCCTCACCCTTGTTCGCCGCCGTCGATTCCCGGCCGTATAATGTGGCGTCGGACTCCACTTCCTGCGAGAAAGGCTTGCATGCAGCTCACTGACACGCGGCCCGAGCACGGCCGCATCCGCTTTGAGGGCCTGACCAACACGCGCGACCTCGGCGGGCTCCCCACCGCGGACGGCCGGCGCATCCGTGCCGGCCTGCTCCTGCGCTCCGGCACGCTCTACTTTGCCACCTCGGGCGACCTGCGCCGCCTGATGGAGGACTATCACCTGCGCTGCGTGGTGGACCTGCGCGGAGAGGACGAGCTCGTCGAGTACCCGGATCCCATGGGCCGGCTGCCGGGCACGCGCTATCTGCACGCTGACGTGCTCAAGGGCACCGTCGAGGGCGTTTCGCAGAACGCCGAGGCCCGCCGGCGTCTGGAGGCCGCGCGCGAGAGCGACGAGGACCCGGCGCGCTTCATGGAGCTCGTCTACCCGCACATCCTGCTCGGCGACTCGGGCGTTGCCGCGTACCGCGCCCTCTTCGAGGTGCTTCTCGCCACGGAGGAGGGGTCGGTCCTCTGGCACTGCCACTTCGGGCGCGATCGCTGCGGCATGGCGAGTGTGCTCGTCGAGTCGGTCCTGGGTGTGCCGATGGACCTCATCGAGGAGGACTACCTGGCCACCAACCGCTACACCGACGACCCCTTCAGCGAGCGCACGGCCGCCAACCCGCGCTTCATCCACGCGGCGATGGGGGCCATCACGCGCGAGTTCGGCGGCGTGGAGGGCTACGTGCGCGAGGCGCTGGGCGTGAGCGACGCCGACCTCGCCGAGCTGCGCGGGCGCTACCTGGAGTGACCTACGGAGCAAGACCCGGTCGGGGGAGGCGTGTCCTGAAAATCGGGGCTATGGCACGAATCAAGCGCCTCTTTGTGCCGTAGCCTCGATTTTCAGGACAAATCAGTGGACCAGCGTGCCGCAGCCTCGATTTTCAGGACGCCGCCGCGGCGGGGCCAGGCCGAACGGGGGGCGCAAGAAGCGCCCAGGGCGAGAAGAGCCTGCCAGCGCCTCACACGGCGGCGTTCTCGCGGCGCCACTCGCGCGGCGAGACCCCATAGACCCCCTTGAACGCCCGCGAGAAGTGCAGCTGGTTGGGATAGCCCACGGCGCGCCCCACCTCGGCCACCGGCAGCGCGGTGAGCTTGAGCAGCTCGGCGGCCTTGCCCATGCGGTAGCTGATCAGGTACTGCTGCGGAGACTTGCCCGTCGCGGACTTGAAGACCTTGCCAAAGTAGCTCCGGTTGAGGCCGGTGCGCTTGGCTATGTCCTCCACCGTGATGTCGGACTGATAGTTCTCCTTCACAAAGTCGATCGCCTCGCTGATGTAGAAGCTCTGCAGGCGGTTCGTCGGCTGCTCGTCGGGGTGCGCCGCGGAGCGCAGCAGGTAGTCGAGAAAGAGATAGGTGTGGCCGATGAGGTGCAGGGCGGACGCGTTGCGGTTGGACACCAGGTAGCGCATCTCCTCGACCATGAGGGCGCGCAGCTCGCTCGACTGCGAGCGGTAAACGGGCGAGAAGGTCGTGAGCCCGGCCTCCTCGAGGTCGTCGGCCACGCGGATCCCGTCGAACTCGACCCAGATGTACTCCCAGGGGTCGTCGAGGTCGGCCACGTACGTGTTCACCTTTCCCGGGAAGATGAGAAACCCCTCCCCGCCGGAGAGCCGGTAGTCGGTCTTGACGCCCTTCTCGTCCGTGGTCATGAGCAGGCCGCGCCCCGAGATGATGTAGTGGAACAGGAAGTGGCTGCGCGTTGCCGGCCCAAAGGCGTGCCCGGGGTCGCAGGCCTCGCGCCCGTACTGGTAGGGCATGAGGTCCACGTAGTGCCCGTGGGTGAACGTCGAGAACTCGAGCTCGTGTGAGGGCATGGTCGTGCCTTCCGTTGGCGGGCGCTCCAGGCCCGTGTCGCATTTTGCATAGTTTATCGTGTTGGCGACATATCGAAAACGTCATTATCAAGTATATGGGTATATTTGAGATTGGTTCATGTGGAATCGATTTCTGTATCAGCGGAACTGCGATAAGCCATCTACCTGCGCGTTTGTAAACGGCAAATACCATTCGCCCCCAAATGGCTTCCGTTCGGCGAATCCGCGAATCCAATGAAATCCATGAGATAGGCAATATACCTGCAAAAACACACATAATTGAATGAGATATGTATTTATAGAGAGAATATCGCACAAAAGTGACAACCTAATATTAAGGGCAACGTAAGGTGGGGCCTCGACGCGGCAGGCGCACGCCGGTCGGGCAGGGAGAAAGGTTGCGCATATGGCAAGCCTCACGCTCGAACACGTAGGAAAGAAGTACCCCAACGGCTATGAGGGGGTGAAGGACTTCAACCTCGAGATCGCCGACAAGGAGTTCATCATCTTCGTCGGCCCATCCGGCTGCGGCAAGTCTACGACGCTGCGCATGATCGCCGGCCTCGAGGACATCACCTCCGGCACCCTCAAGATCGACGGTCGCGTGGTCAACGACGTCGAGCCCAAGGACCGCGACATCGCCATGGTCTTCCAGACCTACGCCCTCTACCCGCACATGACGGTCTACGAGAACATGGCGTTCCCGCTCAAGCTCCGCAAGGTCGACGCCACCGAGATCGACAAGGCCGTCCGCGAGGCCGCCCGCATCCTCGACCTCGAGAAGCTCCTCGACCGCAAGCCCTCCGCCCTCTCCGGCGGCCAGCGCCAGCGCGTGGCCATGGGCCGCGCGATCGTGCGCAACCCCAAGGTCTACCTGATGGACGAGCCGCTCTCCAACCTCGACGCCAAGCTCCGCGTGCAGATGCGCGCGGAAATCTCCAAGCTCCACGACCGTCTCGGCGCCACGATCATCTACGTCACGCACGACCAGACCGAGGCCATGACGCTCGGCACCCGCATCGTCGTCATGAAGGACGGCGTCATGCAGCAGGTGGACACCCCCACCAAGCTCTACAACGAGCCCTGCAACCTGTTCGTGGCCGGCTTCATCGGCTCCCCGCAGATGAACTTCATCGACGTGGCGGTGGCCGAGAAGGGCGACGGCGTGACGCTCACCTTCGGCGGCAACACGATCACCCTCACTGGCCCCAAGGCCAAGGCCCTGATCGACGGCGGCTACGTGGGCAAGGTCGTCGTCATGGGCATCCGCCCCGAGGACGTCGTCGAGGAGCACGAGTACGCCGAGGGCCGCACCCTCTCCGAGACCTTCCCGGCCGAGGTCACGGTCTACGAGCTGCTGGGCTCCGAGGCCATGATCTACGCCGACGTCGACGGTGGCCAGATCTCCGCGCACCTCTCCGCCGCCAGCTCCGTCCGCACCGGTGACAAGATCAACTGCTCCGTCGACGTGGACAAGATCCACCTCTTCGACAAGCAGACCGAGCTCGCCATCGCCCACTAGGGAAGGAGGGCACACCTTATGCAGAAAAGAGCACTGACACGTCGCTCCTTCCTCGGGCTCTCCGCCGCCGCTGCCGCCGGCCTCGCGCTCACGGGCTGCGAGGGCGAGCGCTCCGACGGCAGGACCGAGATCGAGTTCGTCTCGTACAAGCGCGAGGCCGTGAGCATCTTCGACGCCCTCACCGCCGAGTTCAACGAGACTAACGACCACATCTACCTCAACTTCTCGAGCCCCAACGACGCCGTCACCATCATGAAGACGCGCTTCGTCCGCGAGGACTACCCCGACGTCGTGGCCATCGGCGGCGACGCCTCCTACGCCGACTTCGTCGACTCCAACATCCTCGCCGACGTCACCGAGTACCCCGGCATGGCCAACGTCCAGCCGGCCTACCAGGAGATCATGAAGAGCGTCACCTACGTCCCGATGGACGGCATCTACGGCGTCCCCTACATCGCCAACGCCGCAGGCATGCTCTACAACAAGGACATGTTCGCCGAGAAGGGCTGGGAGATCCCGACCACGTGGACCGAGTTCTGCGACCTCTGCGAGCAGATCAAGGCGGAGGGTGAGGTCCTTCCCCTCTACCTCGGCTTCCTTGACACCTGGACGATCCTCTCGCCCTGGAACTCCATGCTCGTCGAGCTCGTGCCGTCCGACCACATCCGCAAGGTCAACGCCGGCGAGGCCAAGTTCGCGGACTACTACCGCGAGCCTGCCGAGAAGCTCCTCAAGCTGCTGGAGTACGGCGAGGACGGCCCGATGGCCTACAGCTACGAGGACGCCTGCACCGCCTTCGCGCGCGGCCAGTCGGCGATGTTCCCCTGCGGCTCCTTCGCGGTCCCGCAGATTCTGGGTGCCAACCCCGAGATGAACATCGGCCTGTTTGCCATGCCGGCCTCCGACGACCCCGACGACCGCATCGTCGTCTCCGGCGTCGACCTGTGCTGGAACATGACGGTTGCCAACGAGGACCATCGCGAGCAGATCTACGAGGTCATCGACTTCCTCAACAAGCCGGAGAACCTCCAGACCTACATCGACGACCAGAAGGCCATCCCCTGCATCGAGGGAGACTTCACGCTCGACCCGCTCTTCGACGACATCCAGGAGTTCCTGGACGAGGGCAAGGTCATCGACTACCCCGACCACTCCTACCCGTCGGGCATGGCCTGCGACGCCCAGCTCCAGGCGTTCCTCATGGACGGCGACGTCGACGCGTTCCTCGCCAATTGGGACAACCTCTGGCAGCGCTACAACAAGACCGTCATCCGCAAGTACAACGAGTACATGGCGAACCAGGGATAAGGAGGGGAGAAAGACATGGCAAGCACCGCTGTCGCAAAGGCGGGATCTGACAGGAACCGCACCTTCCTCGCAATCCTGATCCCCGTGCTGATCCTGTTCTGCGCGTTCAACACGATTCCGCTGCTCACCGGCTTCTTCTACAGCTTCACTGACTCCAAGGGCTACGGCGCGTTCGAGATTGTGGGCCTGCAGAACTACATCGACCTCTTCCAGGACGCCCGCGTGGGCAACTCGTATCTGTTCACCTTCAAGATCGCCGTCGTCTCGACGATCCTGGTCAACGTGATCTCGCTCATGCTGGCCATCGGCCTCTCGAGCAAGATCAAGTTCAAGAGCGCCCTGCGCGGCATCTACTTCGTGCCCCGCATCCTCGGCGGCCTCGTCGTCGGCTACGTGTTCAGCTACTTCTTCACCTACATCGTCCCCGCCCTCACCGGCACGACCTCGATGCTCGCGAGCACCGAGTGGGCGTGGGTGGCCATCGTCGTGGTCCTCGTGTGGCAGGCCTGCGCCCAGACCACGATCATCTACATCACCGGCCTCTCATCGGTGCCCGAGGACGTCTACGAGGCGGGCGCGCTCGACGGCGCGACCGGCTGGGACAAGTTCCGCTACCTCACGTTCCCGCTCATCATGCCGTCCATCACCACGAACATGGTCCTGGTCATGAAGGACATGCTGATGACCTTCGACCAGATCGTGGCCATGACCTCCGGCGGCCCGGCGCAGTCCACCGAGTCCATCTCGTACCTCATCTACCAGAACGGCCTCAACAACAGCCAGTTTGGCTTCCAGTGCGCCAACGCCGTCATCTTCTTCATCGTCATCGCCGTGATCTCGATCGCCCAGACCAAGTTCCTGAACAGTAAGGAGGAGCAGCTCTAATGGCTAACAACACTGTTCCTACCAAGGTCAAGGAGCGGGTCAACTGGCCCATCACCATCCTGCTCATCGTCGGCCTCATCACCATCATCTTCCCGCTCTACATGGCCGTGGTCATCGCCTTCAAGGATCCCTCCGAGATGACCAACGACATCGCGGGCATCCTGTCGCTGCCCTCCACGTGGTCCCTCGACAACTTCATCGAGGCCATCCAGGTCACCGACTTCGCCCACTCGTTCATGAACTCGCTGATCATCACCGTGGCGGCCGTCGTGGTCTCCATTGTGGTCCACAGCCTCGCGGCCTACGCCATCGGGCGCAACATGGACTCCAAGAAGCTCTTCAAGGCGTCCTACTACTTCATTGTCGCCGGCATGTACGTGCCCTTCGCGATCCTGATGATGCCGCTCGTCAAGCAGACCGCCATCCTGCACCTGGACAACATGGTCGGCGTCATGATCCTCTACGTGGTCTTCTACATGCCCATGAACATGATGCTCTACACCGGCTACCTGAGGAACATCCCCACCGCCCTCGAGGAGGCCGCGCGCGTCGACGGAGCGTCCACCTGGACCACCTACTGGAAGGTCATCTTCCCGCTCATGAAGCCCATGCACGCCACCGTTGCCGTCATCACCGGCCTGGCCGTGTGGAACGACGTTATGACCCCGCTCGTCATCATGGGTGGCTCCGGCGTGAACACGCTGCCGCTCGCCCAGATGAACTTCCAGACGGCCTTTGCCACGAACTACAACCTGGCCTTCGCCTCCTACCTGCTCGCCATGCTCCCGATGATCATCTTCTACATCGTGGCGCAGAAGCAGATCATCGGCGGCGTCACCAACGGTGCCGTGAAGTAGGCCCCGAGATGAACGTAGGGCATCTGTAAAGATTCCCCCTGACGCCCGGAATCCGCCGCATGACGGGTTCCGGGCGTCCCCAGATGCGCTACATTCGCCTTTGCACTTTCAGGCATACGAGAGAAACCGAGGAACCATGCCCCTGTCGTACGACGCCCCCGCGCGCCTCCTCACCATCTCAACGGATAGATCCACCTATCAGATGAAGGTCGACGAGTACGGCTACCTGCTCCATCTCTACTACGGCGCACGCGCGGAGGGGGATTTGTCCTACCTCCTCACGTACTGCGACCGCAGCGGCATGTGCGGCTGCCCGCACGACGTGGCGGACCGTACCTACTCGCTCGACTTTCTCCCGCAGGAGTACCCCTTCCAGGGCTCCGGAGACATGCGCAGCCCGGCCCTTCTCGTCCGCGACGCCGAGGGCACCTTCGGCTGCGACCTGCGCTACAAGTGCCACGAGATCCGGCCGGGCAAGTACGACCTGCCGGGCCTGCCCGCCGTCTACGCGGGCGAGAAGGACGACGCGGAGACCCTCTCGGTGACGCTCGCCGACGAGCGCCTGGGCCTTGAGGTCGAGCTGCTCTACGGTGTCCTGCCCAAGCTCGACGTCATCACCCGCGCCGCGATCGTCCGCAACAACGGCGCCGGCCGCGTCACCGTGGAGAAGCTCCAGAGCGCCTGCCTCGACTTCGTGACCGGAGACTTCGACGTCATCACCTTCGACGGCCGCCATGCGATGGAGCGCCGTCCCACGCGGCGCCACCTGCAGAACGGCGCGCTCTCCGTGGGCAGCCGCCGTGGCATGTCCTCCAACCAGTACAATCCGGCCATGATCGCCTGCGACCGCGACGCCACCGAGACCTCGGGTCGCTGCTGGTCCATGAGCTTCGTCTACAGCGGTGGGTTTCTCGCCGAGGCGGAGCGCGACCAGTACGACCAGTCCCGCATTCAGATGGGCCTTGACGACGACCTCTTCTCCTACCCGCTCGAGCCGGGCGAGAAGATCGTGGCGCCCGAGGTCATCATGACCTACTCGGGTGCCGGCCTGGAGAGGGTCTCCCACAACCTGCACCGCTGCATCCGCCGTCACGTCTGCCGCGGCCCCTGGCGCGACGCCCCGCGTCCCATTCTCATCAACAGCTGGGAGGCCTGCTACTTCGACTTCACGGGCGACAAGCTCGTGGAGCTCGCGAAGAAGGCGTCCGAGCTGGGACTGGACATGCTCGTCATGGACGACGGCTGGTTCGGCGCCCGCAACGACGACCACCGCGGCCTCGGTGACTGGCAGCCCAACATGGCCAAGCTCGGCGGCACGGTGGCCGATCTCGCCCGCCGCGTGAACGAGGTGGGCCTGGGCTTTGGCATCTGGGTGGAGCCGGAGATGGTCAACGAGGACTCCGACCTCTTCCGCGCGCACCCCGACTGGGCGCTCACCGTCCCCGGCAAGGAGCCCGTGCTCGGCCGCGACCAGCTGGTGCTGGACCTCTCGCGCGCGGAGGTGCGCGACAACCTCTTCGAGCAGCTCTGCGCCGTGCTCGACCAGGGCGGCATCGACTACGTCAAGTGGGACTACAACCGCTCGATCGTCGACGTGTACTCGCGCACCGCGAGCGACCAGGGCAAGGTCCTCTACGACTACATGCTCGGCCTCTACGACCTGCTCGAGCGCGTGCGCTCCCGCTACCCGGAGCTCCTCATCGAGGGCTGCTCGGCGGGCGGCGGCCGCTTTGACGCGGGCATGCTCTACTACACGCCCCAAATCTGGACGTCCGACAACACCGATGCCCGCAACCGCCTGGAGATCCAGTACGGCACCTCGTTTGGCTATCCGTGCTCGGCGATGGGCGCGCACGTCTCCGCCTGCCCCAACGAGATCACCGGACGCACCGTTCCTCTCGGCGCCCGTGGGACCGTTGCCATGGGCGGCGGCGCCTTTGGCTACGAGCTCGACCTCATGGAGCTGAACGACCGCGCCTGCGAGCTCATCAAGAGCCAGGTCAAGACCTACCGCACGATTGAGCATCTCGTGCGCGAGGGCCTCTTCTATCGCCTGACCGACCCCAAGGACGCCGCGGTCGCGGCCTGGGAGTTCGTCTCCGAGGACGGCTCTGAGGCGCTCGTCTGCGCCGTGATCACGCGCGTTGATGGCTACGGACTGGCCAACTACGTCGTGCCGCGCGGCCTCACGCCGGGCGCGAGCTACCGCATGGTGAGCAACGGCCGTGTCTACGCCGCCGACGCCCTCATGGACATGGGTCTGCCCGTCTCCGTGCCCGCCACGCCGTACGAGAGCTTCATGTACCGCTTCGAGCGCGTCGATTAGCCAGGAAATGCAAGGTTTTGTGCCGCGCGACCACCTTCGTCGCGCGGCACACCTGTTTCGAGGCGTACCCCTCATGTTTTGGGGCAAAAGTTTGATGTTCTTCTCGTCCCGAGATAAAAGGTGTTGCCCACAAGCACGCTTCTTATGGCTTTGAGCCAAGATAGCCGAGCTTGTGGGCAACATGTTTTATGCGCTCGCAGCCTCTATATCAAACTTTCGCCCCAAAACCGAGAAGAGGCCTCGGGGAATCGAGGCGCCGAGAAACGCGTGCCTACTCGAAGGGGAAGACGACGCCAAACTGGCGGCGGATCTCGTCCATCTGGCGCATGAGCTCGAGCGTCTCGGCGTGGGGCATCTCCGGGCACTCGAGCGCGCCGGCCTCGATGGCGCGCTTGCAGGACAGCAGCTCGTACTCGTAGCCCGTGATCTGCTCGGGCACCGCGATCTCACGCGTGAGCTCACGGGTGAGCCCGTCGGACGCGTAGACGCGGATGACCTGCGGGTTGTTGATGTTCTCGACGGTGACAAATCCCTTGGTCCCCAGGATCTGGCCCTCGCGGTCGGTCATGGCGTACATCGTGGAGAACAGGCTCGCCATCTGGCCGGACTCGTACTCGATCATGACGTTGTCCTGCCCGTCCACGCCGGTCGCGGCGGGCACCATCGACGCCACGATGCGCCGGATCTTGTTGCCGAGCACCATGCTGGCAAAGTTCAGCGGGTAGACCGTGAGGTCGAGCAGGGCGCCGCCGGCGAGCGTCGGGTCAGTCATGCGCGCATTGCCGTCCACGCGGTAGCCGAGGTTGGCCGCGACGGTCGTGACCTCGCCGATCTCGCCGCTCGAGACGATCTTGTCGATCATCTTCCGCGACGGCATGTAGCGCGTCCAGATCGCCTCGGCGAGCAGGAGCCCCCGCCCGCGGGCGCACTCGACCATCTCGCGCGCCTGGTGCTCGTTGGCGGCGAAGGCCTTCTCGCACAGCACGTGGTGGCCGGCCTCGAGCGCGGCGATGGTCCAGCGGTGGTGGTGCGAGTGGGGGAGCGCCACGTAGACGAGGTCCACGTCGGGGTCGGCGAGCAGCTCCTCGTATGAGCCGTACGCTCGCGAGAAGCCCCAGCGCCCGGCAAACTCCCGCGCGCGCTCGGGGTCGCGCGCGGCGATGGCGTAGTTTTCCACCTCGCCCATCCGCGCGATGGTCTCCGCCATCTGTCCCGAGATGTTGCCCGCTCCGATGTAGCCCACGCGCATCGTCTTCATGACGCCCTCCGTCCCTCGTTCCCTGTGCCTACTGTAGCAGCGACGCCCTACCGGATGACCCAGGCGGTGGCGTCGGTGGGCAGCGCGCCATCCTCGAGCTCGGCGCTGGCGAGAAGGACCTCGCCCTCGGGAAGCTCGACGGCGCGCGGACCAAAGTTGGTCACGCTCGTGAGCACCCGGCCGTCCGCGGTGGGACGGCGGTAGGCGATGACCTGGTCGTCGTAGCCGTCAGCCCACGTGAGCGACGTGTCGCCGGTGGCCGTGAGCAGCTTGGCGCGCAGCGCGAGCGCGCGACGGTAGTAGCGGAGCATCGAGTGCTCGTCCGTCTCCTCCACGTCCACGGCGTGACCTGCGAACCACGCGGGCTGCGGCAGGTGCGCGGGCGCGTGCGTCGCCGGCGCCGAGAAGCCAAAGTCGTCCTTCTCGGCCTCCCAGGGCAGCGGCACGCGGCAGCCGTCGCGACCCTTGAGGGCGTCGCCGTGCGCGGTCATAACGGCCTGCGGGTCCTCGAGCGCGTCCCAGGGGATGTCCGCGACCTCAAAGAGGCCGAGCTCCTCGCCCTGGTAGAGGTAGACCGAGCCGGGAAGGCCCAGCTCCATGAGGAGCGCGGCCCGCGCGCGGCGCGTGCCCAGCTCGCGGTCCTCGTGGTAGCTCCTGCCGTCTCGCAGCAGCCAGTCGTTGGCGAGCTGGTGGTGCGCCGAGGACTTGACCTGCGGCAGGCCGTAGCGCGTGGCGTGACGCACCACGTCGTGGTTGGAGAGGACCCACGTGGTGGTGGAGCCGGAGTGCTCGGCGGAGTCGAGGCCCTCCTCGATGGCGAGGCGCATCTCGTCGGCCATCCAGTTTGCCTTGGCGAGCTCGAAGTTGAAGACCTGGCCGAGCTCCTCGGTCGAGGCGTAGCGCCACTGGTGCTCCGGGACGACCCACGCCTCGCCCACGGCAAAGCGCGCGGGCTCGTACTCGTTGAAGACCTGGCGCCATTCGCGGTAGATCTCGTGCACCTCGGGGCGGTCCCAGAGGGGGTTCTCGGCGCCGGGGTGGTCCTGGTCGGGGTCGTCGGGCCACTCGTCGAGCGGGCGGCTCTCGAGGTCCTTGGCGAGCGCGTGCGCCACGTCGATGCGGAAGCCGTCGGCCCCGCGGTCGCTCCAGAAGCGCAGCGTCTTCTTGAAGTCCTCGCGCACCTCGGGGTTCTTCCAGTTGAGGTCCGCCTGCTCCACGGCAAAGAGGTGCAGGTACCAGTCGCCGTCACCGACCGGCTCCCAGCCGGGCCCGCCAAAGGTGGACCTCCAGCCGTTGGGGGGCAGCTCGCCGTGCTCGCCGCGGCCGCGGCGGAAGATGTAGCGGTCGCGCTCCGGTGATCCGGGGCCGGCCGCCAGCGCCGCCTTGAACCACTCGTGCTCGGTGGAGGTGTGGTTGGGGACGATGTCCACGACGACCTTGATGCTCGCGGCGTGCGCGGCGGCCGCCATCTCGTCAAAGTCCTCGAGCGTGCCCAGGCGCGGGTCCACGTCGCGGTAGTTGGCCACGTCGTAGCCGCCGTCGACGAGCGGCGAGGGGTAGAAGGGGGAGAGCCAGATGGCATCCACCCCCAGCTTGCGCAGATAGTCCATCTGCGCGGTGACGCCGCGGATGTCGCCGAGGCCGTCCCCGTCCGTGTCGTAGAAGCTGCGCGGGTACACCTGATACACCACGGCCTGCTTCCACCAGTCCTCGCTTCCGTTGATGAACGTCATGTCGTTCTCCTTTCTTGATGAAAAGGGACAGTCCCTTTTCATCATTCGCTTACGAGAGATGCCAGATGTCGCGGTCGTACTCCCGGATGGTGCGGTCGGACGAGAAGAACCCGGACTTCGCGATGTTCACGAGGGTCTTCTTGCCCCACGCGAGACGGTCCTCGTAGTCCGCGAGGCAGCGCTCCTTCACTGTCACGTAGTCCCGCGCGTCGAGCAGCGCCATGAAGTAGTCCTTGGCAACGAAGTCCCGGTAGACGCGGGTAAGACACCCCGCGTCGCCGCGCGCGAGCAGCTCGGGCGAGCAGACGAAGTCGAGCACCTCGGTGAGCTCGGGGTCCGACTGCCAAAAGTCCCAGGGCTGGTAGTCGCCCCGGTCGTAGAGGTCGATCACGTCCTCTGAGGAGCGACCGAAGAGGTAGACGTTCTCGCGCCCCACCAGCTCGGCGATCTCCACGTTGGCGCCGTCCAGCGTGCCCAGCGTGAGCGCGCCGTTGGCCATGAACTTCATGTTGGAGGTGCCGCTCGCCTCCTTGGACGCGAGCGAGATCTGCTCGGAGACGTCAGCGGCGGGGATGAGGTGCTCGGCGGCCGTGACGTTGTAGTTCTCCACGAAGACCAGGCGCAGCCAGGGCGACACCTCGGGATCGTCCGCGATGAGGCCGGAGAGCGCCAGGAGCAGCGCGATCGTGTCCTTGGCAAGCGTGTAGGCCGGCGCCGCCTTGGCGCCGAACACCATCGTGACCGGTCGATTGGGAACGTTTCCACGCTTGATCTGAAGATACTTCCAGATGGCGTACAGGGCGTTCATCTGCTGACGCTTGTACTGGTGCATGCGCTTGACCTGGATGTCAAAGATGGAATGCGGGTCCACCTGGACGTTCTTCTCGGCGCGGAGCCACGCGGCAAGGCGCTCCTTGTTCTGTCCCTTGACGTCAAGGAGGGACTGCGTGAAGGCGACGTCCCCGCGCAGGGCGAGAAGGTCCTCGAGCCGCGCGGCGTCGCGCTTCCACCCGTCACCGATCGCGGAGGTGACGAGCCCGGCCAGCGCCGGGTTGCACCCCATGAGCCAGCGACGGAACGTGATGCCGTTCGTCTTGTTGGAGAACTTCTCGGGGTACAGCTCGGCGAAGGGGCGCATCTCGGACTCCACGAGGATCTGCGTGTGGAGCGCGGCCACGCCGTTCACCGCGTGGCTGAAGTGCACGTCCATGTTGGCCATGTGCACGACGTCGCTCGCATCGATCACCGCGACGCGCTCGTCGTCCGTGCGCGTGCGAGCGAGCTCGTCCAGCTGACGGATCACGGGCACGATGCCGGGAGCCACCTGCTCGAGGTAACCCATCGGCCAGGTCTCGAGCGCCTCGGCGAGGATCGTGTGGTTGGTGTAGCCGCAGGTGCGCTCCACGATGGCGGCGGCGTCCTCGAAGGTGATGCCGCGCTCCATGAGCAGGCGCACGAGCTCGGGGATCACCATCGAGGGGTGGGTGTCGTTGATGTGGACGGCCACGTGCTCGGCGAGCTCCTCGGGAGCGAAGCCGCGCTCCTCGAGCTCCGCGAGGATGAGCTGTGCCCCGGCCGAGACCATGAAGTACTGCTGGTAGACGCGCAGGAGTCTGCCGGCCTCGTCGGAGTCGTCCGGGTAGAGGAAGCTCGTGAGGCTGTGGCGGACGTCGCCCTTGTCAAAGGCGATGCCGTGCTCGGGTGCGGGGGCGGGGTCCTCGACGTCAAAGAGGTGCAGGCGGTTGACCACGCCGTTCTCGTAGCCGGGTACCTCGATGTCGTACATGCGCGCCGTGAGCGGACCAAAGCCAAAGGGCACCGAGAAGGACGTGCCCGTGTCGATCAGCCAGGACTCGGGCTCGATCCACGGGTTGGGCTCCTCGCCCTGGACGCCCCGGGAGAGGTCCTGGCGGAAGAGGCCGTAGTGGTAGTTGAGGCCGACGCCGTCGCCGGGAAGTCCCAGCGAGGCGATGGAGTCGAGGAAGCACGCCGCGAGGCGACCCAGCCCGCCGTTGCCGAGCGAGGGCTCCGGCTCGCAGTCCTCCACCTCGGCGAGCGGGGTGCCGTGGGCGGAGAGGATGTGCTCGACCTCGTCCACCAGGCCGAGGTTCACGAGGTTGGCCCGGAGGAGCCGTCCCACCAGGAACTCGGCGGAGAAGTAGTAGAGCTTGCGCTCGCCCGCGGCGGGTCGCATCGCAGTCTCCAGGTCGCGCGTCGCGCGCAGCAGCGCGCAGAAGATCTGCGCGCTCGTGGCGTCATCGAGGGTGGTACCCATGTCGGCGAGCACCCGGGTCAGACGATTCTCAAAGTCCATCTCACTTCACCTCGTTCTTCTCGGCCTGTGCCCCCGCCTTGGGGGAGGGGGCGCTCAGGCGGTGATAGAGTGCCATCTGGTGGTGGATGCGCTCGGCCAGCTCGTCGCTCGCAAAGCCCGGCTCCGCGCGCCAGCACCAGTTGGAGCCGAGCGTGGAGGGCGTGTTGATGCGCGCCTCGCTGCCCAGTTCCAGAAGGTCCTGCATCTGCACCACGGCGAGCTCGGACGCGCTCGCCCAGATGCCGCGCATCATGCCCCACGCCTCGCCCTCGGCGGCGTCGAGGTGCAGGTACTCCCGGGCGGCCTCCACGTCCTTCTCGGGTGCGGTCTGGAGCCAGCCGACGGCGGTGTCGTTGTCATGCGTGCCGACGTAGGCCACGCTGTTCGCGGGGTACGCGTACGGGAGGTAGGTCTCGTCGCCCGCCTCGGAGTCACGGGTGTCGAAGGCGAACTCGAGCACCTTCATGCCCGGGAAGCCCGAGTCGGCGAGCAGGCGTCGCACGGAGTCCGTGAGGTAGCCGAGGTCCTCTGCCACGATGTCGCAGCGGCCGAGCCGCTCCCCGAGCACGCGGAAGAGCTCGATGCCGGGGCCCTTGCGCCAGCGGCCGTCCGCAGCGGTGACGGCGGTGGCGGGGATCGCGAAGTAGGAGTCAAAGCCGCGGAAGTGGTCGATCCGCAGGATGTCGTACCTACGCAGCTGCGCGGCGATGCGGTCGCACCACCACTCGTAGCCGTCCGCCTTCATGCGGTCCCAGGCAAAGAGCGGGTTGCCCCAGAGCTGGCCGATCGCGGAGAAGCCGTCGGGCGGCACGCCGGCGATCTCATCGGGCATGAGGTTGTCGTTGAGCTGGAACTGCTCGGGGCGCGACCAGACGTCCGCGCTGTCGAGCGCCACATAGAAGGGCAGGTCGCCCATGATGCGCACGCCCGCCGTGCTCGCCTCGGCGCGCAGGCGCTCCCACTGGCGGAAGAAGAGGCACTGGACGGCCTTCCAGAAGCGGACGTCGCCGGCGAGCTGGTCGCGCGCGGCCGCGAGCGCGGCGGGCTCGCGGTGGCGGAGCGGGCGCTCCCAGGTGACCCAGGAGGCGCCGCCGTGCGCGTCCTTCTCGGCCATGAAGAGGGCGTAGTCGTCAAGCCAGGCGTGCTCGTGCTCGCAGAAGGCGGCGAGCTCCGCGGCGTGCTCGCGCTCCAGGCGGCGCGTCGCGTGGCGCAGCACGCCAAAGCGGTTGCGCCAGAGCGCGCCGTAGTCCACGCGCGTCGGGTCCGTGCCCCAGTCGAGCCCCGCGTACTCGCTGCGGCGCAGCAGTCCCTCTTCGGCCAGGTCGTCCAGGTCGATCAGGTAGGGGTTGCCGGCGTAGGTTGAGAACGACTGGTACGGGGAGTCGCCGTAGCTCGTGGGCACCACGGGCAGCACCTGCCACACCGCCGTCCCCGAGCGGGCGAGAAACCCAACGAACTCGCGTGCCGCCGCCCCCAGCGTTCCCACGCCCCAGGGGGAGGGGAGCGACGTGACGGGCATGAGGATGCCACCGCTTCTCACGCTGATCTTCCTTTCCTCTTGCTTTTCTCGCCCGACTACATGCTGCGGACGCTCTCTCGCTCGATGAGCTGGAACGGAACCACCTCGTGAACGGCTGGGCTGCCGCCCATGCCGTCCAGCAGAATCTGCGCGCTCCTCTCGGCGAGCAGGTCCGCGCCCTGGCGAATCGTCGTGATTCGGGGGACCGAGAACTGCGAGAAGGAGGTGTCGTCAAAACCGACGAGCGAGATGTCGCCCGGGACGCTGAGCCCCTGGTCGGTGAGGGCACGCAGCGCGCCGAAGGCAATGACGTCGCCGAGCGCGAAGACGGCGGTGAGGTCGCCCGTGCGCTCGAGCAGGCGTCGCGCGGCGTCGTAGCCCGCGCCCTCCAGGAACGCGCAGGGCTCGTAGTCGCGCTCGTAGTCGAGCTCGACCCCATGCTCGCGCAGGGCGCGCTCGGCGCCGCGGAGGCGCTGCGAGCTGACGCTGTTCTCGACCCGGTTCCCGCCGATGATGCCGATACGCCGGTGGCCGCGCTCCCAGAGGTGCCCGACGGCGCACGCGGCGGCGGCCTCGTTGTCGATGGTCACGCTGGAGAGGTTGTCAAAGCCGAGGTCGGCGGCAGAGTTGGTCACCAGGACGCAGGGGACCTCGATCTCGTGGAAGGACTCGCGGAAGTAGCGCGGCTCGCCCCCGAGGAAGACCATCCCCTTGGGGCGGCGGGCCTGCTGGTAGTCGATGGCGGCGTGGACCTCGCGGGAGTCGTCGTCGAGGTAGGTGACGGCCATCTCCTCGTCGGCGGCGGCGAGGGCCGCCTGCAGGGGGCCGATGATGTCGTCGAAGAGGCGGTTGCCGACGCCCATCACGAACGCCGTGACGGGGGTCTGCGAGCGCATCTTGAGGTAGCGCGCGTTGGAGTTGGGCTCGTAGCCGCACTCGGCCATGACGGCGAGGATGCGCTTGCGCGCGCGGTCGCTGACGTTGGGCTGGTTGTTGATCACGCGGGAGACCGTGCCCACGCCGTAGCCCGACCTCGCCGCGATGTCGCGGATGTCCATGTCGCCTCGCTCTCTCAGATTGGAAACGTTTCCAGTCGCTGAGACAGATATACCACGCGCGGGCGAGAAGAACGGCGACGTTGCAAAAAATCCGCTCGCGGGCGAAAAGCTACCGTCCGCCGGCGGGCGGGGCCGGACGGGTCCGGGAATCGGCGCCCTTGTCGCGGGACGTTCTAGAAATCGCCGTTCTTGTCGCAGCGCGCTCCAGGAATCGGCGCTCTTGTTGCGGCAAGCTCTAAGAATCGGCGCCCTTGTCGCAACGCATTCTAAGAATCGGCGCCCGTGCGGCAGTCGAGGCCCCTCCCGTGGTGCACGGGCGCCGATTCTCGGACGCACCCGGAGCAACCCCGCCAATTCCCGGACGCACCCGGAGCAACCCC
The DNA here is from genome assembly GCA_963927425.1 of uncultured Atopobiaceae bacterium. Taxonomy (GTDB): domain Bacteria; phylum Actinomycetota; class Coriobacteriia; order Coriobacteriales; family Atopobiaceae; genus Thermophilibacter. Next base: position 203,537 of record CAWVBA010000002.1, on the reverse strand, counting down.
GCCAATTCCCGGACGCACCCGGAGCAACCCCGCCAATTCCCGGACGCGCCTGCGCCAACGTCCCCGATTCCCGGATCCGCCTGCGCCAACGTCCCCGATTCCCGGACCACCCCGGAACAACGTCGCCAATTCCCGGACCGGTCCGCGTGCGGGAGGCGCCGCGCCGCTTGCCGCAACCCCGCGTCCGGGCCGGTGCGGATGCGGTATCGTTTTCAAGCAAGTGAGCCGATTTGTTTCGGGCGGACGCCCGAGGAGGGAGCGCGCAATGGCCGAGGACTGCTCTGGAGCGGTTGAGAGGGGAGTCGCCGATCTTGTCGCCTACGCGCTCGATCGGGGCCTCATCGACGAGGTTGACGTCACCTACGTCGCCAATCTGATGATCGATGCCCTGCGCTACGAGCCCACGGGCGCCTTCGTTCCCAAGGAGGCCGTCGCCGCCGCGCGCGCGGCCGCGGAGCGCCCCGAGCTCGAGGCCATTCTCGCCGGGTTGCTCGACAATGCCGTCGAGCGCGGTGTGTGCGATTCCGGCATCGCGAGCCGCGACCTGCTGGACACGCGCCTCATGGGCTGCGTGACCCCGCGCCCGAGCGAGGTCGTCCGCACCTTCTGGGAGCGCTACGACGAGTCGCCCGAGGCGGCCACGGACTACTTCTACCACCTCGCGCTGGACAGCGACTACATCCGCACCTACCGCATCGCGCGCGACCGCAAGTGGGTCGCGTCCACGCGCTACGGAGACCTGGACATCACGATCAACCTCTCCAAGCCCGAGAAGGACCCCAAGGCCATCGCCGCGGCGCTGGAGAAGCAGAAGGCGGGCGCCAGCGAGCCCTACCCGCGCTGCCAGCTTTGCCCCGAGAACCTGGGCTACGCCGGGCGCCTTGACCACCCCGCCCGCGAGACCATCCGCCTCATCCCGCTCACGCTCGCGGGCGAGCCGTGGTACCTGCAGTACAGCCCCTACGTCTACTACAACGAGCACTGCATCGTGCTGTCCGAGAAGCACGTCCCCATGCAGATCAGCCGCGCCACGTTCCAGAGGCTCTTCGAGTTTGTGGGGAAGTTCCCGCACTACACCGTGGGCTCCAACGCCGACCTGCCGATCGTGGGCGGCTCCATCCTCACGCACGAGCACTACCAGGGCGGCCGCTACGAGTTTGCCATGGCCCGCGCCGGCGCCCGCGAGGAGATTTCCTTCGAGGGCTTCGATGACGTTCGCGCGCAGATCGTGGACTGGCCGATGTCCGTGATCCGCCTCGACGGCGCCGACCCGGCGCGCATCGTCGAGCTCGCCGACAAGATCCTCACGGCGTGGCGCGGCTACACCGACGAGGCCGTGGGCGTGCTCGCCGAGACCGACGGCACCCCGCACAACACCATCACGCCGATCGCGCGCCGTCGCGGGGAGGACTTCGAGCTCGACCTCGTGCTGCGCAACAACCGCACCACCGACGAGTACCCGCTCGGCATCTTCCACCCGCACCAGGAGCTGCACCACATCAAGAAGGAGAACATCGGCCTCATCGAGGTCATGGGCCTCGCGGTGCTGCCGGCGCGTCTGCTCGGCGAGATGGACCGCCTCGAGCAGGTCATCCTCGCCGGCGAGGACCCGGCGGCCGTGCCCGTGGTCGCGGCGCACGCGCCGTGGGCGGCCGAGGTCATCGCGCGGCACCCGGAGTTCGCGCCCGAGAACGTGGCAGGGGCGGACGCCTCCGCGCTGCACGCGGTCATCGAGGACGAGATCGGGCAGGTCTTTGCGCAGGTGCTGGAGCACTGCGCGGTCTTTGCCGACGACGAGAAGGGCAGGGCGGCCCTCGCGCGCTTCGTCGCGAGCGTCCGCTAGGAAGGAGACACACCCATGGGCATCCCCAGCCAGGACGTACTGACCAAGGTCTACGGTGAGGACGCGGCGCGCGCCGCCGAGCGCCTTGCCGCGCTGGCCGCGCGCTACGACGAGGCCTTCGGCGCCGGCGACCCGGAGTTCTTCACGGCCTCCGGCCGCACGGAGATCATCGGCAACCACACCGACCACAACGGAGGCAAGATTCTCGCCGCCTCCATCACGATGGACAGCGTCGCCGCGGCGCAGCGCACCGACGACGGCATCGTGACCATCTGGAGCGAGGGCTACCCCGAGGCCATCGTCGTGGACACCGCGAACATCGACAAGATCGCCCACGGCGGTGGCTCCACAACGCTCGTGGCCGGCATGCTCGAGGCCACCGTCAAGCGCGGCTTCAAGATCGGTGGCTTCAACGCCGTGGCCTCCTCCGAGGTCATCCCGTCCGCGGGCGTGAGCTCCTCGGCCTCCTTCGAGATGCTCGTCTGCGAGATCGTGAACCACCTTTACAACGACGACGCCATCGACCGCGCCGACTACGCGCGCATCGGCCAGTACGCCGAGAACGTCTGGTGGGACAAGGCCTCCGGCCTCATGGACCAGATGGCCTGCGCCGTGGGCGGCACGATCCTCCTGGACTTCTCGGACGGCGTGAAGTACGAGAAGGTGGACTTTGGCTTTGACGAGCTGGGCTGCGACCTCGTGATCGTGAACACCGGCAAGGGCCACGCCGACCTCTCGGCCGAGTACTCGTCGGTCCCCAACGAGATGCACGCCGTGGCCGCGGCGCTGGGCGTGGGGAACCTCTGCGACTCCAGCGAGGACGCGGTGCTCGCGCACCTCTCCGAGCTTCGCGAGACGTGCGGCGACCGCGCGGTGCTGCGCGCGCTGCACTACTTCGAGGAGGTGAGGCGCGTCGAGGCCGCCGAGGCCGCCATCATGGCGGGCGAGAAGGACCGCGTGCTCGACATCATCACCGCCTCCGGCCGCAGCTCCTGGGAGTGGCTGCAGAACGCCGTGGTCCCGGGCATGCCCGAGGAGGAGCCCATCCCGATGGCGCTCGCCCTCACGGAGCTCTACCTGCGCAAGATCGGCGCGGGCGCGTTCCGCCTGCACGGCGGCGGCTTCGCGGGCGTCATCATGTGCGTGATCCCCAAGGCCGAGACCGCCGGCTACGTTGACTACATGGCCGGCTACTTTGGCCGCGAGAACGTCTACCTCACCAACATCCGCCAGACGGGCGCCGCCTGCCTGGGGAAGGCGTAGGGGCGCGCGCCCTTCTCGCTCACAGCCTGGCCAGTAGGTTGCGATTCCTCCGCGCCTCTCCGGATTGCCGTCTGGAGGGGCGCGGGGTGTCTTCTGACAGGGAGATGCTTCCATGGGGGGATGTAAGCGCACTTTTGATGCGCGGCCTACAGTATGTGGCCCCACGTTTATGTATTTGTCGAATATTTCGTCAAATATGGTAGGCTCAGGACACATAATCGCCGCGCAAAGGGGTGAAGGGTAATGCTGCTTCAATTCTCCTGTCAGAATTACCGTTCTTTCAAGGATGCGGTTACGCTTGACCTCATATCCTCTACGAAGGTCCAGTCCCTTCCTGGTCACATGGTGCGCTTTAAGGACTTGAAGATCCTTAGGACGGCGGTTGTCTACGGTGCCAATGCATCGGGCAAATCAAACCTTTTCAAAGCCTTTGGCTTCGTGAGAGGCGCCCTTGCGCAAGGGAAGCTGCCTTCGGGCGCAAACTCGTCCTATTGTAAGGTGGGAGAAGAGGGAAGAGCTTCGGACAGCTCCTTCGACGTCCTGTTTGAAGTTGACGGGAGCTTTTACGACTACGGTTTTTCGGCGCGCCTCTGTGAGCTTAGGGTTACGTCGGAGTGGCTGTATTCGTTGAGCCTTGGCGAGGGAAAGCGCTGGAAAAAACGGGTTCTCTTCGAACGGGAGGAAGGGGATCCCGCACGACTGGGTCCCGATGTCCAGCTTGACGAGGAAGAGCGGGCAAGGTTCCGTCTCTATGCCACTGACTTTGCGCCAATATCAAACGGGCTGTTTTTGAGCGAGCTCAATCGAGGGAAGCACTATGTCTCTTCGTCTCCGCTCTCCGCTTTTGCAAGGGCGTATCGCTATCTAGTGGAGAAGATTCACGTCATTGGTGCGGACGAGCATCAGCTTTCTACGAACATCTATCTCGAGCAGTTCGACCAGCTGCCTCGCATATCTCAGCTTATCTCTGGTTTCGATACGGGGGTGGCTCAGATTATGCCCGTTGCTATATCACCCGCCGAGCTTGGCGAACTCATTCCGCCCTCGTCTCGGGATGAGTTCAGGTCGCTTCTTGACGCAAAGCGGGCTTCGGGAAAGGCGATTGAGTTACTGACGCTCCGCATTGATGACGCATTCATCCACCTCAGCCTACGTCATGGCGAGATTGAACACGCATATAAATTTTGCACCACGCATGACGGGTCTTCGTCCGACTTCAGCTTCGCCGAGGAGTCGGACGGTACCAAGCGCCTGTTCGACTTCATCGAGATGCTGCTCACCTCGGACGAGGACTGCGTCTTTGTTGTCGACGAGATCAATCGAAGCCTCCACCCGATGTTGACGAGGCATCTCATCGAACTCTTCTCCGAGCTGCATGCAGGCGACAGGGTCCAGCTGATTTGCACAACGCACGAAGATGCTCTGCTGGACACGTCCCTGCTCCGTAAGGATGAGATTTGGTTTGTTGACAGAATGGGGGAGAAGGGCTCACGGCTGTACCCACTCGATCAGTTTGCGGTTCGCAGCGACGCGTCGATTGGCAGGCTGTACTGGGAGGGTCGCTATGGCGGGGTGCCCTTCTTTGTGCACAGCGGGTTTAAACGACTTCGATCTCCGCGAGGGGCGTGATGCGGATGCCACCGATTAACAACGTAGAGACGTGGGGGAGGAGAACCGACGAAGACGATCCGGTCCCGCCGAGAAAGAGGCTGTATCTTCTGTACGAAGGCTCGGTAACGGAGGAGGACTACTTCAGCGAGCTCGTGGCACTTCTCAACCGAGATGGCCTGCCGCGGTATATGGCCGTTAACAGGTGTGTGAGGACGGGTGACGAGCGCAACGAGTCTCACCCGGTGAGGCTGCTCGGATTTGTCCGAGAGGTGCAGTCATGGGAGTCTTTCCGCGATGGCGACGAGGTCGCGGTGGTTTTTGACGCCGATGTGTATCGGGGCAAGGGCTCAGAATATGCGGACATATTGAGATGCTTTAGGGATGTGGGCGCCGAGCCCTACGTGACGTTTCCTTGTTTCGAGCTCTTCCTGTTTCTCCATGTGGAAGACGGGCTCGATGGATGGGTATTTCCCAACGCAAACAAAGTCCTTGAGAATGCCAGGAGAGACGATAGCGGCAAGCGAACGAAGCGCACCTATCTCGAGAGGCTGTTCTCCCAGGCAACTGGGGTGAATCCCAAACGATCTGGAGCCTGCGGAAGGTTTGCGAGGGAGTATCGCCTTGCCATGCAAGAGGAACATCGCATCAATCAGAGTGCTGACAGTGCGCTTGGGGTCTTGTCGTCTAACGTGGGGAAGTTGGTCGGACATCTGTTGTCCGAGTGACGCGCCCGCTACACGCCCTCGGGCCGGAAGAGCCCGTGGCGCTCGGGGATCGAGTCGTCGGGGAGGTCCAGCAGGTAGGAGCCGCAGGCGTTGACGATCGTGGTCCCGCTGGGATGCTCGCGCACGCGCTCGATGCGACCGTACTCCATGTGCACGTGGCCGTGGACCAGGTAGCGCGGGCGCGTGCGATCGAGCAGCCGGTCAAACGCCTCGAAGCCGCGGTGGGGGAGGTCGTCGAGGTCGCCGTAGCCGCGCGCCGGCGCGTGCGTCACGATCAGGTCCACCCCGCCCGAGGCCTGGGCGAGCAGCGCCATGCGCGCCGCCCTTCTCGACATCTCGGCCTCGGTGAAGCCGTGGACCTGGTCGTTGTAGCGAATGGAGCCGCCCAGCCCCATGATGCGCAGGCCGTTGAAGTCCCGCACGTGACCGTCGATGTCCACGCAGCCCTCGGGCGCGTGGCGCTCGTAGGCGGTGTCGTGGTTGCCCCACACGTAGACGAGCGGAACGTTGGTGAGGGTGACGATGTGCTCGAGGTAGCGCGCCGGCAGGTCGCCGCAGGAGACGATCAGGTTCACCCCGGCCACGCGCTCGGCGTCCCAGTGGTCGTAGAGCCAGGCCTCCTCGGTGTCCGCTATCGCGAGAATCCTCACCCCGGCCCCCTAACGGCTCGTGTCCTTGAGCAGAAGCGTCGCGGGATCAACCGGAATCACGCCGGCGACCTCCACCTCCACGAGGCCGTCGCGGTCGAGCTCGCGCTGCTCGGGCAGGCGGCCCACCACGTTCTCGTTGAGCCAGCGCATGCGCACGATCTGCTCGCTCGTGAGCCGTCCCGCCTCCGGGCCCTGGACCACGTCGCCGCCCTGCGCCACGAGCTCGCCCGTGAACGGGTGCACGCGCCCCGAGAGCACCGACTGGCGCAGCACGTCCACGAGCATACGCTGGCCGCGCGGCAGCTCGTCGGAGAGCCGCACATCCAGCACACCGGCCGACATGCCCCACCAGTAGTTGAGCGACTGGCCGGCGACCTTCTCGCCCTCCCGCTTCCAGGTGTCGTTGCGGATGGAGCGGACCAGCATCTCGTAGTAGCGGCCCCACTTCCACACGGGCTCGGCGAGATGGGTCTCCGCGCCGCTCTCCTCCACGCGGTAGAGGCCCCAGGACTCCTTGGGCGCGAGCGGGTTGGCGTAGTCGCGCCCGGAGATGATGTGGACGCCCTCCTCCTTGAGCTCGCGGCGCCAGTCGTAGTCCTTGGCCGAGAACCACTTGAGGTGGACCGTGACGTAGGGGTCCACCATCTGGGCGCCGATCGCGAAGGCGTTGATCTCCGCTACCGTGGAGAAGACCGGCGACTCCGCGACGTAGCCCACCTTGTGGTGGCCCGCCAGGCTCGCCGCGAGCGCGCCGAGCAGGAACTTGGCCTCGTACATGCGACCGTAGAAGCCGCGCACGGCGCTGTGCGAGAGGCTCACGGAGCAGTTGAGGTAGGCCGGCCCCGGGTGCTCGGCGGCGGCGCGCAGGGTCTGGCGCATCTGCGTGGGGGAGCAGGTGATTACGAGGTCCGCCCCGTGCTCCACGACCTCCTCGACGGCCTGGTAGAAGGCGGCGTCTGAGCTGCGGTCCGTGAAGGCGCGCGTCTCAACGCTCTCCCCGAGGCGCTCCTCGAGCTTCTTGCGGCCGCGCTCGTGCAGCGAGATCCAGCCCGACGAGAGGGGGTTGCGGTCGTAGACAAAGGCCACGCGGAAGGGCTTGGCGAGCACGGCCTTCTTGGCGAGGTTCTTGAGCTTGGGCAGCGGCGCGGTGTGCTCGGTGTGGGGGTCCTCCAGGTAGGCGCGGGCGCCCTCCCCCTGCGTGACCACGAACTCGCCCCAGATCTTGCCGACCTCGTCGTCCACCTGCGAGGGCGTGAGCCCGCGCACGTGCTCAAAGCCGAAGATCGTGACGTAGGTGGCGAGCGCGTCTCCGACCTGCAGGTCGAGCGCGTCCCCGCCCCGGGCGCGCCACGCGGCGGAGAAGCTGTCGAAGAGCGAGCGCAGGTCGCGTACCACCTCCTCGGGCCAGGGCTCATCCAGGCTTTGGCCAAGAAGCGCGGAGAGCCGCGCGTAGAAGCCCTCCTCGGAGGAGATGATGCCGTAGATGGGGCACGCGCGGTAGAAGCGCGTGAACTCGTGGTAGAGGCGCAGGGCCTTCTCGTCGGAGGGCATGGGCGTCACGCGCGTGATGTTTGCCAGGATCGTGGGCATGCCCAGGTAGCGCGAGACGCTGACGCGCTTGTTGCCCTCCTGCACGTAGAAGCGCTGGAGGTACTCAAAGACCACGATCGGGTCACGCAGGCCCTCGGCGCGCTGGGAGTCGATGAGGTCGCTCCACTTCATCGCGAACTCCGAGGTGGGCTCGGCGATGGGCAGAAAGCCGCTCGAGAACATGTTCTGGCGGCCGCGCGTCTTGGTGCCGGCGATGAGCGAGAGGTCGATCTCGGTGAGGCCGACGGGGACCTCGCCCTGGTAGCCCTGGTTCTTGAGGATGTCGTCGAGGGCGGGGGGATAGGGGTAGCGGCCGGCGGCGACGTCGCGTTCCACCTGCTTGAGGCCGAGCTTGCGTGCCTTGGCGTAGTCCTCGAGCATGGGGCTCCCTTCGTGGGCGGGACCGTTCCCATACATGGTAGCGAATCGACCGGACGCAGCGGCGCGCGCTCGCCGAAACGGGCCGGCGTTTTCACCGAGACGGAGCATCTACGAAAAACGGCCCCTCTGGAGGCCCGATTTTCCGTAGATGCTCCGTCTCGGCACAGGGGGGGGCGAGAAGGGTGGGGGGAGACGGGTGGGCGAGAAGGACGATGCGGGCAAGAAGGACGGCGAGCGGCGCGCGGTGCGCGAGCAGGGGGCAACGGGTATCCTTGAGAGGAGACAGGGGGTTCACATGGCGCTCATCAAGACGCACAGACAGGGGTGGGCGATCGCGCTCACGGTGGTGGGGTTTCTCGCCCTGGGGTTTGTGCCGGGGGTGCCGGCCCTGCCCTACCTGGCCGACCAGGCGCTCCAGCGCGTGGCGCTGTTCGCGCTCGTGGCGGCGTTCGTGGCGCTGCTCGGCGGGGCGCGCGCCCTGGCCCCCACGATGACGGGCGTGCGCCGCGCGCTGCGCGAGGGTCGCTACCCGGTCGTTCTGGCGCTGGCGCTCGGGGTGCTGGAGGCCGCGAGCCTGCTGCAGGCGGCGGCCGCGGGCGAGCCGGTGCCGCTCTCGCCCACGTGGGCGGCGGACCTTCTGGGCACGGTGGCGCTCTGCGCGGCCGTGGGGCTCTACGAGGAGGCGCTCTTCCGGGTGCTGCTGCTCGGCGGGCTGCTCTCGCGTCACGGCGGGACGCGCAACGGCGTGCTGGTCTCGGTGCTGGTCTCGTCGCTCGCCTTTGGCGCGGCGCACGTGGCGCTGGTCGGCTCGATCGACGTGCTGACGCTTGCCCAGATGGTGCTCAAGACCGCGCAGACCGCCTGCATCGGGCTGCTGCTCGGGGCCGTCTACGTGCGCACGCGCAGCTTTCTCGGCGTGGCGGCGCTGCACGGGCTCGCGGACCTGCTCCTCATGGCGCCGCTCGCCGTGATGGGCGGGATCGAGGGCTCGATCGGCGACTACGTGAGTGGCGGCGGGGTCGGCCTGGCGGCGCTGGCCTCGGCGCTCGCGCTCGTGGCGATCTACGTCGTGATGGTCGCGCTGTACGCGCCGGCGGCGGTGCAGGCGTGGCGGCTGCTGGCGAGCGCGCCGGTGCCGGCGGCGGGGCCGTTCGCGGAGGGCTGGGAGCCGCGCGCCGAGGAGGCGCGCCCCAGCGCGGACGACGATCGGCCCGTTCGGCCGACCGGCCTCTGAGCCTGCCCGTCGCTAGAGCTCGTGAAAGCGCGCGAGCGTGGCGCGGAGCAGCTCCATGCGGTGCCTGATGAGGTCCTCGTCGTTGTGGATGAGCTCCAGCTCGCGCTCGAGGCGCTCCTGCTCGGCAAGATCGTGCTCGCGCAGCGCCTCGATGACGTGGCCATATGCGGTGAGATAGTCGTCCATGAGCCGGTCGAGCGCGTGCCCCGCCTGGTTGGCGCAGGCGCCAAAGGTCCGCAGGATGGCGCCTCGAAGGCGTCGCACTCAAAGTCGTGCGTCACGGCGGGCGCGGCCGACGGGGCCTCCTCGGTCGGCGTCGGCTCCTGTGCCGGAGTCTCCTCGGGCTCGGTCGCGGCGGTGTCGTCGGCCTCCGCGTCCGTCTCGGTGGCGCCGTCCTGCTTGGCGTCCTGGTCCGCGGCCTTGTCCTTCTCTGCCTCGTCGGCCTTCTCGGCGGGCTGCTCGGCGGCTGGCGGGAGCGGGTCGATCACCAGCGCGTAGACCAGGTAGCCGGCCGAGGCCGCGGTCGCGATGCCGAGCGCCCGCGAGCGCGACGACGAGGGGGGTCGGGACGCGCCGCTTGCGCGGGCCGCGGGCAGGCCGGGGCGTCGCGGGGTCGGGGTCTCCGCGGCGGCGTCCGTCTCGGGGGCGGGCGCGCCGCAGCTGGGGCAGAACTTGGACCCATCCCTGAGCTCGGCGCCGCATGTCGTGCACTTCACGATGGTCTCCCTTCCTCGGAGGTCTGTGCTGCGCCCAGCATACGAGCCCGTGCTCCGCGTGTCTCTCGAGCGTCCCGCTTTGGGAGACAAAACGGCCGTTTTGGGCGGGCTTGGGCCCCCGAGCGTTTCACGCCCGTTACCAGACTGCGTCGCGCGGATGGCGGGCGAGAAACGCGCGCGTGGCGAGCGCGTAGCAAGTTGGTCTCGCTTTTCTCGGCATCCGCGGCACGCGCCGTAGACTCGCCTTGGAACCAACGGAGGGGAGTCCCATGACCGAGCACAGCGGCCTCTACCGCGAGGCCTACGAGCACGACGCCTGCGGCATCGGTGCCATCGCGCACTTGCACGGCGTTCGCAGCCATCAGACCCTCGACGACGCGCTGTCGGTTCTCGTGAACCTGGAGCACCGCGGCGGCAAGGGTCTGGAGAAGAACACCGGCGACGGCGCGGGCGTGCTCTTTCAGCTGCCGCACCGCTTCTTCCGCAAGGAGGCGCAGAAGGAGGGCCAGCTCCTGCCCGACGAGGGCGACTACGGCGTGGCCATGCTGTTCCTGCCGCACGACGACCCGGCGGGCGTCACGGCGGCGCGCCAGGTCTTCGAGCGTGGCTGCGCGGAGTGCGGCGTGCCGCTCATGTTCTGGCGCGCGGTGCCGGTTGACCCGCACGACCTGGGATCCACGGCGCAGGCCTGCATGCCCACGATCTACCAGGCGTTCCTGCGCCGCCCGGAGGACGTGGCGCGCGGCCTGGACTTCGAGCGCCGCCTCTACGTCTGCCGCCGCACGATCGAGCGCGCCGCCGACGCCACGCCCGCGCTCGCCGGCAAGATCTTCTACGTCTGCAGCATGTCCAGTCGCACGATCGTCTACAAGGGCATGCTCGTCGCCACCCAGATGCGTCGCTTCTACCTGGATCTGAACGACGCTGCCGTGGAGACGGCGCTCGCCCTCGTGCACTCGCGCTACTCCACCAACACGACGCCCTCCTGGGAGCGCGCGCATCCCAACCGCTACATCATCCACAACGGCGAGATCAATACCCTGCGCGGCAACGTGAGCTGGATTCGCGCACGCGAGCCGAGCCTCTACTCGCCGGCGCTGGGCGCGGACCTGGCGCGCGTGCTGCCGATCATCAACCGCGAGGGCTCGGACTCCGCGATCCTGGACAACGTGCTCGAGTTTCTCGTCATGAACGGACGGCCGCTCGACCGCGCGGTCTCGCTCATGATGCCGGAGCCCTGGGACAAGAACCCCGCGCTCAGCGACAAGCGCCGCGCCTACGACGCCTACCAGTCCATGCTCATGGAGCCCTGGGACGGCCCCGCCGCGATCGTCTTCACCAACGGGCGCACGCTGGGCGCCGCGCTCGACCGGAACGGCCTGCGCCCCGCGCGCTACTACGTGACGCGCGACGACCGTCTGATCCTGGCCTCCGAGGTGGGCACCATCGACGTCGAGCCCGCCAACATCCTGCGCACGGGCTGTCTCGGCCCCGGTGAGATGCTCGAGGTTGACCCCGTGGCCGGTCGCGTCGTGGGCAACGACGAGATCCGCGACCGTCTGGCGGGCGAGAAGCCTTACCGCGACTGGCTCGACGAGGAGACAATCGACGTCGCCGACCTGCCGGAGCCGGCGGAGGCGGAGGCGCCCGTGCCCGCCGACGCCCCGTCGCTCGCCGCGCGCCTCGCCGCCTACGGCTGGCACTACGACGACGTGGACGAGGTCGTGCGCCCGATGGCCGAGAAGGGCGCGGTGCCGCTGGCCTCCATGGGCGTGGACGCGCCGCTCGCCTGCCTCTCCACCAAGACGCGCTCGTTCTTCGACTACTTCAACCAGCTCTTCGCCCAGGTGACCAACCCGCCGATCGACGCCCTGCGCGAGAGCCTCGTCACGAGCACGGTGCTCTACCTCGGTAACCACGGCAACCTCCTCGAGGACTGCCGCGACTCCTGCCGCCTCGTGCGCCTGCCCGGCCCCATGCTCTCCCGGGCCGACTTCGAGCGCATCCGCGCGATCGACCGCGCGGGCTTCCGCGCGGAGACGGTGCGCGCGGTCTACCCGTCGGACGGCGGCGACGGTGCCCTCGAGCGCGCCCTCGACGAGCTGGCCCGCGCGGCCGAGCGGGACGTGCGCTCCGGGGCCAACATCGTCGTGATCTCCGACCGCGCGGGCGCCGGCGAGACGCCGATCCCGTCGCTTCTGGCCCTCGGGTGCGTGCACAACCACCTCATCCGCTGCGGCCTGCGCACCCGCGCCGACCTCGTGGTGGAGACCGGCGACGCCATCTGTGCGCACGACTTCGCGTGCCTGGTGGGCTACTCGGCGAGCGGCATCTACCCCTACCTGGCCCATGAGTGCGTCGCCGACCTCTGCGCCCGCGGCGAGCTCTCCCTCGCTCCCGAGGAGGCCTGCGCCGCCTACGACCGCGCCGTCACGGCGGGCATCGTCTCCATCATGTCCAAGATGGGCATCTCCACGATGCAGGGCTACCACTCCGCGCAGATCTTCGAGATCCTGGGCCTCTCCGACGAGCTGGTCGAGAAGTACTTCACGTTCACGGCCACCCCGCGTGGGCGGCCTCACGGTGGCCGACCTCCAGCGCGAGCTGGACGCCCGCGCCGCCGCGGCCCGCGCCCAGGCGGCCTCGCCCGCGCCCGACCAGCTCCCCACGCTCGGCCTCACCAAGTGGCGCCCGGGCGGCGAGGAGCACCTCATCGATCCGAAGGCCATCTACCTCCTGCAGCGCGCCTGCCGCGAGGGGGACTACGGCCTCTTCAAGGAGTTCTCCTCCTGGGTGCATCGCGGCGGGCGCGCCGTCACCCTGCGCGACCTCATGGACTTCTCGCCCGCCGGCGCGCCCGTGCCGCTCGACGAGGTGGAGCCCGCGAGCGAGATCGTCAAGCGCTTCAACACCGGCGCGATGAGCTACGGCTCGATTTCCCGCGAGCAGCACGAGTGCCTGGCCATCGCGATGAACCGCCTGCACGGCCGCTCCAACACCGGCGAGGGCGGCGAGGACCCGGCCCGCGAGACGGCGCTTCCGGGCGGCGACTCCGCGTGCTCGGCGATCAAGCAGGTGGCCTCGGGCCGCTTTGGCGTGACGAGCCGCTACCTCTCGAGCGCGATCGAGATTCAGATCAAGATGGCCCAGGGCGCCAAGCCCGGCGAGGGCGGCCACCTACCCGGCCGCAAGGTCTACCCGTGGATCGCCGAGGTGCGCCAGTCCACGCCCGGCGTGGGGCTCATCTCGCCGCCGCCGCACCACGACATCTACTCGATCGAGGACCTCGCCGAGCTGATCTTTGACCTCAAGAACGCCAACCCCGGCGCGCGCATCTCCGTCAAGCTCTGCGCGCTCGCCGGCGTGGGCACCATCGCCACCGGCGTGGCCAAGGGCGGGGCCGACAAGATTCTCGTCTCTGGGCACAACGGCGGCACCGGCGCCGCCCCGCGCGACTCAATCTACCATGCGGGTATCCCGTTCGAGATTGGCCTCGCGGAGACCCAGCAGACGCTGCTGAGAAACGGCCTGCGCTCCCGCGTGGTGCTGGAGACCGACGGCAAGCTCATGAGCGGGCGCGACGTGGCGATCGCGGCGCTTCTGGGCGCCGAGGAGTTCGGCTTCGCCACGATGCCGCTCATCGCCTGCGGCTGCCTCATGCAGCGCGACTGCCAGCGCGACACCTGCCCGGCGGGCGTGGCCACGCAGGACTGCCGCCTGCGCGCCCGCTTTGCGGGCCGGCCCGAGCACGTGGTGAACTACCTGACCTTCGTGGCCGAGGAGCTGCGCGAGGTCATGGCGTCGCTCGGCTTCCGCACAGTGGACGAGATGGTGGGCCGCGCGGGACTGCCTGCGCCAGGTGCCGGTCGCCGGGGAGGCCAACTGGAAGGCCAACCGCCTGGACCTCTCCGACCTTCTCGCCTGCCGCCGAGCCTGAGTTCGGCCGGCACGTCCCCGGCGCGGACGGCCGCCACTTCCTGCCCGAGATGGGCCCGGACCTGGAGCTCGACCGCACGCTCGACGCCACGCTCTTCGTGCCCTACACGGCCGAGGCCCGCGCGCACCTCACGCCGGTGCGCTTCCGCGCGGACATCGACAACGTCAACCGCTGCGTGGGCACGCTCCTGGGCAGCCACGTCACGCGGGCGCACCCGGAGGGCCTGCCCGAGGGCTCGATCACGGTGGACTGCGAGGGCTCGGCCGGCCAGAGCTTCGGCGCGTTCCTGCCGGCGGGCGTCACGCTCAACGTCTCCGGCGACGCCAACGACTACTTTGGCAAGGGGCTCTCGGGCGGCGTGCTGTCCGTGCGCCCGGCCGACGGCGCCACCTACAAGTTCGACGAGAACGTCATCGTGGGCAACGTGGCCTTCTACGGCGCCACGAGCGGCCGGGGCTTTGTGAACGGACTCGCCGGCCAGCGCTTCTGCGTGCGCAACTCCGGCGCCACGGTGGTGGTGGAGGGCGTGGGCAACCACGGCTGCGAGTACATGACGGGCGGCTGCGTGGTGGTGCTCGGCGAGGTCGGCGCCAACTTCGCGGCCGGCATGTCGGGTGGCGTGGCCTACGTCTACGACCGTTTTGGCACGCTGGCGCGCCGCTGCAATAACCGAGCTCGTGAACCTGGAGAAGCCGGATGCCCAGGACCTCGAGCTCGTGCGCTCGCTCGTGGAGGAGCACGTCCGGCGCACGGCGAGCCCGCGCGGCATCAAGCTGCTCTACCAGTTCAACGAGGCGTCCGCGCACTTCGTGAAGGTGATTCCGCGCGACTACGAGCGCGTGCTCGCACTGGTCACCGAGGCCGAGGCGGCGGGCGCCACCCACGAGCAGGCGCTGAGCCACGCATTCGACGCGATGAGGGAGGCCTAGGATGGGCAAGCCAGGAGCGTATCTCACGGTGGGCCGGCGCGCCCACGATCTCAGGCCGGTCGCGGAGCGGACGCGCGACTGGGACGAGCTCTACGTGGAGCCGGACGAGGGCGTGCGCCGCGCGCAGGCGAGCCGCTGCATGATGTGCGGCGTCGCGTTCTGTCAGGCGGGCTTCGGCTTTGGCGGGGCGCGGCCGAGCGGCTGCCCGCTGCACAACCTCATCCCCGAGTGGAACGACCTCGTCTACCGGGGCCTCTGGCGCGAGGCCGCCGACCGCCTGGCGCTGACGTCGCCGCTGCCCGAGTTCACGAGCCGCGTGTGCCCGGCTCTCTGCGAGGCGGCCTGCAACCTGGGCTGCCACGGCGAGCCCGAGACGATTCACGACAACGAGCGCGCGATCTCGGACTGGGAGTGGGCGCACGGCGGCCCCCGGCGCTTCTCGCCCGCCGCACCGGACGCCCCGCGCGTGGCCGTGGTGGGCTCCGGCCCTGCGGGGCTCGCGGCGGCGTGGGAGCTCGCCCGGCGCGGGGCCCGCGTGACGGTCGTGGAGCGCGCCGACCGCGCGGGGGGTCTGCTCACCTACGGCATCCCCAACATGAAGCTCCCCAAGGACGTGGTCGCGCGTCGCGTGGCCCTCATGGAGGAGCTGGGGATCGAGTTTCGCCTGGGCACGGACGCGGCCGAGAAGGACGTGGCGTCCGGGCTCCTCGCGGAGAGCGACGCCGTGGTCGTGGCCGCGGGCGCGCGCGTGCCGCGTGGCCTCGCGGCGACGGGCTTTGAGGCCGGGCTCGCGGCGGGAGGCGTGGTCTGGGCCGTGGACTATCTGGAGGCCGCCACGCGGGCGCTGCTCGACGGCGGCGAGCCGGCGGTGAGCGCCGCCGGGCGGGACGTGATCGTGATCGGCGGCGGCGACACGGGCAACGACTGCCTGGGCACCGCCGTGCGCCAGGGGGCACGCAGCGTGACCCAGCTGGAGTTCCTGCCGCGGCCCGCCGAGCCGGGTCCGGGCGTCACGCGCTGGCCCGAGTGGCCCTCCACGCTCAAGACCGACTACGGCCAGGCCGAGGCCATCGAGCTCATGGGCGGCGAGATGCGCGCCTGGGGCGTGGACACGCTCGAGGTCCTGCTCGACGCGGACGGCGCGGTGCGCGGGCTCGCCGTGGCGGACCTCGACTGGTCCGGCGGGCGGCCGGAGCGCGTGTCGGGCAGCGAGCGCGAGCTCGGCGCGCAGCTCGTGCTCGTGGCCTGCGGCTTCACGGGTCCGGAGCGCGGTGTGCTGGACGCGTTTGGCGTGGTCGCGGGCGCGCGCGGGCTGCCCGAGGTGGAGGGCGGCACGCACCGGGCCGTGACGGGAAAGACACCCGTCTACGTGGCCGGGGACGTGAGGACGGGCTCATCGCTCGTGGTGAGCGCGATCGCCGACGCCGTGTCCTGCGCGAGCGAGGTTGCCGAGGCGCTGGGGCTCTGAGATGGGCGACGAGGGCGACAAGGGCACGGGCATCGTCTGGCTGGAGGACGGCCGCGAGGTCGCCTTCGAGCCGGCCGGCGCGCGTCGGCCGTGGCTCGAGGAGTCATCCGACTGGGGCGAGGGTTCCGAGAGCCCCGGGCCCTCCGAGCCGCACGAGCCCGAGCCGCCCGAGCTCGTGTGGCTGTAGCGCGCCGCGCGTCCTTCTCGCCATCGCTTGCCGTCCCCGTCCGCCCCGTCGCCCAAATCGCGATTTGGGCGCGAGGCCGTGCCCCAAATCCCGAATTGGGCGGGCACCGTGCCGGCAAGCCCAACCCTGCGCGCAGCGCCGCGCGCAGCCCGGGACCTGCGTCCCGGCGGCCGCCCAAATCGCGATTTGGGCGACATGGCAGCCGAAATCACGCATGGCGTCGAGAAGGGCCGCCGGTCAGGATCTTGCTCGCGGCGCCGCGCCCCTCCCGGCCCCTCGCCCAAATCGCGAATTGGGTCGCCGGGGGCCCGAGACGGCGCCCGGAGACGGGAGGAGCCGCGGCTCGGAGGCCCGCCGACAACGTCACGTCCCCTCCGCAGCGAGATATCCCGCCCAAATCGCGATTTGGGCGACAGTTGCGGCAGGGTCCTTGCGGTGTCGACCCAAATCGCGATTTGGGCAGGGGGCTTTATGTCCGGGCCCGGATGGGAGGTCCTTCTCGCCCACAAGATGCCTGAACGACAAGGAGCCTTGGGTTGTGGGTCAAACGATTGATGCTCGAGCGTCCGGCGCATCAATCGTTATGCCCAAAAGGGCGTGGTTTGCGAGAAGAACGGCCCGCGCGCGGACGCGACGGGCCTCAGTCGTCGGTTCCCGATCGTCCGGCAAAGTCGAGCCCGCCCACGAGCTCGCGCAGACGCGCCTCGTCGCCGCGGACGAAGGCCTCGGCGAGGGCGGGATAGGCCAGGCGCGCCTCGTCGAAGAGGTCGGCGACGCTCGCCGTGCGCACCTCGTCCGTGAAGGGATTGGTCCACGCGCGGCAGGTGAGGTTCGCGGCCGGGCACTCGTCGCTGCGGCGCACGTAGTGGGCCGACGCCCGCGCCATGGACCCCCCGGTGAGCGTGCGCTCCGCCAGGGCCGCCAGCCGCGCGACCGCCGAGTCCGCGGGGTCGATCACGCGATAGAGCCGCTCGTAGTCGCGCACCGCGGCCCCGTATTCGCGCGCCCCGACCGCCACGCCAAAGACCGCGAGCGCCACCTGGGAGAGCAGGGCGCCCGCGACGCGCTCCGTGCGCGCGGTGCGCATGAGGTCGCCGGTGGCCGGCCGCTCCTCGATGGTGGCCCGGCGCTTCTCCCAGAGGATCCACGTGTCCACGTCGGACTCGATGACGGCATGCACCTCGCGTCCGCGCGCGGCGAGGGAAGGCTCGACGTCACAGAGGGCGCGCTGCTGGGCGATTACGAACGGGTGCGCGGCGCGGTCGAGCGCGTAGTGGCCGAGCACGCCGAGGGCGAAGGCCCGCCCCACGCGCTCGTCGGCACGCGGGAGGTGCGCCACGCCATCGCGCAGGGCGAGCAGCGTCCGCGTGACGCGTCCGCCCTGGATCTGCCGCGCGAGCCTGTGGCAGGTCGCCGCGCGCGAGGGGAGTGTCGAGAAGCGCGCAAAGAGCGGGTCGGGACCTTGGTTGCCCAGCAGGAAGGCGAGCAGCGCCTCCTCGCCCTCGATGAGACCCGCGGGCAGCGCCGGGAGGACGTCCTCGCCAAAGATGTGGTGCGTGATGAGCGCGGGCATGGTACCTCCGTCCGACGTCCCTCGACTGTGTCACTAGGGTAGCACGCCGCGCCCGATTCTCGGCGCCTTTGCGGCGTCTTTGGCCCTCGCCGGCAACATCATGGGCGCCGCAGCCTTCTTTGGGGAGCCATGGGGGGAGCGATCTGACGCGAGCGAGGCGCACCCGCTCAACGAGCCGGCTGGGTCGTGCGTGCGGGCGAGCACGTCCTTCTCGTAAGACGAGCTCGCCGGCACTGGCCGAAAATAGCCGCGATCGTCGGTGCCGCCCGGACGGGCCTCCTTCCGTCTGGGCGGCCTTTTGCACTTAGGCCGCGGGGACGGCGGGGTTGCCTGGGGCTACGGGGGCCTGCGGCGCGGCGGGCGCGTCCGAGTCCGATGTCTCGGGCGTCGCCCAGTCGAACCAGTCCCCCACGATCTGGTTTGTGGCCGCGTTGGCGCGGTCCTGCTCCGCGTAGAAGCGCTCTGGCGAGAACCCGCAGGTCGCAAAGCCGACCGCTCCGAGCGCCACGCCCGCCGCGAGCATGCCGGCCGCCACGAGCGAGGCCGTGCGCCAGACGGGGGAGAGCCCGACGAGCGGCCGCCGCGGACGTTCGGGCATCTTCCAGAACGGGGAGACCACCCAGCGCACAAAGCGTCCGAGCAGGCTCACGAAGAAGCGCGTCACAAAGAGCGCGGCGATCAGCCCGAGCAGGCCCACGCCGCCCATACCCAGGCCGATTCCCAGGTCAACGAGGGCGACGGTGCCGCTTCCCGCGAACGCGGCGCACCCAGCGGCAAAGATCGCGACCGGCGTGCAGAGGAGAAACGCCACCGCGAGCGTCCACGTCATGACAAAGGGGATGCAGAGCATGATGACTCCGCAGAGCACGAAGGCGAGCGCGGCGATGAGCACGCTCACCCAGAGCGGCGAGCCCACGATCACGGCCGCCCAGAGCGCCGCGCGCCCGCAGCCGGTCCTTCTCGCCGCCTGCGCCTGGGCGATCGCGCGCGGAACCGTGGGCAGCTCGTCAAGGATGCGCGCCGCGGCCTCGGCGGGAGGCTCCATCTGGGCGACCGCGTCCTGCTCGTCCAGGCCCGCCTCGATGCGGTCGTCGATCATCTCCTCGTAGAAGGCGCACGCCCGCGCCGCCTCGTCCGCGGGCAGCTCTGCGAGCGCCGCGCGCAGCTCGTCAAGATACTCCTGCCTAGTCATGAGAAACCCCCCTCGATGTAGTCGTAGACCTGCTCGACCTCCGCGCGCTCGGCGAGGACCTCCGCCAGGCGCGCGCGGCCCGAGTCCGTGATGCGGTAGTACTTGCGCAGGCGCCCATTGTGCTCGGCGGAGCGCGCCGAGACGTGTCCGGCCGCCTCGAGGCGCTTGAGCACGGGGTAGAGCGTCGACTCCGTGAGGCCCAGCACGGCCGGCACGTCGCGGATGATCTGGTAGCCGTAGGACTCCTCGTCGCGCACGGCCACGAGCACGCAGGCCTCCACAAAGCCCCGCTTCATCTGTGCGTCCACGTTCCCTCCTTTCGCTGCGAATGCCCTTTGTTGGCTGATACTATATGACGCATAGTATAAGGCGTCAACAAGTATTTTGGGCGAGGGGATTGCACCGTGCCAGGGTGGGCGGCCGCGCCGACCGTCGCCGGGCGGCGCCTCCTATTGGATGCGAGTGCCAAGAAACACGCGAGATTGGGTAGGTAGCTGCCCGCGCGCTCGCCGGGTGGTCCTTCTCGCCACGCTCCTTTGGGAATTGGGCATAAGGTTTTATATCAAGATCGGTCATGATCAAACATGTTGCCCAGTTTTCCGACAAACCTGGCGCAACGGGCACCGATGGGCGTGAGGGGGCGCCCAAACGCTTCCGTCAGTGCCCGGGAGTCTTGACGGCATCAAACTTTGTGCCCAGTTTCCTGGGGATTGCGCGGGGAGCCGGCAGGAGGTGCGCCCGCGCCTCTGCCGGCGGCGAGAAGGACGTGCCCCCGCGCTACCCCTCGAAGCCGGTGTCCTCCGCGAGGTCGCGCCCGTCGGCCGCGGCACAGGCCAGCTCGTCGCAGCGCTCGTTCTCGGGGTGGCCGGCATGGCCCTTGACCCAGACCCACGTGACCTCGTGTGGCTCGGCGGCCGCGATCAGGCGCTTCCAGAGGTCGACGTTCTTGACGGGCTGCTTGCCCGCGGTCTTCCACCCGCGGCGAAGCCACCCGCCGATCCAGTTCTTCGTGAAGGCGTTGACCACGTACTGCGAGTCCGTCGTCATTGTGACCGCGCACGGCCGGCGCAGAGCCTCGAGCGCGGCGATGGCACCCATGAGCTCCATGCGGTTGTTGGTGGTGCGCCGGTAGCCGGCGCTGAGCTCGCGCTCGAAGGCGCGCCCGTCGGGGCCGGTGTAGCGCAGCACCGCGCCGTAGCCGCCCGGTCCGGGGTTGCCGCGCGACGAGCCGTCCGACCACGCCTCCACGCGCATGCGCCCGGCGCCCGCGTCAGGCGCGCCCGCGCCGCCCGCGGCGGAGAACTCCGCCCAGCTCGCCACTACTTGGCCTCCGCCCAGTTGGCGCCGTAGGAGACCTCGGCGATGAGAGGCACCCTGAGCTCCGCGACGCCCTCCATCTCCTGGCGCACGAGAGCGCTCACGGCCTCGATCTCGGCCTCGGGGACCTCGAGGTCCAGCTCGTCGTGGATCTGCAGCACGAGCTTGGAGCGCAGCCCCTCCTCGTGCAGGCGCCGCTCCACGCGCGTCATCGCGAGCTTGATGATGTCGGCGGCGGTGCCCTGCATCGGGTGGTTCATGGCCGTGCGCTCGCCAAAGGCCACGAGCTGGCGGTTGCGCTGGCGGAACTCCTTGATGTGGCGCTTGCGGCCGTACATGGTCTCCGCGTAGCCGCGCTCGTGGGCCAGCCTCACCGCCTCGTCGAGGAATGCGCGCACACCGGGGTAGGCTGCAAAGTAGCGGTCGATCATCTCCTGCGCCTCGGCGCGCGGGATCTTGAGCGAGCTCGCCAGGCCAAAGGCCTGCTGCCCGTAGACGATGCCAAAGTTCACGGCCTTGGCGCGGCTGCGCAGCTGCGGCGTGACCTCGTCGATCGGCACGCCAAAGACGCGCGCGGCCGTGGCGGCGTGGAAGTCGCGCCCCTCACAGAAGGCGGCGATCAGGTGCTCGTCCCCGGAGAGGTGGGCGAGCAGGCGCAGCTCGATCTGCGAGTAGTCGCAGGCGAGAAACACGCTGCCCTCGGGCACCGTGAACGCCTGACGCACGCGATGTCCCAGCTCGGAGCGCGTGGGGATGTTCTGCAGGTTGGGGTCGGAGCTCGAGAGACGCCCCGTCGCGGTGACCGTCTGGTTGAGCGTGGTGTGGACGCGGCCGTCCCCGCGCACGAGCGCGGGCAGGGCGTCGAGGTAGGTGCTCTTGATCTTGGAGCGCTCGCGGTACTCCAGCACGTCGGCCACGATCTGGTGCTCGGCGGCGAGGTCGGCCAGCACCTTGGCGTTGGTCGAGTAGTAGCCGCGCTTGGTGCGCTTGAGGCCAAAGGTGGGAAGCCCCAGCACGTCAAAGAGCATGTGGGAGAGCTGCATGGGGGAGTCGATGTTGAAGGGCTCGCCAGCGGCCGCGTGGATCTTCTCGACCATGCCGGAGATCTCGGCGCCGAGCTCGGCCGACTGGGCGGCCAGCACGCGCGTGTCCACGGCCAGGCCCGTGCGCTCCATCTCGGCGAGCACGGGCAGCAGCGGCATCTCCATCTCGTCGAAGAGGCGCGCCGAGCCGTCGGCCGCCAGGCGCTCGCGCAGCGCCGGCACCAGGTCGTGGGCGCGCACGGCGTCGAGGGCGGCCTCGGGGAGCTCCTCGGTCGCGGCGGGCAGCACGCGGGTGAGGTAGGTCTCGGCGAGCTCCGCGGGCGAGAAGGACGTGCGCTCGGAGTCCAGCAGGTAGGCGGCCACGGCCACGTCGAAGAGGCGCGTCGGGTCCGCCTCGCGCGGGGCCAGGCGCTCTGGCTCGCTGGAGTCAACGGGGGAGAGCGCGTGCAGGAGCTCCTTGACGTCGCCGGCCGCGAGGTATCCCGCGCGCAGCAGCCGCTCGAGCGCGTCGTCGGCGTCCGGGCCGTCAAAGCGGCAGATCTTCTCGCCCGTCGCCGCCCAGAGGGTGTGGGCCGTGCCAAAGAGCGCGCCCTCGGCGCGGTCGTCGTCGAGCGCGCAGCCCACCCAGGCGCCGTCCGCGATCGCGGCGTCGAGCGCCGCGGCGGCCTCGTCGCCGGAGACGGGCTCGGACAGCGGGGCCGCCGGCACCACCTCGGCCTCGGCCTCGCCGAGCGCCGCGCGGGCCGCCGTCACGGCGCCCTCGCCCGCCAGCCGCACGAGGCGCGTGGTCATGCCGGTGAAGCCGAGCGCCGAGAAGGCGCGTGCCACCTCGGCGGGGTCAAAGGTGGGGAAGCGCGCGTCGTCGAGGTCCAGCTCGATCGGCGCGTCCGTGCGGATCGTGGCCACGCGGCGGCTGAGCAGGGCGTCGTCCACGTGCGCGCGGAGGTTCTCGCCCATCTTGCCCTTGACCTCGTCCGCGTGCGCGATGACCTCGTCGAGCGAGCCGTACTGTACGATCAGCGCCGCCGCCTTCTTGGGGCCGATGCCCGGCACGCCGGGGATGTTGTCGGAGGAGTCGCCCTTGAGGCCGTAGAAGTCCGGCACGAGCTCGGGCGTGATGCCGTGGTAGAGGTCCTCCACCGTGGCGGGGTCCATGATCGCCACGTCCGTGACACCCTTCTTGGTGGAGACAATCTTCACGTGCTCGGTGGAGAGCTGGTACATGTCGCGGTCGCCGGTGAAGAGCAGCATGTCGTAGCCCGCGGCCTCGCCGCGCCGGGCCAGGGTGCCGAGGATGTCGTCGCCCTCCCAGCCCTCGAGCTCGGCCACGGGGACGTCGAGCGTGCGCAGGAGCTCCTTCACCATGGGGAACTGCTCGTGCAGCGCCGGGTCCATCGGCGGGCGCTGGGCCTTGTAAGAGGGGAGCATCTCCATGCGCACGCGCGGCTTGCCCTTGTCAAAGGCGCAGATCACGCCGTCGGGGTGGAAGGTGTCCACCAGCTTGATGAACATGTTGAAGAAACCGAAGAGCGCGCCCGTGGAGCGACCGTCCGGCGCGTTCATGGGCTGGCGGATCGCGTGGAACGCGCGGTGCATGAGCGAGTTGCCGTCGATGACGGCGATGGTGCGGGCGGCGGTGTCGGCCATGTGGGTCCTCTCGTCTTGAGCGTCCGCCCCATTGTAGGCGAGAAGGACACGCGGGGTGCGGGGGTCGGTCCAGGGGCGCGTTCTTCTCGCCCCACGCCTCCCAAACCCCGCAGGTAGTGAGACCTGAATAAAGCAAAAAAATACGCCAATAAAGAGAGAGCGAGAAAGGAGATATCATCTGTGGCGTTTACCGGGCGGAAATGCGGAATCCGTCCGCCACAGAACCGCTCCACACCCGCAACGCAAACGCCCCGTCGCTTCACGCGGACGCAACGGCTGTGAAACAATGGCCTCGTAGAGTATGCGACCGTAAGCCACGACGCCAAGAGAAGGGGCGCACATGGGCAAGGACAAGGTCTCTCAGGAGTTCGGCAGCCTGCTGTTCACGGACGCCGTGATGCAGGAGCGGCTCCCCAAGCCGACGTACAAGGAGCTCCGCCAGGTCATCGACGACGGCAAGCCGCTCGACCTCGACATCGCCAACGAGGTGGCGCACGCGATGAAGGAGTGGGCGCTCGAGAAGGGCGCCACGCACTTCGCGCACTGGTTCCAGCCGCTCACGGGCATCACGTCCGAGAAGCACGACAGCTTCCTCACGCCGATCAACGACGGCACGATCCTGATGTCCTTCTCGGGCAAGGAGCTGGTCCAGGGCGAGCCGGACGCCTCGAGCTTCCCGTCCGGCGGTCTGCGCGCGACCTTCGAGGCGCGCGGCTACACCGCCTGGGGACCCCACGAGCCCGGCCTTCATCAAGGACGAGGTCCTCTGCATCCCCACGGCCTTCGTCTCCTACACCGGCGAGGGCGCTCACGCAGCGCTCGACTGTCGCTCGCTCGCAGGTCGCCCTTGAGCAGCAGGCCAAGCGCCGTGCTCGCCCTCTTTGGCCGCGAGCCCAAGCGCGTTTTCACCACGATCGGCCCGGAGCAGGAGTACTTCCTCGTGAAGGAGGAGGACTTCGCGGCGCGCCCCGACCTCGTCTACTGCGGCCGCACGCTCTTTGGCTGCGAGCCGGTCAAGGGCCAGGAGCTCGAGGAGCACTACTTCGGCGCCATCCGCCCGACGGTCAACGACTTCATGAAGGAGGTCGACGACGAGCTCTGGAAGCTGGGCATCCCGGTCAAGACCAAGCACAACGAGGTCGCGCCCGCCCAGCACGAGCTGGCGCCGATCTTCGAGCAGGGGTCGCTCGCCATCGACGACAACCTCCTCACGATGGGAGAAGCTCAAGCTCATGGCCACGCGCCACGGCCTGGCCTGCCTGGAGCACGAGAAGCCCTTCGAGTACGTGAACGGCTCCGGCAAGCACAACAACTGGTCCATCTGCGCCGACGGCAAGAACCTGCTCGAGCCCGGTGCGGTGCCCTCCGAGAACCTGCAGTTCCTCGTCTTTCTGGCCGCGCTCGTGGCGGCCGTCGACGAGCACGCTGACCTGCTGCGCATGAGCGTCGCCTCCGCCGGCAACGACCACCGTCTCGGCGCCAACGAGGCGCCCCCGGCGATCATCTCCGTCTTCCTCGGCGACCAGCTCCACGCCATCGTGGAGGCCCTGATCAACAAGGAGGAGCCGGAGGTCCACGAGGCCGAGCGCATGGACCTGGGGCGTGCCCGCCCTGCCCGACCTCCTGCGCGACTCCACCGACCGCAACCGCACCTCGCCCTTCGCCTTCACGGGGCAACAAGTTCGAGTTCCGCATGTGCGGCAGCCAGCAGAACCTGGCCGACCCCAACGTGGTCCTCAACACGGCGGTGGCCGAGCAGTGCGACCGCTTTGCGACCAAGCTTGAGGGGCGTGCCGGCCGAGGAGTTCACCAACCTCGCGATGCGCTGGGTGCGCCACACCCTGCGCGACCACCAGCGCGTGCTCTTCGAGGGCAACGGCTACTCCGAGGAGTGGGAGGCCGAGGCCGAGCGTCGTGGCCTTCCCAACCTCAAGACCACGCCGGACGCGCTGCCCTGCATGATCAAGCCCGAGAACGTGGCGTTCTACGAGAAGTACCACGTGCTCGACGGGGCCGAGCTCCACGCGCGCTACGTCTCCCAAGGCCGAGCAGTACGCCAAGCTCCTCAACATCGAGGCCAACACGATGGTCTACATGGCGCGCCACCTCTACGTGCCGGCGCTCTCCGACTACTCCGGCGACCTCGCCGCGAGCGTGGCCACCAAGGCCGAGATCGGAATTGAGGCCAAGGTCGAGAAGGACCTCGTGCGGGACGCTCACCGAGGGTATCGCGCGGATTGACGCCGCTGCTGCCGACCTCGAGGCGGCCAACGCCGCCGCGCGCGACATCGAGGACCCGCAGGCGCGCTGCGACGCCTACCGCGACGAGGTGCTGCCCGCGATGGACGCCCTGCGCGAGCCCGTCGACGCGATGGAGCGCGTCTGCGGCGCCGACTACTGGCCCGTGCCTACCTATAACAAGCTGCTCTTCTGGGTGTAGGGGAGCTTCCAGGTCCTTGCGGGCGCCCGGCACGTCGCGGATGACGTGCCGGGCGCCCGTTCTTCTCGGCTGGTCGAGCCACTCGCTCGCCCTTCTCGCCCGCCGTTCGTCGAGGTGTACGAGTTGCCGCGGTGACGTGATTGGATAGTATTAATAAAACAACGTAAAAGAATATTTTTTGGCAATGAGGGGAACGTGACTCGCACACTCGAGAAGGCGCTGGCGCGTGATTGCCCTACGCGTCGGCCTCGTTCAGGGCGCTCGACAAGATCGGGCAGCTCGCGGGCCAGTCGCTCCATGGGGCCGCGCCACACGGCGTCCCGGGGCCGGGGCGTGCCCGACGTAGGCCGTGCGGAGGCCGCAGTCCGGGCGCACGATGTCGCGCGCGGCGTCGTTTCCCACCATGAGGCACTCCTCCAGGCGCACGCCCAGCTGGTTGGCAAAACTCCTGGTAGTAGCGCACGCTCGGCTTGCAGCGCGTGGAGTTGGCGGCGGTTGATATGAGCGCGAAGTCCTTCTCGTCCACGCCCGCCCAGCCCATGCGTGCGCGGTCGCAGGCGAGCGAGAACGTGGGGTTGGTGGCGAGCGCGCAGATGAGCCCCGCGTCATGAACCGCCTGGATCGCCCGGGCGCGCGCCCTCCACGGGCCGGGCCGCCACGAGGCCGTCGCCAAAGCCGGGGACGATCTCGGTCTCGTAGTAGGTCACGAGGTCCGTGATCACGGGGTCGTCGAGCGGGATGCCCGTGGTCTCGAGCATG
Organism: uncultured Atopobiaceae bacterium; assembly: GCA_963927425.1. Classification (GTDB taxonomy): domain Bacteria; phylum Actinomycetota; class Coriobacteriia; order Coriobacteriales; family Atopobiaceae; genus Thermophilibacter. Next base: position 177,032 of record CAWVBA010000002.1, on the reverse strand, counting down.
ACCTTGTTGAAGATCTGCTCGTTGGTGAGGGAGTCCTGTCGATCCTGCGCGTCCATGGCGAGAAAGGCGCGCACGTAGGGGAGGCCGAGCGCGATCGGGTTGGTACGGGCCACGCTCGCGAGCAGCCGCGAGCAGCCCGCGACGTAACGGGTGAGAGAAACGCCGTGAGGTTGAGCCGCACGAGCGTGTCGTCGAGGTCAAACAGGACCGCCCTGATCACCGTGCGCCACCCCCGTTTCCTGCGCCCGACGCGTCCGCGAAAATTACTAAATACCCATTCTCCACGCTTGAAAATCATACGCGATACACGCTACTCTAATGCAGGTGTGGGCACAGGGCCCGCACAACCGTATCTGTCGGCCCCCGAGAGCATGTAAGTTTCCACGTAGACGCCACGATTTCAGGCACTGCAGGCAGCGACCATGACGACCGGGGCCCCGAAAGTTCGAAAGGGGTCCACTTTTGAGTGAGATTCAGAACTCGTCCATCTTTGCGCTGGACGACATCTCCGACGAGGAGATGAACAACCTCATCGACGGCACCGTGACCGACTTCGACGAGGGTGGTCTGGTTACCGGCACCGTCGTGAAGATCGAGCGCGACGAGGTTCTGCTTGACATCGGCTACAAGTCCGAGGGCGTCATCCCCTCCCGCGAGCTCTCCATCCGCAAGGACGTCGATCCTACAACCGTGGTCTCCATGGGCGAGGAGATCGAGGGCGCTCGTGCTCCAGAAGGAGGACAAGGAGGGCCGTCTGGTCCTGTCCAAGAAGCGCGCCCGAGTACGAGCGCGCCTGGAACGCCGTGGAGGAGAAGTTCAACTCCGGCGAGACCGTCGAGGGCGAGGGAGGTCATCGAGGCGGGTCGTCAAGGGCGGCCTGATCCTCGACATCGGCCCTGCGCGGCTTCCTGCCCGCCTCCCTGGTTGACCTCCGCCGCGTCAAGGATCTCAACGCCTACCTCAACACCCGCATCGAGGCCCGCGTCATCGAGATGGACCGCAACCGCAACAACGTGGTCCTGTCCCGCCGCGTGGTCCTCGAGGAGGCCCGCAAGGCCGAGCGCCCAGGAGATCCTTTCCAAGCTCCAGGTGGGGCATGCGCCTCAAGGGCACCGTCTCCTCGATCGTGGACTTTGGCGCGTTCGTGGACCTCGGCGGCATCGACGGCCTGGGTTCACATCTCCGAGCTCTCCTGGAACCACGTCAACCACCCCTCCGAGGTCGTCAAGGGTCGGCCAGGAGGTCGAGGTCCAGGTGCTCGACGTCGATCTCAACCGCGAGCGCATCTCGCTCGGCCTCAAGCAGACCACCGAGGACCCGTGGCGCACGCTCGTCAAGAAGTACCCGGTTGACGCCATCGTCGAGGGCACCGTCACCAAGCTCGTCACCTTTGGGCGCGTTCGTCGATCTCGGCGGAGGGCGTGGAGGGCCTCGTGCACATCTCCGAGATGGCCAAGCAGCACGTGGACCAGCCGTCCCAGGTCTGCGCCGTGGGCGACACCGTCCAGGTGAAGGTCATGGAGATCGACCTCGATCGTCGTCGTATCTCCCTCTCCATGAAGGCCGCCGCCGAGACCCTGGGCACCGAGGTCGAGGTCAAGCCGCTTCCCGAGAGCGACAAGCCGGCTGAGGAGACCGTCGAGGAGTAGTCCTTCTCGCCAACGCTTGGATAAGGGCGGGGGTCGCGCGTGCGGCTCCGCCCTTTTTTTGTGTGGGGCGGTCTTGCCCCGGGCCGGCCCCCCTCGCCCAAATCGCGATTTGGGGCGGCGTCGGGCGCGAGCGGGGGGCGCCGCGCCCTTGTCGAGGCCCTCTGACCGGCGGCCCTTCTCGCTGTGGGGCGCGACCCCAACTGATGTGGCCGCCCAGTTCGCGATTTGGGTCGACACCGCAAGGACCCTGCCGCAACTGTCGCCCAAATCGCGATTTGGGCGGGATATCTCGCTGCGGAGGGGACGTGACGTTGTCGGCGGGGCCTCCGAGCCGCGGCTCCTCCCGTCTCCGGGCGCCGTCTCGGGCCCCCGGCGACCCAATTCGCGATTTGGGCGAGTTTGCGGGGGCCGAGAAGGGCGCGACGGCACCGAACGTCGTCTCGCGCGGCGTCGGTATCTCTTGCGGCCAAACGGGGTAGTAAAGTCACGTTGGCAAACGAGAGAGGGAGCAGCACATGGCGGCAGGCGACTGGCAGCGCAAGATGGCGGAGTGGCTGAGAGGCCGACAGGGGCCGGACGACCTGGCGGCCTTTTGCGTGAACGTGGCCATCGTGGTTGTGCTCGTCAACGTCATCCTGGGCGTGGGCTGGCTCGGCTGGGTGGGGCTCGCGCTGGTGGCCTACGCCATGTTCCGGATCCAGTCCAGAAATCTCGGTGCCCGTGCGCGAGAGAACGAGGCCTTCCTCAAGGCGCTCGGTCCGGCGCGTCCCTGGGTGCAGAACCCGCGCGCGGCGTGGGGCGAGCTGCGCTCCTACAGGCACGTGCGGTGCTCCTCCTGCCGGCAGCGGATTCGCGTGCCACGCGGCAAGGGCAAGCTGCGCGTGACGTGCCCGCGCTGCAAGACCAAGTTCGAGGTGCGCTCGTAGGACCATTCGGGCCCCTCCCGCGCGAGCGACCCAGGACCCAACGGGGCCCATCGTGCTATCGTCTTGGTGGCATGGAAGCGACGGGGGAGGCCCATCATGAGAGTTGACAGAAGGACGTTTCTGAAGATCGCCGGCGGCGGCGCGGCGACGCTGGCGCTCGTTGGCTGCGGCGGCACGTCGGCCGAGGAGCCGGCTGCCGAGGATCAGCCCACCGACGACGAGCCCGCGGCCGACCCCGTTGCGGTGCGCACCTCGGCCCTCAAGGGCCCCACGGCCATGGGCCTCGTGAAGTTCATGAGCGACGCCGAGGCCGGCGAGCTCACGGACAACGACTATGAGTTCCAGATCGTGGCCTCCCCGGATGAGGTCACCCCGCTCATCGCCAAGGACGAGGTGGACATCGCGGCCGTCCCCGCCAACCTCGCCTCGGTGCTCTACAACAAGACCGAGGCCGGCGTGCGCGTCATCGCGATCAACACGCTCGGCGTCCTCTACATCTGCGAGCTCGGCGACTCCATCCAGAGCGTGGCCGACCTCAAGGGCAAGACGATCTACGCTTCCGGCAAGGGCTCCACGCCCGAGTACGGCCTCCAGTACGTGCTCGAGAAGAACGGCCTCACGGTGGGTACCGACGTGACCATCGAGTGGAAGAGCGAGCACGCGGAGTGCGTTCAGGCGCTGGCCACCGCCGAGGGCGAGGCCGTGGCGATGCTGCCGCAGCCCTTTGTGACCACGGCTCAGGCGCAGAACGACCAGATCCGCGTGGCGCTCGACCTCACCGAGGAGTGGGACAAGGTCCAGACCGGCGACGAGAAGAGCTCCATGATCACGGGCGTGGCCATCGTGCGCGCCGCGTTCGCCGACGAGAACCCCGCCGCCGTGGATGCCTTCCTCGCGCACTACGCCGAGTCGGTGGACTTTGTGAACGACGACGTGGAGGCCGCCGCCCAGCTCGTGGGCGACTACGACATCGTGCCGGCGGCCGTGGCCGAGAAGGCCATTCCCGAGTGCAACATCGTCTGCATCACCGGTGCGGACATGGCCGAGCAGCTCTCCGGCTACCTGGCGGTTCTCGCCGACCAGAACCCGGAGGCCGTGGGCGGCGCGCTTCCCGGGGACGACTTCTACTACGGCGCCTAGCGCGTGGCCGGGCACGCCAAAAGGAATGACGAGAAGGGCGGGCGGCTCCCCACGTGGGCCGTCCGCCTTCTGTGCGTGGCGTTCTGGCTCGCGGCATGGGAGGTCGCGGCTCGTGCGATCGACGCGCGCATCATCCTCGTGGGGCCGCTCGAGGTGCTGGCGCGCCTCGCGGAGCTCGCGGGAACAGGGGAGTTCTGGGCCTCGATGGGCGTCTCGCTCGGCCGGATCGGCGTCGGCTTTGCGGCGGCGGTCGTGGCCGGCACCGCGCTCGCCGCGCTCGCGAGCCGCTCGCGCGTGATCCGCGAGCTGCTCGCCCCGCTCATGGGCGCGATGAAGGCCGTGCCGGTGGCGTCGTTCGTGATCCTGGTGCTGCTGTGGGTGTCGTCGCGCTATCTCTCGGTCGTGATCGCGCTCGTCATGGCACTGCCCGTGGTCTACACCAACGTGCTCGAGGGCATCCGTCAGACCGACCCGCGCCTGCTCGAGATGTGCGAGGTCTTCCGCGTGTGCGGCTGGGACCGCGTGCGCCTGGTCTACGTCTCGCAGGTGCTGCCGTACTTTCGCGCCGCGGTGACGCTCGCGCTGGGCCTCTCCTGGAAGGCGGGGATCGCGGCCGAGGTCATCGGTTTGCCGGACCTCACGATCGGCGAGCATCTCTACGACGCCAAGGTCTATCTGAACACGCCCGACCTCTTTGCCTGGACCGTGGCGATCGTGGCGGTGTCGGTGGCGCTGGAGGCACTCGTCACGCGCGGCATGGCCCGCGTGATGGCTCGCTGGGAGGAGCGGCCATGAGCGCGGGATCGGCATGCGGCGGCGACCTCTCGCTCGCCCTCAGAGACGTCGAGAAGACCTATGGTGAGCTGCGCGTCCTCACGGGCGTGACGGCGCGCTTCGAGCCGGGCCGCGCGCACGTGCTGACGGGCCCCTCCGGCGCGGGCAAGACCACGCTGCTGCGACTGCTCGCGGGGCTCGAGCGGCCGGACGCGGGCGAGGTCGTTCGGGGCGCGGACGTGCGCCTCTCCATGACGTTTCAGGAGGACCGCCTCTGCGAGAACCTCACGGCCACGGCGAACATCCGCCTGCCGCGCCCGCGGCTCTTTGGCGAGATGCTCGAGCGCTTCCTCGCGTACGAGCGGGAGGCAATGGCAGCCTGCGGGCTGCCGGTGGACGCGCGACCCGTGCGTGAGCTCTCGGGCGGGCAGCGACGACGCGTGGCGATTCTGCGCTGCGTGCTCGCTGAGGCCAACACCCTCCTCTTTGACGAGCCGCTCAAGGGCATGGACGAGAAGACCGTGGACGCCGTCATGGCCTTCGTGGTGCCGCTCATGGCCGAGCGAACCGTCGTCTGGGTTACCCATGACGAGCGCGAGCTGGGCTTCTTCGACGATCCCGTCCTCTGGCGCGTCGAGGGTGGCCGGCTGTTCGTTTGCTCGTAGGCTGGTCTAGAAATCCTGGCCCTTGTCCGCTTGTGATCTAGGAATCGCTGCCCTTGTCCGGCTTCGATCTAGAAATGGTCGTCCTCGTCGTGAGACGTTCTAAAAAACGTGGGCCTTGTCCGGGCCTCGGCCATATCGGCTGGACAAGGACCGCGATTCATAGAGTGGAATCGGACAAGGACGGCTTTTCTTAGAACGCGTCTGGGCAAGGGCGGCGATTCCTAGATCACAAGCGGACAAGGTCGGCAAATCCTAGACGTCCGCCGCCTCGCCGTATGTGCGATGATGGGTCCACGGTCCGAGGGAGGGAGTTTTGTGTACACGGTGTTTCTCGCCGGGGGGACGGCGTCGGGGAAGTCAACGGTCGCGCGGGAGCTGGAGCGGCTCGGGGCGTGGCGCATCGACCTCGACGAGCTCTCGCGCGCGGTCCTCGCGCCCGGTGAGCCCTGCGTGACGGAGGTCTGCGAGGCCTTCGGCGACGACCTCGTGGACGCCGAGACCGGCGCGCTCGACCGCGCCCTTCTCGCCCGTCGCGCCTTTTCGGACGAGGCCTCTGCGGAGCTCCTGGAGCGCATCGAGCTGCCGCACATCCGCGCCATGCTCGCTCGGATGCTTACCTCGGGGATCTGCGGGCAGCGCGAGCCCGTGTGCTGCGTGGTTGAGGTGCCGCTGCTCGACCGCGTGGAGCAGATGCTGGATCTTGCGGACGAGGTCGTGGTGGTGACGTGTCCGCTCGAGCTGCGCCGCGCCCGGGCGCGGGAGCGGGGCATGGACGGCGATGACTTTGACCGGCGCGTGGCGCGCCAGCCCTCCGAGGAATACCTGCGCTCCCATGCAACGGTTGCGCTCGACAACACGGCGGACGAGAAGGACCTGCTCCGGCAGGTTCATGCCTGGTGGGACGGCCATGGCTGGGCGTAGGCCGAGACGCCGGGCCACCCCGCGCCGGGCCCGCCGCGCCGAGCCGCGTCATGATCGTCTGGCGCGCTGGTATCGGGTGGTGCCGGTGGTGCTTCTCGCCCTGACGCTCGGCCTGGTCACGGTGGTGGCCGCCAACCCGACGAGCCTCGGCCGTACCCTCGTCTACCCCGTGCGCCACGCGGAGGCGATCGAAGAGTCGTGCGAGCGGCACGGGGTTGACCCGCTGCTCGTCTGCGCGATCATCAAGTGCGAGTCGGACTGGGACGAGGACGCCGTCTCCGCGGCGGGCGCGGTCGGCCTCATGCAGCTCATGCCGGCGACGGCGCAGACCATGGTGGCCCAGGGCCTCGTTGACTCTGCGCGCTGGGATCCGGCCGACCTCTCCGACCCCGAGGTCAACATCGAGTACGGCTGCGCCTGCCTGGGCTATCTCCAGCGGCAGCTCTCCAGTCTCGACGAGGTGGTCGCCGCCTACAATGCCGGCATCGGAACCGTGCGGGGTTGGATCGTCGAGGGCGGGTCCATCCCCGAGGACGTGGAGTTCGAGGAGACGAGAATCTACCTCGAGCGCGTGAACGACGCCTACGAGGGCTACCGGCAGAGCTATCCCAACGGCATCACGGGCGCATGAGCGAGCGGCGGACGTCGAGAAGGGCGTCGTCGTGGATGAGGTCGCAGAGGCTCCCCGAGAGCGCGCAGGCAACGGGGAAGATTCCGGCGTCGGTGGTGGCGACGAGGGCGTCGCGCGTCTGCTGGCGCATCGTGGCCACCCCGCCCGTGGGCAGGCCGCCCTGGGCGAGGGCGTCCATGACGGCGTCCGCGGGAAGCGCGCTGAGGTCGTCGTTTGCCTCGAGAAGGTCACTCAGCTCCTCGCGCGCCAGCTCGGCGACCTCCGGGTGGAGGTCGATCGCACGCTGATAGCAGGCTACGGTGAGGTCTCCGCGTCCGAGCTTCCACTCCATGAAGGCGAGCCGATAGAAGCAGATGGCCAGGTCGCGTGTCGTCGAGGCGTAGCCGATGGCCTCCTTGAGCAGGTCGGCGGCCTCGAAGATGCGCGACTGGCCCTCCAGGACGCGGACCTTTGCGAGGGCCGCGTCGGGGGTGACGGGCGCCACGCGCATGAGCTCGTCGGCGTGCGTCAGCGCCTCCTCGTGCCTTCCGAGCAGGCCGAGAATGCGTGCCGCGAGCGCGTGGGCGGCATAGTACTCATCGGGCACGAGCCGCACGGCGCGCCCGTCGTCTCGGAACGTGAGGTTGTAGCGGATGCGCTCGGGAAACGAGTTGAAGTAGCGATACGCCGACGCAGGGTCGTCGAGGTAGATGCCCACATCCATGATGGGGGAGAGCGTTGTCTCGAGCTCGGCGAGAAGCTCCTCGAGCCGTGTGGGCGGGCATTCCTGCGCCAGCGCGGCGCGCACCCGATTGGTCACCGCGGCAAGATCGCCCCCGTCCACGAAGAGCCGACCGAGCTCTTCTGTGGCGCAGACATCGACCGTGCCGGCGACGAGCGCCTTGCTCACGCGCTCGCACGCCTCGGCGACCGTGACGTCGTCCGTCCGATTGCGTAGCTCCACGAGGCGCGCCACGGCGCCCTGCGTCGTGTCTCCGAGCTGGGGCGCCAGTTCCCGCCAGGCTCGGGTGCGACCGGCCTTCTCCATGATGCCGAGGTCGCTCACGCGCCGCGCCCCGCAGGAGCTCGCGAGACCCGCCGTGGCGGGGGAGTCGTCGAGCTCGACCTCCTGGTAGCGCACCGGCGGGCAGAGCCGCTCGTCATCGAGCGTGAGGTGGGGCAACACGGCCCCGGACGCCTCTCCCTGGCGCCCGCGGGCCCGCAGGGCCGGGTCATCGGGCAGGGCCTCGACGCCCGTGCCCATGAGTCGCTCCAGCCGCTCGAGCGCCTGGGCGTCGAGGTCGAGCGAGACGAGCGTCTCACCGTTGTTGTCACAGCTCACCACGACGCGCGTGAGCGCAGGGGAGGACGCGAGGGCCGCCCGGGCGACCGCGAGCGCGACGCGCGCGGCGTAGTCCGTGGCGATGCGCTCGCGGGATGGCTCGTCCGCGCCCGCGGCCGAGAAGTGTGCGGGGCGCGGTGCGAGCACGCGCGCACAGAGCAGGCCCCGCGCGACGTTTGCCTGGAAGGTCATCCCCACGCGCACCGGAAACGGCAGGTTCTCGAACGCGTCCGCGAAGCGCGCCCGACAGGCCCACTCGCTCGTCTCGTCCGTCGTCCGCGTCAGGAAGTCGAGGAGATCGCCGGCAGGGTCGTCCGCCCCGTGGGGCCTGGGGCGCAGCCGGTGGGCCTCGGAGAGAACGGCGCGAGCGCGCGCCGCGGGCGTGGCCCCGGGCGCGGGGGGCCGCCCCGCGAGGTCCTCGCTCAGGTTGAGCGCCGCCTCGAGCGCGACGGCGCGCTCCTGCGCCACCTCATCGGCATCCGTTGGGACGGAGAGCCACCAGCGGCCGCTCCTGTGGAGCCGGTGGGCGCGCGCGACGGGCGGGTCTGGCCAGTCCATGAGGCCCGTGTTGCGCAGCAGCTCCGGCAGGTAGCCAAAGTCGTTGCCGCCGTGGTCGACAATGTCGCGCAGGGTGGCCACGACGTTCTCGCTGTGGGCGAGCATGCTCTCGAGCGACGGCGCCCCGGACTTCACGCCGGTGCCGACGGGCGCCGGCATGGCCCTCTCGTTCCGTATCCTGCGCGAGCTCAGGCGATGGAGGCCAAAGGCCGCCGACGCGGCGCCCACGACGAGCGAGCGCGCCACGGCGCGCAGGTCGGGGCCGCCGGGATCGTCGAGCGAGAGGAGCAGCAGGAAGCCGCTGGCCGCGACGAGCGCGCCCACGGCGACCAGGGCAACGCCCAGCCAGTCCGGGCGCGACGTTCTTCTCGGCCGTTCCATGGGCTCCTCCGTCTCTGTGCGGCTGGCCTGATTCTACACGAAGGGCGGACACAAATTGAAAAGAATAGGAACATGTGTTTGCTTTTTGAAAAATGGGGTACACTGCTGGAAACGACGAGAGGGGGTCGCGGTGACGGAGGCGATGCAGGCGGGCGTGCCCGAGCGCGTGGGGGGCGAGCTGGTGCGGTTTGGGCGCGAGGGCGCGGGCGAGCCGCTGACGGTCGTCTCGCCCTACGAGCCGGCCGGCGACCAGCCCCAGGCCATCGAGAAGCTGGCCGAGGGCATCGAGCGCGGCCTGCGCTACCAGACGCTCATGGGCGTCACGGGCTCGGGCAAGACCTACACCATGGCCAAGACCATCGAGCGGCTGGGCCGGCCCACGCTCATCATGGAGCCCAACAAGACGCTCGCCGCGCAGGTGGCGAGCGAGATGCGCGAGCTCTTCCCCAACAACGCGGTGGTCTACTTCGTCTCCTACTACGACTACTACCAGCCCGAGGCCTATGTCCCCCAGACCGATACCTACATCGAGAAGGACGCCTCGATCAACGAGGAGGTCGAGAAGCTCCGCCACCAGGCCACCTCGAGCCTGCTCTCCCGGCGCGACGTCATCGTGGTGGCATCCGTGAGCTGCATCTACGGCATCGGCAGCCCACAGGACTACGCCGGGCTCGCCCCCAACGTGAGCAAGGACGAGCCGCTGGAGCGCGACGAGCTCATACGCGCCCTCATCGACATCCAGTACGACCGCAACGACTACGATCTCTCCCGCGGCACGTTCCGCGTGCGCGGGGACACCGTGGACGTCTACCCTCCCTATGCGGAGAACCCGCTGCGTATCTCGTTCTTTGGCGACGAGGTCGAGCTCATCGCGGAGGTGGACAGCGTGACCGGCGAGATCGTGAGGGAGTTCGACGCCATACCGATCTGGCCCGCCTCGCACTACGTGACCGAGCGCCCCAAGGTCACGCACGCCCTTGAGACCATAAACGAGGAGCTCGAGCAGCGCGTGGCGGAGCTCAAGGCCAACGACCTGCTGCTCGAGGCCCAGCGCCTCGCGCAGCGCACGAGCTATGACCTCGAGATGCTCGAGACCATGGGCTACTGCAACGGCATCGAGAACTACTCGCGCCACCTGGACGGCCGCAAGGCGGGCGAGCCGCCCTACACGCTGATCGACTACTTCCCCAAGGACATGGTCTGCATCATCGACGAGTCCCACGTCACGGTGCCACAGATTCGCGGCATGTACGAGGGCGACCGCTCACGCAAGGTCACGCTCGTTGACCATGGCTTTCGCCTGCCCTCCGCCCTCGACAACCGGCCGCTGCGCTTTGACGAGTTCGAGGCGCGCGTGCCGCAGTTCATCTACGTCTCGGCCACGCCGGGAGACTACGAGGAGTCGGTCACCCAGCAGCAGGTGGAGCAGATCATCCGTCCCACGGGGCTTCTCGACCCCAAGGTTGAGGTGCGCCCGGTGCTCGGCCAGATAGACGACCTCATCTCCGAGATCAAGGAGCGCGTGGCCAAGAAGGAGCGCGTGCTCGTGACCACGCTCACCAAGCGCATGGCCGAGGACCTCACCGACCACCTGCTCGACGAGGGCGTCCGCGTGAACTACATGCACTCCGACACGGCCACGCTCGACCGCGTGGACATCATCCGCGACCTGCGCGTAGGCAAGATCGACGTGCTCGTGGGCATCAACCTGCTGCGCGAGGGCCTCGACATCCCCGAGGTCTCGCTCGTGGCGATCCTGGACGCGGACAAGGAGGGGTTCCTGCGCAACCGGCGCTCGCTGATCCAGACGATGGGGCGCGCGGCGAGAAACGCGCAGGGCGAGGTCATCATGTACGCGGACACCATCACCGACTCCATGCGCGCGGCGATAGGGGAGACCAACCGGCGCCGCCAGCTGCAGGAGGCGTACAACCTGGAGCACGGCATCGTGCCGCGCACGGTCAAGAAGTCCATCACGGACGTCTCGTCGTTCATCTCCGAGGCGGAGGCCACGCTCGAGGGCAAGACGCGCGACCGTCACGGCACGGGCAGCCACGGCGCGTTCGAGAGCCTGGCGGAGGGCTCGGCCACGGTGGACGAGGGGGCGGCGGACGCGCTCGCGGCCGAGCTGGACGGCCTCTCGGAGCGCGAGCTCGCCGATGTGGTCGACGCCCTGGAGGAGGAGATGGCGGCGGCCTCGGAGGCGATGGACTTTGAGACGGCCGCGCGCCTGCGCGACCAGATCGTGGCCATTCGCACGCGCGTGGAGGGCAGCTCGGCGGACGCCGTCATGGAGCGCCTCAAGGCCGGCGCCCGCAAGGGCAGCGCCCACGCCACCCGCCGCCGCTACCGCCCACGCAGGAAGTGAGACGAGGCGCGTCGTTCGCCTTCGATTGTTGTCCGGTTATCCTGATAGGGTTGAGGCGAAGGGACGAACGAGGTGCGAGAGGGGGCGAGAGGTGAGCGCGAGGCATCCCGCGGAGGGCGGCATATCGCTGGGCTCCAATGAGCAGATCTCCTCATATTGCGCCGCCGTGCTTGCCGGCGGCCCTTCCGAGCGCAGGGAGCTGGGGGACGCCCTGAGACGGGGCCACGATGTCCTGGGTGACGCCTACATGAGCACCAACCGCACCTCGGACAGACGCGCGAGCGGCTGCACGTACACCCCTCTTCCTCTGGTAAGGGAGATGGTCGAGCTCGCCGCCAGCCGCATCGACCCGACGACCGTCATCGACTGCGGCTGTGGCAGTGGCAGGTTTGCCCTGGAGTGCGCCCGCGCGTTTCCGAGGGCGCGCGTGCTTGCCGTTGACAGCTCCGAGCTCGCGTGCGCCATGTGCGACGCCAACGCCGTCGCCGCCGGCCTCTCGGAACGGATCGAGACGGTCTGCTCCGATTTCACCGAGCTCGCCCGCCCGCGGGACGCAGGTCGCGTCCTGTGGGTCGGAAATCCCCCATATGTTCGTCATCACGCCATCTCGCCGGAGAGGAAGCGCTGGTTCAAGGACGCATGCGAGGGCCTTGGCACCACGGGGAGCGGGCTGGCGGGGCTGCACGCCCACTTTCTCGCCCACATCGCCCAGTGCTGGCATGAGGGCGACTACGGGATGCTGGTCCTGAGCGCGGAATGGCTCGACGTCAATTACGGGGCCTCCATGCGGTGGCTTCTGAGCGGGACCCTGGGGCTGGACTACCTCAGGCTCTTTGACCGCCGGGCCGAGCTCTTCTCCGGGACCCAGACGACCGCCACCGTCATAGGGTTCGGCTCCCCAGACGACGAGGCGACCGTCATCGATGGGCGGGGGGCCGAGAAGCGCGTCGAGCTTCGGCGCCTGCGCACGGCCTCTCGATGGTCGCCCCTGCTGTTCGGGGCCGCGGGACCCAGGACGGGGGCCGTCCGCGACGACGCGGTCCCGCTCGGCACGCTTGCCCGCGTGCACCGGGGCGTGGTCACGGGCAACAATGCGTTCTGGGTTCGCAGGAAGGGCGAGCTCGGGGACATCCCGGAGTCTCTGACCACCCCGGTCGTCTCCCATGCCCGCGAGCTGACCGGGGAGTGCGTTGTCCAGTCCGATCCCGACAGCCTCAAAAGGCTCATCGTTATTCCGGAGACCCTCGAGGATCTGGATGACGACGAGGCCGCCGCGGCGCGGAGCATCATCGACGAGGGCAGGCGCAGAGGGGTTGACGAGGGTTACGTGGCGCGCCATCGCAAGGCGTGGTGGGCCGTGAGGCCTCCGGAGGCCCCGGCCATTCTCATGACCTACATGGGGAGGCGGTCCCCGACGTTTGTCGTCAATGCCAGGCGGCTCCCTATGCTCAACGTCGTTCACGGGATCTATCCGCTCCGGCCGCTCTCCGACAAGGCGCTCTCCCGTCTCGTTGACTACCTGAACGAGAACGTCCGTCTCGACGAGGGACGCATGTACTGTGGCGGGCTGGTTAAGTTTGAGCCCCGCGAGGCGGAGGCGATCCCGGTTCCGCCCCTATCCGTGCTGGAGGCATGATGAGGTCGTTCAGAAAGCTGCCGGAGCTCTCCCGTGACGAGATGCTCCTCGCCGCCAATACGGCGCGACAGCGCTTCAGGGAGGAGCGCGTGGCCAGCGAGCGACGCTGGTCCGGCTGCTACGACGAGCACTTTGAGACGGCCCGTCGGCGCATTGAGCATGTCCTCGAGCGTACCGACTGTCTTCTTGACCTTGAGACCGGCATGGGGGAGCTGTTGGGATCGGGCTATCTTGACGTCCTGCGCTACATGTGCCGTCCCACGGTGAGCTCCGATGACTTTGCGAACGTGTCCGACATCGGGAGCGTGGCTCCCAGCAAGCTGCGCATGCCGGAGGCGGCGCGGAAGGCGGCAGCGTTCTTCTCGAGGAACCTCAACGGCAGCCTGTTTCCCTGGGTTGAGAGGGGAGCCCTTCCGGACGAGGCGGACCTTCTCGCCGCCTGTCGCGCCGTCGCCGCACTCGTCGCCGATCAAAAGACCAAGACGTCCATGAGGATCGCCCCGAGCCGCTCCCAGGAGGAGGCGGTCCGCTCCGCGCTCGTTGACCATGCGGGCTTTGCTCGCGTGCCCTCGCACGACATCGCCACGCTGGCAGATGCACCCGCCGCTGGCGAGGTCTTCGCGCGCGAGGCGTCGGTTGGCGGGGTAAAGGCGGATGTCGTTCTCGGCCTGCACGACGGCCGGTTCATGGCCCTCGAGTGCAAGGTCTCAAATTCCGGGATCAATTCCTACAAGCGCCTGAATCACGAGGTGACCGACAAGGTCGAGAAGTGGTACGGCATGTTTGGCAGGAACGGCATCGTTGGGGGCTGCGTGCTCCAGGGCGTCTACGAGCTTGAGAACCTCATGAGCGCCCAGGAGGCCGGCGTGGGAATCTTCTGGTCCCACGACCTGGATGCCCTGGTTCGGTTTGTCGAGCGGACGCGATGGGGGAATGACGGGGCGTGACGGAGAAGTCAAGAATTCGGGGCGGGAACAACATCGTCGGTTATCTGCTGAGCGAGTTTGAGCCGTTCGGGGTGCGGCCGCTTGGCGAGGTGGACAGCCTCGTGCTGGCGTGCCTCTCGTACTTTCGGCTGCCGGAGGAGGCCGTGGCGGCGCGCACCCATGAGGGCATGCCTCTCGCCGACCTCTTTCGGGCGGACTGGTTCGACGCGATGACGCGGGACCTCTGGGATCCGGAGGGCCTCGTGCGGCTGCTCGCAGGTGTGGTGGCGAGCCCGCGCTTTCGCGGCGTGCGCGTCTGCGACTACGAGGATGACTTCGACGAGGCCGCCGAGAAGCAGTTCTCTGCCTGCACGCTGCGCCTCCCCGACGGCGGTGCCTACGTCTCCTTCCGCGGGACCGACAACTCGGTCGTGGGCTGGAAGGAGGACTTCAACATGGCCTTCGAGACGGGCGTGCCCTCGCAGCGCGCTGCCGTCGCGTATCTGGAGCGGATGGCTCCCACGCTTGGGGACAGCATCTACCTGGGTGGGCACTCCAAGGGGGGCAACCTTGCGGCCTATGCCCTGGCGCGCTGTTCGGAGGGGGTCGCGGCGCGCGTGACGCGGGCCTTCTCCCATGACGGACCGGGGTTTACCGAGGAGGCCCTCTCGGACTCCGTGTGGCTGCGCCGGGCGCATCTGCTCTCCAAGACGGTGCCCCGCTCGTCCGTGATCGGCATGCTCTTTGAGCGCCAGGAGGACTATGCGGTCGTGGCGTCGTCCACGAGCGGCCTCATGCAGCACGACCCCTTCTCATGGGTGGTCGAGGGCACGGACTTCTCCTACGAGGAGGGCATCGGCCACGGCGCGCGCCTCGTGGACCGGACGCTCAACGAGTGGATCTCGAGCATGTCCGGCAAGGAGCGCGCGGGCTTTGTGGACGCGCTCTTCTCGGTCATCGACGCGGGCGGCAAGGACACCTTTGGCGAGCTGGGGGAGAGCTGGCAGACCACGGTGCCGGCGATGCTGCGCGAGCTCGGTGGGCTGGAGCCCCGGGAGCGCTCCGCCATCACGCGGGCGCTCGCCCTTCTCGCCCGCGCCGTGGTGCCGGACCTCGAGCTCCCGCAGCTGCCCGAGCTCGAGCTTCCTCAGCTCCCGGACCTCTTGCGACGACAGGACGCCGCGCGGCCCTAGCGGGCGGCGAGGGCGGAGACGATCTTCTCGGCGGCGAGGATGCCGTCGGTCGCGGCGCTCATGATGCCCCCGGCATAGCCCGCGCCCTCGCCCACGGGCCAGAGGCCGCGCGTGGAGACGCTCTGCCCGTCGTCGCCCCGCGTCACGCGCACCGGGGAGCTGGAACGGGTCTCGACGCCCGTGAGCACCGCGTCGGCCACGTCAAAGCCGCGCAGCCTGCGCCCGAGGAGGGGGAGGGCCTCGCGCAGCGTCTCGGTCACGTAGGGCGGCAGACAGGGGCCCACCTCGCCCCAGGCGACGCCGCGGGGGTAGGTGGGCGCGACGCGTCCGCCGGCCGAGCTGGGCACGCCCTGGACGAAGTCGCCCACGAGCTGGGCCGGCGCGACGTAGGCCCCGCCGCCCGCGGCATAGGCCGCCCGCTCGCACGCCCGCTGCAGCTCCACGCCGGCGAGCGCGTCGTCGCCGGGCAGGTCGTCGGGAAAGACGTTGGCCAGCAGGCCGGAGTTGGCGTTTGTGCCAGCGCGGTCAGAGAGGCTCATGCCGTTGGTGCAGACGCCGCCGGCCTCGCTTGCCGCCGAGACCACGTAGCCTCCGGGACACATGCAGAACGAGAAGGCGCCTCGCCCGGAGGGGAGGTGGCAGGAGAGGCTGTAGGGCGCGGCGCCGAGGGCGGGATGTCCCGCGGCCGGGCCATAGAGCGCCCGGTCGATGTCCGCCTGGAGGTGCTCGATGCGCACGCCCATCGCAAAGGTCTTGCGCTCCAGGGCGACGCCGCGCCCGCGCAGGAGCTCAAAGACGTCGCGCGCCGAGTGCCCGCAGGCGAGCACCACGCAGCTCGCGGCCACGCGCTCCTCGCGGGTCGTGCCGTCCGGCCCGTCCTGGGAGAGCGTGACCGCGCGGACCGCGCCGTCCGTGACGTCGAGGTCGGTCATGCGGCAGCGACAGCGCACCTCGCCGCCCGCCGACTCGATCTGGCGGACGATCTCGGTCACCACGCGCGGCAGCACGTCGCTGCCCACGTGAGGCTTGGCGTCCCAGAGAATCTCCCGCTGGGCGCCGGCGGCCACGAACGTCTCCAGGATGAGCCGGTGCGCGGGGCTCCTGGTGCCGGTCTGGAGCTTGCCGTCGGAGAACGTCCCCGCTCCACCCACGCCAAACTGGATGTTGCTCTCGGGGTCGAGCTCGCCGGTCTCGTCGTGGCGGCGAACGACCTCGGCGCGCCGGGCGGCGTCATCGCCGCGCTCCACGAGCAGGGGCTCCAGGCCAGCGCGTGCGAGGGCGAGGGCGCAGAAGAGCCCCGCGCACCCGGCGCCCACCACCACGGGGCGCGCCGTGGCGCGCGCGAGCGGCGCCGGGAAGCCGTAGGGTCGGTCGTCCACGACGCGCGTGCCCTTGTCGGGCCGGGGGTGCGCGTCCGCCGCGAGCTCGGCGCGCAGCGTGAACGCGATCTGCACGTTGCCGCGCTTGCGGGCGTCTATGGAGCGCCGTCGACGCTCGATTCGCACGATGTCCCGCTCGCTCACGCGCAGCCTCTGCGCCAGCGCGCGCCGACACATCGCCAGCTCCCGCTCGTCCGTGCCATCCAGCGCCTTGAGCGGCACGCGTATGCCTGAGACCTCGATCATTGCCGTCCTTCTCGTGAGTTCGGATCCGAACCGGAATCTGGTTTGGGTTCATTATGCGACGCATCTCTCGGATGCCGTGCAGAAAACCGCAGGTGAGCTCATCCCGTTAGTGGCGCTGCGACCGCAGCGTGAACCCAAGCCGCAGAAGGGACGAGCGGAAGGGGCGGGGCCTTGGGTTCACCGGGCCGCCCCCGTGCCCGCGACCAAACCGCTCTTCCAGGCCCAGGCGAGGTTGAACCCGCCGCAGGCGCCGTCCACGTCAAGGGCCTCGCCGCAGGCGAAGAGGCCGGGCAGGCCGCGCGCCTCCAGCGTCTTCTGGTCAAACTGCGCGGTGAGCAGGCCGCCTCGCGTGACCTGCGCGCGCTCGGGCTCGGCGGGGCCCCGCACGGTGAAGCGCAGGTCGCGCGCCGCTTCCACGTCATCGCCCAGCGCGGAGGCGATGACGGGGTCAAGAAGGCCGGCAAGCCCGCCGGCCGCCCGTGCGAGCGCGCGGGCACGGGCGCCGTCCATGCCGGACGTGAGGTCGAGCGCGATGACGTCCCCGGGCCGTGCCGTACGCGAGAGGTCAAACACCACGATCCCCGAGAGCCCATAGCTGCGAAAGAGCACCTCGCCCGTCCCGCGCGCCACCTCCGAGCCATCCCTTAGCAGCCGCGCGTTCACGTGTGCCCGTCGGCCGTCCAGGTCGGCGGGCGTCACGCCGGCCGGCGCCTCGCATGCGAGCGCGCACAGCACGGGCTCAAACGGCGTGCAGGCAAGGCCCAGCGAGCGAACGATCTTCTCGCCCCCGCCGACCGAGAGCACCACGGCGCGCGCGGCAACGCGGCCGTCGCCCGCTCCCTCGTACGCGACCCGCCAGCCGTCGCCCGCGCGCTCGACGCCCGTGACCTCGCGCGCGGGCGCCAGAACGACGCCCGCCCTTTGCGCCCGGGGGAGCAGAACCTCGCGCACCGAGGCCGCCTGGCGCGAGAGCGGGTAGAGGCGCCCGCCCTCCTCCTCGGCCCAGGCGAGGCCGCACCCCTCGAAGAAGTCGAGCACGTCCTCGCCAAAGCGGGGTCCGCAGACCGCCTCGACGAAGACCGGGTCGTTGTAGCGCTCCCAGTCGAGCCGTGCGTTGGAGAAGTTGCAGCGGCCGTTGCCCGTGGCGAGGATCGTGCGCCCGCACGCGGGGGCACGATCGAGCACCACGACGGACATCCCGGCCTCCGCGGCCGCGATGGCGGCGGCGAGGCCGGACGCCCCGCCGCCGACCACGCACACGTCGCAGCGCGCGGGGACGCGCACGGCGGCCGCCGCGGCGAGCGCCTCCTCGCGGGCGCGCGACCTCGAGGCTCTTCTCGGACCGCGCGCCAAGCTACTCGCCCTGACCGTGCAGCGCGTCCATGAACTCGGCGGTGCGCACGACGGCCTCCACGGCGTCGGGCAGCAGGCCCTCGGGAAGCGCGCTCTCGAAGGCGCCCTTGTCGCAGGCCTCGGCGAGCGCGGCGTCCATCGGCAGCTGCCCCAGCGCCTCCACGTCAAAGGCCTCGGCCGTCTCGGCGAGGCGGCTCGGTCCGTAGGGGTAGATCTTCTCGCCGCAGTGCGGGCACTCGACGTAGGCCATGTTCTCCACGAGGCCGAGCACCGGCACGTTCATCATGTTGGCCATGTTCACGGCCTTGCCGACGACCATCTGCACGAGGTCCTGCGGCGAGCTCACGATCACCACGCCGTCCACGGGCAGCGACTGGAACACGGTGAGCGCCACGTCGCTCGTCCCCGGGGGCATGTCCACGAGCAGGTAGTCCAGCTCGCCCCAGGCGGTGTCCTCCCAGAACTGCTTGATCGCGCCGGCGATCACGGGCCCGCGCCACAGAACCGGGTCGGTCTCGTTCTCGAGCACGAGGTTGGCGCTCATCACCTTGATGCCGCCCTCGGTGGGCACGGGGACGATGAGTTCGTCCACGCCGCGGGCGCGCGCGTCGGCGAGGCCCATCATGCGCGGGATCGAGGGGCCGGTGATGTCGGCGTCGAGGATGCCCACGCGCGCGCCGCGCCGCGCGAGCTCCACGGCCAGGATGCCGCACACGAGCGACTTGCCCACGCCGCCCTTGCCCGACATCACGCCGATGACGTGGCGGATGTTGGAGTAGTCGTTCTGCTCAAAGCCGGCCGGCGCCTGGGGCTCCCTCTGCCCGTGCAGCACCTCGTCAACCTCCTGGCGGAGCTTGTCCTGCTCGTTCTGGTCCATGACGTTCCTCTCGACGCGCCCCTCGGGCGATGTTGCCAACGAGCCAATTCTACCCAAGCGGCCCGTGCATGGTTCATACTGGCGAGAAGGATGGGGCGGCTGCGAGGGAGGCGCACATGACGGGCGGCGCGCGCGAGACGGGCTGGGGCCAGGGCTGCGGCGAGAACTGCTTCACGCTTGACGGGGACGGCTTCACCTGTCACCGGGTGCTCGACGAGCCCGAGGTCTGGCGCGTGGAGCTGCTCATGCACGACACGTTCCTGCCCTCGGTGAACGCCTTCGTGGTGCGCGACGGCGCCGAGACGCTCGTGGTGGACTCCGGCACCCCGGACGACTTCAACGACACGCGCCTCATGCGCGCCCTGCTCGGCCTGGGGGTGGACCCCGAGTGCGTCACGGTCTTCTTCACGCACGCGCACATCGACCACACCGGCCTCGCGCGCGAGCTCGCGGAGGCGGGAGGGCGCCTGGTCGTTCCCGAGGGGGTGCTGGCCGACATGCGGCGCTTTGCCGTGCCCGCGTGGCGCGAGGCCATGGTGGCGCGCCTTCGCGCGGAGGGCCTCCCTCCCTCCGAGGCGTCCGAGCTTGCCGACGTCATCTGGGACCACTCGCGCAACTTCGAGGCCGAGCGAATCCCCTTCGAGGCGGTCCCCGCGGGCGGGGCGCTCGCCTGCGGCCGCTGGCGGTTTGAGGTGGTTCCCACGCCCGGTCACACGCCCGGCAGTGCGCGCTCTGGGAGCCGGGCACCCGCACGGCGTTTCTCGGCGACGCGGTGCTCTTCCTGTGCTCCACGTGCATCGGCTTCTGGGATGAGGGCGAGGACCCGATCGGCGAGCAGGTCGCCACGCTGCGGCGGCTCGCGGGCCGGGGCGTTGCGCACGCGTTCATGGGCCACGGCCTGCAGGACGGCGAGCTCGCGGAGCGGTGCGAGAAGAACGCGCAGCATCACGAGCGGCGCAGCGCCCGCGCGCTCGCGGCGATCTGCGAGAAGCCCGGTCAGACGGGCCGTGAGCTGGTACCGGCGATGGGCTGGCGGGTCCGTCCCGCCGACTGGTCAGAGACGCCTGCGCTCACGCGGTGGTTCCTCGTCTCCGAGAGCATCGCGCACCTCGACCACCTCGTGGCGATAGGCGCCGTCCGCCCGCGAGCCCGACGCCGCCGGCGTGAATCGCTACTTCGCTGCGGAACAGTAGGCTCCTCGGGGGGCGCCTCGGCGTTTCTCCAGGAAGTGCGCTTCGCGGAACTTCCCTCCGAAGCACCGAGGCGCCCTCAGCGACCCATCCTCCCCGCAGCGAGCGGCGACGCCGGGGACGCCTGGCTCGCGGCGCCGGCGCGCCACCTCGATGCCGCGATTTACCGATGGGTTTGGGGCGTGGCGGGCCGGGGACATTCCGTAGGGAGGTTCCGCGAAGCGCACCTCCCGGAGGAATGTCCCCGGCCCCTGCGGGCTACAATCAAAAGGTTGTCCCGATCAGCACATCCGAGGAGGGTCCCATGGCCCACGATTCGATCGTCATCCGCGGCGCGCGCGAGCACAACCTCGCGGACGTGGACGTTGACATACCGCGCGACAAGCTCGTCGTGATCACGGGCCTCTCGGGCTCCGGCAAGTCGAGCCTTGCCTTTGACACCATCTACGCCGAGGGCCAGCGCCGCTACGTGGAGAGCCTCTCCAGCTACGCGCGCCAGTTCCTCGGCCAGGATGGACAAGCCGGACCTGGACAGCATCGACGGCCTCTCCCCGGCGGTCTCCATCGACCAGAAGACCACGAGCAGAAACCCACGCTCCACCGTGGGCACCGTGGACCGAGATCTACGACTACCTGCGCCTGCTCTTCGCGCGCGTGGGCACCCCCGCACTGCCCGGAGTGCGGGCGCGTCATCGAGCGCCAGACCACCGACCAGGTGGCCGACAAGGTCCTCGAGCGCGCCCAGGGGCCGTCGCGCCCTGGTGCTGGCGCCCGTGGTCCTCGACCGCAAGGGCGAGTACACCAAGCTCTTCGAGGACCTGCGCCGCGAGGGCTTCTCGCGCGTGCGCATCGACGGCGAGGTGCGCGAGCTCGGCGACGAGGAGATTCGCCTGGAAAAGAAGAACCGCCACAACGTGGAGGTCGTGGTGGACCGCATCGTGGTGCGCGAGAACTCGCTCGGCCGCATCGCGGAGGCCGTGGAGCAGGCGACCAAGCTCGCCGCCGGCCGCGTGGGCTTCTACCTCCTGCCCGACCGCGACGACCCCGAGCGCCTGCCCGGCGAGCTTCTGAGCTACTCGCTCGCCCTGGCCTGCCCCGAGCACGGCCACTCCATGGACGACCTCCAGCCGCGCGACTTCTCGTTCAACGCCCCCTACGGCGCCTGCCCCGACTGCGACGGCCTGGGCTTTCGCAAGGTCGTGGACGCCGAGGCGCTGATCGAGGACCCCTCGCTCTCCGTCGCGGGCGGCGTCTTTGGCAGCCTCTTCGGCCACTCCAACTACTACCCGCAGGTGCTCGCCGCCGTCTGCCGCCACCTCGGCGTCTCGGAGGAGACCCCGTGGAGGGAGCTTCCCAAGAAGGTCCAGTCCGCCCTGCTTGACGGCCTGGGCACCACCAAGGTCCGCGTGGACTACCTCACGCGCGACGGCCGCAACACGCACTGGTTCACCACGTTCTCCGGCGTGCGCACGATCCTCTTTGACAAGTACCAGGAGACCACCTCCGAGACCATGCGCACGCACCTGGAGAAGTACATCCGCGAGGTCCCGTGCTCCACCTGCAACGGGGCGCGCCTCAAGCCCGAGATCCTCGCCGTCACGGTGGGCGAGAAGAACATCTGGGAGGTCACGGAACTCTCCTGCCGCGAGGCGCTCGCGTTCTTCGAGGCGCTCGAGCTCACCGAGCGCCAGCGCTTCATCGCCGGCGCCGTGGTGAAGGAGATCCTCGCGCGCCTGCGCTTCCTCGTGAACGTGGGGCTGGACTACCTCACGCTCGGCCGCGCCGCGGCAACGCTCTCCGGCGGCGAGGCACAGCGCATCCGCCTGGCCACCCAGATCGGCGCCGGCCTCATGGGCGTGCTCTACATCCTCGACGAGCCCTCGATCGGCCTGCACCAGCGCGACAACAACCGCCTGATCGAGACGCTCAAGCGCCTGCGCGACCAGGGCAACACCGTGATCGTGGTCGAGCACGACGAGGACACCATCCGCGCGGCGGACTACGTGATCGACATGGGGCCCGGTGCCGGCGAGCTCGGCGGGCGCGTGGTGGCCGCCGGCACGCCGGACGAGATCGCGGCCTGCCCCGAGTCCGTCACGGGCGCCTACCTCACCGGTGCGCGCCAGATTCGCCTGCCGGAGAAGCGCCGCAACCCGCGCAAGGGCGCCATCAAGATTACCGGCGCCTCGGCCAACAACCTCAAGAACGTCACCGCAAAGGTGGAGCTGGGCACGCTCACGGTGGTCACCGGCGTCTCGGGCTCGGGCAAGAGCTCGCTCGTCACGGACACGCTCGCGCCCGCGCTCACCAATGCCGTGCACCGCTCCAAGCGCGCCGTGGGCCCGTACAAGAGACTCGAGGGCGTGGAGAAGATCGACAAGGTCATCGACATCGACCAGTCGCCGATCGGCCGCACGCCGCGCTCCAACCCCGCCACCTACATCGGGCTCTGGGACGACCTGCGCGCGCTCTTTGCGTCGCTGCCGGACAGCCGCGCGCGCGGCTACAGCCCCGGGCGCTTCTCGTTCAACGTGCCAGGCGGGCGCTGCGAGGCCTGCAAGGGCGACGGCCAGATCAAGATCGAGATGAACTTCCTGCCGGACGTCTACGTGCCCTGCGAGGTCTGCCACGGCAAGCGCTACAACCGAGAGACGCTCGAGGTGCTCTACCACGGCAAGTCCATCTCGGACGTGCTGGACATGACGGTCCACGAGGCGCTGGCCTTCTTTGCCAACATCCCGCGCATCAAGAACAAGCTCCAGACCCTCTTTGACGTGGGCCTGGGCTACATCCACCTGGGGCAGCCCGCCACCACGCTCTCCGGCGGCGAGGCCCAGCGCGTGAAGCTCGCCAAGGAGCTCCACCGCCAGCAGACGGGCAAGACGTTCTACATCCTCGACGAGCCCACCACGGGCCTGCACTTCGAGGACGTGCGCCAGCTCGTGGAGGTGCTCGAGAAGCTCGTGGACGCCGGCAACACGGTGCTCGTGATCGAGCACAACCTCGACGTCATCAAGATGGCGGACCGCGTGCTCGACATGGGCCCCGAGGGCGGCAACGGCGGCGGCACCGTGGTGGCCTACGGCACGCCCGAGAAGGTCGCGGAGGTCCCGGAGAGCTACACCGGGCAGTTCCTGCGCGAGATCCTCGCCCGCGACCGCGCCCGTCAGGAGAGGGCGTAGGCGACCGTGGCGCGTCGAGAGAAGCTCCAGAAGACCAACGCCATGCGCGAGCTCGAGACGGCCGGCGTGCCCTTCTCGCCCGTGACCTACGAGGTTGACGAGACGGACACCTCGAGCGAGCTGGGCCTCCACATCGCTCAGCGGCTGGGCGAGGACCCCGCCGCGAGCTTCAAGACGCTCGTCTGCGTGACGCCGGCGGGCGGGCACGTGGTCTGCTGCATCCCAGTGGCCGACGAGCTCGACCTCAAGAAGGCAGCGGCGGCGGCGGGCGAGAAGAGCCTCAGCCTGATGCACGTGCGCGACCTCGAGCCGGTCACGGGCTACGTGCGCGGCGGCTGCTCGCCGGTGGGCATGAAGAAGAGGTTTCCCACGCTCATCGACGAGACCGCCCAGCTCTTTGACCAGATTCACGTCTCGGGCGGCCGTCGTGGGCTCAGTCTGACGCTCAGTCCCGACGATCTCGCGCGCTTCTGCGACGCCACCCTCGCGGACATCGTGCGCTAGCCGCTAGCTCGGCTCCTCGACCGGGACGCTCAGCTCGTACAGCTCGCGAGGGGCGATGTCCTGCCCGTGAGGCCATACGACGCCCGTCCCCCCATTGGAGACGCGCACGCTCCTGAAGTACGCCGTGTTCGAGAGCTCCCCGTACCAGGGCCCGTTCGCATAGGGGCCTGCGTCAAATTTGAAGCGGGTTAATGCGGAAACCTTGGTCGCCGCTGCTGAGCGGTGGGCACGGGAACCCTTTCCTGACAATGGGTTGCGGAGGCCCGGCGGGCGGCGAGTCGCCGCCGCCCGCCGGCCCTGGCTCAGTTGTGCACCACGAGCTCCTCGACGCGGCTGATGAAGATCCTCACGCCGCCACCGGCGTCGCCGCCAAGCCACAGGCCGCTCTCGTCGAACGCGGACGGCCCCGCTTCGCCCCAGTCCCGCCCGGCGACGTCCTCCTCCCGGTCGCGCAGGCTCTCCAGGAGGCTCCGCTCGGCTTGAGCCACCTCCTCCGAGGCGTCGCCGGCATCCTCGAGGATGGGCTCGGGCATCGAGGTCCCCAGCTCGTAGGCTTCGTTTATCATCTGGCGACGACGCTCGATCGTGCGGTCCAGCACGAGGTTTCGCACCGCCTCGATCGTCTCGGGCTCCTCCGCCTCCTCGGGCTTGAGGGTGAGGACGATGGCGTCGTCGGGGACCTCGCCCACCTCGCTCACATCGCCAAACGTCACGATCACGCGCGCCTCTTCCCAATGCAGTGCCATGTGCGTCTCCTCTCTCTCGGGAACGGGGCGCAAGCGTATCAGGGGAGGCGGGCGCCCTGTCTTGCATGCGGCTGACGGCTGTCTCCCGCCGCAGGCCGGAGGCCCGTCCGGCCGGCAAGACTTGAGAATCTGTCGGTGGGCGCGCCCTTCTCGCCCGCCGATGGCACGGGGCGGCACGGCCCCTGCCGGGGCCTGGCTCGGGGTGGCCTGAGCCGGCGCGTCGCCTTGCCGGCGCGCCGCGGCCCTCGGGCGTCGCTTGCGCAAGCGCTTTAGTGTGCTAAAGTGATGGGCGCATCAGGCGACCAATGACAGGGGGACCCACGTGACAGCAGCTACGCCCCGCGGTTTTCGCGACATTCTTCCCCAGGAGGCGCTCGCCCGCGAGCGCATCTCGGACGTGGTGCGGGGGTGCTTCTCGGCGCACGGCTACCTCCCGGTGGAGACGCCACTTCTGGAGGGGCGCGCCGCCCTGGAGCGCGGCGGCCGCATCAAGGACTCCGCCTTCCAGCTCTTTGACACCGACCAGACCCTGCTCACCCTGCGCCCCGACCTCACGCTGCCGGTGGCGCGCCTCGTCGCGGGCCGCGTGGGCGCCGAGGACCTGCCGGTCCGTCTGCGCTACAGCGCGCCGGTCGTGCGCGAGGAGCCGTCCCTGCGCGGCCAGCCGCGCCAGTTCACGCAGCTGGGCGTGGAGCTGGTGGCCGTGGACGGCACCGCCTCGGAGGCCGAGGTCGTGCGACTGCTCGCCGAGGCGCTGGCCACGCTGGAGGTCCCGGCCTGGCGCATCGTCTTTGGCTCGCCCGTTCCCGTGACGGCCCTGCTCGGCGCCTGCTCGCCCGATCCCGCCTTCTCGGAGCGCGCGCTCGCCCTCATCCACGACTCCGACCTCGTCACGCTCGACGAGGAGCTTGCGGCCGAGAAGGACCTCGCGCCCGCGGCCGCCCGCGCCCTCTCCGAGGTCTGTCGCCTGGGCGGCGGTGTCGAGGTGATAGGTCGGCTGGACGCCCTTCTCGCCGAGGCGGGCGTGCCCGAGGGCGAGCGCGGCACCGCCGAGCTGCGCTCGCTCGCCGACGAGCTGGCGGACCTCTTCGAGGCGGGCCGCGTCTCGTTTGACTTCTCGATCATCAACTCGTTCGACTACTACACGGGGATCATCTTCAAGGGCTACGCCGAGGGCATCGCCGCGAGCCTCGCCTCGGGCGGGCGCTACGACGCCGTGCTCGCCAACTACGACCGTCCGGGGCTCGTGGCCTGCGGCTTCGCCCTCTCGCTGGAGCGCCTCCAGGAGGTGCTCGGGGAGCCGGGCGAGTCGGGCGTGGTCACGCCGGGCGTGCGCGTGGCCGAGCGCCCCATCCGCATCGCCGTTCCCAAGGGCTCGCTCTTCGCCGACTCCGTGCGCGTCCTCTCCGCGGCGGGCCTCCCCACCGCGGAGCTTGAGCATCCGGGCCGGCGCCTGGTCGTGCGCGAGGGGGACGTGGAGTACGTGATCGTGCGCGCCCAGGACGCCCCGGCTTTTGTGGGCCACGGCGGCGCCGACTGCGGCATCTGCGGCACGGATTCGCTCGTGGAGGCCGACCTCGACCTGCTGCAGCTCGTCGACCTGGGCTTTGGGGCCTGTCGCTTTGTGGTGGCCGAGCCGGCCGCGCGCGCCGGGGAGGCCGAGCGCGCCTACGCCTGGCGCGGCACCGTGCGCGTGGCCACCAAGTACCCGCGCATCACGCAGCGCTACTATGACGCCATCGGCCAGCAGGTGGACATCGTGACGCTCCACGGCAACATCGAGCTGGGTCCCATCGTGGGCATGACGGACCGCATCGTGGACATCACGGCCACCGGCACCACGCTCGCCGAGAACGACCTCGTGATCGTGGACGAGGTCATGCGCTGCTCGGCGCGCTTCTTCGCCGGGCCGGCGGCCTACCGCTGCGACAGGAGGATTCGCGACCTCGCGGCACGTCTCGCTGAGGTCAGGAAGGGGAGTGCGGCATGAGAAGGATCACGCTCACCGGGGGCGAGCGCCTCGCGCGCGCCCAGCTCAACGTGTCGGGCACGCTGCCGGCGGAGGTGGTGGCCTCGGCCGAGGGGATCGTGGATGCCGTGCGCGAGCGCGGGGACGCCGCGGTGCGCGAGTTCTGCCTGCGCTTTGACGGCGCCTGCCCCGCGAGCTTCCGCGTGCCGGACGAGCTCGTGCGCGGCGCGCTGGACGCCGTCCCGCCCGCGTTCCTGGCCGCTCTCGAGCGTGCCCGCGACCAGATCCGCGCCTTCCACGAGCGCGAGCGCGAGCAGTCCTGGTTCACCACGCGCGCCGACGGCACGCTGCTCGGCGTGCAGGTGACCCCGGTGGCCTCCGCCGCGCTCTACGTGCCCGGCGGTCGCGCGCAGTACCCCTCCACCGTGCTTATGGACGCGATTCCGGCCAAGGTCGCGGGCGTGGGGCGCGTGGTCATGGTCACGCCCCCGCAGCCCGACGGCACGCTCTCGGCCTACACGCTCGCCGCCGCGGCGCTCGCGGGCGTGGACGAGGTCTACGCGGTGGGCGGCGCCCAGGCCATCGGCGCCGTGGCCTACGGCACCGAGACCATCCCGGCGGTCGAGAAGATCGTGGGGCCCGGCAACGCCTACGTGGCCGCCGCCAAGCGCCACGTCTCCGGCGACGTGGGGATCGACATGGTGGCCGGGCCCTCGGAGGTGTGCGTGCTCGCGGACGCCTCGGCCGACGCCGTGGTGGTGGCCGCCGACCTCATGGCCCAGGCCGAGCACGACCCGCTGGCGAGCTGCTACCTCGTGACCTGCGACGCCCCTCTCGCCGAGCGCGTTGAGGAGGCCGTCGAGCTTCTCGTCTCCCAGAGCCCGCGCGAGGAGATCACGCGCGCGAGCCTCGACGACCGCGGCGTGATCGTGGTGGCGCCCGACCTGGACGCGGCCGTCGACGCCGTCAACGTGATCGCCCCCGAGCACCTGGAGCTCCACTGCGCCGACGCGCTCGCCCTGCTCGGGCGCGTGCGCAACGCGGGCGCCATCTTCGTGGGCCCCTGGAGCTCCGAGCCCCTGGGCGACTACGTGGCCGGGCCCAACCACACGCTGCCCACCTCGGGCACCGCGCGCTGGGCGAGCCCGCTCGGCGTCTACGACTTCCAGAAGCGCTCGAGCGTGATCTACTACACGCCGGAGGGGCTCGTCGCCGACGCGCCGGCCACCCAGACGCTCGCCCAGGCCGAGGGCCTCTGGGCGCACGCGCTCTCCGTGGGCCTTCGTCGGAGCCTCGTCGAGAACGGCGGCTTTGACGCCGCGGACGCACGGCGGGTGGCCTGGCCCGAGGCGCTGCCCGCGCCCGCCGGCGTCCCGCTGCCCGGCTTTGAGCGGAGGTCCTAGCCATGGCCGAGAGGAAGCTCGACGTGACGGGGCGCCTGCGGCCGGCCCTGCGCGGCTTTGAGCCCTACGACCCGCGCTTCTCGCCCGTGCGCGTGAACCTCTCCGCGAACGAGAACACGCACCCGCTTCCGGAGGGGCTCGCCGAGGCCGTGGCCGCGGCGGCCGCGGCCACGCCGCTGAACCGCTACCCGGATCCCATGGCGAACGACCTGCGCGACGCCCTGGCCGAGCGGCACGGCACGGACCGCTCCCGCGTGATCGTGGGCAACGGCGGCGACGAGCTGCTCTTCAACCTGCTCTTTGCCTTTGGCGGGCCGGGGCGCCCCGTGGTGACGTGCCCGCCGGACTTTGCCGAGTACGCCAACTTCGCCGCGATGTGCGAGACGCCGGTCGTGAGCGTCCCGCGCGACGCGGAGGACTTCTCCATCGACGCCGAGGCCCTGCTCGCCGCCGCGGCCGACGCCGCCCTCGTGATCCTGACCTCGCCGAACAACCCCACCGGCAACCTCGTGGACCGCGCGCTCGTGGAGCGCCTGCTCGCCGAGACCGGCGCGCTCGTGCTCGTGGACGAGGCGTACGTGGAGTTCGCGGGAGAGGGGCGGAGCCTCGTGGGCCTCGCGGCAAAAAGCCCGCGCCTCATCGTGCTCCGCACGCTCTCCAAGGCCTTTGGCCTCGCGGGGCTGCGCGTGGGCTACCTCGTGGCGGACCCGGCCATCGTGGACGCGCTCGGGGCCGTGCGGCAGATATACTCGGTAGACGTGCTCGCGCAGGCCGTGGCGCTCGCTTTGGTGGAGCGCCGCGACCAGCTCGCCCCCGTGGTGGCAGACATCGTGGCCGAGCGGGAGCGGCTGTCCGCGGGGCTCTGTGCGCTGGAGCGCGTGCGCGCGTGGCCGTCCGCAGCCAACTTCGTGCTGGCGCGCGTGCCGCGAGCGCACCGCGTGTGGGAGCGGCTGCGCGACGAGCACTCGATCCTGGTGCGGGACTTCAGCTCCGTGCCGGGGCTCGACGACTGTCTGAGGCTCACCGTGGGCACGCGCGAGGAGAACGATGCCCTGCTCGACGCGCTCGCGGTGCTCACGAGGGAGGATGCATGACCAGGACCGCAAAGGCCGTCCGCGCCACGTCCGAGACGGACATCGGGCTCTCCGTGGACCTTGACGGCACGGGCGAGGCTGACGTCGAGACCGGCGTGGGCTTCTTCGACCACATGCTCTGCGCGCTCGCGCGCCACTCGCTCATCGACCTCACGGTGCGCGCCAAGGGCGACACCGAGGTTGACGACCACCACACCGTGGAGGACACGGGAATCGTGCTCGGCCGCGCGCTCGCCGAGGCGCTCGGCGACAAGCGCGGCGTGCGGCGGTTTGGCTCGGTCATGGTGCCGCTCGACGAGGCGCTCGTCATGGCGGCGGTGGACCTCTCCGGCCGTGGCGAGCTCTACTGGGACGTGCCGATCGGCCCCGACAAGGTGGGCACCTTCGACACCGAGCTCGCGCACGAGTTCTTCTGCGGCCTGGCGCGCGAGGCGGGCATCACGCTGCACCTGCGCCTGGTCTGTGGCGAGAACGCGCATCACATCATCGAGGCCACGTTCAAGGCCGCGGCGCGCGCCCTGCGCGCGGCCGTGGAGCCGGACCCGCGCGTCGAGGGCGTGCCGTCCACGAAGGGCTCGCTGTGACGGGCGCGGCCGACGGCGCGGCCCCGATCGTGGTCGTTGACTATCACAAGGGCAACCTGCGCTCGGTGGAGCGCGGGCTCGTCGAGGCCGGCGGCGCGGCGCTCGTGAGCGACGACCCCGCCACGATCGCGGGAGCCGCGGCGCTCGTGCTGCCCGGCGTGGGCAGCTTCGGCGACGCGATGGGCTACCTGCGCGAGAGCGGCGAGGGCGAGGCCATTGTCGCCGCGATTCGCCGCGGCGCGCCGTTTCTGGGGATCTGCCTGGGGCTCCAGCTCCTCTTTGACTACGGCACCGAGACGGACGACGGCTCGGCGACCGATGGCCTGGGCGTGCTGCGCGGCGGTGCCACGCGCTTGGAGTCCTCTCGCCTCAAGGTGCCCCATGTGGGCTGGGACCAGCTCGACCTCACGCCGCTCGGCCACGCGTGCCCGCTCTTCGCGGGCGTGGCCGAGGGCGCGCACGTCTACTTCACGCACTCCTTCGCGCTCGCCGACGACGTGCCCGACGAGGTCGTGACCGCGCGCACGCACTACGCCCGCAGCTTTGCCTCCGCGGTCTGGGACGGGCGCGCCGTCTTTGGCGTGCAGTTCCACCCCGAGAAGAGCTCGGCGGTGGGTCTCACCATCCTGCGCAACTTCGTCCGCCTGGCGGGTGGTGCCGCGTGATTCTCTTCCCGGCGATCGATCTGGTGGGGGGCCGCGTGGTGCGACTCGCGAACGGCGAGCGCTCCCGCATGGACGTCTACTCCGACGACCCGGCGGCGGTGGCCGAGTCCTTCCGCGACGCCGGCGCGCGCTGGGTGCACGTGGTGGACCTCTCGGCCACGCTCGAGGAGGACGAGGGGGCGCGCGCGGCCAACGACGCCGCGATCCGCGCGATCTGCGCCGTGGAGGGGCTCTCGGTGGACGCCGGCGGCGGCGTGCGCTCGATGGCGGCCGTGGAGCGGCTGGCCTCGCTCGGCGTGCGGCGCATCGCGATCGGCACGGCGCTCGTGCGCGACCCGGCCTTCGCGGAGGCGGCGGCTCGCGAGTTCGGCGAGCTCGTCGTCGCCGACGTGGCCGCGCGCGGCGGGGAGGTGCGCGTGAACGGCTGGCGCGAGGGCGCGGCGCTCTCCGCCGACGAGCTCGTGGCGCGCCTCGCGGAGCTGGGATATCGCCACCTCGTCTTCACCGACGTGGCGCGCGACGGCATGCGCTGCGGCATCGACGCCGCGGCCTACGCCCACGTGGCCGAGGTCGCCGGCTTTCCCGTGGTGGCCTCGGGCGGCATCGCGAGCCTGGATGACCTGCGCGCGCTCGCGGCCCTCGGGCCGCGCGCGATCGAGGGCGCCATCACGGGACGTGCCCTCTACGAGGGGTCCTTCTCGCTCGCGGACGCGCTCGCGGTGTGCGGGGAATGACCATGCAGTACCGCGTGAACCCCCGCAACGGCGAGCGCGTCTCGGCGCTCGGTCTTGGCTGCATGCGCTTTCCCGGCGCGCTCGGCCGCCCCGACGCGCGCCAGGCGCGCGAGCTCATCGCGCGCGCGGTCGAGCGTGGCATCAACTACCTTGACACGGCCTACCTCTACCCGGGCAACGAGGCCTGCGTGGGCGCCGCGCTCGAGGAGCTGGGCCTGCGCGACCGGGTGCTTCTCGCCACCAAGCTCCCGCACGGCTCGGTGCGGCGCGCGGAGGACCTCGACCGCATCTTTGACGAGCAGCTCCGCCGCCTGCGAACGGACCACGTGGACTACTACCTCATCCACAACGTCACGAGCCCCGCGCAATGGGAGCGCCTGCGCGAGCTGGGCATCGAGGGCTGGGTCGCCCGCCAGCGCGCCGCGGGCCGCATCCGGCAGATCGGCTTCTCCTACCACGGCAGCGAGGGCGACTTCCCGGTCCTTCTCGATGCGTACGACTGGGACTTCTGCCAGATCCAGTACAACTACGTGGGCGAGACCTACCAGGCGGGCACAGCGGGCCTTCGCGCCGCCGCGGCGCGCGGCCTGGCCGTGTTCATCATGGAGCCGCTGCTGGGAGGCCGGCTTGCCGACAGGCTGCCGGACCGTGCGAGGCGCATCCTGGACGCGGCCGCCACGCCCGAGCTGGCGACGCCGGCGGCCTGGGGCCTCACCTGGGTGTGGGACCACCCCGAGGTCACGATGCTGCTCTCCGGCATGGCCGCGCCCGAGCAGATCGACGAGAACGCGGCGCTTGCCGAGCGGGCGCTCGCCGGCTCGCTCACGCCCGAGCAGCACGAGGTCATCGCGCGCGTGGTCGCCGAGTTTGGGCGCGTGAGCCGCGTGCGGTGCACCGGCTGCAACTACTGCATGCCGTGTCCGCACGGCGTGAACATCCCCGGGTCCTTCTCGGCCTACAACGCGAGCTACGCGCATGGCTGGTTCACCGGCGCCTGGCAGTACTACGCCGCGAGCGCCGTGCGCACGAGCGAGCCCAAGCTCGTGAGCAACTGCGTGCGCTGCGGCGCGTGTGCGCGGAAGTGCCCCCAGGGGATCGACATCCCGGCACGCCTGGCGGAGGTGGGCCGCCGCTTTCAGCCGGGGCCCGTCGGCTGGGCCCTCAAGGCGTGGTCGCGCCGCTCCGGATAAGTGCTGCTGCCCGTAAAGGCAGGTTTTGGGTTCTTGACCCCCGCGCGCCTGGCGGGAGGACAATCCCGGGGCGCTTGGCCTGGTTTTGGGCAACAGGTTTTATGTGCGGCGGGCGAGAAGGACGCTCTTCTCGCCCGATTGCCGCGCCCCTCACGGTTTTGCTATCAAGTTCCGAAGCATTATCGGGTTGGTCATCAAACATGTTGCCCAAAACCTCCCTGTTTGGCTGCGGGAGCGATCGGCGCGGGGCAAGAGGCGTGACCCCCTCATGTTACGACCTGGGGACGAGGAGGCGCTGCGCCCCCAGCCTCCGGTAAGCTTGCCAACATGGACCCCTTGCGAGCGGGCGCGCCGTCGCCCTTCTCGCCAGGCGAGTCACGCAGTGAGCGAGCAACGCGAGCGCCGAGCCTGGGAGAAGGGCGACGGCGCGCCGGGCGGAGGAGAAGCCATGCTGACCAAGCGCGTCATCCCGTGCCTGGACGTCAAGGACGGTCGTGTGGTGAAGGGCGTCAACTTTGTGGGCCTGCGCGACGCGGGCGACCCCGTGGAGCTGGCGCGCCGCTACGACCACGAGGGCGCCGACGAAGTGGTGTTCCTGGACATCACCGCCACCTCGGACGACCGCGCCACCACGATTGACCTGGCCAGCCGCGCCTCGGCTGAGCTGCGCATCCCGTACACGGTGGGCGGCGGCTTCCGCGACGTGGCGGGCTGCCGACGGATGATCGCGGCCGGGGCCGACAAGGTCTCCGTCAACTCGGCCGCCGTGCGCGACCCGAGTCTCATCACCGCGGCGGCTGCGGCCTTTGGCTCGCAGGCCGTCATCTGCGCGATCGACGCCAAGCGCGTGGGTCGCGAGGACCGCTGGGAGGTCTATCTCGCGGGCGGCCGACAGGCCACGGGCATCGACGCGGTGGCCTGGGCCGAGGAGGCGGCGCGGCGCGGCGCGGGGGAGATCCTGCTCACGAGCATGGACCGCGACGGCACCAAGGATGGCTTTGACCTCGCGCTCACCCGCGCGGTGGCGCGCGCGGTTCCGATTCCGGTGATCGCCTCCGGCGGCGTGGGCACGCTCGAGCACTTTGCCGAGGGCATCCTCGAGGGCGAGGCGGACGCCGTGCTCGCCGCGAGCGTCTTTCACTTTGGCACGTTCACGATCCGCCAGGTCAAGGAGTACATGGCGAGTCAGGGCATCCCGGTGCGCCTGGACTTCTAGGGAGGGTTCGATGACGGGCGAGTACGCGGGCGAGAAGGTCGAGATGCTGTCGCCGGACGACGTCGCCGTGCGCTTTGACGAGCGCGGCCTGGTGCCGGCGGTGGTCCAGCAGGCGGGGACCGGCGAGGTCCTCATGGTGGCGTGGATGAGCGAGGAGTCACTGCGCCTGACGTTGGAGACCGGGACTACGTGGTTCTGGAGCCGCAGCCGGCGCGAGCTCTGGAACAAGGGTGCCACCAGCGGCAACATGCAGCAGGTGCGGCGCGTGCTCGTGGACTGCGACGCGGACACGCTGCTCGTGGAGGTTGACTCTCCGGGCCCGGCGTGCCACACGGGGCACCGGAGCTGCTTCTTCCGGGAGCTCGTCCCCTTGGCGGGGGAGGGTGCCGCGCGCCCCTAGGCTAGGCCCGATAGCGCTTCCCACAGCGTACGATGGCCTCGCGCACGAGGACGTCCATCGCGTCGAGGCAGACCTCGGGCGCCCCCTGGCGCCGACGCACGACGGAGAGCTCCGTGCACGCCAGGATGACCGCGTCGCAGCCGCGTCGCACGAGCTCGTCAACCACGCGGGCGAAGCGCTCCATGTCCGCGGGACGGCCCGCCTTGACGCTCTCGTAGATGATGGACATGACGTCCGCCTGGCGCTCGGGGGAGGGAGTCAGGCACTCGGCGCCCAGGGCCGCGCACTCCCGTGCGTAGATGCCGGAGCGGACGGTCCCATCCGTGCCCATGATGCCGATGCGCCGCGCGTGCCGAGCCTGCGTTGCCTCGCGCACGGCCTCTCGGGGCATGTGGATGATCGGCACGCTCGTGAACGACTGGATCTGGTCGTAGAAGTAGTGGGACGTGTTGCAGGGGATGGCGATGCAGGTGCAGCCGAGCGCCTCGAGCGCGCGGGCGTCCTCGCGCATGGCCTCGAGCAGACGCGCGTCATCGCCCGTGAGGATCGCGTGGGTGCGATCGGGCATGGAGGCCTGGCTGATGATGACCATGTCCAGGTGCTCCTGGTCACGGTTTGCGTCGGTGTGCTCGATGACCTCTTCGTAGAAGTAGGCCGTCGCCTCCGGGCCCATGCCGCCTATGACGCCCAGCTTTCCCATGAGTCTCCTCCATACGTTCTGCACGTCATGAGTGCTTTACTATACACTTCGGCTGCAAAAGTGATGTGAACGGTGGGTGAACATGGCCAAGCACCTGGCCTCGACCAAGCCTCGCCGGGGCGCCCGACGCCCCGCGGCGCACCTCGCGGGCTCTCGGGGCATGCGAGAGCGGAACATGGGTGTCGAGAAGGATAGTGCCGTCGGGGAGGGCGAGGCGACCGACGACGCGGTCGGCCGGTCCGCCGCGATGATGAGCCTGCTGGTGATCATCAGCCGCATCACCGGTTTCGTCCGAACCTGGGCGCAGGCCTTCGCGCTCGGCACCACGCTGCTCGCCAGCTGCTACACCGTTGCCAACAACCTGCCGAACCAGCTCTACGAGCTCGTCGTGGGCGGTATGCTCGTGACGGCGTTTCTCCCCGTCTACCTGAGCTGCAAGCGCCGGGCTGGCCAGGAGGGGGCCAACCGCTACATCTCCAACCTCCTCTCGATCATCCTCGTCCTCATGGGCGTGGTCACGGTCGCGTGCATTCTGCTGGCCGCCCCGCTCGTCTGGGTGCAGTCGGCCGGCACCGATCAGGCCCAGATGTCCGACGCCGTCTTCCTCTTTCGGTTCTTTGCCGTCGAGGTTCTGCTCTATTGCCTCTCCACCATCGCCTCGGGTGTCCTCAACGCCGAGCGTGACTACTTCTGGAGCAGCGCGGCCCCCATCTTCAACAACCTGATCACCATCTCGTCGTTCGTGCTCTACGCCGCGCTCGTGGGTTCCGCCCCGGGGGTGGCGCTGCTCGTCCTGGCGCTCGGCAACCCGCTCGGAGTTCTCGTGCAGGTGCTCGTTCAGCTCCCCTCCATGCGTCGGCGAGGCATTCGCCTGTCCCTGAGGATCGACCTGCGGGACCCCGCCCTGCGCGAGACGCTTGCCATCGGCGTCCCGTCAATCGTGGTGACGCTCTGCTCGTTCGTCACGGTCTCGGTCATGAACTCGATGGCGCTCGTCGCCGTCCCGGAGCAGGGGAGCTCCATCCAGTACTACGCGCGCCTCTGGTACACCCTGCCGTACTCCGTCTTTGCGGTTCCGGTGACGACGGCGCTCTTCACGGAGCTCTCGAGGCTGTTTGCCGGGCGCGATCTCGCCGGCTTCTCCTCGACGGTGCTCTCGGGCATGAGACAGGTCCTGTTCGTGCTCACGCCCTTCATGCTCTATCTCATGGTCTTCTCGACCCCGCTCATGACGCTCATGCGCATGGGCCAGTTCGACGCCGAAAGTGCCAATCTCACGGCCGCCTACCTCTCAAGCCTTGCGCTGGCGCTTCCGTTCTACGGGCTCACCACCTTCTTCCAGAAGGTCTTCTCGTCCATGCGGCGAATGGGGCTCTTCGCGGTCGCGAACGTGGTCGCATCGGTTGCGCAGGTCGCCTTCACCGTGGCGCTCACGCCGACGCTCGGCATTCATGCCGTCTCGCTCGGCAGCGCCCTGTGCTCGATGCTCGTCGATGCGGTCTCCGTGCTCATGCTGCGCCGCTCGGTCGAGGGCTTTGGGCTCCGGGGCGTCGTCTCGTCGTTCTTGCGCTCCCTCGCCCTCGGCGCGGCGGGGGCGCTTGTGGGGGCCGGCATCCTGTGGGGGGCCACGACGGTGCTCGGCGCGGCGACCAGCCCTCTGGGCGCCCTCGTCTACGTGATCGCGGGCGGCCTGCCGTCGCTTGCCGTCACGTTTGGCCTCGCGATCGCCGTTCGCGCCCCGGAGGCGGCGTTCCTCTCGCGCGTCCTCTCACGTGTGACCGGGAGGTTGCGCGCGCGCTGAGGCCATCACCCGTCCTGTTGCTTGTGCTAGGGTTGTCGGGTTAAGACCGCGTGAGGGAGGACGTGCAGATACG
The DNA here is from genome assembly GCA_963927425.1 of uncultured Atopobiaceae bacterium. GTDB lineage: Bacteria > Actinomycetota > Coriobacteriia > Coriobacteriales > Atopobiaceae > Thermophilibacter. The sequence goes on along the minus strand of CAWVBA010000002.1, from coordinate 140,637 downwards.
ATGCAGAGACGAGACGACATCGTTCCGGTTCTTCTGGGGGGCGACATCGCCATCTACGCTCTTGGACGAGACTTCCATGAGGCGTATGGTCTGAGAAGCGTCTGTCTGGCGTCTGCGCCCGTGGCGGCGATCGCCAGGTCGGCCATCTTTGACGTCTATCCGCTCGACGGTCCGGCGAACGACGAGAACGTCCTTGCCGCCGTGCGTGACCTGGCGGACCGGGATGCCGAGAAGACCGTCTTCCTGATGGCCAACACGGACGCTCACATCCATCTGCTGGGTCGCATCCGGGACCGTCTGCCCGAGAACGTTGTCGTCCCCATGCCGACGCTCGACATCGTCCAACGGGTCTCCGACAAGGCCGAGTTTGCCGAGATGTGCGTCAGGTGGGGAATTCGCACGCCCGAGACCGTGGTCATCGACCTTGCGGGCGATGGCCCAATCCCGCCCGTTGACCTGCCGTTTCCCGTGGTTGCCAAGGCGGCGGTCGCGGCTGAGTATCAGCATCTCATGACCTATGAGGGCTTTCTCAAGGTCCACTACATCGACTCGCAGGTCGATCTGGACGCGCTGTGGGCGAGTCTTCGCGCGGCCGGCTTCCACGGGCGCTTTGTCGTTCAGAAGCTCGTGCGCGGAGACGACACGAACATCGGGATGTTCACGGTCTACATGGACGGGGAGGGTCACGCGCGACTCTTTGGCTCCGCTCAGGTCCTGCTCGAGGACCACGCGCCCACGATGCTCGGCAACCCCGTGGCGATGCTCGTGACCCCCCAGGAGGACAGCCTGCCCGCCATCGAGGCGATGCTCGCCGACCTCGGCTACCACGGCTTTGCCAACTTTGACACCAAGATCGACCCGGAGACGGGCGAGCTCCTGTTCTTTGAGCTCAACCCGCGCATCGGGCGCAACTCGTTCTATCTCATGGCAGCGGGCGTCAACCCGGTGGTGACGGCGGTCGAGGACCTCGTGGACGGGCGCGGGGGAGACCTCGTGCGCACCGAGGGCGAGGCCCTCTACACGCTCGTCCCGCGGCGCCTGCTCATGCGCTACATCGCCGATGCACGCCTTCGGGAGCGCGTCACGGCGTGCTATCGCGCCGGCAAGGTGGCCAACCCGCAGCACTATCGCGCCGACCGCGGGCTCGTACGGTCGCTGGAGGTCTGGCTCACCGAGATGAACCAGTATCGCAAGTTTCATCGCTACTATCCGCAGCTGACCGACAGCGGGTTCTAGATCATCGGCTCGGTTGGCTCGCGACGAGGAGGGACAAGATGGGAGAGCGCACGGAGCACGTGGTCGATGGGAGCATCGGGCGAACCCTCGAGGGGCTCGCCGCGGTCATCCATGACCGGGCGGGCGCCTCGCCCGAGCGGTCGTACACGGCGCGCCTTCTCGCGGGCGAGGAGGACAGCCTGCTCAAGAAGCTCGCCGAGGAGGCGTCCGAGGTCATCATGGCCTGCAAGGATGACGACCACGATCACATCCGCTACGAGGCGGCCGACCTGATCTACCATCTGCTCGTCACGCTCGAGCGCTACGGGATCACCCTGGCGGAGCTGGCGGGGGAGCTCGACGCGCGTCGGCGCTGACGCGGCCGCGCCCCTAGCGGTCGCGAACCTTCTTGGTGGTGACGAGCGCCTTGTAGAACAGGGGGCGAACCGGGAGGTCGCGGTCCGGCGCGACGGGGCGCTCGCCGTCCTTGGCGAACTTCGTCTTGAACGTGTTGAGGCCGAGCAGGCTCGGCGAGAAGTCGGAGCCGATGCCCATGAGGTCGTAGCTCGTGCACCCCAGTCGGGCGAGCTCGCAGCACTCGAAGTAGAAGAGCCGGTCCGTGGCGAGCAGCTCGCGGCTGCGCGCGCTCGAGGCGGCGTAGTAGTAGACGGCCCTCTCGCCGGAGATCGTCGAGATCGCCCAGCTCACGAGCGTTCCCTCGGGGTCCCGGGCGGCAAAGACCCGGCAGTGGTCGGGCCCGAGGATGGAAATCATGTCCTGGTAGGTCTCCCTCGGCGCCGGGGCAAAGCCATCGCGCTCGGCGGTCTCGACCATGACCTCGTAGTACTCGTCGAACGACGCGGTGGCGCGCTCGGTCTCGTCGGCGCAGAGCACGGGGCTCTCGCGCAGCGCCTTGCGGACGTCGCGGCGCCCGCGCGGCTTCATGCGGGCGAGGATCTCGTCGTCGCCGCCCGTGAGGTCGACGACGACGGTCGTGTCGTAGGGGACCGTGGAGAGGCAGGGGCGCGTCTCGGGCAGCTCGTGCGCCACGGCGAGGCGGACGAACACGACGCCCCTTGCCTCGCGGCGCACGAGCTCGCGCAGGGCGTCGAGGGCCTCGGTCTCCTGCTCGGGCGAGGGCGCGGCGCACCAGGCGGGCGCGTGGGCGCCCCGCAGGTAGTGATAGCCGTGCGTCTCGTAGTCGATGAAGCTTGCGAGCGCGACGGTCTTCTCGCCCTGGCGGAATCGGATGCCGCCCCAGGGCGTCCTGCCCTCGATGGTCGCCTGATAGCGAGCCCAGGCTGCCGTCTGCTCAATGGGGAGCGCGATCCCGAGACCGGACGCCTCCTCCTCGAGCTCGTCATTGGTGATGCGCTCGGCCTGAATCATGGGTCCTCCGTGCGTCGTCTCTTGTCGTCGGCCTGCAGGAAAAGGGGCTGGGGCCAATTAGGCGCCAGCCCCAGGTCATGATTGGGAGAATGGCGTTACGGCGTGCCGCCGCCACAGAATCCCGTGTCGTAGTAGATGCCGGTGATGACCACGCCGCTGCCCCACCCGTTGGAGTGGATGACCTGGTAGTTGCCAATGTACATGGCCACGTGGTAGGTCGTGGCGCCGCCGTCATAGGAGTAGAAGACGAGGTCGCCGGGCTTGAGCTGGGAAACGCTCGTAACCCAGCGCCCACTGTTCTTCATGTACTGGAACTGACCGTAGCCATAGGTGCCCGAGGATGCGGGAATCGTGTAGCCCGCCTGCGCCCACGCCCAGTGGGTGAGGCCGTTGCAGTCCCAGTTGGTGCCGTCGTTGTCATGGCCGTAGGGCTTGCCGAGCTGGGTCTTCGCCCAGTAGACGGCCGTCTCTCCGAGGGTGCTGCCGCCGGTGTTGGGGGCGCTGCCGCCGCCGCTCGGGGCCGAGGGGGCGCTGCCGCCGCCGCTGTTCGACCCGCCGCTGTTCGACCCGCCGTTGTTCGACCCGCCGCCCTGGGACTGCGAGCCGCCGCCGGACCCCTGGTTCTTCTCGGCCTCCTCGGCGGCAAGGCGCTCGGCCTCCTGGCGCGACGCCTCCTGACGGGCGGCCTCCTCGGCGGCGAGGGCCTCGCGCAGCTCGGCGGAGAGGCTGTTCACGTACTGCTCGGCCTCGGCCTCGGCCTGGTCCGACACGCTCTTCTGCTCCTGGAGCTCGCTGACCTGCTGCTCCTGCTGCTTCTCCTTCTCGGCGAGCTCGGCCTGGGAGGCCTCGAGCTCTTCCTGGAGCTCGCGGACCTCGGAGATGGAGGACTGGAAGCTGTCGGAGATCTTGTTGGCATAGGTCACGCGCGACACGAGGTCATCAAAGCTCGTCGCCCCGAGGACCATGTCAAGCAGGCTCACCGAGCCGGCCTTGTACTGGGTGGAGAGGGTGTCGGAGAGGTTTCCTTGGGCCTCGGCGAGCTCCGCGCGCTTCTCCTCGATCTGGGCCTCGACCTCCTCGATTTGCTGGCGGGTCTGCTCGAGGTCGTAGGACGCCTTGTCAAGGTCGGCGCCCGCCTGCGCGGCGGCGCGGTTGTACTCCTCGAGCTGGGCCTGGGCCTCCTCGAGCTGGCTCTGAAGGTCGCTGGACGTCTGGGCATGGACGGCGGTCGGGGTGCCCCCAAGGACGAGGGCGCAGCCAACCAGGCCGGCGACGAGTACCCGTGATGGTCGAATGTTGCTCTTTGTAATTCTCAACGGCTGACACCTCACTGTGGCTCGGCTGCTAATGTTGTTCGTGTCGCCACGTAGTCGTATCTTACCGTGTCATCCTAGCAAAGGAGCTGACGGGCGAGACCGCTTTTCTCCTCTTCTCCATGAGGGCATCTCAGAGATGAAAGGCTCGGTTGAGGCTCGTTGGCGCGCACGGATGGAAGGGAGCGCGATGCACGAACTCACCCTCGCCGAGCGCGTGGCCCAGGTCCCCACCGATCCCGGCTGCTATCTGTGGAAGGACGCCCGCGGCGAGGTCGTCTACGTGGGCAAGGCCAAGAACCTGCGCGCCCGCATGCGCCAGTACGTGACGCTCCAGGACGAGCGCCAGAAGATCCCGCTCATGATGCAGGTGGTCCAGGACTTTGACTACGTGGTCGTGGGCTCCGAGCACGAGGCGCTCGTGCTGGAGCGCAACCTCATCGCGCAGTATCACCCCTACTTCAACGTCGATTACAAGGATGACAAGAGCTACCCCTTCATCGCCATCACGGAGTCCGACGTCTTTCCCGCGATCAAGTACACGCGCGAGAAGCACCGCAAGGGCACGCGCTACTTTGGCCCCTACACCGACGCCCGCGCCGCGCGCGAGACCATCGACACGCTGCGCAAGGTGGTCCCCATCTGCATGGCCACCTGCGCGGAGTGGAAGCGCGCCAAGCGCGTCCTGGACCGCGACCCCTCGCAGGCGGCCGTGGCCAACATGGTGCTCGCGCAGCGCTGCCGCCCCTGCTTTGACTATCACGTGGGGCGCGGCCCGGGCGTGTGCGCCGGCATGATCGACACCGTGGAGTACGCGCGGCACGTCCGGCAGGTCGAGAGCTTCCTCGCCGGCAACCGCCGCCAGATCGTGGGCGAGCTGACCGAGCAGATGCGCGAGGCGGCGGCAAACCTGGACTTCGAGCGGGCGGGTCGGCTCAAGGCGCGCCTCGACGGGCTGGACGCGCTCGACGACCGCCAGCAGGTGGTCTTCTCGTCCGGCGTGAGCGCCGACCTCGTCGGCGTCTACCGCGAGGAGACCATCAGCTGCGCCTGCGTCTTCTGCGTGCGCGAGGGCCGCACGGTGCGCTCCGTGGAGTTCATTCTGGACAAGGGCCTCGACGTGGGGGAGGAGGAGCTCGTCGGCGGCTTTGTGAAGCGCTACTACGACGAGACGGCCGACGTGCCCGCCGAGGTGGACCTGGGCTGCGAGCTCGCGGACGCCGAGGTCATCGAGGGCTGGCTGGCCGAGATAGCGCGGCGGGCGCGTGCACCTCCACGTGCCGCGCCGCGGCGAGAAGCGCCACCTGCTCGACATGGCCGCCGAGAACGCCCGCCACGCCCTCATGCGCTACATGGTCAAGACCGGCTACGCCGACGACCGCACCAACCAGGCGCTGCTTCAGCTGGAGAGCGCGCTTGCGCTCGACGCGCCGCCAATGCGCATCGAGTGCTTTGACATCTCCACGCTGCACGGCCACTTCACGGTGGCCTCGATGGTGGTCTTCACCAACGGCCGCCCGGACAAGTCCCAGTACCGACGCTTCAAGATCCAGACGCCGCTCACCGAGGCCAACGACTTCGTGAGCATGTCCGAGGTGCTGGGGCGACGCTACGCCCCCGAGCGCATGGCCGACGAGCGCTTTGGGCGTCGGCCGGACCTGCTCGTCGTGGACGGCGGCAAGCCGCAGCTCACGGCCGCGATGGCCCAGCTCGCAGATCTTGGCCTGGACATTCCGGTGTGCGGCCTCGCCAAGTCCGACGAGGAGATCTTCGTGCCGTGGGACGAGACGCCCGTGGTGCTGCCGAGCGGATCCCCCTCGCTCTACCTCATCAAGCAGGTGCGCGACGAGTCCCACCGCTTTGCGATCACCTTCCACCGGGAGCTCCGCGACAAGGCGATGACCAGGTCCGTGATCGACGACGTGCCGGGCGTGGGCCCCAAGCGCCGGCGTGCGCTGATGAAGCGGTTTGGGTCGCTCAAGCGGCTGCGCGCGGCGAGCGAGGAGGAGATCGCGGCCACGCCGGGCGTGCCGGCCGAGGTCGCGCATGCCGTCTGGCAGGCCCTGCGCGCGGCCGAGGAGCTGGCGGGGGAGTAGGCGCGCACGTCCTTCTCGCCCGCCGCCTCCCGCTGTTCCGCGGGGCTGCCGGTCCTGCCACGACCGCCCTGGTTTTGGGCAACAGGTTTTATGTCCAAGCGCCGAGAGGGGTGCTCTTCTCGGCTTTTTGCCACATGGCTCGTAGTTTTGCTATACATCGTGAAATTAACGGGGCCCCAGCATAAAACCTGTTGCCCAAAACCACGTAAAGCGTGTCGGAAACGGCTCTCCGGAGGACGCGCGGAGACGTCCCTGAGCAAAACCTCGCACATCGTGGCGAGAAGGGCCTCGGCGTCGCCCGCATGGTATGGTCGAGGGCGGAGCCAAAGACCGTCCGCGGCAGAGAGGGGGACCCCATGACCGCCGCCCAGATCGTCGCTTCCATCCGTGGCCGCCTCATCGTGAGCGTGCAGGCCTATCCGGGCGAGCCGCTGCGCCACCCCGAGACCATGGCCCAGATGGCGCGCGCCTGCGAGCTGGGCGGCGCGGCCGCGATCCGCTGCCAGGGGCTCGCCGACATCGCGGCGGTCAAGGGGCGCGTGGAGGTGCCGGTGATCGGCCTCTGGAAGGAGGGGCACGAGGGCGTCTTCATCACGCCCACCCTGCGCCATGCGCTGGCCTGCGCAAACGCCGGAGCGGACGTGGTGGCCCTCGACGCCACGGACCGCCCGCGCCCGGACGGCCGCTCCTTCGAGGAGATCGTGGCGGGCGTGCGGGCGGCCAGCGACGTGGCGCTCATGGCCGACTGCGCCACGATCGAGGACGTCCGCCGCGGCGTGGCGGCGGGCTGCGAGCTGGTCTCCACGACGCTCTCTCACGGTCGCGCCGCGGCGGGGACGGCGCTCGACGACGGCCCCGACCTACCGCTGCTGCGGGCGGCCGTCGCGGAGTTCCCCGAGGCGCGCATCATCTGCGAGGGCCACGTCCACACCCCGGCCGACGCGCGCGCCGCGCTCGACGCGGGCGCCTGGGCGGTCGTGGCGGGCACGGCGATCACGCATCCCACCACGATCACGGGGTGGTTCGCGGCCGCCTGCGCCGAGGCGTGACGCACGGCCGGCCTGTTTGGCGCGCTGTCTTCCGCGCGTCCCGCCCGCGCGCTCGGGACCGCCCCTCCGCGTGCGTGTTCCGCCTGGTTTTGGGCAACATGTTTGATGCGGGCCGGTAGTTGGTTTGAGATCTGACAGCAAAACCTCTCAGATCATGACAAAACGCCGAGAAGAACGTCCTTCTCGGCGCCCAGGCATAAAACATGTCGCCCAAAACCACGGGAAGCGTGACGATACCGCCCTTCTCGCCAGACATGGGGGCCGAGAAGCGCAAAACCCTGCCGTGCGTGGCGGCGGTGCGGCCTCGCCCGCTCAATGGCGAGCTCGACTGCTGAGCTATCCTGAGAAATAATGGTAAAAACTGAGCGATTCTGAAATATTTTGAACACCGTGCGCTATCATGGGCGAGAAGAGCCCGCGAGAGAAAGGACCTCCCCATGCCCGATGCCGCAACCGCCGCCGCGGCCGCCTACGCCGCCGCGAAGGACCGCCCGTTTCCCGACGACGTCTTTGTGGCGCCGCAGCTCACCTGGGCCGTCATCGGGTGCGGGGTCATCGCAAACCAGATGGCCGAGGCGCTCGCCCTCGCCGGCCGGCGCATCCACGGCGTGGCCAACCGCACGCATGAGAAGGCCGTCGCCTTTGCCGAGCGCCACGGCGTCGAGCGCGTCTACGACACGGTCGAGGACCTCTATGCCGACCCGGACGTGGACGCCGTCTACGTCACCACACCGCACAACACCCACATCCGCTACCTGCGCGGGGCGCTCGCCGCGGGCAAGCACGTGCTCTGCGAGAAGTCCATCACGCTCAACTCCGCCGAGCTCGACGAGGCGCGCGAGCTGGCGGACGCCAACGGCGTCGTGCTCATGGATGCCACCACGATCCTGCACATGCCGCTCTACGTCGAGCTCCTGCGCCGCGCCCGCGCCGGCGAGTTTGGCCGCATGAACCTCGCGCAGCTTAACTTTGGCAGCTACAAGGAGTACGGCGACCTCACCAACCGCTTCTACAACATCAATCTGGCCGGCGGCGCGATGCTCGACATCGGCGTCTACGCGCTCAGCCTGATGCGCCTGTTCATGGAGAGCCAGCCCGCCGAGGTCGTCTCGCTCGGGAACCTCGCCACGACCGGCGTGGACGAGGCGGGCGGCATCGTCTGCCGCAACGCGGAGGGCCAGATCGGCGTGGTCTCGCTGACGCTGCACTCCAAGCAGCCCAAGCGCGCCGTGCTCAGCTTTGACCGCTGTTACGTGGAGGTGACGGAGTACCCGCGCGCCGACCGCGCCACCATCGTCTGGACCGAGGACGGTCATCGCGAGGAGGTCCGTGCGGGCGAGGAGGCCTATGCCCTCTGCTACGAGATGGCCGACCTCGAGGCCGCGGCGGCGGGCGACGCCGAGAAGCGCGCGCTGCTCGGCTATGCCGCCGACGTCATGGAGCTCATGACGCGCCTGCGCGCCAACTGGGGCGTGGTCTATCCGGAGGAGCGCTAGGTGCTCGCTGAGGAGCGGCTCGCCCGGATCGTCGCGGCCGTGGAGCGGCGCGGCACGGCGGGCATCGCCGAGCTCGCCGCGGAGCTGGGCGTCTCCGAGTCCACGGTGCGCCGCGACCTCGACCGGCTCGACGAGGCGCATCGCCTGGTCAAGGTGCGCGGCGGAGCGGCGGCGCGCGAGACGGCGCACCTCACGCGCGACCTCACGATGGGGGAGCGCCGGGGCCTCCACGCGGCCGAGAAGCGCGCGATCTGCGCGCACGCGGCCACGCTCGTGGGCCCGGACGACTTTGTCTTTCTCGACGCCGGATCGACGACCGCCGAGCTCGTGGGCGCCCTCGCCGCCACGGGCGCGGCCGTTGCGACCGACTCCGTCCTTCACGCCGCGCGCCTCGCCGAGCGCGGCTGCCGCGTCATCGTGCTCGGTGGCGAGCTCAAGGGCGCGACGGGCGCCGCGGTGGGCCCGGACGCCTGCGCGCAGCTGGGGCGCTATTGGTTCACGCTGGGGCTCTTCGGCGCCAACGCCGTCTCGCTGGAGGCGGGCTGCACCGTGCCCGAGCCCGAGGAGGCCGCGGTCAAGCGCGGGGCGATGGCGCGTTCGGCGAGGCGCTGCGTGCTCGCCGACGCGAGCAAGCTCGGGCGCGTGAGCCGGGTGGGCTTTGCCGCCTTCGACGACGTGACGCTCATCACCTGCGGCGACGTTCCGGCGGCGTATCGCGCCCGCGAGAACGTGATCGTGGTGGGGGCGTAGCGGCTCCGTCGTCCTTCTCGCCCAACGCCGCTCGGCACGCGCAAGCGCGGAAAGCCGAGAAGGGCGGTGCGCTATACTCGGACCCAGCGAGAAGGGAGCCCCATGTCAGGTGACGGCCAGCAGATGCGCGACCGCGAGAGCGCCGCCCGCGTGCCCGACGTCGTGGTGATCACGGGCATGAGCGGCTCCGGCCGCACGCAGGCCCTCCACGTCTTTGAGGACATGGGCTACTTCTGCATCGACAACCTGCCCCCGCGCCTGCTCCTGCAGCTTGCGGAGATCGTGGGCATCAACACCGGGATCGGCCGTCACCTGGCCGTGACCTGCGACCTGCGCAGCCAGGGCCTCTTTGACGAGTTCTCCGACTCGGTGCGGCAGCTGCGCGAGCATGAGATCTCATGCTCCGTGCTGTTCCTGGACACCTCCGACGAGGTCCTCATGCGCCGCTACGACGAGAACCGCCGCCGTCACCCGCTCGCCGCGCCGGGCGAGTCGATCGCCCATGCCATCGCCCGCGAGCGCGCCCAGCTCTCCGCCGTCCGCGACGCCGCCGACCTCGTGATCGACACGAGCCGCCTGCGCACGCGCGAGCTGCGCAGCCGCCTCACCCGCGCCTTCTCCGAGCTCACCGACCAGCAGCTCATGGAGGTCTCGGTCTTCTCCTTTGGCTTCAAGCACGGCATGCCCGTCGAGGCGGACCTGATGATCGACGTGCGCTTTCTGCCCAATCCCTTCTATGACCCCGTCATGCGCACGCTCACGGGCAAGGACCGCCTGGTCGCGGACTTCGTCCTCTCCAACCCCATGACCGAGAGGTTCATGGATGCCTGGCAGCGCCTGCTCGACGTGGCCATGCCGGGCTACGTGGCCGAGGGCAAGAGCCACCTCTCCATCGCCGTGGGCTGCACGGGCGGCCAGCACAGGAGCGTCGCCATCGCCGAGGCCACGGCCGCCTACCTCGAGAGGGGCGGCTACCACGTGAGCCTCTCGCATCGCGACCTCGCCCTGGCGAGCGTGCGCGCGAGCTAGCGGGCGCCCATGTCGTTCACCGCCGAGGTCAAAGACGAGCTCTCCCGCGTGGAGCCCCTCTCGCGCGCCGCCGAGCTGGCCCAGCTCTCGGCGCTCGTGCGCGTCTGCGGCACCCTCTCCTTCCATGGTTCGGGGCGCTACTCCATCCGCGTGGCCACCGAGACGGGCGCCGTGGCGCGCACGGTGATCAAGCTCACCCACAAGCTCTTTGACCTGGAGACCTCGCTCACGGTGCGCCGCTCCGTGCTGCACAAGACGCGCAACTACCTGATCGAGATGCCCGTGCAGGAGGGCCTCGATGCCGATCTCGTGCGCCTGGGGATTCTCTCCCCGGGGCGCGGGCTCACCCCGGGCGTGCCCGCGGCGCTGGTGGCGGCGCCGGCGGCCCGCGCCGCCTACGTGCGCGGCGCCTTCATGGCGGGCGGCTTCATCGCCGACCCGCGCGGCGAGTTCCACCTGGAGATCGCCGTGACGGGGGAGGACCTCGCCGCCGACCTCGTGCGCCTGGTCGGGTCCCTCGGCGCCTCCGCTCGCCTCAACCGCCGTCGCGGCGCCTTTGCCATCTATCTCAAGAGCTACGACGACGTGAGCGCGCTGCTGCGCGGGATGGGGGCGTTCAGGACGGCGCGCTTCGTGGAGATGACCCGCGCCAAGAAGTCCGTCAAGAACGACGTCAACCGGCGCGTCAACGCGGAGATGGCCAATCAGGCACGCTCCACCGGGGCCGCCGTCGAGCAGCTCGAGCTGATCGATCGAGCCGAGCGCGCGCTCGATCTGGCGTCGCTGCCGCCCGCCCTGCGCGAGTTCTGCCGTGTCCGCCGCGCCAACCCCGAGCTCTCCCTCGCGGCGCTTGGCGAGCTGCTCGACCCCCCGGCGTCAAAGTCGGCCATGTACCATCGCCTCCTGCGGCTCCAGGGCCTCGTGGAGCAGGCCGAGCGCGCCGGCTAGGCGGAACCGCCCTTCTCGCGACGTGCGGGAACCATCCCACGTCGGCGGCGGAAATCTGAGCGTCCACCGCGTAAATCATCGCCGTGTTTCAGATTGCGCTGCATGGCCCGTCTCGTGTGGGGTACACTATCGCTTGGCAAGGGCAAGACGCCCATGTGTGCTTTGGTTCGTCGGGGGAGGTCCCCGGCGGCACCGTGAAAGGAGAAAGCATGGCAGTAAAGGTTGCTATCAACGGCTTTGGTCGCATCGGCCGTCTGGCGTTCCGTCAGATGTTCGGTCACGAGGGCTCCGAGATCGTCGCTATCAACGACCTCACCTCCCCGGACATGCTTGCCTACCTGCTGAAGTATGACACCACGCAGGGCAACTACGCCCGCGACCACAAGGTCGAGGCCGGCGAGGACTCCATCACCGTCGACGGCAAGAAGATCACCATCTACAAGGAGGCCGACGCCTCCAAGCTCCCCTGGGGCGAGCTCGGCGTTGACGTCGTCCTCGAGTGCACCGGCTTCTACACCTCCAAGGCCAAGGCCCAGGCCCACATCGACGCCGGCGCCAAGAAGGTCGTCATCTCCGCTCCCGCGGGCAACGACCTCCCCACGATCGTCTACAACGTCAACCACGAGCAGCTGACCGCCGATGACAACATCATCTCCGCGGCCTCCTGCACCACCAACTGCCTCGCCCCGATGGCCAAGGGCCTGAACGACTTCGCCCCCATCGTCTCCGGCATCATGACCACCATCCACGCCTACACCGGCGACCAGATGCCGCTCGACGGCCCGCAGCGCAAGGGCAACAAGCGTCGCTCCCGCGCCTGCGCGCAGAACATCGTCCCCAACTCCACGGGTGCCGCCAAGGCCATCGGCCTGGTCCTCCCGGAGCTCAACGGCAAGCTCATCGGTGCCGCCCAGCGCGTCCCGACGCCGACCGGCTCCATCACCAACCTCTACTGCGTCGTTGACAAGGTCGTCACCAAGGACGAGGTCAACGCCGCGATGAAGGCCTACGCCGAGACCATCCCCGAGACCTTCGCCTACAACGAGGACGACATCGTCTCCTCCGACATCATCGGCGAGACCCACGGCTCGATCTTCGACGCCACCCAGACCATGGTCCAGGACCTCGGCAACGGCCAGAGCCTCGTTCAGGTCACCTCTTGGTACGACAACGAGAACTCCTACACCTCCCAGATGGTCCGCACCATCAAGTACTTCGAGAAGTTCGTCGCGTAGCAACCGCTTCGCATCAGCTTCGCTCAGGGGTGCGGTCGCAGCTCACAGGGCCGCGGCCGCGCCCCTTTTCCGTAAGGTCCCGTAAGAAGGAGTGAACATGGCCTTCACCAAGAAGACCGTCCGCGACGCCGACGTCGCGGGCAAGCGCGTCCTCATGCGCGTGGACTTCAACGTCCCCCTGAAGGACGGCGTCGTGACCGACGACACCCGCGTCCGCGCCGCCATCCCCACGATCGAGTACCTCAAGGACAAGGGCGCCAAGATCATCCTCATGAGCCACCTCGGCCGCCCCAAGGGCGACGGCCCCGAGCCCGCCTTCTCCCTGAAGCCGGCCGCCGACAAGCTCGCCGAGCTCACCGGCTATGACGTGAAGTTCGTCGACGACACCTACGGCGAGAAGGCCAAGGCCGCCGTCGACGCCCTCGCCGACGGCGAGATCCTCGTCCTCGAGAACGTCCGCTTCGACAAGCGCGAGAAGAAGAACGACCCCGAGATCGCCAAGATCCTCGCGTCCTACGGCGACATCTTCGTGCTCGACGCCTTCGGCACCGCGCACCGCGCCCAGGGCTCCGTCGTGGGCCCCGCCGCGTACCTGCCCGCCTACGCCGGCTTCCTGCTGGAGAAGGAGGTCGACACCCTGACCTCCATCTTCGCCGAGCCCGAGCGCCCCTTCGTCGCCATCGTCGGCGGCTCCAAGGTGTCCTCCAAGATCGGCGTCCTCGATCACCTGATCGACTCCGCCGACACGCTGATCATCGGCGGCGGCATGGCCTACACCTTCTTCCTCGCGCAGGGCATGAGCGTCGGCATGTCCCTCAAGGAGGAGGACTGGGTCGAGCGCGCCGGCGAGATGCTGAAGAAGGCCGAGGAGAAGGGCGTCAAGATCCTCCTCCCCGTTGACAACCGCGTCGCCGACCACTTCGGCGAGGACGCCGTGCCGGAGGTCGTGGCCTCCGACGCCATCCCCGACGACCGCGAGGGCATGGACATCGGCCCCGAGACCGAGGAGCTCTACGCCGAGGCCATCAAGGGCGCCAAGACCGTCTTCTGGAACGGCCCGATGGGCGTCTTCGAGTTTGACAACTTTGCCCACGGCACCGAGGCCGTCGCCCGCGCCATCGCGGACTCCGACTGCACCTCGATCATCGGCGGCGGCGACTCCGTGGCCGCCATCAACAAGTTTGGCCTGGCCGACAAGATGAGCTGGATCTCCACCGGCGGTGGCGCGTCCATGGAGCTCGTCGAGGGCAAGGCCCTTCCCGGAGTGGAGGCGCTTCTCGATGCGTAAGAGGATGATCGCTGGCAACTGGAAGATGAACAAGACCTACAGCGAGGGCGTCGTCCTCGCGCAGGGCCTTGCCGACGAGCTGGCCGGCGGCACCGGCGACGTGGACGTCGTCGTCTGCCCGCCCGCCGTTGACCTCAAGGGCGTCTCCGAGGTCATCGAGCAGGCTTCCGCGCCGTTTGCGCTCGGCGCGCAGAACGTCTACTGGGAGGAGTCCGGCGCCTACACCGGCGAGACGGCCCCCAACATGCTCGAGGCCGTGGGCGCCACCCACTGCATCATCGGCCACTCCGAGCGCCGCGACTACTTTGGCGAGACGGACGAGGACGTGAACAAGAAGGCCAAGGCCCTCATGGCTCACGGCATCGTGCCCATCAGCTGCTGCGGCGAGTCCCTCGAGATCCGCGAGGCCGGCACGCACGTCAAGTTTGTGGTCGATCAGATCAAGAAGGACACCGAGGGCCTTCAGATCACCGACCCGTCCAAGTACGTGATCGCCTACGAGCCCATCTGGGCCATCGGCACGGGCAAGACCGCCACGGCCGACGACGCCCAGGAGGTCTGCGGCGCCATTCGCGCGACCCTCGTCGAGATCTTCGGCGAGGAGATCGCCTCCGGCATTCGCATCCTCTACGGCGGCTCCGCCAAGCCCGAGAACATCGCCGGCTTCCTTGAGAAGGAGGACGTTGACGGCGCGCTCGTCGGTGGCGCCTCCCTCAAGGCGGACAGCTTCGCCGCGATGGTCAAGAGCGCCATGGCGTAAAACTCGCTCAAAAGGGGACAGACCCCTTTTAGGCAAGTTGTGGGCCCGGACGTGCGTCCGGGCCCTTTTTTCGTCGAGACCCGAGCCAGTGTGCTACCATGGTCTATCGCTATGAAGCTGTCCTGAAGGAGCCCCTGTGAACCCGCTCAACATCGTTCTCACCGTCCTGCTGTTCCTCTCCGGCGCGCTCACCGTGATCTTGGTGCTCATGCACTCCGGCAAGGGGACCGGCGTCTCCGAGATGATCGCCTCGTCGCTCTACAACTCCGGCACCGGCTCGGGCGTGCTCGAGAAGAACCTCAATCGCCTCACCGTCATCACCACGGCGGTGTTCATCCTGTGCGTGGTGGTCATGGCGTTGACGTTCCCTACCGGGACGGTTGGCTAGGAACAAGAGCCTCGCACCACAACAGCTTGCGCCCCTCTGATGCCAACTGTGCGGCATCTGGGGGCGCGAACGTTTCCGATACGTGTCATGAGGCGGGCGTATGTGCCCTCAGGCACTCTTTTAGAGTAAAGTAAGCTGCCGTCAGGCTCGGGATGACCCTTATCTCGGGCTCGGCTGAGGGACGGGGCAAAAAACTTGCCCGCCTCGACAACAGGAGGAGGAAGAAAGTATGGCTCAGCAGAAGATCGGTGGTGTCACGCGTCGTACCTTCGTCAAGGGCGGTCTTGCCGCGTCCGCGCTCGCCGCGCTCGCTGCGTGCAAGAACGACGCGGGCGGCACCAGCGAGGGTGCCTCGGGTGCCACCCTCAACTACTACATCAACAACCCGGTCTCCATCGACCCGTACAACGCCCAGGAAGACCAGGGCATGCAGGTCTGCTATCAGCTCTTTGACGCGCTGACCATCTATGACTTCGACACCGACGAGCTCATGGGCCTGGCCGCCGAGTCCTGGGATGTCAACGACGCCGCGGACGAGTTCACCTTCCACCTGGTCGAGGGTGCCACGTTCCACAACGGCGACCCGGTGACCTCCGCCAGCTTCAAGTACGCCTGGGAGCGCATCTGCAACCCCAAGACCGGCAACCAGCCTTCCCAGATCTCCTACCACCTCTCGCTGGTGGACGGCTACGACGCGATGCTCGACGGCAGCGCCACCGAGCTCTCCGGCGTCTCCTGCCCGGATGACAACACCCTCGTGGTGAAGCTCTCCGCCGCTTACGCCGACTTCCCGTTCGTCTGCTCGCACCCCGCGCTCGCTCCCGTGCCGGAGTCCGCTCCGATCGAGGCCGGCGACGACTTTGACGCCTTCTTCCGTGCCCCGATCGGCAACGGCGCCTTCAAGATGGACGGCTCCTGGGTCGATGGCCAGGAAATCAACCTCGTTCGCTTTGACGACTACTACGGCGAGGCCGCCAAGATCGACGGCATCCACTTCTCCATCCAGAAGGACGTGGAGACCGCCTATCGCGAGTTCCAGGCCGGCAACCTCGACGTCTGCCAGATCCCGACGGCCCAGCTCCAGGATGCCATCGACCAGTACGGCGAGTCCGCGGACGGCTACAACATGGCCCCCGAGCAGCACGTGCTCGACGGCGCCGAGCTCTCCACCTACTACATCCTCATCAACATGGAGGATGAGCAGATGGCCGACGTCAACCTGCGTCACGCTCTGTCGCTCGCCATCAACCGTGAGGCGATCTGCGAGACCTGCTTCATGGGCATCGGTGCCACCCCGGCCGACAACATCGTCCCGCCCGGACTCGACGGCTACGAGGAGGGCGCGTGGCCGTACGCCAAGTACGACCCCGAGCAGGCCGCCCAGATCCTCGACGAGGCGGGCTACACCGCCGACGCCGACGGCAACCGCGGCATCTCGCTGACCCTCTCCTACAACCTCGACGGCTCGCACAAGCAGATCATGGAGATGGTCATCGCCGACCTCAACGCGCTGGGCATCCAGGTCGAGTCCGACACCCAGGAGTGGGCGACGATCCTCGACAACTACGCCGCGGGCAACTTCCAGTTCGGCCGCCTCGGCTGGATTGCCGACTACCCGATCATGGACAACTTCATCTACCCGCTGTTCTACACCGGCAACGGCGACAACCGCGGCAAGTACTCCAACCCCGAGGTTGACGCGGCCATCGAGGCTGCCCGCGCCACCGTTGACGACGCCGCGCGCATCGACGCGCTCAAGGCCGTCAACAAGGTCATCGGCGAGGACTGCCCGGACATCCCGATCTTCTTCTACACCCACACGATGGTCGGTTCCGAGCGCGTCAACGCGCTGAACATGAACATGCTCAAGCTCGTCGACATGGCCCAGGTCGAGCTCGAGGCCTAGGCCCGCTGAGCTCGCGGACATCACCGCCCAAGGCGGCGGGGCGTCGGTTGACGGCGTCCCGCCGCTCGGCTGGTTTGCGGGAAGCGCGGGCTCGAAGATTACGGAGTATCCATGGGAAAGTACATCCTCAAGCGCATCGTGCAGTTCATACCGGTGTTTCTCGGTGTGACCATCATCCTGTTCGCTTTGCAGAACGTCGTTCCGGGCGATCCCGTCCAGCTCATCACCGGCGGCAAGGCTGTGAGCGAGGAGACCGACACCGCCATTCGCGCCGCCCAGGGCCTCATCGAGACCGATGAGGAGGGCAATGCCATCTATGACGAGAACGGCGACACGATCCCCACGCCCCTCTGGAAGCAGTACGTGAACTATCTGAACGGCCTTCTGCATGGCGACCTGGGCACGAGCTACTCGCGCGGCCTCGAGGTTACTGACATCCTGCTCGAGAAGTATCCCTACACGGTGCGCCTGGCGGCGCTCGCCATCTGCATCGAGGCGGTGGTCGGCATCGGGGCGGGCATCGTCTCGGCCGTCAAGCGCTACTCGTTCTGGGACGTGCTCGTGACGCTCGTGACGTCGGTCCTCGTGGCCATGCCGGCGTTCTGGCTCGGCATGCTCTTGCAGCTCTTCTTCGGCGTCTTCCTCAAGAACGTCACGGGCGGCGCCTTCTATCTGCCCATCTCGGGCGCCGGCGGCGCCCACGCAGAGTTCCAGGCGTGGGTCTACTACATCCTGCCCGCCATCACGCTGGCCTCGGTCTCCACGGCCTACACCGCGCGCATCATGCGCTCCCAGCTTCTTGAGGTCATGAACCAGGACTACATCGTGACGGCCAAGGCGAAGGGTCTCTCGCGCGGCGGCATCATCCTGCACCACGCGCTCAAGAACGCCCTCATCCCGGTTATCACCTACATCGGCATCGACTTTGGCGCCATGCTCTCCGGAGCCATCCTCACCGAGACGGTCTTCAACTGGCCGGGCGTAGGCATGGAGATCTACCGCGCGATCACGCAGCGAGACTGGCCCATCGTGCTGGGCGGCGTCACGGTCATCGTGGTCGTGGTCATGATCATCAACCTGCTCGTCGACGTGAGCTACGCCTTCCTCGACCCGCGCATCCGCTACGGGTCGCCCAAGAAGGAGGGATAGGAGACCCATGAGTGACACCATGAACACCGCCGCGCAGCCGGAGGAGTCGACGCCGTCCGGCTCCCGCACCCTCTGGGGTGACGCCTGGGCGCGCCTGCGCAAGAACAAGCTCGCCATGATCGGCGCCGCGTGGATCATCCTCGTGATCCTCATCGCCGTGACGGCCGACCTCTGGGCCCCGCAGCTGCTCGGGTCACCCACCGCCATCGACACGGCCACGGCCGCGACCAACGCCCGTCTCGCCCCGTCGCTCGAGCACCCCTTTGGCACGGACGCCTCCGGGCGCGACGTTCTCGTTCGCGTCATCTATGGCGCGCGCGTCTCGCTCACCGTCGGCGTGGTGGCCACGCTCATCTCCACGGCCATTGGCCTTGTGATGGGCGCCATCGCGGCCTACTACGGCGGCATCTGGGACACGATCATCATGCGCCTGGCTGACATGTTCCTGGCCTTCCCGTACACGCTCTTCGTCATCGCGCTCATTGCCGTCATCGGGCGCAGCCTCCAGAACGTCTTCATAGCCATCGGCATCCTCGGCTGGCCGTCGATCGCGCGCGTCTTCCGCTCGGCGATCCTCTCCATCAAGGAGAACGACTACGTTGATGCCGCGCGCGCGATGGGCGCCTCCGACCTGCGCATCGTGGCGCGCCACATCTTCCCCAACTCCGTGGCCTCCATCGTGGTCTATGCCACGATGAACATCGGCGGCGCCATCCTCACCGAGAGCGCCCTGTCCTACCTCGGCATGGGCGTCACGCCGCCCACGCCCTCGTGGGGCACCATGATTCAGGACGGCCAGACGTTCCTGCAGACCGAGCCGTGGCTCATGATCCTGCCGGGACTCGCCATCCTCACCACCGTGTTGGCCTTCTCGCTTCTGGGCGACGGTCTGCGCGACGCACTCGACGTCAAGATGAAGGACGCATAATGGCATTTGGCAAGAAGAAGCGCGCCCTGGACCCGGCGCAGGACCTCAAGAACCAGCCGGTCCCGGAGGGCTCCCACCTGCTCG
Organism: uncultured Atopobiaceae bacterium; assembly: GCA_963927425.1. Taxonomy (GTDB): domain Bacteria; phylum Actinomycetota; class Coriobacteriia; order Coriobacteriales; family Atopobiaceae; genus Thermophilibacter. Next base: position 121,614 of record CAWVBA010000002.1, on the reverse strand, counting down.
AGGTGGATGACCTTAAGATGTACTTCCACACGCAGGACGGCGTCGTCCGCGCCGTTGACGGCGTGAGCTACACGCTCGATCGCGGCGAGACGCTCGGCGTGGTGGGGGAGTCCGGCTCCGGCAAGTCCGTCACGGCCAAGACCATCATGGGCCTCATTGACATGCCCCCGGGAAAGATCGAGGGCGGCGACGTCCGCTACCGTGGCCACTCCCTGCTCAAGATGAGCGAGGAGGAGATGCAGCACATCCGCGGCAATGACATCGCCATGGTCTTCCAGGACCCCATGACGTCGCTGAACCCGGTCTACACGATCGGCCGGCAGCTCGGCGAGGGCCTGCGCCTGCACCGCGGATACACCAAGCAGCAGGCGCTCGAGCGCGCCGTGGAGCTGCTCGACATGGTGGGCATCCCCAACCCCGAGCAGCGCGTCAAGGACTACCCGCACCAGTTCTCCGGCGGCATGCGCCAGCGCGTGATGATTGCCATGGCGCTTGCCTGCGACCCGGACATCCTCATCGCCGACGAGCCCACCACGGCGCTCGACGTGACCATCCAGGCCCAGATCATCGAGCTGATGAAGGAGATGCAGGAGACCAACGGCAACGCCATCATCCTCATCACGCACGACCTGGGCGTGGTGGCGGACGTGGCCGACAAGATCATGGTCATGTACGCCGGCCATCCCGTGGAATTCGGCACCGCCGACGAGATTTTCTACAACCCCATCCACCCCTACACTTGGGGTCTCATCCGCTCCATTCCCAAGCAGGTGGAGAACGAGAAGGAGCCGCTCACCCCGATTCACGGCAACCCGCCGTCGCTCGTGAACCTGCCGAGCGGCTGCCCCTTCTCGCCGCGCTGCCCGTATGCCACCGAGCGCTGTCACAAGGAGATGCCGCAGGTCCACGTCACCGAGACCGGGCACTACTCCCGTTGTCACTTCTCGGGCGACTCCGCGTTCGTGGCCAAGAACGCGCCCGAGAACTCGCGCACGCGCGCCGCGCACACCGCGACCACGAAGGGAGGCGAGGCCTGATGGCAGACGAGAAGCGCGAGCCGCTGCTCCACGTTGAGCACCTCTGCAAGGAGTTCCCGGTGGAGGGTGGCATCTTCGGTCACAACTCCGGCGTGGTGCACGCCGTCGACGACATCAGCTTTGACATCTACCCCGGCGAGACCTTTGGCCTGGTGGGAGAGTCCGGCTGCGGCAAGTCCACCACGGGTCGCTGCATCATGCGCCTCACCGAGCCCACGAGCGGCACCGTCGTCTTTGACGGCCAGGACGTCTCCAAGCTCAAGGGCAAAGAGCTCAAGAAGATGCGCCACGACATGCAGTACATCTTTCAGGACCCGTACGCGAGCCTGAACCCGCGCATGACCATCGGCGAGATCGTCTCGGAGCCCCTGGTGATCCATGGCGAGATGCCCGACAAGGAACAGCGCATGGACCACGTCCGTCACCTGCTGGACGTGGTGGGCCTCAACCCCGAGCACATCAACCGCTACCCGCACGAGTTCTCCGGCGGCCAGCGCCAGCGCGTGGGCATCGCGCGCGCCTTCGCCCTGCGTCCCAAGCTCATCATCTGCGACGAGCCGGTCTCCGCGCTCGACGTCTCCATTCAGGCGCAGGTCCTGAACCTGCTCAAGGACCTGCAGCAGGAGTTTGGCACGGCCTACCTCTTCATCGCCCACGACCTCTCCGTCGTGCAGCACATCTCCGACCGCGTGGCCGTCATGTACCTCGGCAACCTCATGGAGTACTCCGACTGGAGGACGCTCTACGACGAGCCGCATCACCCCTACACGCAGTCGCTGCTCTCGGCCGTGCCGGTGCCCGACCCGGACGTCCAGCACTCCCGCAAGCGCATCATCCTGCCCGGCGACCCTCCCTCGCCGATCAGCCCGCCGAGCGGCTGCCGCTTCCACACGCGCTGCCCGATCGCCAAGGAGCAGTGCTCGATGAGGCGCCCCGAGCTGCGCGAGGTGGCACCCGGCCACTTCTGCGCGTGCCACTGCGCGGCCCCCAACCCGATTAAGGAGACCTCGATCGAGCTGTAGGCGCTATGCAGCCCTTCTCGCGTTCCCGTGGAGGCGGGGCCGGACGAGTGCCGGTCCCGCCTTTCTCGTGCCTTGTCGCGGCTGGGCCCGTTTGAAATTCCTCAAAATTGGGGCTTGCGCGCGATGGGAGAGTGGTGCATACTATCCCTTGCGCGAAAGCGCAGGGACAAGTCGGAGTGGCGGAATTGGCAGACGCGCTAGCTTGAGGTGCTAGTGACTGACTAAAAGGTCGTGCGGGTTCAAGTCCCGCCTCCGACACCACGAATGCAAACGGACCCCAAAAGGGGTCCGTTTTTGTATGCGTCACGAGGGAGGGCGCGCGGGCGTCTAGAAATCGGAGACGTTGTTGCGGCGACGTCTAGGATTTGGCTCCCTTGCGCGGCGAGAAGGACCTTGGGGCGCGCGGAGTCAGGATTATGCGGTGCTCTTCTCGCCAGCGTGGGGAATTTCTGGAGCACGGGCGTGCCACGGGGCGAATTCCTAGACTGGCCTGGGGCACGGCCGCGTCTTTTTAGAGCGTCCTGCGGCACGGTCGCGAATTTCTAGAACACCCTGCGATAAGGGCGCGGATTCCTAGAGCGTCCCGGCAAAGCGACCCGGCGCGGCCGTGGTACGCTAGCCCAGAAGGATCGCGACGAGGGGGCTCACATGGCGCACGGCGTGCTCAGCAGGCGTGTCGAGGGCATCGGCGAGGGGAGCGTCATCGGAACGCTCGCCAAGCTGCTGCAGCTCAGTTGCGAGGCGGTTCTCGTCTTTGACGGCTCCGGGCGCGTCCTGCTCGCCAACGACGAGGCCGCCGAGCTTTTTTGGGCGCCCTCGGGGCTCGTGGGCTCTGACGTACGCCTGCTCTTCCCCTCGGGCGATAGCGAGGCGGCTCTCGGCGCCTTCTCGGCGGAGGGCCTCCCCTTTCCCGCGGACGGCACGGCTCAGCGCGCCACCTGCGTCGGCGTCTCGGGACGGCCGGTTGAGGTCCGGGTGCGCTGCGACGCGGTGAGCGCGCCCGGCGAGACGTACCTGCTGCTCGCGCTGCCCGTCCGCGCGGACGAGGTGGCCTGGCGCGAGACGGAGCGCGCCCTCGAGGACCTGCGCCGGGCCAACCACCGGCTCTCGGGCACGCTGAATATCGTCCTGGACACGATCGACGCCGACGACCTCCAGGCGCTCTTCGGGCGCGTGCTGGAGGAGATCACCGAGACGATGGAGGCGGACGGGACGCTGGTCTACCTCTCGGAGGCCGACGGCTTTAGGCTGCGGGGCGTCTCGAGCTCGCTTCTGGGCGAGCGCATCGCGCGCTTCATGCCGTTCGGCCGCAGCATCGAGCGCGTGGCGGTTCGCAGCGGCAGGACGGTGCGCCTGCGCGTGAGCGCGCCGGCCAACGACGCCCTGCGCCAGGGCAGGCTCACGATGCGCGAGGTGGTGAACGAGGAGACGCACGAGGTGATCGGGGTGCGCAGCTCGATGCTGCCCCCGTTCACGAGCTTCATGGTGGTCCCGGTGTGGTTTGGCGGACAGGTCATCTCGATCATCGAGGTCGGCTGGCAGAGGATGCACCCCCTGCTCAAGGACGACGCCCGACTGCTCGACTCGGTGGCGCACTACCTGTCCGTCCAGCTGGCGAGCGCCTTCACCACGCTCAGGTCCCAGCGCGCCGACCATCTGGCCTCCCTTGAGACCGAGCTGCGCGAGGAGCTGCTCGACGCCGCGACCGAGGGCTCCGACGAGGGGGTCCTCGGTCGCGTGAACGACGTCCTGCTGGAGGTGGCCGACGAGCTGGAGGCCGCACTCGTGAGCGTGCGGGAGGGCGCCTCGGACAGCCTCGTCGTCGCGCTCCTGCCGCTCAATGGCCCGGTCGAGCTGAGCGTTGACCTTCGGGCGCTCGAGGGGCCCCATCTGCGCGAGGGGGTGGCCGTGGTGCCGGTCCCGCCCGAAAGCGAGCTGTCCCTGACGCTCAGGGACCTGGGCGAGCCGTGCGTGGGCGCCCTGCTGGATTTGGGCGAGCTCGGCGGCGAGCGTCGGCGGTCGCTGCTGCTCAGGCCGGACGGCGCCGAACCGCTCGACGAGCTCGAGACGGAGTTTCTGTGCGACCTCGTCTCCGACGTGCGTGACATCGCGCTCGGCGAGGAGGCGCGCGAGCAGGACAAGCGCATCGCCCAGGCGCTGCAGACCGGCATGAGAAACGAGCTGCAGCACGTGGACGGGATCACCGCCGAGGCGGTCTACTCCTCGGCCACGGCCACGGCCTCGGTGGGCGGCGACTTCTACGACCTCATCGGGCTCCCCGGGCGGCGCGCCTGCGTCATCATGGGCGACGTCTCGGGCAAGGGCGTCGAGGCGGCCTCGGTCTCGGCGGCCGTCAAGACCGCGCTCGGCGCCTATGCGTGGGAGGGCCTGGCCCCGGCCCGCATGGTGCGCTCGCTGAACGAGTTCCTCCTGGGCTTCTCGCGCCTCGAGACCTTTGCGACGCTCTTCGTGGGCATCATCGACCTCTCGGACGGGATGGTGCGCTACTGCTCGGCCGGCCACCCGCCCGCGATCCACGTGAACGCCGACGCGAGCGAGATCTTGACCCTCGACGTCCAGTCGGGGGTGGTGGGGGCCTTCCACGACATCGCCTACCAGGACGGCGTCACGCGCTTCTCGCCCGGCGACGTGCTCCTGCTCTACACGGACGGCACGACCGAGGCCCGCGACCCCTCGGGCGCCTTCTTTGGCGAGGAGGGGCTGCGCGACGCGGTGATGCGCGAGAGCGCGGCCGACCGGCCCTTCGAGGGCTTCGTGGGGCGGCTGCTCGCCTCGCTCGACGCCTTCACGGGCAACCGCCTGGAGGACGACGTGGCCATGGTGGCCCTGCGCTTTGACGGGCTCGATGGAACGGCCGCTGAGAAGGGCGACGTTCGGCGTTAGGGGAGCGGGCACGCGGGAATAAGGACCACATGCCCAGCAGCGTCAACATAGCGCTCGTTCCCGTGGACGGGGACCTCGACGTCACGACGGTCCCCGTCGTGCGCCGTCGCATCGACCGCCTCGTCGCGGGAGGGTGCCGGCGTCTCTTTACTCTGAGATAGCGCGTGGGCTACGTTGACTCGGCCGGCCTTGGCCTCATCCTGACCGAGGTGCGACGCATGCGGAGCGCGGGCGGCCTGCTCTCGCTGATCAACGTCTCCGACCAGGTCTATCAGGCGCTGCGGCGCATGCGCGTGCTCGATCACATGGCCGTGCGCCGCGCCAAGGGGGGTCCGCGCGTCGCGAGTCTCGACCCGTCGGTGCTGCCGCGGTGGCGCATGACGTTCCGGGCGGACGGGGGGACGCTCTCCGAGGCGCGCGAGCGCGTGGGGGAGCTGCTGTCGTCGCTGCCCTTCTCGGCGGACGAGGTCTTTGACATGAAGCTCGCCTGCGGGGAGGCGCTCGGCAACGCGGTGGACCACACCTGCGAGGGCGGCGTGCTCGTCACGGTGGCGGCCTATCCCGACCGCGCCTGCGTGGAGGTCTCCGACTGCGGGCGCGGCTTTCAGATTCCCGACGACGAGGAGCCGCCGGAGACGGGCGCCTTTGCCGAGCGCGGGCGCGGCATCCGGCTCATGCGCCTTCTGGCGGACTCCGTGAGCATCTCGCTCAAGCAGGGGGGCGGGGGCACGGTCGTGCGCCTGGTGAAGCTCCTGCGGGACGACGAGTCGCCCTCCGCATGACTTGACGTGCACCTTCACGATTTCTTCACGTGCGTGCGCGGAAGGCTTGCGCGGTCGGGCCGTGGCCCGTATAGTATTCCTGCTCTTGCGGGCTTAGCGCAGTTGGTAGCGCGCAACCTTGCCAAGGTTGAGGTCGCGGGTTCGAACCCCGTAGCCCGCTCCATGCTTTTCCGGCCGGACGTGTTCGGCCTTTTTCATACGGCGAAGTGGCCAAGTGGTAAGGCACGGGCCTGCAAAGCCCTGACCCCCCGGTTCGAATCCGGGCTTCGCCTCCAGCACGTGACGGGCGCCCTGCGGGGCGCCCTTTTGTGTGACAGACGGGCGGTTCTTCTCGCCGCATCGTGTGATGTGCCAGCAAACGGTCGGTTTTGCGGAGGCGGTCTCTCCGCGTCTGCCAAACGGTCGATTCCGTGAGGCTTCTGCCGGTTTTGGGCAACATCTTTTATGAGACGCGACTGATCCGCCTCCAGCGCGTTCGCAAAACCCTCCAAATCTGGGTGCCCCGCCAGCCTCTCCCGGGTTTTGGGTGCCAAACTTGATGCCCTTCTCGGCATCTCATCAAAGGTGTTGCCCAAAACCGGGGGGGAAGCTGCGGGGAGCAGCCCTCGTGGCTGCCGTGGGAGCGCGGCGTGGGCGAGAAGAACCACGGCTCGCAAAATTCTCGCTTGCGCTCGCGGTCATCTTCCCGTATCATTACTCCTCGCGTCGCGGGCTTAGCGCAGTTGGTAGCGCGCAACCTTGCCAAGGTTGAGGTCGCGGGTTCGAACCCCGTAGCCCGCTCCAGAAACTCTAGAGGGCCGGTCCAGTACCGGCCCTTTTGCTATTCTTATAGGGTTGTCGCACGCGTCGTCTCAAGGAGTCGCCGTACCCATGTTTCTCTCCCTCATCTTCGTGGCGTTTCTCTTTGCCGTGATCCAGGGGTTCGTGCGCGTGATCGTCTTCTTCTGGGGCTGGCTGTCGGGCGGGGACCGTCTCGGCGAGGAGCGCGTGGAGCGCGCCGAGAATGCGCTGGAGGAGTCCGAGGACGTTCTCGAGCGCGAGCTCGCCCGGGCGGAGCGCCGGCGCGGCCTCGAGCGCCTCTTCGCGCGCTGGCACGCCACGGGCGAGGCGATCGACGAGTACCTCGACCACCTGAGCCTGGGCTGGTACCAGGCCCGTGATCATCTTCTTCCTCGGCTCGATGGCGGGCCTGCTCATCGAGGAGGTCTGGATGCTCGTGAGCGCGGGGCTCACCGAGAGCCGCGTGGGCCTGGTGTGGGGGCCCTTCTCGCCGCTCTACGGCCTGGGGGCGGTGCTGCTCACGTGGCTGAGCTTCTTCCTGCGCTCGCGCGGCGCGCGCAGCTGGCAGGTGTTTCTCGTCTCCGCGCTCGTGGGCGGCGTGCTGGAGCAGCTTGCGGGATGGTCCATGTCCACGTTCTTTGACGCGGAGTCCTGGACCTACCTGGCGCTGCCCGACCACATCACGCAGTGGGTGGCGTGGCGCTTCCTCGCTGCCTGGGGGCGTGCTGGGGCTCGTGTGGTGTCGTGCCGTCATGCCGCGCCTGCTCTATCAGATTGGCATGCCCACCACGCGCCGGCAGGCGGTCTTCGTGGCGCTCGTGGCGGTGTACCTGATCGCCGACGTTGCCATGACGCTCGTGTGCTTTGACCGCAAGACCGAGCGCGACGCCGGCGTGCCGCCGGCGAACGCCTTTGAGCAGTGGGTGGACACCAACTACAACGACGAGTTCATCTCGAGCCGCTTTGAGAACCTCAAGATCGGCGACAGGCGCGACAAGGTGGACGAGCATGGCAACATCGTGCTGGACGAGAACGGCGACGCGCTGACCCGGGGAGGGGATGCTCAATGACGCCGGGCGAGAAGAGCGGCGCGGGCGCGGTGCCCGCGCGCGAGGTCTACCTCGACCACGCGGCCGCCACGCCGGTCGACCCGGAGGTCGCCGCCGCGATGCTGCCCTACCTCACGGAGCGCTTCTGGAACCCGTCGGCGCCCTACGCGCGCGCCCGCGAGGTGCGCGACGACGTGGAGCGCGCCCGCGGCACCGTGGCGCGCCTCATCGGGGCGCGCCCGGACTGCCTCACGTTCACGGCGGGGGCCACCGAGGCCAACAACCTCGCCTTCGCGGCGGTTGAGGGCCACGTGGTCGTGGACGCGATCGAGCACGAGAGCGTGCTCGCCTGCGCCGGCACCCATGCCCGCCGCACGGTCCGCGTCGGGGGCGGACGGTCTCGTGGACCCATCGGCGGTGGCGCGCGCCATCCGCCCGGAGACCGAGCTCGTCTCGGTGGAGCTCGCCAACGGCGAGATCGGGTGCGTGCAGCCCGTGCGGGAGATCTCGCGCGTCGTGGCTGCCGAGCGCGCCCGCCGCCTCGAGGCGGGGGAGACGACGCCGATCTACCTGCACTCGGACGCCTCGCAGGCGGCCGGCGCGCTCTCCGTCAACGTGGCCACCCTGGGCGTGGACCTGCTCACGCTCTCCGCGGCCAAGATCTACGGCCCCAAGCAGGTGGGCGTGCTCTGGGCCTCGGAGGACGTGCGGCTGCGCCCGCTCGTCTACGGCGGCGGCCAGGAGGGCGGCGTCCGCTCCGGCACGGAGAACGTGGCCGGCATCGTCGGCCTCGCGCGGGGCGCTCGAGCTCGCGTGCGCACGGCGCGCGGAGGAGGCGCGCCGGCTCGCGGCCCTGCGGGAGCGCCTGCGCGAGGGGCTTCTCGCCCGCGTGCCGTCGGCCGTGGTCGCGGGGCCCAGGAACCCCAAGCGGCGGCTGCCGGGGCTTCTGCACGTGAGCTTTGCCGGCGTGGAGGCGCGGCGCCTCGTGATCGCGCTCGAACGCGTGGGGGTCTCGGTGGGCACGGGCTCGGCCTGCGCCGCCAGCCGGATGCGCGTCTCCCACGTGCTGGAGGCCATCGGCATGCCGCGCGCGCTCGCGGAGGGGAGCCTTCGCCTCACGCTGGGGCGCGGCACCACCGAGGACGACGTGGACTACGCCGCCACCGCGATCGCGGGGGCCGTGCGCGCGGAGATGGGCCGCACGGGCCTCACCGACGAGGCCATGGCCCGCGCTCGCGGACGGCTTTGGGGGAGGGCGCTGATGGCGCGCGTCTTCTGCGGCCTCTCCGGCGGGGTTGACTCGGCGCTGGCGGCGGCCCTGCTCGTGGAGGCCGGCCACGACGTCACGGCCGTCTACATGCGCAACTGGTCGCGCGACCTGCCCGGCTTTCGCTGCCCGTGGGCCCGCGAGCTCGCCGACGCCGAGCGCGTGGCCGTGACGCTGGGGATCGACCTCGAGGTCTGGGACTGCGAGGCCGAGTACAAGGCCACGGTGGTGGACTACCTCGTGGACGCCTACGCCCACGGCCGCACGCCCAACCCCGACGTCATGTGCAACCAGACCATCAAGTTCGGGACCTTCCTGGAGCGGGCGCTCGCCGCCGGCGCGGACTTTGTGGCCACGGGCCACTACGGGCGCGTGAGGCGCGACGCGGACGGGCGCACGCGCCTCATGCGCGCCCTCGACGAGCACAAGGACCAGACGTACTTTCTGTGGCGCGTGGGCGAGGAGGCGCTGGCGCGGACGCTGCTGCCGGTGGGGGAGGTCCGCGACAAGGCCGAGGTGCGCCGCATGTGCGCCGAGCGCGGCCTGGGCGTTGAGAACAAGCCGGACTCCGACGGCATCTGCTTCGTGGGGCCGGTGGGCATCCGCGCGTTTCTCCTGGACGCCCTCGAGCGCCGCGCGGGCGACGTGGTGGAGTGGGAGACCGGGCGCGTGCTCGGGCGCCACGACGGCGCGTTCCTCTTCACGGTGGGGCAGCGCCGAGGGCTCGACCTGGGCGGCGGGCCGGCGCGCTACGTCGTGGGCACGGACGTCGAGAAGAACGTGGTGTACGTGACGGCCGACCGGATGAGCCCGGCGCTGCTCACGCGCGAGCTCGCCCTCGACGACGTGCGCTGGATCTCCGGGGAGCCCCCCGCGGCGGGGCGATACCTCGTGCGGACGCGCCATACGGGCGAGCTGCGCTCGGCCGAGCTTGAGCTCGGGGACGCCGGCGTCGTGTTGCGCTTTGACAAACCGGTGCGGCGCGTGGCGCCCGGCCAGTCGGCCGTGGTCTACGATGGCGCTCGCTGCCTCGGCGGCGGCATCGTGACGTGAGACAAGGGGGGAGCCATGTCGATAGAGAGGGCCCGCGCGCATCTCGCGCGGTTTGGGGCGGACGCGCGCATCCGCGAGTTCGACCAGTCGAGCGCCACGGTGGAGCTCGCCGCGGCGGCCGTGGGCACCGAGTGCGCGCGCATCGCCAAGACGCTCAGCTTCCTCGTGGGCGAGACGCCCACGCTGATCGTCTTTGCCGGCGACGCGCGCGTCAACAACCCGGCCTTCAAGGCGACCTTCCACACCAAGGCCAAGATGCTCGCGCCCGACCAGGCCGAGCGGCTCATCGGCCACGCGGTGGGCGGCGTGTGCCCGTTTGGCGTGGAGCCGGGGGTGGACGTGTTTCTCGACGAGTCGCTGAGACGCTTTGAGACGGTGTGGCCCGCGGCGGGCAGCTCCAACTCCGCGATCGAGCTCACCCTGGACGAGCTGGAGCGCTTCTCGGGCGCGCGCGGCTGGGTGGACGTGGCCAAGGGCTGGAGAGACGAAGAATTGTCGTAGACGTGCCGCTGGCGGGCATGGGGCGGGCGCGCGCCCGGCTCGCGCGCTACACTTGACGGACCGGGACGGACGCACGCGACGGGAGCGCATGTGGCAGCAGACGAGAAGAGCCCCAAGAAGCCCAAGGCGGCGGCCAAGAAGGTCCCGCTGAAGGTCTCCGCCGTGCGCTCGGTGTCGCCGGAGGACAGCGCCGCGGACAAGAAGTCCATGGGCCAGGTGCGCACGACGGTGGTCTTCCTGGGGTTCGTGGCCGTTGCCTACGCTGCCTACCTGGTCTTCTCCGGGCAGGTTGACGAGTTCGTGACGTCGCTCGCGGGCGTGGACCTGGCCTGGATCGCCGCGGGCGTCGTCTGCTTCCTGTTCTACTACGTCTTTGGCGTGCTCGCCTACGCGCTCTCCATCATCGCCGACCCGGACAACCCCGTGGGCATCCGCGACCTCATGAGCGTGGAGGCCTCCGGCGTCTTCTTCATGCGCCTGACGCCCAACTCGGCCGGCGCCCCGCCCGCGCAGATCTACCGCCTCACGCGCGCGGGCCTCTCGGTCGGCGAGGCGGGCGCGCTCAACTTCACGCGCACCGTGCTCTACGAGGCCGGGGAGGGCGTCTTTGCCGCGATCATGCTCATCTTCTGCGGCGGCTACTTCTACGAGACCTTCGGCGACGTCACGCTCGTGGGGCTCTTCCTCTTTGGTTTCAAGGTGGTGCAGGTGGGCGCGATGCTCTTCCTGTGCCTGTTCCCCAAGCCGGTCGTGGCGATCGGCAACTGGGCGCTGCGCTTTGCCAACCGCCGCGGCTGGATCAAGGACGAGAAGTTCGAGCAGTGGTACGGGATGGTCAACACGCAGGTGGTCAAGTTCTCGACCGCCTTCAAGCGCTCGGCCAAGAACGTGCGCGAGATGCTGCTCACCATGCTCGTGACCCTGCTGCAGCTGGGGTGCATGTACGCGCTGCCGTGGTTTGTGCTGCGCTCCTTTGGCGAGCCGGCGGACTTTCTGATCTGCCTGGCGTCGGGCTCCATGCTGGAGCTGCTGATCAACGCCGTGCCGCTGCCGGGAGGGGCGGGCGGCGCCGAGGTGGGCTTTGCGATCCTCTTCCAGGGGATGTACGGCGTGCACACCACGGCGGGCTTCGTGATCTGGCGCGCGGTGGAGTACCTGCTGCCGGTGCTGATCGCCGCGCCGTGCATGGGCATGCGCTCAAAGGGCGGGGAGAGCCTCAACCGCCGCTGGAACCGCTTCCGCAAGCGCGTGGTCGGGTTCGTCCGCGGCGGGGGCCCCGGGCGGCGCGCGGCGGCGCGCGGCGGCGTCACCGTGAAGCCCGGCGCCAAGAAGAAGGTCGTGGTGTCCGGGGGCGTCGGCGCCGGCTCAAAGGCGGGCAACTCCGACGTCCAGGCGCGCATCGCGGCCGGCAAGGCCGCCGCGGCGGCCAAGAAGCATCATGCGAGCGAGAAGGACGACGCGAACGACGCGTAGGGCTTGCTGATGATGGGGCGGCCCTGGAGGCCGCACGCCGAGTTCAACCGGCAAACAGCCGGCAAACGAGCCCAAATTTGACTGGCAAAACAAAAGCAGGTCAGATAGCATAGTATCTGACCTGCGACTTTGTGGTGGGCGTTACAAGATTTGAACTTGTGACCTCTTCCGTGTCAGGGAAGCGCTCTCCCCCTGAGCTAAACGCCCTTATGTTGACTGCGCTACTGGGGACCGCAGCGCGAGGGATATATTAGCAAGGAACACGCCCCGAGCGCAAGCATATTTTTGAAAAACTTCCAGTTTGCCCAGAGCGTCACATGTGCCATCAATCGCGGTGCCGCGGCAGGCGCCCCGCGCGGCTGCAGGAACACGGTGGTTTTGGGCAACGGGTTTGATGCGTGTGCGCCGTCCTTCTCGCCCGCGTCGAAAAAACCGCAGATGACGAGAAGGACAGCGCACCCGGAGTCCCTTTCGACCGCCAATTTGCAGCTGAGACATAAAACTTGCTGCCCAAAACCCGGAGGAACCTGTCAGAAGCGGCGATCTCAAAACCTCGCGGGGCGTGTTCTGCACAAAACCCGTCTGATTCTGGCTCATTGCACCGTCTGCGCTGTCGCGCGAGTCCGCGCCCCTACCGCAGCTTGCTCGCAAACTCCAGGTAGGAAATCTGCGCGAGGTCGTTATAGACCTGGGGCGGCTCGCCCCCGTCGGCCGTGCTCTCCCAGCTGCCGTCGGGGAGCTCGTAGCCCAGAAGGCTCAGCGCTGGCATCTCCTCGGCGATCGCGAGCTGCGCCTTCTGGAAGTCGGTGAGGGGCGCCCCGATGAGGTCGGTCATGATCGCGCCGAGGTAGGAGGGGCAGGAGTCGTGCCGGTCGCCGGTCTTGGCGCGGCCCGCCACGTCGTAGTTGGCCCAGATGAGGTAGGTGGCCTGATAGGTCTCCAGAGTCGCCTCCTCGTCCCCGGCCGCGTTGCCGCCGCCCGTGCCGCCTCCGACGGCATTGCCGGCCTCGTCGTAGACCTGCTTGCCGTTCACGGCCGCCTCCAGGATGGTGGAGAGCGCGGGCTGGTGGTCGCCAAAGAAGACCACGACCACCGGTCGGTCGAGCGCCTCGAGCTCGCCGAGGAACTCCTCAAGCGCGCGGTCGGACTCGTCGATGCACGCCAGGTACTCCGAGAGCCGGGCGTTGTCGTAGTCGCTCATGCCATCGACGTGGTACTGCTTCACGTCGCCCACGTTGTTCTGATCGTAGCCGGAGTGGTTCTGCATCGTCACGTCAAAGATGAACTGCGGCTCGTCGCTGCTCTTCAGAAGCTCCAGGCACCTGTCGTAGGTGGCCGCGTCGGAGACGCCGCTGTGGTAGTACTCCGCGCCGGCAAAGTCGTCGATGTCGAGGAACTCGTCAAAGCCGAGCGCCTCGTAGACGCGGTCGCGGTTCCAGTTGCTTGCGTAGTTGGGATGCATCGCGGTGGTCTGGTAGCCCAGCTCCGCGAACTGGCGGGCCAGGCTCGGCGCCTCGGAGAGGTCGTAGAGGGAGTAGGGGTACTTGCCGTCGCCGATGTAGGCGAGCGGCACGCCGGTGAGGAACTCGAACTCGGTGTTGCACGTGCCCCCGCCGAGGACCGACACGTCGAGGCTCCCGCGCGCGAGGGCGTCGTCCACCGAGTTGTAGAACGCCGGCCCGTCGTAGCCCCAGCTCTGCCCGTCAAGCTCCGAGAGGTCCGAGAACGACTCGTTCATGATGCAGACGACGCTAGGGCGCTCCTGGGCGAACTGCCCCTCCGCGGCCGCGCGCCCCTCGCTGGAGCCGGCGCCCTCGTCGTAGCGCGCGACGTAGGAGGCCTCGAGCTCGGAGGCGCCCCCCTCGGTGTAGCCCTCGGGCTCGTCGATCGGCAGGTCCTGCGCGACGGCGATGAAGGAGGTGAGAAATCCCTGCTTGCGGTAGTAATCAAGCGAGTACCAGTACTTCATCTGAACGCCCAGGTCGTCAAAGTAGCTCGGGACCGTCACGCCGACGGCCAGGGCGGCGAGAAGGACGGCGGCGCAGCCGAGGTTTCCCGCGACGCGACGCGCCCTCGACGCGCCCGCCGCATCGGGCGTGACGAGCGAGCCCACGGCGCAGGCGAGCAGAAGGCACGCGAGCCCGAGCGTGACGCCGCCGCCGATGGCGTAGGTGTAGCCGCCGCTCACGGCCGCGGCGGTGCCGAGGACAAAGAGATCGTTCGGCAGGATCGCGGCGGACTTGAAGCTGGCGACAAAGAACTGCGCAAGGCCGATCACAAAGCACAGGCCCACGCCCACGGCCATGCCCGCGCCGTGGCGCTGGAAGACAAAGTGCAGCGCGGCCAGCGCCACCAGGATGATGAGGCCCTGGATGAGGACGTACTGCGGGCCCATCCCGAGGAGCTCGTAGTTGTAGGGCACCTCCACGGCAAGAAAGGCGAGCGCCGTGCAGGCGAGAAGGGCCACGAGGGCGAGCAGCGCGTGCGTGCGCGCCGCCGACCAGCCGCGCGCCTCGCCCCAGGCCGTGAGCCGGCCGCGCGCTGGCCCGCGGCCGAGGGCGGCGGCAACGGCAACGAGCGCGGCCGCGTCAAGGGCGACGAGCTCGAGCGGCCCGCCCTGGTAGAGCCCGAGGCAGCAGAGGACGGCGACTGCCGTCAGCGCGACGATCGGGACGGCGGTCCAGCCGAGCTGGGCCGGCCGCGGGCGAGCCTCACGGCGCAGGGCACGTACGAGCAGGACGATGGCGGCCGCGAGGGCGGCCAGCGGGATGACGGTCAGGGGAGAGGGCATCATTTGTCTTTCCATGACGTGGCGTTTACGGCGCGCTCATGATACAGGGGGCATGTCAAAAACTTGTGCAAGAGTTGTGCAGGGGCGATGCTCTGGTTCCGCGGGATGAGGGCGCGAGAAAAAAGAGCGCGCGCCCGCGCAGCGCCTAGGCCACGCGGCCGAGCCAGCGCCGCACGTCGCCGCCGGCCGTCACGAGCAGCACGCCCGCCGCGACGGCCGCGACGGCGGAGAGCGCCCAGAGGTCAAAGGCGGCGTCGAACGGGGCAAGCTGCACCGGGAACATCACGTGCCCGCCGACCTCGGGGTCGAGTCCGAGCATCGTGAGCACGAGGGTCGCCACGGCGACAAAGACCGCGAACACGGCCGCCATGCCGAAGAGCATCCGGCTCATGAGCGCCACGCTCGTCCGCGACGCCTCGCGCGCCCTCTCGTCCCGGTGCGCAAGGACGTGCAGGCTGAGCGCCCGCCGGCGCATGACGAGGTAGCCCGTCAGTACGATGAAGGCAAGAATCAGGTAGAACAGGGCGAAGATGCCCACGCAGGGGTTGACGGCGCTCAGCAGGCACGCCCCGCACAGAAGGCCGAACCCCGCCCAGAACGTCCGTGACTGTCGCATCGCGCACCTCTCTCCCACCGCCCGGCCAAGTATCCCACAACCGTGCCGGGGCGTCTTGGCCTCCTGCCCATCTGATGGTTTTGGGGGAGGGAGGGGCGTCGTGCGCGGCGTGGCCGTCACTATCCAACATGCCGCGCACGCAGGGCTTCGTTTCTCGGGCGCAAGTACGAAATTTGCCGCAGCCGCTGCGCCCTTTTGCCATTGAAGGCTCTCCTGCGCGCCGCCACGATGGAATCAGAGAGGGGCGAGGATGATCGAGCTGAGCAGACGACAGAAGGCGTGCCTCAGGCACCTGTGCCATCAGGATGCCCACGTCACGACCGCCCTCCTGGCGCGGTGGCTCGACGTCTCGGAGCGGACCGTCCGCTCCGACCTCGGCGCGATCGAGGCCTACGTGCGCGAGCGCGGGGCGGACCTCGACCGCGTCCCGGGCTCCGGCGTGCGCCTCGTGGCCCGCCCCTCCGAGCGCGCCGCCCTTCTCGCCGCGCTCGACGGGCCGGACACCGCCTACACCGACCGCGCCGAGCGCGCCGTGGTGGCCGAGGTCATGCTCCTTGTGCGCCCCACGGTCACCTTCCAGCAGGTCGCATCCGCGTGCGGGGTGAGCCGGCAGACCGTCGTCTCGCAGTTCGACGACGTCGTCGCCTTCTTTGCCGCTGCGGGCGTCGAGCTGTGCCGCGAGCAGGGCGTGGGGTCCTTCCTGCGGGGGCCCGAGCTCGAGATGCGCCGTTGCCTCAGGGGGCTCATCACCCGCGAGGACGCGCGCGACGTCGCGCGGCCGATCGCGCGCCGCGAGCTCGCGCCGGCCCACCTCGAGCGCTCGGCGCGCCTTGTCGCGGACATCGAGCGGCTCCAGGGTGCCTCCTTCGTCGACGGCGACGCGCTCGTCATCTCCCTTGCATACGCGATCGAGCGCGTCGCCGCCGGCAGGGTCATCGCCGAGTCGGCGGTCGTCCCGCAGACCATGCTCGCCTTCCCGGAGGAGGCCGCAAAGACCCCGGACGACGCCTTCCTGGGCTCGCTGCGCGACCTTCTCTGCGACGTCTTCGACCGGCCGCAGGAGCGCCGCTACGCCGGCGCGCTGGTCTTTGCCCAGCGCACCACAAGCCTGGGGCTGATGCATCGCTCGGGCGCCTCCCCGGACGACGAGGCCGCCCTGATCTCGCGCGATCTCATCGCGGCCCTGCGCGAGCTGCACGTGATCGACGAGGACGCGCTCGGACACCTCATCGACGGCCTCACCACGCACCTGCGCGCCGCCATCTACCGCTGCCGCAACGGCATTCAGGTGGAGAGCGAGCTGCCGAGCCAGATCATGGTCTCCATCTCGCTGCTCTACGACTTTGCGCGCGAGCAGATGCGCCTCGCCGAGCGGCGCTACGGCGTGAGCCTCAACGAGGCGGAGATCGCCTACGTGGCCATGTACCTCGACGCCATCTACGAGTCGAGCGCGCGGGACTGCGTGGCGCTCAAGGTGCTCTTCGTGTGCCCGTTCGGCCTGGCGTCGAGCTCGGTGCTCATGACGCGGCTCTCCTACGCGCTCGCCGAGTGCGCCGTGCTCGGCCCCATGACCGAGGCTGAGGCCCGTGACTACGTGGCGAGAAACCCGGTGGACCTCGTGGTCTCCACTACGGACTGCCATCTGGGGGACGTGCCCGTGGTGACCGTCGACCCGCTGCTGCGCCAGTCCGAGATCGAGCGCGTCAAGAGCCAGATCATGCAGCTCTCCTACTCCAAGATCTGCTCGTACTTCCTGCGCTCCTACGCGACCACCGCCAGGGAGGAGGGTCCCGTGCACGCCGTGCGCGACTTCGTGGCGCCCGCCGACGTGCGCGTGGGCGCGCGCTGCGAGGACTGGCGCGAGGCCATCCGCCTGGCGGCGCGTCCGCTGCTCGAGCGCGGCCTCATCGAGGGCCGCTACGTGGAGCGCATGATCGGCGCGGTCGAGGACTTTGGCCCCTACATGGTCCTCACGCCCCGCACGGCCTACGTGCACGCGGGCATGTCGGACGGCGCGCGCGAGAACTGCGCGTCGCTTCTGGTGCTCGACCATGACATCCCCTTTGGCCCCCGGGGCGAGAAGCGCGTGCGCTGCGTCATCGTCCTGGGGATTCACGACACCGAGCGGAGCCTCCTGCTCGGCCTCGCGCCGATCTTTGAGCGCGAGGAGACCATCCGCGCGATCGAGCGCCCCGACCTCAGCGTGGCCGACGTGCTCGAGCTGCATGACTGACCCCTCGACCGGAATCCCCAAGAAAGGAAGGAAGATGAGCGACTCCATCGCACTCGACTGCGTCAGGACCGGTGTCCGCGCCGATACCTGGCAGGATGCGATTCGCGCCGCCGCCGCCCCGCTCGTCGGGCGCGGCAGCATCGAGGCGTCCTATGTGGACCGCATGATCGCGAGCGTGGTCGAGCTCGGCCCGTACATCGTGCTCATGCCCGGGTTTGCCCTCGCGCATGCCGCGCCGGGAGCCGACGTCCACACGAGCGACCTCTCGGTCGCGCTCTTTGACGACGAGGTCCGCTTTGGCTCCGACAACGACCCGGTGCGCGTGGTCATGTGCCTGGCGTGCGTGGACCGGGAATCCCACATCGCCCGGCTGCAGGCGGTGGCCGAGAAGCTGCTGGACGACACGTTCGTGGGGCGCATGATCGCCTGCGCAAGCGACCGCGAGCTCTACGAGCTCGTGAACGCATAGCTGGTAGGAACGTCGGCCCTCGGGCCGCGAGAGAAAGGAGCACGACATGGCAGTGCCAACGATCCAGACGGTCTGCGGCGTGGGGTGCGGCTCGTCGCTCATGCTGCGCATGAACGTCGAGAAGATCGCGCGGACCCACGGCTACGAGATCCGCGCCTACTGCGGGGACGTGGGGACCTGCTGCGCCAACGAGTGCGACGTCATCTTCATCTCCAAGGAGCTCGGCGAGCGCATCGAGGGACGCGCGAAGGTGCCCATCGTGGAGTTTGACAACTTCATGAACAAGGCCGAGGTGGAGGAGAAGACCCTCGCATACCTCGAGTCGTTCGCGGCGGAGCACGGCGACGCCTAGGCAAAGGCGGGGGCGCTAGCCCCCCACGGAATCGAAAGGAAGGCACCATGGACGCCGTCCTGAACTTTGTGATCAACGAGATCTTTGGCCAGGGCGCCATCTTCCTGGCGCTCATCGCCCTTATCGGCCTCATCCTCCAGAAGAAGCCCCTCTCCGAGATCGTGCGCGGCACGATCATGACGGCCATCGGCTTCTTTGTCCTGAACACCGGCACCGGGCTCATCACCGGCAGCTCCATCGACGGCATCATCAGCGCGTTCAGCACCGTCATGCCGCAGGCCGTGCCCACGACCTCCGTTGACATCGGCGGCGAGTATGGCACCGAGATCGGCATCGTCATGATCGTCGCGTTCCTGGTGAACATCCTCTTTGCGCGGTTCACCAAGTGGAAGACGATCTTCCTGACGGGGCACATGTTCTACTGGTTCCCCTACGTCTTCATCGCCGCTGGCGTTGGCGCGGGCCTCTCGGGCGCCCCGCTCATCGCCCTCGCCGCGATCTTCACCTCGCTCTACTTCATCATCTCCCCGAACCTGATTCGCCCGTTCGTGACCAAGGCAACCGGTGATGACTCCTTCACGCTCGGCCACCCCACCACCGGCCTCTCCGTCATCTCCGGCCTCGTGGCCCGCGCCGTGGGCGACCCGTCCCACTCCACCGAGGACATCAAGGTCCCCAAGTCCCTCGGCTTCCTGCGCGAGGTCTCCATCACCGGCTCGATCCTCGTCGCCCTGAGCTATGTCGCCATGTTCTTCGTCCTTCAGGCCAACGGCTATGACCCGGCCGAGGTCTGGGGCTATGCCGGCGGCACCACGGGCATCTTCACCTACGTCTTCACGCACGCCGTCTACTTTGGCGTCGGCATGACGGTCATGATGCAGGGCGTCCGCATGCTCATCGCCGAGATCGTCCCGGCCTTCCAGGGCATCGCCGAGAAGGTCGTCCCGGGTGCCATCCCGGCCCTCGACTGCCCGGTCATCTTCCCGTACGGCCCCAACGCCCTCATCATCGGCTTCATCGTGGCCCTTACCACCTCGATCATCACGATCCTCGTGACCACGGCCATGGGCATCTTCCCGACCGTGGTCATCCCGCTGGTCACCACCTGCTTCTTCGAGATCGGCGCGGCCTCGATCATCTGCAACGCCCAGGGTGGCATCCGCGGCACCATCATCGGCGCCGCCCTCTGCGGCGTGCTCGCCGTCCTGCTCGTGGGCTTTGGCGCCTACTTCTTCAACACCACCATCCAGGACTGGATGCTGGTCTACGGCGGCCAGGACTTCGACATCTGGGGCATGATCTGCGGCGCCGTGGCGCGCCTGGTCTCCGGCGTCGCGTAAGCGACCGGTCCCGGCCAGCCCAGCCCATCGGGAGACGGGGCGCGCACGGACGCCACGTGCGCGCCCCCTTTCAGAAGGGAGCGCAAGCCTATGCGCTTTGACTACATCGACATCGTGCGCGGCCTCATCGACACGATCGAGGAGCAGGAACGCGAGCACATGGAGCAGTGCGTGGAGCTTCTCGCCACGTGCGTGCGCGAGAAGCGCTCCATCTACACCTTCGGTGCGAGCCACGCCGGCATCCTCTCCGAGGAGATGTACTACCGTGCCGGCGGCCTCATGCTCATGAACCCCATCTTCGGGCGCGAGATCATGCTTGACACCGCGCCCATCACGCACACGAGCCACATGGAGCGCCTCGTGGGCTACGGCACCCAGCTCGCCCACGACCAGGCGGACTTTCAGCCCGGCGACGTGCTCATCGCGCACTCGGTCTCCGGCCGCAACCCCGTGACCGTTGAGGTGGCCATGGCGGCGCGCGACGCCGGCGCCAAGGTGATCGCGATCACCAACCTCACCTACTCGCAGTCGGTGACCTCGCGGCACCCGAGCGGCCTGCGCCTGTTCGAGCTCGCCGACGTGGTGCTCGACAACCACGGCGAGGTCGGCGACGCCGCCGTGGCGATCGAGGGTCTCGAGCAGCGCGTCTCGCCCACCTCGACCGTCGTGGGGGCGATCATGCTCAACTCGATCGTCGCCGCCCTCGTGCAGCGTCTCGTGGACGAGGGGATGGAGCGGCCGCCGGTCTTCTACAGCGCCAACCTCGACGGCGGCGACGAGCTCAACCAGCGCCTGGTAGACGAGTACCGGGACTGCATTCACTACCGCTTCTAGACCGCGGACCCCGCGGGGACGGGAGGTCGTCACATGAGGGCATGGGAGCGCTACTTCGAGACCATGCAGCAGGTGGTCCAGCACGTGCGCGAGACGCAGGGGGAGGCCATCGAGCGCGCCGCCGAGCTTCTCGCCGACACCACCGAGCGAGGCGGCATCATCTACGGCTTTGGCACGGGGCACTCGCACCTCGTGACCGATGACGCCTTCTGGCGTGCCGCCACGCCCGCGAACTACTGCGCCCTGCTCGAGCAGAGCGCGACGGGCAGCTTTGAGATCACCAAGAGCTACCAGTTCGAGAACCTCTACGGCGTGGGGACCAACGTGGTGGACTATCACCGCATCACGCCGGACGACTGCATGATCATCATCTCCAACTCCGGCAACAACATCGCGCCGGTGGACGCCGCCCTGCGCGCACGCGAGAAGGGCATCCCCGTGATCGCGATCACGGCCGTCGAGTACAGCGACTACCTCACCACCAAGCACCGCGCGGGCGTGAAGCTCAAGGACGTGGCCGACGTGGTGCTCGACAACTGCTCGCTGGTGGGAGACGCCGCCACGGAGGTGGAGGGCTTCCCCATGAGGGTGGGCGCCACCTCGACGATTCCGGCGGTCTTCCTGCAGAACGCGATCCTGGTGGAGATGGTCGAGGTGCTGGTGAGGCGCGGCTTTGAGCCGGACGTCTACTACAACGGCCACATGGCCTTCATGGACGAGGGCTGTGCGGACCACAACGACCGGCTGGTGGACAAGTACTTCTACCGCATCCGCAACCTCTAGGACCTAGGGCGGGCGGCCTGTTGCGGGCCGCCCGCCCTTCTCGCCGAAGACGCATGTCCTGGCGAAGGGCGCACAACCTTGCCGATGGCGCATGCCCTTTGGGCGTCGCTCGGCTATGCTCTTGACATCGCACAACGAGAGGAGCCCCCATGCCCGTCGTCCACACGTACTGCTCCGCGCCGATAGCCCCCGCCGCCCGCGAGGCGCTGAAGGCCGCCTACGGCCGCGCGATCGAGGCCGTGCCCGGCAAGTCCGAGGCCTGGCTCATGTGCCTCTTTGAGGGCGAGACGCCCATCTACTTTGCCGGGGACGACTCGGCGCCGTCCGCCTACGTCGAGGTGGGCGTGTTCGCGCGCGGCGAGGTGCCCGCGTCGGCCTGGGAGCGCTTCACCGAGGAGGTCACGCCTGTCATCTGCCGCGAGCTGGGCGTGGACGCGTCGCGGCTCTACATCCGCTACGGGTGGACGCCGGACTTTGGCTGGAACGGGTCCAACTTCTGATGACCGAGAAGAACGACGCGGCGCGCCTCGCCGCCTACGACGACTTTGCCGACGGCGTTCGCGACGAGCTGGCCGCCACGGTGGCGCGCATGGACGGCCTGGCAGCCGAGGGCAAGGCGAAGACGGCGACGTATCGTCAGCTCTTTGCGGCGCGGGCCACCCTCAAGGAGATCGACGCCCGCCTGCGCGCGCACGGGCTGTAGGGGCCGCGCGCTCGCTTGGCGCCCCGTTTGGCGTGCTTTTGGGTAACCGCCGCCCTCGCGTCTGCGGGAGAGGCGGTTTTGCAACAAACGTGCAGGTTGTGGGCAACACGTTTTATGCTGGAGCCGCGTGAGGGTCGCTCTTCTCGCCCACCGTGTCGTTTCATCCACGTTTGAGGCGGTTGTGGGCACAAGGTTTGATGCGCGAGGGGTGTCGGCATCAAGTCTTTTGCCCAAAACCGCAGAAAACCGTCCGTGGCCGGCTTGGTGGCAAGCGGGCGAGAGGAACGTCAGTCTGCGGCCCGCGGTGACCGGGCGGCTACTCGGTCGGGGCGAACTGGGCCTCGTAGATGCGCCGGTAGCGCCCGCCGGCGGCGAGCAGCTCCTCGTGGGTGCCGCGCTCGGCGATCACGCCGTCCGCGACCACGCAGATGAGGTCGGCGTCTCGCACGGTGGAGAGGCGGTGCGCCACCACAAAGCTCGTGCGGCCCTCCATGAGCCGGGCCAGCGCGCGCTGCACCAGCAGCTCGGTGCGCGTGTCGATGTTGCTCGTGGCCTCGTCCAGGATGAGCATCGCCGGCCGCGCCAGCATGACGCGCGCGATGCACAAAAGCTGGCGCTGCCCCGCGGAGAGCGAGGCGCTGCCGTCGAGCACCGTGTCGTAGCCGGCCGGCAGGCGGCGGATGAAGTCGTCCGCGGAGGCCTCGCGACAGGCGGCGCGCACCTCCTCGAGCGTGGCGCCCGGACGCCCCAGCGCCACGTTCTCGCGCACCGTGGCGCGACGCACCCACGTGTCCTGCAGCACCATGCCCCAGCCCGCGCGCAGGCTCTCGCGCGTGAGCTCGCGGACGTCGTGGCCGTCCACGGTGATCGCGCCGCCGTCCACGTCGTAGAAGCGCATGATGAGGTTGATGAGCGTGGTCTTGCCCGCAGCCCGTCTCGCCCACCAGGGCGATGCGCTGGCCGGGGCGCACGGCGAGGTCCACGTCACGCAGCACGGGGCGTCCCGGCTTGTAGCCAAAGGCAACGTGGTCGAGCACCACCTCGCCGCGCGGCGCCTCCAGCGTGGCGGCCTCGGGGACGTCCGGCTCCTCGGCGGGCACGTCGAGCAGGGCAAAGAGCCGCCGCGCGCGCACGCCACGGAGTTCTGGAGCTCGGTGGCCACGCCGGAGATGTCGTTGAAGGGCTTGGCGTACTGGTCGGCGTAGCCCAGGAAGGCCGAGAGCCCGCCCACGGTGATGCCCCCGCTCATGGCCACGAACGCGCCAAAGATGCCGATCGCCGCGTACACGAGGGCGTTCGCAAAGCGCGTGGTGGGGTTCACCAGCGACGAGAAGAACACCGCCTTGAAGCTCTCCTGGCCCAGGTCCGCGTTCGTCCGCGCAAAGCGCTCGTGGACCGCCTCGGCCCGGTCGAAGGTCTCGATGGCGGAGATGCCGCCGATCATCTCCTCCACGTAGGCGCCGAGCTCGCCGCGCAGGCGCGTCTGCCCCGAGAAGTGCCGGGCGCTGTGCGTGGCGATGAAGCGCGCAGTGAAGATCGAGACGGGCGTGAGCAGCGCCACCACGGCCGCGATGGCGGGGTTGAGCGCGAACATGAAGACGAGCGTCACCACGATCGTGAGCACACCGACGGGCAGTTGCTGGAAGGCCATGATGAGGCCGCTCGTGAGCAGGTCCGCGTCCGTGACGATGCGCGCGGCGAGGTCGCCGTGGCCATGGGAGTCGAGGTAGGAGAGCGGGAGCTCCTGCAGGTGGTCGAAGGCGCGCCGACGCAGCTCGAGCGCCGCGCCAAAGGCGAGGCGGTTGGTCACGGCCGTGAGCGCCCACTGGCAGAGCGCGGTGGCGCCGAGGGTGACGGCGATCCAGGCGAGCGCGCGGTAGAGGCCGGCAAAGTCCACCTGGCCCGCGCCCACGACGCAGTCCACGGCCCGCCCGGAGAGCATGGGCAGCGCGAGGGTGCCCACCACCACGGCGACCGTGAGCGCGCCCGTCGCCGCGAGCGAGCCGCGGCGGCCCGAGAAGAGCGCGGCCACGCGGCGGAGGGTGTCATCCGGGCGGCGGGAGGCGTCCCGGCGGCTCTTCTCGCTCATCGCGCCACCTCCTCGTCGGTGAGCTGCGAGGCGCAGATCTCCCGGTAGACGGGGCAGCTTGCAAGCAGCTCCTCGTGGGTGCCGAGGCCCGCCTGCCGCCCGCCGTCGAGCACGAGGATCTGGTCGGCGTGGCGCACGGCGGTCACGCGCTGCGAGATCGTGACCACGGCCATGTCCGCGCAGTCGCGCCCGATCGCGCGCCGCAGCGCCGCGTCGGTGGCAAAGTCGAGCGCCGAGGAGGCGTCGTCGAGGATGAGCACGCGCGGGCGCCGCACGAGGGCGCGGGCGATCGTGAGGCGCTGGCGCTGGCCGCCGGAGAAGTTGCGCCCGAACTGCTCGACCTCGGCGTCGAGCCCGCCGGCCTTGCTCTGCGCGACGCCCGCGGCCTGCGCGGTGGCGAGCGCGGCGCGCAGGTCCCTCTCGTCCGCGTCCGCGCGCCCCCAGCGCAGGTTGGAGGCGATGGTGCCCGAGAAGAGCGTGGCGCCCTGCTCCACGAGCGAGACCTGGCGGCGCAGGGTGCGGCGCGTGAGGCCGCGCACGTCCTGGCCGCCGACCGTGACGCGCCCGGCCGTGGCGTCGTAGAAGCGCAGCGCGAGGCTCGCGAGGGTGGACTTGCCCGAGCCCGTGCCGCCGATCACGCCGAGCGTGCCGCCGGGCGCGAGCGCAAAGCTCACGTGGGAGAGGGCCTCCCCGCCGGCGTCCGGGTAGGCAAAGCTCACGTCGTCAAAGGCGAGGACGGGCGCGTTCGGGGCGGGCTCGGCGGGCTCCGTGCCGTCCGCGAGGGCGGGGGTGGTCTCAAAGACCTCGTTCAGGCGGCGCGCGCAGGCCGAGGCCTTGGCGAGCAGCACGATGAGGTTCGTGAGCTTGAGCAGCTCGACGAGCGCCTGGCTCACGTAGCCCACCAGGGCCACGAGCTGGCCCTGCGTGAGGTTGCCGACGTTCACCTGAAAGCCGCCGAGCCACAGCAGGGCGATGAGGCCGCAGTTGATGGCCGCGTAGGTGAGCGGGTTCACGAGGGCGGAGAGGTCGCCTGTGGAGACCTGGCGGTCGCGTACCGTGGCGGCGGTGGCCGCAAAGGCCGCGCGCTCGGCCGGCTCCTGGCGGAACGCGCGCAGCACGCGGACGCCCTCGAGGTTCTCCGCCACGCGGAGCTGCACGTCGTCGAGGCCGCGCTGGATGTCGCGGTAGCGGTCCGTGGTCAGGCGCATGAAGCCGAGCACGACCGCGCCCGCCGCGAGCACGGCCGCGAGCAGCGCGGCGCCCTCGACGCCGTCCACGATAAAGGCCGCCACGACTGTGCCAAAGGTCACGAACGGCGAGCGCAGGATCAGGCGGAAGAACATGTTGAGGCCGTCCTGGACCTGCTGGGAGTCGTTGGTGAGGCGCGTGACGAGGCTCGCGCGGCCGAGGCGCTCCACGTCCTCGCGGGAGAGCGCGAGCACGTGGGCAAAGAGATCGTCGCGCAGCGCGGTGCCAAAGGAGGCGGAGAGCCGGGCGGAGAAGTACTGCGCCGTGATCGAGACCCCCCAGGCAAAGACGCCCATGCCGGCGAGCAGCGCCCCGTGGGCGAGCACGTAGCCCGCGTCGCGCGCGGGGATGCCCACGTCGATGACCTGAGCCATCACGAGCGGGACGAGGAGCTGGAGGAGGGCCTCCAGCATCTTGAAGAGCGGTGCCAGCACGCACTCGACGTAGTGGCCCGCGAGGTAGCGCCTGAGCTTGAACATCCGACCTCCGTGCGGGGACGTGGCCAACTCGTAGATTCTAGCGCGGCCCGCGGCGCCCGGCTGGGATGTCTCCGCGGCTACTCCGCGGCGAGGACCTTGCTCGGCAGGATGGGCAGGTTGCGCACGTAGCGACCCGTGGCGTGGGCCACGGCGCTCATGACCGCGGGCGAGGGCGTGTTGATGACCACCTCGCCGATGGACTTGGCGCCAAAGGGCCCCGTGGGCTCGAAGCTCGGCATGAACTCCACGCGCGGCTCGGGCACGTCCAGGCGGGTGGGGAGCTTGTAGGTCATGAAGCTGCCCGTGCGGAGGCGCCCCTTCTCGTCGCGGGAGACGTCCTCGGTGAGCGCCATGCCTATCCCTTGGGCGATGCCGCCCTCGACCTGCACCGCGCGCGAGCGCCGGGTTGATGACGGTGCCGCAGTCCACCACGGCGGCGTAGTCGGTCACGCGCACCAGCCCCGTGGCCTTGTCCACCTCCACCTCGGCGATGCCGGCCATGTAGGGCGGGGGAGACGTGGGCTGAGAGTTGGCGCCGTGACCCTCGAGCATGCCGGGGTTGAGGCCAAAGCCGATGAGCTTGTTGGCGAGCTCGCCCACGCCCATCTCCCGCCCGTCGCAGCGCACGGACTCCCCGTCGAACTCCACGTCCCTTTCGTCCACGTCCCAGAGGCGCGCCGCCTGCTCGCGGATCTGCCGCTTGAGGTCCTCGGCCGCGCGCACGACGGCGCCGCCGGTGGTGTAGGTGCCGGAGGACGCGTAGGCGCCGGTGTCAAAGGGGGAGGTGTCGGTGTCCACGCCCTTGGTGACCACACGGTCCACGTCGCAGCCCAGCGCCTCGGCCGCCATCTGGGCGAGGATGGTGTCCGCGCCGGTGCCCACGTCGGTGGCGCCGATGGAGAGCACGTAGAAGCCGTCGTCCTCCAGGCGGATGTCCACGTTGGCGATGTCCACCATCGCGATGCCGGAGCCCTGCATCGTGAGGGCCACGCCCAGGCCGCGCACGCGGTCGCCGAGGTCCTCGGAGAGGGGCCTGTCCTTCCAGCCCGCCATCTCCATCGCGCGCATGAGGCACTCGTCGAGGCGGCAACTGTGGAGCGGCTCGTCGTTCAGCTGCCAGAGGGTCTCGCCGGGCTTGACGAGGTTCTTGAGGCGTAGCTCGCAGGGGTCCATGCCCAGCTCGTCCGCCATCTCGTTCACGGCGGACTCCACGGCAAAGCAGCCCTGCGTCGCTCCGTAGCCGCGGTAGGCGCCGCCCGGCGTGGTGTTGGTGTAGGCCACGTCATAGGTGAAGCGGCTCGCGGCCACGTGGTTGTAGATCGGCAGCGCCTTGCCGCCCGCGAGCGTGACCGTGGTGGTGCCGTGGTAGCCATAGGCGCCGGCGTTGGAGAGCGCGTGGAGGTCAATGGCCGTGAGGGTGCCGTCGCGCCGCGCGCCCACGCGCACCGTGAGGACCATCTCGTGGCGCGTGTTGGTGCAGCACATGGTCTCCTCGCGCGTGTAGGTGCACGCGCAGGGGCGCCCCGTCGCGAGCGCCGCCCATGCGGCGAAGGCCTCGTTGCAGCCGCTCTGCTTGGCGCCAAAGCCCCCGCCCACGCGCGGCTTGATCACGCGAACCTGGCTCTTGGGGAGGCCGAGGGCCGTGGCCGACCTGGCGGCGGATGTGGAAGGGCACCTGCGTGGAGCTCACCACGGTGAGGCGGCCAAAGGCGTCGGTGTAGGCGAAGGAGCGGAACGTCTCCATCATGGCCTGCTCGGTGGCCTGCGTGCGGTAGGTGCGCTCGATCACCACGTCGGAGGCGGCGAAGGGCGGCGTCGAGGTCGCCGTGGACGCGCTCGCCGTGCGCCACGAGGTTGCGCGACGGGTCGCCGCTCTTGTCGCCGCCGGGCGTCCAGTCGTCCTCGTCGTGGATGACGGTGGCGTTGTCGAGCGCCTCCTCCACGTCGATCACGGCGGGCAGCTGCTCGTAGGTGACCTTCACGGCCTTCACGCCCGCGGCGGCCGCGGCCTCGGTCTCGGCCACGACCATGGCGACCTCGTCGCCCACGTAGCGCACGTGGCGGTCGAGAAGGACCGTGTCGTAGGGGCTCGGCTCGGGAAAGGACTGGCCGGCCAGCGTGAAGCGGTTGTGCGGGACGTCGTCCGGGCCAAAGACGGCCACCACGCCGGGCACCTCGAGCGCGCGGCTCTTGTCCACGTCCGTGACGAGCGCGTGGGCGTGGCGGCTGCGTACGAGCTTCACCACGAGGGCGCCCTCGGGCGCGAGGTCGGCGGTGTAGACGGGGGCGCCGGCCAGAAGGGCGCCGGAGTCCTTCTTCGCAATCGGGCGCGCGATTTCTCGGTGCCGCTCGCCCGACTCGGTGGTGGCGTCCGCGGGCACCTCGCGCGGCGGCAGCGCGCCGCCGTTTTGCGTGGCGCGCGAGGAAGCGGCGGATCGCGCGCATCTGGCCCGCGTAAGCCCGAGCAGCGGCAGAGGTTGCCGGAGAGGTAGCGGCGGACCTCCTCGTCGCCCGCGCCGGGGTGGGCGGCGTCGAGCGCGAGCACGGCCATCTCGAGGCCCGGCGCGCAGAAGCCGCACTGCTCGGCGCCCTCCTCGGCGAGGCACTGCGCGAGCAGCTCGCACCGGCCGTCGCGCACGCCCTCGAGCGTGGTGACCTCGCGGCCGTTCGCGCGCGCCATGAGCACGGAGCACGAGAGCACGGGCTCGCCGTCAAGCAGCACCGTGCAGAGGCCGCAGTTGGAGGTCTCGCAGGCGCACTTCACGGACTTCGCGCCGTGCGCGCGGCAGAAGTCGAAGAGCGTCATGTCCGGGCGGACGTCCTCGGAGAGCTCGCGGCCGTTGAGGGTGAGGGTGATCTGCATCGCTATGCCTCCTTCTCGGCGCGGGGCTTGGCGGCGGCGCGCTCCACGGCGCGGCGGACGAGCGCGGGCGCCACGGCGCGGCGCCACGCGGCGGTGCCGCGCAGGTCGTCGCCATAGTCCAGGCTCTCGGCAAGCTCGCAGACGCCATCCAGCTCGGCGGGGGAGAACTCGGCGCGCAGCGGGATGCGCTCGCCGCCGGTCACGAGCGTGGCCTTCTTGGGGCGCGCGCCCACCGTGACGTGCCAGGAGCCCTGCCAGCAGGCGGCCGCGGCGTTGAGCGCGGAGAAGTCCGTCGCCGCGTTGCGCACGGACTCAAAGGCCGCCTGGTAGCGGTGCTTGCGCACGACGATGTGCGTGAGGACGTCGTTTCTCGCCCCGCGCTCCACGAAGGGGATGATCGGCATGGTGCCCGCCCCCTCGAGCTCGACCTCGGTGTCGAGCGCGAGCAGCGCGGTGACCACGTCCGAGAAGCCCATGCGCGCGTAGAGCGACCCGCCCACCGTGGCGAGGTTGCGGAACTGCGTGCCCACGATGTCGCGCACCGCCTCGGTGAAGAGGCCGCAGGTGGCGGCCTGGAAGCGCTCGTTGTTCTCGAGCTGGCCGAGCGTCACCATCGCCCGATGCGGAAGGCGCCCTCGGTCTCCTCGATCCTGTCGAGCCCGCAGCCCGCGAGGTCGATGCCGAGCGGGGCGGTGCGGTCGGCCAGACGCAGCCACATCATGCCGCCGATGACGGTGGCCTGTCGGTTCTCCCGCAGGAGCTCCAGGGCCTGCGCCGCGCTGCCGGGGCGGACGTACTTCTCGAAGGTGAGCACGGGTCCTCCTTGGTCTTCTCGACGATGCGTCAAGGATACCGCAGGTGAGGGGCGGGTTCGCGCACCGGCGTTGCACATTCGGGGCTATAACGCGCGCGGCGCGCCGGCTCGGGGCGTGATCCGGGAATCGGCGGGGTTGTCCCGGGTGCGTCTAGGATTTCGAGGGGTTGCGCGGAGTTGGCGCCATGCCCGCGCGCACGGGCCGGGATTCTTAGAGTCGAGGCGCGCAAGGAGGCTGATTCCTAGACTCGCGCGGGGCTCCGGTCGTGAATCGCGGCATTTCCTGCGACACGGGCCGGATTTTCTAGAGGCGTTCGGGACAAGGGCGGCCAAACCTAGAGGCGCCTCGTTGTCTGGGGTAGAATAGCCGACGCTGCGTCAACAAATGCCGGAGGAGGTGGGAGGGACGGACGAGAAGATCGTGGCGGCGCGCGCCGTCTCCCACGCTTACGTGCCCGGCCGTCCCGACCTGCGCGACGTCTCCCTCGACGTGGCGCCCGGCGAGCTCGTCGCGGTCGTCGGCGAGAACGGCTCCGGCAAGACCACGCTCGCGCGGCACCTGAACGCGCTCGTCCCGCTGCAGGCCGGCGAGCTCCGGGTGGCCGGCATCGACGCCGCCGACCCCGCGCGCGTCTGGGAGCTGCGACGGGCCTGCGGCATGGTCTTCCAGACCCCCGAGAACCAGTTCGTCTCCTCCGTGGTGGGGGAGGACGTGGCCTTTGGCCCCCGCGAACTTTGGCGCGGGCGAGAGGAACGCGCGGGCCGCGGCGGCCTCCGCGCTCGCCGCCGTGGGGCTCGCGGGCTTTGAGCGACGCGACGTGCACGGGCTCTCGGGCGGCCAGCAGCAGCGCGTGGCGCTCGCCGGCGTGCTCGCCTGCGAGCCGGACGTGATCGTGCTCGACGAGGCCACCTCGATGATCGACCCGCAGGGGCGCGACGAGCTGGTCCGGGCCGTGCTGCGCGCGCGGGAGGAGCGCGGCGCCACCGTCGTCTGGATCACGCACGACATGGAGCTCGCCGCGCGCGCCGACCGCGTGGTGGTCATGCGCGCGGGCGAGATCGCGGCGGCCGGCGCCCCGGGGGAGGTCCTCGTCGACCGCGCCCTGCTCGAGGGCGCGGGCCTGGAGCCGCCGCTTGCCGTCCGCACCTGGGAGGCCCTCGCGCGCCGCGGTCTCGTTGCCGGCCCCGCGACGCAGCGCTCGACTGTCTCGTGACGCTCGACAACGTGAGCCTCGCCTACGAGGGGCCGGCCGGCGGGCGGGTCCGCGCGCTCGCGGGCGTCACGCTCGAGCTCGCGGGGGGCGTCTGCGGCCTCATGGGCCGCACTGGCTCGGGCAAGACGACGCTGCTCGAGGTCATGGCGGGCGCGACGTCGCCCGACTCGGGGCGCGTCGGGTTGGTGGCCGAGGCCGACGGCGCCGTCGCGCTCGTCTTCCAGCTGCCGGAGCGCCAGTTCTTCGAGGCCACGGTGGAGCGCGAGGTCGCCTTCGGCCTGCTCGCGCGCGGCGTGCCGTCCGCGGAGGCCCGCGCGCGGTCGGCGCGCGCCCTCTCGCTCATGGGGCTTGACCTGGACGAGCTGGGCGCGCGCTCGCCCTTCTCGCTCTCCGGCGGGCAGCAGCGCCGCGTGGCCCTGGCGTCGGCGCTCGCGCTCCGGCCCGAGCTGCTGCTGCTCGACGAGCCCACGGCGGGGCTCGACCCGCGCGCCCGACGCGCCTGCCTCGACGCCGTGCGGGCCGCGGCCGACGCCGGGGCGACGGTGGTCATGGCCAGCCATGACGCCAACGCGCTCGCCGAGGTGGCCGACCGCCTCGTGACGCTCGAGGGCGGGCGCGTGACGCTCGACGGCCCCGCCCGCGACCTCCTCGCGGACGCGCCGCTCATGCGCGCGCATGGGCTCGAGCCCGCCTGCGCGGCGCGCGCCGCCGCGGCCCTGCGCCGCGCGGGCGTCGCCGTGCCGGGCGCCCCGCTCACGTCCGAGGAGCTCGCTGACGCCATCGCGGCCGGAAGGGGGGCCCGATGAGGGCGGCGGGCGGATACGTGTGGGCGGACTCGCCGCTGCACCGGGCCCCGGCCTCCGCCAAGCTCGCGGGCTTCGTGGCCGCCGCCGCGCTCGTCGTGCTGGCGACCACGTCGGCCCAGCTCGCCCTCGCGGCCCTCGGCGTCGCGGCGCTCGTCGCCGTCTCGCGCGTCGGCTGGGCGGTCGTCGGCCGCCCGGTCTGGGGGCTCCGCTGGTTCCTGCTCGCCGTGCTCTGCCTGAACGCGCTGCTCTTCTCGCCCGCCGACCCGCTGCTCTCGCTGGGCCCGCTGCACCTCACGACGGCCGGGCTCGCGCAGGGGGTCCGCGTGGTCGTCCGCACCGCGCTCGTGGTGGCGCTCGGCGCGCTGCTCACCGCCACCACGCTCCCGCAGCAGGTCACGGATGGGGTGCGCGGCCTGCTCCGACCGCTCGCGCGCCTCGGCGTGCCAACGGAGGTGGCGGCGCTCGCCGTCGGCGTGACGGTGCAGTTTGTGCCCACGCTGCTGCGCGAGAGCCGCCAGCTCATGCGCGCGCAGGCTCTGCGGTGCGGCGACATGGCCGCGCGTGGTATTATGCGACGCTCCGTCAGTTATGTGCGGCTGCTCGTCCCCGTCTTCGTGACCGCGTTTCGGCGCGCGGACGAGCTGTCCGTCGCCATGGAGGCGCGCGGGTACCGCCTCGGCGGCCGCGCCGCGCGCCGTCGAGAGGAGAGGTGCCCATGAGCCCCGTCAAGAGAGTCGTCATCGCCGCGGTCTGCGCCGCGCTCGGCATCGTCCTGCCGATGGCCTTTCACGCCCTGCCCGGCGCCGGCAACGTCTGGCTGCCCATGCACGTCCCGGTGCTGATCTCTGGCCTTGTCGCCGGACCGGGCTCCGGCGTCGTGACCGGGCTCTTGGCGCCCGTGCTCTCGAGCCTGCTCACCGGCATGCCCGCGGCCCCCATCCTGCCGTCGATGACCTGCGAGCTCGTCACCTACGGCCTCGTCAGCGGCCTGCTCTCGGCGCGCGTGCGCACCGGGCGGCTGCCGCTCGACCTCTACGTCTCGCTCGTCGGCGCGATGCTTCTCGGCCGCGTCGTGGGCGGGGCGCTGCAGGCGCTGATCTTCTCGGCCGGCTCCTACTCGCTCGCCGCGTGGGCGACGGGCTACCTGCTGACCGGCCTGCCGGGCATCGTGCTGCAGCTCGTGGTCGTGGTGCCGGTCGTCATGGCGCTCGAGCGCGCGGGGCTGGTGGCCCCGCGCTATCCCGAGCGGTAGCGCGCCGCCCGTCCGCTACGCCCGCTCGGAGGCGGCGGCGCGGAGCGTCCGGCGCACCACCGACGCGCACCAGATCGCCCCGGCGCCGGCGACGGCCCCGCCGACCACGCCGAGCGCCCCGATGCCCATGCCGTCGCAGACCGCTCCGCCCACGGCCGAGCCCGCGCCGATCCCCACGTTGAAGAGGCCGGAGAAGATCGACATCGCGACCGCGGAGGCGTCCGGGGAGGTGGCGCGGATGATCTCCGCCTGGACGGCCACGTTGTAGGCCGTGGCGCAGGCGCCCCACAGGGCGCAGACCGCAAACGGCCCTCCGGCCAGTCCCGAGAGCGGCAGCAGCAGGAAGAGCGCCGCCGCGAGGCCGGAGATCGTGGCCATGAGGAAGGCCTGGCGATGCGCGTCGAAGAGGCGCGCAAAGAGCCAGCTGCCCACGAGCCCCGCCGCGCCAAAGACGGTGAGCGCCGCGGTGACGAGCCCGCCGGGCATCCCCGCGACCTGCCGGAGGAAGGGCTCGACGTAGCTGTAGGCGGTGTAGTAGCCCGTGGCAAAGAGCACCGAGCAGAGGTAGAGCGTCATGAGCGGGCGGTTGCGGACGAGCTCGGGCAGGCGGGAGAGGGTGAAGGGCGCGCCGGCGCCCAGGCGCGGGAAGAAGGCGAGAAGCCCGACGAGGGCCACGAGCGCCAGCGCCCCCATGCAGACGAACGCCATGCGCCACCCGAGGGCGAGCCCCAGGGTCCGTCCCATCGGCATGCCCAAGATCATGGCGACCGAGGTGCCGGTGATGATCATGGACATGGCGAGCGAGGCGTGCTCCGGGGCGACCGCGCGCACCGCGAACGGCGTGGCCACGGACCAGAACACGGCATGCGTGGCCGCGACCAGGAGACGGGCCGCCACGAGCAGCTCGAAGGTGGGGGCGGCCGCGGAGGCGGCCTGCCCCGCGCAGAACAGGGCGAGCACCGTCACGATGAGCGGGCGGGGCGCCAGGCGGCTCGCCGCGAGCATGAGCGGCAGCGACAGCAGCGCGACCGCGGCGGCATAGACGGAGACCATGAGCCCGGCGCCGGACTCGCTCAGCGAGAAGGACCCCGCGATGTCCGTGAGCAGGCCGATGGGCACGAACTCAGAGGTGTTGAGCAGAAACGCCGAGAGCGTGAGGGCGAGCAGCGGCAGCAGCTCGCCCGCGGCCAGGGGCGTCCCGCGCCGAGCGGAGGGGGAGCGGGTCATGAGCGGCTCCTTCGGTCGCGGTCGGGGCGTGCCTCGGGGCCGGGCTCCACGCGCACGCTCGCCTCGCCGCGCCCGGTGCCCTCCACGAGGCTGACGGGCCTGCCGCAGTCGTTGCCCCAGCCGAGCTGCGGGTACCACCACTGCTGGTCGATCACGAGGCGCGGGCTCCTTCCGGAGAGCTCCACGCGCGCGGCGGCGCGGCCGTCGGAGAGCGCGCTCACCGTCTGCTCCCCGGACGAGAAGTGCACCGTGTAGCTGCGGATGTTCTCGCGCAGCGCCTTGAAGTCGCTCGTGGCCACGCGCCAGCCGTCGCCCTCGGGCCCCGTGAGGTAGGCGTCGAACATGTCCTGCTTCCAGGGCCAGCTCGGAAGCGCCCCGTAGCCGGCGGCGAGCGCCTCGAGACAGACCCGCCGCGCCGTGCCCGCGCCGCGCGCGATGTGGCCCTCGGGATAGCGGGCGTAGGGCGCGTCGCGCAGCCAGCTCACGGCGTCGACGTCATCGGGGAGGTCAAAGGCGACGCCCATCTCGGACATGCGCGAGGCGTCGAGGTTGGTCTCGCGCGTGTGCCAGCTCACGTCCATGCGGCCGTCGCCGAAGACCCGGCACACAAACTGCAGCGGCACGCGCGTGCCGTGACGGCCCTGGAGCACCACGGTGACATGGTCGCCCTCGACGGCCGCCCACGGCGCGTGCGTCACGGTCCAGGGGCGCGAGAGCTCGACGCCCGTGAGATGGAGCCACGGGCCGCCCGTGAGGACGACGCGGCCCCCCGCCTCGGCCCGGTCGAGCAGGCCGGTGCGTCGGGAGAAGCGGTAGCACGCGCCGTTGGCGCAGCTCACGCGTATCTCATCGGGCGTCACGTCGAGCGCGGGCGCCTCGCGCCGCCCGGCCGCAGACGCCGGCTCCGGGCGCCCCGCGAGCGCGAGGACCTGCTCGTCCACGACGCGGCCGGCGAGGCTCCAGGAGAGCCCGACCTCGCGCACGCCCTCCCAGACGCCGCGCACGACGAGCAGGCCCTCGTCGTGCGGGGCCACGTCGGGCACGACGGCGCCGGCGGAGGGGCGCCCGTCCACCGTGACCGTGAGCCGCAGCTCCGAGAGCGGCGTGTGGTCAAACCAGTTGGCCACCGGCACCAGGAGCTCGTCCCCCGCACGTGGAAGCGCCGCTCGTCGACGCGCACCGGCGAGAAGGCCTTGCGAACGAGGAACGCCTCGGGCTTGGGGCGCCTGTGGCAGTCGAGGATCGCGCCCCACTCCCCGTATCCCGGCCAGGCCCCGCGCGAGTGGCGCTGCCAGCGCGCGCCCACGCCCTCGGGCAGCGGGAAGACGTCGTCGATCGCGCTCCAGAGGTCGCAGCCGAGCGCCCCCGGGGTCTTGAAGACCCGCTCCCAGGCGCGGCGCAGGTTGTGGCCCCAGAAGCTGCGGACGTTGGGGTCGCGCCGGAGCTCGTCCATGTTGTAGCAGGGCACGTGGGCGAACTCGTCGTGCAGCACGGGGAGGTTGGAGTCGCCCAGGAAGCCCTCCGTGCTCTCGTAGTGGCGGCTGATGATGTCGTAGGGCAGCGGCAGCGTCTCCACCGTGTAGGGGTAGCTAAAGATGACGGGCCTCGTCGGGTCGGCGCGCTTGACGTGGTCGTAGGCGCGGCGGAGCCCCGGCGTGCGGTCGAAGGCCGACTCGTTGCCGACGGACCAGATGA
Source organism: uncultured Atopobiaceae bacterium (assembly GCA_963927425.1). Lineage (GTDB taxonomy): Bacteria > Actinomycetota > Coriobacteriia > Coriobacteriales > Atopobiaceae > Thermophilibacter. The sequence goes on along the minus strand of CAWVBA010000002.1, from coordinate 85,938 downwards.
TGACGCTCGGGTGGTTGCGGTCGCGCTCGACCATCTCGGCCGTGGGGAGTACGAACTCGTCGGCCGTCGCGTGAATGCCCTTGCCGCCCGTGCCCTGGAAGCAGACGCTCGTCTCCTCCTCCACGTACATGCCCAGCTCGTCGCAGGCCTCGAGGAAGTGGCGCGAGGGAGGGTAGTGGGAGGTGCGCACGTGGTTGACGTTGGCGTCGCGGTAGGCCGCGACCTCGGCGAAGTCCTCCTCGCGGGTGGTCGAGCGGCCAAAGCGGTCCGAGACGTCGTGGCGGCAGACGCCGCGCAGCTTGACCTCGCGACCGTTCACGTAGACGCGGTTGGGCGCCGTGCCGCGCGCCCCGCCGTAGGTGACCTCGCGAAACCCCACGCGCTCGCGCACGCGCTCCACGACGGAGCCGTCCCTCTCGACCGATGCCTCCAGCAGGTAGAGGACGGGGTGCTCGGCGTCCCACTTCCGCGGGGAGGCCACGGGCAGCTCGAGGTCGAGCGTGCCGTCCGCCGCCGGCACGGCCCCGGCGCGGGCGACGTCCTCGCCGTCCGGGCCGCGAAGAAGGAGCGAGAGGCGCGCGGCGGGGTCGGAGAGGACCGCGCGGACGCGCAGGGTCGCGTCGACGAGGCGCCCGTCAAAGACGGTCTCCACGCTCAGGCGGACGAGATGCGCCGCGGGCAGGGCGACGAGCGTCACGTCGCGCAGGATCCCGCCCACGTTGTGATGGGCGTAGCAGCTCGCCCACGAGGCGTCTCCCCGGACGAGCCCCTCCGGGTTGCGCGTCCCCGGCTCGCTCCCCTCGACGTCGGCCACGCCCACCACCAGCTCGAAGGCCCCTCCGGGGCGGGCGACCTCGGTGACGTCGCAGTCCCAGGTGGTGAACCCGCCCACGTGGGCGCCCACGAGCCGGCCGTCCGCCCAGACGCGCGCGGCGCTGTAGACGCCGTCAAAGCGCACGAGGACGCGGCGGCCCGCATAGTCCGCCGGCACGCTCACCGTCCGTCGGTAGTAGTGCTCGACGTTGTTCCGGATGTCAAAGCCCTGCATCGCCAGCTCCGAGGGCACGGCCACGCCGACCCAGCCCTCGGCGGGCAGCGAGGTCGCGTCGAGGTCCTGACACGGCGCGTCCAGGGCGGGCGCGAGGTCGTGCGCGCCGGGCAGGAACTCCCAGGCCCCGCCCGAGCGGTCGTTGAGGTCGATCGCGGGCTCGGCGGTGCCGGAGACTTCGGCGGGAAGAGGGGCAACCGCGGGTTGAGGAAGAGCGGCCACTGCTACTCCTTTGCTTGGTGGGGGCATGTGAGCATGGCCGGCGGGCGGGACGCGGGCGCGGGGCGGTTCCGGCCGCGGGTCCGATGCCCCTATACTATAGGTGCCCGACAAGAACGAGGAAAGGTGTCTTCGTGTCCGGAACGCGCCTGCTCACCCGCCGCGAGGCCCTGGCCTCGGCGGCCGCGCTCTCCGCCCTGACGCTCGCCGGCTGTTCGGACGCCCCGTCCGCCCCCGCCGGGGACGAGCGCGCCACCGTGAGCGACCGTCCCGTGCCCGGCGCCGCCGGCGAGCGCGACCTCGCCGCCGAGGTGCGCGCCGCGATGGGCGCGCTGACGCTCGAGCAGAAGGTCGCCCAGCTCTTCGTCGTGCGCCCCGAGGCACTCACGGACGTGGGCCAGGTCACGGCGGCGGGGGAGACCACGCGCGCGGCCCTCGCGGAGCTGCCCGTCGCCGGCATCTGCTACTTTGCGCCCAACCTGCTCGACCCCGACCAGACGCGCGAGATGCTCTCCAACACCATGGCCTACGGCCGCGAGGCCAACGGCCTGCCGATGTTTCTGTGCGTGGACGAGGAGGGCGGCACGGTCTCGCGCGTGGGCGGCAACCCGGGCTTTGACGTGGAGAACGTCGGAGACATGTGCGACGTGGGCGCGACCGGCGACGCCGAGCGCGCCCGCGAGGTGGCTGAGCACATCGGCACCTATCTCAGCGACCTGGGCTTCAACGTTGACTTTGCGCCGGACGCCGACATCGCCAACAACCCGGGCGGCACGATGGGCCTGCGCTCCTTTGGCGCCACCGCCGACGCGGTGGCCCCGATGGTGGCGGCGCAGGTGCGCGGCTTCACCGACGCGGGCGTGCTCTGCGCGGCCAAGCACTTCCCGGGGATCGGCGGCGCCCTCGGCGACAGCCACGACACCTCGATCTACTCCGAGAAGACCCTCGACGAGATTCGCGCGGAGGAGCTGCGTCCCTTTGAGGCGGCGATCGAGGAGGACGTGCCGTTCGTGATGGTGGGGCACCTCTCCATGCCCAACGTCACCGGGGACGACGACCCCGCCACGATCTCGAGCGAGATCGTCACCAACCTCCTGCGCGACGAGCTCGGCTACCAGGGAATCATCATCACCGACTCCATGGGCATGGGCGCGGCGACCGAGGCGGTCGGCGTGGAGCGCGTGGCCGTGGCGGCGCTTCTGGCGGGCGTGGACATCGTGCTCATGCCGGCCGACCTGCGGGCGGCCTACCAGGGCGTGCTCGACGCCGTCGCGTCCGGGGAGCTGGACGAGGGGCGCATCGACGAGTCCGTCGAGCGCATTCTCACGACGAAGCTCGGCCGGCTGAGGTAGCATCGCCCTAGACGGACGACGCATGCGGGCGAGAAGGGCGTGGGCGCGATGTTCTGCACGAACTGCGGCCAGGAGAACAAGGACGGCGCGAAGTTCTGCACGGGGTGCGGCGCGCCGCTCGTGACGGGGGAGCCTCCGCTCGGTCCCGGGCCCGACGAGGGGACGTCCCGCGGGATGCGGCCGGGGGTCGTGGCGGCAGTCGTCCTCGCGGTCCTTCTCGCCGTGGCGGGAGCCGCCTGCGGCGTGATGTTCGCCCTGAAGGTGGGGCCGTTCGCCCCGGCGCCGCAGCCGGCGGCGACGCAGCCTGCCGCCGAGCCGCAGGAGACGCCCGGGTCCGGGTCGGGGGAGGCCCCCGACCCCGAGGTCGAGCCCGAGCCTGCGCCCGAGCCCGAGACGGTCACCGTCAGCCGCTACCAGCTCGTTCACCAGAACATGACCTGGGACGAGGCGCGCCGCTACTGCGAGGACAACGGCGGCCACCTCGTCACGATCTCGGGTGCCGACGAGCTCGACGAGGTCCTCGCGCAGCTTCCCGCCGAGGGGCTCGTGTCCTGCTGGATCGGGGCGTACCGAACCTCCGACGGCAACTGGGCCTGGGTGGACGGATCGGAGTTCTCCTTCGCGTCGTGGGCGTCCGGCGAGCCCAACAACGACGGCGGCACCGAGAACTACGCGACCCTGCTCAAGGTAGACGGCTCGTGGGCGATGTACGACGTCCCCGACGACGTGAGCGGCTTCTACGACAACGCCAAGATCGGCTTTGTCATGGAGACCGAGGAGCAGGCGCCCGTCGGCTAGGAGGCTCTCCCGACCCGCATGCAGCGCATGGCGTTGAGGATCGCGATCATGGCCACGCCCACGTCGCCAAAGACCGCGAGCCACATGTTGGCCACGCCGAGCGCGGCGAGCACGAGGATGAGGAGCTTCACGCCCAGCGCGAAGACGATGTTCTGCCACACGATGCGCATGGTCTTGCGCGCGATGCGCATGGCGGCCGCGATCTTGGAGGGGCGGTCGTCCATCAGAACGACGTCGGCGGCCTCGATCGCGGCGTCCGAGCCCATCGCGCCCATGGCGATGCCCACGTCCGCGCGCATGAGGACCGGCGCGTCGTTGATGCCGTCGCCCACAAAGGCCAGGCGCGCGCCCTCCCTCTGGTCGGCGAGCAGGCGCTCCACCTCGTTGACCTTGTCCTCGGGCAGCAGCTGCGCGCGCACCTCGTCGATTCCGAGGCGCTCGGCCACGGCCTCCGCCACGTCGCGGCGGTCGCCGGTGAGCATGACGCACTTCCTCACGCCCGCTGCGTGGAGGTCGGCGACGGCCCGCTCGGCGTCGTCTTTCACCACGTCCGCGATCACGATGTGCCCCGCATACTCGCCGTCGACGGAGACGTGCAGGATGGTGCCCGTGAGGTCGCACTCGTGCCAGCGCGCGCCGTGGGCCGCCATGAGCTTGTCGTTGCCCACGAGGACTACGTGCTCGCCCACGGTCGCCGAGACGCCGTGGCCCGACTCCTCGCACGCGTCGCGGACGCGCGCCTGGTCGATGGGGCCGGAGTAGGCCGCGCGCACCGAGACGGCGATGGGGTGGTCGCTGAAGGCCTCCGCGTGGGCGGCGTTTGAGAGCACGTAGTCCGGGTCCACACCCGCCTCGGGATGGACGGCCACCACGTTGAAGGTCCCCGAGGTGAGCGTGCCCGTCTTGTCAAAGACCACCGTGTCAACCTTGGAGAGGAGCTCCAGGTAGTTGGACCCCTTGACGAGGATGCCCAGCCGCGACGCGCCGCCGATGCCGCCGAAGAAGCTGAGCGGCACGCTGATCACGAGCGCACAGGGGCAGCTCACGACAAGAAACGTCAGGCCGCGGAGGACCCAGTCGGTCCAGGGGCCCATGCCCAGGACGGACGGCACCACGGCGAGCGCCACCGCGGCGAACGTGACGGCGGGCGTGTAGACCCGGGCGAAGCGCGTGATGAAGTTCTCGGTCTTGGCCTTCTTCTCGCTCGCGTTCTCCACGAGCTCGAGGATGCGGCTCACCGTGGACTCGCCGAAGGGCTTGACGGTTTGGATGCGCAGGGTTCCCGTCATGTTGATGCAGCCGGAGATGACGTCGGCGCCCACCTCCACGTGCCGCGGGACGCTCTCGCCGGTGAGCGCAGCGGTGTCGAGCTGGCTCACGCCGTCGGTGACGACGCCGTCGATGGGCACGCGCTCCCCGGGCTTCACCACGATGACGTCGCCGACCTGGACCTCCTCCGGGTCCACCTCCACGAGCGCGCCGTCGCGCTCGACGTTGGCGTAGTCAGGCGCGATGTCCATCATGTCGGCGATGGAGGCGCGGCTCTTGCCCACGGCGTAGCTCTGGAAGAGCTCTCCCACCTGGTAGAACAGCATGACGGCGCAGCCCTCGGCGGATTGCGGCTCGGTCTCGGGGAACAGTATCGTGGCAAAGGCGCCGACGGTGGCCACGGTCATGAGAAAGGCCTCGTCGAAGGGGTCGCCGCGACGGATGTTGTTCCACGCCTTGATGAGGACGTCGTAGCCGGCCACGAGGAATGCGACGAGGTAGAGGGCAAAGGCCGCGTAGACCTCGGCCCCGCCAAAGGCCGCGCCGAGAGCCCCGGTCCGCTCGAGCAGCATGGTCGCGAAGAAGAGGGCGATGGCCAGAAGTATCCGGTTTCGCCACTTCCGCTGTCTCTTGTTCATCGTTCTCCCGTTCCAATCAAATGTCTATATGAACATATATTCATATATTGTCCGGCAAAAAGCCGACGGCCGGAGGGCTGTGGGCTCTTTGCTAGCGGATGACCTCGCAGTCGGGCTCCATCTTGGCCACGAGGGCGCAGACCTCGTCGAGAACGGCGTCGAAGCGGTCGTCGTCGGCGGCGAGCGTCATCTTCTGGGTCATGAAGTTGACCTTGGCGTCCTTGACGCCGTCGACCTTCCTGATGGCGTCCTCGAGCTTGAGCGCGCAGTTGGCGCAGTCGATCTCGTCGAGCTTGTAGGATTTGCGCATGATGGCTCCTTTCCGTGGGGGCTCTCGCCGCCCGTTCTTCTCGGCTATTCGCAGATGTGGGACATGCCCTGGCTGAGCATCGTGTAGACGTGGTCGTCGGCGAGCGAGTAGAGCACGTTGCGCCCGTCGCGCTGGAACTTCACCAGGTGCGACTGCTTGAGGGTCCGCAGCTGGTGGGAGACGGCGCTTTGGGTGGAGCCCGTCTCCTCGGCGATGTCTGCCACGCAGAGCTCGCGGCCCATGAGGGCGTAGAGGATCTTGATGCGGGTGGTGTCGCTGAACACCTTGAACAGGTCGGCGAGGTCGTAGAGCAGCTCCTCGTCGGGCATCTCGGCCGGCGTGGGGTCCTCGGGCATGCGCGCTCCTCTCTGATTGCATGAACATCTGAGCAAACGATCATATGTTGTGCCTGAGAATGATTATATGAGCATACGTTCATATGTCAACGGGGATTTTTACTGTGCGCAGTACGCGACTTCCGACGGAATCGACGCCCAAAACGTTGGCAATCGCGTATTGCGGCCGGGCGAAAAAGCCAGGCGAGAAGAACGACCGCCCGCCGCGCCTACGCAAACTCGATCTCGCCGGTCGCGGCGTCCATGGACTTCACGATCGCGAGCGACTCCACCTGGTAGCCGCGCTCGCGCAGCTCGGCGCCGCCCGGCTGGAAGCCCTTCTCGATGGCGATGCCGATGCCCTCCACGATGACGCCCGCCTCGTCGCAGATCTGGAGCAGCCCCCTCATCGCGCAGCCCATGGCCATGAAGTCGTCGATGATGAGCACGTGCTCGCCGGGGGTGAGGAAGCGCTTGGCGACGATGACCTGGTACTCGCGGCCCTTGGTGTAGCTCGTGATGTTGGTGCGGTACTGGTCGCCGTCGAGGTTCTTGGACTCGGTCTTGCGCGCAAAGACCACGGGCACCCCGCCAAAGTGGGTTGCCGCCACGCATGCGATGCCGATGCCGGAGGCCTCGATCGTGAGGATCTTGTCGATGCGCTTGCCAGCAAAGAGGCGCGCCCACTCGGCGCCCATGTGGTCGTAGAGGGCCACGTCGCACTGGTGGTTGAGGAAGTTGTCGACCTTGAGGACGTTGCCCTCGCGAACGATGCCGTCCTGGCGGATGCGGTCCTCAAGCTCCTTCATGCGCCTGCCCCTCTCGTGGTGGTGTTGACGTCCCGTCCATTATGCACGCTCGGCGCTCGTTTGGTGCCGTTCGCCTTAAAACTCGTCCGCACTTATCGATAGTCGATAATTAGTGGTATAAGAACGATAAGAACACTGGCGAGAAGAACGGGGTGATCGCAATGACCAACGAGACCCTGGCGCGCTCCGACGCCGACCGCCACATCCGGCGCACGGCGACTGTGGCCGCGTGGCTCTGCGCCCTCGTGGCCGCGGGGTCGCTCATCATGGCGGTCGTGTCGCTCTGGCTGGCGGCCGACCTCATCCCGGTGGGCACGGTGATCGTCGACAACGGGGCGCTCGCGATTGGGGCGTTGCTGTTTGCGATCTGCCGCATGTTCGAGTACGGCTGCATCCTGCAGCGGCAGGACGACGAGCTGCTGTGAGGTGCCGATGATCGTGCTTCGCCTCGACCGCGTACTCGCGGACCGCAAGATGCGCTCGAAGGAGCTCGCGGAGAGAATCGGCCTCACCGAGGTCAACCTCTCGCGCATCAAGTGTGGCAAGATCTCCGCCGTGCGCTTCTCCACGCTCGATGCCATCTGTCGCGAGCTGGGCTGCCAGCCCGGCGACCTCCTCGAGTACGTGCCGGACGAGCCCGGGGCGTGAGGCGCGCCCACCGTCCGCCGTTCGCCGATTTGTGGCTCCCGTAAGCGACTTGCAGCTGGCTTGCACGAAACTCCATGCAAGAAACCATGCCTATCACATGCGGAGATGCAACAGACTTCAAATTGAGACTCGCGTGCCCCAATCGCCTCGCGCTCGGCGCGGAACGACTCGTGGAAGAATGCCTCCCATGACGGGAGGACGCCATGAGCGAGAAGGTCGATCGGGAGCTGAGGGAGCTCCTCGCGGCGGCGGAGGCGCGCGGCGCATGCCTGAGGCCGCCCGAGGAGCGCGTCCGGACGGCGTGTGCCCGGCGCGCGGGCGATGAGGGGGAGCTCGTCTCGCCCGCGCGCGGGCTCTACGCGCGCCGGGCGTGGTGGGAGGCGCTCGGCTTCTCCGGGCAGACGCTCGCCCTCATGCGCTCGCTGCAGGAGGCTCACCCCACCTGGGTCTTCTGCGGCCCGTCCGCCGCGCTCGCGCTCGGCTGCGACGTGTCGTACGCGCAGCAGCGCCCGCTTCATGTGCTGCTCGAGAGCGGCTCGGTCTCCGCGCCGACGGCGCTCGTGGCACGCCACCGGATCGCGCTCGACCCCGACGACGCCGACGAGCGGCCGCTGTGGACGCGCGGGCTGCGCGTGACGCCGCTGCTGCGCACGGTCCTCGACTGCCTGCGCTGGATGAGCTTTCGCGAGAGCATGGTGGTGGCCGACTGGGCGATGGGCGCGCGCGGGGTGACGTGGCAGGCCCTCGTGGGGTTCGCATACGGCCGGCTCGGGTCGTGCCGAGGCATCAATCGCGCGCTCGCGACGTTCGTCCAGGCCGACGGGCGTGCCGAGAGCGGCGGCGAGTCGATCGCGCGAGCGGTGATGATCGAGCAGGGCTACATGCTGCCGGAGCTGCAGGTGGAGGTCCCGGACCCGCTGCACCCAGGCCGCACGTTCCGGGTTGACTTTGTCTGGGTGCGCGCGGACGGGCGCGTGATCGTGGGCGAGTGCGACGGCCTGCGCAAGCTGCTCGACCCCGAGATGGCCCGCGGGAGGTCCCCCGAGCAGGTGCTTCTCGACCAACGCAGGCGCGAGGGGCTCATCACCGCCTACGATGTCTCGGTGCTGCGGTTCGCCTACGAGGAGGCCGCCGGGGTGACCGGGCTCGTCCAAAAGCTCGAGCTCTACGGCGTGCCGCGCCTGGGCTCGCCGCTCGTGCCGACGGGGCCCGCGCCGCTGCCGGACTGGGGCGCGCTGCTGCGCCGGTAGGCGGGGCGGGTCCGCGGTCCTTCTCGCCTCACGGCTAAATACGCGACTTCCGACGGAATCGGGCCCAAAAGTGTTGGAAGTCGCGTACTGCCAGCCGCCGGTATGCGATACCCAACGGAATCGCGGCCAGAACCGTCGGAAGTCGCGTATCGCGCGCGGCCGAGAAGAACGTGCGCTAGCCGCGCTTGCGCCCAAAGAACGGCAGGCGCGGCAGCCGGCCGCGGTAGGGGCTCACGAAGTCCTCGTCGCCGATCTGCTCGGCCTTCTCCACCTCGGGCGAGACGCTCTCCACCACGCCGTTGGGCACGTCGGCCACCGGCATGTCGGTGATGTCGGGCACGCTCGCGACGGTGGCGACGGGGCGCTCCTCGCCGGCGGCCTCTGCGGCGGCCTCGGCCTTCTCGCGGTAGCGGACCATCATCTCGCGCTGCAGCTCCACCACGCTCGGCGGTGCCCAGATGAGCGCGTTCGCGCCGGCGGAGACGGTGGCCGCGGCGGTCTCGTCGTCCCGGCCGCCGGTGGCGATGATGGGCAGCGCGGGGAAGGCGGCGCGCAGCTCGGCGATGACCTCGGGGGTGCGCCGACCGGCCGCCACGTTGATGATGCGCGCGCCGGACTGGATCTTCTCGGCGGCCTCGGCGTCAAAGCGCGTGATCGTGGCGATCACGGGGATGTCCACGGTGGAGGCCACCTGCGCGACCATCTCCGCGGTGGCGGGGGAGTTGAGGACCACGCCCGCCGCGCCCTGCATCTCCGAGACCGCCGCCAGCTCCGCGGCGCGCCGGCCGGTGGTGGTGCCGCCGCCCACGCCCACAAAGAGCGGGGCCTCGGCCACGGTGAGCAGGGCCTGCGTGATCGCGGGCTGCGCGGTGAACGGGTAGACGGCAAAGATCGCGTCGGCGTTGGTGTTGCGGATCGCGGCGACGTCGGTGGAGTAGAGCAGGGTCTTGATGCGACGACCAAAGAGCGTGAAGCCGCTGCACGTCTCGTAGTTGTCCGGCACGCACAGCGCGGCCTTGCGCAGGCGTCCCTCGATCGGCGCCGGTCCGTCCGCGGCGGGTACGAGCACGTGGTCGTGGCCGCCCGTCTCGAAGATGCCGCCGTGGATGGCGCTGGAGATGCCGCGCTCGCCGGTTGCGTTTCCCTGGGTGTTGCTGCTGTGCATGGGGCCTCCCCGTGTCCGGCGAAGATTCAACCAATGGCTTGTTCCCCGTTGCGGCGGGGTCTATTCACGGCGAGCAGGGCGAGCAGCGCGACGAGCTCGGCCGCGGCAAACGCGACGCGCATCGGGTCGGCGAGGCCCGAGAGGCCCACGACCAGGCAGCACGTCGCCGCGAGCACCGGGGCGACGCGCCCGCGCAGCACCCCGGCCTCGCCCTGGTCGCGCAGGCGCCAGGCCGCGGCAAAGTAGGGGAGCATGAGCAGCATCGTGAGGCAGACGCTCACCTCGGAGACGTCGCCGTTGGGGATGGCGCCCGTGGCCTGGGCGACGGCGTGGATGGCGAGACAGACGAGCATGCAGCCCGTGGCGGCGCCCGCGCCGCGCCCGCGCCCGCGCGCGAGCCAGGCTCCGGCGCGCCCGCCGATGTCCCCGCGCTCGACGAGCGCCCGCGGCAGCCGCTGCAGCGAGAGCACGAGGCCGTTGCCCGTGCCGAGCACGGCGAGCAGCGCGATCAGGTTGGGCCACGCCGCCGCGCCCTCGCCAAAGACGCGCGAGAAGAGCAGCGCGAGGCTGGCGTCGCCGGCCTCCATGACCGTGGCGGGTCCCAGCGTGACGGAGATGCCCACAAAGTAGGCGAGGTAAAGCGCCAGGATCGCGAGCGGCGCCACGGCGAGGGCGATCGGCAGGTTGCGGCGGGCGTCGCGCAGCTCCGGGGCGATCGAGGTGGCGGCGGGCCAGCCGTCGAAGGAGAAGGCGATGGGCGCGGCCGCGGCGAGCCAGGCGAGCCCGCCCGCGCCCGGGGCCGCGGGGTCCGCGGGTGCCGCGAGCTCGGTCTGCGCGCGCCCGGAGAGCGCGCAGACGAGTCCGATGACCCCCACTGCGAGCAGCGGGGCCACCTTGACGACCGTGAGGGCGTTCTGGGTCCAGCCGCTGAGCCGCGGCGCGAGGGCGTTTGCGAGCGAGCAGGCGAGCATGAGGAGAAGGCCGATGCCCAGCTGCTGGGCGAGCGTGCCCTCGAGGCCGAGTGCCATGCACGCATAGACGCCCGCGACCCAGAAGATCGTCGCGGAGATGGACGGCAGGTATATGCAGGCAAAATGCAGGCCGATGAGCCGGGCGAAGCGCGGCGAGACAAACCGTGCGGCGTAGTCCGCGAGCCCGCCCGCGCCGCTCGTGCGCGCGGCAAAGAGCGTGAGGCAGAGTCCGCCAAAGACGATGTAGGTCGCGGCGAGGCAGAACATGACGACGCCCAGACCGATGCTGCCGCCGGTGGCCGCCAGAACGTTGTCGGACTTGAAGAAGATGCCCGAGCCGATGCAGATGCCCATGATGAGGCAGATGGCGGTCGTGAGCGAGTAGCGCCGTCGCGCGTCCTTCTCGGCCATGCTCTTTCGTCCCCTCTCGTCGCTCGGCAGGACATGGTACCCGCTCGCCGTCGCGCGCGGCGAGAAAAGACGATAATCACATTGATGGAAGAGGGAGAGGGGACCGCATGACGCAGCCGAGAAGACCGCACCCGAGAACGCAGCCCGCCGCACGCCGCCGCAGGCGCCCGGTCGCACCGCTGGTCGTCGCCGGTGCCGCGGCGGCCCTCGTCGTCGGCGCGCTCGCGTGGGGCGTCGTCTCGCTCGTGGGCGCGCTCTCGGGCGGCGGCTCGCACGTCGAGGCCGCGGAGCGCCCCATCGTGACCGACGCCGCGGTCTCCGGGCCCGGGGAGATCGTGATCGGCCTCAACGGGGACGCGGACACCTACGTCCTTCTCGGCGAGGAGTACCTGGAGGCCGGCGCGCACGCCGCGGAGCCGACCGACGGCATACTCAACGACAGGATCGAGGTCAGCGGCGAGGTGGACACCTCGACGGCGGGCGACTACGAGCTCACCTACCGCGTCTCGGACTCCTCGGGGCACACGGCCGAGGCGGGCTTTCTCGACGTGGGCATCCCGATTCTCGAGAAGTACGAGGTTCCCGCCACGTCGTTCGTGATCTGCTCCGCCCCCGGCTCGGACCGGGTGCCGATCGACCACCGCAGCGCTTACGTCTCGTTCCAGTCGCACTCCTTCGACCTGCACAAGGCGGGCGGCACGGTGGGGCACGGCGGCGTGATCAGCGCGCTCGACACGGACCAGATCGTCGAGGACCTGACGCGAGCGCAGGAGATCCTGGGCACCACGGAGGCCTTCGCCTACCCGTTCGGCGACGTGACGGAAGACGGCCGGGAGGCCGTGCGCGAGGCGGGCATCCTCTGCGCGTTCACGACGCAGAACTCCTGGGCGCACGTCGGCGACGACGTCACGGCCCTGCCGCGCGTCCGCATCTCGGGGGAGTACGAGCTCGCGGGCTACGTGTCGCTCGTCAACGGCTAGCGCCTCAGTAGAGCCCGAGGGCGCTCTCGAGGGCCTCGTCGAGCGACTCCTCGTCGACGGTCCAGGTCTCGCCCACGCGCGCGAGCTCGACGCTGACGAACGCGCCCTCCGGGGACGCGGCCCGCTCGCAGGCGTCCTGCCAGAGCGCGGCGACCTCGGCGCGCTGCTCTTCGCTCAGCGGGGCCGGCTCCTCGCCGCCCCGGACGGAGAGGCCGTGCTCGCTGAGATAGTCGTAGAGCTCCGTGTCCGCCTCGCTGATGATGCTGTTGAGGTTGCGCGCCTCGGTGTCGAAGTAGGCCGAGCCCGTCCCGTCGTCGTAGGCGTAGACGCTGCTGAGCTCGTAGGTGGCGCCCGTGAGCGCCCACGTCGCCCAGGCGTCGGCGTCGATGCCGAGCTCGGCGGCCGTGTATCCCTCCCAGGACTGAAGCTCCTCGTCGAGGTAGGCGGCGACGCGGTCGTGCAGGGACCCGGCTGCCGGGTCGGCGAGAAGCTCGTTCAGCCGCTGCTCGACGGCCTCGCCGGCCGCCAGGTCGAGCTCGTCGGCGGTGTCGCGCCAGTCGGCGTCGCCGTCGGAGACGTAGTCGTCGAAGGTGACGCCATCGTCGTCCAGAAGGGCGTCGATGCCGTCCGAGAGGCTCGGGCCCTCGGTTGCGACCCAGTCCGCGAACGCCCCGCCGAGGGCGATGGCGACAAGGGCCACGCTGACGATCAGGGTCACGCACCCGCAGCCCCTGCGCCGTCCGCGCGCTGCCGCGAGCCGGGTGACTCCGCGCGCGGGCGCGTCCTCGGTCGAGGGCGCGTCGTAGCCGCGGCTGCGCGTGGTGGGCGCCCGGTAGTTGTCGACCCTCTTGTGGGGCTCGCCGCCCCGCTCGCCGTGCGGGGCGTAGTCGGGCTCCTCGTAGCCCTCGGCGTCCGCGTCCTCGAGGTTCTCGTCCCCGTCGCCCACCCACGCCGGCTCGTCGCCGGGCATGACGGGGTCGCCCGCGGTGAAGGGGTCCACCTGGGCGTCGTCCCGGTCCGAGAACGTGAAGCGTGGCATGCTGACCCCCTTCTTACGACCTTTTGTCCTTCTCAGTATATTGTCGTCACGGCGGATGGGTATGCTAGGGGAACGTAAGCCGTTCTAGGGAGCGCATATGTTTGAGGGTCTTCTCGGTTTTCTCGTCGCCCTGGTCGTGATCTTCGTGATCGTGGGCATCGTCACCGGCAACCTCTTCTACGTGGTCAAGCAGCAGCACGCCGTCATCATCGAGCGCCTGGGCAAGTTCCACCGCATCGTGGGGGCGGGCTTCCACGCCAAGATCCCGTTCGTGGACCGCCGCGCCGCCACCGTGAGCCTGCGCACGATGAAGAACGGCTTCAACATCGACTGCAAGACCCAGGACAACGTGACCATCGGCCTGGAGGTCTCGGCGCAGTACCACGTGAGCTACGAGCAGGGGTCGGTGCCGCAGCAGTCCGGCGTCTGGCGCAGCTACTACATGCTGCAGCAGCCGGTGGCGCAGATGCGCGACTTCATCACCGACGCGCTGCGCTCGTCGATCCCGGTCTACACGCTCGACGAGGTCTTTGCCAAGAAGGACGACATCGCCAAGGACGTCAACGCCACGGTCTCGGGCCAGATGGCCGCCTACGGCTTCACGCTCGTCTCGACGCTGATCACCAAGATCGCGCTGCCGGCCGAGGTCGAGGACTCCATGAACCAGATCAACGCCGCCCAGCGCACTAAGGCGGCGGCGCAGGACCTGGCCGAGGCCGACCGCATCCGTCGCGTGACCGAGGCGCAGGCCGAGGCCGAGGCCATGGAGAAGGCCGGCGAGGGCATCGCCAACCAGCGCAAGGCCATCGCCGCGGGCATCCGCGACTCGCTCGAGACCATCCAGGCGACCGGCGTGAGCGACACCGAGGCAAACCAGCTCTTCATGTTCACGCAGTGGACCGAGATGATGGGCGACTTCGCCAAGACCGGCAAGGCGGCCACCGTGGTGCTGCCGAGCGACTTCACGCAGACTGCGAGCATGTTCGAGCAGATGCTCGCCGCCGGCGCCGCCGGCCGCGACGCCAACGTGCCGCCCGCGAAGCCGCAGCAGTAGGCACGCCTCTGTCACATGCGCCCACGCGGGCCCCGGGCATGCGTCCGGGGCCCGCGTTCTTCTCGATTGTGCGCAATACGCGACTTCCGACGCCTCTGGCCGTGATTCCGTCGGAAGTCGCGTATCGCCTGCTGACAGTACGCGGCTTCCGACGCTTTTGGCCGTGATTCCGTCGGAAGTCGCGTATTCGTGCCAGGGGGGCGATAAGGACCGCGGGCCCGCGAGTCGCCGCGGGCCCGCGGCCGCCCGGCGCTACAGCGCGTCGGCGCGCAGGGCCTCGACCACGCTCCCGGCGCCCGCGCGGCGCAGGGCGTACGCGACGCTCACCCCGATCACGGCGAGCACCACGACGATCGAGACGCCGACCTGCGCCCACGGCAGCTGGAACTCGTAGGTGGAGTACGAGAGCGCCATGGCCTGGTAGAGCCCGAGGGAGGCGAGCGCGGCCAGGACGAAGCCGATGACAAAGCCGCGCAGCGCGTAGCTCGCGCACTCGTAGGCGATCATGCGTCGGAACGCCCGGCCGCCCATGCCCACCGAGCGGAGCACCGCGAACTCGCGACGCCGCAGGATGAGGGCGTTGGCAAGCGTGTTGAAGACGTTGGCCGCCGCGATGAGACCGGTGATGGCGGCAAAGCAGTAGATGAACGTGTTGACCGTGGTGACCATGAGGCGCGCCTGCAGCTTGCCGGCGGCGACGTTGGTGTAGGTGACGTCGAGCTCGGGGTAGTCGGTGGAGATCTTCTCGAGCGCGTCCTGGGCCCGGTTGGCGCGCTCGGCGTCGCCATTGGCGTCGAATGACATGCTGGCGCGCAGGTATCCGGCATTTTCAGCCAAGCCGATGGCCGAGGCGGGCAGGATGAGCTGGAGCGTGCCCGTGGAGGTGACGCAGTCGGGCGGGTAGTCGGCGAGCGCGCCGACCTCTATGTCCTGCTCGCTTGCGACGGCCTCGGCGTAGGGGAGGTACTGCGCGTCACCCTTGTCGTCGTAGTAGAGCGCCCGCAAGCCTCCGGACGGGTCGTCCTCGATGCCGGAAACGAAGCGGCCGTCGAGGTCGGCGAACTCGAGCGACTCGATCGTGCCCGTTCCGGCGAAGGGACGGTAGTTCGCGTAGGTCATTCCGTTGTTGATATCGTAGGAGTTCACGGCTATGGCACGCGGGCGCGCGGGGTCGCAGAACTCGCCGCGGTCGAGGCCCAGCTCGCCGACGTAGGTCTCCCAGGTTGCGTCGTCGACGAAGTCCATGTAGACGCTGCCGTACCAGGAGCCGTCCGCGAGGGGCGTCATGGTGGAGTCGAGGTTGGCCGCGTCGTCGTTGAGCATGCCCGCCGAGACGAGCGCGTCGGCGACGTAGGACGTGGTGTAGCCGTTGACCTGCGTGCCCTCCACGTCGCGCACGTCGTCGTAGTAGCGCGCGAGCACCTCTTGCATGGCGGGCCCGTTCACCTTGCCGTCCGCGAGCGCGAGCGTCTGATCCGCGCCGGCGCCGGTGGCGTCCACGTAGAGCAGGAGGTCCTGGCCCTCCATCGCGTCCACGGAGGTGTCGCTCGCGTAGCGCATGACGTCGGCGATCGACCCGGAGGTGATGAGCAGCGCCACGGAGACGGCGAGCGCGGCCACGGTCACACGGCCCTTGGACGAGCTGCGGGCGAGGTTTCTGTGGGCGACAAACCCGGGGACGCCAAAGAGGCTCCCGGCGAGGCCGAGCGAGCGGCGCGCGAGGGGGCCGCGTCCCCCGGAGCGGCGCTCCGCCCGGCGCCGAGCGCGCAGCGCGCGGCGGGAGAGGCGCACGTCCTGCGTCTGACGGATGGCATCGACGGCGGAGACGCGGCTCGCGCGCAGCGCCGGGACCCAGGCGCTCACGAGCAGCGTCACGAGTCCGAGGGCCGCCGAGATGCCGAGCGCCACGGGGCTCACCACCACCGCCGAGGCCTCGCCGCCCACGAGTGCGGAGATGCCATCGCCGAGCAGGCCAAAGACCACGGCGCACCCCGCGACCCCGAGCGCGAGGCCCACCGGGATGCCCACGACGCCGATGACGAGCGCCTCGGTGAGCACGGTGTGGCGCAGCTGCCGGCGGCTCGCGCCGAGCGAGGAGAGCAGGCCAAACTGACGGGTCCGCTCGGCTACGGAGATGGCAAAGCTGTTGTAGACGAGCGACACGCCCGCCACGACCACGATGACGGCGAGAATGGCGGCGATCTGGTAGAGCGTGTTCCAGATGGCGGTGTCGGGGGTCGCGCCCATCCAGCGGATGAGGGAGGAGTGGACCGTGGAGCCGCCGTCGATGTCGCGCGACCACACGTTGACGATGTCGTCGGCGAGGCGCTCGGCGTCGGCCGGGTTCTCCGTGCGGAAGAGCACGGAGGCCCAGGTGGCGTCGGAGGCGTCGGTCATGACGCGCTCGAGGGCTGTCCCGTCGTCGTAGACGTAGGCGGTGTTGCCCGTCATCGCGAGCGTGGCGGAGTAGCCGTAGCTGCGATAGAAGCCCACGACCGTGCCGCTCAGCCGTCCGAGGTCGGCCTGGTACGTCTCGCTCTGCGTCGCCTCGTGGATGTAGTCGCCGCGCAGGCTCGTCATGGTGACGCTCGCGCCGTCGGTAAGGTTCGTGATCGTGCGCGTGCCGAGGTCGAGCGTGACCTCGCTGCCCAGCTTGATGGGGCCTCCGTCCGTGGTGGTGAGGCCACAGGGCGCGAGCTCGGTGTTCTGTAGGTAGTGGGGGAGCACGATCTCGCCGGGGGCCTCGGGAGCGCGGCCGGCGACGAGCTCGGGGTCCTGCACGAGGGGCTTCTCGGCGTCCTGCTCGGCGGGCCAGGTCTTGGCGTAGAGATACTTCCCAAAGAGGTCGCTGTTCTCGTCGCCGAGCGAGATCGTGCCGAGGTCGGCGATGCCGGTCCAATCGACGACGCCGGGCTCGTCCTGCAGGCGGTCGAGGTCGTCGGCCGTGATGCCGGCCGCCTCGGCGTACCACCAGCCCTCGTCGGCTGCCGTGCGCTCGATGAGCATGTTAGAGAGCGAGACGACGCTCGTGAGCACCGCGGTGATGAGCGCCACCGAGAGCGCCACGCCGATGGCGGAGACGACCGTCCGCACGCGGTTGGCGGCGAGCGAGCGCAGCGTGAAGCGCGCGAACACGTTGCCGCGGGGTGCGCTTGCCGCGGGCGCGCCGGTCTTCTCGTCCAAGAGATGCCGAGGCATGCGGATCACCTTGCCCTCGTGTCGGAGGCGATGCGGCCGTCCTCGAGCGCGATCACGCGGTCGGCCGAGAGCGCGATGTCCTCGTCGTGCGTGATCACGACGAGCGTCTGGCCGAGCTCGCGGTTGGAGCGGCGCAGGAGGGCCATGATCTCGGCAGAGTTCTTGGAATCGAGGTTGCCCGTGGGCTCGTCCGCCAGCACCACGGCCGGCGCGTTCATGAGCGCGCGCCCGATGGCCACGCGCTGCTGCTGGCCGCCGGAGAGCTGGTTGGGCAGGTGGCGCTCGCGTCCGGCGAGCCCGAGCGCGCGGATGAGATCCGCGAGGCGCCGCTCGTTCACCGGGCGGCCGTCCATGAGCACGGGCAGGCACATGTTCTCCACCACGTCCAGCACCGGCACGAGGTTGTAGAACTGGTAGACGAGGCCCACCTCGCGGCGGCGAAAGACCGCGAGCTGCTCGTCCGAGCGCTCGAAGACGTTCTCGCCGTTCAGAAAGACCGTGCCCGAGGTGGGCCGGTCCACGCCGCCGATCAGGTGCAGAAGCGTTGACTTGCCGGACCCGGAGCTGCCGATGATGGCCACGAACTCGCCCGCCGCGACGGAGAAGCTCACGTCGTCGAGGGCGCGCACGGCGGTGTCGCCGGCGCCGTAGGTCTTGGTGAGGTGCTCGATGCGCAAGATGTCCATGCTGCCTCCTTGTTCCTGTGGACGATTCTATGGTGGGGGAGGCGCCCTGCGGGGCCGTGACGCGCGGGTGACGGAACCGTCACGCTGCGCCCCGGGCGGCGATTCGGCGCGCCGACCCCTGCGACTCTCCTGCGTTGACCCTTCCGCGGTGACCGTCCTCCGCAGCGGCCGTCCTCCGCAGTGACTGTCACTTTTGGACCTCTATGGGTGCCAAATGACCATCACGAGGGGTCAAAACCGACAGTCGCCTCGCGGGAGGGGTCAAAACCGACAGTCACCGTGGGGGAGGGGTCAAAACCGACAGTCAGCTCACGCCGCTATCCCGTCAGGTCGAGAAGTACGATTGAGAAGGACGGACGTCCGCTACACCGTGGCCTTGAAGAAGACGAGGTCGAACGCGGCGCCGCCTCCTGGGGCGTTGCCGGCGCGGACGGAGCCGCCCTGCGCGGTGACGAGGCTCTTTGCGAGCGCAAGTCCGATGCCCACGCCGGTGGGCTCCACCTCGGAGGACGCGCCCTGCCCGCCCCCGCGCCAGAAGCGCTCAAAGACGTGCGGCAGGTCGCCCTCCGCGATGCCGGGGCCGGTGTCCTCCACGCGCAACCGGAAGGCGAGCGCGTCCTCGCTCGCGCGCACGAGCACGCGCCCGCCCGACGGCGTGTGCTCCAGACAGTTCTTGAGCACGTTCTCGAGCGCCTCCGCGGTCCAGGCGAGGTCTCCCTCAAAGCCGGCACCCGGCTGCACCTCGCGCACGAGCTCGACGTCCGCGAGGTCCGCCGCCACCTCCAGCGGCTCGGCGGCGCGCGCCACGAGCTCTCCCGCGTCCACGCGCGCCCGCGCGAAGCTCACCACGCCGGCGTCGATCCGCGCGAGCTTGAGCAGGCTCGACACGAGCCACTCCACGCGCCCCTCGAGTCGCTCCATCGTGCGCAGGCGCTCGACCTCGCCCGGGTGGGCGCCCTCCTCGACGAGCGCGCCGCGCGTGAGCGCCGTCATGAGCGAGAGGCTCGTGAGCGGCGTCTTGAGCTGATGCGATATGTCCGCCAGCGCGTCGGCGAGCGCGTTTTTCTCGCGTGTGAGCTCCTCGTTGGCGAGCGTGAGGCGGCTGCGCATCTTGTCCAGCTCGGAGGCCAGGATCGCGAGTTCGCCCTCCCGCATGCGCTCGAAACTCACGTCGCGCTTGCCGTGGAGCACGGCGTCCGCCCGCTCGGCCAGGCGCGCGATGGCCCGGTAGCGCCGGCGCGTGGCCACGAGCACGACGGCGAGAAGGGCCGCGGCGGTTGCCGCGCAGGTGGCCGCCGCATGCGGCCCCGCGAGGGACCACGCTGCCGCGACCCCCGCCGCCCCCACGGCGAGAAACGCGACGATCATGTGCCTGACCTCGGGATTTCTGAGCAGCATGTCTTTCTCGCCCGCCCGTCTAGCCCTCGGCGCGGTAGCCGAGGCCCCGCACGGTGACGATCAGGCGCGGCTCGGCAGGGTCGTCCTCCAGCTTGTCGCGCAGGCGCTTGATGTAGACGGAGAGCGTGTTCTCCTCCACGTAGGCGCCGGCGTCGTCCCAGAGGGCGTCGCGGATCATGTCGCGCGTGACGATGCGGCCCGCGTTCTTGGCAAAGAGCAGGAGCAGGCGGTACTCCAGGGCGGAAAGCGCGATCTCGCGCCCGTCCCTCTCGGCGCGGGCCCGGTCGAGGTCGATGGTCACGGGGCCCAGGCGCGCCACGGAGCGCTCCGGGCGCGCGCGGCGCAGGGCCGCCCGAACGCGGGCCACCAGCTCGCGCGGGCGAAAGGGCTTGGCGACGTAGTCGTCCGCGCCGAGGGTGAGGCCGGTCACGGTGGAGAGCTCGTCGTCGGCGGCGGTGAGGAAGATCACCGGGACCTCGGGCGTCACCTGCTTGATGGCGTTGCAGACGGCAAAGCCGCTGCCCTCGGCGAGCGTGAGGTCAACGAGGGCGAGCGCGATGTCGGCGTCCGGCGCGCAGGCCAGCTCCACGGCGCCCGCCTGCGTGGGGGAGGAGACCACGGCATAGCCCTCCTTGGCCAGAAGCTCGGAGAGCCCCTCGACGATCAGCGGGTCGTCCTCGGCGAGCAGGATGCGCAGCATGGTCCTCCCTTCGGTTGCCTTGGCTACGAGTATAGGAGGCGGGCCGGGCGCAATCCCGTGACGGTTCCGTCATGCGTCGCCTGTGAACGGTATGTTTCACGGCGGTTAGCGGTCGGCAACTATGTCGGAACTGTGAAGGGCGCTCCGCCGCCGCACGCGCACCATGTGCGGGGCTCCAACTATGCAAGGGAGGAAATATGAACGGAATCGTTATCGTGCTCGTCGCGGCCGTGGTGCTGGTCGCCGGGTACCTGCTCTACGGCCGCTGGCTCGCGCGCACGTGGGGCATCGACGCCGAGGCCCTCACGCCCGCGCGTCGCATGGAGGACGGGAAGAACTTCTCGCCCGCGTCGTGCTTCACGGCGTTCTCGCACCAGTTCAGCTCCATCTGCGGCGCGGGTCCGGTTACGGGCACCATCGCGGCCATGATGTTCGGCTGGCTGCCGGTGCTGCTGTGGGTGCTCGTGGGCGGCATCTTCTTCGGCGCCGTGCATGACTTCGGCGCCCTCTACGCGTCCGTCAAGAACAACGGCAAGTCGCTCGCCCAGCTGATCGAGAAGTACATCGGCCGCACCGGCCGCCGCCTGTTCCTGCTGTTCAGCTGGCTCTTCACGATCATCGTGATCGCGGCCTTCGTGGACATGGTCGCCGGCACCTTCATGGCCACCTTTGACGCGTCCGGCGCGGTTGACACCGCCACGTCCTACGCGGGCGGCGCCGCGGGCACGATCTCGATCCTCTTCACCTTCGTGGCGATCGCCTTTGGCTGGATCAACCGCCGCTTCGGCCTCAGCGGGTGGAAGGAGCTCGCGCTGGCCGTGGTGCTCTTCGTGGTGATGTTCGCCGTGGGCATGCAGTTCCCGGTCTACCTCGACAAGCTCGGCTGGTTTGCCGTCATCACGGTCTACCTGCTCTTCGCCGCGGCCATGCCGATCCAGACCCTCAAGCAGCCACGTGACTACCTCACCTCCATCATGATGATCGTCATGATCGCGAGCGCCGTGATCGGCATCGTGGTGCTCGGCGTCAACGGGCAGGCCACGATGAACGCGCCGATGATCGCCGACGGCGCCACGCTCGCCGCCCTCTCCGGCGCCGGCAAGAACATGTTCCCGCTGCTCTTCGTCTCCGTGGCGTGCGGCGCGCTCTCCGGCTTCCACAGCCTCGTCTCCACCAACACCTCCTCCAAGCAGGTGTCGAACGAGAAGGACATGGTCGTCGTGGGCTACGGCGCGATGGTCGCCGAGTCGTTCGTGGGCGTGCTCGCGATCGTGTTCGCGGCCATCCTGTTCGGCTCGTTCTATACCTTCGAGGCGGGCGCCCCCACGGCGACGCCGTTCCAGATCTTCTCGCAGGGCGTGGCCAACGGCATGACTGCGTTTGGCGTGGACGCGACGCTCGCCAAGGTATTCATGACGATGTGCGTCTCGGCGCTCGCGCTGACCTCGGTCGACGCGGTGGCACGCATCGGCCGCCTCTCGTTCCAGGAGTTCTTCGCCAAGACCAACGACGCCGCCGAGGAGGCGGGCGCCGGGGCCACCGGCGTGGCCAAGGTCGCGTCCAACACCTGGGTCGCCACGGTGCTCACGCTGGCGCTGGGCCTCGCGCTCGCCTTCGGCGGCTACAACAACATCTGGGCGCTCTTCGGCGCGTCCAACCAGCTGCTCGGCGGCATGACGATGATCATGCTCGCGGTGTTCTGCAAGTGCACCGGCCGCAAGGGCTGGATGCTCTACGTGCCGGTGGCCTTCCTGCTGGTGAGCACGTTTACCTCGCTCGTGCAGAGCATCATCGGCTGCGTGAACGCGCTCGCGGCGAGCGGCGCGGCCGTGATCGCCACCTCGGGCCTGCAGCTCGTCTTTGCGATCCTGCTCGTGGTGCTCGGCCTGATCGTGGCCTACAACTGCCTGAGGGAGCTCGTCGGCAAGGCGGCCGGGTCGCTGCCCGACGAGGAGCCCGAGTGGTCCGAGCTCGGCCGGCAGAGGTGCGGCCGCTAGCTTCTCTCGACGTGTCGCGCGCGGCGGGGCGGGGGCGTCTGTCCTCGTCCCGCCGCTGCGCTTCTCGCCCCGCACCTCACATCGCCGCACCCTGCGCCCCAGTTGCCGGATTCCGGGGGCGTGTGCGCCGAGTGCGCCGGATTTGGCCGATATGTGCGTCGTCGCGCGCACACATGAGCCGATTCCGGCGCACCCAACGCACATATGCGCCAATTCCGGCACGCCGTGGTAGGGACGAGAAGGTCGCCAATTCCGGCATGCCGCGTCCCGTCGGCGGGTCGAGAAGGACGTCCGGCCCGGCCCTACTGGATCCCGGGGATGGTCGGAATCGTGGCGAAGCCGGCCTCGAGCTCCTCGTCGGTGGGCACGTGGTCGCTCATCTCGCCGCGGTTGAACTTGTCGTAGGCGACCATGTCAAAGTAGCCGGTGCCCGTGAGGCCAAAGAGGATCGTCTTGGCCTCGCCGGTCTCGCGGCACCTCTCGGCCTCGCGCATGGCCACCAGGATGGCGTGGGCGCTCTCGGGCGCGGGCAGGATGGTCTCCAGCTTGGCGAACTTCTCGCCCGCCGCAAAGACCTCGGTCTGGCGCACGGCCACGGCCTCGAGGTAGCCGTCGTGCCTGAGCTTGGAGACGATCGGGCTCATGCCGTGATAGCGCAGGCCGCCCGCGTGGTCGGGGCTGGGGATGAAGCCGTTGCCGAGCGTGTACATCTTGCAGAGCGGGCAGGTCTGGCCGGTGTCGGCAAAGTCGTAGGCGTAGCGGCCGCGCGTGAGCGAGGGGCAGCTCGCGGGCTCCACGGCCACGAAGCGCGTGTCCGGTCGCTCGCCGCGCAGCTTGTCGCGCATGAAGGGGGCGATGAGGCCGCCCAGGTTGGAGCCGCCGCCCGCGCAGCCGATCACGACGTCCGGGTACTCGCCGAGCTCGCGCAGGGCCTCGTAGCTCTCCAGGCCGATGATGCTCTGGTGCAGCACCACCTGGTTGAGGACGCTGCCCAGCTGGTAGCGGCCGCGGTTCTCGGGCACATGGAGGGCGCGCTCCACGGCCTCGGAGATGGCGGTGCCGAGCGAGCCGGAGGCGTCCTCGGGGTGCGCCGCCAGGATGCGCCGGCCGACCTCGGTGGTCTCGCTCGGCGAGGGCGTCACCGAGGCGCCAAAGGTCTCCATGATGTTGCGGCGGAACGGCTTCTGCTCATAGGAGCAGCGCACCATGAAGACGTCGAGGTCAAGACCATAGTGCGCGGCCGCCTCGGCGAGCGCGGTGCCCCACTGGCCGGCGCCCGTCTCGGTGGTGATGGTGGTGAGCCCCTGCGCCGCCGCGTAGTAGGCCTGCGCGAGCGCCGAGTTGAGCTTGTGCGAGCCGCTCGTGTTGTTGCCCTCGAACTTGTAGTAGATGTGCGCGGGCGTGTCGAGGGCGCGCTCCAGGTTGTAGGCGCGGCAGAGCGGGCTCGGGCGGTAGACCTTGTACATCTCGCGCACGGCCTCCGGGATCTCCACGTAGGCGGTGTCGTCGTCGAGCTCCTGGTCTATCAGGGCGTCGGCAAAGACGGGCGCGAGGTCGGCGTGGGTGGCCACTTCACCGTTGGGCAGGCGCATGGGCTCGGGCTTCTCGGGCATGTCGGCGCGCAGGTTGTACCAGGACGTCGGGATCTGCTGCTCGCTGAGGTAGGTGCGGTAGGGGGTGGTGCCGGTCATGACGCGCTCCTTTCGTGGTTGCGGTGCGGCGCACAAGAAAAGGGCCCCCGGAACTGAGTCCGAGGGCCCTTATGTGTGCGCGAGTGGCCTCGTCAGTCCGAGAGGGGAGTCGTCCTTGTCCACCACCACGCACGAGCGCCAGCGAGCTGCTGGGCGTCGAGAAGATCGTTGTGCGCGGGACGGGACATTGACGGCCTTCCTTTCGGAGACGATTGTGGGCAGCTTACCCGGTGATTGTTTCGTACGTGTTACGGATTGGCAACGAATTTGCTGTCGTCCTGCCCGCCCTCAGGCGGGGGAGGGCTCCGCGGCAACCTCGCGCGGCGGACGGCGCAGCAGGGCCCGGGCGTCCTTCTCGGCCGGGTAGGCGCGGGCGAGAAGGACGTGGAAGCGCTCGTTGTGGCTGGGCTCCAGGAGATGCGTGAGCTCGTGCGCCACGACATAGTCCAGGCAGGTGGGAGGGTAGGCGGCCAGCCGCACGTTGAGGCGGACGCGCCCGGTCGCGGGCGTGCAGGAGCCCCAGCGCGTGGACATCGCGCGCAGCTGCCAGCCGGTGGCGCGCACGCCGAGCGCGGCCTCCATGCGGGCGACGACCCCCGGGAGGCGGAGGGCCAGCTCGCCGCGGTAAAGCTCGTCCGGGACTGTGTCCTCGGGCAGGGGGACGAGGCGGCCCCAGAGCGGGACGAGCCCGTCGGCGGGCCCCGCGAGGCGCTCCGCGCGTCGGGCCACGTGCGCGCGCAGCCAGGCCTCGTGCGCGTCCAGGAAGCGCTGCGCCTCGGCGAGCGTGCAGCGCCCGGGGATGGAGAGGCGCGCGGAGCCATCCGAGCGCACGCGCAGGTTGAGCCGCCGCACGCGCGAGCGCACCACCGTCACGGGCATGTCGTCCCGTCCGCCCGCGAAGAGGGTTCTGGCTGTGGTCCTTCTCGTCATGGGGCGCATTGTAGCGCGTCGGCACGGGCCGGGCGCGCAGCCCGCGCCCTCGTTTGAGGATGGCAAGAAACCCGAGGTTTTGAGTATTTCTCCGCGTCGCGCCTGCCGCCCTCCGGTTTTGAAGGGTTTTCCCGAGGTTTTGGGCAACACCTTTGATGCAGCGTCGGCGGATGCGGTGATGCCCATCAAAGATGTTGCCCACAACCATCAAAAGCGTGGCAAGAGGGTGGCTTGGCGACGCTCAGGCGGACCCGTGCGGCCTCGCGTATCAAAGATGTTGCCCAAAACCGCACAGAAACCGCCGGGAGGCGCGCTCGCCGCGACGGGCCCGGCCGGGTGCCGCCCTGCGCCCCGGCCCCGCGCAACCTTGCGAAACCCTTAGCCGGCGATAAGGGCGGCGCATGGCGCGCTCGTCCGGCGAGAAGGACCATGGCATCGTCGGCCATCTTTGGAAGGAGCCCGCCCATGCCGCTCACCATCCGCCTCGCGCTCGGAAACGTCTTCCGCAGCGCCCGGGACTACGCGGTCTACCTCGTCACGCTCGCGTTTGCCACGTGTCTGCTCTACGCGTTCAACGCCTCGGGCGACTACCTGCTCGCCCTGCCGCTCACCGCCGACCAGCTGGCCGTCATCCACAAGGCGCGCGACGTCACCGGCGCGTTCTCCGTCTTTGTGGTGCTCGTCTTTGCCGTGCTCGCCGCATACGCGAGCCGCTTCATCATGCGCCGCCGCTCGCGCGAGTTTGGCCTCTACGCGCTCCTCGGCATGCGCGCGCCCGCGCTCGCGACGGTGCTCGTGGCCGAGGGCGCGCTCGCGGGCGTGGCGGCGCTCGTCTGCGGCGTCGCGGCCGGCGTGCTCGCCTCGCCCGCGTTCGGCGCGGTGGCGGCGTTCGTCTTTGGCGTGCCGTGGCGGCTCGCGTGGTCCCTCTCGCCCGGCGCGATGCTCGCCACCTGCGCGTGGTTCGCCGCGATCCAGCTCGCTGCCGTGGCGCTCTCGGTGGCCCACGTGCTGCGCCGTCCGCTCGTGGAGCTGATGGGGCGCGACCGCGCGCCGGAGCGTCTCCCGCTCGCGGGACGCGGCGCCACCAGGGCGCAGCTCGCGCTCGCCGCGGCGCTGCTCGCCGTGGTGTGGGGCTCGTGCGTCGCGATGCCGGGGCTCTTCGTGCTCGCCATCCTGCCGATGGGCTGGGCGGCCTACGTGGCGACCTCGCTCGTCTTCCGCGCGGCGGCCGCGCGCCTGCCCGCCCGCGCCCGTCGCGGCGCGCGCTACTGGGACGACCTCCGCGCGTTCACGCTGCGCCAGCTCGAGGCGCGCGTCTCCTCGACCAGCCAGGCGCTCTCGTGCGTCTGCGTGCTCATGGCCTGCGCGGTCTGCATGATCTGCGCCGGGCTCGCGTTCTCGGTGGGGCAGCGGACGGCGGGCGCGCCGGACCCCGGCGCCCTCGCGACGGCGAGCCTCGCGCCGATCGGCTACGTGGGGATCTTCTACGGCGAGGCGTTTCTCGTGGCGGCGGGCGCCGTGCTCGCGCTCACGCAGCTCGCGCAGGCCATCGACGGCCGCGCCTCCTACGCCACCCTCGTCGAGCTCGGCGCGGACCCGCGCGAGACGCGCGGCGCGGTGCGCGCGCAGGTGGCGACGTCGTTCGCGCTGCCGGGCGCGATGGCGCTCGTCCACGACCTCGTGGGCCTCACGCTCGTGCGCACGCTCGCCGGCGTCCCGGACGACGTGTTTCTCGCCATCGCGGCGCTCTCACTCGTGGGCACCCTCGCGGTGCTCGGCCTCTTCTGCGCGCTCTGCGTCCGCGAGTGCCGCCGCGTGCTGGGGGTCTGAGCACGGGGCGGGCGAGAGGGGCGTCAGCCCGTCAGGCCCTCCCAGCCGTCGATCCAGCGGTCCGCGGCGCGGCGCAGCTCGGCGACGGGCTGGCGCGGGTCGGTGCTCCTCACGGCCACCGTGGCCATGCCGGCGCGCGCGGCGGAGAGCGTCCCGGGAAGGATGTCCTCAAAGACGGCGCAGCTCGCGGGCTCCGCGCCCAGCCGGCGAGCGGTCTCGAGATAGATGTCCGGGTGGTCCTTGCCGCGGCCCACCTCGCGCCCGCAGACCACCGCGTCAAAGAGGGCGCCCACGTCCACGTGGCGCATCGCGCCGAGCACGTGCGGGTCGTTGGTGGTAGCGAGCCCCACGCGCACCCCGCTCCCCCTGAGCGCCCGCACGTAGGCCTCGGCGCCGGGGCGCAGGCGCACCTCGCTCTCGTAGAGCGCCGCTCCCAGGCGGTTCCACTCGTCCACGATGTCGGCCACCTCGTCGCGGAGGCGATAGCGCTCCACGCACCACTGCGCGCCGGCGGCAAAGCCGAGCGTGGCCAGCGTGGCGGAGGCGTCCTCGTCAAAGGGCAGGCCCCGCGAGGCAAAGAAGATCTCATCGACGCGCCGCCAGAGCCGCCAGGTGTCGGCGAGCGTGCCGTCAAAGTCAAAGATCGCGGCCGAGAAGGACGGCGGCCAGAGGCTCGGCCGCGGCGCGGCGCTCATCGGTCCGGCTCGTCCTCGAGCGAGCGCAGCACGCCAAGGAGCACGTCGTCGCGCAGGACGGAGCAGAGCGCGCGCACCACGTCACGCGCCACCCCAAAGAGCTCGCCGTCAACGGACGCGCGGCTCGCCTCCATAAGGACGGCGCCGACCTCCTCGGTGGGGGCGAGCGGGATGTCCGCCTCGCGCAGGGCGCGCTCTACCTGCTCGCTGGCGAGCGCCGTGCCCGAGGCGCCGTCCACGTGCGCGATGAGCGAGACGACGGCCAACCCCGCCACGAGCACCGGCGCGCCGAGCCGCGCGCTCGCCAGCTGGTAGCACGCCTGGGCGGCGAGGACGTTGCCCGCCTGCCACTGGAGCTGCGCCAGTCGCAGGTACGCCAGGCCGACGGTCTCGGAGTCGTGCGCGAGCGCGAGCAGCCGGCGCAGCTCGTCCGCGGCGTCGGCCGCGTCCCCCGTCGCCTCGAGGCACTGCGCGAGGTGCAGGCTCGCCTGCGTGGAGAGCGGGGCGACCTCGCGGGCCGCGCGGGCGTGCGCGAGCGCCTCGGCGGCGTCGCCGCGCATGAGCGCGCAGGCGGAGACGAGCAGCTGCCCCTCCACGACGGCGTCCGGCACCAGGCGGCACGTCTCGCCCGGCGGCGCGACGAGGCGGTTGTAAAGCACGCGGTCGGCGTAGGTGTCAAAGGCGCGTCCGACGCGGCCGCCGGCCCCCGCGCGGCCGTCCGCGAGCTCGCAGGTCGCCAGAGCCTCGCGCGCCCGCCGCTCGGCGGTCTGGGGGTCGCGCGCGTAGAACGCCTCGCGTGCGCGCGCCACGCCGCGCTCGAGCTCGTCGCCCGTGACGAGGGCCTCCATGATGGCGAGCGGGTCGTCCTCGAGCGTGCCGTCGATGAGCTCGCCCACGCAGCGCAGCGCTGCCGCGCGCACGTCCCGCGGCGCGCCGTCGGCGGCGGCGAGCAGCGCGCGCACGTTCTGCTCGGTTGAGCCTCCCAGGCTCCGGCCGAGCTCGTCGGCGGCGCGGCGCCGCGCTGCGGCCTCGTCGATCCCGAGGTCGCTGACCTGCTCGGCCCCCAGCTCATGGGCCATCCCCGGCGCGAGACGCCGCTCGGAGAGCTCCGCGGGCTCCCAGCGCCGCGCCGGGCAGAGGCGCTCGTCGTCGAGGGAGAAGCCCTGGCGCACCGGCTCCAGGACGAGGTTGCGCTCGTCCAGCGTGGCCCCCGCGGAGCGCATGAGGGCCCACGCGTCGAGCGGCCCCTCGAGGTCGACGCCCTCAAGCAGCTCCCTCGTGAGGCGCGCAGAGTAGCGGCAGGCATGGCCCGCGGGCCCGTCCTCCACGCCGGCCACCCAGACCTCCGTGAGCTCGGGGGCGACGAGCAGGGCATAGCCGGCGAGAAGAACGCCCAGCCGCAGGTCGTAGTCGCTCGCGGCGCGCCGACGCATCTCGGACGTGGCGCTCACGATCCCGAGGCCGTCCACGTAGGCCGTGGCGGCCCATACGCTCGGCGGCACGACGTCAACCTCGATCGCGGCGCGCCCGTCGCGCGCGTTCACGCGCAGGCGCGCGGTGAGGCGATAGGGGAGCCGCGCCGACTCGATCGCCTCCGAGATCGCGGCGCGCACCTCCCACTCGCCGCGCGCGGGCCCCTCGCGCCGCCGGGCGAGCTCGGGCGCCTGCGCCACGATGGAGCGGGCGCAGCGGGCCTCAAAGCGGACGAGCTCCTCCAGGCTCGCGGCATCGACGTCCTCGAGCCCCTGGGCGGCGAGCAGCGCGCCGTTGAGCGCGGCCTCGACGCGCAGCACGCGCAGCCGGGCGGCCCAGGTGAGCTCCTCGTCGTCCACGCGCAGGTAGAAGAGGCCGGAGGTGCGCGGGCGCACGACCCTGAGCGAGGGGGAGCCTCCGTCGTCGTCATCGATGCCGGCCTCGGCGAGGCGGGCGGCGAGGTAGGTCTCGAGCGTCCCCGGCGCGCGGCCCGCCTCGGCGCGCGCGGCCCGCTCCCGGACGTCGTCCGCAAAGCGGCGCAGCGCGCGCATCGGGTGGGACGAGGCGGCGAGGGTCTGCGAGAGCGCCTCGAGGTCGAGGCGCGAGGCGCCCTCGGGATCGCCCGCGCCCGCCGCGGCGAGCCGATGGTCCCTCTCGCCCGGCGCTTTGCCGGCGGGGTCCGCGTCGGTGCCCACGAGGGCGGCAAAGAGCCTCCCGAGCCGACCGTGCTGCTCGTCTCGCTCGTCCTCGCTCATGGGCACCTCCTCTCGTTGCGCGCGCCGGCGCACGTCTCCCATCCTGCCCTACTTATTCCCGTCCATCGCGTGGCGCGCCCCGTCGATGATGGCCTCGCGGTGGCTGACGCGGCGGATGAAGAGCCCGCTCAGGAGCTTGGGCGCAAACCACGTGGACTTGGGGGGCATGGTGAGCCCGGCGTCGGCCACGGCCATGACCTGCACCAGGCCCGTCGGGCAGAGCGCGAACGCCACGCCCTGCTCGCCGGCGCGCGCCGCGAGCTCGCCCGCGTCCGCCGTGCGCGGCACGAACGAGAGGCGCGCGTCGGAGGTGGGGTCGGCGACGCCGAGCACGGGGCCGAGCACCCGATCCTGCAGCAGCGACACGTCGAGCGCGGCAGCCGGGTCGTCGGGCAGGGGGGCGTCGAAGGAGAGCTCGCGCCAGGCGCCAAAGGCGCGCATGCCCACGCGCCCGGGCGTCGAGGGAACGACCGGCTCCCCCTGGCGCGGGCCCACCGCGACGCCGTGCTCGGCAAGGCGCCCCACGAGCCCCTCCTCGTCGAGCCCGGCCGTGTCGGCGACCACGCGGTCATAGGCGCGCACGCCGAGCTGGCTCGCGGGGAAGAGCACGCCGAGGACGTAGTTGTAGGCCTCGGCGCCGCTGCAGCGCGCGCCCTCGGCCGTGCGCGCCTCGCGGCACAGGCGCTCCGCCGCGGCGAGGCGATGGTGCCCGTCGGCGACGTAGGCGCGGTCCACGTACTCCAGCATGAGCCGCAGCGACTCCACGGCCGCCGGGCGCGCCACGCGCCAGACGGTGTGCTCCACGCCGTCCTCGTCCGTGAGCTCGTAGAGCGGCTCGCCCGTCGCGGCCGCCTCCACGAGCGCGCCGAGCACCGGGTTGTCGCGGTAGGCCAGGAGCGCCGGGCCCGTCTGGCAGCCGGTGGCCGCGATGTGGCGGGCGCGGTCCTGCACCTTGGCCGGGCGCGTGAGCTCGTGGCGGCGGATGACGCCGTTGGTGCAGTCGTCCAGCGAGAACGCGCCCACGATGCCGGTCTGCGCGCGCTCGCCCTTGCGCAGGCGCCAGAGGTAGAAGCAGGGCGTCCCGTCGCGCAGGAGCGTGCCGTCGCCCACGCGCGCGGCGAGCAGGTCGTGGGCGCGGGCGTAGACGTCGTCGGCGGTCGGGTCGTGGTCGGCGGGAAACGCGGTCTCCGGGCGGTCTATGGCCAAAAACGACCCCGGGTGCGCGGCCACGTAGTCGCGGGCTCCGGCGCGGTCAAAGACGTCATAGGGCGGCGCGGCGAACGCGGCGGCGCGCTCGGGGCGCGGGCGATAGCAGGTGATGGGCTCGACGTGCATGGGGCCTCCGTTCGGTTGCGTCCGTTCATCATACCCCGCGCGGCCCAGAAGGACGCGGGGCGGGCTCACCCGCGCACGTGCTACCCTGTGAGCAGGACGAAGGGAGGCCGCATGGCGCATGCGGGAACGGACGTCACGGGCCGGGGGCTCGTGATCTTTGACTTTGACGGAACGCTGGCCAACACGGTGCCGGCCATCACGAGCGTCGCGCGCACGGTGCTTCTCGGCCACGGGCTCACCGACGAGACCCTGGGCGACCTCACGCGTCTGGTGGGCCCGCCCTTCCCGCAGGCCTACTCGCTCGTCTACGGCTTCTCGGAGGGGGAGGCCGCCCAGATCACGGCCGAGTATCGGGCGATTTACCACGACCTCGGCGCCGCGGGGTGGCCGCTCTTCGACGGCATCGAGGACCTGCTCTCCGACCTGCGCGCGGCCGGGCGCCGCCTGGCGATCGCCTCCTCGAAGCGGACCGGCATGGTCCGAACGGCGCTCGAGGACAACGGCGTCACGGGGCTCTTCGACGTGGTCTTGGGCAAGCCGAACGACGGGGCGGCCGACAAGGCCCAGATCATGCTCCGGGTGATGGACGAGCTGGGCGTCGGGCCCGCCGACGCCGTCATGGTCGGCGACCGTCACCACGACGTCGAGGCCGCCGCGGCGTGCGGGGTGCCCTGCGTGGGCGTCACCTACGGCGGGGCAACGCGCCCCGGCGAGCTCGAGGCCGCGGGGGCGTGCGCCGTCGCGGGCTCGGTCGAGGGGCTGCGCCGGGTCCTTCTCGGCCGTGGCTGAGGGCGTGGTACCGCTCGCCGGGCCCGGCGGGAAAGACGTCGCGCCCAGGTGGGTAAAAGGGTGAGCATGCGGGGGGCGGCCCTGCCCCAAAGCGACGACAAGGGAGCGGACATGGCAGACTTTGACCTGACCGACGGCCTGAGGAAGATGTTTCTCGCCGGCGTGGGCGCCGTGGCCACGGGCGCCGAGAAGACCCAGGAGGTCGTCGAGGAGCTCGTGAGGAAGGGGGAGCTGACGGTCGAGCAGGGCAAGACGCTCAACCAGGAGCTTGCGCACAAGGTGCACGAGGTTGTCGAGAACACCTCCGACGGCGCGCTGCGCGCCCGGCTCTCGGCCATGACGCCGGAGGAGCGTGCCGCCTTTGCCGAGAAGGTCGCCGCGATGTCCGCCGAGATGGACGCCGCCTCCGTGAAGGTGGACGTCGAGGACGCGGGCGCGGCGGACGCCGAGTAGGCACGACGTGGCGCGCGACAAAAGCGACGGGGCGGCCCGCGGGGACGGCCCCGAGAAGGGCCCCGGGGAGGGCCTCCCGACCGACGAGGCCGCCGCGCGGCCCTCGCGCTCGGCGCAGGAAATCCTCGATGCCTGGTACGAGCGGGTGAGCCATGAGTCGCTCGTGGGGGACCGCCAGACGATTGGCCTGTTTGGCGGGCGCAGCGACGACGAGGTCGCCCTCACGCGCGGCTCGCGGCTCGCCCGCATCGGCGAGATGCTCCAGATCGTGCGCCGCTACGACATCTTCCACGGCCTCACGCCGCAGGGGCTGCGGCGCATGCTGGAGGAGCTGGGCCCCACCTTCGTCAAGGCGGGGCAGATCCTCTCCATGCGCTCGGAGATCCTGCCCGAGAGCTTCACGCGCGAGCTCTCGCGCCTGCGCACCGAGGTCGAGCCGATGGACCGCGAGACGGTCCTCTCCGCGCTGCGCGCCGAGTACGACCGACCGATCGAGGAGATCTTCGACGCGATCGACGACCGGCCGCTGGGCTCGGCCTCCGTGGCGCAGGTGCACAAGGCGCGCCTGGTCACGGGCGAGCTCGTGGCCGTGAAGATCCAGCGCCCGCACGTGCAGGAGATCATGGCGCAGGACATCTCGATCATGCGCTCGCTCGCGCGCCACGCGATGCGCTTCATGGGTGACGAGCAGTTCCTGGACCTGCAGTCGGTGGTGGACGAGCTGTGGCAGAGCTTTCGCGAGGAGACCGACTTTCTCGTGGAGGCGCGCAGCCTCGAGGAGTTCCGTCGCAACAACGCCGCCTGCGCGTTCGTGGACTGCCCCAAGCCCTACCCCGCGCTCTGCACCCGGCACGTCGTGGTCATGGACTACGTGGAGGGCATCCCGATCAACGACGCGTCACGCCTTGCGGCCGAGGGCTACGACCTCACCGAGATCGGCACCAAGCTCGCGGACAACTACACCTCGCAGATGCTCGACGACGGCTTCTTCCACGCCGACCCGCACCCCGGCAATCTCGTGGTCGTGGGCGGCAAGATCGTCTACCTCGACCTCGGCATCATGGGGCGGCTCTCGAGCCACGACCGCTCCGCGATGCGCGACATGGTGACGGCCGTGGCCGCCTGCGACTCGCCGGGGCTCGCCGAGGGCCTCATGCGCTTCTCGGTCTCCGACACCTCCGAGGTGGACCAGGCGCACCTGCTCGCCGACCTCGACGCGATCGTGGCCGACTACGGCCTCGCCGACCTCTCTGACCTTGATGTGGGGGCGTTCCTGAACGCGCTGATCTCGATGGCGCAGAAGGATGGCATCGAGCTGCCGAGCTCGGTGACCATGCTCGCGCGCTCGCTCGTCACGCTCGAGGGCACGGTGCACGACCTTTTGCCGGACACCTCGATCGTGGAGATCATCGACCGGCACCTGCGGGCGCACGGCAGCGCGAGCGAGCTTGCGCGCCGGGAGGCGGGGCGGCTCGCGCGCGAGTCCGTGGCGGCCACGCACGGGCTGCTCAGCGCCGCAGGCGATGCCGGGCTCGCCATGCGCATGCTCACGCGCGGGCAGCTGCGCGTGAACCTCGACCTTGCGGGGACGGCCGACCCGCTCGAGGACCTCGCGCGCATCGCCAACCGCCTCACGATGAGCGTGATCGTGGCAGGGCTCTTCATCGGCTCGTCGGTGGTCTACTACGCGCGCATCCAGCCGGTCATCTTTGGCATTCCCATCATCGGGTTTCTCGGCTACCTCGCCGCGTTCGTGCTCGGCGTGTGGGTGGCGGTGGACATCATTCGCGAGAGCCGTCGGCGGCGGCGGCGCTAGGGACGCCCGTCCGTTGACGCCGCGCGCGAGATGTGGGGGTCGTCCCGTTTTTCTGGCGGGCGACTCGGCGGGCGTCACTTTGGGCAGAAGAGAGGTAAGCCGGCCCGGGTCCGTCCGGGCCGTTTCCCCGAAGGGAATCTCATGGACCGTTACGACTCTGACTTTGATCACGTTGCCGCCTTTGTCAGTCGCTGGAACGCGGGCGTGCGCCGTGCACGGACCTGGACCATCGTGATCGGCGTGCTTCTCGTCCTGGCCGGCATCGCGAGCGCCGTGGCCCCGCTCGGCATCTACGCGATCGTGCAGGGTGTTATCTCGGCGGTGCTCATCGTGGGCGGCGTGGCGCAGGTCGTGTCCTACGCGTGGACGCCCGAGCTCTTCCGCAGCCCCACGACGCTCGTGATGGGCGTGCTCAACGCGCTGTTCGGCGTGATGCTCGCGATACTTCCGGCCTACCTCACGGTGGGGACGGTGGCGTTCCTGCTGGCGTTCCTGTTCATCATCGCCGGCGCGGAGCGCGTCACCTACGCGCGGCGCATGCGCTACTTTGGCCTGCCCGACTCCGGCATCGCCACCGTCACCGGCGTCGTCAACATCGTCTGCGGCGTGGCGTTTCTGCTCATGCCGATGCTCTCGGGGCTTGTTCTTGGGTACGTGGTGGCTGCCTACCTGATCGTTGGCGGCGCGAGCCTGCTCGTCGAGGGCGTCTCGATGAAGCCGATCGAGCGCTGACGATTTGTTCTAAGAATTCCCGCCCTTGTCCCAGGGTCTGCTAGGAACTGCCGCCCTTGCGCGCCTGTGCACCGTCCAGGCCGAGCAAGGGCGGCTCTTTTTAGAATGCGAGCGGACAGGGCCGGCGATTCCTAGAGTGAGGGCGACGAGAACGAGGATGTGCGCGCAAACGCGCGACAAGGGCGTCGCTTTCTAGATCCGCACGCGACAAGGTCGGCGATTCCTAGATGGACCTACGCGATTCCGTATGCCTCGAGGGGAACGAGCTCGCAGGGCGTCCCCTCGGGCTCGGGTGTCGTTGCCGCGCGACGCTCACGCTCCCGCTCCCGCCCGTTCCAGTGGATGCCGTCGATGAGCTCGAGCTCGTCGTGCAGCCACGCGCGCCGCGCCCTGCGCTCCGCCGCCTGGGCCCGCGTGAGGTGCGGCGCCTCGACGCCGAGGTCGGCCCGGGCCCGTGCGACGAGGTCGTCAACGTAGGCGAGGTCGTCGTAGAGGCCCTTGGTGAGAACGTAGTTCTTGAAGTCGATCGCGAGCAGCTCGTTCTGGCGGCGCGCGTCGCGCTCGAAGCTGGCGGGCGTCTCGTGGACGCCGCCGTTGTAGTCGAAGGAGACGCCGGAGAACGGCGCGCTCGGACTTGTTGCCCCGAGCAGGACGTCGGGCTTTCGCACGCCGGGGGCGAGCGCCGCGCCGATCCGCATGACCTCGAGCGGCGCGTTCATGGAAAGGACGCGCAGGTGATAGCCGCCGAGCGCGGGCTTTAGGCCCAGGCGCATCGAGAGGCGTGTCTCGTAGGGCGAGGCCGAGCGCTCGCATGCCACGGCGAGCGCGGCGCGCACCTGCGCCGTCCCGGGAACGGGGCCGAGCGCGTCAAGGTGGGCGAGAACGCGCTCACGGGTCGTGAGCGGGACGCGGCGGCGGAACATCCCGTCCTCGCACGTCGGGGCGATGGCGTAGGTGCCGAGAAGCTCTCCAAGGAGAAAGACGAGCTCAAGATGGGTGAGCGTGGGTGCCATCTGAACGAGCACCTGCTCGGGGGCCGAGCAGAGGAGCCCGTCCGCCAGCTCGATCACGGAGCCGGCGGGAAGGGGGACCCTCGAGCGGTGCGTGATGGCGAGCCGCGCGGGGAGGTGCCGTCCGGAGCGTGCCGCGACGAGATGAACCGGGAGCGTGAGCGGGGGAAGCGCGCCGAGCGCCGCCCTGACCTCGGCCTCGGCAGGCGGGCGCTCGGGCAACGGGGCGCTCGCGCGCTCGCCGCGCTCGAGCCGTCGCTTCAGCGCGATGCTTCTGAGCGCCTCGAGCGCCGTGGTATGTGAGAGCAGGATGGACATGGGGACACCCTACCGCACGGGCGTCGCCTGCGGCGGGTGCCCGCGAGAAAGTTGGTCCCCGGGCTGTCGGCAGGCTGTCGGCGAGCTCGCCGGGGGAGATGTTTTCCCTGCAAGCCGGGCCGTGGCTGGGGTGCTCCCGGGGCTCCCCAGCGCCGCGGAATGCCCCGCTCGACCCCGGATGCGCGGCCGCTCGCCCTTTTGGGCCACATCGCCCTGGTTCTTCTCGGCCCGATGCGTTCTCTCGCCGCCGCGGCGGATGCTTCTAGGAATTCGCGCCCTTGTTCCGAGGCGTTCTAGAAAATGTCGTCCGTGCGCGGGATGTGTGGTCTCGTTGGCGCATCTGCCCCGGAAATCCTGGCGTTGTCCGGGCTCGTTTCTAGGAATTGCCGGCCGTGCGCACGGGAACGCGGCGCCAGGCGCTCCTGTGCGCGTTTTTCTCGACGTCCCTGCGACAAGGTCCGCAATTCCTAGACGCCCTTGGGACAAGGCCGGCGATTCCTAGAAAAAGCCCGCCGGGGCGTCCCGGCGGGCGGCGGTGCGTGGGGGAGAGGCGTCTACTCCAGCTCGAAGGCCCCCGTGTAGAGCTGGTAGTACGTCCCGCGCTCGGCGATGAGCTCGTCGTGCGTGCCGCGCTCGATGATGCGGCCGTGGTCCAGGACGATGATGACGTCGGAGTTGCGGACCGTGCTCAGCCGGTGCGCGATCACGAACGTGGTGCGGCCGGTCATGAGCGCGTCCATGCCGCGCTGGACGATGGCCTCCGTGCGCGTGTCGATGGAGCTCGTGGCCTCGTCGAGCACCATGACCGGCGGGTCGGCCACCGCGGCGCGCGCGATCGAGAGGAGCTGGCGCTGGCCCTGGCTGAGCGCGGCGCCGTTGTCGGTGAGCCAGGTGTCGTAGCCCTCCGGCAGGCGCCGCACAAAGTCGTCCGCCCCGGCCAGGCGCGCCGCGGCGATGCACTCCTCGTCGGTGGCGTCGAGCCGCCCGTAGCGGATGTTGTCCATGACGGTGCCCGTGAACAGGTTCACATCCTGCAGGACCACGCCCAGCGAGCGGCGCAGGTCCGGCTTCTTGATCTTGTTGATGTTGATCCCGTCGTAGCGGATCTTGCCGTCCTCGATGTCGTAGAAGCGGTTCAGCAGGTTGGTGATCGTGGTCTTGCCGGCGCCCGTGGCGCCCACGAAGGCCACCTTCTGCCCAGGCTTGGCGTAGAGCGAGACGTTGTGGAGCACGGTGTGGCCGGGCTCGTAGGCAAAGTCCACGTCAAAGAGGCGCACGTCGCCGGCGAGCGGGGTGTAGGTGACACTGCCGTCGGCCTGGTGCGGGTGGCGCCACGCCCACTGGCCGGCCCAGTCGTGGCAGCGACGGTCGCACTCGGTGACCTTGCCGTCGCGGTCGATCGTGCAGGCCACGAGCTCCACGTAGCCCTCGTCCTCCTCGATGGGCTCGTCGAGCAGCTCGAAGATGCGCTCGGCGCCGGCCAGGCCCATCACGACGGAGTTCACCTGGTTGGAGATCTGGCCGATCTGGTTGGCAAACTGCTTGGTCATGTTGAGGAACGGCACCGCCACCGCGATCGAGAGGGGCAGGCCCGAGAGCGACGGGTTGGGAATCCCCGTGACCAGGAAGACGCCGCTCGCCACCGCCACGATCACGTAGAGCAGGTTGCCGGCGTTCATGAGGATTGGCATGAGCGTGTTGGCGTAGGAGTTGGCAGCGCGCGCCGCCGACTCCAGCTCGTCGTTCAGCTTGTCGAAGGCGGCCTCGGTCTGGCGCTCGTGGCAGAACACCTTGACGACCTTCTCGCCGTTCATGACCTCCTCGACGTGGCCCTCGACGGTGGCCACCGCGCGCTGCGTGCGCAGGAAGTTCCTCGCGGAGCGGCCGGCGAGCGTCTTGGCGAGAAGCGCCATCACCGCGGCGCCGCCCACCACGACGAGCGTCAGCGGCAGGCTGTAGTAGATCATGATGCAGCTCACGGAGATCAGCATGAGCGTCGTGAGGAAGAGCTGCGGCAGCGACTGCGCGATCATCTGGCGCAGCGCGTCGACGTCGTTGGTGTAGTAGCTCATGACGTCGCCGTGCGGGTGCGTGTCGAAGTAGCGGATCGGCAGGTCCTGCATGTGGTCGAACATGAGGCAGCGGAACTTCTTGAGCGCGCCCTGGGTGAGGATCGCCATGAGCTGCTGCCACACGGCGTTGCAGATCAGGCTCAGGAAGTACATGACGGCGAGAATCGCGGCGTTCTTGAAGACCAGCGGCTGCGCGGTCGCCCAGTCGCCGCTCTCCCAGAACTCGCCCACCACGGTGAGGCAGCGCTCCATGAAGATGTTGGGCGTCGCCTGGACGACGCACTGCACGAGGATGCAGACGGCCACGGTCGGCAGCATCACGGGATAGAACTTCCGCAGCATCTTGAGGACGCGCAGCGCCGTGCGTCCGATCGACTTGGGGGCGCGTCCGCGCGCGGTGGTCGGCTTATCGGCCATTGTCGCTCACCTCCAGCTCGTCGAGGTTCTTCTCGTCATGGCTCTGCTTGTTCTGCGAGAGGTAGACCTCGCGGTAGATCGCGTTGCGGCGCAGCAGCTCCTCGTGGGTACCCACGTCGTTGATGCGCCCGGAGTCCATGACCACGATGCGGTCCGCGTCCTCCACGCTCGAGGTGCGCTGCGCGATGATGATCTTGGTGGTCTCGGGGAGGTAGTTCCTGAACCCCTCGCGGATGAGCTTGTCGGTCTTGGTGTCCACGGCGCTCGTGGAGTCGTCGAGGATGAGGATCTTGGGGTGCTTGAGCAGGGCGCGGGCGATGCACAGGCGCTGCTTCTGCCCGCCGGAGACGTTGGTGCCGCCCTGCTCGATGTGGGTGTCGTACTTGTCGGGGAAGGTCTGGACGAACTCGTCCGCCTGGGCAAGGCGCGCGGCCTCGAGGATCTCGTCGTCGGTGGCGTCCTGCTTGCCCCAGCGCAGGTTGTCCTTGATGGTGCCCGAGAAGAGCACGTTCTTCTGGAGCACCATCGCCACGGCGTTGCGCAGCGTGTCGAGGTCGTAGTCGCGCACGTCGACGCCGCCCACGCGCACGGTGCCCTCGGTGACGTCGTAGAGGCGCGGGATGAGCTGCACGAGCGTGGACTTGGCCGAGCCCGTCGAGCCGATCACGCCGATGACCTCGCCGCTCCTGATGTGCAGGTCGACCTCGCGCAGCGCCTCGTGGCTCTTGTCGCCCTTGTAGGAGAAGCCCACGTGGTCGAAGTCGATCGAGCCGTCCGCCACCTCGCACACGGGGTTCTCCGGCTGTTCGATGGTGGTCTTGGCGTCGAGCACCTCGAAGATGC
This sequence comes from uncultured Atopobiaceae bacterium, assembly GCA_963927425.1. Classification (GTDB taxonomy): domain Bacteria; phylum Actinomycetota; class Coriobacteriia; order Coriobacteriales; family Atopobiaceae; genus Thermophilibacter. Next base: position 46,504 of record CAWVBA010000002.1, on the reverse strand, counting down.
GGCGCGCGTTCTCCTCGGACATGACGACCATGGCGAAGATCATGGAGAGCATCATGAGGCTCATGAGCATCATGAAGCCGTAGGTGATGAGCGACGAGAACTGGCCCACGTCCAGAAGCTCGCCGCGCGTGGAGACGATGGCGTAGGAGCCCACGTAGATCACGAACACCATGACGGTGTAGACGCAGAAGTTCATGATCGGCGCGTTGAGGGCGAGGATGCGCTCGGCGTGCGTGAAGTCGCGCTGGACCTCGCTCGCGGCGGCGTCGTACTTCTGCTTCTCGTAGTCCTCGCGGACGTAGGACTTGACCACGCGGATGCCGGAGAGGTTCTCCTCGGCGCGCTCGTTCAGGGCGTCGTACTTGCGGAAGATGCGACGGAAGATCGGCGTGACCTTGCGCACCACGGCGAGAAGGGCCACGGCCAGCACGGGGATGACCACCACGAAGACGATGGCAAGCCAGCCCGCCATCGTGTAGGCGGCGATGAAGGCGCCGATGAGCATGAACGGGGAGCGGATGGCGGTGCGGATGAGCATCATGTAGGCCATCTGCACGTTCATGACGTCAGTGGTGAGGCGCGTCACGAGCGAGGAGCTGGAGAAGCGGTCGATCACCGCGAAGGAGAAGGTCTGGATGTTGTAGAACATGTCCTTGCGGAGGTTCTTGGCAAAGCCGACCGAGGCCTTCGCGCAGGTGAGGCCCGCCGCGGCGCCAAAGGCGAGCGAGACGAGCGCCATGAGGGCGAGAAGCCCGCCGGTGGAGAGGATCTGGCCCAGGTCCGCCCCGGCCTTGATCGCGTCGATGAGGTCGGCGGTGAGCAGTGGGATCAGCACCTCAAAGACGACCTCGCCGAGGACGAGCAGGGGCGTGGCGATCGCGGCGCCCCGATACTGCCGGATGCTCCCCATGAGCCGGTGCATGATCTGGGGGTAGGTCATGTGTGCGGCGGTCTTCTCGAACTGCTGCTCGACGACTAGCTCCTGCTGCATGCGGCCTCCTCTCGTCCCTGGGCCTCGATCTGCTCCCAGCGCTCGGCCACGCGGTCGAGCGTCTCGAGCAGATGGTCCCTTTCGGCGGGCGTCAGGCAGTCGAAGGCACGGCGCTCGAACTCCCGGCGGCTCTCGATGAAGTCACGGGCGCGGCGCCGGCCCTCGTCGGTGAGCGTGAGCGTGAGCTGCCGACGGTCGGTCTCGGAGCGCTCGCGGGAGAGCAGGCCCTCCGCCTCGAGCTTGGCGACGACCTCCGAGAGCGAGGCCGACGTGATGCACGACGCCTCCTGGAGGTCGCGCTGCGTCATGCGGCCGTCGTGGGCGAGCAGCTCAACGAGAATGTGCTGCTTGCCGTTGCGGCCGCCCCAGTGCTGATGCAGGTAGTAGCCAAAGTACCCGAGCCTGCGGAGGATCTGCAGCTCGGCGCTTGGCTGTGCGGTTGTTTCGCACATGGCGCTTCCTTTCGCGGTTGACGATACGCGCACAACTCTGCGCCGTCGCGCAGGAGATGTCAAGGTACCATGCGATATTTCCATGGTACCAAGCAAAGACGGGCGAGTAGTGCGTTCTTCTCGCCCGTTTGTCTAGGAACTCGCGCCCTTGTTGTAGGTGCTTCTAAGAATCGCCGTCCTTGTCCGCGATCAATCTAGGAATCGCTGCTCTTGTACGTTGCCCTTCCGATAATCGTCGCCCGTGCGCACCTGGAGGCGGTTCCGGCTGCGCACGGGCGCCGATTTCCGGATCATGCGTGCGCACGGCCCGGCATTTCTAGACGCGCTGGGACAAGGGCAGCGATTTCCGGAAGCGAGAAGGACAAGGGCGGGAAATCCTAGAGCCGCGCGCGACAAGGGCGGCGATTTCTGGAACGAGGGCCTCGCGGGCACAGAATGGCGGTGCCGGACGGTTCGCGTCATCCGACATCAACCTCTTTTTGTTTGCTTTTTTTTTTTTCACCGAACTTCATAATGGGGGAAACTAGTTCCTCGAGATGGGAGGCCCCCATGTTCTGTCCCACATGCGGCAGGGAGCTGCCGGAAGGCTCCCGGTTCTGCCCGGGGTGCGGGGAGGCAGTCGGGGACGCGGCGTCGGGCTCCGTCCCGCCGGCGCCCCGTCGGTCGAGGCGGCCGCTCGTCCTCGGCATCGTTGCCGTTGCGGTGGTGGCGCTTGCCTCCGTGGTCGCCCTCTTCGCCACGGGCGTGCTCGGCGGGGGAGGGGCAAAGCTGCCGAACGGCAGGTATGAGCTGTACGGCTTTGTTCCCTACACCTTTGTGGTCAGCGAGGGCGACGGAGGACAAACCATAGCGTTTGTCTATCCGAACGACGCCAACGACACGGTCATGTTCTCCGGGAGGCTCGCCGAGGACGGGTCGAACGGCCTCGGCCCCATCTGGCGCGTCGAGGACGTTACGTTCCCCTCGGGGGATGCGTGGAACGTGGAATCCGTCCGCATCCAGTTTCCCGAGGGCGCGGCGGAGGGCGACCCCACCGGCAGGTGGTACGTCGAGCTGACCTCCCAGGATGGTATTGCATACGTCGTCGCCCAGATCGACGAGGACGGGACCGCGAGGTCGCTCAATTCCCTGGCGCCTCCGGAGGCGGCCGAGGCTGGCACGCGCGTTCTGGACGAGGCCCAGTCCATCGACGAGGTCTACTCTGGCGTCTACCGGGACTACCCGTACTACTATTCGACCAATTACGGCTTTGACACGGCGTGCACCCTGCGGAACGTTCCCAACGGCGACCCTACGACGCACGTCTACTACGCCGAGGACCCAAACGGGGAACTTGCCGGCATCGTGAGCATAGCCCTCGAGGAGTAGGGACTACTGAGTCTTTCCTCGGTATCAGCTCCGGCACAGAGACGCCCGCCCCGGCGTTCCGGAGAGAAGTTTTGCGGAGCGCACTTCTCGGAGGAACGCCGGGGCGGGCTTCCCGGATATGTGACGACGGCTACTCGAGCTCGAAGGCGCCGGTGTAGAGCTGGTAGTACGTGCCCTTCTTGGCGATCAGCTCGTCGTGCGTGCCGCGCTCGATGATGCGGCCGTGGTCGAGCACGATGATCGCGTCGGAATTGCGCACGGTGGAGAGCCGGTGCGCGATCACGAACGTGGTGCGCCCGGTCATGAGCGCGTCCATGCCGCGCTGGACGATGGCCTCGGTGTGGGTGTCGATCGAGGACGTGGCCTCGTCGAGGATCATCACCGGCGGGTCGGCCACGGCGCAGCGGGCGATCGAGAGCAGCTGGCGCTGGCCCTGGGAGAGGTTGGAGCCGTTGTCCGTGAGCATCGTGTCATAGCCCTCGGGCAGGCGCTTGATGAAGCCGTCGGCGCCCACGAGGCGCGCCGCCGCCATGCACTCGTCATCGGTGGCGTCGAGCCGGCCAAAGCGGATGTTGTCCATGACGGTGCCCGTGAACAGGTTCACGTCCTGGAGCACGATGCCGAGGGAGCGGCGCAGGTCGCCCTTCTTGATCTTGTTGATGTTGATCCCGTCGTAGCGGATCTTGCCGTCCTCGATGTCGTAGAAGCGGTTGATGAGGTTGGTGATCGTGGTCTTGCCCGCGCCGGTGGCGCCCACGAAGGCGACCTTCTGGCCGGGCTTGGCCCAGACGCTCACGTCGTGCAGGACGGTGTGGCCCTTGCGGTAGGCAAAGTCCACGTCAAAGAGGCGCACGTCGCCGGCGAGCGGGGTGTAGGTGAGCGAGCCGTCGCCGTGCGGGTGGCGCCAGGCCCACTGGCCGGCCCAGTCGCCGGAGCGACGGTCGCACTCGCGGACGTTGCCGTCGCGGTCGATCGTGCAGGCCACGAGCTCGACGTAGCCCTCGTCGTGCTCGGCGGGCTCGTCCATGAGCTCGAAGATGCGCTCGGCGCCCGCGAGGCCCATGACCACGGAGTTGATCTGCTGGGAGATCTGGCCGATCTGCCCGGCGAACTGCTTGGTCATGTTGAGGAAGGGCACCGTGACGGCGATCGAGAAGGGCAGGCCCGAGATGGAGAGGTTGGGCACGCCGGCCTCGATGAACACGCCGCCCACGAGCGCCACGACCACGTAGATCAGGTTGCCGAGGTTCATGAGGATCGGGCCGAGCGTGTTGGTGTACATGTTCGCCGCGCGGCTCGCCTCGAACAGGCGCCGGTTGCGCACGTCAAAGTCCTCCTGCGCGGCCTCCTCGTGGCAGAAGACCTTGACCACGCGCTGGCCGTTCATGACCTCCTCGACGTGGCCCTCCACGATGCCGATCTCCTTCTGCTGCGCCACGAAGTTGCGGGCGGAGCGGCCGCCGAGCTGCTTGGTCATGTAGGCCATGAACAGCACGCCGGCCACGATGACCAGGCACATCCACACGCTGTAGTAGACCATGACGGCAACGACCGAGCAGCACGTGACAAAGGTGAGCGTGATGTTGGGCAGCGACTGGCCGATCATCTGGCGCAGGGCGTCGATGTCGTTGGTGTAGTGGCTCATGATGTCGCCGCGCTGGTGCTGGTCAAAGTAGCTGATCGGCAGGTCCTGCATGTGGCCGAAGAGGCGCTCGCGGAACTTCTCGAGCGAGCCCTGCGTGATGATGGCCATCGCGCGGGTCCAGGTGAAGTTGAGGACGAGAGAGACAACGTAGATGCCGACGAGCGTGAGCACGAGCGACCCCACCCGGCCGGCAACGGACTCCCAGTCGCCGCTCTCCCAGTTGGCGGTCACGATCTCCAGCGTGCGCTGCATGAAGGTGGCGGGAAGGGCCGAGAGGACAGCCGAGACCACGATGCAGAGAATGACGAGCGGAAGCATCCTGGGATAGAACGAGAAGAGCGTCTTGATGAGGCGCGAGAGCGTCTTGCCGCGCCCGCCGCGACGACGCGGGCGCTCAACCTGGCGGCCGGCGACGTTCTGGCGCTCCGGCTCGCGCTCAGGCTCGGTGGGCTGGTTGGAGCCGGTGACGTTTGCGAGGACGTTCTCGGCGGAGTTGCTGCTAGCGGACATCGGCCTCACCTCCCTTCGCGGCCGCGGCGTCCGCGGCGGCGTCGTCCTTCTCGGCCTCCTGGCTCGTGCGGTTCTGGGCGAGGTAGGTGTCGCGGTAGAACGGGCAGCTCTCCATGAGCTCGTCGTGGGTGCCGAGCCCCGCGATGTGGCCGTTGTCGAGCACGAGGATGCGGTCCGCGTCCATGACCGAGCTCGTGCGCTGCGCGATGATGATCTTGGTGGCCTCGGGCAGGTAGGTCTTGAGGCCCTCGCGGATGAGCGCGTCGGTCTTGGTGTCCACGGCGGAGGTGGAGTCGTCCAGGATCAGCACCTTGGGGTGCTTGAGCAGGGCGCGCGCGATGCACAGGCGCTGCTTTTGGCCGCCGGAGACGTTGGTGCCGCCCTGCTCGATGTAGTAGTCGTACTTCTTGGGGAGCTGCTGGATGAACTCGTCGGCCTGGGCGAGCTTGCAGACCTCCACGAGCTCGTCGTAGGTGGCGTCCGGGTTGCCCCAGCGCAGGTTCTCCTTGATGGTGCCCGAGAAGAGCACGTTCTTCTGCAGGACCACGGCCACGTTGTTGCGCAGGAACTCGAGGTCGTAGTCGCGCACGTCCACGCCGCCGACCTTGACGGACCCCTCGGTGACGTCGTACAGGCGGCTGATGAGGTTCACGAGCGAGGTCTTGGCGGATCCCGTGCCGCCCATCACGCCGATCGTCTCGCCGCTTCTGATGTGCAGGTCGATCTCGGCGAGGGCGCGGTGCTCGGCCTTCTCGGAGTACTTGAAGGTCACGTGGTCAAAGTCGATCGAGCCGTCGGCCATCTCGGTCTCGGGGTGGGCGGGGTTCTTGATCGTGGGCTCGGTGGTGAGGACCTCGCAGATGCGCTCGGCGCTCTCCTGGGCCATCGTGATCATGGCAAAGACCATCGAGACCATCATGAGCGCCATGAGGATCATGAAGCCGTAGGTGGTCAGCGCCGAGAGCTGGCCCACGTTCAGCAGGCTGCCCCGGCTGGAGATGATGAGGTAGCTGCCGAACTGGAGCACCACGGCAAAGACGGCGTAGACGGCGAAGTTCATCATCGGCGTGTTGAGCGCGAGGATCTTCTCGGCGCGGGTGAAGTCGGCGCAGACGTCCTGGGCGGCGCGGCCGAACTTCTCCTTCTCATAGTCCTGGCGCACGTAGCTCTTGACGTCGCGCATGCCGGTGACGTTCTCCTCGATGGACTCGTTGAGGGCGTCGTACTTGTGGAAGACCGAGCGGAAGATCGGGTGCACGGTGCGCACGACCTTGTAGAGGCCAAAGCCCAGCAGCGGCACGATGACCACGAAGACGAGCGCGAGCGGCCCCGCCATGATGAACGACATCACGATGCCCGCGATCAGCAGGAACGGGCAGCGGATGGCGGTGCGGATGACCATCATGTAGGCGAGCTGCACGTTGGTGATGTCCGTGGTGAGGCGCGTCACGAGCGAGGAGCTCGAGAACTGGTCGATGTTGGCAAAGCTGAAGCGCTGCACCGCGGCGAAGACGTCGTGGCGCAGGTTCATGGCAAGGCCGCAGGAGGCCTGGCTGCACGTGACGCCGGCGCCGATGCCAAAGGCGAGCGAGGCGAGCGCCATGAGCACGAGCACGCCCGCGTAGGGGAGCAGCTCGGACAGGCCCGCCCCGGCCTGGATCGAGTTGATGAGCTGCGCGGTCACAAAGGGAATCGCCACCTCCATGACGACCTCGCCGGAGACGATGATCGGCGTGGCGATCGAGGCCCCCTTGAACTCGCGGATGCTGCGCCCGAGGGTATGGATGACCTCGCGGCCGCTCATGCCCGGGTCCTCCTGGCGCGTCTGTGTCCTTTGCATATGACTCCTTTCGACAAGTGGTCATTCTGCGACGGCGCGGGGGAGATTTCAAGGTACCTAGCGATATTTCTCGCAGAGGATAACAAAGCGTTCACAAAGGCGTGCGGGAGGGGAGCGGCGCCGGCGCGGCGCGTGCTCGGCCTTCATGGCCGTCCATCCCGTTGACGCCCCTCGGTCTGCCGGCCAGGAATCGCGAGGTTCTGGGTTTTCTCGAGTCGTGTGCATTCCAGAATGCCGTTTCTTAAGAGGACAACGAGGTTTTGGGGCAAACGTTTTATGTGGCTTCACCGAAAGGGCGGCAAAACCGCGTTCTTCTCGCCAGTCGACGCTCTTTTGCCGTGCTTTCCCAGGTTGTGGGCAACAAGCTTTATATGAGGGCGCCGTCGACATCAAACTTGTTGCCCAAAACCGACCCGTTTGCGCGGCGGGGGTGCGTGCGGGAACGCGGCGGGGGGCGGCGCGGCGCGTGCGGATTGGTGCGCGCCGGGTGGGCATCAGCTTACGAGAAGGAACTTCGTAAGGTTCCGGCGAACGGTAGAACGCGCAGGTGAGAAGAACCGGCGAACGGCGACCTTACAATCGTGCGCCGTTTGTAAGGCCTTCTGTAAGCCGTCTGTAAAGGACGGTCAGGACGCCGTAATGCATCGGAAATGCGGCCGAAAAGGGCGCGACGCGTGCTTAGCATTCTCGCTGAACCGGTCGGGGCCCCGCGGGGCGTCGGCCACATCCACGGGAAAGGATTGTTCATGTCCAAGCTTGATCTCACGCGTCGTCAGTTCGTTGGCATCGCCGGTGGCGTTGCCGCCGTCGCCGGCCTCGCTGCCTGCGGTGGCACCCAGGAGCCCGCTGCCGAGGGCGGCGAGGGCACCGAGGAGCCCGCCGCCGAGCTCGCCGGCTCCATCTCCTGCTCCGGCGCCACCTCCTTCCAGCCGCTCGTCGAGAAGGCCGCCGATGCCTTCATGGAGGCCAACGGCGACGTCTCCATCGCCATCTCCGCCGGCGGCTCCGGCCAGGGCCTCTCGCAGGTCGCCGAGGGCTCCGTCCAGATCGGTCGCTCCGACGTCTTCGCCGAGGAGAAGCTCGAGGCCGACCAGCTCGAGGGCCTCGTCGACAACCAGGTCTGCATCGTCGGCATGGGCCCGATCGTGAACGCCAACGTGGACATCGACGATATCACCACCGACCAGCTCAAGGGCATCTTCCTCGGCGAGATCACCGACTGGTCCGAGGTCGGCGGCACCGCGGGTGCCATCCAGGTCATCCAGCGCGAGGCCGGCTCGGGCACCCGCGCCACCTTCGAGAACGCCGTCCTCGCCGGCGAGACCGCCCCGGACAGCTTCCGCCCGGTCGCCGAGGTCGACTCCTCGGGCACCGTCGTCGAGCAGGTCGCCGCGACCGAGGGCTCCATCTCCTACGTCGCCTTCAACTACATGGAGAACGACGGCATCAAGGCCCTCTCCGTTGACGGCATCGACCCCACGCAGGAGAACGTCGAGAACGGCGACTTCCTGATCTGGGCCTACGAGCACATGTACACCCGCTCCGACGAGGACGAGGCCACCGCGCCCGTCACGCAGGCCTTCATCGAGTTCATCATGTCCGATGACTTCGCCGCCACCGTCGTGGAGGAGGGCTTCATCCCCATGGCGGACATGAAGGTCCAGAAGGACGTCGACGGCAACATCACCGAGATTGCCTAGCAACCGATTCCTTACCCCTGCCGGCGGCGTCTCCCTCCCGTGAGGGGGGCGCCGCCGCCCCCTGACGAGAAAGGCTCTCCCACATGGCACACCTCATGCCCAAGCGGAGGCTCGAGAACATAGGGCTGGGCATCACCGGCTTCTGTGTGGCGCTCGTCGCCCTTGTCGTCGTCACGCTGATCTTCATGGTCGCCCAGCAGGGCCTCTCCACGTTCTTCGTCGACGGCATGGACCCGATCGCCTTCTTCACCGGACAGAACTGGATTCCCGAGCAGGAGCGCTACGGCGCACTGCCCATGATCGTGGGCTCCTTCGCGGTGACGCTGCTCTCGACCCTCTTTGCCCTGCCCATCGCCATCGGCTCGGCGATCTTCGTCGTGGAGGTCGCGCCCGGCTTTGGCCGCCGCGTCTTCCAGCCGGTGATCGAGCTGCTCGTGGGCATCCCGTCGGTCGTCTACGGCGTCCTCGGCCTCTATGTGATCAACTCCCTCATCAAGGCCATCTTCGGTGACGCCGCGGCCACCGGTGCGGGCATCCTCTCCGGCTCGATCGTGCTCGCCATCATGATCCTGCCGACGATCACCACGCTCTCGATGGACGCCCTGCGCGCGGTGCCCAACCAGTACCGCGAGGGCTCCTACGCCCTCGGCTGCACGCGCTGGCAGACCACCTGGCACGTGGTGCTCAAGAGCGCCACGCCCTCGCTCATGACCGCGGTCATCCTCGGCATGACGCGCGCCTTCGGCGAGACGCTCGCCGTCCAGATGGTCATCGGCGGCGTCGAGCGCTCCATGCCCACCGGTCTTCTCGACCCGGCGTCCACGCTCACGGCGGCGCTCACGGCCGGCCTCTCCAACGCGGTCTCGGGCTCCGAGTACTACCACGCCCTGTGGACCCTCGGCCTGCTCCTTCTCGTCATGTCGCTCGTCTTCATCATGATCATCCACCTCATCGGACGGAAGGGGGCGAAGGCGAATGGCTAGCCGCTCCCTGGACGCGCACGTCGCGCGCATCGACCGCCAGGACAAGATCGCCACGGGCATCCTCACCGTGATCGTGGGCCTGGTCATCCTGCTCGTCGTCGCGATCATCGCCTACATCGTCGCGCGTGGCGCCGGCCGCGCGCTCACGCCCGGGTTCCTCACCAACCCCTACAACGACGACGTCGTGCCCGGCATCCTCTACCAGCTGTGGGACTCGTTCTACCTGCTGCTCGTGACGCTCGTCATCTCGGTGCCCATCTCGCTCGGTGCGGCCATCTTCCTCGTGGAGTACGCGCCGGACAACTGGGTGACCTCGGCGGCCAAGACCGCCATCGAGACGCTCTCGAGCCTACCCTCGATCGTCGTCGGCATGTTCGGCTCGCTCTTCTTCGTGGTGACGCTTGGCTGGGGCATCTCGATCATCGCCGGCGCCTGCGCCCTCACGATGTTCAACATCCCCATCCTCGTCCGCACGATCCAGCAGGCGCTCGAGGACGTGCCGCGCAGCCAGCGCGACGCCGCGCTCGCGATGGGGCTCACGCGCTGGGAGACCACGGTCAACGTGCTGCTGCCGGCCGCCATGCCCGCGATCGTCACCGGCATCGTGCTCTCGGCGGGCCGCGTCTTTGGCGAGGCGGCGGCGCTGATTTTCACCGCCGGCTCCGCGCCCGCGCGCCTGAACTTCGGCTCCGTGAACTTCCTGAGCCCCACGAACCCCTTCAACATCTTCCGTCCGGCCTGCTCGCTCGCCGTCTACATCTGGCGTCTCACCTCCGAGCCCACGGACGGCTCCACGGAGATCGTCTGGGGCACCGCCACGATCCTTCTCGTCTGCGTGCTCCTGTTCAACGTGCTCGCCCGCCTGCTGGGCAAGTTCCTCTCGAGGAGGCTGACCGCCGAATGATGGACACCACCACCCAGGCCCCTGCCACGGCCGAGAAGAACGAGCCGCTGCTCACCACCCAGGACGTGACGGTCACCTACGACCTCACGCACGAGGCCCTCCACGCCACCTCGCTCGACTTCGAGGCCGGCGAGGTCACGGCGCTGATCGGCCCCTCGGGCTGCGGCAAGTCCACGTTCCTGAGGTGCCTGAACCTCATGAACCGCGAGATTCCGCGCTGCGCGGTCGGCGGCCAGATCCTCTACCACGGGCACGACATCAACACGCCCAAGGAGAACCTCTTTGAGCTGCGCAAGTCCATCGGCATGGTCTTCCAGCAGCCCACACCCTTCCGCAAGTCCATCCGCGAGAACATCCTCTTCGCGCCCAAGAAGCACGGGCGCCTGCACGGCAAGGACGAGGAGGACGAGCTCGTGGAGACGTCGCTTCGCCAGGCGGCGCTCTGGGACGAGGTCAAGGACAAGCTCAAGCAGTCCGCCCACGCCCTCTCCGGCGGCCAGCAGCAGCGCCTGTGCATCGCGCGCACCCTGGCGATGAAGCCGGACGTGGTGCTCTACGACGAGCCCTGCTCCGCGCTCGACCCCATCTCGACCTTCACGATCGAGGAGACCATCCGCTCGCTCTGCGACACGGGCCTCTGCCAGATCATCGTCACGCACAACATGGAGCAGGCCACGCGCGTCTCGGACCGCACCGCGTTCTTCTACGTGGGCGACATGGTGGAGACGGGGACCACGCAGCAGATCTTCTCGGATCCGCACGACCAGCGCCTCGTCGATTACCTGACGGGCCGCTTTGGCTAGGGGGAGGAACATGGACACCGAGCTTAACGAGAGCGTCTACCGCTCCCTGGACAAGGCCGAGACCGCCATCAGGGTCAGCGACTTTGACCTGTGGTACGGGGACTTCCAGGCCCTCAAGAACATCAGCCTGGAGATCCCGCGCAACCGCGCCACGGCCTTCATCGGCCCGTCGGGCTGCGGCAAGTCAACGCTTCTGCGCACGTTCAACCGCATGTGCGACTTTGTGGAGAGCGTCCGCACCGAGGGCACGATCGAGTTTGACGGGCAGGACATCTTCAAGATGGACGCCAACGCCCTGCGCGTCTACGTGGGCATGGTCTTCCAGCACCCCAACCCGTTCCCGATGAGCATCCGCGAGAACGTCCTCTACGGGCCCCGGCGCATGGGGCGCCTCTCCAAGTCCGAGGCCGATGAGATTCTCGAGCGCTGCCTCACGCGCGCCGCGCTCTGGGACGAGGTGAAGGACGACCTCGACAAGAGCGGGCTAGGGCTCTCCGGCGGCCAGCAGCAGCGCCTGTGCATCGCGCGGGCGCTGGCCACCGACCCCGAAATCCTGCTCATGGACGAGCCCACCTCCGCGCTCGACCCCATCTCCACGAGCATGGTCGAGGAGCTCATGACCGAGCTCTCCGAGGACCACACGGTGGTCGTGGTGACCCACAACATGCAGCAGGCCGCCCGCGTGGCCGACAAGACCGTCTTCTTCTACCTCGGTGAGCTCATCGAGGAGGCGCCCACGCGCGAGTTCTTTGCCAACCCGCGCGAGCAGCGCACGCAGGAATACCTATCAGGGAGGTTCAGCTAATGTCCGCAGCAGCTACCCGCTCCAAGTTCACCAAGCAGCTCGACGACATCGAGGAGTACCTGAGGCGCCTCACCGAGAAGTGCGCCTCCGACGTGCGCGCCGCCGGCCTCGCCGCCGTCGGCGACAAGGGCGCCGCCGAGGGCGTCATGGCCGGTCGCAAGAACGAGGACCGCCTGCGCAACGCGATCGAGGAGAACTGCCTCGACGTGATGCTGCTCCAGCAGCCGCTCATCGGCGAGGACCTGCGCTTCGTCTCCGGCGCGTTTCGCATCGTCTCTGACCTCACGCACATCGACGGCATGACGCGCGACATCGCCTTCCTCGTGGAGGAGATCCCGGCCAAGGCCTCCGAGCAGCTCTCCGACGACTTCACCGAGATGGCCGAGGCCTCGGCCGTCATGGTCGAGGAGGCCGGCGCCGCCTTCGCCGCCGCCGACGTGGAGACGGCGCAAAAGGTCGTCGAGGACGACAATCGCGTCAACGCGCTCTATGATGAGGTGGAGAGGAAGCTCGTCGACCTCATCCGCAGCGGCACGGCGTCCGCGCGCTACCTGCCCGAGCTGCTCATGGTGGCCAAGTACTTCGAGCGCATCGGGGACCTGGCCAAGCGCGTGGCGGCCTGGGCGATCTTCCGCGTCACCGGAGAGCACGTGGTGGCCGAGAAGGCGAGCCAGCAGCGCGCGGCCGACGGGCAGGATGCGTAGGTCACGTCAGGAAACGGAGCGAAGAGCGTTGGTCTACTACGTCGAGGACGACAAGAACATCCGGGAGCTCACCGTCTACGCGCTCGGCCAGGGCGGCATTGAGGCCCGCGGCTGCGCCGACGACGCGGAGTTTCGCCGCGCGTGCGCCGAGCGCACGCCCGACGCCGTCCTTCTCGACATCATGCTGCCGGACGCGGACGGGCTGGAGATTCTGGCCCGTCTGCGTCACACCCCCGGGCTCTCCGGCGTCCCCGTCATGATGCTCACGGCCAAGGACACCGAGCTCGACACCGTGCGCGCGCTCGACAGCGGCGCCGACGACTACCTCTCCAAGCCCTTTGGCATGATGGAGGTCGTGAGCCGCACGCGGGCCCTGCTGCGTCGCGCGGGCCGCGAGGCCGCCGCGCAGGAGAAGCCCGCCTCGCTCGTCTGCGGGGACGTGACGCTCTGGCCCGATCGGCGCGAGGTCAGCGCGGCCGGCCGCGAGGTGCAGCTCACGATGCGCGAGTTTGACCTGCTGGAGTTTCTCATGCGCTCGCCGGGCGTGGTCTTCTCGCGCGAGACGCTGCTCCAGCGCGTGTGGGGCTGGGACTTCGACGGCGGCTCGCGGACCGTTGACGTGCACGTGCAGCAGATTCGCGCGAAGCTCGGCGACGCGTCCGACCTGATCGAGACCGTGCGCGGCGTGGGGTATCGCGTCCGCGGATAGGGGGCAGCGTGGTCAGACAGCCCGGGGCCAAGGGGTCGCTCTCGCACCGCATGTTCATGGCGTTCGTCGCGGCCTGCGCGTGCGTCGCCATCGTCGTGACGGTGGCCGCCTCCCTCATCTATCAGAGCGCCTTTCTCGCCGACGAGCACGAGCAGCTGGCGGGGGAGTGCCGGACGGTCGCCTCGATGCTCGACCTGACCGACGACGACGTGGCCCTGCTCGGCGAGCTCGAGCTCGACGACATCCGCGCCACGCTGATCTCGCCCACGGGCAAGGTGGTCTTTGACACCGAGGCCGACGCCTCGACGCTGCCGAGCCACGCGGACCGTCCGGAGTTCATCAACGCGCGCGAGCGCGGGGTCGGCTCGTCCGAGCGCTCAAGCGAGACGCTGGGCTACACGAGCCTCTACGAGGCGGTCCTTCTCGACTCCGGCGACGTGGTGCGCCTCTCGGTGGACCGCGCGGGCGTGGTGGCGTTCCTGTTCCAGGACCTGGCGCTGCTCGTCGGGCTCGCGGTGCTTCTGGTGGGCGTGAGCTGGCTGGTCTCGCGGTGGCTCTCGCGGCGCTTTGTGCAGCCGATCCTTGAGATCGACCCCTCGACCGGCGACGGCGTGGCCCCCTACGTGGAGCTTGACCCGCTCGTGAGCCGCCTGAACGACCAGCATGAGCAGCTCATGCACCGCATGAGCGAGATCCAGGACGCGGCCGACCTGCGCCGCGAGTTCACCGCCAACGTGACCCATGAGCTCAAGACACCGATCGCCTCCATCTCCGGCGCGGCCGAGCTCATCCGCGACGGCATCGCCCGCCCGGAGGACGTGCCGGGCTTTGCGGGGCGCATCTACGACGACGCGCGCCGGCTCTCCAGCCTGGTGAGCGACATCCTGACCCTCTCAAAACTCGACGAGGCGGAGCGCGCCGGAGAGGGCGCCCGCGAGCTCTTTGGCCCGTCCGAGAGCGTGAACCTGCTCGCCGTGGCGCGCGACGTTGCCGACCGCCTGGCGCCCAAGGCCAAGCGCGCGCAGGTGAGCGTTTCCGTGGAGGGGGTGTCCATGATCGTGCGGGGCAACCCGCGCCTGCTCGACGAGCTCGTGAGCAACCTCTGCGACAACGCGATCCGCTACAACCGGCCGGGCGGCAAGGTCTTTGTCTGGGTGCTGCCCGACTCGGCCGGCGGCGCGCGGCTGCGCGTGTCCGACACGGGCATCGGCATTCCCGAGGCCTCGCAGGACAAGGTCTTCGAGCGCTTCTACCGCGTGGACAAGGGGCGCAGCCGCGACATGGGCGGCACCGGCCTGGGCCTCGCGATCGTCAAGCACGCGGCCGCCTACCACGGCGCCACGCTGACCTTGGAGAGCGTCGTCGACAAGGGCACTACGATCACCGTGTCGTTCCCGCGGGCGTAGCGGCCTCTTCTCGGCCGTCTTCTTGGTGCCCTTCTCGACCGACGCCATCTTGTGCGTTCTGACTGTCGGTTTTGGACCGTTGCTGCCCGGCGCATGTCTCCTGGCTGTCGGTTTTGGACCGTTGCTGCACCCCATATGTCCTGACTGTCAGTTTTGACCCTTCGTTGGCCGGTTTTCTCGCTGCGAAGGGTCAAAAACGACAGCGGGAACAGCGGGTTGTGGCGAGGTGCCACATGCGCGGCGAGGACGTCGTCCCGAGCCTGGAATCAACCTCCCGGGGCGCCATCCCGTGCGGCTCTCGAGCCATGCGACTGGGCGTGCGTGGCTTAGGGCACGGTTAGCGCAGCACGCGCTCATGGTTATCGCTACCTGTGAATTCACTCGCGTCCCGAACTTGTGGCGCTTCTTCGTGAGCCTCGGTTGCCAGAGGGGGCGGAGGGCCCCTCCCGATGTTCGCTGGCCGTGGGAGACTCGAGGGGAAGGGCGCTTTGTGTCCTCGACGCGCTGCTGGCGCCTGCGGGCGTCGCATATGCCGTCATCTATCATGTGGAAGTTTGGAAGCTCGTTGTCATCTACTACCAGAGCATCTGGAGATGGGTGCTCTCTACACGGCCGTCTGGCCGCCCGTGTTTCTCTGCGCGGGGCAGATTGCTATTCGTAACAACGTCGCGTAGAGCCAACCCCCGCTTTCGGGTGTTTATCTCTGCGAGGCTTTGCCGTGAGCGGTGGGCGACATCACGATTGAGGTCCCGCGCGCGTAGTGACTCCGCGAGCACCTCTTTTGGCGCCGGTCTCCTCATGAGGCCGGCGCCCTCGCTAGGCGCCGAGCCTGAGCTCCCAGAGGTTGGTCCAGCCGGGTATCGGCAGCTCGGGGTAGGGGAGCCAGATCGGGCGGTGGCGGGTGAAGCCGCAGCGCGTGTACATGGCGTTGGCCTCGACGCTCTGGACCGAGGTGTTGAGCCGGACCGCCCGCGCGCCCTCGGCACGCGCCTCGCGGGCCACGGCGTCGAGCAGGGCGACGGAGACGTGGCGGCCGCGCGCGGCGGGGTCGACGGCGAGCAGGTGGAGCCCCCGCACCTCGCGGGCGGGAAGGTCCTCCCAGCCGGGGCCGCCCGTGCCGGATCCGTGTCCGGGGGCGGTGCCGTCGCCCATGTTCGCGTCGAGGTCCATGGCAACGGCGCCGAGAAGGACGGCGTCCTCGCGGGGCGTGCCGTCGTGGACGGCGGCGGCGTCGAAGGCGCCCCAGTAGGAGCCAGCGGCGAGGAGCTTGCGTGCCAGGCCGGCAGGCGGCCAGACCTCGGGGACCCAGCCGCAGGTGCCGCCGGCAGCACAGGCGTTGACGTACAGCCGGTCGAGCTTCTCGGCCCAGAGGCCCGAGACGGGCAGGCGCACCACGGCGACGTCGGGCGCAGCGACCGCGCTGCCCTCGTGGCGCACGTCGTTGCGGGCTATCGTGGCGAGAAGCTCGCGCGCCACGGCGGCGGGCGCCATCTTGGGGAGGTTGTGGTCGATGCCGGGCTCCACGATCTTGATGGCTCCGGGGATGGCGGCGACGATGCGGTCGGTCTCCTCGGGGAGGATCTCGTCGAACTCGCCGACCATGACGGTCACGGGGCAGGAGACGTGCGCCAGCGAGGCGGCGTCGATCTGCGGCTGCTCGACCATGAGCTGCAGGAGCTCAGCGATGCGGGCGGACTCGGCGGGGGAGGGCACCGGCGTGCCGTCCTCCAGCGTGACGCCCTCCTCGCCCTCCTCTGCCCAGCGGCGGTTCTCCGCCGCGGCGAAGGCCATCCAGTCCGTGTCCTCCTTGGGGAGGCCCTCAGGCGTGAGGTTTGCCCCGAGCGCGGTCAAGGAGAGCACGTGCTCGCCCCAGTCGCGGGCGAGGAGCAGGCCCAGGATGCCGCCGTCGGAGAAGCCGAGCACGTGGACCTGCGGCACGCCGAGGCGCGAGCAGACCTCGCGGGCGTCGGCGGCCATGAGCTCGTAGGAGAGCGGCGCGGTGCCGCGGGAGGAAGCGCCCTGAGCACGTGAGTCCACGGCGATGACAGCACGCCCGCTCGCACAGACGGCATCGATGACCGGACCGAAGATGCCGTGCTCCTCGCCGTTGCCGTGCAGCATGAGGACCGGGGGCACGGCAAGGCCGAGGCCGTAGGGCGTCCCCGGCTCGTCGACGACGCCGGCGGGTGCGTATGTCCAGGCCACGATCGTCGCGCCGTCGGCCGTCGGCACCTCCACGCGCGCCGCGAGCGCGGTCTGCGGCAGCGCATACGGACGCGGAACGTGCACCGGCGGCGGCGTGACGGTCATGTGAATCCCTTCGCCTAAGGTCAATCGGACGGGCTCGCGGGGCGGGAAGGTCCGGCGCTCAGACAGCTTGCCGCAGAGGGCGCGGCAAGAACTCGCGGCGGACCTTCCCGCCTCGCGAGCCCTGACCGGAGGTTCATCTCGGCCGGCTATTTCTTGAGCTGCGACGGGTGCTTCTCGAAGAAGTCGTAGCGTGGGGGCAGCGGCACGATCGCGTGCTGCTCTGGCGTCTCGCCGCAGGCCGCGGCCAGCTCGACGGGGCCGTCGAAGGCATGGTTCCAGGAGAAGAAGAGCTCGGGCGAGAAGCCCATGTGCTCGCAGATCTTCTCGCAGCCAAAGGGCACGGCCGGGTGCATGAGCAGGGACGTCGTGCGCAGCGCGACGAAGGCGTCGGCGAGGGCGGCCTCGTAGGCGGCGTCGTCACCCTTGGCGGCCTTGGAGGCGTCGTCCCAGCGCTTGTTGGCCGCGCGGCAGAACTCCTCGGCCACCGCGAGCGCGCCGTGGGCGTCGAACTCGTAGGCGCGGCGCTCAAAGGCCAGCGTGGCCTCGCGCGCCGCGGTCACGGCCCCCTCGCTCGGCGCGACGGCCGGCAGGTGCGCGTCGCAGACGTTGGCCGCGCCGTAGAAGCAGCTGCGGGCCAGACGGTTGAAGATGTTGGTGAGGAAGGCGCTCTCCTTGAGGGCGGGATCAACCACGCGCGGGTCGTCGCGGACGAGCACGTCCTCGCCGGTCTTCTTGTCCTTGCGCGAGACGGAGGTGTCAAAGGCCTTGGGGTTGAACGAGACCGCCTTCTGGTCCAGGCCGAGCGAGAGCCAGTGGGCGCGCAGCTGCTCGGGCGTGTAGGCGTCCAGCAGCTCGGCGGCCATCGGCGGCACGATCTTGCCGGAGCTCGAGGCCTTCTTGTTCATGAACAGGATGTGGTAGTTGGCCACGGGGATGTCCTGCGTGAGGCCCCAGTCGAGCGCCTCCCACATGGCCGGCTGCGCCACGCAGTAGAAGTAGATGTTGTCCTGGCCGATGAACTGGTAGACGCGGGCGTCGTTTGCGCACCACCAGTCGCGCCAGTCCGCGGAGGAGTAGCGGCCCTCCGGCGCGAGGCCCAGCACCGTCTGCGTGAAGCTGATCGGCGCCCACAGGCTCTCGGGCCAGCACCAGACCGTGAGGCCGCTCGTGCCCTCGAGCTCGGGCGCGGCCACGCCCCAGTCGATGTTGCCGGTGATGCGGAACGGCAGCAGGCACTTGCCGGTGCGGAAGCGCACACCCGCGGCGTCGAGCTTCTCGCGAGCCTCGTCGCGCTCCTCCCAGCCGGCGAAGGTGAGCGAGAAGGACTGCTGGCCCTGGGCGGCCTCCGCGAGCGTGTGGGCGGGGAGCTCGGCGGCGACGGCGTCATAGGCCTCGCGGAACTTGGTCTGGATGTAGATGACCGGGTCGACGAGGCTCTCGCGCACGGTCTTGGTGACGACGGCACGGACCTGCGGGTCCATGTCCCACTCGTCCATGAGGCGCTCGAGCTCGTCACGGAAGGCCGGCAGGTCAAAGTACCAGTTGTCAACCGGTCGCAGCTCGGGCGTGGTGCCGCTGACCTGCGAGACGGGGGCAATCAGCTCCTCCGGGTCAAACTGGTGGCCGAGGTCGCACTCGTCGGCATAGGCCTTCTCGGACTTGCAGCCGCGCACGGGGCAGCGGCCCTGGACCTGGCGGCCGTTGAGGAAGGTGCCCGCCTCGACGTCGTAGAACTGGCGCGTAGAGCGCTTCTTGAGGTGGCCGCGCTCGTGGAGGCGACGGATCAGCTCGTCGGTCACGCGGGCGTGGACGTCGCGCGCCGGGGCGAGGCCGGAGCCGGCGAAGAGGTCGAGCGAGATACCGTAGGCGTCGAGGGCGGCCTTCTGGCTCTCGTGGTTCACGCGGACGTAGTCCTCGATCGTGCCCGTGTAGCCCTCGTTCTCGACCTTCTTGCGGTAGCCCTCGGCGATGGGCGACCCGTAGCAGTCCGTGCCGGAGACAAAGATCACGTTCTCGGCGCCGATGCGGTCGCGCAGGAAGCGCGCGAAGAAGTCGGCCGGGACAAAGACGCCGCCGATGTGGCCGAAGTGCAGGTTCTTGTTGCCGTAGGGCATGCCGCCGGTGATGACCGCGCGGCGGGGGAAGCTCGGGCGAGAGGAGGTCTCGGGCATGGGTGCTCCTTCGTGTCTGGGTACAGCCCACCCATTCTCGCACTTCTCGGCCGCGCCCGCTTGGGATAGGTGCGGGCCTAGGAAGGGCGGCCCTTGTCGCGGCGGCGTCTAGGAAAGTCCGGCCTTGTTCCGACGGCGTCTAGAAAACGGGGCTCGTGCGCGCCGAACCTGCTGTAGCAATGCGCTCTGATGCCCAAAAGAGTGTCCTTGCACGACAAGGGCGCCGATTCGTAGACGTGCCTGGCGCACGGCCGAGGATTTCTAGAATCGATTGGCGCGCGGGCGCCGATTCCTAGACGCCGTTGGAGCAAAGGTCGCCTTTTTTAGAGGCTATCGGCGCGGCCCCGCCTTTTTGGGAGTCGCCGTCGGGATTGAGCGCATATGGGCGCTTCTTCTACTATGGAGTTCCCCTGTCATGCCCCACCAAGAGGTGCTCATGCGAACCATTGCGAACATAGACGTCCTGGGGAACGCCGCGCTGCAGGCGCGCGTGGCACGGCTCTCGTACGTGCTGGCGGTCGTCACGGTGCTGCTCGCCGTCCTTCTCGGCCTGGCTTTGGGCGGCGAGAAGATTGACGCCTGGTGGTGGGTCGCGCTGGCGGCGGGCACGCTCGTCGCGCTGCCGGTTCACGAGCTGGTGCACGCCGCGGCCTTCAAGCTGCTTCGTCCCGGCTGCCGGGTGAGCTTTGGCCTCCAGAGCGGCTTTCTCTACACCAGGACGGACGGCGCCGTGCTGGCGCGCGGGCGCATGGTCGCCGTGCTGCTGGCGCCGGCGGTGCTGGTGACAGGTGCGCTCGCCGCCCTCGCGCTCGCCGCGGGGCGTCCGGTGCTCGCCGTGCTGCTCGCCGGCGTCCATCTCTCGGGGTGCGCCGGGGACCTGCTCATGGCCGAGGCCGCCCTGCGCGAGCGGGCCTGCACCCACGTTCGTGACACCGAGACCGGCATCACCCTGCTCTCCGACCACGAGGAGGTCGTATGAACGAGACCATCACCCAACTGCACGCCCGGCGCTCCGTGCGCGCCTTCACCGACGAGGTCGTGAGCGCCGCCGACGAGCGGGCCATCCTGGAGGCCGCGTGCCAGGCGCCCACGGCGGGCAACCAGCAGCTCTACTCCATCATCGTGGTGCGCGACCAGGCAGAGAAGGACGCGCTCGCCGTCACCTGTGACAATCAGCCCTTCATTGCCGCCGCGCCGCTCGTGCTCGTGTTCTGCGCGGACGTGCGTCGCTGGCACGAGGCGTTTGTCGCCGCCGGCGCCGAGCCGCGCGAGCCGGGCGTGGGCGACTTTCTGCTGGCCTTTGAGGACACCGCCATTGCCGCGCAGAACGCCGTGGTGGCGGCCGAAAGCCTGGGGCTGGGCTCGTGCTACATCGGCGACATCCTGGAACGTCGCGAGGAGCAGGCGCGGATTCTGGGGTGCCCGCGTCACGTGGTGCCGGCCGTGATGCTCGTGATCGGGCATCCTACCGAGGGGCAGCGTTGCCGCAAGAAGCCGGTGCGGCTGCCGCTGGCGGATATCGTGTTCGAGGACCGCTACGAGGAGCGCGACGCCGCGCGGCTGCTCGAGGACCTGCGGCCCAAGGCGCCGGCGAGCCGCGAGCTCGCCGACTGGGCGCGCGCGTTCTGCGAGCGCAAGTGGAACTCGGACTTCTCGCGTGAGATGACCCGCTCGACGGCGGCGATTCTCGCGGATTTTGCGACGGATGTCTCGCGATCCTCGTCCAGCAGTCAGTTTTAGGCAGTTTTTTGAGGACCAGCGAAGTATCACCGCTTGAGTAGCAATTTCTGAGCTGCGCTTTTCTTAGGGCCACAAAAGCTATACTGAGGGCCGCCTCGATAATCTGCCTAAAAGTCGTCTCGTCATCTCAAGGGGTCTCCATGACGCCGCTTCTTTTGCACGCGTGCTGCGGCCCGTGCTCGCTCGAGCCGGTGAGGCTGCTGCGCGCGGAGGGCTTCGAGCCCACGATCTGCTGGACCAACCCCAACATCCAGCCCGTGTCCGAGTGGCGGCGTCGCCTGGACACGCTGCGCTCCTGGGCCGACGACGTGGCGCATGTTGAGGTGATCGTGGCCGGCGACGACCGCGCCTTCTGGGAGCGCGCCGCGGCGCCGGCGGGCTTTGACCGGGAGCGCCGCTGCCGGACCTGCTATGCGCTCCGCCTTGCCGAGGCGTGCCGCGTCGCGCGCGAGCGAGGCTTTGAGCACGTCTCCACCACGCTTGCCGTCTCGCCGTACCAGCTCTTTGACGCCTGCGGGGAGATCCTTGCCGCGGTGGCGTCGCGCTATGGCCTCACGCCGGTCTGGCGCGACTTTCGGCCGCGCTACGCCGAGGCGACGCGCGAGTCCCGTGATCTGGGCATGTATCGCCAGAACTACTGCGGCTGCCGCTTCTCCGCTGCCGAGGCCGCTATCGAGCGCCACGCCGCCCGCGACGCACGAAAAGCAAAAAAGGGACGGGTTCAAACGAGCTGCTAATCTGGGACAGGCCTGCCCCGCGCCCGTTGGGGCCACCCCATGGAGGAGACCTGTCCCAAACGAGCCGCTCGTTTGAACCCGTCCCGTTTTTGCTGTAAGGGTTTTGCAAGTCTGAGAGGTTTTCGGGCGTTTGCGGCGCGGCTGCTCTATTGTGGTGGGCGGCCTGCCCCAAGACAAAAGGACGGTGAGAACATGATCCAGTGCCTGCTGACCAGCGAGAACGGAACCATTAAGAAGGTCGCGGAGCCCAGTCCCGGGTGCTGGGTCAACGTCGTCGCGCCCGTCGAGGAGGAGCGCGCCTGGCTCGAGCGCGAGCTCGGCGTGCTGCCGGAGTTCGTGGGCTCCGCCCTCGATGACGAGGAGACCTCCCGCATCGATTACGACGAGGACGCGAACCAGATCTTTGTCATCGTGGACTACCCGGTCGTCGGCGAGGACGGCGCGGGGGTGCGTCCGCAGAGCCCGCTGCAGTACGACACCATGCCCCTCTCGATGGTCTTTCTTCCCGAGCGCGGCCTCTTCGTCACGATCAGCCTGCTCGAGAACGAGGTCGTGAGCGACATGGCGGGCGGCCGCGTCCGCGGGGTGGACACGCGCCTGCGCACCCGCTTCCTGCTGCAGATGCTGCTGCACATCTCCCAGCTCTACCTCGTCTACCTGCGTCGCATTGACCGGCTTTCGTCCAATACCGAGGCGCGGCTGCACGCCTCGGTCCGAAACGAGGAGCTCATCCAGATGCTCAACCTGGAGAAGTCGCTCGTGTACTTCTCCACGTCGCTCAAGTCCGACGAGATGACGCTCAACAAGATCGCCCAGGGTCGCATCATCCCGCTCTACGAGGACGACCAGGACCTGCTCGAGGACGTGCTCGTAGAGGTGCGCCAGGCCATCGAGATGGCCAACATCTACTCCGGCACGCTCTCCGGCACGATGGACGCGTTCGCGAGCATCATCTCCAACAACCTCAACATCGTGATGAAGGTGCTCTCGGTCATCACGATCGTCATGGCCATTCCCAACATCATCTTTGGCTTCTACGGCATGAACGTCGATTTGCCGTTCGACGGCATGCCGCTGCTGGACAACTGGGCGTTCCCGCTTCTTCTGGCCGCGGCGTGCTGTCTCGTGGCGGCGTGGGTCTTCAAGCGCAAGGGCATGTGGCACTAGGGTCCGCGCGCCAGCGGGCCGGATGGGGCTCACGGCCCCTCCGTTCATCTCGTCTGTAGTTTATTGCGGGAATTCAAAATACAGACGAGTTGGTTTGCGAAAAAATCGCAGGTAAACACCACCGATCATCTCGTCTGTATTTGAGGGAGAGCGTCTGAACTACAGACGAGATGAGTGACTGTCCGCAGAGGCGCTTGAGGCGGCCCGCGTGCTATCGTAGTTCGCTGGAGAACCCGAGGAGGACCCATGCGCACCGACGACTTTGACTACCCCCTGCCCGACGAGCTCATCGCCCAGGTCCCGGCCGAGCCGCGCGACTCCTGCCGCCTGCTCGTGCTGAGGCGCGAGGACGGCGCGGTCGAGCACCGCCGCTTCACGGACATCGTTGACTACCTGGAGCCCGGTGACCTGCTCGTGGCCAACCGGACCCGCGTCATGCCGGCGCGCCTCGTGGGCCGCAAGCGCGGGACCGGCGGCGTCTGCGAGACGCTGCTGCTCCGTCGCCGCGAGGACGTGGACCCGCTCGGGAGCGTCTGGGAGTGCCTGGTCAACCCCGGCAAGCGCCTTCGCCAGCCGGGCATCGTGATCGAGTACCGCGCCGGCGGCCTGCACGCGCCGGAGTCATCCCCGGTCGTGCTCACGGGGGAGATCGTGGACTTCGTCGAGGGCAGCAAGGGAGGCCGGCTCGTGCGCTTCTCGCCGGCGGGCGAGAAGGACGACGGCTCGCCGCGCACCCTCGACGAGGCGATCCACGCCGCCGGGCACGTGCCGCTGCCGCCCTACATCACCAGCTACGAGGGCGACCCCGAGAAGTACCAGACGGTCTACGCCATGAGCGAGGAGCACTCCGCGGCCGCCCCCACGGCCGGGCTCCACTTCACGCCCGAGCTCATCGAGCGGCTGCGCGAGAGGGGCGTGGGCTGGGCCACCGTGGAGCTCGAGGTGGGCATCGACACGTTTCGTCTGGTCACCGAGGACGACCCGACCCAGCACGTGATGCACACCGAGCGCTACCACGTGAGCCAGGAGGTCGTCGACGCCGTGCACGCAACCAAGGCGGCGGGCCACCGCGTGGTCGCCGTGGGCACGACCTCGGTGCGCTCGCTCGAGAGCGCGTGGGACCCGGCCGCCGCGCCGAGCGAGCCGCCCGTGGCCGCGCGCCGCTTTGAGGCGGCCGCCGGCACCGGCGACATCGTGGCGCGCGAGAACGCCACCACAAACCTCTACCTCATGCCGGGCTCGGACTTCCACGTGGTGGACGCCATGATCACGAACTTCCACGTGCCGCGCTCCACGCTCATGATGCTCGTCTCGGCCTTTGCCACGCGCGACCAGATCATGGCCGCCTACCAGGCTGCCATTGACGAGCGCTACCGCTTCCTCTCCTTTGGCGATGCGATGCTGATCGAGTAGGGCACCCCGCCGGCTACCGCGCGGTGACCGCCAGCGCCACGATGACAATGATGACGAGAAGGACCGCGGCGATCGCGCCGAAGAGCGCGAGGCGCGCCCCACGGGTCCGCGTGCGCAGGCTGCGCTCTCCCTCGGCCAGCGAGTCCACCATGGCCTGCTGCTCCGCCACGGCAACCTGCTGCTGCGCGACGCTCTGACGCAGGCGCACGGTCTCCTCCGGCGTGGCGTGCACGTCCTCGGCCTCGTCCAGCAGCGCCTGTGCGGCGTCATGACGCTCGGCGGCCTCGTCGTGGGCGGCCTTGGCCTCGTCGGCGTCGCCTCTCAGCGAGGCTATCACGCAGCGCTCGACTGTCTCCTCGCCCTGGGCCTTGGCCAGCAGCTTGTCGTACTCGGCCTTGCGCTCGTCGTACTCTGCCTTGGCGTCGCTCGCCTCGCGCTGGGCCTCCTCGAGCGACTGGCGCTGCGTCCACAGGTGGGTCTGCGCCGCGTCCACGGCCGCCTGCGCGTCGCGCGTGACGACGCCCACCTCGTTGCGCGCGGACTCCACGTGGGCGAGCTCGGTCGTCACCTCGTCATGGAGCTGCTTGATCGCGGCCGCGTCCGCGTGGCTCTCGCGGGCGCGCTTGAGCTCGTCCTGCACCTTGCGCAGCCGCGCCTGCGAGGCGTCCACCGAGCGGTTGGCGGAGGCAATGGACTGCTCGCGGCGCTCGGTGGCGTCCTTCACCTGTCCCTCGGCGCCCCGCACGCCGCGCTTGGCCTCGCCGACCGCGCGGCTCGCCTCCTCGGAGCGTCCGCGCGCGGTCTCCATGATCTGCTTGTAGGGGCGCAGCTCGCGCTCGTGTTCGTCGCGCAGCCGGGAGAGCTGCTCGTCGAGCTCGTCGGCCTCGGCCTCGAGGCGCCCGACCTCGGCCTGCCGATGGGCGATTTCCTGCTCGGTCTGCGCGACGACGGCGCCCTGCTCGGAGCGAATCGACTCGTAGTTGGCCGCGACCTCCTCGCGGCGGGCGAGCGTGGCCGCATCGGCCTCCAGTGCCTCGGAGAGCTCTCGCAGGCGCCCGCGCGCGCTGGAGTGGCGCCGAGCGGCCGCCCGCACGTCACGGACGGCGGAGAGGCCGCTTCTCAGGGTGCTTGCCGCGCCCGAGGCCGCGCCGCGGGCGACGTCGAGGACCTCCGCGCCGCGCGCCTGCGTCCGCTCCGGGTCCCCCTCTGCCCTCTGGTCCCTCTCGTCCGACATCGCGGCTCCTCTCTCGGCCCTTTCTTGCGTCCCCCATTGTGCAGCAAACGCGCGCTCATCCCGCCGGCAAATCCGCTCAGCCCCTCAGACTGCATACTCGGCGGTATCCTCGATGCCCTCGTCGCGCATGTTTGCTAGGATATACGTCGTTTTCGGGGAGACCTGTAGGCCCCCCGGTTGTTGGGAATCTGGAAAGGAAGTCTACGCATGGTTTCTAAGCAGACGAGCATCATCAACGCCACCGGCCTTCACGCCCGTCCCGCGTCCGTCTTTGTGACCGAGGCCAAGAAGTATCAGTGCAACGTCACCATCAAGAACGTTGACAAGGACACCGCTCCCGTCAACGCCAAGTCCATCATGATGATCCTGGCCGCGGGCCTCGGCACCGGCACCAAGGTCGAGATCACCTGCGACGGCGAGGACGAGCAGGCCGCCGTTGACGCGCTCGTCGCCCTCATCGACTCCGGTTTCGGCGAGTAACGAACGAGTTTCATCGACTCGGTGCGGCCCGGCGTCCCAGCGGCGCCGGGCCGCTCTGCGTCCGGGCGAGCCTGGGCGTTCGCGCGTTTCCCGAGGCGTGCCCGGACGAGCCCCGTTGTTCGCGCCCCCTCGGCTCCCGCGCGTCTCCCGTGGTTTTGGGCAACATCTTTGATACGGGGACGAGAAGGGCGGCGCGCCTGCCACCCATAACAGGGCAAAAGCTGGCGGGCGGGCGTGGCCATTGCCCGCGAATGCACGAGAGAAGTCCCCTCGCATAAAACCTGTTGCCCAAAACTGCTCGGTTCCCGCCAGAATCGGTCTCGCCAGAAGCACGGCGCGGCCAATCACCCAAAACCCATCCCACCCTGCCATCCTGCCGCGCCCGCGTCGCCATGCCCCCAAGTCCGCTACGATGGGGCACGCCTCACACGATCGCCAGGCCGACGGCGGAACGGGGCGCCGCCGCCGCGTGCCCCCTCGCGCCCCGTTGGCCACCCATACGAGCGGAGACATCATGGACCAGCGCCTCTTCACCTACGACATCCTCGCCGAGGACCCCGCCACGCACGCGCGCGCCGGCGTCCTGCACACCCCTCACGGCGACGTCCCCACGCCCATCTTCATGCCCGTGGGCACCAAGGCCACGGTCAAGGGCCTCATGCCCTCCACCCTGCGGGAGCTCGGCACCAAGATTCTGCTCGCCAACACCTACCACCTCTCCATGCGCCCGGGGGCCGACCTCGTGGCCGAGATGGGCGGTCTCCACGAGTTCATGCGCTGGGACGGTCCCATCCTCACCGACTCTGGCGGCTTCCAGGTCTTTTCCCACGAGGAGTTCTGCAAGCTCTCCGACGACGGCGTGCGCTTTCGCGCGGTGGACTACGACGGCAAGTGGGTCTCCTGGACGCCCGAGGACAACATGGCCATCGCTCAGAAGCTGGGGAGCGACATCTGCATGCAGCTCGACCAGTGCGTGGGCTACCCGGCGCCGCGCGCCAAGGTCGCGCGCTCCGTGGAGCTCTCCAGCCGCTGGGCCGAGCGCTGCTACGCCGCGCACACCCGTCCCGACCAGGCGCTCTTTGGCATCGTCCAGGGCGGGATGCACCTCGACCTGCGCCTGCGCTCCCTGCGCCACCTGGAGGAGGTCGGCGACTTCCCGGGCTACGGCATCGGTGGCTACTCGGTGGGGGAGGACCACGAGACCATGTTCGAGACGCTCGCGCCGCTCGTGAGCGAGCACATGCCGCGCTCCAAGCCGCGCTACCTCATGGGCGTGGGCAACCCCACCACGCTCGTGCGCGCCGTCGCGTGCGGCGTGGACATGTTCGACTGCGTGCTGCCCACGCGCACCGCGCGCACGGGCTCGGCGTTCTCCAGCGAGGGAAGGCTCAACTTCCGCCACGCCCGCTTTGCGCACGACCCGCGCCCGATCGACGAGACGTGCGACTGCCCCGCGTGCGCCGGCGGCTTCAGCCGCGCCTACCTCCACCACCTCGTGCGCCAGAAGGAGATGCTCGCCGGGATTCTCATCTCCCAGCACAACATCCACTACCTGCTCGACCTCATGCGCCGCGCGCGCGAGGCCGTGCTCGCCGGGACCTACGCGAGCTTCCTGGCCGACTGGATGGCCTCGCCCGCCGCGCGGGACTGGTAGGGCGTGTCCGGTCTCTCTGCTACAATCTGAGGCGATCAACAGACGGGCGCCGAGCGCCCCACCTCACGAGAGACCGAGACATGACAAACGAGAAGAACGGGGCGCCCGTGGCCGTCGTCGTGGGCGCGCGCGCACCCATTTCCACAGGGGAGGGCCGCTGAGATGGCGGGGCTCGCAGAGAGCCGCCGCTGGGCGGTGCTTCCCGCAGACCCCGAGCGCGAGCGGGCGCTCGCGCGGGAGCTCGGCGTCCCGCCGCTGGTCGCCCGCGTCCTCGTGGCGCGCGGGCACGCGGACGCGGACGAGGCCCGCGCCTTTCTCGACGCCTCGCTTGACGACGCCTGGACCGACCCGCTGTGCGTGCCCGGCATGGGTGCGGTGGCCGACCGCGTCGCGCGCGCCCTGGACGCGCGCGAGACGATCGCCGTCTTTGGCGACTTTGACGTGGACGGCATGACCTCCACCTGCCTGCTCACGCTCGCCCTGCGCGAGCTGGGCGGCACGGTCCACCCCTTCATTCCTCACCGCTTTGGCGAGGGCTACGGCCTCTCGCGCGAGGCGCTCGCGCGCGTGCGGGAGGCGTGCGCGCCCGACCTCATCGTGACCGTGGACAACGGGATAGCGGCGGCCGACGAGGTGGCGTGGCTGCTCGAGAGCGGCGTTGACGTCGTCGTGACCGACCATCACGAGCCCGCGGACCACGTGCCCGCGGGCGTGCCGGTGACCGACCCCAAGCTCTCGGCCGACTGCCCCTCGCGCGAGCTCGCGGGCGCGGGCGTGGCCCTCAAGCTCGTCTGCGAGCTGGGGCGTCGTCGCGGCCGGCCCGAGCTCTGGCGCTCGTACGTGGACGTCGCGGCGCTCGGCACCCTCTCCGACATGATGCCGCTCGCGGGCGAGAACCGCCCCCTCGTCTCCGAGGGGGTCGAGCGCATGCGCCGCGCCACGCGGCCGGGGATCGTGGCGCTCGCGGCCGCGGCCGGCTGCGACCTCGCCACGGTGCGTCCCGACGACCTGCCCTTCTCGCTCATCCCGCGCCTCAACGCCGCCGGGCGCATGGGCTCCACCGACGTTGCGCTGGAGCTGCTGCTCACCGACGATCCCGCCGAGGCCGCCGTGCTCGCGGCGCGCCTCGAGTCCGTCAACTCCGAGCGCCGCGCGGTCGAGGCCTCCCTCGCCGAGGCCGCCCTCGCCGAGGCCGCGCGCGTCTACGATGGCGGCCGCGCCGTGGTGGTGGGCGGCGAGGGCTGGCACGAGGGCGTCAAGGGCATCGTCGCCTCGCGCCTGGTGGGCCGCTACCACGTCCCCGCGATCGTGTTCTCGGTGGCCGACGGCCTGGCGCGCGGCTCCGGGCGCTCCGTCGGCTCGGTCGATCTGTTCCATGCCGTCGAGCAGTGCTCCGACGTGCTCGTGCGCTTTGGCGGTCACGAGGGGGCGGTCGGCGTGACCTGCGAGGCGGCGCGGCTGGACGAGTTCCGCGCGCGGCTCGAGGAGGCCCTCGCGGCCCTTCCCGCCGAGAGCTTCGAGGACGTGGGGGAGGTCACGGCGGAGGTCTCCCTCTCCGAGCTCACCGTGGAGACCATCGATGCCCTCGAGCGGCTCCAGCCCTTTGGCCAGGGCAACAAGCGGCCGCTGCTCGCCGTGCGCGGCGTCACGATGCGCAACCGCGCATGCGTGGGGGCCGACCTCGCCCACCTGCGCTTTGTTGCGACGGACGGCGTGAGCTCGGTGCCCGCGATCTACTTCCGCGCGCCGGACGCCGAGCGCGCCTGCGCCTGGGACGGCGTCGTGGACGTGGTCTTCGAGGCGGTCAACGAGACCTGGCAGGGCCGCACCAAGCCCAAGCTCATGGTCAGGGACGTGCTGCTGCGCGACGGCGGTGAGCCCGTCGCGGAGGGCCCCGAGGCGTCGGAGCCCGAGCCGCGGGGCCGGGAGGCCGAGAAGGACGCGGCGCCCGTCTCGGCCGCCCGCCGCGCCGAGCTCGCGCGCCTCGGGGGCGCCGCGCTCGACGACGCGCTGCGTGCCCAGCTCATCGGCGATCGAGCGCTGCTGCCGGCGCAGGCCCGCGCGCTCGAGGTGCTCGCCGCCGGGCGCTCGTGCCTGGCGGTCATGGCGACGGGCCGCGGCAAGTCGCTCGTCTTCCACCTGCACGCCGCCCGCGAGGCCATCGCGCGCGGCCGGGCGAGCGTCTTTGTGTACCCGCTGCGCGCGCTCGTGGCCGACCAGGCCTTCCACCTCCGCGAGCGCCTCGGGGGCGCGGGCGTCTCCGTCGAGGTCCTGACCGGCGAGACGACCGGCTCAGAGCGCATGCGGGTCCTCTCCGCGCTCGCGAGCGGCGCGGCCGACGTCATCCTCACCACGCCCGAGTACCTGGCCCTCCATCGAGCCGACCTCGCGCGGTCGGGACGGGTGGGCTTCCTCGTGATCGACGAGGCGCATCACGCGGGCCTCGCCGCGCCGGGCAGCCGCGAGGCCTACCTCGAGCTCCCCGCGATTCGCGCCGACCTCGGCGACCCCGTGACGCTCGCCGTGACGGCCACGGCGGCGCCCGAGGTGGCGGAGCGCGTCTGCTCCCTCGCGGGCATTGCGCGCGAGGACGTGGTCTGCGACCTCGCGTGTCGCGAGAACCTCCTCCTGGACGACGAGCGCGAGCTGCGCGACCGCGAGGCCGCGCTCGTGAGCATCGTGGCCCGGGGCGAGAAGTGCGTGGTGTACGCGCCCACGCGTGACCAGGCGGTCTCCCTCGTGCGCACGCTGCGCCACCGCGTGCCCGAGCTCGCCGCCCGCACGGCGTTCTACCACGCGGGCCTCCCGCGTCGGACGCGCGAGCGCGTGGAGCGGGCCTTTCGTGGCGACGAGCTCGTCTGCATCGTCTCCACGAGCGCCTTCGGCGAGGGGGTGAACCTCCCCGGGATCCGTCACGTCGTGCTCTACGGGCTGCCGCTCGGGCGCGTGGAGTTCAACCAGATGAGCGGTCGCGCGGGCCGCGACGGCGCACCCGCCACGGTGCACCTGCTCTTTGGCTCGCGCGACGTCTCGCTGGGACGGCGCGTGCTCGCCTCGGCCGCCCCCTCGCGCGACGACCTCGTGCTCGTCTACCGCACCCTCATGCGCCTCTTCCGCTCGGGCGGCCCCGTCGCTCTCGACGACGCGGCCATCGCCGCCGCGGCCACCGAGCGGGCCTCGATCTCGCCGATCGACGAGCACGAGGTCGCCTCGGCGCTCACGATCTTCTCAGAGCTGGGGTTCTGCGCGGTCACGGGCTGGGGGGACGCCCGCCGCGTGGCGATGGCGCCCTCCCCGGAGCACATGGAGCTCGCGCAGTCCGCGTGCTACCTCGAGGGGGTGCGCGCCCGGACGGCCTTCGACGACTTCTGCGCCTGGGCGCTCCGCGCGCCCTCCGAGGAGCTTCTCGCCGGCGTGCGCCGTCCCATCTCGCCGGACTTCGGTATCATCGTCTGAGGGAAAGGGGGACGAGATGAGCATCAGCGAGAGCGAGGTCCGGGCCCCGCAGCCCGCCTCGGCGCGAGGAGGGGCGCCCCAGGGCGAGGTCCCGCGGCCCCCGGTGACGGAGGGCGCGCGGGCCAGGCGCGACGTGCCGGACGCCGCCAACTTCCGTCTGCTGCAGGCCGCCTGCGCCGCCTACCTCGACGCGGAGGGCTGCGAGAAGGTCGACCGCGCGTACCGCTTTGCCGCGGAGTACCACCGCGACCAGCGCCGGCGCTCGGGCGAGCCCTACATCAACCATCCCGTGGAGGTGGCGCTGATCCTCGCGCACGACCTGCGCATGGACGAGGACACCATCTGCGCGGCCCTGCTGCATGACACTGTGGAGGACACCCCCGCGACCAAGGACCAGATCGCCGAGTCCTTTGGCCCCACGGTGGCCGATCTCGTGGACGGCGTGACCAAGCTCACCTCCATCCAGGTGAGCTCGATGGACGCCAAGCAGGCGTGGAACCTGCGCAAGATGTTCCTCGCCATGAGCCGCGACATCCGCGTGGTCATCATCAAGCTCGCCGACCGTCTGCACAACATGCGCACGCTCGCCGCGCTGCCGCCCAACCGGCGCCAGTTCAAGGCGCGCGAGACCATGGACGTCTACGCGCCGCTGGCCGACCGCCTGGGCATCTCCTCGGTCAAGTGGGAGCTGGAGGACCTCGCGTTCTTCTGGCTCGAGCCCGAGGAGTACCAGCGCGTGGCCCGCATGGTCCAGGACAGCCGCGCTCAGCGCGAGGAGGACACCGAGACGGCCATCAAGACCCTCGACGACGAGCTCAAGGCCGCCGGGCTCAGCGGCTACCAGATCACCGGGCGCCCCAAGCACCTCTGGAGCATCTACCAGAAGATGACGCGCAAGGGTCGCGAGTTCTCGGACATCTACGACCTCATCGCCCTGCGCGTGATCACGCAGACGGTGGGGGACTGCTACTCGGCGCTCGGCGCCGTCCACTCCCTGTGGAACCCTCTGCCCGGGCGCTTCAAGGACTACATCGCCACGCCCAAGGCCAACCTCTACCAGAGCCTCCACACCACCGTGGTGGGTCCCGACGGCAAGCCGATTGAGATTCAGATTCGCACGGCCGAGATGCACGAGGCCTCCGAGTACGGTATCGCCGCGCACTGGCTCTACAAGAAGGAGGGCAACTCGCGCGGGCGCATGAGCGCCGAGGACCGCGCGATCGACTCCACGATCAACTGGATCCGCAAGACCCTCGACTGGGCGACCGAGGACGACATCGACGACCCGCACGAGTTTCTCGACAATCTGCGCGTCGACCTCTTTGAGCACGAGATCTTTGTCTTCACGCCCAAGGGCGAGGTCATGAGCCTGCGCCGTGACGCCACGCCGCTCGACTTTGCCTACGCGGTGCACACCGAGGTGGGCAATCACTGCGTGGGCGCCAAGGTCAACGGGTCGGTGGTGCCGCTCTCCTACAAGCTCCAGATGGGCGACCGCGTGGAGATCCTCACCAACAAGAACGCCAAGCCCAGCCGCGACTGGATGCAGCTCGTGGCCATGCCCTCGAGCCGCGCGAAGATCCGCAGGTACTTCTCGACCCAGACCAAGAACGACGACGCCGAGCAGGGTCGCGCCGAGCTGGCGCACGAGCTGCGCAAGCACGGCTACGGCATCTCCACGCGCCGCACGGTCAAGGCGATCGAGCGCGTGTGCGAGCAGTTTGAGCTGCGCAGCCCCGAGGACCTCTTCGCGAGCATCCACACCGGCAAGGTCTCGGTCAAGCAGGCCGCCAACCGCATCGGGGAGATCCTCGAGGAGGGCTCCCCCGAGCAGCTGGCGGCCCAGGCCGCCCAGGCGGAGAAGCAGGCCGCCCACGACCGGGCGATGGCCTCCGGCGCGCCGGTCATGCAGTCCTACGCGATCACCCAGACGACCAAGGGCCGTCGCAAGCGGAGCAACTGCGGCGTGGTGGTCAAGGGCGACCCGGACCTCCTCGTCCACCTGGCGCACTGCTGCAACCCGGTGGCCGGGGACGAGATCGTGGGCTTTGTCACGCGCGGCCGCGGCGTCTCGGTGCACCGCGCCAACTGTCCCAACGTGGCCGACCTGCGCAAGAACCCCGACCGCATGATCGAGGTCGCGTGGGACACCTCCGGCGCCACCGAGTTCAGGGTGGAGATCGTCGTGGAGGCCACGGACCGCATGGGCCTGCTCAGGGACATCACCGTCGCCGTGGGCGACGCTGGCGCCAACATCCTCTCCGCGGCCACGCAGACCACCTCCCAGGGCGTGGCGCGGCTGCGCTTTCTGGTGGCGATCTCCGACGCGAGCCTGCTCGACGTCCTGCTCGCCGCCGTGAGCCGCGTGCCGAGCGTCTTTGACGCGCGCCGCATCATGCCCGGCGAGGGCGCCAACCAAATGAAGCAGCGCGTGAGATGAGGGCCGAGATGGACGAGAAGACCGATGAGCTGCGGCGCTACGTGGTGACGCCGCTGGCGACCAACTGCTACGCCTACGTGAGCGCGGGGGAGTGCCTCGTGGTTGACCCGGGCGGCTCGGGAGACCGGCTCGCGGACGTCCTCGACGACGTGCGCGTCACCTGCGTGGCCGCCACGCACGGCCACGGCGACCACGTGGGCGGCGTCGCGGCGCTCGTGCGCGCGACCGGGGCGCCCTTTGCGATACACGCGGCCGACGCCGAGCTCGCGCGTCACGCCGGCGAGATGAGCGAGGTCGGTCGCAGCTATGACGAGAACGCCCCGGCCCCCGACCGCGAGCTCGCCGAGGGCGACGTGATCTCCGTGGGCACGGCCACCTTCACGGTGATGGAGACGCCGGGTCACACGCCGGGCGGCGTCGTGCTCGTGGGTGGCGGCAGCGCCGCGGGCGTGGCCTTTGTGGGCGACACGCTCTTCCCGGGCAGCCACGGCCGCACCGACCTCGCTGGCGGCGATGAGGCCACGATCATGCGCTCGCTTGCGCGCATGGCCGCCCAGATCGCGCCCGAGACCACGCTCCTCTGCGGTCACGGTCCCGCCACCACGATGGAGCGCGAGCTCGCCACGAACCCCTTCCTGCGGTAGCGATCTCCTCCCGTGTCCCTCGCCCTTTGCGCGATACATGCTTTATATGGCGCATCGCACGCGATACGCTGACGGCGACGAAGGGGGCCACGATGGCGACCGCCATGACGACGCAGGTCAACGCACGCATAGATGCCGAGCTCAAGCGCGAGGGGGCGCGGCCGACGCCCTTTTCTATCTGGGGGCCGGACCAGCCGCGCGGTCCTTCTCACCCGCGCTCTGGTATAGTCGTTCTGCCGGCGAGAGTCGCCCAGGCCCGAGTGGCGGAATGGCAGACGCGGCGGTCTCAAAAACCGCTGAGGCAACTCGTGTGGGTTCGAGTCCCACCTCGGGCACCATCCCTCTTTTGGGTATAGTGTCAACGTAAGCAAACACCCAAGAGAAGGGACGCGCCATGGCGCTTTCGAGCGAGGTCACCTCGGTTCTGAACGACCAGATCAACAAGGAGCTGTACTCCAGCTACCTCTACCTCACCTTTGCGGACTACTACGACGACCGCGGCCTCAAGGGCTTTGCCAACTGGTACGAGATCCAGGCCAAGGAGGAGATGGACCACGCGCTGGCCATCCGTCGCTACCTGCTCGACAACGACTTCAAGCCCACGATGGAGGCCATCGCCAAGCCGGACAAGACGTTTGACAACGACCTCGCGCCCCTCGAGGCCGGCCTCGAGCACGAGGAGTACGTCACGAGCCTCATCCACCACTGCTACGAGGTGGCCCACGAGCAGCATGACGTCCGCACCATGAAGTTCCTCGACTGGTTCGTGGAGGAGCAGGGCGAGGAGGAGACCAACGCCCGCGACATGATCACCAACATGAAGCTCTTTGGCTCGGACCCCAAGGGCCTCTACGACCTGGACCGCGAGTACCAGGCCCGCACCTACGTGCAGTCGGCCTCGCTCAACCTCTAGCGGGCGGGCGCTCTTCTCGGCCTGTGAAGAGTTTCTGAATCACGCGCGCGCCGGGACCGGGCGAGAAAAACCTCTTGCCCGAGACCGGCGCGCGTGCTAATGTTTCCCAGTGTGCGTTTTGCGAAGCGGGGCGAGAGCCCCCACCTACACGGCGCCTTACGGCAGCTGTCTGGTCAGACAACGTAGTCACCGCCTCACGCAGGGCGGTTGCTGTCTCCTGGATGCTGCTTGGCGCCAGGGGCTTTTTTATGCGGCGCGAGCCGCGACGAGAGGAAGGTGTGAACGATAGCCAGAAACGACGGTCCTCGCATTAACGAGGAGATCACTTCCCGCACGTGTCGCCTGATCGGCGTCGACGGCTCGCAGATGGGTCTGTTCGGCGTGCGCGATGCCCTGCGCATTGCTGGCGACCAGGGTCTCGACCTCGTGGAGATCGCACCCAACGCCGATCCTCCCGTCTGCAAGATGCTCGACTACAAGAAGTTCAAGTACGAGCAGGACCGCAAGGCCAAGGCCGCGCGCAAGAACCAGTCCAAGGTCGAGATCAAGGAGATGAAGTTCCGTCCCAAGATCGACGTGGGCGACTACGAGACCAAGAAGGGTCACGTCATCCGCTTCCTCAAGAAGGGTGCGCGCGTCAAGATCACGATCATGTTCCGCGGTCGTGAGATGGCCCACCCGGAGCAGGGTCGCCTCGTGCTCGACCGTCTGGCCGCCGACCTCAAGGACGTCGCGACCGTCGAGCAGAAGCCGCTCATGGAAGGCCGCAACATGCACATGACCATCGTCCCGATCAAGGGTGCCTTTGACAAGAAGGACGAGAAGGACGACGAGGCAGTCACGGAGAAGGAGAACTAGCATGCCCAAGATGAAGACCCACAAGGGTACGGCAAAGCGCTTCCGCCGCACCGGCTCTGGCAAGATCATGCGCGCCAAGGCGTTCAAGAGCCACATCCTCACCAAGAAGTCGCCCAAGCGCATCCGCGGCTTCCGTCAGGAGACCGTCATCTCCGACGCCGACGTCAAGACCGTCTCCCAGCGCATGGGCTCCAAGTAGCCAGCGCCCCCCGAGTGAAGTTTCCAGCAAGGAGTTGATCAGATATGGCACGAGTCAAGCGCGCCGTCGCCGGCCGTAAGAAGCGCAACACGCTCGTCGAGCGCACCAAGGGCTACTACGGAGTCCGTTCCCGCACGTTCCGTGGCATGAAGGAGCAGGCGCAGCACTCCGGTCAGTACGCCTACCGCGATCGCCGCAACAAGAAGCGTGACTTCCGCGCCCTGTGGATTCAGCGCATCAACGCCGCCGCCCGCATGAACGGCCTCTCCTACAGCAAGCTCATGCACGGCCTCAAGCTCGCCGGCGTCGAGCTCGACCGCAAGGTCCTCGCCGAGATCGCCTACAGCGACGAGCAGACCTTCGCCGACATCGCCGAGGTCGCCAAGAAGGCCCTCGCCGACGCCGAGTAGCGTCGCTCATCTACGCCTTGCGGACGCCCCGGGCCTCTCGCTCGGGGCGTCTTTTTGTCGAGAATAACCGTCTGCCGGGAGAAACAAACCGCTCGCGGACGACTCCGATACGAGCGCGTGAAGCCTGGCTGCGCGGGAACAAGGTGAGTAAGCAAGGGCGGCGTCGCTACCACCCAGAGCGACCGGAAGAAGGAGGCGAGTCCAGTGAACAGCGAAGAGAACGCGCAGTTTGGGCCCGCCGACCGTGCGACCGAGGTCCTATAACATCTGGGGCGAGCGCACTCGCCAACGTTCTCCGAAACGCATTTCGGAACGGACTGATGACAGGAGCACTCGAAGCGGGCCCAAGTTTAATACCCAGCTGTCCGACATCGATTCGCAGAGACACGGGTGATTCCAAAGTACAACGAGGCGGGGCGGCGCAATGGGGCGCCGCCCCTTTTTCGTGCGCGGGTGACGACAATGCGCTTTAATGGACTGCGACGTAACGCGTGGCTGAGGAGGGCGAATGACGGCGTCACCAAAGACCGAGCGCATTCACGCGCTCGACGGTCTGCGCGGCGTGGCATGCGTCGCCGTCCTGCTCCTGCATGTTGCCACCATGCTTGAGCTCTGGGGCGAGAGCGGGCCGTACCCGCTCGTTCCGGGCACGCCGGCCGTCGTCGTCTTCTTTGTTCTCTCGGGCGTGGTCCTCTCGATTGCTCCGCTCGCGCGTCTGCGGGAGGGGCGCCCCTACGACTGGCTCGGCTACTACCCGCGCCGCGTCGTGCGCCTGGGACTGCCACTCGTGGCGGCGATCGCGCTCGGCGTCGTGGCGGGATTCGTTGCCTGGACCCTGGGCTCGACGGGGCGCTCCGCGACCGCAATCGACTTCGGCGGCACCGCGCCCCAGGTCATCCATGACGTGCTCATGCAGTTTGACGTGCTCTTCTTTGTCTCTGACGACACGGTCACGCTTTTTGGCGACCCGCTCGTGCGGGTGAACTCGCCGGTGTGGTCCATGGGCTGGGAGCTGTGGTTTTCGCTCACGCTGCCGCTTGCCGTCGCGCTTCTCGCCCGCGTCCGTCGGGACGTGCCCGCCGCCCTGCTGATCTTTGCCGGTATCTTCCTCTCGTACTGGAGCGGGTACTTTCCCCTGCGCCTGTGCCTGACGTTTTGGCTGGGCGTTCTGCTCGCCAAGCACCTCGGCGAGCTGTCGCGCGTTCGGCTGACGGCGCCGATTGAGCTGCTTGCGCTCGTCCTTCTCCTCGGTGTTGTCGAGCTTGTCCAGGCTGCCTCCGCTGGCATGCTCGGATCGGCGGGGCCGCTTCTCGCCGCTGCGCTTCCGACGCTCATGGTCGCGGCATGCATGGGGATCGTGGCCCTCGCCATGACCGACGGCCTTGTGAGGCGCGCCCTCTCCGCGCGACCGGTGCGCTTCCTCGGAGCCGTGTCCTTCTCGCTCTACCTCACGCATGCCGTGACCATTGGGGCGCTCGAGGCGCTGCTGCCGCGTGTGGGCGTGGTCGAGCCGATCGCGCAGGCGGCGCTGGCGGTCGCGTTGAGCCTTGCTGTGGCGGTCGTCTTCTGGCGCGTGGTCGAGAAGCCCGGCATAGCCCTCTCGCGGCGCGTGGGCGCCGCCCTCGGAACGCACGCGAGCCAGCCGTCCGGGGAGTAGGGAAGAGGGGCCGACGAGGTCGCCTTGCTTAGAACAACGAGACAGTTGCACCTTTGGGCCGCCATCGTGCTTAGGTATGCGAGGCCGTTGCAGTCTTGCGTCGTCCATGATCCGAGAAACGCGCAAAATTCCGTGCCGAGAAGAACCTCTCGTCGAGAAACCCCAGTTGAAGCGCGTCTGTCGAATCGTTTTGAGAGGCGGGGTGCTGCACCCCTCGCGTTTTTCTAAGCCGGGACGCCGCACTGGGGTGCAATGCCCCCTCGTTCTTAAGCAGGTGGACGAACGGTTGGTTGCCTTGGCGCCCACCATGCTTGGAACCCTTTCCATTTTAGATTGTTGTTTCGTGAGCGGTAGCAAAACGGCGTTAGCCGGTACCTGAAAGAAATACCAGTTGATAGCTATACTTTACAATGCTGTAATACAGCCAACGGAAATGAAACGTTTCCAAATTCGGCCCTCAGAAGGGGAGGAAGCGTTTCGAAAAAAAGGTAGGAGGGAGAACGTCATGTTAATGAAGAGGCGTCAGTTCGTGCAGGCGGGCCTCGGCCTCATGGCGGGAGCGGGTGCCCTCGCGCTCGCCGGCTGCGGCGGCGACCAGAGCGGCTCCGGTGACGCGAAGCAGGCCTCCGGCAAGGTCTACTACCTCAACTTCAAGCCCGAGCAGGATGCGCAGTGGCAGGAGCTCGCAGAGCTCTACACCGAGGAGACCGGCGTGCCCGTGACGGTCATGACGGCGGCCTCCGGCCAGTACGAGACCACGCTCAAGTCCGAGATGGCCAAGACGGACGCCCCCACGCTCTTCCAGGTCAACGGCCCCGTGGGCCTCGCCTCCTGGAAGGACTACTGCTACGACCTCGACGACACCGAGATCATGAGCCACCTCACCAAGGACGACTACGCGCTCAAGGGCGACGACGACAAGACCAAGGGCATCGCCTACGTCATCGAGTCCTACGGCATCATCTGCAACAAGTCCCTGCTCGAGAAGGCCGGCTACACCACCGACGACATCACCAACTTCGACAGCCTCAAGTCCGTGGCCGAGGACATCACCTCGCGCAAGGACGAGCTCGGCTTCTCGGCCTTTGGCTCGGCCGGCATGGACGGCTCCTCTGACTGGCGCTTCAAGACGCACCTCGCCAACCTGCCGATCTACTACGAGTACCAGGCCGACGGCATCGATACCACCGACGCCATCAAGGGCACCTACCTGCCCAACTACCGCCAGATCTGGGACCTCTACATCAACAACGCCACCTGCGACCCCACGCAGCTCTCCACCAAGACGGCCGACGATGCCACCGCCGAGTTCGTGACCGGCCAGTGCGTCTTCTACCAGAACGGCACCTGGGAGTACGCCAACGTCGCCGAGGTGGGCGACGACAACCTCGGGCTCATCCCGATCTACATCGGCGTGGACGGCGAGGAGGACCAGGGCATCTGCACCGGTTCCGAGAACTACTGGTGCGTGAACAAGAACGCCTCCGAGGACGACATCAAGGCGACGCTCGACTTCATCAACTGGTGCGTCACCTCCGAGACCGGCGTCAAGGCCATGTGCGGCTCCGAGGGCGCCATGCCCTCCGGCGAGGCCGGCATGGGCTTCGTGATCCCGTTCGAGGCCAACCTCGAGTCCACCAACGTCCTCAACAACCTCGCCGACGAGATCAACGCCGACAAGACCCCGGTCGCGTGGTGCTTCTCGACCATGCCCTCCGAGGAGTGGAAGAACGGCGTGGGCTCGGCGCTGACCAGCTACGCGGCCGACCAGACCGACGCCAACTGGGACGGTGTCAAGACCGCCTTCGTTGACGGTTGGGCCACCGAGGCCGCCGCGGCCAAGGCGTAAGGCTCGCCAACAGCGTTCCCGTCCCCTTTCGGGCGGTGGGTGCCCCCTTCACCCACCGCCCCTTCCATAGGGAGAGGAGGTCCCGTGGAAAAGGCAATCAAGAGGTACCTGCCCATCTTCGTGCTGCCCACGCTGCTGGCGTTT
Source organism: uncultured Atopobiaceae bacterium (assembly GCA_963927425.1). Taxonomy (GTDB): domain Bacteria; phylum Actinomycetota; class Coriobacteriia; order Coriobacteriales; family Atopobiaceae; genus Thermophilibacter. The sequence goes on along the minus strand of CAWVBA010000002.1, from coordinate 6,208 downwards.
GTCATCGGCTTCGTGGCGCCGTTTGTGCTCGGCCTGTGGCTGTCGCTGTGCGACTTCACCACGGTCACTGACGCGACGTTCGTGGGCTTCTCGAACTTCGTTCTGGCGGTGCAGGACACCGTCTTCCAGCACTCGTTCTGGTACACGGCGCTCTTCACCGTCGTGTCCGTCATCGTGATCAACGTCATCGCGTTCGCGATCGCGCTGGCGCTCACCAAGAAGCTGCGCGGCACCAACCTGTTCCGCACGGTCTTCTTCATGCCCAACCTCATCGGCGGCATCGTGCTTGGCTACATCTGGCAGCTCATCTTCAACGGCATCCTCGCGCAGTACTCGCAGGCGCTGAACCTCAACGAGTGGTACGGCTTCGCGGGCCTGGTCATCCTCGTGGCCTGGCAGCAGATCGGCTACATGATGATCATCTACATCGCGGGCCTGCAGTCCATTCCCGGCGACGTGCTCGAGGCGGCCGAGATCGACGGCGCGAGCTCGTGGCGCCGCCTCGTGGACGTCACCATCCCGATGATGATGTCGTCGATCACGATTTGCATGTTCCTCTCGCTCACCAACGGCTTCAAGCTCTTTGACCAGAACCTGTCGCTCACTGCCGGCGAGCCGTCCAAGATGTCCGAGATGCTCGCCCTGAACATCTACAACACGTTCTACGGCCGCGTGGGCTGGGAGGGCGTCGGCCAGGCGAAGGCGGTCATCTTCTGCCTCATCGTCGTGGCGATCGGCCTCATCCAGCTGCGCGCCACGCGCTCCAGGGAGGTGCAGCAGTGATGGCGACCAAGAAGGAGCGACGCGCCCTCAACTGGGCCGGCTCGGGGCTCATGGCGTTTCTGTGCGTCGCGTGGCTGCTGCCCGTCGTGGTGGTGCTGTTCAACTCGTTCAAGAACAAGATGTTCATCAACCTCGAGCCCTTCACCCTGCCCACCGAGCAGACCTACATCGGGCTCGAGAACTACGAGACGGCGATCGACAAGTACGGGTTTTTGGACTCCGTCGGATGGACCGTGTTCATCACGGTCGGGTCCGTGGCGGTGATTCTCATCTGCACGTCCATGTGCGCCTGGTACATCACGCGCGTGCAGAACCGCTTCACCAAGGCCGTCTACTACCTGTGCGTCTTCTCGATGGTCGTCCCGTTCCAGATGGTCATGTTCACCCTCTCGCTGATCGCCGACCGCCTGGGCCTCGGCACGCCCTGGGGCATCATCGTCATCTACCTGGGCTTTGGCGCGGGGCTCGCGGTGTTCATGTTCTGCGGGTTCGTCAAGACCATCCCGATAGAGATCGAGGAGGCGGCGCTGATCGACGGCGCGGGGCCGATTCGCACGTTCTTCACGGTGGTCATCCCCATCATGAAGCCCACGTTCATCTCCGTGGGCATCCTGCAGACCATGTGGATCTGGAACGACTTCCTGCTGCCGTACCTGGTGCTCGACACCACGGAGTACAAGACCATCTCGATCGTGATCCAGTTCATGAAGGGCTCCTATGGCCGCGTGGACATGGGCGCCATCATGGCGGCGCTGATCATGGCCGTCATCCCGGTGGTCGTGTTCTACCTCTCGTGCCAGAAGTACATCATCAAGGGCGTCGCCGCGGGTGCCGTCAAGGGCTAGCGAGAGGGGCCGTCGTGGACATCAGGGACATTGCGCGCCTGTCCGGCTACAGCGTGGGCACCGTCTCCCGCGTGCTCAACGACCACCCCGGCGTCAGCGAGCGCGCCCGCACGCGCGTGCTCGAGGTGGTGCGCGAGGTGGGCTACGAGCCCAACACCAACGCGCGCCACCTCAAGATGCGTGGCAGGGCCTCCTTCGCCATCATGGTCAAGGGCATGCAGAACATGCTCTTCAACGACCTGATCGAGAAGGCCGAGGGGCTGTTCGCGGCGGCCGACGAGGAGGCCCGGGTCCACTTCGTGGACGAGGACGCCGACGAGGTCGCCCGCGCGGCCCACCTCGACCGGATCCGCCATCCCAAGGGGTTCCTCTTCCTGGGCGGCGACCCGAACAACTTCCGCGCGGGCTTCGACCAGATCGGCGTCCCCTGCGTGCTGCTCACCAACACGGCGGAGGCCTGGGGGCTCCGGGGCCTCTCGAGCTTCTCGACCAACGACGCCGAGGCGGCGGGCGCCGTCATCGACTACCTCTGGGAGTGCGGGCACCGCCGCATCGGGGTCCTGGGCGGCAACCGCGCGCTCAGCGAGGTCTCCACGCACCGGCTCGCGGGCGTCACGCGCGCCTTCGAGCGCCACGGCGCCGCCTTCGACGCCGAGCGCTGCTACGAGCCCTGCCGCTTCTCGATGGGCGAGGGCTATCAGGCGGCCATGCGCCTTCTGGAGCGCGCAGACGACCTCACGGCGATCTTCGCCTTCGGCGACGTGATCGCCCTCGGCGCGCTGCGCGCGATTTCCGACCGCGGGTTCCGCGTGCCGGTCGACATCTCGCTCGTGGGCTTCGACGGCGTGGACGTCTCGCAGTACTGCGTCCCGCGGCTCACGACGGTCCGCCAGGACACCGGGCTTCTCGCCCGCAAGGGGGTGGGGGCGCTGCTCGCGGCGGCGTGCGACGGCGAGCGCGCCGACGTGCACGAGGTCGTCCCCTTCCGGCTCCTGCGCCGCGAGAGCGTCCTGTCCCTCGCGCCCGCCGCGCCGCGGGGCGTCCGTCAGGGGGTGATGTCATGAGACGGGCCGGCATCCTGATGAGCGTGACCTCGCTGCCCTCCCCGTGGGGGATCGGCACGCTGGGCGGCGCGGCGCGCGAGTTCGCGGACTTTCTCGCCGCGGCGGGGCAGTCGGTGTGGCAGCTCCTGCCCATCGGCCCCACCAGCTACGGCGACTCGCCCTACCAGACCTTCTCGGCCTACGCGGGCAACCCCTACCTCATCGACCTCGATGACCTCGCCGCCGAGGGCCTGCTCGAGCGCTCGGAGTACGAGGGGCGCCCCTGGGGCGACGACCCGCTCTCCGTGGACTACGGCGCGCTCTTCCGCGAGCGTCGCCCGGTCCTGGAGCGCGCGGTCGCCCGGCTGCAGGAGACGCGCGGCGAGGAGCTCGCGGCGTTCGTCGCCCGCGAGGCGGCGTGGCTCGAGGACTACGCGCTCTTCATGGCGCTCAAGGACGAGCGGGGCGGGCGCCCCTGGTCCAGCTGGCCGGACGACCTGCGTCGGCGCGACCCCTCCGCCCTTGCCGCGGCGCGCTCCGAGCTGGGCGAGAAGATCGCGTTCTGGAAGGGCGTCCAGTGCCTCTTCTTCCGGCAGTGGGACCGTCTGCGCGCCCACGCGGTGCGCGCGGGCGTCCTGCTCATGGGCGACATCCCCATCTACGTTGCCCCCGACAGCGCCGACGTGTGGGCGCGCCCCGAGCAGTTCCAGCTCGACGAGGGCCTCGTGCCGACGGAGGTGGCCGGGTGCCCGCCGGACGGCTTCGCGGCGGGCGGGCAGCTCTGGGGCAACCCGCTCTACGACTGGGCGCGCATGGCGGAGGACGGCTACGCATGGTGGGTCGAGCGCGTCTCGTACCAGCTGCGCCTCTACGACATCCTCCGCATCGACCACTTCCGCGGCTTCGACTCCTACTACGCCATCCCCTTCGGCGCGCCGGACGCGCGCGACGGGCGCTGGCGCGAGGGGCCGGGCATGGCGCTCTTCGACCGGCTGCGCGAGACGTGCGGCACCGAGCGTCTCGTCGCGGAGGACCTCGGCTATCTCACCGACTCCGTGGCGCGCCTGCGCGAGGAGACGGGACTTCCGGGCATGCGCGTCCTCGAGTTCGCCTTCGACAGCGTGGACGGCAGCGGCAGCGTCTACCTGCCGCACTCCTACCCGCGCGACTGCGTGGCCTACGTGGGGACGCACGACAACGACACCGCGCTCGGCTGGCTCTCGCATGCCTGCGCGGACGACGCGGCGCGCGCCCGCACCTACCTCGGGCTGAGCGAGGTCGAGGGCGAGGCCTGGGGCATGATGCGCGGCATCTGGACGTCGGTCGCGGACACCGCGATCGTGCAGATGCAGGACGTGCTCGCCCTGGGCGGCGAGGCGCGCATGAACACGCCCTCCACGGTGGGCGGGAACTGGAAATGGCGGGCGCCCGCAGGCTACGCGACGCCCGAGCTCACGCAGCGGCTGCGGCGGCAGATGGAGCTCTGCGAGCGCATCCCCGCGCCCGGCGGCAGATAGGGAAGGAGAGGGTCACACATGGCTCAGGTATCGATCAAGCACGTCGAGAAGGTCTATCCCGCCTCGGGCGGCAGGCGCCACAAGCCCAAGAAGGGCGTCAACCTCAAGGTCACGGAGGAGGGGGTCCTCGCCGTAGAGGACTTCAACCTGGAGATCGCCGACGGCGAGTTCATCGTGCTCGTGGGCCCCTCGGGCTGCGGCAAGTCCACGATGCTGCGCATGGTGGCCGGCCTCGAGGAGATCACCCGCGGCGAGGTCTGCATCGACGGGCGCGTGGTGAACGACGTCCAGCCGCGCGACCGCGACATCGCGATGGTCTTCCAGAACTACGCCCTCTACCCGCACAAGACGGTCCGCGGCAACATGGAGTACCCGCTCAAGCTCCGCAAGGTGCCCAGGGACGAGATGAACCGGCGCGTGGAGGAGGCGGCGCAGATCCTCGGGATCACCGCCCTTCTCGACCGCAAGCCCAAGGCCCTCTCCGGCGGCCAGCGCCAGCGCGTTGCCATCGGGCGCGCCATCGTGCGCGAGCCCAAGGTGCTGCTCATGGACGAGCCGCTCTCCAACCTGGACGCCAAGCTCCGCAACCAGATGCGCTCGGAGATCATCAAGCTGCGCCAGCGCATCAACACGACGTTCATCTACGTGACGCACGACCAGACCGAGGCCATGACGCTGGGTGACCGCATCGTGGTCATGAAGGACGGCATGGTGCAGCAGATAGGAACGCCGCAGGAGGTCTACGACTCCCCGGCCAACGTCTTCGTGGCGGGCTTCATCGGCGTGCCGCAGATGAACTTCTACGACGCGCGCCTCGTGCGCGACGGCGACGCCTATCGCGTGGAGCTCGACGGCATCTCCGTGCCGGTCTCCGCCGAGAAGTGCGCGCGGCTCGCGGCGCAGGGCGTGGGCGACGGCGACGTCACGCTCGGCGTGCGCCCGGAGAACATCGAGCTCGCCGAGGCGGGCGACGGACGCGCGCTCACCGGCACCGTGGAGGCCACGGAGATGATGGGCAGCGCCGTGCACCTGCACGTCAACGTGGACGGCAAGGACTCCATCATCATCCTGCAGAACGTCGAGGAGGACGGGCGGCACCCCTCCGACATCAAGGTGGGCGATCGCGTGTCGTTTGCCTTCGGTGGCTCGGTCGTGCACCTCTTCGACCGCGAGGCGGGCACGAACCTGGAGCTCTAACGGCTTTGCCCCCAGGCGCGCCGCATCGGGCCCGGCGCCTCGTGAGGCGCCGGGCCCTCTTGACGGCGCTGCGCGGCGGCTGGGCTTCTCGCCGTCGCGGGCCATATGCTCCGGTTTCGCAGCTCCTGCGGAAGCTCTCTGGTTTTGGGCAACAAGTTTTATATCGAGGCCGTTTCGCTTTCGAAATTGATAGCAAAAGGCCTCAATATGTGGCAGAAAGGCGAGAAGAATGTTCTTCTCGCCCGTCGGACATAAAACCTGCTGCCCAAAACCAGTGGGTCTCTACCGTGAGAGTCCTCCCGCGCGACGCAGGGGGCGCCAGGCACCCAAAACCCCGTCTATTCTGGCGGGTCATCGCAGCCGGCGGTCCGCCCCATTGCCGGGCCCGTTTTCGACCAGACCAAACCGCCGCGCCGCAAAAGGGGCCCGACGTCGCGTCGTGGCGCCGGGCCCCTACCGTGCCGAGAAGAACGCTCTTCTCGCTAATCCTTCTTGATCCAGGAGAACATCGAGCGGATCTTCTCGCCGGTCTTCTCGATGGGGTGGGAGTTGATCTCCTCGCGCTTCTCGAGCAGCCACTTGTGGCCGTTGTTGCAGTCGTCGACGAACTCCTGCGCGAAGGAGCCGTCCTGGATGCGGGCCAGGATCTTCTTCATGGCCTCGCGGGACTCGGCGTTGATGACCTGCGGGCCGGCGTAGTACTCACCGTACTCGGCCGTGTTGGAGATCGAGTAGTTCATGAAGTGGATGCCGCTCTCGTACATGAGGTCGACGATCATCTTCATCTCGTGGTAGACCTCGAAGTACGCGAGCTCCTCGGGGT
>CAWVBA010000001.1:0-698890 GCA_963927425.1 uncultured Atopobiaceae bacterium | reverse complement strand
CTATACGTATATCTATTGATGCCAAAGACGATGCCGATCACGATCGAGAGCACGTCGTCGAGGGTGAGCCCGAGGCCCCAGCGCCGCTGCGTGCGCCACATCACCACGCCCGCGCAGACAAAGCCGGCCAGGTAGGCAAGGGCGTACCAGCGCACCGAGAGCGGGCCAGCGAGAAGGCCACCGGGTCGAGCGCGTGATAGATGTCGTTCAGGAACACGTTCTTCTCGCCCGCTAGAAGGCGGCCGGCTGGACGCGCGTCACGCCGGGGACGTGCTCCATGAGGATGCGCTCGATGCCCTCGGACATGTCCAGGCTCGAGAGCGGGCAGCCGGCGCAGGCGCCCTGCATCTCCAGGGTGACCACACCGTCATCGGTCACGTCGATGAGCTCGACGTCGCCGCCGTCGGCCTGGAGGCTCTGGCGGATGACGTCGAGGGTGGCGTCGAGAAGTGCGCGGTCAACGGCCATGGTGTTCCTTTCTGTGGGCGCGCGGCGCGGCGGGCGCCGGGCGCGGTTTCTGTCCGAGAGACATCTTACCCAATGGGCGAGAAGAGATGACCGAGGTGGCGCCCCTCATGCGCGGCGCGGGACGGCGCCCGGCGCGGGCGGCCCCCAGCGCCGCCACGACGCGCGAGACGGCGACGCGGGTTTCCTCGACATCCATGATCTGGGCGTCCACGAGCAGGCGCGTCACGCGGCCGCGACGAGCTCAGGGACCTGCGGCGTTGCGTCGAGCGGGCGAGCCGACCAGATGCGCGAGCGGCCGCTGAGGTCGGTGCGCACGGGAAGGAGGTCGCCGTCGATGTCGCGCAGGGAGAGGGAGCGGGCGCGCTCCGGGCAGCGGGCGCAGTCGTGCCGGCAGCGACCGAGCGCCTGCAGCACGCAGTGCTCGCTCGTCATCACGCGCTCGCGGCCGAGAACGGAAAGGCCCACCGGCACCGGCGCGGTGCGGGCGAGGGCGCAGACCTGCTCGAGCGTGAGCTCCGGGGAGAGCCAGACGCCGGCGGCGCCCGCGCGGGCCAGCGCCGCGAGGGCGGGCTCGTTATGGACCGGGATGCAGGAGCGGACCTCGGGCTTTGCGCCGCGCTCGGCGGCGAGGGCCAGCTCCGAGACGTTGCCCACGGCCACGGGCTCGCCGGCGCGCACCCACGGGTCCAGGCGCGCGTGGTCGGCCTCGCGGCAGACCTCGTCCAGCCAGGGCACGACGCCGGCCGGCCACGCGCCGCGCGCCAGGTCGTCCACGCTCGCGTAGACGCGCGCCGCCCCGGCCGCGAGCGCCGCCTCGGCGGCCTCCGGCGACGTCACCAGCGCGCACACGCAGGGCTCCTCGCGCACCGGCGCCGCGTCCGGCCGCCGGGGACGGTCCCCGGCCTCCAGGCCGCGGGACGCGTAGGGGGTGAGCAGGGCCTCCTCCAGGCGGCGGCACGCCTCGGCGCGCACCTTGTGCACGGCCGAGAAGGACATGCCGCAGCCGGCGTCGAGCGCGACGTCCCACTCCACGGGGACGAACGCGCTCTGTCCCATGCGGCCCACATGCTCGACGAGGTCCTCCTCCGAGACCGGGCGCGTGCGCGCCGCCTCCACGACGAAGCCCTCGGCGCGCGCTGCGGCGGCACCGTCGAGCGTCTCGAGCTCCACCGAGAACGGCTCCCCCAGGCGCGCCGTCACGCGAACGCGAACCGGCCGGCAGCGCACGACGTCCTTCTCGGCCACGCGCGCCGCGTCGTCGAGCGCCACCTGCGAGCGAATCACGCGCACGAGCGAGCCGTCCTCCATCGGGCGAGGCGCGCGGCAGGTGATGGTCTCCCCCGCCATCGCGTCGGCCTCGGCGCGGGCGGTCAGGAACTGGGACGGGTCGGAGAGCGGGCGAATCTCCAGCAGGTCGCCGGCGCCCACCGGCTCGTCGAGCAGCACCTCCACGTCCGCGCGCGTCACGCGGCGCATGCGCTCCCGCCCGCCGTTGCCGCCGCCGCGGCGCACGAGCGCGTCCTCGAGCGCGCGCGACCCCACGACGCGCCCCACGAGCTCGCCGCGGTTGTTGGAGCGCTCGTAGCTCATCATGTCGTTGTCCGAGCCGCCCCAGAGGTAGCTCTCGGTGAAGTCCCGGTTGAAGGCGCGGCGCAGGCGCCGGTCGCGCGCGGCCCGCGAGCTCTCGTCTCCCTCGCCGCGCGCGAGCTCGTCCAGCGCATCTCGATAGGCCGCCACCACGGAGAACACGTAGTCGGGCGCCTTCATGCGCCCCTCGATCTTGAGCGAGCCCACGCCCGCGTCGCGCATCTCGCGCACGCGGTCGACCGTGCGGTAGTCCTTGGGGCACAGCAGGCGCGTGCCGCCCACGCCGCGGCTCGTCTCGGGGACGCCCTGCGTGGCCACGCCGGGGATCTCCAGCACGTCGCCGGCCTCGTCCACGAGGTCGTACGGCAGGCGGCACGGCTGGGCGCAGAGGCCCCGGTTGGCCGAGCGCCCGCCGCGCAGCGAGCTCATCAGGCACACGCCCGAGTAACAGAAGCAGAGCGCGCCGTGGCCAAAGCACTCCAGCTCCACGCCCTCCTCGGAAATGCGGGAGATCTCCGCGAGGGAGAGCTCGCGCGAGAGCGTCACGCGATCAACGCCCCAGACGTCGCGGCACCAGGCCACGCCGCGCGCGTCGTGGACGTTGGCCTGCGTGGAGACGTGCGTCTCCACCTCCGGCCACCGGCGACGAATCTCCGCCATGAGGCCCCAGTCCTGGATGATGAAGGCGTCCGCGCCCAGCTCCCACGCGCGCCGCACGAGCTCCAGCACGCGCGGCAGCTCCTCGTCGGAGACGGCCACGTTCACGGTCACGTAGACGCGCGCGCCCGCAAGGTGCGCGCGGCGGCATGCGGCGGAAAACGACTCGTCGTCGAAGTTCTTGGCCCCGCGACGCGCGTTGAAGTCGTTGCCCAGACCGCAGTAGATGGCGTCGGCGCCGGCCGCCAGCGCGGCGTTGAACGGCTCCGGCCCGCCGGCGGGCGCCAGCAGCTCCGGGACGCCGTGTGCCTCGAGAAACGTGGTCCTTCTCGCCATCTCTTCCTTCCCACCAGAGCGCTTTGGGTTCACGATTTTGCTCCTCGTGAAGTATATCTCGGCAAAACCGCAGGTCGCAGAACTCCCCCATAACGACAGCGAACCCAAACCAAAAAGAGGTTTGGGTTCGCAAAGCGTGTCGTGCGGTATCGCTTTCCCACAAAACCCCAGTTGGGGCTCGCCGATGCGCCGCTCGGGCTGCGCAACGTGAACCCAAACCGGAAACGAGGGGCCTCTAGACCAGGCGCGCCCAGCGCTTCTTGCCGGACTGGACCGTCGTGCCGGCCGAGAAGAGCGACGCCTCGACGTTGTAGCACTTGGGCGCCACGGCCTCGCCGTTGATCTTGACGCCGCCGCCGTCCACGAGGCGGCGCGCCTCGCCGGCGGACTTGGCGATGCCCACTTCCACGAGGAGCTTGCCCAGGTAGACCTTGCCCTCGTCGTTGACCTCGACGACGGAGAGCGGGAACTCCGGCATGTCCTCGGGCGCCTCGGCGCGCTTGAACTGCGCGTCAAAGGCGTCGCTCGCCGCGGCGCCGGCGCCCTCGCCGTGGTAGAGGTCGCAGATGTTGGCCGCGAGCTCGCGCTTGAGCGCGTAGGGGTCGGCGGTGCCGTCCGCGAAGGCGGCGTCGATCGCGTCGAGCTTGTCCATGTCCGCGGTGGAGCACAGGCGCCAGTAGAGCGGCACGAGCTCGTCGGTGATGGACATGACCTTGCCGTACATGTCGGCCGGCTCGTCGGTGAGGCCCACGTAGTTGCCGTAGCTCTTGGACATCTTCTTGTGCCCGTCGGTGCCCACCAGCAGCGGCATCGTGAGGGCCACCTGCGGCTCCATGCCCATCGCGCGCATGAGGTCGCGGCCGGCGAGGAGGTTGAAGATCTGGTCGTTGCCGCCCATCTCCAGGTCCGCCTTCACCACGACGGAGTCGTAGGCCTGAAGCACCGGGTAGATGAACTCGTGCAGTGCGATGGACTTGCCCTCGGCGTAGCGGTTGTGGAAGTCCTCGCGCTCGAGGATGCGGGCCACGTTGAACTGGCTCATGAGCTTCAGCATCTCGGCGAGGTTGAGGCCCTTCAGCCAGTCGCCGTTGTGGACGATCTGGGTCTTCTCGGGGTCGAGCACCTTCATGGCCTGCTCGACGTAGGTCTTGGCGTTGGCCTCCACCTGCTCCTCGGTGAGCGGCGGGCGGGTGGAGTCACGGCCGGACGGGTCGCCGATGAGGGCGGTGCCGTTGCCGATGATGAGCGTCACGTTGTGGCCCAGGTCCTGGAACTGGCGCATCTTGCGCAGCGGCACGGCGTGGCCGAGGTGCAGGTCGGGACTCGTGGGGTCCACGCCCAGCTTGATGTTGAGGGGCGTGCCCTTCTCGAGCTTCTTCTTGAGCTCGTCCAACGGCACGATCTGCATCGTGCCGGAAGTGATTACCTTGAGTTGCTCGTCAACTGGGAGCATCGCGCTGTCCTCCATAGGGTCTACGTCTCTCTGAACCGCTCACAGGCGGCGGCATAGCCAACTAGCATAGTATAATGACGAGCAACTGTGGACGGACGTCCCGGACAAGGAGTGATAGATGGGAATCAGAACGCGCCGGGCTCGCGCACACTCGAAGACCCACTTCGTGGGCTTCGGCCTTGCGGGCGTGCTCGGGTTCATCGCGCTGCTCTGCGTGACGCTCGCACTGTCGCTGGGAGCGGTCGTCTCGAGCTGGCTCGAGGACCTGCCGGACTACACCTCCGCCGACGCCTTCCTCGTGGCGGAGCCCACGCGCGTCTACGACGCGGACGGCAACGAGATCGTTGCCTACTACCTGCAGAACCGCCGCTCCGTCACCCTCGACCAGGTCTCCGACTACGTCGTCCGGGGCACGATCGACACCGAGGACAAGCGCTTCTACCAGCACAACGGCGTGGACCCCGAGGGCATCCTGCGCGCGGCCGTGGGTCAGGTCTTTGGCGGGGGCGAGCAGGGCGGCGGCTCCACGATCACCCAGCAGCTCGTGCGCTGGACGGTCCTCTCGGACGAGCAGTTTGAGAACACGCTGCGCCGCAAGGTGCGCGAGGCCTACATCGCCATCCAGATGGAGAAGACGTACACGAAGGACCAGATCCTCAACATGTACCTCAACACCATCTTCTACGGCAACGGCGCCTACGGCATCGAGGCCGCGTCCATCACCTACTTCAACAAGAGCGCCGCCGACCTCACGCTCAACGAGGCCGCCACGCTCGTGGGCATCCCCAACTCCCCCACCTACTACGACCCGTTCACCAACTACGACAACTGCAAGTCTCGCCGCAACCTCGTCCTGTCGCGCATGCTCGAGGCGGGCGACATCACGCAGGAGGAGTACGACGCCACCGTCGCGGAGGAGATCCCGCTCAACCCCGGCGAGCTCACCGACTCCGAGAGCACCTACCCGTTCTTCACCGACTACGTCCGCAACGTCCTGCTCCAGGACTTCTCGTCCGACACGATCGCCCAGGGCGGCCTCAAGGTCTACACCACGATCGAGCCTGACAAGCAGGCGGCGGCCGAGCAGGCGTGCAGCGAGCGCATGGCGGCGGGCAACAACCCCGACATCGCCGCGGCGCTCGTTTCGGTCGACAACACCAACGGCCACATCGTGGCCATGGTGGGCGGCCAGAACTACGGCAATGACACCGAGGCGGGCCAGAGCACCATCAATCTCGCCACCACGGGCCACCAGACGGGATCGAGCTTCAAGGCCGTGGTCCTTCTCGCCGCGCTCCAGGAGGGCATGAGCCCCACCGTGCGCATCAACTGCCAGTCCACGCTCCAGGTCACGCCCACGTGGGCACCGAGCAACATCAGCTATGTGAACTACGGCGTCATCACCCTCGCGCGCGCCACGGCCGTCTCCTCAAACACCGGCTACGTGCAGGTGGCGGAGGCCATCGGCATGGACAAGGTGGCCAACATGGCCGCCGCGGTGGGCATTGACTCGCCGATCTACTCCGGCCTCTCGGCGAGCCTGGGCACCTCGCCGCTCACCCCGCTCGAGATGTGCGAGGCGTTCTCCACGATCGCCAACGGCGGCGTCCATCGCAACCCCGTGGCCATCACCAAGATCGAGGACCGCAACGGCAACGTGGTCTACGAGCACGAGGACGACCCCGAGCAGGTCGTGGACTCCGCGATCGTCGCGGACGCTACCGAGATCCTGGAGTCCGTCATCACCGAGGGCAGCGCCACCACCCTGCGCAACTACTTTTATGCCAACCAGCCCGTGGCGGGCAAGACCGGCACGGCCGACAACTACTCCAACCTCTGGTTCTGCGGCTTCACGCCCCAGCTCACCACCGTCGTCTGGGTCGGCAACCCCGACAGCGGCTCGGCGCGCGTGTACTACCGCGGCACCACCGGCACCACGGCGACCACCGCGATCCCCATCTGGGGCGCCTACATGAACGAGGTGCTCTCCGGCGTGGAGCGGGGCGAGTTCCCCACCTCCGACCACGAGGCCGAGTACAAGCCCAACAGCTCGTGGACCTTCATCGGCACGAGCTCCTCGGCAAACACCACCACAACCTGGACGCAGCCCGTCCAGACCGTGGAGGAGGACACGCAGGACGACGAGCCTACCACGCCGACCGAGCCCACCACACCCGACGACACCACGGACGACGAGACCTCCACGGACCAGGGCGATAATCAGCCCACGCAGCCCGAGGACCCCCAGCCCGAGACGCCCACCACACCCGTGACGCCCCAGTAGGGCCAGAACCCACGCAGGACGCTGGCGCGGGCGCCGCTCCCCGATTGGGGACGGCGCCCGCGCCGCTTTGGGACGGGTCTGCCGTATCATGCGATAAGGGACTTTCTGCGGCAGCTCTTTGCGGAGGACGTATGACGTACAACGACCGTGATGGACGCGACCGAGGCGGGCGGGCACGCCAGGCATCGGGGCAGCGATCCGGCTCCTCCCGCCCGTACGCGCAGGGCTCGCGTGGGCGCATCACCCCCCAGGGCACCTACCACGGGCCGCGCGGCACCCGACAGCGCCCCGGCTCGCCGCGACGCTCGGGTGGCCCGGGCTACCCGCTGCGCACCCGCAGCATCAACTTCCAGAGCGGTCGCGCCCGCCAGCGCACCACCAACCGTCGCCTGCTCATCCTGGGCGCGCTCGCAATCGTCCTGCTCGTCCTCGTGATCGTGGGCATCTCCAGCTGCGTGCGCGGCTGCAGCGCGGAGCAGGACACCGCCGAGGTAAACCCCGTTGACGCGCGCGTGGCCGCGGGCGTGGGAGAGGACCTCACCAAGCGGTTTGCCGACCAGCTCGACCAGGACGAGAAGCTCGCCAAGATCGCGGCCAACGCCGACGCCTACGAGGACACGGGCCTTCTCGAGCTGGCCCTCTCCCAGCCCGCCGCCATCGACTTTGTCGCCGCGTACCCCAAGGCCGAGAAGACCGCCCAGCCCTACGACGACGAGGTGACCAAGGGCTCCGTGCCGCAGCTGTACTGCTGGGACGAGCGATGGGGCAACGTTGACTACGCGGGCGCGCCGCTTGCCCTCACGGGCTCCGGTCCCACTGCGCTCTCGATGGCCTGCCTGGCGCTCACGGGCTCGGCGGACCAGACGCCCGCCGAGCTTGCCGAGGCCATCACGAGCGCGGACGCGGCCGAGGGCGACTCCGGCATGTCCGGCACGTTCCTGGAGAACTCGCTGGGCGACCTGGGCATCAGCTGCTCCACCTACACCTCCAACGCCGACAACCTCACCCAGGTGCTCGACACGGGCACCTACCTGCTGGTTGAGGCCAAGGCGGGCACGCTCACCGACGCGGCCCACTGGGTGCTCGTCGTGACCGAGAACGCGGACGGCTCCGTCGTCGTCTACGACCCCACCTCGCCCGAGGTGAGCTCGCGCCCCTGGGACCCCGGCACCGTGGCCGCATCGTGCGAAACGCTCTACGCCCTCACCCTCGCCGACGGGGCCGAAACCGAGGCCGAGTGACGGGACGCCTCGCTGCCCCGTGCCGGATTTGCCGCATATGTGCTCCGACGGTGCGAGAAAAGCCTTTCATGTGCGCGCACGGGCGCACACATGCGGCAAAACTCGCACCTCAACCGCACATATCCCCAAAATCTGGCAAGCTCCACAGCCCTAACGCAGGCGAACGGCGGTGCCGGAGCAGCAGGTCATGATCATGCCCTCAAAGGTCTCGTATCCGATCGAGGCCCCCACGACGGCATCCGCGCCGAGCGCCTCCGCGCGCTGCTGCATCTCGGCGAGGACCTCGGCGCGCGCGGCCTGGAGCTCCTCCTCGTAGCCGGCGGAGCGGCCACCAAAGATGTTGCGCACGCTCGCCCCGAGGTCGCGGAACATGTTGATGCCGCTCACGGCCTCGCCGGTGACGACGCCGAGGTAGGCGGTGATCTGGCGCCCCTCAACGGAGTTGGTGGTGGTGACGATCATGCGTGTCTCCTCTCAGACGGCGCTCATGACGAGCGTAACGATCAGTTCGGTGTTCTCGACGTGCGCCGCGAGGGTCATCCCCTGTGCGGCGGCAAGCTCGGCAGCAACGGCCAGGCCGAGGCCGGAGCCCTTCGTGGCACGTGAGGGATCGGCCTGGTAGAAGCGCTCAAAGAGGCGATCGGCGTCGATTGCGGCCGGATCGGCCACGGGATTGGCAAAGTCCACGGCGACATGGTTCTTCTCGGCCGCCGGATGCGCCGTCACGCGCAACGCGCCCGAGCCGTGGCGCAGCGCGTTGGCCACGAGGTTCTCGGCGATACGCGCAAGGGCCTCGGCATCGGCCTCCACGACCACGTCGTCGCAGACGAGCTCCGGCTCCCAGCCGCGCGCCTCGAACTCGGGATAGTGGCCGAGAAGGACCTGCTCAAGGACCGGCCTCAACGACACCGGAGCGAGCTCGAGCGGAGTGTCCGGATCGGCGGCGCGGGCGTAGGAGAAGAGCTCGTCGAGCAGGCCGCCCATGGCCGCGAGGCGCGCGTCCGCCGCGGCGAGCTGGGCGTCCTTGCGCGCCGGGTCCCCCTCCTCGCGGGCCAGCTGCAGATAGCCGCGCGCGCCGGTGAGCGGCGTGCGGACGTCGTGGGAGAGCGCGGAGAGGCCGCGGGAGAACTCGTCCGCGACGCGCAGGGCCTCCACGCGCTCCGCCTCCATGGCGTCGAGCTCGGCGTTCATGGCGTCCACAAGGCCCACGACGCCCGGCAGGCGGCTCCCGCTCGTGAGGCGCGCGTTGCTCGCACGGTCGCGGGTGGAGAGGAAGCGCGCCTGTCGGCCGAGCTCGGTGACGTAGCACGCGAGGACAAAGACCCCGCCGAGCCCGACGCCGACCAGCAGCATCGCCGCGAGCATGATCGCATCAGCCATGTGAAGCCCCTCCACGACGCCGGCCCACCACTCCATCTTAGGACCTGCGAGCAACCAGTCCACGAACGGCTCGAGCCAGCGGTAGAACTGCTCGAGGAATGCCGCGTGCATCATGCGAGGTCACGGCGCGAGCTCACGAGGATGCCGAGCGCGGCGGACGCGAGGCAGAGCGGCAAGCAGACCGCGAGGGCGCGCAGCGCCGGGGCCACACCGGTGGCGTCGACGGCAAGCATGTCGGCCGCACCGTTGCCGACCGAGACAAGCGCGGCGAAGGGCATCCAGGCGAGGGCGGCCTCAAGCGCCGGGGCCCAGCCGAGGCCGAGCGCCGAGTCGACGAGCATCAGGAACGTGAAGAACCCCTGCTCGACGGCTGCCGACGTCAGGAGGAACGCGGCGATGAACGCAATCGCGCGGACGCGGACGAGCTGCCCCACGAACAGGACGGCGAGGGCGTAGACGCATGAGATGAGCCAGCCCTCGCCCGCCCAAGCGACGACCTGCCAGAGCGGCTCGACGTTCTCCACGGGCCGCATGGTCACGAGCACGCCGAGCCCTCCGAATGAGAGGTAGGCGACGAGAAGCGCGCCGGAGAGCAGAGCCGCGAGCAGGTACTTCTCGGCGTAGTATGCGGCACGGCCGTGAAGGGACGACAGGAGCGTACGGTCAAAGCCGGCGTCGGAGTCCGCGCAGGAGAGGTGGGCCGCCACGAAGGGGGCGATGGTCGAGACGAGCGAGATCGACGCCCCGCGCCCGCCGAGGCGCAGCGCCCCGGCCTGTCCGGTGAGGTCGTCATAGACGATGTCGGGGTCGAGCGGCCACCAGATCGTGAGGACGGCCGAGCCCAGGGTGGCAAGCGCCACAAGCGCGAGCACCACCCATGGCCATCGCGAGCGGGCCACACGGTAGAGATCGGACCTGAGCAGGGCGATCATGCGACATCCCTCCTTGAGACGAGCAGCGCGTCGACGGCGACGGTCGCAACGGCGAGCGGAAGGCAGACGACGATCGCACGCAGGGCGGGGACCAGCTGGACAGCATTCTCCGTGGAGAGCGCCACTTGCGCGCCGGCGCCGACCGCAGACGCAATCTCCGCAGGCAGCCATGGTCCCACGGCGGCCGTCACCGTAAGGAACTCGCCGCCGGCCAGCGCGTACAGAAAGTCGATTCCGATGAGCAAACCGCCCTCGATCAGCCCTCCGGCACCGAGCACCGCAAACGCAATGGTCACGCCCTCGCTGCGCGTGAGATGGGCAACGAGCACCGTGAGCACGACGTAGGGCGCTGCGCAGAGCCACGTGCAGCCGAGCCAGGCCGCCACCTGCCATGCGGGCTCCGGCTCCATCACGGGCACCCCGGAGACCGGTAGGGCAAGAAGCCCCACCACGAACGTGAACACGAGCAGGACGGCAGCGAGCACCAGGGAAAAGACGCACTTCTCGGCAAACCAGACCATGCGGGCGCGCTCGCCGAGGGACGAGAGGATCGAGCGCGCGAACCCGACGTCGGTCCGGTCGCAGCACACGATCGACGTCATGGCCGCAGCAAGCATCTGGATGCCGCTCATGGGGAGCGCCGAGCTGGTGAGGTCATCGTAGTAGACGGGCCCCATGTTGGTCCAGCGCATCATGAGGGCCGGAGCGAGTAGGAGAAACGCCACGATGGCGGCTACGCCCCAGATCCAGCGGGAATGCAGGACGCGGTAAGCATCAGAGCGAAGCAGGGCGATCATCGGGCCTCGCCGTCCTTCTCGCCGTCCGCACCACCCATGAGCTCGACGAAGTACTCCTCGATGTCGCGTTCCTGCTGGACGAGCTCACGGACCTCCACGCCGGCCGTAAAGCACGCGGCGCTGACCTCCTCGAGCGCGGCGCCCGTGACCACGAGCGCGCCGTCCGGCTCCGCGCGGAAGGTCGCCTGCGGGAGCGCCTGCTCGAGGAGCGCCAGCCCGCGCTCCGGCTGCGCCAGGCGCAGGCGCACGGAGCTGCCGCAGCGCTCGTGGAGCTCCTCGTCGGTGAACTCGGCCGTGAGACGGCCGTCCGAGATGACGCCAAAGCGGGTGGCCACGCGGTCGAGCTGGTCGAGCACGTGGCTGGAGATCATGATCGTGACGCCGTGCTCATGGTTGAGGCGCACGAGCGCGAGGCGCATGGCGCGCGTGGCCTCGGGGTCGAGACCGTTGAAGGGCTCGTCCAGGAGCAGCAGGTCGGGGCTGCCCACGAGCGCGAGCACCAGGCCCAGGCGCTGCTTCATGCCGAGCGAGTACGCCTTCACGCGGCGGTGGTCGCGCGGGTCAAGCCCCACGAGGCCGAGCAGGTCGTCGGCCACCTGGCCCGCGTGCGTCATGCCGAGCGCGAGCGCCTTGGCGACGAGGTTGTCGCGCGCCGTGAGGCTGGCGAGCACGCCCGGGCTCTCGATGAGCGCCCCGATGCAAGAGAACCCCTGCGGCGTGGCGGCACCGTTCTCGGGGTCACCGAAGAGGACGACCTCGCCTGCCGTGGGGCGTGCCAGCCCGCAGATCATCTTCATCGTGGTGGACTTGCCCGAGCCGTTCTTGCCCACAAAGCCGTAGATGTCGCCGGCGGCGACGGTCATTCCCAGGTTGTCCACGGCCAGCTTGCGGCGGTAGCGCTTGGTGAGGCCGCGCGTCTCGATGACGTTCACGCTCGCTCCTTTCTCGTTGCTGGCAACTAGTCTGACAGGCGTTCCTTTAGAAACCGTGAGCCAACTCTAAAGAAAGCTTGAGGAACGGGCGCGACCGGGGCCGACCGTCAGGACCCCTGCTGCATGAAATTGGCCTTCGTGCGGCATTCGGGCTATCCGTTTGATCAGAATGCCCGTTCGTGCGGCAGGCTTTACGGGGCGCTTGGAGTGGTCGGAACGCAAAAGCCCAGTTGAATTGATAATCTTTAGAATCATTCTGCGGAAATCCGTGAAAAAGCTACCGCACGAGCGGGCATTTCCTGCTTCGCGAGCACCGATTTGCCGCACGAGCGGGTATTTTATGCAAGCTTGAAGCCCATGCCCCAGACGGTCTTGAGGTAGTCGTCGGTGCCTGACGCGCGCAGCTTGGCTCGGATGTTGGAGACGTGCACGGCCACGGTGGAGTCGTCACCCGCAAAGGGCTCGCCCCACGCCAGCTCAAAGAGCTCGGCCTTGGAGAACACCTTGTTCGGACGGCGAATCAGCGCCTCGAGGAGATTGAACTCGGTCTTGGTAAGCGGGATGTCACCGCCAGGCTCTCCCCAATCCCCCGGCGCGACCGCAAGCGTGCGCGCCTCCGGGTCAAGCGCCCAGCGACGGTAGCGCAGAGATTCCGAGGACGATGGCGCGCCCATGCCACGGTGACGCAGCTGCACCTCCACGCGAGCCGCCAGCTCGTCGAGGTCGAACGGCTTGGTCAGATAGTCGTCGGCACCCAGTCCGAGCAGCGCAATCTTGTCGGCCGGCGTCGTGCGGGCAGAGATCACGACAATCGGCGTCGCGGCGTCGCGAGAGCGGATGAGCCTGACGAGCTCCTCGCCCGTGACGCCCGGCAGCATGAGGTCGCAGACCACCACGTCAAACGCGGCGTTCTTCTCGCCCAGGAGAAGACGCGCCTCGGAGCCGGAGAACGCCTGCGCGACCGCATGGCCATCGCGCGCAAGACGCGTGGTCACCACGTCGTTGATCGCCGCGTCATCCTCCACGACCAGCACCCGCGCCATACGCGCCCCCTTCCGCTTGACCGCCCCATTCTGCCATATCGGCCCAATACGCGATTGCCAACGTTTCAAGCCTTCCAAACGTTGGAAATCGCGTATTCGCCTAGATCGGTACGCGACTTCCAGCGTTTTAGGGGCCAAAACCATTGGAAGTCGCGTATCGCACGGGAGCAGCCAGCCCAAAAGAGGCCCCGCCGCCTCCGCAGAGGAAGTACGACGCACTTCCTCGCAGAGACGACGGGGCTCCCCTCACACGCGAGAGCGGCTTACGACAGGATCTCCTTGCTGGCAGCCTCGAGCTTGGCGCGCACGGCCTCGGAGTCGGCGCGCGTGGCACCCTTGCTGAACAGGTATGCCTTGACCTTGGGCTCGGTGCCGGACGGGCGGAAGATGACCTTGTTATCGTCCTCGAGGCGGAACTCGATGACGTTGGCCGGCGGCAACACCTGAGCGGCCTCCTTCTGCAGGCCGGAGACGCGCGGCATCTCGGGGCCGGTGGCGTAGTCGGTCATGCCGACGACCTTGTAGCCGGCGATCTCGGCGGGCGGGTTCTCGCGCAGGCCGGTCATGATGGCGGCCATCTTGTCGGCGCCGGCCGCGCCCGGGAAGCTCGCGTTGACGGTGCTGTTGAGGTAGTAGCCGTACTTCTGGTAGAGGGCGTCCATGGCCTCGTAGAGGTCCATGCCGCGCTCGGCGTAGTAGCTGGCCATCTCGACGCAGAGCATCGTGGCGACGATGGCGTCCTTGTCGCGGGCGTGCGTGCCCACGAGGTAGCCGTAGGACTCCTCGAAGCCCATGAGGAAGCGGTCCTCCTCGCCCTCGTCCTTGAGCTGGTCGATCTGGTCGCCGATGTACTTGAAGCCGGTGAGCACGCGCCTCATCTCAAAGCCCCAGTCGCGCGCGAGGGCGTCGGGCATCGAGGAGGAGACGATCGTGGAGACGGCCACCTTGGAGGCCACGTCCTCGCCGCGGTCGCGCGCCATCGTGGCGAGCCAGTCCATGAGCAGCACGCCCATCTCGTTACCGGAGAGCAGCACGTAGTCCCCGTCGTGCGGGATGGCCGTGCCCATGCGGTCGGCGTCGGGGTCGGTGGCCACCACGAGGTTGGGCTTGACCTCCTCGGCGAGCTTGAGGGCGAGCTCGAGCGCCTCGCGGAACTCGGGGTTGGGGTAGGTGCAGGTGGGGAAGTTGCCGTCGGGCTCGGCCTGCTCGGGAACCACGGAGACCTTCTCGACGCCGATCTCGCCGAGGATGCGGGTCACGAGCTCCATGCCCGTGCCGTTGAGCGGCGTGTAGACCACGGAGTAGTCGTCGGACGCCTTGAAGCCGGGGACGGAGACCTTCTTGATGTTCTCGATGAAGGCGTCGAGCACCTCCTCGGGCGTCCACTCGATCAGGCCCTTCTCCAGGCCCTCCTCAAAGTCCATGACCTGCACGGCAAACGGGTCGACCTTGGCGATGTTCGCGGAGATCTCCGCCGCGGCCTCGTCGGTGATCTGGCCGCCGTTGTCGTTGTAGACCTTGTAGCCGTTGTAGGGCGCCGGGTTGTGGGAGGCCGTGAGCACGATGCCCGCCGAGGTGCCGAGGTGGCGCACCGCAAAGGAGAGCGTGGGCACCGGCTCGATGCGCGGGTACACGTAGACGTGGATGCCGTTGGCGGCAAGGACGCCGGCCGCCACGCGCTGGAAGTCCTCGCCCTTGTTGCGCGAGTCGCGCGCGAGCGCCAGCGTGGGGTTGTCGTAGTGAGCGTTCAGGTAGTCCGCCACGCCCTGGGTGGCCTGCGCCACCACGTAGACGTTCATGCGGTTGGTGCCCACGCCGAGCGTGCCACGCAGGCCGGCCGTGCCAAAGGCGAGCGTGCGATAGAAGGCGTCAAAGAGCTTGTCCTCGTTGCCGGCGCTCGTGAGCTCGTTGAGCTCGACCACCAGGTCAGGCTCGGTGACGTTATCCTGCCAGGTCTTGACCGTCGCCTCGATGCTTGCATCCATAGCGTGTTCCCCCATTTGCTCGGGGCGCGGGTCGTCCCGCGCCGAATCCACACGTATGGGTCAATAGTAGTCGCGGCGACGCGGCCCGTGGGGGTCGCCTTGTCCGATGGCCGCGGCGCGTCGGCGGACGGCCCTACGCCCGCTCGACGATATAGGCGTGGTGAATCCTGCGATTGCGCGCAAAGTCCTCGGGGATGGTCTCGTCCGTGATGTCGGTGAGCCGCACCCCGGCACGCGCGAGCTTCTCCTCGTCCGGCCTGAAGGTGCGCAGGTTGCACGAGAAGATCGCGCGCCCGCCGCGCATGAGCAGGCGCGAGACGCCGATGATCAGCTCCGCGTGGTCGCGCTGCACATCAAAGGAGCTCTTTCGCATCCGCGCCGAGTTGGAGAACGTGGGCACGTCGCAGAAGATGAGATCCCAGCGGTTGCGCGTGTGGCGCTGCTCCGTCACCCACGCGAGCACGTCCGCCTGCACGAACTCGTGCTCCGGGCCCGTGAAGCCGTTGCGGGCCATGTTGCGCCGCGCCCAGTCCAGCGAGGGACGCGAGAGGTCCACCGTCGTGGTGTGCCTTGCGCCGCCGTCCGCCGCGTAGACCGTGGCCGTCCCGGTGTAGGCAAACAGGTTGAGAAAGCGCTTGGAGCCACGCGTCTGCTTCATCATCTCGCGGATGCGCGCGCGGGTCTCTCGATGGTCCAGAAAGATGCCGCAGTCGTGCCGCAGGTCAAAGTTCACCTCAAAGGTGAGGCCCCCCTCGTCCACCAGGTGCGAGCCCGCAGGCAGCCGCACGCGTTCCCCCGGGCGAGAAGAACGGTCGCCCCGCGGCCCGCGGCCGGTCGCACGGCCCTCGTCGGCGTACTGCGAGCCGCCGCGGGCGCGCGTGCGCACGCGCAGGCTCACGTCGTCCGGCGCCACGCCGAGCACGCGCGGCGCGATCGCGAGCACGTCCATGAGGCGACGGCGCGCGAGCTCGGGATCAACCCCGCTCGGCGCGGCGTACTCGGAGACCGTGAGCCAGCGGCCCGGCGTCTCTGAACCCTCGTAGAGCTCGATCGCCACGGCGTAGTCCGGCAGGTCGGCGTCGTAGACGCGGTAGCACGTCACGTCCTCGCGTCGCGCCCACTTGGCGCGCAGCCGCGCCACCTTGGCGAGCCGCCGCGCAAACTGGTCCGAGGCCGCCACGAGCACGCCCACGCGCGCGCCGCCGGCAAGCTCGACCGTCACGGGCGGCGCCACCTCGGCGGCAGGCGCGTAGACGCGGACGGTCGCCGGGTCGCGCCCGACGATGACCTCGGTCACGGACGTCGGCTCGACGCGCAGCGCACCGTCCGGCGCGGCGTCGCGCGAAAGCGCGACGAGCCTCCTGCCGGCGAGCGTCGAGAGCTCGGAGAGCGCCGCCGCCTCGACGGCGAGGTCGCCCTCCCCGACCCACGAGAGGTCGCAGGTGACAAGTCCCGTGTCCGCGGGAACCTCCGCCACGCCGCGCGACGCCACCTCGAGCGCGAGCCCCGCGCCGCGCAGCGCCTGGCGGCACGCCGAGACGGCGCCCGGCCGTCCGTCGCACACGGTCAGCGAGCAGGGGTTCTTCTCGCCCGCCGCCGCGCGCTCCTCCGCCTCGGCGAGCAGCCCCTCCCAGGCCGCGGCGTCGTGCCCGGCCCAGCCGGCAAAGCCCCACCGCGCGCGCAGCAGGCCCGGCGCCCGGTCGAGCGCGACGCCGGCGGCCTCCACGAGCACGCTTCCCTGTCCCGGCCAGAGCGCCGCAAGGTCCGCCGTGCCCGCGGCCGCAAGCTCGCCCCACCCGCCGCTGGCGAGCAGCGCCGCCGCGTAGTCCGGTCGCAGCGAGCTCAGGCGGGCGTCGCCCCGCGTTCCGTAGCCACGCCGGAAGAGCGGCTCGCCCGCCAGGTCAACGGCCACGGTCGCGCGCTCGCCGGAGAGCCGCACGAACACCGTGAGGTCGGGGCGCGCCGTGTCCGTCACGGGACGCGCGCCGCGCGCGGCGAGCACGCGGTCCACGACGGCGTCCTTGGAGCGCAGCGCCACGAACTGCGTGTTGCGGAGCCGCGCGTTCGTGCCGTGGGCGTCCACCGCAAACGTCGCCCCGGGTGCGAGGTGCTCCTCCCAGGCAATCCCCGAGAGCCCCTCGTAGAGCGCGTCCGCGTCCGCCGCCCCCACGCGCGCGAGCACGAGCAGCACGCGAGACGCCAGCCGCGACCACAGGCAGGCCCGATACGCGTCCGCCAGAGCGTCGCCAAAGCTCACCTGACCCGCCAGCGGCCGCACGCGGCGCGCCCCCAGCCCGGCCAGCTCGTCCGCCAGCAGTCGCTCAAACCCCTTGGGGCACGTCGCCACAAACTCCATCGGGTCACCTCTCGCCCGTCGCTGCCTACCCCGCCATTCTCGCACGAACGCCGGCACCGCGCCCTTCTCGGCCCGCCCGTTCCGCGGCTTACGAAGAACTCGTTTCGCCGAGTGTACGAGTTAGGTCTCCGCTCCCCGCAATTTTGAGACATGCCCCAACGTTTTCCCAGATATAAGTTAACCTCGTGCGCAAAAGGGACGACCAACTCGTACACTCGACGTAAAACGCCGCGGCAAGCGGCTGACGCCGGGCGAGAGGGGCCGTCACTCGGCGAGAAGGACGGCGGAGCGTGTCGAGAAACGCTACACTATGCGCGTCTCTGTAACCTCGAGTTTGGAGTTCCATGACAACGAAGGCTGTGCCCGCGCGCAAGGGCCGCTACACGGGCATCCCGCTCTCGGCGGGCATGATTCTCGTCACGCTGGGAGTCGTCTACGGTGACATCGGCACGAGCCCGATGTACACGCTCAAGGCCATCATCTCCGGCAACGGCGGCCTCCCCACGATGTCCTCCGACGTGGTCCTGGGCGCCCTCTCGCTCATCATCTGGACGCTCACCCTCATCACCACGGTCAAGTACGTGCTCGTGGCCATGAAGGCCGACAACCACAACGAGGGCGGCATCTTCGCGCTCTACAGCCTGGTCAGGCGCTGCGGGCGCTGGCTCATCATCCCGGCCATGATCGGCGGCGCGGCGCTGCTCGCCGACGGCATCCTCACGCCGGCCGTGACCGTGACCACGGCCATCGAGGGCCTGCGCACGGTGGACTTCATCTACGGCGTCATCGGCGACAACCAGGGCATCGTCGTGGCCATCGTGATTGCCATCCTCTGCGTGCTCTTCTTCCTGCAGAAGGCCGGCACCTCCACGATCGGCAAGCTCTTTGGCCCGGTCATGACGCTGTGGTTTCTCTTCCTGGCGGGCGCCGGCCTCATGAACATCGGGCTCGACCTGGGCGTCCTGCGCGCGTTCAACCCGCTGCGCGGCATCATGTTCCTCTTTGACGGCAACCTCAACGCCGCCGGCCTCATGGTGCTGGGCAACGTGTTTCTGTGCACCACCGGCGCCGAGGCCCTCTACTCCGACATGGGTCACGTGGGCAAGCCCAACATCTACGCCACCTGGCCGTTCGTGAAGGTCTGCCTGATCCTCAACTACCTCGGCCAGGGCGCCTGGATCATCGCCAACGCCGGCAGCGGCGAGCTCGCCGCCATCCCCGACCTCAACCCGTTCTTCCAGATGCTCCCCGACCAGACGCGCGTCTTTGCCGTCCTGCTCTCCACCTTTGCCGCGATCATCGCCTCCCAGGCGCTCATCACCGGCTCCTACTCCATCGTCTCCGAGGCCGTGCGCCTGGACCTGATGCCCCACATGCGCATCAACTACCCCTCCGAGACCAAGGGCCAGATCTACATCCCGCTCGTGAACAACATCATGTGGGTCGGCTGCATCTGCGTGGTCCTGCTGTTCCAGACCTCGGCGCACATGGAGGCCGCCTACGGCCTGGCCATCACGGTCACCATGCTCATGACCACGATCCTGCTCACATCCTACCTCTCCCGGGTCCTCCACAAGACCGCGCTCGCCGTGCCCTTTGCCGTCTTCTTTGGCGCCATCGAGTTCATGTTCTTCTTCTCGAGCCTCACGAAGTTCTTCCACGGCGGCTACGTCACCGTGATCATGAGCGCGCTCATCTTCGTGGTCATGTACGTGTGGCGCCGCGGCACCGCCGTGGAGCGCACGCAGACGGTCTACCTGCCCGTGAACGAGTACCTCGACCAGCTCTTTGACCTCAGCCACGACGAGGACTACCCGCTGCTCGCCGACAACCTGGTCTTTCTGACCAACGACTCGTCGTTCGACAAGCTGGACCGCGACATCCTCTACTCGATCCTGGACAAGCGCCCCAAGCGCGCCAAGGCCTACTACTTCCTCAACGTCCAGGTCACCGACGAGCCGCACACCCACGAGTTCATCGTCAACGACTTTGACACGGACTTCCTCTTCAAGGTGCAGCTGCGCCTGGGCTTCAAGGTCAACCAGCGCATCAACACCTACCTCTACCAGATCGTGGCCGACCTCATGGAGCACGGCCAGCTCGCCCCGCAGAACCACAAGTACTCGATCTATCGCGAGCACGGCACCGTGGGCGACTTCCGCTTCTGCCTCATCCGCAAGATGCTCTCCCCCGAGACGGACCTCTCCGGCTTTGACCAGCGCCTGATCGAGCTCAAGTACCTCATCCGCGGCTTCTGCGGCTCGCCGGCGCGCTGGTACGGCCTGGAGAACTCCAGCGTGATCTTTGAGTACGTGCCACTCTTCTCCAAGACCAAGCGCCAGCACAAGCTCACGCGTCGCGAGCTCGCCGACGTGGCGCCGCAGGTGGCGGCCCGCCTGGCCGAGAGCCGCGCGAACGCGGAGGACGACGAGGACATCTTCTCCGTCCAGATGCGCGACGAGCGCGAGGCGCAGGCCGAGGAGGCCATGCGCGGGCTCGTCGGCGGCGACACGGCCACGTTCCGCCCCCTCGTCATCGACGAGGAGGACGAAGGCGAGAAGGACGGGGAGTAGCGCACCCGCGCACCCGCATGCCAACGCGCCCCTCTCGCCTGCCGGCCGAGAGGGGCGCGACGTCGTTAACGCTCGTCGATGGGCACGTACCGCCCGGCATGCGGCATGACGGAGTTATAGGCCGGGCGAATGATGCGGCCCGCGCCGTAGAGCTCCTCCATGCGGTGCGCCGTCCAGCCGGCCAGGCGCGCCATCGCGAAGATCGCGGTGTAGAGGTCCGGCTCGATGCCGAGCATCGAATAGATGAAGCCGGTGTAGAGGTCGATGTTCGCGCAGATCGCCTTGGCAGAGCCCTTGACGTCGCGCATGACCTGCGGGCCCAGGCGCTCGATGCTCTCAATGAGGCCAAATCGCTCCGAGAGGCCCTTGTCGGCCGCCACGCGACGTGCGTACGTCTTCACGATCTGCGCGCGCGGGTCCGAGAGCGTGTAGACGGCATGTCCCAGGCCGTAGATGAGACCGCTCTTGTCAAAGGCCTCCTTGCGCACGATCTTGGCGAGGTAGCTCGCGAGCTCGTCGTCGGAGTCCCAATGGCGAACATGGGCGGCCACGTCGTCGATCATCTGGCTCACCTTGAAGTTGGCGCCGCCGTGCTTGGGGCCCTTGAGCGAGCCGATGGCCGCCGCGTAGGCCGAGTAGGCGTCGGTGCCCGAGGACGAGAGCACGCGCGTGGTGAACGTGGAGTTGTTGCCGCCACCGTGCTCCGCGTGCAGGATCAGCATGACGTCGAGCAGCATCGCCTCCTCATGCGAGAAACCGTCGTCCGAGCGCAGGACGTCGAGGACGGTCTCGGCCATCGAGTAGCCCTCGCGCACCGGGGGCACCACGAGCTTCTCGTCCGCGAGCCGCGCCTTGTGGGCGGCGTGCGCGACGGCCGCCGTGCGGGGCCAGCGGCCGAGCAGGGAGAGCGCCACGTCGATCTCGTGCGTGGGCGAGGTGTCGTCGGGGTTGGGATCAAAGGCGTAGAGCAGAAGCGTCGCGCGCTGGAGCACGTTCATGATGTTGTGGCTGTAGGTGGCGCGCGGGAAGATGCCGAGGTAGCCCTCGGGGAGCTGCTTGCGCGCGTCGATGCGGGCACGGAAGTCGTCGAGCTCCTCGCGCGTGGGCAGTCTGCCGGCAATGAGCAGGTACGCGACCTCCTCGTAGCCAAAGCGATCCTCGCCCTGCGAGGCGCCGATGAGGTCGGCCACGTGGTAGCCGCGGTAGATGAGGTCGCCCTCGTCGGGCTCGATGCCGTGGTCGGTCCTGTTGTAGCCATGGACGTTGGAGATCGTGGTGAGGCCCACGAGCACGCCCGACCCGTCCGCGTTGCGCAGGCCCCGCTTGACGTCGTAGGTGGTGTAGAGCTCGGGAGGCACCACGTCCACGTCCTCGTAGCCATGGTAGAGGCCGTCCGAGACCGGGGGCAGGCCCAGTCCCACCGACGGCATGGGATAGGCGTCCGACACGTGGTCGAAGGCGGGGGTGTCGCGCGGGGTCAGCACGGGACGCCCGCCGCCCTTGGGCAGGTGAATCATAGCAACCTCCTCCCGGGCCGCGCAGGCGGGCCCGTCGGCGCGGCGCTAGAGGCGGTACATGTACCTGAAGACCTCCTCGCGCTGCATCATGATCTGGACGCCGAGACCCTCCGCCAGCTCGTCGAGACGGGCCTTGAGCTCGGTGAAGTCCGCGTGCGCAAGATCGACCAGCATGGTCATCGTGAAGATGCCCTGCAGGATGGTCTGCGAGATGTCCAAGATGTTGGCCTCGCGCTCGCTGAGCGCGCCCGCCACCGCCGCGACGATGCCCGGTCGGTCGCTGCCCAGCACGGTAATGACGGCCCTGCTCCCGCGGGCCTCCTGATCGGACGTCATCGTGAAACCTCCCTGAGACGGGGTCGTTGCGTGACGCTCATTGTACGGTGAGCGAGCCCGCCCTCACGGGTCCCCCACAAGGCTGACCGCAAACGGTAACCAGACGGGCTCCCGGGCGGCGCCGGGCGGGGCGACGGGCGCTAGTTCTGCTCGGGGATCTCCCCCATGCTGCGCCGAAAGAGCATGACCACGTCCTCCGGGGTGCAGTCGAGCGCCACGGCGAGCTCCACGCTCGAGCGCTCGCGCGCCTCCTTGAGGATGCGCTCGTAGGCAACGGGCGGCTTCTTGTTGCGCGAGGCCAGCTCGTCGATGCGGACGCGGAACGTCTTGGCGATGCGCACGGAGTCCAGGCACGTCCCCTGGCGCATCTCCGTGCGATAGTGCTCCTCCTCGAGGGAGTTGTTGCGCGCCTGAAAGCGCTCGATCTCGATCGTGGGGTAGTCCTCGATGATCCGCTGGGCCTCGTCGTGCGAGAGGACCGGGCGCAGCCGCCCCTCGTTGGCCACCGGGAAGCTGATGTGCACCGGATGCCGCTTGCCAATGGGGAGCAGCTGGTAGACCGCCTGTGGGCCACTCGTCACATCCCTCACCTGACAGACGCCCTGACCCGGATGGACGAGGTAGTCTCCCACGGAATACATAGGCTGCTCCTTTCGCGTGTCATGAGTATATCACGGAAAGGGGAAATTTCGCGCCGTTTACGGAAAGGGTATTGTCAAGGCGTAGCCATATGGGTAGGTTAGTGCGTTTACCTTGCAGCGGTCAACGTTGCCGCGCGAGCGGTGATCAGTTCAGGATCTCGATCGTGGTGATCACCGGCTGGTTCTCGGGTGCCACCAGGCCGCTCTGCTCGTCCGCCACGGGGACGTTCTCGCAGATGGCGTCCACGACCTCCATGCCCGAGGTCACGGTCCCAAACGCCGCGTACTGCCCGTCGAGCGAGGGCGTAGTCTCCTGCATGATGAAGAACTGCGAGCTCGCGGAGTCGGGATCGCTCGAGCGCGCCATCGAGATGGTGCCGCGCGTGTGCGGGATGGAGTTGGGCACCCCGTTGCCGGAAAACTCGCCCTTGATCGTGGTGCCCGAGCCGCCCGTGCCGTCACCGGCCGGGTCGCCGCCCTGGATCATGAAGCCGGGCACCACGCGATGGAACGTCAGGCCGTCGTAGAAGCCCTCCTCGGCCAGGTGGCAGAAGTTGGAGACCGTGATTGGGGCCACGTTGGCGTTGAGCGTCACCTCGATGGAGCCATAGCCCTCCACGTCGATCCGCGCGTGATGGACGCCCGTGGCGTAGGGGTCGTCCGGGTCGACCTGCTGCCCCGCCTCGGACGGCTCGTCCTCCGCGACGGGGGCGTCCCCGGCGGGCAGCGAGCTCACCACCAGAAGCGCCACAACGGCCAGGATGGCGACAAGGACGAGCGGGAGCAGCCTCCCCCTTCCGTTTGATGCGGTCATGCGATTTCCTTTCGAGCGAGGGACGGCAGGAGAAGCGCGAGCAGTGCGGCGGCCAGCGTCGGGCATACCCAGGCGAGCCCGACATCGGTAAGCGGGAGCGGCGGCAGGGGCAGACCGAGCGCCGGAAGCGCGGCCTGCGCCACGCTCACGACGGCGGCAACGACCACGGTCCAGCGCCAGACGCGCGGGCGCCCATCGACGAGGCCGCGCAGCATCCCGAGCGCCACGAGCACGATCGCGACCGGGTACAGGCACCCGAGCAGCGTGGCCGAGAGGCTCAGGATGGCGTCGAGCCCGAGGTTGGCGATCGCGCAGGAGAAGGCGGCAAAGGCAAGCGCGCAGCCGCGGTAGCTCACGCGTGGCAGCTCCTCGGCAAAGTAGGAGCCGCAGCAGCTGATGAGGCCTATGCAGACGTTGAGGCAGGCGAGAAGAAAGATCGCGGCCACCACGACCGTGCCCGCGACCCCAAAGTGCGCGGTCGCCGCCGCGGTGATGACCGCAGCCCCGTTGGTGGCGCCGGCGAGCGGCCCGCTCTGCTCGACCCCCACCAGCGCGAGGCCGCCGTAGACGGCCACCATGAGGACGCCGGCGATCGCGCCGGCGCGGCAGACCTCGCGCATGACGCCGCCCCGCTCGGTCACGCCAAGCGAGCGCACGTTGGTCGCTATGACGATCCCAAAGGTGAGCGACGCGAGCAGGTCCATGGTCTGATAACCCGTGAGAAAGCCCTGGACGGCCGGCGCGTCGTCATAGGGCGCCGCGGGCGTCGCCGCCGGGGGCTCGGGAGCGCCGGCAAGGCCCGCGACGGAGGCGCCCACCACCGTCACGATGAGCAGGATGAGCGCCGGGCCGGTCACGCGGCCGAGCAGGCGCGTGAGGCGCCCCGGGCGCATCGCGAGGACGTAGGCCAGGGCAAAGAAGGCGAGGGAGAACGCGAGGCGCGCCGCGGCGGGCGACCAGCCCTGCGGCAGGAGCGGCGCGAGCATCTCAAAGGCCGTGGAGGCGGTGCGCGGAATGGCCAGGCACGGCCCGATGGCCAGGTAGACGAGCGCCACAAAGATGCGCGAGAACGTGGGGTGGACGCGCGCGGCGAGCTCCCCCAGCGTGCCGGAGAGCGCCACAGCGACGATGCCCAGCACGGGCAGGCCCACGCCCGCGACCAGAAAGCCCAGCAGGGCCGCCGGGGCATCGCTGCCCGCCTGGACGCCCAGCAGCGGCGGCAGAATGAGGTTGCCCGCGCCAAAGAACATCGAGAAGAGCGTCACACCCACAAAGAGCGACTGGCGCGCGGAGAGCGTCGCCCCGCGCGCGGCCCCTGCCCCCATCTCAGGCCCCTACGACGCGCAGCAGGTGACGACCCAGTCCAGCAGATTGGACGTCGCCGTGCCGGCACGCTCCGCGAGCACGTGGCCCTGGCCCCAGACCGGGGTGTGCGCCACGTCGGCCACGCCATCGTACTTGCGCAGGGCAAAGACGAGGTTGGCCGCCGTGCAGAGCGAGGTCTCGGTGTCAAACAGCCCCTCGTTGACGCGCCAGTGGGGCGCCACGGAGGACTGGCCGTAGTCGTCGTAGTGGCCGCTCAGCCACGTGAGCGGGTTCATCATGGCCACGCGCTCCGTCATGCCGACCTCCAGCGCGTCGAGCTTCTCGAGGTCCTCGACCCATGCGGTCTCCAGCGTGGCGTTCCAGTCATCGCAGGTCGAAAACTTCTCCGTCCCCGCCTCCACCGCGGAGGCCACGCAGGCCGAGAAGTGCAGCGTGGACTCCTCGCCCACGCCAAAGAGCTGGTTGGTGCGCGAGCTGCGGTCCGGCCGGTCAAACGGGGAGGCCGCAAGGCGCGCCGGGCGCAGCCGCATCACAAAGTCGCGCAGGCTCGAGACCGAGACGCTCGCGGAGCGGTGGTTGTAGTTGATCCACCACGCCCCCTCGTTGAGCGCGGCAAAGTAGCTCTGCGCGGACTCGTAGACCGTGGACTGGACCTGCGCCACGCCCTCGATCGCGTCGGCAGCCCCCGTCGAGCCCGGGGCGAGCTCGCCGGTGCCGTCCGCCGCCGCCTCGCCGTCCGAGGCGCCCTGCGCGAGGGAGTCCAGCGCGCGAGTGGCCGCCAGGTTGGGATCCCCGGGGAAGGCTGGGTCCTCCAGGCGCTGCGGCGTGTAGGTGTAGGGGAAGGCCGTGTTCTGCACAAAGTGGGTGGCCGCCTCGTCCACCTCGGTGAGAAGCGCCTGCGCGTAGGAGCCCATCGCATAGATGCCGGCCTCCGTCTCGTCGAGCGTGAGCTGGGCGTCGTCGGCGTCGCGCAGGTCCATGTCGTTGACCCAGTCGGCGTAGGCGACGGCCAGGTCGCGCGAGAGCAGCTGCGTCCAGGTGCCGTCGGCGCGCGTATCGTCCGTGGAGTACTGGCCCTGGCACCACTCATAGGCGGCGTCGGCCATGTCGAAGGAGGTGACGGGGCACCACGAGGCGCTGCCGGCGATGGCGTCGGAGACCGCGGCGCCCGTAGCGTCGTGCGTGACGGCGCCGATCTGGGTGAGGTAGGGCTGGAAGAGGTCGGAGTCCCCGGAGGCGCCCAGCACCGCCGAGAGCCCGCCGCCCGCGCCAAAGCCAAAGGCAAAGGCCCGGCTCGTGTTGCAGGGCAGGGCGTCCGCGTTGTAGCGCAGGAAGCGAATCGCCGCCTTGAGGTCCACGACCGGCCAGGGGGAGCCGCCGGGGATGAGCTCGTCTGAGCCGGTGGCCGTGTCCACCGCGGCGGAGCGACCGCGGAACCCGGCGTAGACGTAGACGCAGCCCTCGCCCAGGTAGGGGGCGAGGCCCTCGTAGCCGTAGGCGGTGGGGCTCGCCTGGGCGGAGAGCGTCCCGGAGTTGATGGGCATGAGGATCGGCGCGGTGGCGGGCGTGAAGCTGCCCACCACGGCCTTCTCGTTCACCGTGCAGGTGTAGGTGTCGCCGTTCTTCTCGGCCGTGAAGTAGGCGCCGGGCACAAAGACGGCCAGCGACTCGTAGGTCTCGGTCGCGGGATGCAGGCAGTAGGTGAGGCCAAGCTGGTAGTAGACGTTGTGCTCGTCATCAAAGCGCCAGGCGGCGGGGTCGATTGCCAGGCTCTCAAACTCGTTGGGATCGACGGAGGGGTCCGTCTGGGCATCGTCGGACTCGGAGGGCTGCTGGGTGTGCTGGGCGGGGGAGCAGCCAGCGAGACCGGCCGCGGTCCCCATGGACGCGAGCGCAAGGAACTCTCTTCGTGTGCAGCCCATCGTGTTCTCCCGGTACGTAGGCGTAAAGGCGCGGGTACTATTGTAGCAACGGCCCGCGCGCGTGCCGCGCGGCCATGCGACCGCCACATTCCGAGACCGCCGCCCGAGAGGAGCCGCCCATGACGCCGTTCTGGAAGAGGGAGCGCCCGGCAGAGGACGTCCGCACGCCCGAAGACGCAAGGCGCCTGCGCGTGCGCTTTGTGGGGCGGGTGCAGGGCGTGGGATTTCGCTGGACGGCCGCGATGGTGGCGCGCGAGCTGGGGGTCACCGGCTGGGTGCGCAACGAGCCCGACGGCTCGGTCACCGCGGAGGTGCAAGGCGAGCCGGCGCACGTCGGCGCGTTCTTCTCGCGCCTCCTGGAGGAGATGGGCGGGCGCGGGATGCGCACGAGCTACACGATCGACCGGCGCGACGAGATCGCCGTGGTCCAGGGCGAGCGCGCGTTTGAGGTGCGCTACTAGGTGCGGGGTGGCGGAGCGCGGCGAGGCGCGGCCTTCTCGTCCTTCTCGCCCCTCTCGCCGCGTGCACGAGTTAGGTTGCACTAACACGGCAAGCCCTAGTAAACAACTGGGCAAACGTCGGCCGTCTCGTACGACAACGCGGGATTCTGCTCATAAACTCGTACACGCGGCGAGAGGGGCGAGAAGGACGAGGGTTGATTTCCAACCTCAGCGAAACAC
This sequence comes from uncultured Atopobiaceae bacterium, assembly GCA_963927425.1. GTDB lineage: Bacteria > Actinomycetota > Coriobacteriia > Coriobacteriales > Atopobiaceae > Thermophilibacter. The sequence continues at coordinate 671,630 of CAWVBA010000001.1, read as the reverse complement.
CTTGAGCGATTAGCGTGTCTTCGCACCTAGCGCGACGGGAGGGAGGCCCCGGATGGGGCCTCCCTCCCGCGTTCGCGCGGGTGTAGGATTCGTGTCGAGGCGTCGCGATGGGTCCGGTCGGCATGCTTCGCCCGCCCGCCGCGGCTCGCTTCCAGACTCAGCGCGACGGGTCGTCGGTCCTCGCATCCGGTTGCCCCCGATGGGCTAGTCGGCCAGCGGCGCCTCGCCCCTCTCCGCCCTCGCGCGCTCCACGCAGCCCGGCGTCAGGTCGAGCTCGGAGGGCGCCAGCATCTCCACGTCGAAGGCCCCCAGCAGCGCGCGGGCGTCCTCGCCGAACGCGGCCAGGAGCATCTCGGAGGGGGTGCGCCACGCCAGCTTGCCGCGCGGCTCGGAGTTGACCTGCGACATCACGAGCGCGGCGTCGGCGCGCGTCAGCCTGTCGAGCCTGAGGCCGCGCCCCTTGGGCAGCAGCTTCCTGAGCTCCACGTGGTTCCTCTCGCAGCCGCCCTTCTGGTCGGCGCGGCGGGGCTCGCAGTAGAAGAGGCGCGTCTCGCCCGCGGCCTCGCCGAGCAGGGCGGCGATCGCGTCCCCGTCGGAGAACTCGCTGCCGTTGTCGGTCAGCACGAGCCTGAACACGCGCCGCGCGCCCTCGGCGCCGAGCGCGCCGCGCACGAGGCCGAGCCCGGCGAGGACCGAGGCGCACGTGCCGTCGGCCACGGGTATGGCCAGCTGGAAGCTCGTGGGCCTGTGGTAGAGCGTGAGCAGGCGCGCCGAGTCGGCCGCCGAGCCCTCCACCGTGTCCATCTCCCACGCGCCGGCGCGCTCGTCCTCGGCGAGGCGCGCGAACTCGTCGTGCGACCTGCGCGCCGAGTGGCGCTCGGAGCGCCTGGGCGCGGACCTCCTCCTCGGCCTGTACCCGACCTTGCGCCTCAGGTCCAGGTTGGTCATCTCGGCGTAGCCGGCGCCCACCCACCGGTATATCGTCGAGGCCGACAGCCCCAGGTCCGGCCTCGTCGCCGCGATCTGCGCGGGCGAGAGGCCGCGCGAGAGCCCCTCCCGTATCGCGTCGAGCTTCGAGGCGACGGAGAGCTCGGTCTCGTCGATGCCGCGCCTGCCCTCCCGGAGCCCCTCGTCGGCCGCGCGCTGCGCCATGCGGGCGCTGTAGAACACGCGCGGCCTCCTCGAGCAGCCGAACGCCCTGCGGTGGCTGCAGCCGTTGCAGCACCTCGGCCACGACCCCAGGCGCGGGCACGCGGCCGCCAGCGCCCCGGCGTCGGGCGCCGGCTCGCCGTAGCGCGCCCGCGGCGAGGTGACGAACCTGTGCCTCTCGACCTCGCTGGCCACGGTCGACGGCGCCCGGCCGATCTCCCTCGCGATCTCCCGGCACCCCCTGCCCCTGTCCAGCATCCTCTCGATCGTCTGCCGCTCGTGCCTCGTGAGCCTCGCGTAGGACCTCTCCGGCGGCCTCTTCCCCTTCTTCTTCGGCATGCTGCCCCCTCGGTTCCGCGGGCCGGCCTCTCCGGCCCCCGAGGGAAAGGGTTCCCGGACTCATCGATACATGTCTCACTGAGTCCGGGAGGTGTCTCGCTGAACTTGCGAATCAACGCGAGAAGGACGAGAACCGGACAAGCGAGAAAAAGTCTTTGACACGCACGACGAGTTTGGTATAGTAATTCCCGCACCAAATGGCTGGGTAGCTCAGTTGGTAGAGCAGGGGACTGAAAATCCCCGTGTCAGGGGTTCGACTCCCTTCCCCGCCACCAGAACTTTCGCAGGCGCGGTACTCATGTGGTACCGCGCCTGCTTGCTTATGCGGAGGCGGACCTTCGCGGCCTTCCGGGACGCGCCCCCGACTCAATCGGATGCGTCACCCTCCCCGCGCTTATGCCCAGCTCGCGCGCAGCGTCCGCCGCACCTCGCTGGCCTCACGCTCCTTGGGCACCAAAACCTCCTCCACGGGTCAAAGCAAAATACTTGCTAGTTTATGGTCAGCGGAGCGTCAGAAGGGATCGCGGGCGACGGGGGCACCCATCGGCCCGGTCATGGCGAGGAGGGAGCCGCAGACGTCGATCAGCTCCCCGTAGGGCACCACGATGGTGCCGCGCACGTCACGACCCCTGTAGCGTGCGGGATTGGTTGACTCCAGGTCATGCACCTCCATGCCGTCGGGCGTGGGGACCAGCCGCAGGTGGCTGCGAGAGACCGCCCGCGCGTGGAGCACAATGTCGTTGCCCGACCCCCTCCCCACCAGCACGCCCCGCGGCGGCACGGCAACCCACAGATCGACCGACGGCGTGCTCACGGTCACCCCCACCTCGCTCGTCACGGAAAGGTCGCGTCGCGCGAGGTCGAGCGTGGTGCCCGCCCCGCCCGCGCATGCCCCCGCCGGCAGCCCCGACGCCTCGGGCCGCTCTTTCTCCCTCGTGAAGTCGTAGAGGCATCCGTAGCAGACGCCCATGTCGGCATAGAGCTCGGCCCCGCAGCGCGGGCACACCTTCGTCCGATACCCCTCCTGTCGGCCCGCCGCCAGCTCGTCCATCCCCGCCCCTCTCTCACAGAAGACCCACTCCCACCGCGACCACCCACAGGTGCTCGCCCTCCTCAAGCCACGCGCCCTCGACGGCGGGCCGCTCGATCGCGCAGACCGCGTCCGGGTGCGAGAAGAACGCACGCGGCACCAGGCCCCGACGCACCGCCAGCACCTCCCCGCGCTCGCCCACCAGCGCCACGTCCAGCGGATAGCGCATCCCGAACGTGTGAATCGACCCGCAGCGCGACAGCATGACGGGACCCGCGTCCGGCCCCGTGCCGAGAAGCCCGCGCAGCCGCTCCGCCCACGTGCCCAGCACGCGAAGCTCGAGCGTGAGGGCGGGCCGCTCGTCCGACCTCAGCCTCGCGAGAACCAACTCACATCACCACCCCTGGCCTATACCGGTCCACGACGAGCTCGCACTCGTGGCTGAGCGCGACCGGTGCCTCGTACGTGACGCCCGGAAGGCGAAGCAGCCGAGGCCACGGTCGGTACGTCAGCGTGCAAACATAGCGCGTGAGCAGCGGCGATATGACAAAGGAACCCTGGGCTCCCTCCAGGACGGGCTCGGCGCGCACCTCAACCTCGCAGCGCTCTCCCCTCCCGAGCAGCTCCGTCAGCGCGGAGCGGACGGCCGCCACGGCCTGCTCCTCGCTCTGCTCGCCCGAGGGCGCCACCCCTTGGGCGATCACAGCGTCCTGGGCCGCCTGGTCAAAGGCCGCGCACGCCTCGACAAAGCCCATGAGGTTCAGGACCACGAGGGCCACCACGATGACGACGGGCGTCACCACCGCCAGCTCCACGGTCATCTGCGCGTCCCTTGAGCGCAGGGCGTCCCGGCACCTCATGGCAGGCCTCCCAGGCCGGAGAGGTCAACGGTCAGGGGGATGCTCACGTCCGTCCCCGGCACCGTGAGCTCCGCCACCGTGAGCGACGCTCCCCCGGCCGCCTCGCCAAGGTCGATGCCCACCGAACGGGCGAGGTCCGCCGCCGTGGTGACGTCGGGGAGAAGCTCCACCAGCTCGCGCACGGTCTGCGCCTGGTCGATCCCGGCCTGGTCGAGCACGTCCTGGGTGTTCGTCAGGACCGGCTTTCTCAGGCGCATGTCCACGGGCGCGAGCCCCGCGTCCTCCATCACCCCCTTCAGCTGGTCGCGCAGCCACGCGCCAGCCGTCCCGCCCATGACGCCGTCAAGGTCGTCCAGAAAGCCTCCGCCGACCTCGGCGAGCGACCCATAGCCCACGAGCAACCCGCCCCAGAGCTCCATCACGCCGTCAAGGGAGCCGCCGAGGGCGGAGTCGCCGGCCGAGAGGCTGTCAAAGAAGCTGGCGAGCACGTTGTTCTGCGCGGTGGACTCATCCGGGGCGAGCGTCGCCGCAGAGACCGCCGCCCCCGCGGGCAGCTCGGCGGAGGAGAGAAACGACGCCGTGAGCTCGCTCGGCACCACGGTCCCGTCCGCGCGGGCCACCACGGCCACGCAACCCCAGGCGCCGGGCGGGCACAGGGTCGGCCCGTCCCCGGAGAGCTGGCCGAGCGCCTCCTCAAACTCCCCCGCCCCCTGCTCGGCGAGCGTGCGTGTGCGCGCCTCGGCGGCGGCCCAGTCCCGACGGGCCGCCTCATAGTCCTCCGACGCGGCGACGATGGCGCTCCAGTGGTACTCAAAGCCGTTGCTGATCGAGGTCGAGGCCGCCGCCACGCGCCCCAGGTCCCCCACGTCCATCCGACACGACGCGCATGACGCGACCGCGCCCGCGTCCAGCTGGGCGAGCGACGCGCTCCCGGACGCCGCGCCACGCGCGCCGGGACAGGAGGCGTCGCAGTGAAGCGTCCGAACGCCGTCCTCGACCGTGCAGGGCCAGGCGACCTGCGTGTGGAGCGCGCTCGCCCGCGTCTCGTCCGCGTTCCGGGGCAGCTCGGGAAGGTCGGCGTCCACCGTGCCGTCGTCGTGCTCGGCCCAGGAGCCCGCGCGCACCTCCGCGAGCGCGTACTCGTAGAAGGCCCTCCGGCACGCAGCGTCCGTGAGCTCCTCTGCGTTTGACCCCTCGACGCGCGCCGAGGCGAGCCGCGCGGCATAGTAGGCGCGCGCCCTCAGCAGCGGCACGCCAAAGTTCCACGTGTCCGACGAGGAGTGGAAGGGGTTGTCCGCTCCCGAGAGCCCGGCGAGCGTGCCCGCGCGCTCATGCAGGCAGTACGGCGAGGAGCCGCAGTCCGCCATCCAACCGCGCTCGAGCGCGTCCAGGGCCCGCGTGCGGGCCTCCTCCGCCTCCTCGGAGGCCGCGCGCATCTCCTCGGAGAGGCTGCTCATGGAAACGTCGTCCACGTCGGCGAGAAGGGCCGAGAAGTCCGAGCCGGACGTCAGCGGAAACGGCAGGGCGCAGCCCACGTAGGAGAGCCCGTCCTCGGAGTTGGCCGCGGCGCACGAGGCGGAGTTGGCCACCACGAGCATGGGAAGCACCGCCTCGAGCCCCTCGAGCCCGCGCGCCGCGCTACTCGCGAAGCTCCGCCGGACCTCGAGGATCCTGCCGCCCGTCTGGCACATCTGCAGCCCCACTCCCGTGAGGCCCGGGACGCACGACGCCACGAGCCCGGCCCCGTACACCACCGTCCCCGCCAGCCCCAGGCTGAGCACGCAGGCGTCCAGGACCTGTGCGATCGTTGCGTAGGCGGCGACGGAGTTGGCCCCGGCGAGCGCCGTTGCGTCCGCCACGCGCTGCACCTCCGAGGATCGCGAGGACACCCAGCTCGCCGAGGCCGCCGCAAAGACGAGCGTCACGCTCAGCAGCAGCGCGACCGCCACCGCGACCGTGGTGAACGCCCCCTCGTCGTCCCGGAACGCCGCGAGCACGGTCATGCCGCGCGGCGCGCCGCCACCGCCGCTATCCCCACATCTCGACCCAGTCACCGTAGCCTCCCTCGATCCAGTCCGCGCGCAGGCTCCCCGTCGTCTCAACCCGCAGGTCAACCATCCCGTCATGCGACGTTCCGAGCGCTGCCACGAGCGCGCCGGTGAGCGGCAGGGGCCTCACGCCGCCCTCCAGCATGACCGTCACCCTGCCGCCCGTGGGCCCCGCGACCTCAATCTCCCAGTCGGCGGGCCCTCCCTCGTGGAAGATGGCGAGGTCGGGCACCGCGCGCAGACGCCTCAGCGCAAAGGCCCGCAGCTCGTCCTCGGAGCTTCGCGAGGTCAGGGCGAGCCGGGCCAGCTCCCCCGCGGTCGAGGCCATCACGCAGCGCGTGTACAGCACGCAGGCCGGCTGGGCGAGAAGCGCCACCAGCGCCAGGACGACGGGCAGGAGCAGCGCTGCCTCGACCGACATCTGGCCGGAGCGTCCGAGGGCGCGGTTCCTCTCGCCCATCTCAGTACCCCAGGACGTCCTTGAGCAGGGAGACGCCGCCCTGCTCGACGCCATGCGAGGCGCTTTGCTCGGCAAGGCCCACGAGCACCCCGTCCCTCCCGGCGTGCCACAGCAGCCCGAGCGCGACGATGGTCGAGACAAACGCCACGAGCACGAGCAGATACTCGACCGTGGACTGACCGCTCACGCTGCCTCCCCCACGCGGCCCGCGACGTCGGCGGCGCTCATGAGCCAGCTGACGACGACGCATCCCTCGTCGGCGCCCGTGCCGCTCACCAGGCAGATCTCCACCCACCCGTTTCCCTGAAGCACACATCCCCACGTCCTTCCAAACAGGTCCAGATACCCGCTGCGCGCCAGCACGCAGTCGCCCCGGGCGCGCCGCTCCTCGAGCAGCTCGCCCGCCTCCCGCGCGACGGATCGCTCGCTCACGCGCTCGCTGCGCTGAGGAGAAACACCCAGGTCACCGAGCGTTCGGTCCACCTCCTCGGCCACCGGGCGCTCCGGGGCTCCCTGCCCCTCGGCGCCCTGCGTCGGATCCGTCCCGGGCGCGTCTCGCACGTCTGCGCACAGCGACGCGAGGCCGAGGGCGGCCGCGCAGACCAGCGCCAGCGCGGCCGCGAGCCCTCGCCACCTCACAGCGAGTTGATGCCGTCCGCGATGGCCTCCCAGAGCTCGGTGACCCGGTCCCTGAAGGCCAGGATCGCGATGATGGCTATGACCACGAGGACCCCAACGAGGATCGCGTACTCCGTGGTCCCCTGGCCCGAGCGGTCCGACAGCACGCCCCTCGCAACCGCACGGACGCCCAAACGACGCTCACCCATCCCAAACTCCCTTCTCCCAAACTCACCGACCAACCAGCACCGACCCAAGAAGCGGGCCGAGAATAGCCAGGAACATCGCGGGAACGATGAGCGTCCCCAGCGGAACCAGCATCTTCACCGGCACCCGCTCAATCTCCTCCTCTACCTGCGCGCGCTGCTCGTCCCGGATAACGCGCGCCTGGCGCTCGAGTGCCTCGGAGAGCGGCGAGCCAAACGCGAGCGCCTCGGAGACCACGGTCGCAAACCTCGAGAGCGCCGCGAGCCCCAGCTCGTCCGCCAGCAGCCGCAGCGCCTCCTCCCGGCTTCGGACGCCGATGCGCCAGCTGAGCATCGCCGCCTCGAACGCGCGGGAAAGCGGCCCCTCGGCGCGCTCGCAGTAGAGCTCGAGCGAGGCGTCAAAGGAGAGGCCCGCCGACAGCCCGAGCGTCACCACGTCGAGCAGCACGGGAAGCTCCATCAGACAGGTTGCGCGGCGCCTGGCCAGCTCGTCCGCCCTTCTCGCCCGGGCGAGGAGGGGAAGGCGACGCAGGGAGGAAGCCGCACCGACGAGGGTCGCGGGCAGTCGCCGCACCCCCGCCGGCACGCCCCCGCCCGACGCGGGCACGAGCGCCGCAAGGGACGCCGCGCACGCCGACCCTCCCACGAGCAGGAGCCCCGTCACGTCCATCTGGTCACCCCCGTCAGGAGGCGCCTGATGATGACCAGCGCCACCACGTCGAGCGTCGCGGCCGCAAGGACGCAGCCGATCCCTGCCGGGGTGAGCAGGCCCGCCTGAAAGTCGGGCGAGATGAGGGCGAGCAGTGCGATCATGACGGCCGGCAGCAGGCACACGATCCTCACGGACAGCCTCACCTGCGCGGTCTTGACGCCGAGCGTGCGCTCGAGCTCGCCCTGTCGCTCGGCGAGCGCCGCCGAGCGCATGAGCAGGTCGCGCAGGGGACTTCCCGTCCGGTGCGAGATCACGAGCGCCGTGGCGAGAAGGCCCGCCCCGGGGGCGCCCAGCTCCCGTGCGAGCAGGGAGACCGCATCCTCCGTCGAGGCGCCGCAGCGCAGGCGCAGCGACATGCGCGCGAACGCCTCCCCCACTGGCCCGCGCTCGCGGGCCCCGACGTAGGAGACCGCCTGCGCGAGCGTCTGCCCCGACGCGAGCGCGACCGAGAGGGTTCGGTAGACGCCCGGCATCGACGCGCTCACCTCGCTGCGCGCCCGCCGCACGCGCGCCGACTCGCGCGCAAGGGCGACACCGACCACGATCGCGCCCGTCGCGACCGCGGCGACCGGCGATGCCATGAGCAGCCCCGCGACGCAGCACGCCGCGACGAGCCCGCAGCCCACGGCAACGCTGCCCGCACGCTCGTCCAGCTCCACTCCCGCACGCCCCAGCAGCTCGACAAGCCGTCGTGCGGCATCCCGACAGGGCCCCAGTGACAGGAGGGCGTCCGCGAGCGGCGTCGCGCCGGCGCGGCGCAGCAGGCGGGCCGCAGCGAGGCCCCATCCCAGCGCACGGCGCGCGAGCGACCCCTGCGTGGGCGCAGCGGCCCCGCCCATGGCGAGATGGGCCGCGACCCCCGCGCTCAGGCTCGCGAGAATGGCAGAGACGACCTCCATTCCCTCACCTCCCCCTCTTCCAGAACCCCGTCCTCGATCGCGCGAGCCACGAACGCCGGCTCCGCCTCGAGCGACCAGGAGCGCCGCGCGAGGCCAAAGCTCACGCGCTCGTCGAGCCGCGCGAAGCCGTCCTCCGCCCGCGAGACCTCGGTGAGCGACGTGACGACCCTCGTGCCGTCCGAAAGGCGTCGCGTGACCACGATCAGGTCAATCGCCGTGGCCACCTGCTCCTCGATGAGATCGGTCGGCAGGTCCATGCCAAAGCGGGCCATCAGGACGAGGCGCATGACGGCCTCCTCGGCGCTGCCGGCATGCAGGGTCGTGAGCGATCCGGAGTGCCCCGTGCTGAGCGCGTTGAGCATGTCCACGCACTCGCCGCCACGCACCTCGCCGACCACGATCCGGTCCGGGCGCATACGCAGCGCGTTCTTCACCAGGTCGCGGATCGTCACCTCCCCCGTTCCCTCGATCGAGCTGTCGCGCGCCTCCAGGCGCACCACGTTGGGATGAGAGTCAAAGCGCAGCTCGGCGGAGTCCTCGATCGTCACGATGCGCTCCCCCGGGGGAATCTCGCAGGAGAGCGCGTTGAGCAGCGTGGTCTTGCCCGACCCCGTGCCGCCAGCCACCGCGATCGAGCGCGCGCTGCGCACCGCCCACGAGAGCAGCCGCGCGTACCAGGGCGGAATCGACCCCAGCTCGACCAGGCGCCCCAGGCTCCTGATGCAGTCGGAGAACTTGCGAATGGTCACGGCGGGGCCGTCGATGGCGATGGGCGCCGCGACGGCATTCACGCGGTCCCCGTTGGCAAGACGGGCGCTCACGATGGGGCTCGACCGGTCCAGACGCCGACCGAGCGGCGCAAGGATGCGGTCGAGCACGATCATGATCTGCTCGGGCGAGTCAAAGACGGTCTCCGCCGGGTGCAGCTCGCCGTCGCGCTCGTAGAACAGGCCACCCACGCCGTTGATCATGACCTCAGTGATGGTCTGGTCCTCGAGCAGCGGCTGAATGGGGCCGAGCCCGCAGATCTCGTCCGCAACCTGCCGCAGCAGCGTCTCCCTGTCCACGGTGGCGGCCAGCTCCTCGCCGGTGTTGAGGATGGCCTCCAGGGCCACGCTCAGCTCCGCGCGCGAGCGCTGCGCGTCCTCGTCGGAGAGCATCGTGGCGATGGTGGAGAGTCCCAGCCGCCCCACGAGGTCCCCTTTGAGGCGCTCGCGTGCCGCCCTGAGTTCCTCGGAGGAGCTGTCGCCCGCCGCCGAGGGCCGCGTCTGCTCGACCTCTCGAACGCGCTCGAGCACCGTCATCGGGACGCCCCCTTTCTGAAGTGGAGAAGCCCTCGACGCGGACGCCCGTCTCGCCGGTCGAGCGCCTGATGGGCCTCGTCATGCTCCGGCAGCCGTCCCAGCTCTGCCAGGAGCTGCGCCAGCATCGTGGCAAGCGTGTCCGCGAACTGGTAGCCCGGCTCGCAGAGCTCCTGGATGCGTCCGGCGCCAACGAGCTCGTCAACCTCGTCGCCACCGTCGGCCACCACGTACGTCCGCGCGGCCTCCAGGCCGCCCGCGTCCCCAACGGCCGGCCCGTCCGGGGCGTCCCGCAAGCCCACGCGGTTCTCGACCCGGGCCACCCTCGTTCGCGCAACCCCCAGCCTCACCACGAGCCCACCCATGCGCGCGACCGAGGAGAGCGCCCCGGGACGGCCGTCGGCGACGAGAACCACCCGGTCGGCGCGCTGCACGGCCTCGGCCACGGCATCGGTGAACGTCGTGGACGCGTCAACGACCACCAGGTCATACGCACGCTCGGCCCACGCGAGCACCGTCCCCACGTGCGGGGTGACAAGCTCCGCCAGCTCCGGACGGCCGCACGGGCCCAGCAGGGCCACGTCCGGCATCGCCGGGACGACCAGGCGCGCCAGGATGTCCGGCTCGGGCGCCACCTCGCCGAGCGCCGCCAGGTCGCCTCCCCCCGGCAGCCCAAAGCTGGCGTAGGCGTTGCCGCAGGAGAGGTCGAGATCGATCAGGCACGCGCGCAGTTCCCAGCGCGCCGCGACGGCCGCCGCGCCCGCGGCGATCGTTGTCTTGCCCACGCCGCCCCGACCCGAGCACAGAACGATGACGGGAGCGCGCCCCTCGGCGCACGCGGGCGGGACGGGGTCCGCCCCGGGACCGAGGGCGCCGTTCGCTCCGAAGGCGGCCCCCGGGCCGGGGACCGCGCCACCCGGCGCCTCCAACGCAGCGCGCCGCTCGGCCTCCGCACGCTCCACCTCGGCGGCATCCACCACACGGTCCACACCGGCACGGGCGGCTCGTGAGCGCAGGGACCCCGTCGCCTGGTCGCAGACCATCACGACGCAGCGCGCGTTGCCGCACCGCGCAACGGCCGCCGCCAGGTTGACGGCCGAGACGCCCTCGCCTATGGGGCCCACCACAAACCCGAGCTCGCCGGGCTCGCAGCCCTCGGCTATCCGCCTCAGCACGTCCGCGCTTCTCGCCAGCATGAGATCTCCCGCGCCGTCCAGCAGCGCCAGGGCCCGTCGGACGAGCGCCTCGTGACCCTCCGAGCAGTACGCCACCCACGAGCTCATGACGCATCCACCCCCTCCTCGTCCGTCTGTGCGGGCGCCTCCTCCGCGGGAACGCTCGTCGGCGCCGTCTGCGCGCCCTCCGCAAGCTCGAGGGCCCGCTCACCGGGCAGCGCAAGGCGCAGGCTCCCCTCGTCGCTCGCAGCGAGGAGCTGCGCAACCTCGTCCGGGTCGGCCGCGATCGTGACGGAGCCCGCCGATCGCGCCCCCGTGGTCGCCTGGGGCATCGCCAGCACTCGCACGTCGTCGGAGATCAGGCGCACGCCGTCCGCGCCCGCCTCGTAGGCCGCAAGCGTCGCGCCCGCAGCCGTTCCCGGCGGGACGCCGAGGGCGTCGTCGAGCGGCACGCTCAGCGCCACGCGGTCCGCCGGGACCTCCACCGCCTCCTCCGCGCTCCTGAAATTGAGCCCCGTGAGTGGCGCGCCGGCGGCGACGGGCACGCTCACCTTGTCGCCGAGCACCGCGTCCATCTCGGTCACGGCATCCTCCGGCGCAAGGTCGACGAGCCACTCCCGCTCGACGGCGTTGCTTTGCGTGACGCTCTCCCCCGCCTCAATGCCCTCCGTGGCCACGACCAGGGTCACGACCTCGCCGCCGTAGCGCTCGAGCGCCGCCGCTCGCGCGCGCTCCGCCTCCGCGCGGACGCTCTCCCCGTAGGCGAGGCACAGCGCCGCGGAGAGCAGCGCGCACGACCCCGAGACGATCAGCCTTAACCGACGCTTCATCGCACCCCTCCCCCGTCTTGTGTGGGTAGGGGCATTCTCCCGCCGTGGCGGGTCGCGTCTCGCGATGTACGCAAATAGTCGTACACGAGCCTGACACTGGCTCGCACGGAATTGTCACGACTCGGCCTCATCCCAGCGTTCAGACGCGGGCGAATAAGTTTTTTATATCAAATATCATAATTTTGATTCACAGCATCTTCACAGGATGAGAGCCGGTGATGCGATTCATTATCTAGATGACGATATCTGGGTCCAGCGTGAGGGCGCTTTTTCTCATCTCGTCCGCGAGCGCTAGATAGCAGCTCAGCCGCTCCTCGGAAAAGGCCCCGCGCTCGTAGTGGTCTCGGACGGCGCAGCCTGGCTCGTGCGTGTGGGTGCAGTCCCTGAAGCGGCACCCCTGCGCCGCGTCCGCGATCTCGGGGAACGTCTTGGCGAGCCCACGCTCGTGGCCCACGAGCGGCAGGCTTCTGAGGCCGGGCACGTCGGCGATCACGCCGGCTCCCGGCAGGCGCACCATGACGCGCGAGACCGTGGTGTGACGGCCCGCGTCGTCCCTCTCGCGCACCTCACCCGTGGCGAGCGCCTCATGGCCGAGAAGGGCGTTGAGCAGCGTGGACTTGCCCGCGCCCGACTCGCCGAGGATCATCGCGCAGCTCAGAGGCGGTACGCAGGCGCGCACCTCCTCCACGCCCGCACCCGTGGCCGACGAGGTCACGATCACGCGCACCTCCTCGCCAACGAGGCGCCGGACGCGCGCCACCTCCTGCTCCAGCTCGTCGTCCGCCGCGCGGTCCGCCTTGGTGAGCACCACCACGGGCTCAAGGCCGCAGTCGCGCGCCAGCACGAGCGAGCGCGCCACGCGCCCAAGCAGCAGCTCACCGGCACCGAGCGGCTGCACGATGAGGATGGCGTCAACGTTGGCGGCGAGGACCTGGCGCTCCCCGCGGCTGCGCCCGCGCCACCGCTCAAAACTCGTGCGGCGCGGCAGCACGCGCTCGATCACGCCCATGTCATGGCCGGGGGCGCGACGCACCGCCACGCAGTCGCCGACGACGGGGAGGAGCCCCTCGTCCTTCCCGGCGTCCTGCTTGGCAAAGGCCACAGAGTGCTCGGCGCGAAAGGCGTCGTCGGCGGTCACGATCAGCGGAAAGCCACGGTCCAGGCGCACCACAAAGCCGAGCGCCATCTCGCCCGCGTTCTCCGCACTGGCGAGAAACCCCTCGAAGGCGGCGCGCTGAGCGTCATCGAGCCGCAGGTCACAGAAGGCGGGCAGGTCGTGCAGGGCGTCGATCGCAGGCAGCGTGATCTTCTGCTGGCGGCTCGCGCGCCGCCTGTTGCCCCGCTTTGCCACCCGCACCTCCCGAGCTCGCACGTCTTTCTCGGCAATCTTACCGCAGTCGGCCGGTGGGCTGTAACGCTTGGTTTTATCCCTGGTGCCGGATTTCCGGCTTGTGTGCGTTGGCGGGCGCACATGTTCGGGAATTCTGGCGCACACGGGGGTGCGGACGATTTCTTGGACCATCCTACGCCGTCAGTCCCAGCCTGCGCCTGCGGCCCATGATGGTCTCGTAGCGCCTCGTCCCGTCCGGCTCCGCGAACAGCTTGAGCCGCCCCTCTTGGTACCACCCCATGTAGTCCGCGAGCGCGGCGCGGAACTCGTCGGGGCTCGCGCGCGACCAGTCGCGCCGGTAGAGGAACTCGACCTTGAGCGTGCCGAAGAACCCCTCCGCCCGGGCGTTGCCCCCGCAGCGCCCGCGCCTCGACATCGAGCGCGCGACGCCCCGCCGCGAGCAGAGCCCCTTCCAGCTCGCGGCCCGGTAGGGCCCGCCCCCGTCGGCGTGGACGGTCGGCGGGGAGCCCGCCGGCAGGCCGTCCAGGTAGGCCGCGAGCGAGCCGTCGCACAGCGACGAGTCCGGGTGGCGCGAGAGCCCCCAGGCGGCCGGCAGCCCGTCGAAGCAGTCGACGACCGGAGAGAGGTAGAGCTTGGTCCCGCAGGCCGGGAGCTCGGAGACGTCGGTCACGGCGAGCGACCCGGGCGCCTGGGCGGAGAAGTCGTGGTCGGGCGCGTAGGCCTCGCCCGCCGCCCTGCGAGCCTCGGCCCGCTCCCTGGGGGCGTTGGCCGGGCGCCCGTCGGGCTCGCCGGCGTAGGAGCTGTACCGGCGCCGCCGCGGGCGGGCGGCCTCGAGCCCCTCCTCGCGCATCACGCGCCTGACCCGCTTCTCCGAGACGCGCTCGCCGCGCAGGCGCAGCGCCGCGTGGACGCGGCGGTAGCCGTAGCAGCCGCGCCCCTCCTCGAACGCCTCTCGGACGGGGCCCCCGAGCGCCGCGTCGCGGTCGCGCCCGGGCCTCGCCCTCTGGTACTCATAGGAGCTCCTCGAGATCCTCAAGGAAGCGGTGATCTCTCGGAGGGGCAGGCCTGTCTCCCGCCTCAATCTCTCGCCGAGCTCGGTCTTCCTCCTGTTCGACATCGAAGCCGGGGCGCAGCCTTCCCCTTTTAGGTCGTCCAACACCGCCCTGAGCAGCTGGTTCTCGGTCATCGCGGCCTCGTGGGCCGCCCTCTCCTCATCGGTCACGGCACCCTCCCGCCCCTCGCCGGGCAACGGTGCCTTCGTGGCCCTCCCGGGCGGGAGCGGCGCCCCGGTATAGGAGCGCGGCAGCCTCCCGGCGGCCCAGTCCCGGACGGAGGAGTCGTCGCGCCCCACCATCTCGCAGACCTCGCGCACGCTCATCCCCTCGGCGAGCCCCTCCAGCGCGAGCTCGACGTCCTCCCTGCTGTACATGCGGACCTCCCAGTCCGGACCTCTCGGTCCAACTTTTTGTCCGCACCCCCCTCGTTCGAAATCATATCGGGAAATCGCACGGCACCGCGCCGCAGCCGGGCTCCGACGCGGCCGCTCCCCACTCACCGAGGCGGAGCAATTACGGAAAACAGACCTGATTTTGGAGCGATTTTCCGTAGATGCTCCGCCTCGGTGAGTGGGGAGCGCAGCGGGAGGTGCCCATCGTGCGCGCCACAAGAAAAGGGACAGGCCCCCGCGTGAGGCCTGTCCCAAATGAGCGGCTCGTTTGAACCCGTCCCGTTTTAGCCTTTTAGTCGTTCTTCTCGATCGCGCGCATGATGGCCTTGTAGACCTCCATGATCGGGATAATCAGGAACGCCAGGCCAAGGGCCGTGAGCAGCGCCTCGGGGTTGAGCGTCATGAAGCCGAAGACCTCGGCCAGGAAATCAACCTCGACAACGACCACGGTGAGCAGCAGCGCGAGAATTGCCGCGCCCCACAGCCACTTGTTCTGCTTCTTCATGGTGAAGAGCGACGCACGGCGGCTGCGCATGTTGAAGGAGTGGAAGATCTCCACCATGGACAGCGTGATGAAGGACATCGTCACGCCCTCGGGATCGGGGATGCCGTCGAGAAGGTCGGTGATGTCGATCACACCGTTGTTGTGGAAGTACATGCCTGCGAAGAACGACGCCAGCACCAGGGCGGTGATCACAATGCCCTGGAAGATGATGTCGACGCCCATGCCACCGGCGAAGACGCCGTCGGAGGCCTTGCGCGGCTTGCGCTTCATGACGTCGCCCTCGGCCTCCTCCATGCCGAGCGCCAGCGCCGGGAAGCAGTCCGTGATGAGGTTGATCCAGAGCAGCTGGACCGGCTGGAAGATCGTGAAGCCCACCATCGTGGCAACAAAGACCGAGAGCACCTCGGCGATGTTGGCGGAGAGCAGGAACTGGATGACCTTGCGGATGTTGTCGTAGATCCTGCGGCCCTCCTCCACCGCGTTGATGATGGTGGCAAAGTTGTCGTCCGCAAGGACCATGTCGGCAACGTTCTTGGTGACGTCAGTGCCAGTGATGCCCATGCCCACGCCGATGTCCGCGCGCTTGATGGACGGAGCGTCGTTCACGCCGTCGCCGGTCATGGCAACGATGTTGCCGCGCTTCTTCCAGGCGTCGACGATGCGGGCCTTGTGCTCGGGCTGGACGCGCGCGTAGACGGAGATCTCGGTGACCTTGTTGTAGAACTCGTCGTCGGAGATCTTGTCCAGCTGGGCGCCGGTGATGGCCTGGGAGGCGTCGGAGACGATGCCGAGCTCCTTGGCGATGGCAACGGCGGTGTCGATGTGGTCGCCAGTGATCATGACCGGACGAATGCCGGCCTCCTTGGCCTCGACGATCGCCTGCGTGACCTCCGGGCGGACCGGGTCGATCATACCGGAGAGACCACAGAACACGAGGTCGTGCTCGAGGGCCTCCGGGCTGCAGTCGTCGGGAACCGCGTCGTAGGTGCGGCTGGCCAGGGCGAGCACGCGCAGGGCGTCGTCGGCCATGGCCTTGTTGGCGGCGAGGAGCTCGGCCTTGCGCTCGGCCGTCAGCTCCACGACCTTCTCGCCGTCATAGATCTTGGTGCAGAGGTCGATCACCACGTCGGGCGCGCCCTTGGTGTACTGCTCGAAGGTGCCGTCGGCCTCCTCGACCACCACGGACATCATCTTGCGGCCCGAGTCGAACGGGGCCTCGCCCACACGCGGGTGCTCCACGTCCAGGCCGGTCATGCCCGCCTTGGCGGCGTCGTTGACCAGGGCGCACTCGGTGGGCTCGCCCACGGCCTCGCCCTTCTCGGCGTCCCACTTGGCGTCGGAGCAGAGCGCCATGCCGGCGAGGAACTTCTCCTCGGGGGCGGCCAGCTCGTGACGGACGACCGTCATCTTGTTCTGGGTGAGGGTTCCGGTCTTGTCCGAGCAGATGATCTGCGTGCAGCCCAGGGTCTCGACGGCCGTGAGCTTGCGGATAATCGCCTGGCGCTTGGACATCTTCGTGACGCCCATGGAGAGCACGATCGTGACCACGGCCACGAGGCCCTCGGGAATGGCCGCGACGGCCAGCGACACGGCGACCATGAAGGTGTCGAGGATGAGGCTCGGGTTGGACATCATCTCGGAACCGTGACGGATGAAGTCAACGGCGAAAATGACCACGCAGATCACGATGACCATGATCGTGAGGATCTTGGAGAGCTGCGCGAGCTTGATCTGGAGCGGCGTCAGCTCCTTCTTGGCGGTGGTGAGGGCGTCCGCGATCTTGCCCATCTCGGTCTTCATGCCGGTGCCGGCGACGACCGCCTTGCCGCGGCCGTAGACCACGGTGGAGCCCATGTAGCACATGTTCTTGCGGTCGCCGAGGGGCACGTCGTCGGCGTCGGCGGCAAGCGCAATGGCCTCGACGTGCTTCTCAACCGGCACGGACTCGCCGGTGAGGGCGGCCTCCTCGATCTTCATGGACGCGCTCTCGAGCACGCGGCAGTCCGCGGGCACGGAGTCGCCGGCCTCGAGAAGGACGATGTCGCCGGGGACGAGCTCGGCGGAGGGCAGGTGCACGAGCTTGCCGTCGCGCATGACCTTGGACTGCGCGGCGCTCATCTCCTGCAGCGCCTCGAGCGCCTGCTCGGACTTGGCCTCCTGCACGACGCCGAGGACGGAGTTGATAATGACGACGACCATGATGATTATCACGTCGGCCCACTCGGGCTCGCCCTGCACCATGCCGGTCACGGCGGAGATGACGGCCGCCACGATCAGCATGATTACCATCGGGTCCGCCATCTGCTCGAAGAAGCGCTTCCAGAGCGGGGTCTTCTCCTCGCGGTCGAGCTCGTTGGGCCCGTACTGAGACAGGCGGCTCGAGGCCTCGGCCGTGCTGAGGCCGCTCTCCTCGTTAGAGGACAGCTCGCTCAGCACCTCGTCGGCGGACGAAAGGTACTCTCTCAACGTTTTTCTCCTCCTGGGTTGACGCGTTCCACCCGACAGGTTGACGCCCGATCGTAATTCCCCAGGAGGGGCAAGGGCTCGTCAAGGCTGCCATGTCGGGCAGCTGACAGAACAGTCACCGATTGTACCCGAAAGCGCAGCGGCTGGTCACCCTTCTCGCCCCTCCTATACCGAGGGAATCGCAAAAACGCAAGGGGTTTTCGGCGGGCGCAGGGCTTACGCGCACCTTGCCTGCGCTAAACTTGGACCCGGTATGTTAGCTGTCGCGCGCGTGCGCGCAGGGGAAAGGAAGCCGACCATGAACATTCTCTTCTTTGGTACCGCCAGCTACGACAAGGCGTCGTTCACCAAGGAGCTCGCCGACTACCCCGAGATCAAGATCGACTTCACCGAGACCAACCTCACGCCCATGACCGCCGCCCTCGCGCGCGGTTACGACGCCGTCTGCGCCTTCGTGAACGCCGACTGCGGCGCCATGACGCTCGAGATCCTCGCCGGCTTTGGCGTGAAGCTCGTGCTCATGCGCTGCGCCGGCTTTGACGCCGTCAACGTGCCCGTTGCCGAGGACCTGGGCATCCGCGTCACGCGCGTCCCGGCCTACTCGCCCGAGGCCATCGCCGAGCACGCGATGGGCCTGGCGCTGGCCGCCAACCGCCGCATCTGCAAGGGCTACATCCGCGTCCGCGAGAACGACTTCTCGCTGAACGGCCTCGTGGGCGAGACGCTGCACGGCAAGACCGCCGGCATCATCGGCACCGGCCGCATCGGCGCCGCGCTCTGCCGCATCTGCAAGGGCTTTGGCATGAAGGTCCTGGGCTCCGACCTCTACCCCAACCAGAAGCTCGTGGACGAGGGCGTCGTGGACGAGTACGTTGACTACGACGAGCTCTACCGCCGCTCCGACCTCATCTCGCTCCACGCGTTCCTGAACGACGAGAGCCGCCACATGATCAACGACGAGTCCATCGCCAAGATGAAGGACGGCGTGATCTTCGTGAACACCGGCCGCGGCGGCCTCGTTGACACGCAGGCGCTCATCCGCGGCATCCTCTCCGGCAAGATCGGCGCCGCCGGCATCGACGTCTACGACGAGGAGGGCCCGAACGTCTACCAGAACCGCGCCGGCGAGGTCATCGACTCCGTGACCGCGCGCCTGTGCTCCTTCCCCAACGTCGTCATGACGAGCCACCAGGCGTTCTTCACCCACGAGGCCCTCGGCGAGATCGCCCGCGTCACGCTCGACAACGCCCGCGCCTACGCCAACGGCACCGACTTCGTGGACCGCTCCGTGGTCTGCTAGTCCGCGCCACCCGACCCCGTTTTTCCTGTCCGAGCAAAGAGAGAGGCTCAGATGGCAACTTTCAACAAGAAGAAGACCAAGATCGTCTGCACCATGGGGCCGGCGACCGAGGACGAGGAGGTGCTGCGCCAGCTCATCCTGCACGGCATGAACGTGGCGCGCTTCAACTTCTCCCACGGCAACCACGAGTATCACCGCAAGAACATCGAGCGCGTGCGTGCGCTCTCCCGCGAGCTCTCCATCCCGGTGGCGATCATGCTCGACACCAAGGGTCCCGAGGTGCGCACCGGCGTGCTCAAGGACGGCGAGAAGGTCCAGCTGGACACCGGCAAGACCTGCATCGTGACCACCGATGACGACGTCATCGGCACCGCCGAGCGCTTCTCGCTCGACTACAAGCCGCTGCCCACCGAGGTCCAGCCGGGCACGGTCATCCTGATCGACGACGGCCTGATCGGCCTGGAGGTCGATCACGTGGAGGGCACCGACATCCACTGCCGAATCACCAACGGCGGCCTGCTCGGCGAGCACAAGGGCGTGAACTTCCCCAACCTCAACATCAACCTGCCGTCCGTGACCGCCCAGGACCGCGCGGACATCATGTTTGGCTGCGAGCTCGGCATCGACGCCATCGCCGCGTCCTTCATCCGCGACGGCAAGGCCGTGGAGGAGATCCGCAAGATCTGCGTGGAGATGGGCGCGCCCGACGTCCTCATCTTCCCCAAGATCGAGAGCGCCCTCGGCGTCAAGAACTTCGACGAGATCCTGCACGTGTCCGACGGCTGCATGGTGGCCCGCGGCGACCTCGGCGTGGAGGTGCCCGCCGCGCAGGTCCCGCACATCCAGAAGACCATCATCAAGAAGTGCAAGCAGCACTACAAGCCCGTCATCACGGCCACGCAGATGCTCGACTCCATGCAGCGCAACCCGCGCCCCACGCGCGCCGAGGTCAACGACGTCGCCAACGCCGTCTACGACGGCACGGACTGCGTCATGCTCTCCGGCGAGACCGCGGCCGGCAAGTACCCGATCGAGGCCGTCAAGACCATGTCCGAGATCTGCAAGGAGACCGAGAAGTACCTGCCCGAGCGCCGCGAGTACTTCGACCGCGGCGGCGTCCGCAACGTCAACGGCGCCACCGGCTTCGCCGCGCTCGAGATGGCCGACCACGTGGGCGCCAAGTGCATCCTGGCCCCCACCAACTCCGGCCGCTCCGCGCGCCTGATCTCCACCTTCCGTCCGAGGATGCCGCTCTTCGCGACGTCCCCCAACGAGAAGACCATCCGTCGCACCTGCTTCTACTGGGGCGTCTACGCCTACCGCACCACCGAGCAGGGCTCGCTCTCCAGCACGCTCTACGACGCGCTGACCACGGCC
This sequence comes from uncultured Atopobiaceae bacterium, assembly GCA_963927425.1. Lineage (GTDB taxonomy): Bacteria > Actinomycetota > Coriobacteriia > Coriobacteriales > Atopobiaceae > Thermophilibacter. The sequence goes on along the minus strand of CAWVBA010000001.1, from coordinate 651,557 downwards.
AAGCGCAACGGCCTCGTGGACACCGGCGACATCGTGGTCATCACCGCCGGCGACCCGCAGACCTCGCCGCGCCTGGGCGACTACACCACCTCCACCAACATGGCGATGGTGGCGCAGGTGCAGTAAGCCAGGCTCACGCCGGCTTCATCGGGGCCCCGGGCGCGTGTCCGGGGCCCCTTTTCGTTGGGCTTCGCTCATTCTTTGGCCGTAATCCAGTTTTAGGCAGTTTTTTGCGAAGGGGCAAAGTAGGCTCTCGCGAGCAAGGCCTGTACCTGCGACTTCTCCTAGCGATTTCGCCCGATACTCGGCCGCCTCGCCATAAACTGCCTAAAACCGTCATTCCGTCACGCACAGCAGCCAACGCCAGGGCAACGAGACTTCACGGAGGACCCCCACAGGGGTAACGTAGCCCGTACGAACCCCGCGACGGATTGGAGTCTGACATGGGCAAGCTCGACGGCAAGGTCGCCGTGGTGACCGGCGCGTCCAAGGGCATCGGCGAGGGCATCGCGCGCGTCTTTGCGCGACACGGCGCCAAGGTGGTGCTGGCGGCGCGCGGCGAGGGCGTCCTCGCCTCCGCGGAGGCGCTGCGAGCGGAGGGGCACGAGGCCGTGGGCGTCCGCTGCGACGTCTCGGACTTCGCGGACTGCCAGCGCCTCGCCCAGGCCGCGCTCGACGCGTACGGCCGCATCGACGTGCTCGACTGCAATGCCGGCATCTGCGTCCTCGGCGACTTCCTCACCGCCGACGACACCTGGCGCGACTCCCACATCGACATCAACATCAAGGGCGTCTGGAACGCGTGCAAGGCCGTGGTTCCCGCGATCATCGACGCGGGCGGCGGCGCCGTTGTTGTCACGAGCTCCGTCACCGGCGACATGGTGGCCGACCCCGGCGAGGTCGCCTACGCCACCACCAAGGCCGCGCTCATCGGCTTCACCAAGGCCCTCGCGCGCGAGCTGGCCGACAAGAACGTCCGTGTGAACTGCATCTGCCCCGGCTACATTCGCACCCCGCTCGTGGACGGCATGGCGGAGCAGTCCGACCCCGACAACCCCGAGCGCGCCATCGATGCCATCGCGGCCGCCGTGCCGCTCGGCCGCCTCGGCACGCCCGAGGAGTGCGGCGAGCTGTGCGCGTTTCTCGCCTCGGACGAGTCGAGCTACCTCACCGGCACGCAGATCGTGATCGACGGCGGATCGACTCTGCCCGAGACCTCGTCGATGGGCCAGTAGCAGGCACGGCGCAGCCCGTCGCTTAGACTTTTGCACGCATTGCGCCCTCTTGGCCGAAGACCGCTTAGAGAATCGTTCCCGCTGCACCTTATGAAAGCCATTTGGTGCAATAGCCATGATTCTCTAAGCACATTGTCGGTCAGAGGGCACAATGCGTGAATTTCACTAAGCGCGGGCCAGTCGGCCGTCTATCCCAGCCTCACCCTCAAAGAGCCCGGCTCGCTCATTCCAGCGAGGATGTAGTAAGCGCTCCTGCAGTGGGACACAGCTCAGCCCTCAGTACCCTCCGCAGGCATATCAGAACCCTTCCCAAGATTGCACGTCTCACAAAGCGTCTGCAAGTTGCTCATCACGGTCTTCCCGCCGCGGGAAACCGGAATGATGTGGTCGACGTGCAGCTTGACGCCATCCGCAGCGGACGCTCCGCAACGCACGCATCGAAAATTATCGCGCTCAAGGACCTGATAACGCAGCTTGGGTGTCATCTTGGCTCGTTCGCGCTTGCGCACATCAACTGCTGATGCTTTTTTGCGGCTCTGTTGAAGTGCGGCGACTATCTTGTCCTGTCCGTATACAAACTCCCGGTAATACCTATTTCTTCCAGCCGGCGAAACGTAGCTCACGCTCAAATGAAGCGTCAGCTGTGTCTCCGGGTGCAGCTCCTGCTGCCTGCATAAGTCCGCCTCTATCCAACCGCTATCCCCAGTAAAGCTGCCCGCCGGAAGCACGGCAACCCTACTCGTATATTCACGCGCAAGCTCTCTGTTTCGGTTAATCAGATGCAGACGTATGCCTATCTCCCGCTCATTTTGCCCAGCAAAATCTACGATCTCGCTCCATCGCCTAACACGATCAAAGCGGTCAAATTGCGCCTTTGAGTTACAGGAAATGCGTAGGGGAATCTCCGCAACGCCCCAGTGAAAGCGCGGTTCGTATTCGTTTCGCAGCCGAACGAGACTGCGATAACGCTGGCTGTCTCTCTTTATGCCCTCGATACGTCGCTCTCTCCTCGCAGCACAGAGCAACCTGATGGACACCACCAGCAGGAAGCATCCACCGCACAGAGCGACAAACGCAAGGAGCGGGTTTTCGAGCTTGGACAGGACGTCTGGCATGATCCGTTTGCACGCTACCGCTCGCAGCGCCAGTAGTACGCGGAGTAGGGCTTGAGATCGGAGCCGCCGCCAAAGTCGTGCTCCTCGCCGGTGATGAGGTCCACGGCGCGGCCGCACTGCGCGTCAAAGTGCACCGTCGCGGGCTCGCTCGCCGCGTTGATCGCCACGATTACGCGCTCGTTCTCGCTGCGGCGCTGGAACACCAGCTGCTGCGGCTGGCATTGGAGCTGCGCGTAGTCGCCCCACACGAGCGCCTCGGAGCCCACACGGGCCTTCGCCAGCGCGCAGATCCAGTCCGTGAGCTCGTTCCACTCGGGCGCGCCCAGAGCCGGGCGCAGCTCGTGGTCGCCAGGAAGCTGCTCGCCCTCGATGCCCCACTCGCTGCCATAGTAGACCGCCGGCACGCCGGACATGGCAAACAGCAGCCCGTAGAGCGGCACGAGCTGGTTCTTGTCGTCCAGCTTGGTCGCGATGCGCGGCACGTCGTGGTTGTCCACAAAATCCAGCATGTGGCGCCCCGTGTAGAGGTCCCACGGGTGGCTGCCACTCTGACGCTCCAGCGCGTAGCCGATCTCGTGCATGTTGGCGGAGTTCATCGAGGACCACAGGCCCTTGTAGGCCTCGTAGTTGGTCACGGAGTCGCAGAGGTCCTCGCCCATCCACTGGTTGTAGTCGCCGAACATCGTCTCGCCCACCAGCGGGAACTTCTCGCCGCGCTCACGGCCGATCTCGTCCGCAAGGGCTCGCAGCGAGCGCAGGTACCCCTGGTCCAGGCAGTAGGCCACGTCCAGGCGCAGGCCGTCGATGTCGAACTCGCGCACCCAGCCGCGGATGACGTCGGCCAGGTAGGCGTTGAGCTCCGCGCTCCAGTGGTTGAGCTTCACCAGGCTCTGCGCGCCCTCCCAGCAGCTGTAGGAGAGGCCGTCGTTGAAGCAGTTGTTGCCGTTGAGGTCGATCTCAAACCATCCGACGTACGGGCTCTCGCCGCGCCGCTCGAGCACGTCCTGGAACGCCCAGAAGCCGCGTCCCACGTGGTTGAACACGCCGTCGAGAAGGACCTTGATGCCCGCGGCGTGACATGCGTCCACGACCGCGCGCAGGTCCTCGTTGGTGCCGAGGCGGCAGTCCACCTTCGTGTAGTCACGCGTGTCATAGCCGTGCGCATCCGACTCGAAGACGGGGTTGAGCAACAGGCACGTGGCGCCGAGCTTGGCCATGTGGTCCACCCAGCCGTCGTCCACGAGCCTGAGCAGCCGATGTTCGAGCACGCCGTCGTTCTCATACGGGGCTCCGCAGAGGCCCAGAGGATAGATCTGATAAACGAAGGACGGCTCAAACCAGCTCATGCGGGGGCTCCTCTCACGCGCGCGAAAGCGGACCCGTCCATTCTACCCGTGCCCCGCTCGCCCGTTCCGCGCTCCGCGAGCGGTCGAGGCGTCCGTCACGCCAGGCGCAGCGCGGCGTCCACCGCATGGGAGACCATCTCGTTCACGGCCTGCTGCGTGTAGAACGCCACGTGCTGCGTGAGCACCGTGTTGGGGAACTGTCGCAGGTAGGCCATGTCGCGATTGGCAATGATGTCGTGCATGCGAAAGGCGTGGTAAATCTCGTCCTCGCCCTCGAACACGTCCATGGCGAGCGCCCCGATCTTGCCCGACTCGATGCCCGCAACCAGCGTGTTCACGTCCATGAGGCTCGCCCGTGCCGTGTTCACCAGCACCACGCCGTCGCGCATCTTCGCGAGCGTCTCGTCGCGCACCATGTGGAAGTTCTCGGGCGTGGACGGCGTGTGGAACGTGATGACGTCGGAGACGGAGAAGAGCTCGTCCAGGCTCACGTACGTGCCCAGCTCGCTGAACTCGTCGCTCGGGACCGGGTCATACGCGACCACCCGCGCGCCAAAGCCCCTCAGGCGCCGCGCCACCGCACGACCGATCCGCCCCGTTCCCACGACGCCCACCGTGAGCGATGAGAGCGTGCGCCCCATGAGGCCCGGCAGGGAGAAGTCGTTGACGTTCTGACGGTAGATCATCTGCTTGTACTTGCGCAGCGCCACCAGCATGAGCATGAGCGTGAAGTCCGCCACGCTGTCCGGCGCGTAGCTCGTGTTGGAGACGGCGATGCCCAGCCGCTCGGCCGCCGCGAGGTCGATGTGGTCGGTCCCGATGGTGCGCGTCACCAGCACGCGCAGCCCGCATTCGGCGAGACGGGCGAGAAGGTCGGCGTCGTAGCTGATCATGCTCTGGGTGAGCACCGCGTTGAACTCCCTCACGAGCTCGGCGTTCTCCGCCGTGAGCGGCTCCTCGCGACAGACGAGCTCGTCCACGTCGGCGCGCGCGGCCTGTCGCCCAAACTCCTCGCGCTCGTCCGGCCGGACGTCAAAGGCGATGATTCTCATGCTTCCGCTCCTTTCTGAGGACCAACTTCCCTAGTATACGAACCCAAACCTAATCGCCCGCACGAGCGCACCCGCGAGGCTTGGGTTCACAGACATGTCCAGGCGTCGGAAGGGCCGGAGGAATCCTGCGGTTTCGTCAGACGGGCGTCTCCGGAGACAAAACTTGAACCCAAACCAGAAAGCGGTTTGGGTTCGGCGGCGACAGCGGGACGTCAGAGGCGCGACCGCAGCCCGGCAACGATCGTGGTGTGAGCCTCGTCGCGAGCCACGTCAAAGAACTCGGCGGTGAGCAACCGATAGGCTGGCGTCTCCGTCAGGTGCTCAGCGCGGTTCTTCTCGACGATAGCGCGCGCCGCGTCCACGGCGCCGCGCACGTCGCGCTCGAGGATGGAGTACGGCGGGAACGCCGCGCACTGGGCGACGAGCGCCTCATCAACGTGCGGCACCAGCGAGATATCGAGCGTGCGCCCAAAGAGCGCGAAGTCGCCCTGCTTGCCGATGCGCGCCCGCTCGCCCGCCTCCACGCCGATGCTCGCCAGGTAGGCGCGGGTGTGCGCGTTATAGACATGATCGGCGACGAGATGCGCCCACGCCCCCAGCGTCACGTCCGAGACGTCGTCGTGCCCGGCGATGTAGTAGTTCCAGAACTCATCGTAGCGCGGCAGGGGGATGTGCTCGCGGATGGAGTGGTGGGTGAGCTTGTAGTCGATGCGCAGCGTGGTGTCCGGCACCATGTAGCCCACGTAGATGTCCGGCGCCAGGTTGCCCAGAAGAAAGGCGTTCCAGTCGCGCACGCCCAGGGCCTCGGCGCCCTGCTCGCGCAGGAGCCGCTCCACATGCGCGGTGTGTATATTCCAGCTCGGCATGGGCGCCCCAAGCCTAGATGTACTGCGAGCCGCGGCTCTGCTCGATGGAGAGGATGGTCGCGGCGTTCTGCTGCTCGGTGCTGCTGAGCAGCCCCATGGAGTCAAACTGCTCCGGCGAGTAGAGCGGCGTGTACCAGGCCTGACCGTTGAAGTAGTTCTGCAGGTCGTCCTTGCTGAACATGCGACCATGACGAGCGTAGATCTCGTTACGGGCGATGTAGAGGTCCCAGTCCGAGAGGCCGGAGAGCTCGTCTGTGCTGTAGAGGCGCGTGGCGCTGTCCGGCAGGACGAAGGTGCCGCCAGAGCTGGGCGCGGGGCTGGACTGCGGCTGGGACTGCGGCTGTGCCTCCGACACCGTGACGCCGAACGTCGCCGTAAGGCCGCCGTAGGTCACGGTGATGTTGAACCCACCGGCAGAGTTGAACGAGGTGGGATCAAAGGCAAAGTCGCCGGCGTTGTCGGCCGTATAGGCAAGCGTCTGCTCGCTGTCGTCGTCATAGGAAAGCCGCAGCACCAGGCCGGAGGCGTCGAGAGACTCCCCCACGAGGTACTCGACCTTGTTGGGGGCAGTTTCCACGGCGATGCTCTCGAGTGCGGGCGCGGGGTCCTCCTCGGGCCCGGCGTCCTTCTCGTCCTCCTCCTCGGCGGGCTCGGTGGCGGCGGGCTGCTCCTGTTGCTTGCCGCCGTCCAGGAGATGCAGGCCAAACGGGTCGATCACCACCACGACCACCGCCGCGACGCCCCTTGGGGGGCTCCCCTCCGGAGGGGGCCCCGTCCGCGCCGAGGCCATCGGGGACAACGCCGTAGCCGCCGTCATCCGTCGGAGGCATGCCTCCCTGCTCGGTGCCAACGGGCATGGGGCCGGGGTCGGGCAGGACCACCGTGGGGTCGGACGCCGCGTCAGGGCCCGATCCCCTCAGCGGGGCTCCACAGTTGGTGCAGAACCTCATCCCGTCGGGCATCTGTGCGCCGCAGTTGGTGCAGAACATGGCATCCCCCTCAGTCGTGCGTGCGATGGTCCTGGTAGTTGGCCAGGTACCCGGCAAACTCGGGCGAGGTGTCGGAGTTGCCCGAGCGCCACGCCTTGTGGTCGGTAATCTGACTCTCAAAACCATAATACGCGTCGATGTAGGCGATGAGGCCGTCAAGCGCCTCAAGCTGCTCGGGCGGGTAGTCGCCGGAGCCGCCCACGTGCACCAGCTCGATCCCCACCGACCACGCGTTCATGCCGTAGTCGGCAAAGTTGGACCCAATCGGCGTTGAGCCGGCCATGTCGTCACGCCCGTCCTCCGTGATGCCAAAGGTCTCGTTGTGGCCCGTGTCGCCATAGCCCGCATGGTGCGCGATCCGGTCCAGCGGCACGCACTGGACGATGTGGCCGTCCTTGCCCACCACAAAGTGGGCGGCCACCAGGTTGCCGTTGCTCGCCCACCACGAGACCACGCTCTCCGGCGCGCCCTCGCCCTCGGTGTCGTGCAGGACGATGTAACGCTGGTGCTCGGCGTCCTTGGGGCCGTGGTCAAACTCGTCATGGAAGTCCTGCGTGAGGTCCAGCTGGGCGAGAAGCTCGTCGGCGCTCGGCTCCTCCGGGACCTCGGTCTTGAGGATCTTCTCGGCGACCTCCTTTGGGCGCGTCAGCGGCGTGGCGTCGTCCCTCTCGGCCTGCCCCACGGACCAGCCCATGAGCACCAGGGCGAGAAGAGCGAGGGTCAGCACGCGTCTCATGAGGTCCTCCTAGTACAGCAGAACCATGGACTCGCCCGGCTGCGCCATGGGGTTGGGATCGGGCAGCACGGCCGGCGTGGCCCACACGTTGACGAGCGAGGTGCGCTGGGCCCCGATCAGCGGAACGTATTCCACGTTGACGGCTATGCCGGAGTCGGGCTCGCGTCCGTCCTCGGCCACGAAGAAGCGCGTGTAGGAGGGCGTGAACGTGGTCGTGCGCCCGCCCTCGACGCCGTCTGTGACCTGCGCGACGTTGCCGCGCTCGTCGTAGGTGACCGAGGCCGAGTACGTGCTCCCGTAGAGCGTGGCGCGCGCCGAGACGACCCTGCCGGCGTCATCGTAGCCAAAGTCCACCGGAGACCAGTTGCCGTCCTGATAGGACGGCGCGACATCGTAGGTGACGCGCGTCACGTTGCCCCGGGCGTCGCGCTGGTAGGCGACGGTCTGATAGGGCTCGCCCAGCGTCTCGTCAAACTCCGCGGCGCTCACGAGGTTGCCCTGGTCGTCATAGGAGAAGTCCGTGCGCATGCCGGTCTGGCTCTTGTAGCGGTAGGTGCTGCTCGCAAGGTGGCCCGCCTCGTCATAGACGTAGGTGGTGCGGCTCGTGGGGTCGTTGACGCCCCCCATGTCCATCGTGGAGAGCCTGCCCTGGTCGTCGTAGGCGTAGTAGTACGCAAACACGCCGTCGTAGCTCTCCACGGACGTGAGGTTCCCGGCGTCGTCGTATCCGTAGGTGGTCACGCTCTCGTCGCCGTCGTCGTACGCCATGCTCTCGGTCTCGCTCGCAAGGCGGCCCTGGTCGTCATAGTCGTAGCTCCACCAGGACTCCTCCTCGCCGTCCGTGACGCGGCGCCCCGTCACCCGGCCCAGAGCGCCGCGCTCGACGGAGTAGGTGGTCGCGTAGCCCGTGTCGTAGCGCTCCTCCACGCTCGCGACGACCCAGCTCTCGTGGAGCGTGGTGGCGTCGAGGCCCGTGACCTGCGTCGAGTCCGGCACGCGCAGCGCGGCGAGCTCTGGGTTGGCCGAGACGTCGAGCGAGGGCAGCGGCTCGGAGGCGGCGTCGAGGGAGGCGAGCGCGGGCAGGTCGGAGACGTCCAGGCTCGTCAGGGTCCCGCCCGTCACCGTGAGCTGGGCGAGGTTGGGGAAGTAGCCGCCCAGGCCCTCGATCGAGGTCGCCCCCTCGACGGAGAGCGTGGTCAGGGCGCGGCCCTCGTCGCGCGAGAGCTCGCCGTTATGGTCGGTGTCAGCAGTGGCCGCCACCACGGCGCGCAGGGCGGGATCGGGGAAGCTGTTCTCGTCGATAGGCCAGGGCGAGAAGAACGCGAACCAGACGCCCGCGCCGATCGCGCCGAGCACGGCCACGACCGCGACGATGATGGCGACGATCGGGACGTGACGGCAGGGCGTAGGGGCCGCGGCGGGCGCAGCCTGCTGGGCGGGCGCCGCGGTCGACCCCGCCGCCGGCGCAAGCGAGGCGCCGCACTTCGCACAGAACTTGGCGCCGTCCGGGTTCTTCTCGCCACACGATGGACAGAACATGATTGCCCCCTACTCCTCGCTGCGCTCCATCAAGTACTCCCGAAGTATGGTGTAACTCTAGGTTCTTCTAAGTTCCTCCCGGCGAGAGCCTACACGCAAAAGCACATGACGACGCCGAACTCGTTCTTGGGCGTGTGGGCGTACCAGGGGGTGCCGTCCTCGCCCACGCACATGAAGTAGCGGCCGTCCATGGGGTCGGCCGTGCGTTCCCACCAGCGCTCCACGCCCGCGATGACCAGGCTCTCGTTGGACGTGTCCCAGCCCACGCCAAGGTCGGCGTAGAGCTGGTACTGGTCGCCCTCGGCGTTGTAGACGTCATCGTGGGCATCATCGTCTATGTTCATGTCGCCGCCGAGCTCGGCGTAGGCAGGCGCCCAGAGCGTGTCCGTCGTGGTCACCACGTCCGCCGGGTCGGTGGTCTCCCCCGCCGCGTTGGAGAACTTGCTCACGGGGACAATCGCGGCCGCCACGTCATCCGGCAGCTGAGCGAGCAGATCGCCGTTCATCCAGGCGCGCAGGTCGGAGTCGCGCCAGCCGCCCGCCGTGGTGTCGTCGGCGTTCATGGCGTGCGTACCCACGATGCCGCGCGAGCCAAACGTGATGCCCGCACACCCGGTGCCGTCGGCGCGCTCGTCGTGGTTGAAGCCTAGAACCTGCATGGTCACGGAGGTGCCGTCCGCGAGCACGACCTGCTTGGTCTGCGTGCCGTCAAGCGTGCCGTCCTCGTTGCAGAGGTGATAACGGGCCGCGATCTCAGCGGCCTCGGCGTCACTGCCGGCGGCGGAGATGAGCGCGGAGACCTGCGAGAGCTCCTCCCACGAGTACTCCTGCACAGAGGCACGCACCTCTGGCTCCGCGGGCGCTGCGGGCTCCGTCTTCTTGGGCTTGGGTTCGTCCTGCGGCGTCTGTGTGGCCGAATCCTGCGGCGATGCGGCAACGGGCGCCTCCTCGGCCGGTTTTGCAAACCCAAACCCGTCGGTCACGAGCGCGGCGACGCCGACGACGGCCGCCAGCGCGACCACCGCGAGCACGACCGCGGCGATGACGGGGCCCCTGCCGGCTGGCTCCCGCGAGCGGGCGCCCCTCTCGACCGGGAGCGCAGCCTCGACGGACGGGGCCTGCGCGAGCGGCGCGCCGCACGCCGTGCAGAACTTGGCGCCGTCCTTCTGCTGCGAGCCGCAGTTGGTGCAGAACATCACTCCTCCTCGTCCGTGCTTGGCGTTAGCCGAGCGGATAGGCCATGCGATCCGATCCGTCGTAAGTGATGCTCATGACACGTACGCCGCCATCGGTGATGTGGCCACCATTCTCGAAGACAATCAGATGATCGCCCATGTCACACGCCGTGGGAGCGTAGAAAGTGAGACCCCGCGCCACGGTCTGCGCGTCAGCGCCGTCGAGGGGCACGCGCAGGAGATCCCAGGATCCATCTGATCCCGTCTTGTAGAGCGCCGCATAGACGGCATCGCCCGAAGCCGCCACCAGCCTGACCCCTGTCTCATCGGAGTCGCTTGTCCAGAGAACCTTGCGGCTCTGCCCCTCAGTGTCAACGCTGACCAGCGTTCTTCCGACGAACATGTTGTCTTCGATCGTGCAGTCCTCGAGATAGACGAGGCGACCCCCTGCCACGCACAGCATCTCCGCGCATGTCGAGGAGCCCATGCAGAGCGTGCGCGTCTGCTTGGTATCAGAGCTCCATGCGTTGAGGGCATAGGAGCCATCGCTGTTGACGAGATAGTAGACGGCATCCGGCAGAACGACCACGTAATCTGAGAGGGGCAGGCTGCAGAGCTGCTGCGCGTCGGTACCGTCCTCGGACATGACGCTGACCTTCGTCATGCCCTCACTCTCGCTACCGCTGAAATCCCTCATGGTCACGTAGAGCTTCTGGTCGTAGACGCACACCTTGTCAATGGTCTGCAAATCAGGGGCCGTCATGAGGAGCTTCTCCTGCGAGCCATCGGTGCGGATGGAGCGAAGCTCTTCGTACGGCGCCTTGTAGTAATCCTTTACCACAAAGAAGAGCGTGCCACCGTCAATTGCAAGCGCCGGGATGTACTGCGTCTCCACATCCACGGCTCGAAGGAGCTCCACGGCAGAGCCGTCGTGCTTGGCGCGGCAGAGACCGCCGACCGAGCTGCTGTAGAAGTAGTCGTAATCGCCGGAAGAGGCCGCGCTGTAGCCGAGCGACGCATTGGAGGCCTGGCGCTCTTGGGCAGCACGGTCACCGCCGAGGAGGCCCGGAAGCACGAGCGCCGCGGCCACGGCCACGACGACCACCGCCACGACGCCCGCCACCACGAGCGGCATGCGGGAACGCCTGTGGGGCGAGATAGGCGTCGGTCCGGGCACGGGCCCCGGCATCGGCCCGGCCGCCGCGATCGCGGCACCACATCTCGCGCAGAACCTGGCGCCGTCCGGGTTCTTCTCGCCGCACTTGGGACAGAACATGGCAGCCTCCCACTCTTGGTGACACGAGCATAACCCGATGCCCGGACAATATAAAGTGTTACATCGAAGGCAAAATCGGCAGACGAGAAGAACGATGCGCCCTCCTGCCGATTCGCAGCCGACGCGCGGTCGTGAAGGCCTATGCTCGCGACACAGAAAACGCGACGCACGGGAAGGAGCCGGGTCATGATGTTTTGCCCCTCATGCGGACGACAGGTCTCGGACGAGGCGAGGTTCTGCCCAGGCTGCGGGCGATCGCTGGAGCCGTCCGCCCCGAGGCCCCCGAGGCGTCGCGTCACGCGCGAGCCAGAAGAGCCGCCCTCGCAGCGGGACTCGTCGCGGCTATCGTCGCCCTTGTCGCGGCCGTGGCGCTTCTTGTCCCGCGTCTTCTCTCCGACAGCCCCGAGCTCCAGGACCGGACCTCGTCCAATGCGGCGACGGGAGGGCGCGCCACGGCGGCGGACGGATACTGTTACTTCTACGATGACGCCGCGAGCTCGATCGATCGCATGCGGATGGACGGCTCGCCTGCCGCGGACGCCGAAACCGTCTACGCCCTCGACGAGGGGCATGTCGCGCACTCGCTGTGCGTCAAGGAAGGCGTGCTCTACTTCGTCGATCAGGACATCGACGCCGCCACTTCGGGAGAGGGAGGCTCGACGCTTCACGCCCTGGACCTCGACGGAGGCGGCGATCGGATTCTCTACACGGCACTCAACGCCCCCGACGACATGAACAACGGTGCCACCCTCACGACGGCCTGAGTCTTCGATCGTACGCTGTATGTCGTGGAGAGCGTGCCGACCGGGGACTACGACTTCTTCTGCCAGCTGGTGACCATGGGTCTGGACAGCTCTGACCAGCGCGTGGTCTGCCAGCTCCCCACAAACACCTATGCCTCCCTCGTCACGCGCGGCGCGATCTACTACGTTGTGGACAGCTCCATCTACGCCGTGGACCCCTCGACCGCCCAAACGCGGCTGGTGTACCAGGCCTCGTGTGACTATCTCGGCGGCCCGATGGGCATCTCCGACGGCAGGCTCGTCTTCACCGAGACGGACTACGGCAGCAACGCGGACGCGTCCTACGCAGACAACGTCGATCGCCTCGTGACGGTGGGCGTTGACGGCTCCGACCCCACGGTACTTCTCACCACGGAGGGCATCGACAGCTTCAATCTCGTTGGCACCGCGAACGGGGCCGCCTATCTCCAGGACTACGAGGCGACGGAGTCCGAGGATGACCTCACGGGGTGGGTCGACCCCACCATCACGAACTGGAAGCTCCGGAGCGTGCCGCTCGACGGCGGCGACGCCACAATCCTTCTTGACGGCAGAACCACGCAGAGCGCCCAACTCGTCGACCTGGGGGACGGCCGGGTCGCCGTCACTGACGACGACGGCGTGACCACGCTCAGCGTTGACGGGTCCTAGGGAACCCAAACGATCTTGAATGCACAGCGGCGGGCGAGAGGAACGCCCCCTCGCCCGCCGTTGCTAGAAAGGGGTCTGACCCCTTTCTAGCAAGTTTTAGCTGCGGACCTCGCCGCCGGTGGACTTGCAGACCTTGGTCACGAGCTTGGCGTGCGCCTTCTCGACCTCCTCGGAGGTGAGGGTGCGGTCGGCCGCGCGGTAGGTGAGCGAGAAGGCCATCGACTTCTTGCCCTTGCCCACGCGCTCATCGTCGCGATAGACGTCGAAGAGACGCACGTCGGCGAGCAGCTTGCCGCCGGCGGACCCGATGCGCTGCATGAGCGTCTCGCAGGTCACGGACTCGTCCACGACGATCGCCAGGTCAACGTCAACGCCCGGGAGCGTCGGCACATCCTGGTAGGGCAGCTCGTCGGCCGCCAGGCGCAGCAGCGCCGCCTGGGAGAGCTCGAAGGCTACCACGGGCGCGTCCACGCCCATCGCCTTGAGGCCGCGCGGGTGGACGTTGCCCACCCAGCCGATGACCTCGCCGCGCGCCAGGACCTCGGCGGCGCGGCCGGGCTGGAGCCACGGGTACTGCTCGGACTCGGCCACCTTAAAGCGGACCTTGGTCACGCGCAGCGCGTCCAGCAGCTCCTCCACCACGCCCTTGGCGTCGAAGAAGTCGTACTCGTCAAAGCGCTGGTTCCAGGCGTCGTCCGCGCGCTTGCCGCACATGACGCCGCAGACGAAGCTCGGCTCGTCGGGCTGGCTCGCGTGCTCCTTGCCAAAGAAGACGCGGCCGATCTCGTAGAGCGCCACGTTGGGCACGCCGTGGTCGAGGTTGTACGCCACGGAGCGCAGGAGCCCCGGCAGCATGTCGCGGCGCATCTCGGACTGCTCGGCCACCAGCGGGCGGATGATCTTCACAGGCACGCCGCGCCCGGTCTCGGGGATGCCCAGGCGCGCCAGGTCATCCGGCGCGGCAAAGCAATACGTGGAGGTCTCGGAGAGGCCACAGGCGCGCAGGACCTGGCCAATCTTGCGGATGCGACGCTGCTCGGGCGTGAGGCCGCCGGCGTGGTTCTTCGCGGCGGGGATGGTCGGCGCGATGTCGCCCTCGCCCCACAGGCGCACGACCTCCTCGATGAGGTCGACCTCGCGGGTGAGGTCGGGACGGTTGGTGGGCGCGGTCACGGCCAGGGCGTCCTCGCCGGCCTCCTCCACCGCGCAGCCCAGGCGGCGCAGGCGCGCGGCCATGAACTCCACGGGGATGTCCGCACCGGCGATGAGGCGGGCGCGGCTCGGGCGCAGGGTGATCTGGGCGGGCGCGTCGTCCTTCTCGCCCGGATAGACGTCCACGATGCCCGGGCAGACCTCGGCCCCGCAGCACTGCTCGAAGAGGGCGGCCGCGATCTCGGCCACGTTGGCGCAGTTGGTGCCGTCCACCTGACGCTCGTAGCGGATGGAGGCCTCGCTCATGAGGTCGAGGTTGCGCGAGGTGCGCGACGTATGCCCGGCCGAGAAGTTCGCGCTCTCCAGGAGCACGTCGGTTGTGGCCTCCGTGATCTCGGAGTCCAGCCCGCCCATGACGCCGGCGAGCGCCACGGGGGTGTGGCCGTCGTCGGTGATGACGGCCATGTCCGAGGTGAGCGTGCGCTCCTGGCCGTCCAGCGTGACGAGCTTCTCGCCGTCGCCCGCGGCGCGCACCACGATGTGGCGGCGGCCGTCGCGCTCGGTGAGCTTGCCCAGGTCAAAGGCGTGGAGCGGCTGACCGGTGAGGTACATAACGTAGTTGGTCACGTCCACGACGTTGTTGATCGAGCGCCCGCCCGCGGCCGCCACGCGCCGGGCCAGCCACTCCGGCGACGGGCCGATCTTGACGTTGCGGACCACGCGCGCGGTGTAGCGCGGGCAGAGCTCGGGGTCGGCGATCGTCACGTCCACGAGGTCGGCGGCGTTAGGACCGGACTCGGCGGCCACATGCGGCAGCTCGATGTGGGTGTCCTCGTCAAGAATCGCCGCGACCTCGGTGGCAAAGCCGGTCATGGAGAGGCAGTCGGGGCGGTTGGGCGTGATCTCGCAGTCGATCACGGTGTCGGAGCTGCCGAGGTAGTCAGTGAAGTCCATGCCCACCGGCGCGTCCGGCGGCAGGATCATGATGCCCTCGTGGTCGCTGCCCAGGCCGAGCTCGCGCTCCGAGCAGTTCATGCCGCAGGACTCCACGCCGCGCAGCTTGCTCTTCTTGATCTTGAAGTCACCGGGCAGCACCGCGCCGATCATGGCGGTCACGATGTGGTCGCCCTCGTTGAAGTTCTGGGCGCCGCAGACGATCTGCAGCGGCACGGGGTTGCCCTGCTCGTCCACGTTCTTGTCGCCCACGCTGACCTGGCAGAGCCACATGTGGTCGGAGTCGGGGTGGGGCTTTTTGCTCACGACCTGGGCCGTGACCACGTGCTCGAGGTTGGCGCCGACCTTCTCCACCGCCTCGACCTCGGTGCCGGTGCGGGTGAGCTCGGCCACGAGCTCGGCGGGGTCCGCCGGCACGTCCACCATGCTCTTGAGCCACTCATATGAGACGCGCATGTTCTTCTCCTTCTCGCGCGATTCGAAACATGTTTCCGTTAGTTCTGAGGGTTTCACTGGCGCCCGAGATTGGTGCGAAAGCCGAGGCCGCACGCCTGACGTGCGGCGGCCGAAGGCTTGAGCGCCAAGATCGGGCGCCAGGGGAAGCCTCAGAACTGACGGAGGAAGCGCATGTCGCCGGTCATCAGCATGCGGAGGTCCGGCAGGTCGTAGCGCAGGCACGCGATGCGCTCGACGCCCATGCCAAAGGCAAAGCCGGTGTACTTCTCGGGGTCGATGCCGCAGTACTCAAAGACGTTGGGATCCACCATGCCGGCGCCCAGGATCTCCAGCCAGCCGGTGCCCTTGCAGAAGCGGCAGCCCTTCCCGCCGCAGACGCCGCAGGAGACGTCCACCTCGCAGCTGGGCTCAGTGAAGGGGAAGAAGTGCGGGCGGTAGCGCGTGGCGCGGTCCTTGCCGAACATCTCGCGCAGGAAGTAGTCCATCGTGCCCTTGAAGTCGCCAAAGGTGATGCCCTCGTCCACGACCAGGCCCTCGATCTGCGTGAACTGCGGCAGGTGGTTGGCGTCGGCCGTGTCCGGGCGAAAGACGGTGCCCGGGGCGATCATGTAGATGGGCGGCTTCTTGCTCTCCATCACGTGCACCTGCACGCCGGAGGTCTGGGTGCGCAGCAGCACGTCGGACTCGCCCTGGACGTGGGACTCCTTGCCCTCCGGCGCGTTGTCCACCACGTAGAAGGTGTCCTTGGCCGAGCGGCTGGGATGGTCCTCGGGGGCGTTCAGCGCGGTGAAGTTGTACCAGGTGGTCTCGACGTAGGGACCGTCCTCGACGGTGTAGCCCAGGCCGCAGAAGATGTCCTCGACCTCCTCGCGAATCTGGGAGATGAGGTGCTGGGTGCCCTGGGAGAGGCGCCGACCCGGCAGCGTGACGTCCACGGCGTCGGCGGCCATCCTCTGCTCCAGCAGCGCCGCGGAGAGCTCCTCGCGGCGCGCCTTCAGCGCGGCGTCAACGTTGCCGCGGACGGTGTTGGCGAGCTGGCCCATGGCCGGGCGCTCCTCGGGGGGCACCGTGCCCATCGAGCGCATGATGGCCGTGAGCCGCCCCTTCTTGCCCAGGAAGCTCACGCGCAGCGCCTCGAGGGCCTCCATGGTCTGGGCGCCGGCGAGGCCCTCCTCAAACTGTGCCTCAATCGCCTTGAGGTCGTCGGACATCGACATCGTGTCATCCCTTCTCTACTAAAAAAACCGCCCCGTGGCAGCCACGCTGCTGCCCAAGGACGGAATGATCCGCGGTACCACCTCGGTTGACGCCACGGGTTGTCTCTCCCGCGCGCCCGCTCTTCTCGCCCCGTGCCGTGGGGCCGACGGCTTCCCTACTGGGCTGGCGAGAAGAACCTCGCGCCGTTCAGGTCGCGGCTGGTGGAGTGAACTCTGGGCCTCTGCCTTGGAGGGGGCTCTCAGCCGGTGACCCCCGTCTCTGTCCGCTGGCAACGCGACGCCCAGACCTCTCCGTCATCGCCTAGCCTGACATGGTAGCACAGGGGTGACGTGCCGTTCACCGAGGAATCGCGCCGTCCGCCAATTGCCGTGGGAGCTCGCAAGCGAGCGTTCTTCTCGGCCGTCTCTCACGGGGCTGTCACGGAGCGGGCGGGTCCTCTCCGCGCCACCCGTTCCAGTGGCGCGAATCGACGTTTTTCTCGCCTGGGAGAGGCCAAAACGTCGATTTGCTCCACTTGAGCCGGGCATCCGACGCCACAGCCCCACCCGACGCCCGCCGCGCCGGACTGTCAGAATGCGTCTCCAACACAAGGAGGCGACAAAGGTGAGCGGTGCCACGGGCCAGATGATAGCGGGGCTTCTCGACGAGGCGGAACAGGCCGACATGTGCCTCGTGTGCCGCTCCGACGGCCTGCACAAGGCGCTCCGGCGACGCGTGGCGGCCGGCGAGCTGGTCATGCCCTGGCCCCAGCTCTTTGCCCGTGCCACCACGTGGGAGCGGTTCAAGCCGGACGAGCGCGCATGCAGACTGCTCATCAGCCTGAACGAGCTGCATCCCGACTGGGTGTTCTGCGGCCCGTCAGCCGCCGTGCTGCAGGGCCTCTCCGTCTCATGGGAGCTGCTAGACACCGTTCACGTGGCCGTGCCGCCCGGGTCGGGCGGATGCTCGCCACGGGCGCTCCGCCGCCACGTCACGAGCGACATAGAGCCCGACCAGGCGCGGGGCGTGCCGGTGACGCCCCTCCTGCGAACGGCGTTTGACTGCGCGCGCTGGCTGAGCTTCCGGGAGGGCCTCGCCGTTGCGGACTCCGCGCTGCGCGTGGGCGGTCTGCCAAAGGAGGAGTTGGTCGAGTATGTAGACGAGATGGGCGGCGGCTTTCATGGCATCGCCCAGGCACGCATGACCGTGACGCACGCCGACGGGCGCAGCGAGAACGGCGGCGAGTCCATCGCGCGGGCCGCCATGTGGGAGCTCGGCTTTGCCATGCCGGACCTCCAGGTGGAGGTGCCGAGTCCGTTCTCTGGCAGCGGGCTCTACCGCGTGGACTTTCGCTGGCGGCTGGCAGACGGCGCGGAGGTCTACGGAGAGCACGACGGGAACGAGAAGTACCTGAACCCCCAGATGAACGGCGGCAGCCCGCTGGCAGCGATGAAGGGCGAGCGCCGGCGCGAGTCGGGCCTCACCGTGGCGCACGCGAGCGTGATGCGCTTCTCGCCCGCCGACGTGGCGGACACCGAGTACTTTGACTGGCTGCTGCGCTACTACGGCATCCCCCGGGAGCGCGAGCCGTTGATTGCGGTTCCGGCGCCGGACGCGATCTTGGTGCCGGAGCTGCCGACGATCGAGCTCGTGCCTGTGGAGGCCTACGGGCTGGACGGTCCCGTCGTCCGAGGCGCTCCGTACTCAGGTGGCGCGAATCGACGTTTTTCTCGTCTGAGAGGGACCAAAACGTCGATTTGCTCCACTTGAGTCAACGGCGGAAGGCGAGAAGGACGCTCGCTCAGCGTGGTCACGCAAACGTGAGGTCCGCGGCCGTGGTGGCGTCGAGCCACGCGATGTAGGTGTTGGGATAGTGGCTCGCGAGCAGCTGGCCCAGGTCGGTGCCGATGCAGGCGCGGGCCAGCGCGGCGAGCCCGTCGGGCGAGAAAAGCCCGTCAAGGTCGTCGGCCCCGGAGGCGAGCTCCGCGACAAAGCCCTCGGCGGCCGCGCGGTCCTTCTCGCCCACGGGGCACTCCGTCCCCATCGTGGCCTGGTAGGAGGCGCGCATAGACCCCGTGAGGGCGTCGTCGCCCGCGGACGGCAGCACCACGTCCCGTCCGTAGCGGGTGTAGCCCCAGGCAGCGGGCGGGAGCATCGTGACCACGTCGGAGGGGTTGATGACGTTGAAGATGTTGTCGTAGCGCGCGTCGCGCGCGTCTGTCGCCGAGGTGCAGTTGGGCGTCGCAAAGCCGTAGGCGCGCACGGACTCGGCGGACGAGATGGCGCCGGCGTCCCCGGCCGCGCCGTCAGCGTAGCTCGCGAGCAGCGTGGCCACGGCGGCCCCGCGGCTGTGCCCGCAGAAAAGGTAGGTGCGCTCGATCCCCGGGTCCTCCGCGGCGGCGCGCTCGTTCAGGTCGGCCACGATCTCCTCGGCGGCGAGCGTGAACCCCAGGTGGTCACCCTCTCCCTCGGCGCCCTCGATCTTGATGTTGGAGAGCCACTCGGAGCCATACGAGCCACGCACCATCACCAGGGTGAGCAGCCGCTCCTCCCCGGTCACCGAGGAGCGCACGCGCTTGGTGGCCAGCGTGTAGGCCACCACGTCGGTTCCGTCCAGAACGCCGAGAACCTCGTCCACCACCTCGCTGCGATAGCGATACGAAGCCGTGCAGACCTCCTCAAAGCCCAGCTCGGCCAGGGCGTGCTCGGCGTAGGCGGGCGCGGTGGAGCCCTGCTGGTAGTAGGCGCTCTCGGCGTTGGCCACAGCGGAGAGCACGGCGCAGGTGTGCGCGAGGTCGTGGTTGTAGGCGGTGGGGTCCTGGAAGAACCAGTCGTCGTCCCAGGCGACCTCGGAGCTCACCTGATGCCCCTCGCCCGAGAAGAGCGCGGCGTAGTCGATCGTCGCCGTGAAGGGGCCGTCGCGGCGCTCCGCGACGAGCTCCGGCGCCGTAACGGCATTCGTGCCGCTCACGCGCTCGAGCCGACGCGCATGGAGGACCGCGGCGCCGGCGAGCGTGGCGCTGTCGGCCAGCGCGACGGCCACCAGCAGGGCGAGCAGCGCGCCCCGGGTGCGCGGGCGTCGTCCCTCTCGGCGTCGTGACATGAGAACCCCTCCCGGTCGATGAGGTCATCATACCGGGAGGGGACGAATTCGCGGGCCGTCATCACCAAACGTGACGAAACCCTAAGGCGTGCGGTCGCACGGCCGAGAAGGACGCGCGGGGCGCCTACTTGACGAGCGTGCCGCCCACGTAGGTGGCGGCGAGCGTCATGTCGGCGTTGAAGACCGTGAGGTCGGCGGCGCGGCCGGGCTTGATGAAGCCAAAGCGCTCCTCGATGTGCGCGGAGCGCGCGGCGACCTCGGAGGCCATGCGGATGGCCTGCTCGGTGGTCACGATCTGCCAGTCCACCATGTTCTTGACGCCCTCGGCGAGCGTGAGCACGGAGCCGGCGATCGAGCCGGTCGAGCCGTCCTCGAGACGCAGGTAGCACAGGCCGCCCTTCATCACGACGGGCAGGCCGCCGGACATGTACTCGCCCTCGGGCATGCCGCCGCAGCCCAGGCAGTCGGTGATCAGGACCGTGTGGTCCCAGCCCTTGGCGTCCACGAGCGCCTTGACGGCGGCGGGGACGACGTGACGGCCGTCGCAGATAATCTCCGCGTAGGTGCCGTTGGTGGTCATGGCGCCGCCCACGACGCCCGGGTCGCGGTGGTGCAGGCCGCGCTGGCCGTTGTAGGTGTGGACGAAGCAGCTCGCACCGGCGTTGACGGCGGCGAGGACCTCGTCGTAATGGGCGTCGGAGTGGCCGATGCAGGTGACCACGTCGCGCTGGTCGAGCGCGGCACAGTAGGCGCACGCGCCGTCCTTCTCGGCGGCGAGCGCGCTCTTGACGATGCGGCCGCCGGCCTTCTCCTGCCACGCGTCGAAGGTCTCGACGCTCGGGTCGATCAGGTAGACCGGGTTCTGCGCCCCCACGTGGGCCGTGGTGAAGAACGGGCCCTCGAGGTAGATGCCGCCGATGCGCGCACCCACGAAGGATTCGTCGCGGCCCTCGTCGGCTGCGGCGATGGCGGCGCAGGAGTCGGCGATCTGGTCGACCGACTCGGTGAAGGTGGTGGGCAGCCAGCAGGTGGTGCCGCGGCGCGCGAGCTCCACGCTGGAGGCGTTGATGCCCTCGGGGTCGCGGTCGGTCGTGGCATGGTTGAAGAAGCCGTGGATGTGCGTATCCACGAGACCTGGGCCCACGATGCAGCCGGAGAGGTCGTGAATCTCGCAATCGGGGGTCTCCTCGGACCAGCCGACGAAGACGCCGTCCTCGATGGTGAGGTAGCCGCCCTGCATGGTGGCGCCGGGCATCACGAACCTGTCAGCCTTGATCGCAAACGTGCTCATTGCGTACCTCCTTTACGGAACGGCCCGGGGCGCACGTCCCCGGGCCGCACGATCGCTTGCCTTACGCCTCGAACGGGTGGATGGTGACGCCCTTGACCACGCGGTTGACGGTGCCGGTGGGGCTCGGCGTGTCGGGCGTGTTGCCCACGCGCACGGAGTTGAGCAGCGAGACCGTCTGCGCGACCATGATGAACGGGAGCGCGAGGTAGCCCTCGGGCAGCGCGTCGTAGCCGGCAAAGGTGAACGACTCGCCCTCAAAGACCGGGCCGCAGTCCTGCTGGATGGCGATGGTCTTCTGCGCGATCTTGTCGCCGCCGATCTCGTTCAGGATGTCGAGGTCGTACTGGCGGGTGTACTCGTCGTTGTTCATGTAGACGAAGACCAGGGTCTTGTCGTCCACGAAGGACTTGGGCCCGTGACGGTAGCCCATCGAGCTGTCCCAGGAGGTGGCCACGAGGCCGTGGGCGAGCTCGAGGATCTTGAGCTGGCTCTCCTGGGCGAGGCCCACAAAGGAGCCGGAGCCGAGGTAGGTCACGCGGTTGAAGTCGCCGGCCAGGAAGGCGGCGATCTCCTCCTCGCGGGACACGACCTCCTCGCCCATCTTGGCGATCTGCTCGACCCATGCGGCCTTCTCGTCAAGGGAGGCGGCGTCAAAGATGAGCGTGGAGAGCAGCGTCATGCAGCTGTATGAGCCGGTCATGGCAAAGCCCTTGTCGTTGGCACGCGGGATGAGCAGGGTCAGCGCGCGCGGATCGTCGGCGGACTCCACGGCGAGCTTGCCCTCGGGGGCGCAGGTGATGTTGAGGAAGCGGACGTTCTTCACGAACTTCCCGGCGATCTCCACGGCGGCCAGGGACTCGGGGCTGTTGCCGGAGCGCGCGAACGAGACGAGCAGCGTGGGCTCGTCGGGGTTCAGGAAATCGCGCGGCGCGGAGACGATGTCCGTCGTGGCGATGGGCTTGAAGTCGTAGAGGGAGACGTCGCCGGCGTGGCGCAGGTACGGCGCGACGGTGTCGCCCACGTAGTCAGAGGTGCCGGCACCGGTGAAGACGACGGACAGACGGCCCTCGCCCATGGCGCGGGCATCGGCGAGAAACGCGGTGATGGCGTCGAGGTTGGCCTTGTAGATCTCGAGCGTGTCACGCCAGAGCTCCGGCTGCTGCTTGATCTCGGCGGTGGTGATCTGGGCGCCGAGCTTGGTGAGCTCGGCCTCGGTCATGCTGAACATAGCCGTTTCCTTTCCTTCCCGCGAGACAACGGCCGGGAGTGGCCGCCGTCCGCCCTAGGCCGTCCGCTGGTGGACGACCCGATACTTGAACTGGTCCGCCCGAGCCACCGAGAGGGTGTACTCGATGACCTCGTTGCTGGTGTTGTAGGTCAGGCGCTCGAGGTCGAGCACCGGCGCGTTCTCGGCGATGTCGAGGAGGTGCGCGTCGGCAGGGCGCGCCACGCTCGCGCAGAACTCCTCCTCGGCCACGCGGATCTTCTCCTTGTAGACCTTCTCGATGATGTCGTAGAGCGGGCGGCTCTCAAGAAGGTTGCGCTTGAGCGTGAGGAACTTCCGGACGGGCAGGTAGCTCACCTCGACCATCATGGGGATGCCGTCGGCAGAGCGCAGGCGCTTGATCTTGAAGACCCGGTCGCCCTTGTTGAGCTGCATGCGATCCGAGAGGTTCTTGTTCGCGTCGGTCTCGCAGAACTCGAGGATGGTGGTCTCGGGCACGCGCCCCAGCGAGCGCATCTGCTCGGTGAAGCTGTACGAGGTCGTCAGGTTGGCGAGCTTGGCCGAACGGTCGGCCACGAAGGTTCCCTTCCCGTGGCGACGGACCACGAGCCCGAGCTGCTCGAGCTCGCCCAGGGCGAGACGAACGGTGGTGCGGGAGAGGCCGTAGCGCTCCGAGAGCTCGCGCTCGGAGGGGAGCAGGTCTCCCGGCTGGCACTCGCGGTCAATCCGCTCCATGAGGATGTCCACGAGCCGGTCGTAGAGCGGCTGCCTCTTTGCGCGCTGAATCATGGCCTCTCCTCCTCCCCGTTCGTCGTCCCGGCGTCTCTCGCCGCGCTACTCGTCGTCCTCGTCCGCCGCGGCGGAGTCGAGCGACATGGTGCAGACGCCCTCCTTGCCCACGGCCACGGCCTCGTCAACGAGCTCGGCAAGGGTGGAGGTGTCGGAGCGGGCCATGACGATGTCGATCAGCATGGGCAGGTTGGTGCCCGCGACGATCGCGAGGTTCTCGATCTGGCTCGAGAGGAGCATGGACTGGTTGAACGGCGTGCCGCCCACGAGGTCAACAAAGACGAGGACGCCGTCGCAGGTCTCGCCCATGGCCGTCACGGCCTCGCGGAGCTTCTCGGGATAGGCGCCGGCCTCCTCCTCGAGAAACGGGACGATCTCAAAGTGCTCCTGGGGGCCGGCGACCATGTCGACCGAGCTCTTGAGACCGGTGGAGAAGTGGCCGTGCCCCGTGAGGATGAAACCGATCATGTGAACCCCTTTCATCGTGTCGCGGTATCCCGCGACGCATGACAAAACGCCTACCAGCGACAAGTGCAAGCCGTGCTGACCCCGGCCGATTAATCACCCTGGACGCCCGCCGTGGTCTTCGTCAGTTCTTCAAACCGACGGCGATACAGCTTGGCGTGGGTCTTGTCGCCCTTGTTTGCATATTGCTTGGCGAGCAGGAAGCAGAGCTTCCCCTGAAGCGCCGGGTTCTTCTCCTTGGCGAGCAGCTTCTCCATCTGTGCGATGTAGGCGTGGCTTTTGGAGAAGACGATGTCGTAGGTGAGCTGGCAGTCCTGCACGACGTTCTGGTCCACGCCCTTGACGGACTTGAGCTGGGCGAGAAGTTCCTTGGCGCGGTCCTTCTTGCCGATCTGCGTGAAGTAGTTGAAGGCCACCGCGAGCGTCTGCGCCTGGCGCTTGGCGGAGTTGCGCATCCGGACGAGCAGCTCGATCATGCGCGTGGCCATCTCCTCGTTGTCCAGCGCCTCGTAGCACAGGAATCGGAGGTAGTGCTGGCGGTAGGTGGTCATCACCACGCGCGCCGGGATTTTGTTGAGCGCCTCAAGCGCCTGGTCGTAGTGACCGGTGTTGAAGAAGCCCTCGAACTTGGCCTCATAGTAGCGGCGGAAGCCCTCGGTGGCGAGGAAGTACGCGACGATGAGGACGAGAAACGCGACGACGCCTGGTTCCACGGAAACGTGCCTTTCTAGAGAGAACGGGCGCGCATCTCGGGAGATAGGGCGGGAACCTCCTGGTCCCGAGCCGTGAGATGCGCGCCCGCTCGAACGAAGCAAGCAATGCCTGCGGCGCCCGGATCCCGGGCGCCGCAGGACAAAACGCGAGCCCTAGCCCTTCGCGACGATGTTCAGGGCGCCGAGGACGATGCCGATGACGAGGACGATGAAGATCGCCTTGGTCGAGGTCATGCCCTTGCGGCCGAGCAGCCAGTACACGAAGCCGACGAGCGCGGCGGGAACCAGCTTGGGGCAGATCTGGTTCAGGATGTCCTGAACGTTCATCGTGACGCCACCGATGTTCGGCTCGACGGTGAACACGATGCCCACGTTCGTGGAGATCAGCGCGCCGACCATGAAGACGCCCATGACCGTGGCGGCGTCCGTGATGGCGTTGAGCTTGTCGGACATGGTGGTGACGAGCTTCATGCCCTGCTCATAGGCGATGTAGGTCTGCTTGCAGCGGAACCAGTCGACAATGAGGTTGACGGCGATCCAGATGAAGATGCCGAGCGGGTTGCCCTGCATGGCCATGTTGGCCGCGAGGGCGCCGAAGATCGTCGGGAGCAGCGAGCCGAAGATGGAGTCGCCGATGGAGGCGAGCGGGCCCATGAGGCCGGTCTTCAGGGAGGCGACGGTCTCGAGACCCTCGACGCCCTCGTTCTCCTCGATCGCGAGGTCGATGCCCGTGATGATCGTGTTGAGGAAGTTGGAGGTGTTGAAGAACGGCGAGCACTGGGTGCGGCAGGCTTCCTTCAGCGCCTCGGTGTTGTCCCCGTAGATCTTACGGAGCTGCGGCAGGATGATCCAGAGGTAACCGGAGTGCTGCATGCGCTCGTAGTTCCAGCCAGCCTGGAAGCCAACGAGGTTGCGGCGGTTGATCTGCTGGAAGTCCGCCTTAGTGAGCTTGTAGCCAGTGGTCTTAGAGCTCATCGTCGTCATCTCCCTCCGCGCCAGCAGAGATGGCCGCGGCAGGAGCCGCCTGGTGCTGCTGGTAGTAGATGTAGGCAAGGGCGAAGCCGATGAGGGCGACCGTCAGCATGGACAGGCCCTTGTAGCCGCCACCGACGGCGACCGCAGCGTCCTCGGCGAGCAGGCCGTTGAGACCAGCGGCCAGGTTGGCAGCGTCGCCACCGAGGGTGACGATGCTCGTGAAGGCGGTGCCGAGCAGGGCGGCGATCACGAAGCCGAGGAACAGGTACGCGATGTGCTTCTTCACCGGCAGGTAGCGGAGCAGGATGGCGAAGCCCACGGCGGGCAGCATGCCACCGGCGACGGTGAGGCCGGTGCCGAGCCAGGCGAGGTCGCCGTTGAGGGCGGTGGTGATGGCGTCAACCAGACCCTGGCCGAAGGCGAGGGCGAGGAAGACCGGGATCATGCGGGACAGGCACCAAGAGACGTCGCCCATCCAGTAGTGGATGTTGTACGCCTTCCAGTCCATCTTCTCGATATCCGCGTCGCAGGCGTGACCCCAGAAGGTGTTGGCCATACGACCGAGGATGTCGGTGTAGACCAGGATGGCGGCCACGGGCACGCCGAGGGCGGCGAGGGCCTGCTCCGGGTCCATGCCCGCGCTCACGGCGAAGGCCGTGGCGATCAGGGTGCCGGAGTTGGCGTCGATACGAGAGGCGCCACCGAAGGTGCCGACGCCGAGGATGGTGAGCTGCATGCTACCACCGATGAAGAGACCAGTTGCCATGTCGCCCATGATGAGGCCCGTGATGAAGCCGGAGAACACGGCGGAGCCGGCGCTGGAGTACCATTCCAGCTCATCATGAATCTGGAAGCCAGCGTAGAGCGTGAGCAGAAGAATCTGCCACCACTGAATCATGGTCTTTTCCTCCTTCTAACAGACTCGAACTTCTCGTACGTACTTACGCTATGTGCTGCGGTGCATCTCCCCTCACCGCGTAGCGCCTATCTGGCGAGCCCCGGCCTTACGGCTGGAAGGGCTCCGGGGTGTTCTGCGGGGTGAGCTGGATGACCATGGGAACGCCCATGGCGTCGAGCTCCTTGAGCGCCTCGACGTCGTCGTCGCCGCAGTTGATGTTGCGGTTGTAGGTCTTGGTGATGTTCATCGAGGTGATGTTGCCGAGGATGATCTGGTCGAACTTCACGCCGGCCTTGGCGAGCTTGACGTAGACCTCGGGCTTCTTGACGACGATGAACAGGCGCTGGGCGTCGTACTTGCCGGCGAGGATGTTGGCCGCGGCCTTCTCGACGGGCAGGACGGAGAGCTTGCAGGTGGCCGGGGTGGCCATGCGCAGGACCTGCTTCTGGGTGGCGTCCTCGGCGACCTGGTCGTCGACGACCATGAAGCGGCTTACCTGACGGGCGTTGGCCCAGAGGTTGCCGACCTGGCCGTGAATGAGACGGAAGTCAACACGTGCTCCAACGATCATGCTACTCAACTCCTTCTTTCTCCAGTTGCCTAATGAGGGGTGTGGAGCGCAGGGAGATGGTGTCGCTCACGGTTCCCTCGGTCTCAAACAGAACGAGCTCGTTGGCGCCGGCGCGCAGCATGCCGTGCGGGACGTAGAGCGTGGAGATCGGGCCGATCTCCCAGTACCTGCCCACGTTGATTCCGTTGACGAACGCGACGCCCTTGCCAAAGCCCGTAGTGTCTATGAACGTGTCCGCCGGCTCTTCGAGCGAGAACTCAAAGCGCGAGAAGGACGGCGTGCCCGCAGCCCACCCGGCGGCGTAGTCGATTCCGGAGACGTCCTCGAGGGGAAGGCGGTACTGCTCCCAGTTGAGGACGAAGTGCAGGTCCACGCAGACGCCCGTGCGGATGCCCTTGCGCTGCGTGTCCGCGAGGAACTTGTGGCCGTAGTTGACGCGGCCCATGTTCTCCACGAGGACGTCCAGCTGGTTGTTCTTCTCGCCCAGCGTGTGGCGGATGTCCTCGCCGATGTGCTCCTGGTACTGCGTGGCCACGTGCTCGCCGTTGACGTAGACCTGCGCGCGGTCGCGGCCGTCCACCACGCGGATACGCTCGGGCTCCGTGGTGTCGCGCTCGACCTGCGTGCGGTAGAGGACGTAGCCGTAGGACTGGCCGAGGTCCTCCATCGTCTGCGGGTAGAGCGAGGTCACCGGGCTGGCGTCGAGGTTGGCCAGGTTCTCGAAGAGACCGGCGCGGCCCGTGAGGGCGATCTTCTCGGCCGGGACGTCCACGGCGGTCTTGACCAGCGGCTCGGCCGTCCAGACATCCGGGAAGAGGTCGCGCACCACGTCCCGCAGGAGGTACCACTTCTGCGTGGGGTTGCCCTCCTCGTCGAGCACGGCGTCGTAGTCGTAGGAGGTGACCTGGTGCAGGTCGTGCGTGTGACGGGCGGAGCAACCGTTCATGAAGCCAAAGTTGGTGCCACCGTGGAACATGTAGAGGTTGATGGAGCCGCCGAGCTCCAAGAGCTCGCGCACGCAGTCGGCGAGGTCCTGGGCGTCGCGGCGGATGACGTTCTCACCCCAGCGGTTGAACCAGCCGTCCCAGAACTCCATGCACATGAGGGGCCAGTTCTTGCCGTGCTCCTCGTGGAAGGCCTTGAGGTTGGCGAAGTTCTCGCCGGCGCGCGAGCCAAAGTTGCCGGTGACAAAGACGTCGTCGTCGATGAGGGTGCCGGCGCGCAGGCACCCGCGCCACGGGCCGTCGGAGGTGCAGAGGGGCACGTCCACGCCGCGGTCCAGCATGAGATCGCGGATGGCGCGCAGGTACTCCTTGTCCTCGCCGTAGGAGCCGTACTCGTTCTCAACCTGCATCATGATGACGTTGCCGCCGTGCGTGACCTGGCGCTCGGTGAGGATGGGCATCAGGGCGTCATAGTAGGAGGCCACGCGCTCGAGGAAGCGCGGGTCGCGCGAGCGCGGGCGCATGGAGCGGTCGGCGAGCAGCCACGCCGGGAAGCCCCCCCACTCCCACTCCGCGCAGATGAACGGGCTCGGGCGGACGATGATCCAGAGGCCGAGCTCGGCCGCCTCGTCAAGGAAGCGCGCGAGGTCGAGACCGCCCGTGAAGTCGAACTCGCCGGGGCGCGGCTCGTGGAGGTTCCACGGCACGTAGGTCTCCACGGTGTTGAAGCCCATGGCCTTGAGGTTGTAGAGCGAGTGGTGCCAGTCGGCGGGATGCACACGGAAGTAGTGAATCGAGCCGGAGAGAATCCTGAACGCCTTGCCATCGAGCATGAACTGGTCGCGAATCTCGAAGGTGTGCACGTTTCCCCTCTCCTGTGGGCGCTGGTCGCTTGCCGGCGTGCGGTCGTCGGCACATGGTTCGCATGGTGAGCAACTATACATGATTTCTTCGAAAATGTTGGCAATTTGTGGAGACTCAGGTAAACGGTAACTTTTTGCCGCTGAACGGCAACACGCCCTTATCGCAGTTGAAAGGCCCTGTTTACGAGCTCGAAATCAAATAAACACCAGCTTACGGGCCCTTTAACTGGTAGTAACAACCCTAACAGATAGACCACTGGTATCGTTCCCATCCGGCCGTGGGCGGCGTCGGGGCGCGTCCGCCGGCGGGACCCCGCGTGGACCCGGTCCCCGCCCGAACCTGAATGGCTATAAGATGCACTCAGCGCCCGCGACGCCGGGCATCGCCTACCCTAAGGAGTCCCCATGATCTCCACCGTCACGCTCAACGCCTCCATCGACAAGGCCTACCGGCTTGCCGGGCCGCTCGTGGACGGCACGGTCATGCGCGTCGAGACCTGCATCGACAACGCGGGCGGCAAGGGGCTCAACGCCGCGCGCGCAGTGGCTACCTGCGGGGAGGACGTGGTGGCCACCGGCTTTGTGGGCGGCAACAACGGCCGGCTGCTGTGCGAGCTGCTTGACGCCGACGGCATCGCGCACGACTTTGTGCACGTGGAGAGCGAGACGCGCTGCTGCGTGAACGTCCTCGAGCCGGACGGGCGCTCCACCGAGTTCCTGGAGCCTGGGCGCCCCGTGGGCAGCGACGAGGTCGCCCGCATGTGCGAGAAGGTGGCCGAC
Organism: uncultured Atopobiaceae bacterium; assembly: GCA_963927425.1. Classification (GTDB taxonomy): domain Bacteria; phylum Actinomycetota; class Coriobacteriia; order Coriobacteriales; family Atopobiaceae; genus Thermophilibacter. Next base: position 622,419 of record CAWVBA010000001.1, on the reverse strand, counting down.
ATCGCCAACCGGGCCGCTGTGGTGACCTTCAACGGCAGCGTCCCGGCGGGCGCGGGCATGGACATTTACCGCGACCTGGTGAGCGTGGTCCGCACCGCCGGCAAGCCGGTCATCCTGGACACCTCGGGGACGCTGCTCGTGAACAGCCTCGCGGCGCGCCCCACGATGATCAAGCCCAACACCGACGAGATCCAGGCCATCCTGGGCCGCAAGCCCGAGTCGATCGACGAGATCGTTGCCGCCGCGCGCGAGGTGCACGAGAAGTGCGGCATCGAGAAGGTCGTGGTCTCGCTCGGCGGCGACGGCTCCGTGATGGCCTGCGACGAGGGCGTCTTCCGCGGCCACGCCCCCAAGATCGACGTGGTGAACCCCGTGGGCTCCGGCGACACGATGGTGGGCGCCTTCGCCGTGGCGATTGCGCGCGGCATGAGCGTGGAGGAGCAGCTCGCCTACGCGATGAGCTGCGCGAGCGCCAACTGCCTCTCCCCCAGCACCGGCCACTTCGACATGGCCGTTGCCGATGAGCTCCGCTCCCGGACCAGCGTGGAGCGCGTGGCGTAACGCGGACTCACGACACACTCCTGAGCTTGAGGCGCGCCGAGAACGACGGCGCGCCTTCTTTTTGCACGCCCACGTCAAGCTCGCCGCCCATCGCCTCCGCCAGGGAGCGGGCGACGGCGAGACCCAGGCCGGTCCCGCCCCTGCCGCGCGCGGGGTCGCCCTGGTAAAAGCGCTCGGTGAGGCGCGCGGGATCGATGCGCACCGCGGTGTCGGGCGACATGGGGTTCACGAGCGTGAGCGTCGTGCCCTCCACGCGGACGCTCGGCGAACCGCTGCCGTGCGCGAGCGCGTTCTCCAGCAGGTTAGCAATCACGCGCTCGAGCGCGTCGGGCGCGGCGAGCACGGGCGCGGCCTCTCCGAGGCGGACGTCCGGCCCCCAGCCGCGCGCGGCGAAGGCCTCGTAGCGGGCGGCGAGCGCGTCCGTCACGACGGTCGTCAGGTCGCAGGGCACGAGCTCCGGCTCCCAGGACGGATCCGCCGCGCGGGCGTAGGCAAAGAGGTCGTCCACGAGGGCGCGCATGGCGGCGAGGCGCTCGGCGGCGCGGGCGAGGTAGCGCGCGGCGTCGCCCGGGTCTTCCGCGCGCTCGGCGAGCTGCAGGTAGCCCTGGGCGCCGGCGAGCGGCGTGCGGATGTCGTGGCTGAGCGCGGCGAGCTGCTCGCGGAAGCGCTCGTCCGCCGCACGGCGCCCCGTCTCGCGCTCGGCCTCCGCGTCCAGGTGGCGGTCGATCGCGCGGGCGAGCGCCGCGACCGCCGGGTCCGCGGACTCCAGACGCGAGCGCGCCGCCGGCGCCACGGCGCTGCGGTCGAGCAGCTCCGCGAGCCGCGCGAGGTCGCGGTCGCGCGCCCGTCGCAGGCCGGCCGCGCCCATCAGAGGCTCTCGCGCCTCATGCGGCGGCCGAGGAGCCACGCCGCGAGCGCGAGATACGCGACCGGCAGGAGCAGCGCGTGGACGGGGCCCAGCGGGAGCTCGCGCAGGAGGAGCGCCAGCTTGAACGGGCTCAGCAGGAGCTGGATGCCCTGAGAGGTCACGTCGAGCCCGAGCAGCGCGGAGACGAGGGTCAGCAGGATCTCCAGCACGTACCCGAGGACCCCGCTCGAGACGAGGTAGGACGCCACAAGGACGAACCCCATCCCGTGGGGCCTCCTCACCAGGGCGAGCGCGATGACGGCAAATGACCAGCCCACGAGCGCCCGCACCACGACCGCCAGGGCGAGCGCGGCCGGCTCGGTCCCGCCCGCGACCGTCACGCCCGGAATCAGCAGGCAAACAAGTCCGATGAGGGCAGACCAGACCGCGAGCAGCGCGGCCAGGACGCCCGCACGAATCACGCGTGACGTCACATAGCCCGCACGGCCACCCTCAGCGGTGACGCTCGAACGCAGACCGAGCGCGGCGAAGTCGTGCGACGCGGCGCCCAAGGTCGCAAAGCACGTGCCAAAAACCGCACCGGAGCCCACGACGCTCAGGTACACGGTCCGAAAGTCGGCATAAGCGTACCCGCCCGAAGCGAGCATGCCCCACGCAAGGTATCCCACGAACAGCGCGGGGAGCACCAGGGCTCCCTTCACGTAGGCATCACGTGAGGCCAGGTAGAGCGCGGCGCGAAGCTGGTTTCCGAGGTTGGTCATGGCGATCACCCGTCCTTCTCGGCAGAGGGCTCTTCCATCAGGCGCACGAGCTCCGCCTCCACGTCGGGTTCGCGCACGGAGAGCTCCGTCACCGCGATGCCCGCGGCGAGAAGGACCCGTGCGAGCACCGTCCGGTCCGGCACGCCGCCGCCCGGGGCGCTCACGCGCAGCGCGCCGTCCGGCAGCACGCGCACCGCGAGGCCTGGCAGCTCCTCGGCGAGCACGGCCACCGCGCGCTCCGGCGCGTCCGCGCGCAGCCTGAGGTAGGCGGCGCAGGCATCGGAGAGCTCCTCGGCCGTGAGGACGCGCGCGATCCCGCCGTCGCGCATGACGCCGTAATGCGTGCACATGCGCTCGAGGTCGGCGAGGACGTGCGAGCTCACCATGATGGTGACGCCGCGCTCGCGGTTGAGGCGGACGAGCAGGTCGCGCAGGTCAGAGACGCCCGTGGGGTCGATGCCGGAGAGCGGCTCGTCGAGCAGCAGCACCTCCGGGCCGCCGATGAGCGCGAGGGCGACGCCGAGGCGCTGACGCTGACCGAGGGAGAGGTCGTCCACGTAGGAGCCGCGCGGCCAGAGGACGCGTCGGCGCCCGTCGCCGGCCGTGCGCGCGGGGAGTCCCACGGCGGCAAGGGCTTCTCGGCACGCCTTGTGCGGGTCGGGCAGGCCGAGCACCAGGGCGCGGTTCATCAGGTTCTCGAAGGCGTCCAGCCGGCCGTAGACCGCGGGCACCTCAACGAGCGCGCCCGCGCGCGGGTGGGACTGACCGGGCAAGAGGCGCTGCCCGAGCACGCTGACGGTGCCCGCGTCCGGCCGCATGAGGCCCGCAATGAGCTTGAGCAGCGTCGATTTGCCCGCGCCGTTCTTGCCCACGAGGCCAAAGAGGGAGCCGGCGGGCACGGTGAGGCTCACGTCGCGCACGGCGCGCACCCTCCCGCGCGAGAAGGACTTGGCGAGGCCGCTTGTCTCGATGGCGTTGGCGTTCATGGCGCGCCTCCTTCCGTTGACCTCAGCCTACCCGGAAGGCGTGCGCAAACGCTTCAGATACCTACAAGACTTCGACAAGAACCACGGCCGGGCTCACGTCCGAAGCTTGAAGCCGATGCCCCAGACGGTCTGGATGTAGGCGTCGGTGCCGGACGGGCGCAGCTTGGCGCGCAGGTTGCTCACGTGCGTGGCGATGGTGCGCTCCTCGGTGAGCGCCTCCTCGTTGCGGACCAGCTCGAAGAGGGCCTGCTTGGTGAAGACGCGGCTCGGCTCGCGCATGAGGGCGGCCAGGATGTCAAACTCGGTGCGGGTGAGGCGCAGCTCCGCGCCGTCCACGAAAAACGTGCGCGCAACGGGATCGAGCTCCCACCGACCAAAGCGGAGCGACCCGGACGGGCGGGGCGCACCGGCGTTCCCGCGCAGCTGCACCTCCACGCGCGCAAGCAGCTCCTCGAGGTCGAAGGGCTTGACGAGGTAGTCGCTCGCGCCCAGGCGGAGCAGCCCTACGCGGTCCGTCACGGCGGACTTGGCCGAGGTCACGATCACGGGGGCATCCACGCCGGCCGCACGCAGGCGCCCGACGAGCTCCTCGCCCGGGACGCCGGGCAGCATGAGGTCGAGGATCACAAGGTCGATGGGCCGGCTCTTGTCGGCCGCGCGCTCGGCCAGCAGCAGCGCCTCGGTGCCGGAGAACGCCGGTACGCACGCATACCCCTCGCCCCCGAGGAAGGTGCAGACCACCTCGGAGAGCGCGGCGTCGTCCTCCACCACGAGGACGCGGGGGCTGTGGGGGCTACCGCTCAAACGGCCACTCCCCTCGCGCGAGGGCCTCGATCGCGGAGGCCACGGCGTCGTCCTCGCAGGCGCCAACGTGCCAGCGCGCGGCGGCGGCCGCCTCGGGCGAGGCGCCCGCCACGGCCACCGAGTTGGGCACGGCGGCGAACATGGGCAGGTCGTTGTCCGCGTCGCCGAAGACCACGACCTCGTCAAGATGCGCGCCCAGGCGCTCGGCGAGCCACCTCACGGCGGCGCCCTTGTTCCAGCCGCGCGGCATGATGTTGGAGTAGGTGGGCATGGCGCGATCCACGTCGAGCGCGTCGACCTCGGCGTTCAGGCGCGCGACGAGCGCGGCCATGCCGGCCTCGTCCCCACCGTAGAAGACGTTGGCCTTCACCACCGGAAAGTCGGGGAGGCGGCCGAGCTCCACGCACTTCTCGCCGTATGCGGGGAAGGCGCGGGCGAGGTCCTCGCGCGCTCCCGACGCCACGAGCGGCACCATGTCGTCAAAGCACACGAGCCCGGCGCCGGGCGTCTCCGCCGTGATCGCGCGCACGCGCTCGAGCGCACCCACAGGGAGCGTCTGCTCCATGACCTTCTCGCCGGACACGTAGATCTGCATGCCGTTGGTAGCGAGCGCCGTCGCGCAGCAGGCGGCGTCGCCGCCAAAGAAGGTCGGAATCCAGGCGTAGCCGCGCCCGCTCGCCGGGCCCACGGCGATGCCGGCGCCCAACGCCGCGTGGAAGGCTGCGACCGTTCGCGGCGAGACGGCCTTCTCGCCGCGCGGCAGCACGGTCCCGTCGATGTCGGTCAGGACAAGCTTCACGGACATGGCTCCCCCTTTGCGTCGTCCCTAGTATATGACGCGACAGCCCAGCTCCTCACCGTCCACGCGGACGGCCTCGCCGGGATCGGCGTCGGTGATGAGCGCCTCCACGTCGGCGAGCGTCCCAAACCAGAGCAGGCCGGGCGCGCCCACCTTGGAGGAGTCCATGAGTACGTACGTGCGCTCGGCGCAGGCGAGAAACGCGCGCTTGAGCTCGGCCATGTCCTGGTTGTTGGTCATGAGCCCGCGCCCGGGCGCGTACGAGGTGGGCGAGACAAACGCCTTGTCGGGGCGGAGGACCTCGAGCGCGCGCAGGGCGAGCGGGCCGGCCGTGTAGCGATGGCCCTTGCGAAGGCTCCCCCCGAGCATGATGACATCGAGCGAGGGCGCGGAGCGGTCCACGTAGTCGGCGATCGTGAGGTCGTCGGTCACCACGGTCACGCCGGAGCGGCCCGAGATGGCCCGGACGAACTCGAGCGCGGTGGTGCCGGAGTCCACGAGCACGGAGTCGCCGTCTTCCACGAGCGGCGCGGCGCTGCGGGCGATGGCGCGCTTGGCCTCCACGTTGACGTTGATGCGGCGCTCCTGCACGGAGACCGTGAGCGTCTTGGAGAGCGAGACCGCCCCGCCGTGGGTGCGCCGGAGCTTGCCGTCGCGCGCAAGGGCGTCGAGGTCGGCGCGGGCGGTCACGCGGCTGATGCCGAAGGCCTCGGCGAGCTGGGTGACCTGCACGGACGTGGCACGGTCGAGCATGGAGAGGATCGCGGCGCGGCGCTCCTCGGGAGACATCTCCGGCATGGGCGCGGCTCCTCTCGTCGGTGCTTCGCGACCGTTTGTGTGCGAATTGTGTTTCCTTTGCTTTCCTTATAGGCAATTTAACACAGTGTTTTTGCTTTCTTTTTGGCAAAACAAAAACACGCGCCACTCATCCACGGAAGGCTTGGGTTCAAAAAATGGGAAACGCGCGACAACCTCACAAGCGCAAATCACAAAATCCCAGCTAGATTGCGGACGGAAAATACGGTGACGGCTCGAGTAACCAAATCTTGAACCCAAACCTCATCCATGGGCCACCCGAAGCCCTCCCGTGGGCCCGGCCGCCCCATGTCGCACCCTTCGTTTGCTTTCCTTCCGCCGCGCCGGCAGGGCCGTCCGCCGCGCGCGCCGTGGTCAGGGCCGGAGTCGGCCACGTACAATGACGACAGCAGTTGGGTTTGCTAGGAAGGGAGTTCCCATGCTCGTCACCACCAAGGAGATGCTGCTCGACGCCCAGGCCAACCACTACGCGGTCGGCGCCTTCAACATCGAGAGCCTCGAGTTCGTCATGGCCGTGCTCGCGGCCGCCGAGGAGACCAAGTCCCCGGTGATCATGCAGACCACGCCCGGCACCGTGAAGTTTGCCGGCCTCGACTACTTCTACGGCATGGTCAAGGCCGCGGCCGCGCGCGCGAGCGTGCCGGTGGCCCTGCACCTCGACCACGGTGACGGCTATGATCGCTGCATGCAGGCCCTGCGCACCGGCTACACCTCCGTCATGATCGACGGCTCCCACGAGTCCTTCGAGGACAACATCGCCCTCACCAAGTCCGTGGCCGACGCCGGCCGCGCGATGGGCGTGCCCGTGGAGGCCGAGCTCGGCAAGGTCGGCGGCAAGGAGGACGACGGCCCGGCCGTGGAGGGCGAGAACCCCTACACCGACCCGGCGGAGGCCAAGGAGTTCGTCGAGCGCACCGGCTGCACGTCGCTCGCCATCGGCGTGGGCACCGCGCACGGCGTCTACACCGAGACCCCGCACATCGAGCAGGAGGTCGTGAAGGCCATCCGCGCCGCCGTCGACGTGCCGCTCGTGCTCCACGGCACCTCCGGCGTGCCCGACGAGCAGGTCGCCGAGGCCGTCAAGAACGGCATCTGCAAGGTCAACTACGCCACCGAGCTGCGTCAGGCCTACATGCGCGGCTTCATGGGCTACATGGCCGAGAACCCCGGCGCCTTTGATCCCAAGAAGCCGGCCAAGCCGGGCATGGCCGAGATCACCAAGCTCGTCAAGGTCCGCATGACCAACCTCGGCTCCGTGGGCCGCGCGTAGGACGAGAAGAAAGCCCTCGTTGCATCGGGCGGCGTGCCTGCGGGCGCGCCGCCCTTCTCGTCACTCCATCGCCAGCGCCTCGACGACCTCGACGGCATGCTCCCCTCGGTTGCAGGACGCGGCGACCATCCCCTCCGGGTCTTGCTCCATGATCACGACGTCCACCCCGTCCGGCTTCGCAAAGCGCAGAAACGACCGGCCGGCGCCGACCTTGCTGGAGTCCATCAGGATGATCTTGGTGCGCGCGTGGCGCAGGAACTCGACCTTGGCGTAGGCGGTCTGCTCGAACTCGGCGAGGAACCCAAAGCTCGGCTCAAAGCCATCGGCGCCAAGAAACACCTGGTCAAGATAGATGTCGGTCAGGCTTGCCCCCACGAGCGGCCCATAGTAGTGCCGGTACTTGCGTGCCAGGATCCCGCCCGTGGACATGATCGTGACGTCCGGGAGATGCTGCTCGGCATACTCGATGATGTGACAGGAGTTGGTCACGATGGTCACGTCGCGCTTGCCTCGCAGGGCCTTGACAAACTCCAGCGTCGTGGAGCCGCTGCCCACGAGGATCATCTCGCCGTCGCTCACGCGCTCAGCGGCACGGCGCGCGATGGCCTGCTTGGCTCGGGCGTTCTTGCGGACGCGCTCGGAGACACGGGGGATCACGTACTCGGAGACGGGGACCGCCCCGCCGTGCGTGCGCTTGAGCCTGCCCTCCCCCTCAAGAAAGTCGAGGTCGGCGCGGGCAGTGACCGCGGAGACGCCGCACTCGCGACAGATGTCGGCGATGAGCACCGACGAGCGGTTCCCGAGCATCTCCATGATGTGCTGGCGCCGCTCCGCGGCGAGCATGCGCCCCTGGTCCCCCTGAGACATGGCGGCTCCCTTCTCGGACGAGCATACGGGTTCACGTGGCGAGAAGGGCTTTCGATATTCTTCTTTTCTCGCAAAAGAAAAAAATCGCCGGCGGGCGTCGGGTTTGCCGGCCGCGGGCTCACGTGTGGCGGCGGAGGGCCACCGCGGATGCCAGATGATCGGTTCTCGCACGTTCCCGGTGGTTTTGGGCAACATCTTTGATGCGCGGCCCGCTCGGGAGCAAAGCAGAGGCGTCAAACGCCAGATTCTTCTCGCTTGTGGGCAAAACAGTTGATGCAAAACCATGCGCATCGTGGCCGCGCATAAAACTTGTTGCCCAAAACAGAGGGGTTTCTCGCAGGACCGGCCTCATCGCGAGCGCGCGGGCCGTCGGGACACAAAACCGTGCTTTTGCAGGCGAGAAGGACGAGCGCCCGACGCCCCGCCGCCCTTCTCGCCCCACAAGCCCTACGCCAGCCGCGTCACCTTGATCGAACGCGCGATCTCATCCACCAGCGCAAAGTCGCCGAGGCCTGCGCACATGGCGACGTTGCCGCCCGTGGCCATCGCGCGCACCAGCGCCGGCTCGACCTCGTCGCGCGCGCCCAGCCACGCGGAGAGGAAGCTCGCGAGCGTGGCGTCCCCGGCGCAGGCCGTGGAGAGCACCTCCACGCGCGCCGCGCTCGCGCGCCACACGTGCTCGCCGTTCGAGAAGTACGCGCCGTCGCCGCCGAGCGTGAGCAGCACGTTCTGCGCGCCGCGCTCGTGCAGGTGCGCCAGCGCGCGCAGGATGTCGCCCTCGTCGGCCACGTTCACGCCAAAGATCTCAGCGACCTCCTCGTCGTTGGGCTTGATCAGCAGCGGGCGGCGCCCCACGAGCTCGGCCAGGTGCGGGTGCGAGATGTCGAGCACAAACTCCGCGCCCTTCTCCTGGCAGACGTCGATGAGCTCGTCGTAGTAGGAGGCGTCCATCTCGGGCGAGAGGCTGCCCGAGACCACGAGGCACTCCAGGTCGTCGAGCCCGCGCAGGAGCTCCAGCATCTCGAGCTGCTTCTCGCGGCTCACGGGCGCGCCCGCGTTGGGGAACTTGTACTCGCCCTCCGGCGTTGTCACAAAGATGTTGACGCGCGTGATGCCGTCGATCCACACGGGACGCACCGGGCAGCGCCTCTCCGCCTCGCGGACGATATAGTCGCCGGAGAAACCGCCGAAGAAGCCCAGGATCACCGATTCAACGCCGTAGTGCCCCAGCGTGAAGGAGACGTTGAGCCCCTTGCCGTTGGGGGTGTAGACGGCGTCGCGCGTGCGATTGACCTTCTTGGTGGTGAGGGTGTCCGCGTTGACGTTCATGTCTACCGCGGGGTTGGTGGTGAGCGTGTAGATCACGGGTGCTCCTCTCGGCTCTTCTCGGCCCGTGGACCGTGGGCAGAAAGGGCCCGGCGCGCGGCCGGGCCCCAGGACAAGCGCTCTGTGCGAGCTACTCGACGATCTTGCCGCCGTTCTTGTTGTAATCGTACTTCTTGAAGAGCACGAACAGGATGCCGCCGACGACCGTGCCGATGAGGATCGCGATGACCCACTGCAGGCCGCCATCGACGACGGGCAGCACGAGGAAGCCGCCGTGAGGCGCCGGATCGTGGACGCCCAGGAAGATGGTCAGGACGGAGGCAATGGAGGAGCCGAGCATCATGATCGGCATGACGGGCCAGATGTTCTTGGTCATGAAGGGGATGGCGCCCTCGGTGATGTGGGTGCAGCCCAGGATGAGGTTGACGATGCCCGCGTCGTGGTCCTCCTGCGAGAAGTACTTCTTGCCCACGATGACCGCGAAGGTGGTGATCAGCGGCGGGACGATGCACGCGGCGGAGACGGCGGCCATGAAGTTGGTGCCAAAGTTGTAGGCCTCGGTGCCCACGCCGGCCTCGATGGCGGTGGTGAGCAGCAGGGTGCCGGTGGTGTAGGCCGCCTTGTTGACGGGGCCGCCCATGTCAAAGGCGCACATGCAGCCGATGGCCAGGCCCAGCGGCACGGGGCCGGCGTTGTAGAGGCCCTGCAGGAAGTCCATCATGCCCTGGTTGATGGCGGCCATGGGGCCGGAGATGCCGAGCATGATGAGGCCGACGATGAAGGTGGAGCACAGCGGGTAGAGGAACATCGCCTTGAGGCCGTTGAGGCTCTGGGGCAGCCCGCTGAAGACCTTCTCGAGCAGCACGATGACGTAGCCGGCGAGGAAGCCGCCGACGATGCCGCCGAGGAAGCCAAAGCCGATGCCGGTGCCGCCGGCGTCGATGAGGCCGGTCTCAGCGCTGACGGGCAGGCCCTGGATGGAGATCATGCCGGCGACGAAGCCGGGGACCAGCGCCGGGCGCTTGCCGATGGACTCGGCGATGTAGGCCGAGAGGACGGGCACCATGAGGTTCATGGCGATGCCGCCGATAATCTTGAGCATCGCGGCGAAGGTGTTGTAGTCGGAGGCCGTGGAGTCGTAGGACGTGATGCCCCAGAGGAACGACAGCGCGGTGAGCACGCCGCCGGCGACGACGAAGACCAGCATGTGGCTGACGCCGTTCATCAGGTGGCGGTAGATCTGGTGGCCGACGGACTCCTTCTCGACGACCTCGTCGCCGGAGGCGTTGGCGACCTCGGCGGAGAGCTCGCCCTCCGCCTTGGCGGCGAGCGCCTTGTCGATCAGGCCCTCCGGGTCCTTGATGGCGGCCGTCACGCCGACGCTGATCAGGGGCTTGCCCTCAAAGCGCTCCGGCTGGACGTCCTTGTCGGCGGCGATGATGACGGCCTTGGCGGCCTTGATCTCGGCGGGGGTCACCTCGTTCTCCGCGCCGACCTGGCCCTGGGTCTCCACCTTGATGGTGAGGCCCTTGGCGGCGGCGGCCTTCTCGAGCGCCTCCTTGGCCATGTAGGTGTGGGCGATGCCCGTGGGGCAACCCGTTACGGCCAGAAGATCGTAGGTCTCTGCCATGCTCGCTCCTTTCTTCCTCGCTCTTGACTGTCCCTTCATGTGTTCTTCACGGGAACACCATATATGCCTAGTATGACGCAACCGAGCGAAAATAAGCGAAAGAAATCGAAAGAAAGCTCGGAATTTTTGAGAATGTGCCACTTGCCGACGATGCGGCGCCGTCGGTGGTTTCTCTTTTCTGGAACCAGTGCAAAACGAAAGGGGTGCTGGGCGAGAAGTGCCGAAGGTTGCCGACGGAGGGGGCCTTCGCTGGTTGTTGCTGGCTATTGCTGGTTGTTACTGGTTTTGGCTGGTTTTGGGCAACATCTTTGATGCACGACCCACTCGGGGGCGGGGCGGCGGCACCAAACGCCACGTTCTTCTCGGTTATGGGCAAAACATTTGATGCAGAAGCATAAGAATCTCGTCTACGCATAAAAGATGTTGCCCAAAAACTGCGGAAACGTCACGGAACAGGCCCTCCGGCATGCGCGGGAGGTCGAGAAACCCAAAACCTTGCTTTTGCGGTCGGGCCGCTCCTGCGGGCAGATGTCAAAAGTGCCGCTTTTGTGGGCGGAGAAGGGCGGCCGAGAAGGACCTCGACAGACGACGGCGCCCGCAGCCGATGGGGCCGCGGGCGCCGGGCGCTCGTCGTGAGGCGGGCCTACTCCTGGCCGCGCAGGCGCAGGGCCTCGTAGGCGCAGCCGTACATGGCGGCCTGGTTGCCGAGGCCGGCGGCCTCGATGCGCACGTCGCGGCACGGCGAGAGCGCCAACTCGCGGAAGCGCTCGCGCAGCCGCGGGGCGAAGGTGGAGAAGCCGCCCGCCACGCCGCCGCCGATGAGGTAGAGCCCGGGGTCCACGATGCAGGAGATCTGCGACATGGCGAGCGCCAGGTAGTCGCACATCTTGTCGATGGCGATGCCGGCGCACTCGTCGCCGCTCGCGAGCGCCTGGAAGACGGAGAGCGTGTCCGTGGCGTGCTCCACGTGGACGGGCGTCACGCCGCGGCGCTCGCACTCCTCCAGGTAGAGGCGCACCACGCCCTTGGCGGAGGCGTACTGCTCCAGGCAGCCGTGGCGGCCGCAGCCGCAGGTGAGCGGCTCGTCGCGCTCCACGGTGATGTGGCCGATCTCGCCGCCGGCCCCAAAGGCGCCCGCGATCAGCTGTCCTCCGGTCACCACGCCCGCGCCCACGCCCGTGCCCAGGGCGATGAGGACAAAGCTCTTGACGCCGCGCGCCGCGCCGGCCCACATCTCACCGAGCGCCGCCGCGTTGGCGTCGTTGACAAAGGCTGTGGTCGCGACGGGGAAGGTCGCGGTCATGGCGCCGACGAGGCCCTCCGGGTCGAGCTGGATGTTGGGGAGGAACCCCACCGTGCCGTCCTCGGCCACCGGCCCGGGGATATCCAGACCGCAGGCGATGACGTCGGTCGGGGCGCTATCGTGCGCGGCGAGGACGCGCGTGATGCCGGAGGTGACCACGGCGTAGGCATCCTCGTCCACGAGCGCCGGCGTGGGGATCTTGCGCTCCTCGAGCAGCTCGCCCTCGGGCGTGAAGAGGCCGACCTTGATGCTCGTTCCGCCGATGTCGATGCCAAGAACCCTGTCCATGGGAGCCTCCTTCGTCAGGCGCGCGGCGGCGCGCCCCTTTTCTCATGCCTACCTCCTGATGATACGAACGGGCGGCATCGGCGCCAGCCCCCATTCTGCCAAAGGGCGCGCGCGGCGGCGCGGCCGGTTGGCGAGGCGACGGCGCCGAGGTTGTGCGGCCCTCCGGAGGTTATGCGGCGCCGCCAAGGTCGTGCGCACGAACGGCCGGCCCCCCACCTGCCAAAACGCCAGAAGCGTCGCGTTCTTCTCGACCGGCCATGTTGCATGCCCTCCGAGACGTCGCACAACCTTCAGATTGGCGTCACGCGCGACGGGTACACTGAGGGAACGCAACCATGCAAAGGGGGGGACCCATGGCAGAGCTCAACGCCGCGCTCTCCAACCCGAGGGCCGACATCGCCGCGCTTGACGCGCTCGAGCGCACGCTCTTCTCGCTGCGCTACGCGATTGACGAGATCGGCTCGCTGGGACCGGTGATCGACCCGCCCAAGGCCACGGCCGAGCGCGCCGAGGCCCTCGCCGAGCTGGAGCGCGCCCGCGTGGAGGCGCTCGCCAGCCCCGACGCCGGCGACGTGCTGGCGCGGCTCGCCGCAGTCCCGGAGCTTCTGAGCGAGACCCAGCGCGCGCAGGTCCGCGTGCTCACGCGCGACCGCGAGGCCCTCGTGCGCGTGCCGGCCGACGAGCAGGCCGCCTTCAGCCGCCTCACCTGCGAGGCCGAGGACGTCTGGCGCCGGGCCAAGGCGACGAACGACTGGGACGCCTTCGCTCCCTACCTAGACCGCATCGTGGAGGCGCGCCGTCACATGGCCGCCGAGCGCGAGGCCGGTCGCGACCCCTACGACGTCTGGCTCGACGAGTACGAGCCCGGCTGCGACGCCGCCTTCTACGACCGGTTCTTCCAGCAGGTCAAGGACTGCGTGGTGCCGCTTCTGGCGGACTGCGTGGCCAGCCGCCGCCAGCCGAGCGCCGCCTGCGTGACCGGGACCTTTGACGTGCGCCGCCAGGAGGAGCTGGCGCGCGATCTGGTGGAGCTCGAGGGCGTGGACATGGACGCGCTCTGGCTCGGGCAGACCGAGCACCCCTTCACCGGCGGGCCCTCCACGGGCTTTGTGCTGATCGCGGGCCACGCCCACGCGGACAACGTCCTCTCCAACGCGTTCTCGATGCTGCACGAGGGCGGCCATGCCCTCTACGAGCAGGGCGTGGACGGCGCCTATCGCCTCACCTCGCTCAAGGGCGGCACGTCGATGGGCATGCACGAGGCCCAGTCGCGCTTCTTCGAGAACCTGGTGGGACGCTCGGAGGCCTTTGCGCCGGTGCTGCTGGCGGCGCTGGAGCGACGCTTCCCCGGGCGGTTCGCTCGCGTGACGCCGCACCAGCTCTACCTGGCCGAGAACCGCGTCGAGCCCGGGCTCATCCGCACCGAGGCCGACGAGCTCACCTACCCGCTGCACATCCTCGTGCGCTACGAGATCGAGCGCGCACTCCTCTCCGGAGAGGCGCACGCCGCGGACGTCCCGCGCCTGTGGGCCGAGAAGTACCGTGCGTACCTGGGCGTGGAGGTGCCCGACCACGCCCACGGCGCGCTCCAGGACACCCACTGGGCCGGGGGCGACTTTGGCTACTTCCCCACCTACGCGCTGGGCTCGGCCTACGGCGCGCAGCTCAAGGCTGCCATGGTCGCGGACGGCGTGGACTTTGACGGGGCCTGCGCGACCGGCGACCTCGCGCCGATCCGACGCAGCGCTCGACTGTGGATCTGGCGCTGGGGGCGGGCCAAGGACTCCGGCGAGCTCATCAGCGAGGCGTGCGGCGAGCTCTTCTCGCCGACGTACTACACCGACTACCTCACCGAGAAGTTCACCGCGCTCTATCGGCTGAGGGCGTAGCCATGCGGGCGCTCATCCAGCGCGTGGAGCGCGCACAGGTGGAGGTCGACGGCGTCGTGGTGGGCAGCTGCGGGGCCGGCTACCTGGTGCTTCTGGGCGTGGCGCCGGGTGACGACGAGGCGCTCGTCGAGAGGCTGTGGCACAAGGTGGCCGCACTGAGGATCTGCGAGGACGAGGCCGGCAAGACCAACCGCTCGCTCGTGGACACCGGCGGCGAGCTGCTGGTGGTGAGCCAGTTCACGCTCTACGCCGACGCGCGGCGCGGCAACCGGCCCTCGTTCACGGGCGCGGCGCGGCCCGAGCTGGCGGAGCGCCTCTACGAGCGCTTCTGCGAGCTCGCCGAGGCGGAGCTCGGCTCCGGGCGCGTGGGGCGCGGGGTCTTTGGCGCGCACATGCGCGTGAGCCTGGTGAACCACGGTCCCTTCACCGTGCTTCTGGACACGGACGAGCTGGGCTGGGGCTCATCCCAAGGTTGAGATGACGTCACACGGCTCATGAGCTGGTAATCTAATGCGGTTGTGCATCCGCGTCAGAAAGGCTCTCGCATGAAGATCGTCGATGAGTTCAAGGAGTTCATCGCCCGCGGCAACGTGATGGACATGGCCGTCGGTATCATCGTCGGCGGCGCGTTCACCGCCATCGTCAACTCGCTCGTGAGCAACCTCATCAACCCGCTGATCACGCTCGTGACCACCTCCACGAGCACCATCACCGGCGGCGCCTCCGACGGCGCGACCGAGGTCATCAACGGCCTGCGCTGGGCCGTCCCCGGCACCGACCAGTTCATCGACCTCGGCGCCTTCATCTCCGCCGTGATCAACTTCCTGATCATCGCCTTCGTGGTCTTCTGCCTGGTCAAGGGCCTCAACACCATGCGCGAGAAGATGGACGCGCTGGCCAAGAGGGAGGCCGAGGAGGAGGCAGCCGAGGAGGCCGCGGCCCCGCACTGCCCCTACTGCCTGGAGGAGGTCAAGGAGGGCGCCACGCGCTGCCCGCACTGCGGGGCGGAGATCAAGACCGCGTAGCCGCCACCCGCGCAAACGCAACGCCGCCGCCGGGCCCCTCGCCCGACGGCGGCGTTTCTTGTGCAGCGCGAGGGGCTGGGGGCGTTCGCGGGCCGCGCGCCCTTCTCGCCCGCGCCCCGGCCGGCCCCGGCCCCGTCACGCCTGGGCTGGTTTTGGGCAACATGTTTGACGCCCCCGCGCCCCCGCATCAAACTTGTTGCCCAATCTCGGCCAAAGGCTGGCGAGAAGGGCCGCGAGGGGCCCGGGCTGGGCCGCGTGCGTGCTGGGCACATAAAAAGTTTGGCCCAAAACCTGTTGGTTTGTCTCAGGAGAGGCCTCCGCCGCGACGCGGGGAGGCCTCATACACAAAACCTTGCTGTTTCTGGCGGAACGCCGAGGGGCTGGCTGGGCGCCGGGAAACCGGCGATGCGCCAGCCGCTCCCCTACTCCGGAACGCGCGAGGTCACGAGCGTCATGTCACCCGAGAAGGACAGCGTCCCGCAGCCCGCCGGGGCCAGGAAGTGCGAGCCGCGCGCAATGCGGTGCTCCACGCCGGCCTCGCTCGCGCGCACGGTCCCCTCGCCCTCGATCACGCTCACGCAGAGGAACGGCGCGTCCTGATCCACGTCCCTCTCGCCTGCCACGCGCACGCGGTCAACCACGAAGTTGGGGCACTCCATGAGCTCGGTCACGCCGTCCACCTCGGGCGCGGTGACCTCGCCGGACACCGGCGCCTCGGCCGCGTAGTCCACCACGTCGAGGCTCTTCTGGATGTGCAGCTCGCGCGGCTTTCCGTCATCGCCCACGCGGTCGTAATCGTAGACGCGGTAGGTGACGTCGGAGGACTGCTGGGTCTCCAGCACCATCGTGCCGCCCTGGATGGCGTGAACGGTGCCCGGCTCGATGGCAAAGAAGTCGCCGACGTTGCACGGCACGAGGTTGAGCATGTCGTCCCAGCGGCCCTCCTCGATCATGGCCGCCAGCTCGGCGCGGTCGTGCGCGCGCTGGCCGATCACGATCTGCGTGCCCGGATCGGCGGCGAGCACGTACCAGCACTCACGCTTGCCCAGGCTACCATTCTCGTGCTCGCCGGCGTAGGCATCGTCGGGGTGCACCTGCACAGAGAGGTTGTCCTTGGCGTCGATGATCTTCACCAGCAGCGGGAAGCGGTCGCCCTCGAGGTCGCCAAAGAGCTCGCGGTGCTCGTCCCAGAGCTCGGAGAGGTGCTTGCCCTCCCAGGCGCCCTCCGCGATGACGCAGTCGCCGTTGGGATGCGCGCTGATGGCCCAGCACTCGCCGATCGGGCCGTCGGGGATCCGGTAGCCAAAGTCGTCGGCGAGCTTGCGGCCGCCCCAGATCTTTCCGTGGAAGATGGGCGTGGGGAAGATGAGGTCGCGCGTGATGTCTGCCATGGATCCTCCGGTATCGGTTGACGAGAAGGGCGGGACGCCGCGGCGCCCCGCCCCATGATAGGCCCTTCTCGCAAGCACGCCTAGAGCGTGGCCGAATAGACGGCAAGCGGGTTCTGGTCGATGTCGAGCGCACCGAACATGACCTCCACCGTAGAGCCCTCGGTGACGGTGACCACGTCGTGGTCAAAGTAGAAGAAGCCGTCCGCGGACTCGCCGGCACGCACCGTGCAGAACAGCGTGGCGTAGTCGTAGACGTCCGCGCCGTCGAGCGTGGTCGTCACGTTGGCGAGAACGAAATCGGTGCCGGTGCGGTTCTCGATGTGCACGAGGTAGCCCGTGTCGCCCTCGAGGTCCTCGGCGAGCCCCGTGACCTTGACGAGCGCCACGTCGTCATCGGCGACGGTAACGTCCATCGGGGCGGTCTGGGTGGCGGCGGCGTAGATCATCTCCTGCATGAAGACCATGTCGTCGCTGAAGAGATAGGAGAAGTCGTTCGTGTCGACGTCGCCGGAGCCGTCGTCGGGGTCAATGTCGATGTCGTCAACGATGTCCTCCGCCACGTCGCCAGCGTTGTCATCGGGCTGGCGGTCCATGTCGGGCCGGTCGGAGGTCTTCTCAAAGACCATGGTCATCGACGAGGCCTCGAGCGTCAGCTGATCGTCCATAAAGGGAACGTCCACCGAGGAGCCGTCGATCTCTATGGTGAGGGTGTCCTCGTCCTTGACCGACCAGGAGCCCTCCTGCTGGTTGCCCACCTCGTTGTAGATCAGGTTGCCGTCCTCGTCGAGGTCGAGCGTCACGAGCAGGCCCTCGTCGGCCATGGAGCGCACGGTGTCCTCGTCCCAGTCTTGCTCGTCGGACTCCGCCGAGACCAGCTCCCACGTCCCCACAAACTCGTCGCGCAGCTCGCCGAGGTCGCGCTCGGCGGGCGCTCCGCCACCGCCGCCGCACGCCGCGAGCGTGACGCTCAGCGCGAGCGCGGCGAGCAGGGTGCCAAACTTCCTCATGTCGTCCCTCCCTTTCTGCGGGCCGTTCCCCCTTGAAGGGTAGCTGAAAGACGCACTCGGGAATGTACGGGCCACGTCAGATTCGGCGGGCGGCGCCGATCAGCGAGGCTGCGTCGGCGCGTCGTGGCCGCGCCCGTGCCGGTGATGCGGGGCGCCGTTGGCGCCCCGGGGCAGGAGAAACCGCTCGCAGACGTTTGAGGTGCGCAGGTACTCCGCGCCAAAGGGGTCAACCGTGGGGACGAGCTCCTCGGGGCGTTCGGCAAAGTGGTCCTCGGGGCTCGTGCGCACATGCGGGTTGGTGAGCGTGTAGCCGCGGCTGCACGACCCCTGATAGAGGCCCGTTCTCTCATGGCGCACAAAGGTGGCATAAGCGCAGTCCGAGCAGTGCAGGCCCATGGTTCCTCCCCGTCCGAGGTCCTTCTCGCCCGGCGCTCTTCTCGCCCGGCGGCACCTCGATGGTACCCCTTTCTCAGGCCTCCCAGACCAGCTGGCCGCTCGCGACGTCAAAGGCGTCGCCCAGGCGCTCCGCGCAGAAGTCCATGCACCACTGGAGGGAGAAGTCCCCGCAGCCGGAGAAGCCGCGGACCTGGTTGGCCGCCGCCAGCTCCTCGGTGTAGTCGGCGAGCCGGTAGGTGGTGAACGCCGTGCCGGCGGCGCGATGCGTGATGACGGGCGTGACCGTGCAGGACGCCACCTCGCAGCCGCCGCCGTCAAAGCGCAGCGACGCCTGCGCCATCGCGCCCACCATGGAGTCCTTGCGCGTCTGCGTTGAGATGAAGTTGCCCACGGACCAGAAGACGGGCACGGCGCGGCCCTCGGAGCTCTCGATCACCTCAAAGGGCTGCACCACGTGCGGGTGCCCGCCGATGATGACGTCGGCGCCGGCGTCGGCGAGCACCTGGGCCCAGCGGCGCTGGTCGTCGCTCGGAGCGGCGGCGTACTCGATGCCCCAGTGCGGGCAGGCGACGATGGCCTCGGCGCCCGCGTCGCGCGCCGTCTCCGCGTCCGCCGCGATGCGCGCGTCGTCCAGAAGGCGCACGGCCCACGGCTGCGGCAGGGGGATGCCGTTGGTGCCGTAGGTGTAGTTGAGCACGGCGATGCGATGCCCCGCCCGCTCGATTATGGGAACGGCGTCAAAGGCCTCCTGGCTGTCGGCAATGCCGGTGACGAGCATGTCCGGGTGGGCGGAGCGCCAGAAGGCGAGCTCGGCCTCGATGCCCGCCATGCCCTTGTCGAGCGCATGGTTGCTGCCGCAGAGCGCCACGTCAAAGCCCGCGGCCACCTCGGCGTCGCCAAACTCCTGCGGGCTGTTGAAGGCGGGGTAGCCCGAGAAGCCCAACGCCTCGCCGCCCAGAATGGTCTCCTGGCCCACGAGCGCCAGGTCGGCCGCCGCGACGTCGCTCGCCACCTGCGCGAAGACGTGATCGTAGTTGCGCGTGCCGTCCGAGCGAACGCCGCTCTGCCACACGCCCGTGTGCACGAGGATGTCGCCGACCATGAGGACGGTGAGCTCGTCGGGGGCGGCCTCGTCGTAGACGGTCGCGCGCTCAGCGGGCTCGGGCGCGGCGGAGGGCTCCGGGGTCGAGCAGCCCGCGACGGCGAGCGAGATGCCAGCGAGCGCGGACGAGAGGAACGCGCGACGCGTGAGCTGCGGACCCCTTGCGGCCATGATGCCTCCTAGAACTCCGCGTTGCCCACGGTGCGCGGGTGCGGGATGACGTCGCGGATGTTGTCCACGCCGGTGAGATACATCACCATGCGCTCGAAGCCCAGGCCAAAGCCCGCGTGCTCGCAGCCGCCGTAGCGGCGCAGGTCGAGGTAGTACTTGTACTGCTCGGGCTCCATGCCGAGCTCCGCGATGCGGCGCTCCAGCACCTCCAGGCGCTCCTCGCGCTGCGAGCCGCCCACGATCTCGCCGATGCCCGGCACGAGGCAGTCCACGGCCGCCACGGTCTTCTCGTCGTCGTTCAGACGCATGTAGAAGGCCTTGATGGCGGCCGGATAGTCGGTCACAAAGGTCGGGCGCTTGAAGTGCTCCTCGGTGAGGTAGCGCTCATGCTCGGTCTGGAGGTCGGAGCCCCAGTCAACGGGGTACTCAAAGACGTGGCCCGCCGCGGCCGCCTCCTGGAGGATCTGGATGGCCTCGGTGTAGGTGACGTGCGCAAAGTCCGAGGTGGCCACATGCGTGAGGCGCTCGATCAGGCCCTTGTCCACAAACTTGTTGAAGAACTCCATCTCGTCCGGGCAGGCGTCCATCACGTAGTTGATCACGTACTTGAGCATGTCCTCGACGCACGCCATGTCGCCGGCGAGGTCGCAGAAGGCCATCTCGGGCTCGACCATCCAGAACTCGGCCGCGTGACGGCGCGTGTTGGAGTTCTCGGCACGGAACGTGGGGCCAAAGGTGTAGACGTCGCCAAAGGCGAGCGCGAAGTTCTCGGCCTGGAGCTGGCCGGACACCGTGAGGTTGGCGGCGTGGCCGAAGAAGTCCTGGGACCAGTCGACGGCGCCGGACTCGGTGCGGGGCGGGTTCTCCACGTCGAGCGTGGTCACGCGGAACATCTCGCCCGCGCCCTCGGCGTCGGAGGTGGTGATGATCGGCGTGTTCACGTAGACGAAGCCGCGCTCCTGGAAGAAGCGGTGGATGGCGTAGGCGGCCACGGAGCGCACGCGAAAGACCGCGCGGAAGAGGTTGGTGCGGCCGCGCAGGTGCTGCTGGGTGCGCAGGAACTCGCGGGTCTGGCGCTTCTTCTGCATGGGATAGTCCGGCGCGGAGGCCCCGGTCACCACGATCTTCTCGGCCTGGAGCTCAAAGGGCTGCGGGCGGTCCGGCGTGAGCGCGAGCGTGCCGGTGACCGCGAGGGAGGCGCCCACGCCCACCGCCGCGATCTCGTCGTAGTTGGCGAGCGTCTCGCGCTTCATGACGACCTGCAGGTCCTTGAAGCAGGAGCCGTCGTTGAGCATGACGAAGCCGAAGTTCTTCATGTCGCGGACCGAGCGGACCCAGCCGGCCACGGTCACGACGGTGCCGCCGAGCTCGTCCATGTCAGCAAAGAGCTGAGAGATGCGGGTGCGGTTCACGGGCGTTCCTCCGAGGTTCTTCTCGCCTGATTTCCAGCCCTTAACTCTAGCGCATCGGAGTGAGGCGGTCTCGGCTAGAATCGAGGCAGCGACAGGAGCCCCCGGAAGGAGCAGCATGGAAGCCTACAAGCGCGAGTTCATCGAGTTCATGGTGGAGTCCCAGGTCCTCAAGTTTGGCGAGTTCACGCTCAAGAGCGGCCGGAAGTCGCCGTTCTTCATGAACGCGGGCGCCTACGTGACGGGCTCGCAGCTGCGCCGTCTGGGCGAGTACTACGCCCACGCGATCAACGACAACTTTGGCCTGGACTTTGACGTGCTCTTTGGGCCGGCGTACAAGGGCATTCCGCTGGCCGTCACGACCGCGATCGCCCTCCACGACCTCTACGGCAAGGAGGTTCGCTACTGCTCTGACCGCAAGGAGGAGAAGGATCACGGCGCCGATAAGGGCGGCTTTTTGGGCGCGGCGCTCGCCGACGGCGACCGCGTGGTCATGATCGAGGACGTCACCACCTCCGGCAAGTCCATCGACGAGACCTACCCCAAGGTCACCGGCGCCGCGAACGTTGAGGTCAAGGGCCTCATCGTGAGCCTCAACCGCATGGAGGTCGGCAAGGGCGGCGTCGTGACCGCCCAGCAGGAGATCCAGGAGAAGTACGGCTTCCCCGTGGCGAGCATCGTGAGCATGGCCGAGGTCGTGGAGGCGCTCGACGGCACCGTGATCACGCCGGAGCTCAAGGCCGCGATCGACGCCTACTACGACCAGTACGGCGTCAAGTAGCGCCGTCCCCTACTGAGCGGATGCCAGCTCCGTGGGCCAGACGCAGCCCTCGGGCATGGCGGCGTTGCCGGCGGCCACGTCGGCGGGGATGCGGCCGTCGGACGCCATGAGCTCGCTCAGGGTCACGAACCGGTAGCCGCGGGCCTGGAGCGTCTCGATGATGCGGGGCAGGGCCTCGAGGTCCTGGTCGCGGTTGCCGCCGCCATCGTGCATGAGGATGATGGCGCCGGAGTACGCGCCGTTCGTGCAGTTGCTCACGATGGCATCCGCGCCCGGAAGCCGCCAGTCCTCGCTGTCCAGGTTCCAGATCACCGACGCCGAGAGCGTGCCGCCAGAGGCAAGCCAGGTGTCGTTGGTGAAGTCGCCGTAGGGCGGCCTGATCACCGTCGTCGCCGGGACGCTCGCAGAGGAGATCGCCGAGAACGCATCGCGTACCTCGGACTGGACGACCGTCGCGTCAACGGCCGTGAGCTGCTGGTGACTCTGCGTATGCGAGGCGATCTGCGAGCCCTGGTTATGAATCGCCCTCACGAGATCGGGACGCGCCGCGGCCGCCGAGCCCAGGCAGAAGAAGGTCGCCCGAGCTCCGTATCTGCTCAGGATGTCCAGGTAGCGCTGGGTATAGTCACTGGGGCCATCATCAAAGGTGAGCGCGACGAGCTTGGAGCCGTCCGCGGGCGCGGGGTTGACGCTCTGGAGCACGGCGTTTTGTGCCGGCTCGAGCTCCTCCTTGAGGACGGCCTCGCCCGAGACGTCCCCAACGGTGTAGACGGCCCTTCCCGGGCGGCCCCACTGGGAGACAAAGGAGACCGCGCCGAGGCGCTCGTAGGGCTCGAGCTTGGGCGCGGTCACGCGCTCCTCCTGATGGGAGGCCTCGACGAAGTCCGCCCCGTCGCCAAAGACGATCTCCTCGTTGCCCTTGGCGCGGAAGGCGGCGATCTGCGCGGCGTTGAGCTCGCGCCCGCCGACCGTGGCGGAGAACGGCGCGCCGGCGCCCTCGGTGAGCACGTTGCCGCCAACGGAGACCAGGTCGCCCGGCGCGACCCGAACGTCCTCGGACGCCACGATCTCCCTGAGTGTAGCCTCGGCCCGCACCTGCGTGAGCGAGCCGTTGACGCGCACGCTCACGGTCCGGTTGAACCACAGCCACACGCCGCCGCCAACAACGGCGCCGACGACGAGCAGGGCGATGATGGGCGTCGCGACGCGACGAGGGGAACGCTTCTTCATGGGACTCCATCCGTCAGAGGGAGTCCCAGCGTAGCAGCCGAGCCCTTTCAGCGGGGTGACGCTCTGGTCACTCAACCGCCGGTCACAGCGCTCACAGCCTCGTGACAAGCTCCTCGGCCGACTTGTGCTCGAGGTGGGCGGCCGACGGAGCGGCGTCCGCGGCGGGATAGCCGATCGGGAAGAGCGCCACGAGATCGTAGCCCGCGGTCTCCGGGAAGGCCTCCTTGACCGCCGGCGCGTCGAAGTGGCCGACCCACGTGGTGCCCAGGCCCAGGTCGTGCGCCGCGAGCATGATGTGGGTGCCCACGATGGAGGCGTCCACGTCCGCGAAGTTGCGACCGTCGTACTTGCGGGTCCAGGCCTCGTCGGGAGCGGCTCCCAGCATGAGGATCGTGCGCGCGCCAAACGAGAAGCGCGTGAGGGCCGAGAGGCGCGCCACGGCATCGGGGTCGGTCACGACCCAGAGGTGCCACGGCTGCCTGTTCACCGCCGTGGGCGCGGCGATGGCGGCGTCCACGAGCGCCTCGATCTTCTCGGCCTCAACGGGCGCGTCGGAGAAGGCGCGGACGGAATAACGGTCGTGCGCGAGCTGCAGGAAGTCGGTCATGGAGGCCCCTTTCGACTGCGTGCCCCAAGTATAGACCCGCCGCACGTAAAACCGTCTTGGGTACCGCTGGACAAAATATGAAGAATCCCACCTCGTTCTGGTTCGATTATATTTGTATCATGTCATCATATACTCTAATGCCGTGCCGGCACCGGATCGGACCACGGGAGACTCTCATATGGCATCAGACAGCAGCGCGCGTCCCGACCTTCTCTATGCCCAGGTGGAGAACAGCCTTCGTCAGAAGATCATCTCCGGCGAGCTGGAGGTTGGCGACCGCCTGCCCACGGAGCAAGAGCTCTGCGAGCAGTTTGGCGTCAGCCGCATCACGGTACGTCGGGCGGTCCAGAACCTTGTCGAGGAGGGCCTCATCTACCGGCTCCGTGGCCGAGGAACGTTCGTGTCCGCCCCCAAGCGCGTGATCAGGAAGGGCTCCCCCAACTACTTTGGCTACCACGCCTTCTCTGACGTTGGGGGAAGGAGCCCGCGGCGAGTTCTCAGCAGGGAGTCACTTGTCGCGACGAGCCGGCTCGCCAAGGCGCTGGAGATTCCGGAGGGCGCACGGGCATCAATGGTGGAGCGGCTCATCTACGAGGAGTCCATTCCCATCGCCATTGATTACGTCTACGTCTCCTCCCAGCTCTTCCCCAACTTCCTTGAGGACCTCGGCGAGGACATGAGCCTCTACGACCTACTCACCAGCACCTATCAGCGCACCCTCGGAAACGAGGAGCTCGTTCTGAACGTGTCAACCGCCCGCGAGAGCGAGGCGCGACTTCTCTCGTGCTTTGTCGGCTCCCCCCTCTACATCCTCTACAAGATCACGCGCGACTCCGACGGCGTCCCCCTTCACTACTCAAAGTCGGTCATGCGAGGGGATCGCGCGTCGTTCCGGTTTGTCATCTCCCCTGACGGCCGCATCGTCACGTCATAGGTGGGCGGGGCCGCCACCCGGCAGGCCCCGCCTCCAAAGAAGCCCTGGACCTCACGCGACTCCCCGCACACGACGCCCCAAGACGTCCGTGGCGCGGAGGACGTCAACGACCCCATCGACGTCAAGATGGACAGAGCTTGCCGTCCAAGACTCAGCTTCCAGCGCCGCCCGGGCGATCTTCTCAAGGTCGTCTCCGGATGGGTCGAGACGCAGCTCCTCGAACGTCACCGGAACGCCGCAGTCCACGCAGAGGCGCGCCACGCGCTCCACCTCCTCGGAGGCGTAGTCCTCTGCGATGAGCAGGCTCAGCGTAGAGAATCCCACGCGCTCCCCATGCATCGATCTCTCCCCGTTTGGCACCACCGTCATCGCGTTGCCCAGCCCATGGGCAAGCGAGCAGCCGACGTTCTCAAACCCTATGCCGCTGAGAAGAACGTTGGCCTCCACCACGTTCTCAAGCGCGGGAGTGACGATTCCCGCCGCATTGGCTCGCACGGCGGCAGGGCCATCCCGGAAGAGCGTCTCGACACAGGCGCGAGCCACCGCCCTGCCGGCAAGCGTAGCCACGCCGGACTCCGTATCGCACCAGACGTAGTTTGCATGCCCCGTCCGCTCGTTCGAGACGCCCTCGTAGTATGTCGAGAGCGCATCGCCTATTCCCGCGGAAAGAAAGCGCGCCGGCGCCGCCGCGATCACGCGCGTGTCCACGAGCACGAGGTCGGGGTTCTTGACGTGAATGACGATATCGCTCATCTCGCCCGCATCACTGTAGAGAATCGACATCGCACTCGTAGGGGCATCGGTCGCGGCGATCGTCGGGCACACCACCAGTGCGGAGCCGTCCTTTGCCAGCATCTTTGCAACGTCGATGACCTTGCCGCCACCCACGGCCACGATTACATCGTGATCCGTCCCGGCTTTCTGCCGAACGCGCTCGACACTGCCCTTGCTAATCTCCCCCTCAAAGGTCACCAGATCATACGATGTCTCCCCCAAGGAGGCGTATGCCGAGAAGGGCGCGTCGCCGAGCATCCCCCTCACAAAGGCATCCATCACAAAGAGGTGCCTCGCCCCGAACAGGCTCGCGTAGCGTGCCACGTTCTCGATGACCCCCGGCCCCTGAAGGTAATGTCCCACCGAACCCCATGCTCTCATGCAAGCTCCTTTCGCTTTTTGCCAATCTTCCGCCTTCATGCGAACGGGCTCGTTGCCATCCGATTGAGCAGCGCGAGGTCAACCGTGACGTTCTCGGCTCCGGCAAGCAGGGCCCGCTCTATGTCGCGCGGGGTCTTGAGCGACGCGGCGCACACCATCGCCCGTGCACCCACCCTTCTGAACTCGGAGACAATGTCCCGCACGACCCGCATGCCATCGCATCCCGCCCGATCGAGCCGGCTCACATAGACCGCAACGCAAACAGCGCCCGCCGCCTCGGCAAGCAGGGCCTGCCTCACATCAAAAACCGCGGTGCAGGAGGACCTGATGCCAAGGCCGACAAGTTCCCGTATAGCTCGATAGCCTTCCGGACACGCGGGAACCTTCACGAGCGTGTTCCCAGGAACCTCCGCGACGATTCTGCGGGCGTCAGCGACCATCTCCGAGCACGTGTCACCCATGACCTCAAGGTAGAGCTTTGCCTCGGGCCCAATCACGTCGCGCATTCTGCGCGAGCGCGCCAAGAAGCCTTCACCCGAATCTCCGAGCCCCTGGACGGCAACGGTCGGGTTGTCGGCAAAGCAGGTGCAGGGGTAGATTTTCGCGGCAGCCCGCACCTCATCCAGGCTCATGCTCACAAGACACATCTCAACCATGGCAGACCCCAAACAGACAGAAGACCCCCGTCGATGGTGACGGGGGTCGTGATCACGCGCTACTCAACCATGTTGGCGATTCTCACGCCCTTGCCGAACAGGCCCTCCCAATCCGACTTGAAGGTGTCAAGGGTTCCCTGCGTCATGGGGTGAACGGCCATCGCGTCGAGCATCGGCAGGTCAACGGTCACGTTCTCCGCCCCGACCTCGATGGCCCTCTGAAGGTCGAGCGGCGTCTTCAGCGAGGCGGCGCTCACCACGCAGTCAATGCCATGGGAGACGAACGCCTCCTTTATGCGCCTCACGACGTCTATGCCGTCGCCACCGTTCTTGTCGAGGCGGCTCACGTACACCGCGACGTAGGAGGCGCCCGCCACGGCTGCGAGCATGGCCTGGTTAAAGGTGTAGACCGCCGTGCAGGACGTGCGAATCCCCAGATCGCGCAGCAGGGAGATCGCCTTGAAGCCCTCGGGGCACGCCGGGATCTTCACGAACGTGTTTCCGGGCACGGCCTTGACCATTGCCTGGGCGTCCTCGACGAGCTCCTCGGCGGTGTCGCCCATGGCCTCGAGGAAGAAGGGGGTCTCGCTTCCGATGACGCCGCGAATGTCGAGGGCGTTCTGAATGAAGGTCCTCCCGGTGCCCTCGAGGCACCTGACCGCAATGGAGGGGTTCATGCTGTAGCAGTTAATGGGGTAGATCTTGCTGGCGGCCTTCACCATTTCAAAGTCGCCGGTGTCAAGGCAAAACTCAAGCATCGTCTCTCCCTTATCCGAGAATCCCAAGAGCTCCAAGGACAACGCCCAGGACCATGATCCCAATGATCTGCGCGAGAATGTTCACACCCTTCTTGTTCAGGGCGTACAGCCCCGCGAAGGCGGCGACGGGAAGCAGGCACGGGAAGATCGAGTCGAAGGTCTCCTGGAGGGAGAACGCGGTGCCGTTGAGGTCAAAGGCAATCGGCGTGCTCACCACAACGTTCGTCGCGACCATGGCGCCAATGACCATGAGGCCGACGACGGACAGCGCGGTCGTGAGCTTCTGCATGACGCTCGTGTCGGAGACCTTGGAGATTATGTTGCCGCCGAGACCGTAGCCGTACTTCACGCCGAGGTAGCGCAGGGCGATGGTGATCACGTTGTAGATCGCCAGGAACAGGATCGGGCCGAGAATCGAGCCGCTCATGCAGAGGCCGCCGACGATGCCGGTCGCAATTATGCGCAGGGTGCCGGCAATGAGGGAGTCGCCGATTCCGGCAAGCGGCCCCATGAGCGCGACCTTCATAGAGCTGATCGACGAGGTGTCGAAGCCCTCGTTGTTGGCGTTCTCCTCCTCCATGGCCGCGACGATGCCGCCGATCAGGGGCTGCAGGGTGGTCTGGCAGTTGTAGAACTCGAGGTGGCGCTGGTAGGCGGCAATGCGGTCCTCGCGGTTGTCGTAAAGCTTCTTGATCGCCGGAATCATGGACCAGCAGAACGCCATGTGCTGCTGACGCTCGAAGTGCCATGCGTGGGAAGTGGTGAACGACCTCCAGAAGAGGCTGTTGAGCTCCTTCTTGGTGAGCTTCTTCTCGTTAGAACTCGTTGTCATCGTCAACCTCCGTCTCGAGAGCAGAACCCTGGCTGGGAATGAAGATGTGGGCCATCATCAGCACGCCAACGAGCACGACGGCAAAGCAGACGATGCCGAGGACGGGAACGCCGAGGTATGCGGCGAGCAGGAAGCCGAGCAGCAGGAAGACCGCGGTCTCCTTGGAGACGATCATGGTCACCAGCTGGGCGAAGCCGAGGGCGGGAAGAATGCCCGTGGCAATGGTTATGCCCGTCGTGAGCCAGGCGGGAATGCTGTTGACCAGGGCGGACACCGCGTCCCCGCCAAACATGAAGGCCACGAAGCCAATGACGCCGAAGGTCACGTCAAACAGGAAGCCGTTGGCCAGGAAGATCGCAGAAATCCCCTTGTCGTTGTCCTCGGCCGCGAACTTGTCCGCGGAACGGGCCATGATCGGGGTAATGACGCCGTAGAAGAGGTTGACCACAAAGGCCGAGAGAACCGCGGCGGGCATGGCAATGGTGACGGCCGTGTCAATGCCGTTGCC
Organism: uncultured Atopobiaceae bacterium; assembly: GCA_963927425.1. Lineage (GTDB taxonomy): Bacteria > Actinomycetota > Coriobacteriia > Coriobacteriales > Atopobiaceae > Thermophilibacter. Next base: position 594,289 of record CAWVBA010000001.1, on the reverse strand, counting down.
CGTCGTGATCGCAAAGGCCGTGCCGAGCACCGAGCCAACGATCATGTCAGGCGGAATCGAGGCTCCGATCGCCTGCATGCCCATGAAGACGAGCTCGAGCTGGAAGCCGATCATGACTCCCGTGGGAACGTCGCCCAGCGCGAGTCCGACGAGCGCGCCGAGAACGAGCGGCCGTCCCAGCATCGCGGTGCCGACGAAGTAGTCGGCCTTGCCCACGAACACTATGAGGCCAATGAGAAAAGCTTGCAGTGCCATGTGTTTCCCTCCTTGCTTGGTTGTCGTGCGGAGAATCCCCTTGGTCCGCGGCTAGAGATCTGCCGCGGACAGTACCGCCTTCTTGTCCTTTGCCACCTGTCTGACCTCGACCTCGACGCCCTTCTCGACAAGCGCTCGCAGAATCTCGCGCTCCTGGTCGGTGACGTGAACCGCGATTCCCAGGGTCTTGGTGGTCTGGTCCGTTTTCTCGGTGCCGCCGAGATTGAGCGAGGGAATGCCGCACTCCTCGACGAGGCGTGCGCCGTCCGCCACGCTCCCGGTCACGACAAGGAGCTTGTACTTGTCGGTCACGCCGCTTTTTATGGCTGCAATGGAGTCGTCGATGCTCTTAATCACGAGCTTCATGCCCACCGGCTTGGCCAGGCGCATGGTCTTCATGCGAATGGGATCGCTCGCCGCCGCGTCCGAGGCGACGAGAATGGCGTCCGCCCCCAGTGCGTGGCACCAGGAGAACGCGACCTGGCCGTGCAGGAGTCGGTGGTCAACGCGGCAAAGCTTGATCATGTGCTACCTCTCTTCCTTCTCTGGCTGGCTGTTTTTGTGGTGTGCTAACTGGGCAAGGCAGCCCTCGTAGAGCTCCCTGGTCTCCCGGACGTAGGACTCGGGGTCGCGGAAGCTCATGGGGTGGACGTACTCGAGCGAGAATCCGCCGCGATACCCGTGCCGCTCAAAGGCGCGCAGGCTCTCGAGCATGTCGAGTTCCCCGTGACCCCAGGGCATGTGACCGGTCGGGGTGCCGTCGACGAAGTGGCAGTGGGCCACGTCGTCGCCAAAGGCCTCGAACCAGTCGTCCACAGTCTCGCCCGCCGCCGACATGGCGCCAAAGTCAATGGTCACGAGGAGGTTGTCCCGATTGACCCGCTCCTTGATCAGCGCGAGCGACGCGATGTCGGGACCGACCTCGGACGACTTTGTCCAAATGCTCTCGAGCACGAGGTCAATCCCCCGCTCGGCTGCATAGTCGGCAAGCCGGCGCAGCATGGTGACGCTCCGCTCGCGCGCCCGCTCGACGGGCTCGTCGTAGTAGTTCCACCCCGGGGTGACGAGCACCTTCGGGCAGCTGGTCGCCTGTGCAAGGTCTATGACCTTCTCGAAGTAGGACCTCGTGTTGCTCACGAGAAGCTCTTCGCGGGCGGCTATGTTGTTGGGCTTTGGGTTGTTCTGCTCCCCGCACAGGCATGCGAGGCGCACGCCATAGGCGTCCATGAGGCGAAGAAGGCGCTCGGGGCCCTCGGAGAACTGACCGTTGACCAAAACGTGCTGCGGACAGAGCCACAGCTCGGCCGAGTGCAGGCCAAGGCGCGCACAGCTGGCGAAGAACCCCTCGAGGTCGAAGTAGCGGTAGCAAATGTTCATGGGGTAGAGGGACTGGGCGTCCATGGCCTAGAACTCCTCGGACTCGTCGGAGGCCAACCCGTTGCAGACGAGGATCGACTGCCTTCCCCGCTCGACAACGCTCTGGACCCCCTCAACGGTGGGCTCGTCCTCGGAGACCAGCTCGACGAGCGTCGGCATGTTCATGCCCGCCACGAGAATGAAGTCCTTCTCCCCCAGCAGCGCCATGAACTCGTTGTTTACGCTCCCGCCGAATATGTCCGTCACCACGACGACCGCGTCCTCCGGGGAGAACTCGGCGAACGTTTGGTCAATTTGACTGCGCAGCGAGACGTCCTGGTCAACGTAGGCGCAAATCGTCGAGACGTTGGGAAGGTCACCAAGAATGAAGCTCAGGGTGTCTTTCATGCCGTCGGCCAAACGGCCGTGAGACGCCAGTACGATTCTCGTCATGCGTGCCTCCCTCTCGCCCGATTTATTATGTGTGATGATATAACGTCACATGACATTGTCAATACAAATGGGATTTATGGCTTCAGCCGACCGCTCGGAGTAGAATACCCACCTTCCACCGGTCCCGGACGCGCGGACACGCCGCCGGGGCGGAGGGCGCGCCGCGCTAGAATGGGTGCCCGCACGAAAGGAGTCATATGCCCGCAGCACCCGCACTCACGCCCGAGACCATCGACGAGGGACCCAACGCGACCGGCTCGCTGGGCCGGCTCATCCCCTGGCCCGACGACGAGACCTATCCCAACATCGGCGCCGAGGAGGCGCTCGACCTCTTCCTCGGCTGGGTGGAGTCGCGCGGGATCGAGCTCTGGCCGCACCAGGAGGAGGCGCTGCTGTCGCTCGCCGCCGGCGACCATCTGATCCTGGGCACGCCCACGGGCTCCGGCAAGTCCATGGTGGCGCTGGGCATGTGTTTCATGAGCGTCTGCACCGACCGCCGCGCCTACTACACCGCCCCCATCAAAGCCCTGGTGAGCGAGAAGTTCTTTGACCTCGTGGACCTCTTTGGCCGCGAGAACGTGGGCATGATCACCGGCGACGCGGCCATCAACGCCGAGGCGCCCATCATCTGCTGCACGGCAGAGATCCTGGCCAACCAGGCGCTACGCGAGGGCGAGGCCTGCGACGTGGGCTGCGTGGCCATGGACGAGTTCCACTTCTACGCAGACCCGGACCGCGGCTGGGCCTGGCAGGTGCCGCTGCTCACGCTCCCGCGCGCGCAGTTCCTGCTGATGAGCGCCACGCTCGGGGACACCACGGCCATCGCGGAGGCGCTCTCCCGCCACACGGGTGGGCGCACCGTCGACACGATCGCCGACGCCCCGCGCCCCGTGCCCCTCTCCTACGAGTTCGTGGACACGGCGCTCGAGGGGACGGTCGAGCTCGCGCTGCGCGCCGGGGAGGCGCCGCTCTACATCGTGCACTTCTCGCAGGATGCGGCCCTCACAAGCGCGCAGAGCCTGGCGAGCTACGGCGTCTCCACCAAGGAGCAGCGCGAGGCCGTGAAGGAGGCCATCAAGGGCACGCGCTTCACCACCACCTTTGGCAAGACGCTCCAGCGCCTGCTGGGCTGCGGCGTGGGCGTGCACCACGCGGGCATGCTGCCGCGCTACCGCCTGCTGGTGGAGAAGCTCGCACAGCAGGGCCTGCTGCCCGTCATCTGCGGCACGGACACGCTCGGCGTGGGCATCAACGTGCCCATCCACACCGTGGTGCTCACCGCGCTTTCCAAGTTTGACGGTCGGCGCATGCGCCACCTCAACGCGCGCGAGTTCCACCAGATCGTAGGCCGCGCGGGGCGCGCCGGCTTTGACACCGAGGGCCACGTCATCGCCGAGGCCACCGAGTACGACATCGAGAACGCCCGTGCCCTGCGCAAGGCCGGCGGAGATCCCAAGAAGGCCCGCAAGATAAAGACCAAGAAGCCGCCCGAGGGGTTTGTCGGCTGGAACAAGCAGACCTTCGAGCGGCTGGTCGCCGCCGTGCCGGAGCCGCTGCGGCCGCGCATGAAGGTGACGCACTCGATGGTGCTCGCCGAGGTGGAGCAGGGCGGCGACGCCTGGTCGCGCGTGCACGCCCTCGTGGAGGAGTCCGCGCAGCCCGCTGAGGAGAAGGCGGCGCTCGCCACCCGCGCGGACGAAATTTTTGCCACGTTGCTCGACGCCGGCGTGGTCACGCGCGAGGAGCTGCCAGACGGGAGCGCGTCCTGGTCCACGACCGTGGACCTCCCGGACGACTTTGCGCTGGACCAGCCCCTCTCACCGTTCCTTCTCGCCGCGCTCGAGCTCCTGGACCCGGAGTCGGAGACCTACGCGCTCGACGTCATCTCCATGGCCGAGGCCACGCTCGAGGACCCCTGGCAGATCCTGCGCGCGCAGCAGCGCGTGGCGCGCGACCGGGCGCTCTCCGAGATGAAGGCCGAGGGCGTGGACTACGACGAGCGCATGGAGCGCCTGCAGGAGGTCACCTACCCCAAGCCGCTCGAGGAGCTGCTCGAGCCGGCCTTCGAGCAGTACTGCGAACAGGTGCCGTGGGCGCGCGACTTTGCGCTCTCGCCCAAATCCGTCCTGCGCGACATGATCGAGACCGCGAGCGACTTCAAGGAGTACGTGGGTCGCTACAACGTGGCGCGCTCGGAGGGCCTCTTCCTGCGCTACCTCTCCGAGGCGTACCGCGCGCTGGACCGCACCGTGCCGCCGGAGAAGCGCGACGAGCGGCTGCGCGACATCATCGCTTGGCTGGGACTCGTGGTGCGGACGGTGGACTCCTCACTCGTGGACGAGTGGGCGGCCGCCGGCGAGGGCGCCTCGGAGGGCCTCGACGTCGCGCCGCCAGCGGCCGAGGAGGTCGTGCGCGACCGGCGCGGCCTCACGCTGCTCGTGCGCAACGCGCTCTTTGCCCGCGTGCGGCTGGCGGCACACGAGGCGACGGACGAGCTCGGCAAGCTCGACGCCGAGTGGGGCTGGCGCGCACCCGTGTGGCAGCGCGCGTTGGATCGCTTCTTCGAGGAGCACGAGGAGATTCTCCTGGACGCCGACGCGCGCAGCGCCGCATACCTCACCATCGACGAGGCCGATGAGCACTCGGCCCACGTCTGGCACGTGCACCAGGTATTCCGCGACTCCGACGACGACCGCGACTTTGGCATCTGGGGCGACGTGGACCTCGACGCCACGCAGGACGAGGGCGCCGTGGTGTTCTCCGCGTACCGCGTGGGCTTTGTGGACGACGAGTAGGGGCCCTCGATCAGTTTTAGGCAGATTTTCGGAAGATGGTCAAGTAGATCGGGTTGTCGCATCGGAAGACGCGCAGGTAGACTAGTTGAGGCTCAGCGCCATACCTGGTCCTTTGCCAAAAATCTGCCTAAAACCGAGCACCCCTAGAAGAGCCTCCGACTGAAGTTCGTCAGGCGCTCATAAAGGTCCATCTGAGCCGCGGTTTCCTGCGGGGAGAATGCGCGCTGCGAAATTCCAAAGCGCTCCCTCACCATCCAGATGAACGTCTTGAACTTCTCGAAGTCGTTGATCTGGGACCAGGTCGCCGACATCGTCTTCACGCCCATCACCTCGAGAACGTTTCTTCGGGCCTGCGTGTGGTCGGCACGTCAGCGCCCCGTATGGAATTCCTCGCTGTCATACTCGACGTCCCCGCCGACGGAGGGGATGAAGATGTCTCCCACAAAGTAGTCCGACCCGGCAATCACGCGCAGGCGTTCGCTGACGTCAATCCGCTGGTTGACCAAGATCTCCGGAAATCCCCACCCACCCAGGCGCGGCGGCAGAACGAACGCCAGAACGAGGAGCACCTCCATCGGAGAAGCCGCGTTGGGAAGAAGGTAGCGCAGCGCGAACCTCGCCTTGCGAGCGCCATAGGCCCCGTCGGCGGACGCGAGGAAGCGCGCCAGATTCTCGGGTGTGGTCAGAGGGAGCCTCTGCCCGGTATACCCATGGCCTTCCTCCCCGATTGAGAAGGTGCCGCAGAGGCAGCAGCCGAGCTCCAGCGTCTCAATCAGGCTTCGCCCGACCGCGGACTGAAGGAAGGTGAACTCTGGAGAGCTCACGTAGTTGGCCCCAGAAAGCTCGCAAAACGAGCCCGGCAACACCGCGCCGCTCCAAAGATGGGTCTTTACCCGCAGGAGCGTTCGCAGGCTTCCCTGATCCGGCACGAGCACGTGCAGCGGCCTCTGCTCGGAATAGCCCAGGGGCAGCAGCGCCTCCTCGACCTCGCCCATCGACACGCTTGCCCGGGCGAGCGTCCTCACGTCAGCACGGTCGGGAGCGCATTCCTCACCCGTCTTGGTCAGCCAGTAGCACAGCGCCGACTCATGGCTCACAAACAGGGACATACGCACCTCCCAGCGCACAGCGGATGGGAAGACCGTATCGAAAGGACCCTCAGCCCGGCTTTCGGCTGTCTGCCAGCTCTCTGACAGGCGAGCTAGCAGGGCAAGCGGCGCGCCGAAGTCATAACAACTCCATCGATCGCCCCTCCCGAGCGTCACCAAAAGGGCGGCAGACGGCCCCTCGGGGGCGAGTGACGGTTTTAGGTTGTTTTCTCTGGACCGTCAAAGTATCGCCCTCTCTCCCAATTCATCTACCTGCGGATTTGTTGCGGCAAACTTCCGGCTACTCCACGGGTCACGAATAATCTGCCTAAAACCGCAAAATAACGACACGCAAAGGGGGCGGAGCGCCTCCTGTACCCGCAAGCTGGGATGGCGTACCATTATCTATCCGAAATTCCGTGCCTCGCCGCCAAAGGAGCGCCATGCAGGACCAGGACCCGATCTTCCAGGCCGAGCAGGACCACCTCACCGAGCTCTACGCCAAGCTGCTCAAGATCCGCGACGACATCGCCGCCGAGCTTGAGGCGTCGCACGCCACCTCGGTAAAGGACCTCCTCGAGATGAGCGAGGAGGTAAACGTTGACGTCCTCGACCTTGACGACCCCAACTACGACGACCTCGCCGAGGCAGCCGCCTCAATCGAGGCGCTCAACTCGATCATCGACGCCTACAACCAGCACCACGACCTCAACACCGACAAGCTCCGCCGGGCGATGATCCTGCTCCTGCAACCCTACTTTGCCAAGGTCACGCTGGAGATGCGCCCGGGCCGTCCGCCGCGCGACGTCTACATCGGCCAGGCGGGCATGACCGACGAGCGCAGCCGGCCGCTCGTGGTGGACTGGCGCTCGCCGGTGGCCGAGACCTACTACAACCAGGAGATGGGTCCCACCTCCTTCAAGGTGGACGGCAAGACGCGCACCGTCAACCTGACGCTCCGCCGCCAGTTTGACATCGTGCGTGATGAGCTGCGCTCCTACTTCGACACCACCGTGGCGATCGAGGACTCGCTGCTGCTGGCCGCCCTCAAGCGCCGCCACACCGAGAAGCTCCAGGCCATCACCGCCACGATCCAGCGCGAGCAGAACGAGGTCGTACGCCACGAGGACGTGCCCGTGATGCTGGTGAACGGCATCGCGGGCTCGGGCAAGACGTCGGTGCTGCTGCAGCGCATCGCGTTTCTGCTCTATCGCAACCGCGAGAACCTGCGCGCCGACCAGGTCTGGCTCTTCTCGCCCAACGACGTCTTCGAGAGCTACATCGACCGCGTGCTGCCCTCGCTCGGCGAGGCCAACCCCCAGACCGTCACCTGGCGCCAGTTCGCGGAGCGCCAGGGGGCCGGAGAGCGCGACCTCGGCCTCGCGACCACGCCCGAGACGCTGCGCCGCATGGACGAGGCGGCGGGCACGCTCGTGCTGGAGCAGGACGACCTGCGCGAGATCCGCCTTGACGGCGAGGTGCTGCTCCGGACAAGCCAGGTGGCGAGTGCCGTGGAGAAGTACGCCGAGTTTGGCGTGGGCCCGCGTTTCACCGCGCTCGTCAAGGAGGAGCTGCACGGGCGGCTCAACCGGCGCCTCGGCCAGATGGCGCGCAACGAGGAGCTCCAGGAGGAGATGCTCGGGCTTGACGTGGAGCAGCAGTACGAGATCTTTGGCGAGACGCTCGCGCCCGACGACGAGGAGGAGACCGTCGCCTACGCGCGCCGCTATGTGGAGCACCGCTACGCCGCCGCGCACGACCAGATCGAGCACCTGGCATGGCTGCGCTTTGACCGCATTGGCATGCGCCTGCTCGGCCAGACCGCGCTCTCCGCGACCGAGTGGCTCTACCTGCGGCTCATCTTCACCGGCATCGGCGAGCGCGACGCGCGCTTCGTCATGGTGGACGAGGTCCAGGACTACACCGAGGCGCAGCTCATGGTGCTCGCGCGGTTCTTCTCGCGCGCGCACTTCCTGCTGCTGGGCGACGAGCACCAGGCCATCTACGAGGGCACGGCCACGTTCGCGCGCATCGCGGAGATCTTTGCCACCACGCACGGCAGCGTGGACGAATGTCGCCTGCTCACGAGCTACCGCTCCTCGCCGGAGATCACCGAGCTCTTCTGCGGCCTCCTGGAGCCGGACGAGCGGCGTCGCCTCACCTCGGTGCAGCGCGCGGGCGTGGCGCCCGTCATCCGCGCGTTTGCCGAGAAGGACGCGTATCTCGCGGCCCTACGCGCGGCGGTGGCCGAGCCCGGCGAGGGGCTCACGGCGATCGTCGCCGAGAGCGACGCGCGCGTGAGCTGGCTCGCCAAGCAGCTCGGCGACGCGGCGACGGTGATCCGCGGCGGAAGCGCGCTGCCGGCGGAGGGCGTGGTGCTGCTGCCGCTGCGCGTGGCAAAGGGCCTGGAGTTCGACCATGTGATCGTGCCGGACGCGCAGGCCGAGGTCTACCCGGACACGCCGCTCGCGCGCCGTCGGCTCTACACCGCGCTCTCGCGCGCGATGCACCGCGTCACCGTGCTGGCACAGGGACCGCTCACGCCAATGTTGAAGAGCGCGTAACCGTCGGCCGGCGGCTGCGTTTCTCGGCTAGATCAGGCCAAAGTGGCGCAGGGCGGTGACCACACCGTCGTCTCGGACGTCATCGGTCACGTAGTCGGCATGGGCCTTGACGTTTTCGCGGGCGTTGCCCATGACCACGGCGACGTCCGCCAGGCGCAGAATCTCCAGGTCGTTCTCGGAGTCGCCAAAGGCAAAGACCCGCGCGGGCGAGAAGGGTAGCGCGTCCAGCAGGGCCCGTCCGCCCACGCCCTTGCTCGTGCCGGGAATGGTGAGCTCATGGTTGCCGTCGCCCACGTTGAGGTAGGCGTAGGCGCTCATGAGCAGCTCGCTCGCCTGGCATGCCTCGAGCGACTCGTCGGTGAAGTCGATCTTGCCAAAGTCCATGCGGCCGCCGGCGCGCTCATAGTCCTCGATGTTGGGCACATCTCGGCAGTAGTCCATCTGGCCCTTGCCACAGCGCACCATCACGTTGCCGTAGGTGCCCTCGATCAGCGCCTCCATGCCGATCCGATGCATCTCCTCGACCGTCTGGCGCAGCGTCTCCCACTCGATCGTGCGGTCGTAGACCACTCTGCCGTCGAGGATGACGTGCGTGCCGTCCAGCGTCACGTACCCGGAGAACGGCAGGTGCAGCAGGTCCTCGATGTTGAGGATGGACCGCCCGGTGCACACCACGGCGACGTTTCCCGCCTCCGCGAAGGCGCGCACCGCCTCCTGGACGCCCGGGGTGGGAACGACGCGCAGGCCGTCGTTGAAGTCGCGGCACGTGAGCGTGCCGTCCACGTCAAAGAACGCGACCACGGGCGCCTGGTTCTTCTCGGCCACCTGACCTCCTTGCTCGGGGTTTTACGTGACAGAGCATACCGTATCGCAACCCCGGGCACGGCCCTTCTCGCTGCTCTTCTATAATGGCTGCCGGAACCCGCCGCACAAAGCGAAGAAAGGCACGCCGTGGACATCACCCCGCAGGAAGTGGCCGAGACCCTCTCGATGGTCTCCGAGCAGAACCTCGACCTTCGCACCATCACGATGGGCATCTCGCTGGCGGGCTGCGCCGACGAGAACATGGGCCGCATGTGCGACAAGGTCTACGACCGCATCACCCGCACGGCCGAGCACCTCGTGGAGACCGCCGAGGACCTGGAGGCCGAGTACGGCATCCCCATCGCCAACAAGCGCGTCTCGGTGACGCCGATCGCCCAGATTGCCGCCGGCTGCGCCGACGAGGATCTCTCCCCGCTCGCGCATGCGATGGACCGCGCGGCCGAGTCCCTGGGCATCGACTTCATGGGCGGCTTCTCCGCGCTCGTGCAGAAGGGCATGGGCGCCACGGACCGCCGCCTCATCGCGAGCATCCCCGAGGCGCTGGCCACCACCGACCGCGTGTGCTCCTCGCTCAACATCGCGTCCACGCGCGCGGGCATCAACATGGACGCCGTGCTGCTCTCGGCCGAGACAATCCTCGAGTGCGCCCGCCGCACGCAGGACATCGACTGCTACGGGGCGGCCAAGTTCGTGGTCTTTGCCAACATGGTGGAGGACTCGCCGTTCATGGCGGGCGCCGTGCACGGCTCCGGCGAGGCTGACGCCGTGATCAACGTGGGCGTCTCGGGCCCGGGCGTCATGGCCGCGGCGCTGGCCGAGCTGCCGGAGACCGCGAGCCTCATGGACGTGGCTGAGAAGATCAAGCAGACCGCCTTCAAGATCACGCGCGCGGGCGAGCTCATGAGCCGCGAGGCGTCGCGCCGGCTTGGGGTCGAGAAGGGCATCGTGGACCTGTCGCTCGCGCCGACGCCGGCCGCGGGAGACTCCGTGGCGCGCATCCTGGAGATCATCGGCGTGGGCGAGTGCGGCGGCCCCGGCACCACCTGCGCGCTGGCGCTCTTGAACGACGCCGTCAAGAAGGGCGGCGTGATGGCCTCGAGCTCCGTGGGCGGCCTCTCGGGCGCGTTCATCCCGGTCTCCGAGGATGCCGGCATGATCCGCGCGGCCGTGGACGGCGCGCTCTCCATCGAGAAGCTCGAGGCCATGACCTGCGTGTGCTCCGTGGGCCTGGACATGATCGCCGTCCCGGGGGACACGAGCGTGGAGGCCATCGCCGGCATCATCGCCGACGAGATGGCCATCGGCGTGATCAACACCAAGACCACGGCGGTGCGCCTCATCCCGGCGATCGGCCGCGAGGAGGGCGACATGCTCGAGTTTGGCGGACTTTTCGGCTCGGCGCCGGTCATGCCCGTCAACCGCTTTGCCGGCAGCGTCTTCGCACACCGCGGCGGTCGCTTCCCGGCGCCGCTCAACTCGCTGAAGAACTAGCTGTTGTGTGCCAATAGGTTGTTTACGCCGGCAATGCGGGACATGGGCGGCAGGCCCCCGCAGGCGCTGTGCGGACGGGACCAATTATAGTGCTCGATGTAGGCGGGCAGGGCCTCGGCCCTGCCCGCCTCGCTCTCCCACGCCCTGCCGTACTGCCACTCCTGCGCGAGCGTCCTGTTCATCCGCTCCGCCTTGCCGTTCTGCCAGGGGCTGAAGGGCCTGGTGTAGATGTGGCGGACGCCCCTCCCGGAGAGAAGGGCGTTGAAGTCGCCGCTGCGGTAGCCCGGGCCGTTGTCGGTCATCACGCGCTCGACGGCGACGCCCAGGCCCGCGAAGAACGCCAGGCAGCGCCCCATGAAGGCGGCGCACGTCCCCTTGCGCTCGTCGGGGAGCAGCTCGGCGTAGGCGACGCGTGAGAAGTCGTCGACCGCGACGTGCAGGCACGACCGCCCCGCGCCCGGGGCGGACCCGCAGCCGCGCCCGCGCGCCCTCCAGCCGCCGCCCTCGGGTATGCGGGCGACCTTCTTGACGTCGACGTGGACGAGCTCGCCGGGGCGCTCGCGCTCGTAGCGCACGGGCGTGACGGGCCCGCGGCGGCGGACCTCGCCGGTCACGCGGTCGACGTCGGCGAGGCGCGGCAGGCCGGAGCGCGCCACGATCCTCGCGCAGGTCCGGGCGGGCACGCCCGTCGCGGCGGCGAGCGCGAGCGGGGCCAGGAGCATCGAGGAGCGCGCCTCGAGGACGCGCGCCTCGGTCTCGGGCGGCGTGGACCTCGCGAGCCTGCGCGGCCTGCTCGGCCGGTCGGACATCGGCTCGCCCCGCCGGGCCCTGGCGAGCCACTTCGAGGCGGTCTGCCTGCTCACGCCCGCCTGGCGCGCCGCCTCGGAGACGCGCGCGCCGGCGGCGACCCGGCTGCACAGCAGCTCTCGGCCGCGCGGCGTGAGCCTTGCGTTAGGATGTTGGGACATGGGATGGCCCCCCTTCGCTGCAAGCCTGAACAACTCACAGCATGCGGGAGCCATCCCTATTTGTCACCCTCGGGGCGTAAACAACGTCTTGGCACTGAACAACTAGCGGGGCCGAAGGGCTTCTCGGCCCGAGGGGCTTCTCGGCCCGAGGGGCTTCTCGGCCCCCGCGAAACCTCACAGCTGGTGTGTCTTTTTTGACATCACCGTCAAGAAACCCCAGCTCGTGAGAAAACCACTCCCGAAAAGAGAGACCAGCTGTGAGGTTTTTCAGCCAGCCGGCCGAGAAGCGCGGGGCATGAGCTGCATGTAGAGCTTCCGGCGACGAAGCTCCTGGAGCGGCGTCGGCTCCTCCAGCTCGACGCCCAGCACGCGCGCGAGCTGCCGGGACAGCAGCGTGAGGCCGGGCAGCGACCGGAGCACCTCGGGGGTGACGCGCAGCACGCGGAAGCCCAGCGCCGTGAGGATGTTCGCGCGCACGGCGTCCGTCTCGTGCCGCGTCCCGCCCGCCCGCGCGTGAAACTCGGCGCTGTCGTACTCCAGCGCGACGTCGCCCCAGGAAAGGTCCGGTGTCACCACGTCCCTGTCCGCCAGGAGCCCGCGCTGTGCCGAGACGTCAACAGCCTGGTTGAGCTGCGGCTTCGCAAAGCCGAAGCCTCCAAAGTCGACCGGCAGCGAAAGCATCAGGGCAAGCGAGGTCTCCATGGGCGAGGCCGAGCCCTCGACCATCATCTCGCAGACGCGGTGGGCGCGGCGCGTGCCCGTCCCCGCGCCCACCTCGGCGGCGACGCGCCCCAGGCTCTCGGCGCTCATGAGCCGCGGCGCCCGGTAGGCGACGGGCCGCCCGCCCGCGGCGAGCCGGTACGTGCCCGCGAACTCGCAGGCCACCGTCGTGGCGGCGACCAGTCGGCGGATGCGCTCCCACGCCAGTGGGTGGTCGACCACCGGACGCGCGTCCACGCCCAGCTCGGCGAGAAGCCCCGTCTCCGCGCGGACGGCGTCTGCGTGGGCGTCGAGAAGCGCGTCGAGCTTGCCCTGGGCCGAGCAGAGCTGGACGACCGCAAGCTCGGCGCCGCTCACGAGCAGCTCGTCGCCGAGGCGCAGCATCGACCCCGCGGGCACGACGCCGCCCCACACGTGGAAGCGCGCCGCCTTGCCGCTGCTGCGTGCCGCCTGCGAGGGCACCATGAGGTCGACCGGGCGACCGCCCAGGCCGAGCGCGCGCAGGTCCCGCTCGGCGCGGCTGCCCCTGAGCTCGCGCTGCCCCGACACGCACCCGGTCGCGGGGAGCGTCTGGCTTGCCGGCGGCCACCGCGTAAGCTTGCCGGCCCGGGGGGTCAGCAGGCGAAGAGCCTCGCAGGCCGACTCGTGGCTCACGAACGCCGTCTTCATGGCGCCTCCTCGGACGTCGCCGCCTTGCCTGCCGCCTCCAAAACCTCACAGCTGGTGTGAGTTTCTCGGATGCAGGAGGGCGACAACAGGCCTTTTGTCCAAGCCTATCCGAAAAAGAGAGACCAGCTGTGAGGTTTCGGGCAGCGGAGACGCCGGGGCCGAGAAGGACGTGCGGCCGCGCCTATCCCAGGAAGCGCACCTCGGGCTCCAGGCGCACGCCAAACTGGCGCTCGACCTCGTCCTGGACGTGCTCGATCACCGCATGGACGTCCGCCGCGGTGGCGCCGCCCGTGTTGACGACAAACCCGGCGTGCTTGCGGGAGACCTCGGCACCGCCCACGCGAAAGCCCTGCAGGCCCGCGTCCATGATGAGCTTGCCGGCAAAGTGGCCCTCCGGCCGCTTGAACGTGCTGCCGGCGCTCGCCATCTCCAGCGGCTGCTTCTCCTCGCGCTGACGCGTGAGGTCGTCCATCGTGGCGCGGATCTTCTCGGGGTCGCCCTTCTCGAGCGCAAACGTGGCGGAGAGCACCACCAGGCCGTCCGCCGCCACGCGGCTGCGACGATACCCCAGGTCGAGCTCGCCCGCCGCCAGCGTCTCCTGCGAGCCGTCCGGCATGAGGACGCGCACGCTCGCCAGCACGTCCGCCACGCACCCGCCGTAGGCGCCCGCGTTCATGAAGCACGCGCCACCCACCGAGCCGGGGATTCCGCAGGCAAACTCCAGGCCAGAAAGCCCCAGCTCGCAGGCCATCTCGGAGGCCTCGCGCAGGTCCACGCCCGCCTGACACGTCATCTCGGTGCCGTCCACGGAGACGCCCATGAGGCCCTCGCCCACCGCCACGATCACGCCGCGATAGCCGTCGTCAGAGACCAGCAGGTCGGAGCCGCGCCCCAGCACAAAGCGCTCCACGCCCGCCTCGTCGCAGGCGAGAAGGACGTCGCGCACCTCGTCAAAGCTCTCGGGAATCACGTAGAGGTCCGCCGGGCCGCCCACCTCGAAGGTGGTGTGCTCGCTCATGGGCTCATCGACGAGGACGTTCTCCTCCCCCACGATGGAACGCAGGCGCCACTCAAGAGGCTCTCGGCCGCTCTCGCTCTCGGACATGTCGACCTTTCGACGGGTTCAGGGTCACAGACCAGTATAGACGCTTCTCCTTGGCAAGAAGTGATACGCTACAGGGGTCAGTTTCAGGGCGGGGTGAAAGTCCCCACTGGCGGTGACGGCGGCGTGCGCGCCCCGAAGTCCGCGACCCGCGAAAAAGGCGGCTGACCCGGTGCGATTCCGGGACCAACGGTCACAGTCCGGATGGAAGAAACGGAGGCCGTCATGGCTGCTTCCACGCACACGCACGTCTCGCACGACACCCACTCCACCACCTCCGGCGGCGCCTGGTCCACCCAGCGCATCGCCACGACGGCGCTGCTCTGCGCGCTGGCGTTCGTGCTCACGTTCGTGGAGGTGTCGATCTTCCCGCCCGCGCCGTGGCTCCAGTACGACCCCTCGGCGATCGTGGCGTTTGTCGCCGCGCTCATCTACGGGCCGAGCACGGGCGCGCTGGTCGTGGTGCTGCCGTGGGTGCTCAAGACCCTCTTCAGCTTCAACCCCTGGGGCCACTTCATGGCCATCCTCGCCGGCGTGGCGCTCGTCGTGCCCGCCACGCTCGTCGCGCGCCGCGTGGGCGGCACGCGCGGGCTCGCGCTGGGCATGGTCGTCGGCAGCGTGGTGGCCGTGGCGGCCTGCGTGGTGGGCAACATCTTTGTGACGCCGCTCTACACCGACACCACGGTCGAGGTGGTCATCCAGAGCATCGTTCCCATCCTGCTGCCCTTCAACCTGCTCAAGGTGGTCATCACGAGCGTGGCCACGGCCCTCATCCACAAGCCGGTCTCCGCGCTCGTCAACCGCTAGGCCGCCGAGAAGAACGTGACCCCGCAGCCCGACATCCTGGTGCGACTCTCGCACGTGAGCCTCTTCTACGAGGGGGGCGTCACCGCGCTCGACGACGTCTCCCTCGAGCTCGCGCGCGGCGAGCGCCTCTGCGTGCTCGGCGCCAACGGCTCCGGCAAGTCGACGCTCGCCTCGGTGATCTGCGGGCTGCTCGCCCCAGACGAGGGCGAGGTCGAGCTCGCGGGGGAGCGGGTGTGCGCAGCTGGCGCGGCCGACCTCGAGGCCTACCGACGCGCGCGGCGCTCGCTCGGCCTGGTGTTCCAGAACCCGGACGACCAGATCGTCACGAGCATCGTGGCGGACGACGTTGCCTTTGGACCCGAGAACCTGGGGGTCCCGCGCGAGGAAATCGCCGCGCGCGTGGCGCGCGAGCTGCATCGCGTTGCGATGGACGACTACGCCCGGGCCGATCCCGCGCGCCTCTCCGGCGGGCAGCGCCAGCGCGTGTGCATCGCCGGCGCCCTGGCAATGGAGCCCGCCGTGCTGGTGCTCGACGAGCCGGCGTCGCTGCTCGACGTCCGCGGCCGGCTCGCGATCCTGCGCGTGATGGGGCGGCTCGCCGCGGCGGGCACCACGCTCGTCCACGTGACGCACTTCATGGAGGAGGCGCTCGGGGCGGACCGGGTGATCGTGATGGACCACGGGCGCGTGGCCCTGTCCGGCACCCCGGAGGAGGTCTTCTCGCAGGGCGAGAAGATCGTGGGGCTGGGGCTCGAGATCCCGTTTGCCGCCCGGCTCTCGCGACGCCTGGGCCTCCCCTGGACCTGCGACGAGACCGCCCTCCTCAGCACTTTGGGGACGGGTTCAAACGAGCAGCTCAAAAGGGACAGGTCGCCGCAGCCAAGGGAGGCGGACGCCACGGGGGCGAAGGACCTGTCCCATTTGAGCAGCACGAATAAACCCGTCCCCATTGTGCAGGTCGAGCACGCGTTCTTCTCGTACGGACGACACGTCCATGCGGTGGAGGACGTGTCGTTCGAGATCGCGCCGGGAACCTCCACGGCGATCATCGGTCAGACGGGGTCGGGCAAATCGACGCTGCTCAGGCTGCTCTGCGGCCTGGAGACCCCCGACGAGGGGCGCGTCATCGTCGCCGGCAACGACACCACGATCCGTCGCGGCCGCAAGGCGGCGCGCGGCTGCGTCGGCTACGTCATGCAGCACCCCGAGCGACAGCTCTTCGCGGAGACTGTGGAGAAGGACGTGGCGTTTGGCCCGCGCAACCTCGGCCTCCCCGAGGGCGAGGTTGCGCGGCGCGTGACGGAGGCGCTCGAGCTCGTTGGCCTCGCGAACCGGCGCAGCGTCTCTCCCTTCAAGCTCTCGGGCGGCCAGCGACGCCTCTGCGCGCTCGCCGGCATCCTCGCCATGGAGCCGCGCGTGCTCGTGCTCGACGAGCCAACGGCTGGCCTCGACCCGCGCGGCCGCGCGATGCTGCGCCGCGTCCTCGCCCGGCTGCGCGAGTGCGGCGTGACCCTCGTGCAGGTCACGCACAGCATGGAGGACGCCGCCCGGGCGGACCGCGTGATCGCGCTCGACCAGGCCCGGCTCGTGGCCGACGGCGCGCCGTCCGAGGTCTTCTCGCGCGGGAACGAACGACGCCTCACGGAGGGCGGCCTCGGCATCCCCCGTGCGCTGCGCGTCGCGCGCGAGCTCGAGCACCGCGGCTGGCCGCCCCTCGGCGACCCCCTCACCACCGATGAGCTCGTCGCGGCCATCCAGGGGGTCGGCTGATGGCGCTGAGAATCGAGATCGGCCAGTACTACGCCGCGGACTCCCCCGTCCATGCGCTCGACGCGCGCGCCAAGCTCTGCTGCGCGCTCGCGGCGCTCGTCGCCGTGTTCTGCGTCTCCAGCGGGGCGCAGCTCGCCGCCGCGGCGGCCTTCACGTTTGTCGTCCTGCTCGCCGCGCGCGTGCCGGGCGGCCGCGTGCTCGCCTCCGTGCGCCCGCTCGTGGTCTTCCTTGCGGCGCTCTCGGTCTTTAACCTGTTCTTCGTCCAGAGCGGCGACGTCCTCGCGTCGCTCGGTCCGCTGGCGATAACCACGGGCGGCGTCCGCTCGGCGGTCCTGTACACCGCGCGCTTTGCCCTCGCGCTCGTGCTCGGCTCGCTCATCCTGCTCACCACCACGCCCACGCAGCTCGCGGACGCCTTTGACTCGCTGCTCTCCCCGCTCTCGCGCGTCGGCCTGCCCGGCCACGAGATCGCCATGGTCCTCTCTCTCATGCTGCGCTTCATCCCCACGATCGCCGACGAGGCGTCCGCCATCATGGACGCGCAAGCGCTGCGCGGCGGCGCCTTCGACGAGGGCGGGCCCGTACGACGCGTCCGCTCGCTTGTTCCCGTGGTTGTGGCGCTTCTCGCCAGCTGCCTGCGGCACGCCGACGGGCTGGCCCGCGCGCTCGACGCCCGCTGCTACGAGGGCGGCGCTGGCCGCACCCACTACCACGAGCAGCGCCTCGCCCGTCGCGACGCCGTCGCCGCCGCCCTCACGATGGCGTTCGTCCTCCTTCTCGCCCTTCTCGGCTAACCTGCTCCGTTTGCCGTAGAATGGGGGTCTCTATGGAACCCCTCGCACACACCGGAGGTAGCAGCGTATGGTCTCTCGCATCTACGTTGAGAAGAAGCCGGGCTTTGACGTGGAGGCGCAGCAGCTCCTTGCCGAGCTGCGCACCGTGATCGCCGAGGGCCTCCCGCTCGAGGCACGCCTGCGCATCGTCAACGTCTACGACGTGGAGGGCATCTCCGAGGAGCTCTTTGAGCGGTGCGTCCCCGTGGTGTTCTCCGAGCCGCAGGTGGACGTCACGTACCGCGAGTCCCCCGTCGTCCCGGGCGCCGTGGGCATGACCGCGTTTGCCGTAGAGGCCCTGCCCGGCCAGTTTGACCAGCGCGCCGACTCCGCCGCCGAGTGCGTGCAGCTCATCAGCCAGGGCGAGCGCCCCGCCGTGCGCTGCGCGAAGCTCTACGTCATCGACCGCGACCTCGCGCCGGAGACCCTTGCCGCCATCAAGCGCTACGTGATCAACCCCGTGGAGGCACGCGAGACGGACCTGTCCCCGCGCGAGACCCTGCGCCAGAGCTACCCCGAGCCCGCTGACGTCGAGGTGCTCGACGGCTTCCTCGAGAAGGACGCGGCGGGCCTCCGGACCATGATCGACGAGCTGGGCCTGGCCATGGACCTCGCGGACCTCACGTTCTGCCAGCAGTACTTTGCCGGCGAGGGTCGCGTCCCCACGATCACCGAGATCCGCATGATCGACACCTACTGGTCGGACCACTGTCGCCACACCACCTTTGGCACCGTCCTGGAGAACCTGCAGTTTGACGACAAGGTCGTGGCGGCC
This sequence comes from uncultured Atopobiaceae bacterium, assembly GCA_963927425.1. Classification (GTDB taxonomy): domain Bacteria; phylum Actinomycetota; class Coriobacteriia; order Coriobacteriales; family Atopobiaceae; genus Thermophilibacter. The sequence goes on along the minus strand of CAWVBA010000001.1, from coordinate 575,818 downwards.
GCCTTTGAGCGCTACCTCGCCATGCGCCACGAGCTGGGTCGCGAGGACCGCCCCGTCACCCTGATGGACATGGGCACGATCGGCGCCAAGTACCTCAAGCACACCGGACAGCTCACCGGCCTGGACGAGTCCGAGGAGATCAACGCCTGCACCGTGCGCGTGACCGTGGACGTGAACGGCGAGAACCAGGACTGGCTCTTCCTCTTCAAGAACGAGACCCACAACCACCCCACCGAGATCGAGCCCTTTGGCGGCGCGGCCACCTGCATCGGCGGCGCCATCCGCGACCCGCTCTCCGGGCGCAGCTACGTCTACCAGGCCATGCGCGTGACCGGCGCGGCCGACCCCACGGTCCCCGTGTCCCAGACCATGGAGGGCAAGCTCCCGCAGCGCAAGCTCGTGACCACGGCCGCCGCCGGCTACTCCAGCTACGGCAACCAGATCGGCCTGGCCACGGGCCAGGTCAGCGAGCTCTACCACCCGGGATACGTGGCCAAGCGCATGGAGATCGGCGCCGTCGTGGGCGCCACGCCGGCCTCCCACGTGCGCCGCGAGTGCCCCGCGCCGGGCGACAAGATCGTGCTTCTCGGCGGCCGCACCGGACGTGACGGCATCGGCGGCGCCACCGGCTCCTCCAAGGCCCACAACGTGGAGTCCATCGAGAAGGACGGCGCGGAGGTCCAGAAGGGCAACCCGCCCATCGAGCGCAAGCTCCAGCGCCTGTTCCGCCGCGAGGACGCGTGCCGCCTCATCAAGCGCTGCAACGACTTTGGCGCGGGCGGCGTCTCGGTGGCGATCGGCGAGCTGGCCGACGGCCTGGACATCAACCTCGACCTCGTGCCCAAGAAGTACGAGGGCCTCGACGGCACCGAGCTCGCGATCTCCGAGTCCCAGGAGCGCATGGCCGTGGCGCTGGCTCCCGAGGACGTGGACGAGTTCCTGCGCTACGCGCGTGAGGAGAACCTCGAGGCCACCGTCGTGGCCACCGTCACCGAGGAGCCCCGCCTGCGCATGAGCTGGCGTGGCAAGACCATCGTGGACGTGAGCCGCGAGTTCCTCTCCTCCAACGGCGCGCCCAAGGCCACCTCCGTGCGCGTGGAGAAGCCCGCGGAGTACGAGCGCACCTGGCCCGGTGACACGCTGGCCGAGAAGATGCGCGCCCTCGTGACCGACCTCAACGTGGCTTCCAACAAGGGCCTCGCGGAGCGCTTTGACTCCACCATCGGCGCGGCCACCGTGCTCATGCCCTTTGGCGGCCGCACGCAGCTCACGCCGCCCATGGCCATGGTCGCCAAGCTCCCCGTGGACGGCGAGACCACCACGTGCTCCGGCATGGCCTGGGGCTTCAACCCCTACCTCATGAGCGCCAACTGCTACACCGGCGCCTACCTCTCCGTCGTCGAGTCCGTGAGCCGCATGGTTGCTGCCGGCTTTGACCACGAGGACCTCTACCTCACGTTCCAGGAGTACTTCGAGCGCCTGCGCGACGTCCCCAGCCGCTGGGGCAAGCCCACCGCGGCGCTGCTCGGCGCGCTCATGGCGCAGGTGGACCTGGGCATCGCCTCCATCGGTGGCAAGGACTCCATGTCCGGCAGCTTCGAGGACCTGGACGTGCCGCCCACGCTGGTCTCCTTTGCCACGGGCCTCGGCCACGTGGACCGCGTGACCTCGCCCGAGTTCAAGGGGGCCGGCCACCGTGTGGCCGTGCTCGTGCCCGACTACGCCGACGACGGCCTCACGCCCGAGCCGGCCGCGCTGCTCGCCACCTACCGCATGATGGAGGGCCTGATCGCGCGCGGCGAGGCGCTCGCCGTCTCGACGCTGGGCTACGGCGGCGCCGCGGAGGCCGCGTTCAAGATGTGCGTGGGCAACCGCCTGGGCATCGAGGTCGCCCCGTCCTTTGGCGCGGACGCGCTCTTCTGCCCCTCCTACGGCAGCTTCCTCGTGGAGCTCGCCGATGACGCTCAGCAGCCGGAGATCCCGGAGGGCGTCACGGTCTCGCTCTTTGGCACCACGACCGATGCCTACGAGCTGGTCGCGGACAACGAGCGTCTGGACCTTGCCAAGCTGCAGGACGCCTGGGAGGGCGCGCTCGAGGGCGTCTTCCCGTATCGCGCGGAGGGCGAGAAGGTCGAGCCGATCTCGTTCGACGTGGCAAGCGCGGGCGTCTCCCGCCCCACCCCGGCGGTCCACGTCGCCCGCCCGCGCGTCATCATTCCCGTGTTCCCGGGCACCAACTGCGAGTACGACACTGCGCACGCCTTCGAGCGCGCCGGCGCCGTGGCGGACGTCTTTGTCATCAACAACCTCACGCCCGAGGCGGTGGCCGAGAGCACCCACGAGCTGGCGCGGCGCATCCGCGAGAGCCAGATCGTCATGATCCCCGGCGGCTTCTCCGGCGGCGACGAGCCCGAGGGCTCGGCCAAGTTCATCACCGCGTTCTTCCGCGCGCCCGAGGTCACCGAGGCGGTGCGCGACCTGCTTCAGGCCCGCGACGGCCTCATGCTCGGCATCTGCAACGGCTTCCAGGCCCTGGTGAAGCTGGGCCTTGTGCCCTACGGCGACATCCGCGAGATGGACGACACCTGCCCCACGCTCACGTTCAACACGATTGGCCGTCACCAGAGCCGTCTGGTGCGCACGCGCGTGGCGTCCAACCTGAGCCCGTGGCTCTCCAAGTGCTCGGTTGGCGACGTCCACAACATCGCGATCTCGCACGGCGAGGGCCGCTTCGTGGCGTCCGACGAGCTGGTCAAGCAGCTCGTCGCCGCCGGCCAGGTGGCCACACAGTACGTGGGCGAGGATGGAGCGCCTGGCATGGGCCTGGACGTCAACCCCAATGGGTCGGTTCTGGCGATCGAGGGCATCACCTCGCCGGATGGGCGCGTGCTGGGCAAGATGGGCCACACCGAGCGCTCCGGCGCCGGGCTCTACAAGAACGTGCCGGGCAACGCGTACCAGCCGCTCATCGAGGGCGGCGTGGGGTATTTCACTGAGTAAACGCACCTGCAAGGGTGGCCGCCCCGGTTTTCACGCAGAGGTGCGCTCCGCGGAACCTCTGCTTAGAAAACCGGGGCGGCCTGTTGCTGGAGCGTTGCTCGAACGACCGCAGGCGCCGCCGGAGGGACTGTCACGTGATTGCAGAAAGGGAGAACAGGCCGTTCATCGCCACGACGCCGGGGGTTGTGCTGGCGTGCCTGGCGAGCTGCTTTTTGTGGGGCTCGGCGTTTCCGTGCGTGAAGATCGGCTACCAGCTGTTTGCGATCGACGCCGCGGACGTGCCGTCGATCCTAACGTTTGCCGGGGCGCGGTTCGTGATCGCGGGGCTCATGGTGGCCGTGGGCATGAGCGTGGCCCGGCGACGCGCGTTTCTCCCGGCACGACGCGACCTGCCCGCAATCGGCGCGCTCTCGCTCTTCCAGACCGTGCTGCAGTACATCCTCTTCTACGTGGGCCTTGCCAACTGCGCGGGCGTCACAAGCTCAATCCTGGAGGCGAGCAACTCGTTTCTCTGCGTTCTGCTGGCCGCGCTCGTGTTCCGCTTCGAGCGGCTCACGGGGCGCAAGGTGCTCGGCTGCCTCGTCGGCTTTGCGGGCGTGGTGCTGGTGAACGTCACCGGCGAGTCGGGCGGCCTCAGCTTCACGCTCGCCGGCGAAGGCATGGTACTCGCGTCCACGCTGGCCGCCGCCACCTCCAGCAACCTTGCCAAGCGCTTCTCGCGCGACCACGATCCCGTGCTGCTCTCCGGCTGGCAGTTCGTCCTCGGCGGCGCCGCGCTGCTCGCAACGGGACTCGCTCTTGGCGGGCACGTGGCGCCGGCAGACGCCGCCAATCCGCTCCCCGCGCTCGCGCTCCTCGCCTACCTGGGCTTCATTTCCGCGGGCGCCTACTCGCTGTGGTCACTCGCGCTGGCCGCGAACCCCGTCTCGCGCGTCGCGGTCTTTGGCTTCATGAACCCGGTCTTTGGCGTGCTGCTCTCCGCCGTCCTTCTCGGCGAGACCAACGTGGTGAGCCCCGCGGTCGCGGTGGCCGCGCTGGCGCTGGTAAGCTTGGGAATCGTTATCGTCAATCGGCAAGAAGCGGCCCGATGATCCGGTTTTAGGCAGTATTTTACGAGCCCCCGCAGTATAGACCCCGCATCTCTCCGCCTTTCCGCTGGTAGACGGGCTGTCCATCATTTGCCTACCTCACGCAGTCGAATAAAACTGCCTAAAAGTGAGCAACGAGACCAATCCGCTCAATAATTCGACCGTTGACCCGCCCGAACCCCGTCGCGACCCTTCGCATCGCCCATGATGGATGCGTGAGAACACGTGAAGGGAGCGGCCATGCCTCGCCGAGCGCACAGACTCATTGCGTCCTCCATGCTTGCCCTCTTGCTGCTCTCCGGATGCGGCGGCGGTCCCACGGCAACGGAGCTCACGGCAGGCATGCAGCCCGCAAGCGCCGCCTCGCTCGAGGTCAGCGAGAGCTCTCGGACCTACGACTTTGCGCTCGACCTGCTGCGGCAGGACGCCGGCAAAAAGAACGCGCTCGTCTCCCCGCTCTCAGTGCTCTCCGCGCTCGCCCTGGCCGAGAGCGGTGCCGACGGGGAAACCCTCGCGCAGATGGAGCGCGCCACGGGCATGAGTAACAGCGAGCTCACGGACCTAATCCAGGCCTACGGGACGCCGGCGGACGATGGCCCGCTCTGGTCCGCCAACTCCGTCTGGCTGCGCGACTCCGACGACCTGACCGTCGAGGAGGACTTCCTCGAGGCGTGCGGAGGCAAGCTCGGCGCACAGGTCTTCTCGGCGCCCTTTGACGACTCCACCGTCGCCGACGTCAACGCCTGGGTGAGCGACAAGACGCACGGGATGATCACCCAGATGCTGGGCCAGATCTCCGCCGACGCGCAAGTCCTGCTCGTGAACGCGCTCGCCTTTGAGGGCGCGTGGGAGGAGCCCTTTGACAGCGCGCTGGTCGCGCCGGACACGTTCACCCCGCGAGGACGGCGTCGAGCAGGACGTCACGATGATGCACTCGACCGAGGGCAGCTACCTCGAGGGAGAGCTGGCAACCGGCTTTGTCAAGCCATACGCCGGCTACGACTACGCCTTTGTGGGGCTGCTGCCCGCAGAGGGTGTGAGCGTGGACGAGCTTCTGGCAGGCCTTGACGGCGCCGCGCTGGAGGAGCTGCTCACGCCCGTTGAGGGCGCAGCCGCGGACATCGGGCTTCCCCGGTTCACGGCCAGCTACGAGACCGAGCTCTCGGACACGCTGCGAGCGCTCGGCATGACGGACGCCTTCGAGGCGGGTCGCGCGGACTTCTCGCGCATGGGAGCCTCCGGGCAGGGCCCGCTCTACGTGGGCAGCGTGCTGCACAAGACGTTCATCGACGTCAACGAGGAGGGCACGCGCGCCGCAGCGGCCACGACCGTCTCCATGGACGGGGCCGCCGCCCCCAGCGAACCCATCGAGCGCCACGAGGTCATTCTCGACCGGCCCTTTGTCTATCTCATCGTGGACCTTCGCACCGACATGCCGCTCTTCATCGGCACCTTCATGGGCGTGGAATAGGCTGCGCCTCAGCGCCCGGGACGATGATGCGTGAGGTGCCAGCCGCCGCAGTACGGGCACTCGTAGACAAAGATCTTGGGCGCGTCCTTGCGGCGCGAGCTGCGCTCCGCCGCCTTCCTGGCATCGACGCGCGTCTCGTAGCGCTTCTTGCGCCCGCACGCCCTGAACTCCCGCTCGTCCATCGCACCTCCCCGTCTCCCCTGGGGAACATTATGCGACGCTGGCGCATGTAATGGGCAGGGAGGTGAGGGGCATGACCGACAAAAGGATCAAGCGCACCGAGAAGTTCATGCGGCACGCGATGGCCGCGCACGGCGGCTCGGTCTACCTCGTGGCCCTCGCGCAGACGCGCTCGGAGGCCGATGCCCAGGACGTGGCCCAGGACGTCTTCTGCCGCCTGCTCACGGACGGCACCGCGTTCACGAGCGACGAGCACCTGCGCGCCTGGCTTCTGCGCGTCACGGTCAACCGCTGCCGCGAGCTCTGGCGCGCGCCGTGGCGACGCCGCGTGGAGAGCGCAGACGAGCTCAGCAAGCTGCCGGCCCCGGACGCGCCCGTAGAGGACGCGGCCCTCGAGGAGCTGCGCGCCGACCCGGTCTGGCAGGCGCTCCAGGCCCTGCCCGAGAAGCTCCGCGTGGTGGCGCTGCTCCACTACGTGGAGGAGTACACGACCGGGGAGATCGCCCGCATCGTGGGCAGCCCGCCGGCGACGGTGCGCACGCGTCTGCACCGGGCGCGCAAGCAGATGAGAGAGACGCTCGAGTCCCCCGCGAGCCCCGCAGAGGAGGGTCACTATGGACAGGCACACGCTTGAGCAGTTCCGCACGCGGGCACGCAAGGTCACGCTGCCCGAGGACGTGCGCGAGTCCGTACTGGACGAGATCAGAGTCGAGAAGGGCGAGCGCGCCCGCGGCCCGCGCAGGCCTCGCCGCGAGCAGCGGGGCGTCACGCGGCGAGCCTTCGTGCGCGCAGGAGCCGTGGCGGCTGGCGGCGCAGCGGCGTTTCTTGGCGCAAGCGCCCTCATGAACCACCTGTCAGGCGAGAAGGACAACTGGTTTGCGCTCACCGCCTACGCGGAGGGCACCGAGGAGGCGAGCGGCTCGCGGCTGGCACTCGGCAAGACGTTCGGCGGGCACATCAGCTGGAGCGGCGGCGTGGACCCCGAGGGCACCGGCGACGACCTGATGATGATCTCCACCGATCTCAACCTCACCTGTACGGGCGACAACGTGGACACCCTCACGTACCGCCTCGAGGGCGACAACGTCCTCACCGCGCAGGGCTCCGCCTCGGAGGACGAGGTCTACGCGCAGCCCGGCATCTGGATCCAGTGGGCGACCACGTACCGGCCCGGCGAGAAGTCGAGCGGCCCCGTCGAGAGCTTCACCGTCGACTACGAGAACCAGCACCCCAACGGGCTCCTTGACTTTTTGGCGGGGACCAACGCGGCCTACGACGTCTACGTCAACGTGCCCGTCCCGGACGACCTCGTGCCCCTCTTCCTAGAGCAGCAGGAAATCCACGAGGCGCAGATGGAGCGCTCGAAGGACAACGTCAACCCGGACGGCTCCGTCACGACCATCGAGACCGAGGAGGAATCCCGCCGCACCATGGAGTTCTATCACCAGGTTGGTGTGCGGGCCGCGGAGCTCTTCGCCGAGGAGCTGGCCAAGACCACGCTCGTGATGACGGCCGCCTTCAACGACGGAACCGAGCAGACCAAGCGCTACTCGTTCTCCCCGCGCGAGGACTTCGCGCAGATCTACGACGACTACCTCACCGAGGACGACGAGGCCACCCTCGCCGGCGACGACGCCCGGCGCCAGGAGCTCACGCAAAACCCGCCGAGCCTCTACCTCATCACGGAGGCGTAGGAATAGCGCCATCAGTCGTCAAGGATTCCTTGACGATCGGTCGCGTGAACCGTCGCACATAATGCGACAGTTCGAGCAATGCAAGTTGTCGCATTATTTGCGACAACTCTCGATGATGAAAGAGCCGCCCCGACGCTCCTGGGAGGCGTCAGGGCGGCCCGTACGAGCTGCTCGTTCTTCTCGGCTAGAGGCGGGCGACGCCGGACTTGCGGGCGGCCTCGGCCACGGCGGCGGCCACGGCGGGCGCCACGCGCTCGTCAAAGGCGCCGGGGATGATGTAGTCGGCGGCGCGGTGCTCGTCGTCGACGAGGCCGGCGATCGCGTAGGCCGCGGCCTCCATCATGTCGTCGTTGATGTCGGACGCGCGCACGTCGAGGGCGCCGCGGAAGATGCCCGGGAACGCGAGCACGTTGTTGATCTGGTTGGGGAAGTCGGAGCGGCCCGTGGCGGCCACGGCGGCGCCGGCGGCGAGCGCCTCGTCCGGCATGATCTCCGGCACGGGGTTGGCGCAGGCAAAGATGATCGGGTCGGCGGCCATGGTGCGGACCATGTCCTGGGTGAGCACGCCCGGGGCGGAGACGCCCACGAAGACGTCGGCGCCCTTGACGGCGTCGGCGAGGCTGCCCTTCACGCCCTCGCGGTTGGTCCACGTGGCGATCTCGGCCTTCTCGGGGTTGAGGCCCTCGCGGCCCTCGTAGATGGCGCCCGTACGGTCGCAGATGATGACGTCCTTCACGCCCATGCGCTGCATGAGCTTGGCGATGGAGATGCCCGCGGCGCCGGCGCCGGAGAAGACCACGCGCACGTCGGAGAGCGCACGACCCGTGAGGCGGCACGCGTTGATGAGCGCGGCGCAGGTCACCACGGCGGTGCCGTGCTGGTCGTCATGGAAGACGGGGATGTCGCAGACCTCCTTGAGACGGCGCTCGATCTCAAAGCAGCGCGGCGCGGAGATGTCCTCGAGGTTGATGCCGCCAAAGCTGCCGGCGATGAGCTCGACGGTGCGCACGATCTCGTCCACGTCCTTGGAGCGCACGCAGAGCGGGAAGGCGTCCACGTCGGCGAAGGTCTTGAACAGGGCGCACTTGCCCTCCATGACCGGCATGCCCGCCTCGGGGCCGATGTCGCCGAGGCCCAGCACCGCGGTGCCGTCCGTGACCACGGCCACCAGGTTGCCGCGGCGCGTGTAGGTGTAGGAGTCCTCCACGTTCTCGGAGATCTTGAGACACGGCTCGGCGACGCCCGGCGTGTAGGCCACGGCCAGCTCCTCCGGCGTGGTGATCGGCGCGCGGGTAATCACCTCGATCTTGCCCTGCCACTCCTTGTGCTTGTCCAGCGCGTACTGCTTGGCGTCCTCGGCCATGGATGCTCCTATCTCACGGGCCGGCCGTACCGGCTTTTTCACACCACGCTTCAGTGTAATCTCGCGGCGGCCGCAGCGGGGCGCGTTTCTCAACTTTTGACACTGGGGCGGGAGTCGGGGCGCGGGACCGCCCACCGCCCCTCTCCGCAGAATCGGGCCGGTTTTGGGCAACAGGTTTGATGTCCAACCCGAAGCCCCATAAAACCTTTTGCCCAATACCTCACAAAACGCGGCAAAGGACGCATGTTGGCGAGAAGGACGCGGCTTTGCGGCCCTCACGGGAGGCCCTAGCATAAAAGTTTTGACCCAAAACCACCCCGTTCTTCTCGAGAACCGCACCCCCAGGCACTCGCAGGCCTCCAAAACCCAGAACCATCGGTTTCCTGGCGCGCAGACCGGCGCCGCGACCGCGCCCGAGGAGACGCTCGCCCCCGGCCCCAGCCGCCCGCCCCCGACGGCACGCCCCGGTCCCATGCGACGTATACTAGACAGTGGGCGAGAACGCCCGCCGGTCTCGGGGAAAGGACCCAGCATGAGTGAGAAGATCGCACCTGCCGACACCTGCGTGCTCGTGACCGGAGGCGCCGGGTTCATCGGCAGCCACACCGTCGTCGAGCTGCTGCAGTCGGGCTATCAGGTCATCGTCGTGGACGACCTCTCCAACGCCTCCGCCAAGGTCTTCGATCGCATCGGGACCATCGTGGGCGACGAGGCCGCCGCGCGCCTGACCTTCTACGAGGCCGACGTCAACGACCGCGCCGCGCTCGCCAAGATCTTTGACGCCCACCACCCCAGCCGCGTGATCCACTTTGCCGGCTACAAGGCCGTGGGCGAGTCCGTCACCAAGCCCATCGAGTACTACAGCAACAACATCGGCAACACGCTCACGCTCGTGGACGTGATGCGCGAGCACGGCTGCAAGTCCATCATCTTCTCCAGCTCCGCCACCGTCTACGGCGACCCGGACTCGCTGCCGCTCACCGAGGAGAGCCCCAAGAAGCCCGCGACCAACCCCTACGGCTGGACCAAGTGGATGATCGAGCAGATCCTCACCGACCTCCACACGGCCGACCCGGAGTGGAACGTCGTGCTGCTGCGCTACTTCAACCCCATCGGCGCGCACCCCTCGGGCCTCATGGGCGAGGACCCCAAGGGCATCCCCAACAACCTCGTGCCCTACGTCGCGCAGACCGCCATCGGCAAGCGCGACGCCGTCCACGTCTTTGGCAACGACTACGACACCCCCGACGGCACGGGCGTGCGCGACTACATCCACGTGGTTGACCTCGCGCGCGGCCACGTGGCGGCGCTCGCATGGATGAACGGCCGCGAGGGCGTGGAGGTCTTCAACCTGGGCACCGGCACGGGCACCTCGGTCCTGCAGATCATCGAGGCCTTCTCCAAGGCCTGCGGCCACCAGATCCCCTACGTCATCGAGCCGCGCCGCGCCGGCGACGTCACGGCCAACTACGCCGACTGCGCCAAGGCCCGCGAGCTCATGGGCTGGGTCGCTCAGTATGACATCGAGGACATGTGCCGCGACTCCTGGAAGTGGCAGTCCACCAACCCCAACGGCTACGAGGGATAGGCGGACGAGAAGAACATGGCACACCCCAGCCCCTTCGCCGACTACCTCGCAGCGCGCCTGCCCCTCGTGGAGCGGGCGCTGACGGACGCCGCGGCCGCGCCGCTCACGAACGGGGCCGCGTCGGACGACCTGCGCGACTACCTCTACGACCCGCTCGCCCGCTTCACCGCGAGCGGCGGCAAGCGCGTCCGGCCCGCGCTCTGCCTGCTCGGCGCCGAGGCCGTGGGCGGGCGCGCGGAGGACGCGCTCTCGTGCGCGGTGGCCGTGGAGCTCTTCCAGAGCGCCGCCCTCATCCACGACGACATCGCCGACGAGGGCGAGCTGCGCCGCGGCGAGCCGTGCCTGCATCGCGTGGAGGGCACGGGGCTGGCGATCAACGCGGGCGACCTCGCGCTCACCCAGGTCTTTGAGGCGGTGCTCGGCGACGCGCGCCTGGATGCGGAGCGCCGCGTGCGCGTACTCGCCGAGCTCGCGCTCATGGAGCGCCACACGCTCGAGGGCCAGGCGCTCGATCTCGGCTGGGTGCGCGACGGCCGCTGGGATGTGACGCCCGATGACTACGCCTACATGGTCACGAGCAAGACCGCCTGGTACACCGTCGCGAGCCCCGCTCGTCCTCGGTGCGCTCGCCGCGGGCGGCTCCCCGGCCGCAGCAGACGGCCTCCGGTCCCTGGGGCTCGCCGCGGGCGTGGCCTTCCAGGTGCAGGACGACCTGCTCAACCTCGTAGGCGACGCTGTGGCGCAGGGCAAGGACTTCCGCTCCGACATCACCGAGGGCAAGCGCACGCTGGCCGTGGTCTGGGCGCTCGCACACCTCGGGGCCGTGGAGCGCGAGGAGCTCATCGGGCCTTCTCGGCTCCCATGTCACGGGCGCCGCCGTGAAGGACCGCGCCGTGGAGCTCATCGAGCGCGGCGGCGGGATCGAGCACTGTCGCGAGCTCGCGCAGGAAGCGCGCGCACGCGGCGCAGGACGCGGCGGACGAGCTCGCCGCGCGACGGTCGCATCACGGTTGAGGCTCGCGACCTGCTGCGCGCTATGGCAGACTTCTTCGTGGAGCGCGCGAGCTAGCGCACGGCCACGACAGGGAGAGACGATGGAACCGATTCACGAGGGCGCGACGGGAGCAGCCGTCGAGGACATACAGGAGCGGCTGGCGTCGCTTGGCTACGACATCGAGAAGGGCGAGCGCGACGCTCGCGCCTTTGGCCGCGCCACGGCGACGGCGGTGGCGCGCTTCCGTCTGGACCACGGGCTCTCGCTGGGGACGCCGTTGATGCGCCACGTGGTCGGTGCTCGTGGACGAGTGCTACCAGCTGGGCCGACAGGACCTCTACCTGCGGCTCCCCAACTTCCACGGCAACGACGTCCGTCAGCTCCAGGAGCGCCTCAACGTGCTGGGCTTCTCGTGCGGGACGGTGGACGGCGTCTATGGCGTCCACACGGAGGCGGCGGTGAAGCTCTTCCAGGAGAGCATCGGCGCGCTGGCGGACGGCATGGCCTTCCAGGACACCTTTGACGCGATCGAGCGCCTGCGCCACGTCTGGGCCGGCAAGCCCGCGGACGGGCCGCACCCGCAGGGCGCCATGGGCTTTGCCCGCGCGGCGAACGTCCTCGAGAACGCCGGCATCGCCATCACCGCAGACGACCCGATCTCGCGCAACGTGGCCGGGCGCATCTGGAACCTCGCACACGCCACCGTGGACGACTGCGCCCTCGAGCTGGTGGACGGCCCCCACGACGTGCGCGGCGAGACGCGCGTCCTCATCGTCCTCTCCACCGAGGCGCTGCCGGACAACGTCGCCGCCGGCGTGGGCAATCTCGCGCTCGACGACGTGGACACGCTGCCGCTGCGCCTGCGCACCGCGATTCAGAGCTCCGGCACCCGCCCGCGCGCCATCCGCATCGAGCTGCCCGTGGGCACGGGCGCCTTCACGATCAGCGACGCGCAGACCTTTGCCGTCCTGCTCCTCGACGCCATCTGCTCCGCCTTCGACCGCCTCGACCTGTAAAAACGGGACGGGTTCAAACGAGCTGCTCGAACGGGACAGTTAGCGCAGCGAGAAGGGGCGCGGGAGGCCGTCTCCTCGCATCATCTGACGGGAGGCAAGCATGTTCAGCCCGTTTTGTGACGCCAGCGGCACGCCCAAGGGCCTCGCGGAGGTCACCTGGGACGACCTCTCCCAACTCGCGACCCTCGACGAGGGCTTTGTGCTCGAGTTCAAGCGCGACTGGACCCCCTCCGTCCAGCGCAAGGTCCCCAAGATCATCGCCTCGTTCGCCAACTCGCGCGGCGGTTGGCTCGTGGTCGGCATCGAGGACGACACCCACGCCGTCCGCCCCGTTCGCCCGCCGCGAGGCGGACTTCAGCCAGGTCATCGGCGAGCTCTGCCGTCGCCACGTGTCCCCCGCCCCGCCCTTTGACGTGCGCTTTCTGCCCGATCCCGCCGACGAGGAGCGCGGCGTGGTCATCGTGCGCGTGGGCGAGGGCGACTTCCCGCCCTACGTCGCCGACGGCATCGTGGAGATCCGCGAGGGCTCCACCTCCGGCCCGGCCACGGGCGCCGCGCTCGTGGAGCTCTACGGCAAGGCCACCGGACGCCGTCGCGAGATCGCGGAGTTCTGCCACCGCACCGTGTTCTACCCCGCCGCGGGCCCCGATGGCCGCGGGCTGCCCCTCTTTGACCTCTACCTCTATCGGATGGGCCGCCGCGACGGCGCGTCGCGCGAGGAGGTGGCCGAGCACGTGGCCGCCATGCGCGCCGCGTGCGCCCGCCAGGGCACCGACTGCCACGTGAGCCACGCCCACGACTCGCTCATCGTCCGCACGGCGCTCCCGGCGGGCCCCGCCGACGTTCGCTCCGCGATCGAGCTCTTTGGCGACGAGTCGATGAAGCTCACCGTCCCCGCCGTCCTTCTCGACGACGAGCGGCGCGCCCGCGCCGTGGCCCGCATGCGGGAGCTGGGGCTCTTCTCGCCCGACGAGGGCCGCCTCATCGACGCGCGGGCCACGCTGCGCCGCGTCTCGCGCATGGCGTCGCTGCTCGACCGCTACGTCCGCGAGCGGCGCATCGCCTGGCAGGGCTACGCCGTGGCCTACGAGCTGGAGAGCATGGCCGGCATCATCCTGTGGAGCGACTCCCCCGTCTACCAGTCATACATTGCCGAGAAGGGCGTGCTCTCGTGCGGCACCACGGACGGCCGCAGCCGCGTGCGCTACCTCGACGACGGCGCGCACGACTCGTTCCGTGCGCGCCAGTTTGCCGGGAGCCACTTCTTTGAGGCATGCGGCCTGCCGCTGGGCTCGCCCGACCCGCGGGACACCGCGCTCGTGGACGCGTTGCTCAGCACCTCGGGCCGCCCCGGGGAGGCCGAGCGCTAAGCGAGCGCGCGGGGCACGCGGCCTTCCTGCTACAATGGCTCCGGCGGCACAGGGGTATCGTCCAATGGTTAGGACAGTGGTTTTTGGTGCCATCAATGTGGGTTCGAATCCTACTACCCCTGCCACCGCCGCGCCGCGCTATCATGGTTTCGTAAGGGACTCACGCGTCGCTTGGAGGCCACACATGCCCATGACCGCGATTGTCCTCGCCGCCGGCGAGGGAACGCGCATGAAGTCCCGTCACCCCAAGGTCATGCACAAGCTCCTCGACCGCCCGCTCGTCTCCTGGGTCACGCGCGCCGCGCGCGAGGCCGGTGCCGAGCGCATCGTGGTGGTCGTGGGGCATGGCGCCGACGAGGTGCGGGCCCATCTTGCAAACGAGAAGGACGTCGAGTGCGTCGAGCAGGCCGAGCGCCTGGGCACCGGCCACGCCGTGCGCGTGGCGCTCGAGGGCGCGCGCGTCACCGAGGGGGCGCTGCTCGTCCTCAACGGCGACGGCCCGCTCGTGGAACCCGAGACCCTGCGGCGCCTGGTCGCCCCCGTCGCGGCGGGCGAGGCCGCCTCGGCCATCCTCACCTGGACGCCCGAGGACCCGTTCGGCTACGGACGCCTGGAGTTTGACGAGACGGGCTCGGTCGCGCGCATCATCGAGCAGAAGGACTGCACGCCCGAGCAGGCCGCGACGCTCACCTCCTGCAACCCCGGCTTCTATGCCTTTGACGCCGCCCTTCTCGCCTCCCACATCGGCGAGCTCTCCACGGCCAACGTCCAGCACGAGTACTACCTCACGGACATGGTGGAGATCCTGCGCGGCCACGACCTGCGCGTGGCCGCCGTCACCGCCGAGGATGCCGACGAGCTGCTCGGCGTGAACAGCCGCGCCCAGCTCGCGCAGCTCTCCGCCATCGCGCGCGACCGCATCAACGCGCGCCTCATGGCCGAGGGGCGTCACCATGCTCGACCCGGCGACCACCTGGGTGGGCCCCGACGTCACCGTCGGACGCGACACCGTCCTGCTCCCCATGACCATGCTCTGGGGCACGACCAGCGTGGGCGAGGAGTGCGTCATCGGCCCCAACACGCGTCTTACCAACTGCACCGTGGCCAGCAACGTCACGCTCGAGGAGACCGTGGGCGTGGACGTCACCATCGAGGAGGGCGTCACCTGCGGCCCGCGCGCATACCTTCGCGGCGGCGCGCACGTGCTGGCGGGCGCCCACGTGGGCACGCACGTGGAGATCAAGAACTCCGTGATCGGCGAGGGCTCCAAGGTGCCGCACCTCTCCTACATCGGCGACTGCACGATGGGCGCCGGCGTCAACATCGGCGGCGGCTCCATCACCTGCAATTACGACGGCGTGCACAAGAACCGCACCACGATCGGAGACAACGTGTTCGTGGGATCCGACACCATGATGGTCGCGCCGGTCACGATCGGCGACGGCGCGCTCGTGGGCGCCAGCTCCTGCGTCACCAAGGACGTCCCTGCCGACGCGCTCTACCTCGAGCGCGCCGAGCAGCGCATCGTAGAGGGGTACGCCGCCCGGCGACTCGAGAGACTCAAGAGAGACGAGGCCTAGATGTACGAGAACCTGAGCGAGCCCATGCCGCTGAAGAAGGAGATCAAGCTCTACACCGGCACCGGCAACCCGGCGCTGGCGGAGAAGATTTCCGAGATCCTCCACCTGGAGCTCCAGGGCCTCAAGATCGAGAAGTTCGCCAACGGCGAGATCTACGCCCGCTTTGACGAGTCCGTCCGCGGCGACGACGTGTTCTTCATCCAGTCGCTCTCCGGCGTCAACGTGAACGACCTCCTCATGGAGACGCTCGTCGTGGCCGACGCCGCCAAGCGCGCCTCGGTCTCCAAGTTCACCGCCGTGCTGCCCCACTACTGCTACGCGCGCCAGGACCGCAAGGCCGCCGCGCGCGAGCCCATCACCGCGCGCCTGGTAGCCAACCTGCTCGAGGCGGCTGGCGTGGACCAGGTCATCACCATCGACCTGCACCAGGGCCAGATCCAGGGCTTCTTTGACGTCCCTGTGACCCACCTCACCGCGCTCTACCTCATTGGCGACTACTTCAAGGAGAAGGACTTCGACTGGGACAACACCGTCGTAGTCTCGCCCGACATGGGCCGCGCCAAGGTGGCCAAGCGCCTCGCCGACTACCTGGGCTGCGAGTTCGCCATCGCGCACAAGAGCCGCCCCAAGCACAACGCGTCCGAGGTCATGGGCATCATCGGCAACATCGAGGGCAAGACCTGCATCGTCAACGACGACATGATCGACACCGCCGGCACCCTCTGTGGATCCGTCCGCAAGCTCAAGGAGATGGGCGCCGGCGACATCTACGTCTCCGCCACCCACGGCATCTTCTCCGGCCCGGCCATCGAGCGGCTGCAGGAGGCGCCGCTCGAGGAGTGCGTGGTCACCGACATCATCCCCTGCGAGGCGGCCAACCAGCCGGGCTCCAAGATCAAGGCCATCTCCGTGGCCAACGAGCTGGCCGAGGCCATCCACAGCGTCTACATGCGCCAGTCCGTCTCCGAGATCTTTGGCGGCCGCGGCGCCGAGATCTGATCGACGCGATGATTTGACCGCTCGTCGCGGGGCCGTCTTCGGGCGGCCCCGCGTTGTACTATCGGTTTTAGGCAGTTTTTCGCGCGCCGGCAAAGTATCAAGAGGTTTTTTGCCACGAAACCGCAGGTCAAAGCCTCACGCTCTTTCGGCTACTACAACGACCTCCTCAAATCTGCCTAAAACCGCACCAAAGCCTTCACGCACGCATCCCGAGGGGACAGTACATGGCAATTCGTATCGTCTGCGGCCTCGGCAACCCGGACGCCGAGTACGCGCGCACGCGCCACAACGCCGGCTTTGCCACGATCGACGCCGTGGCCGCACGCCGCGGCGTGCGCTACTGGAAATCCGAGGCCGGGGCGCAGGTAGCCGTCATCAAGGTCGCCGACAAAAACGGCGAGACACGCGAGGTCCTCCTTGCCAAGCCGATGAGCTACATGAACACCTCCGGCGGTCCGCTCTCCAAGCTGGCGCGCGCCCATCGCGTGAGGCCCGTGGAGATCCTCGTGGTCCATGACGAGGTCGACCTGGCCGCGGGCGAGGTGCGCCTCAAGCTCGGCGGAGGCCTCAACGCGCACAACGGCCTGCGCTCCATCGCCGACAAGCTCGGCAGCCGCGACTTTGCGCGCGTGCAGTTTGGCATCGGCCGCCCGCCGGGGCGCATGGCCGTGGCCGACTACGTGCTGCGCGAGCTCAAGGGCAGCTTCCTCGAGGACTTTGAGCTCACCGTCGAGCGCGCCGCTGACCTCGTGGAGCGCTCGCTCTAGCCGCCCGCCGCTCTTCTTGCCCGCACCAGTTGGAATGCGTCAGCGCTGGGGTACAATCAGGCGTTGGGGGCCACACGGCCTCCCCACTGAGGGAATGCAGGAGAGGAGTGCGGTTAATGTACAAGATCCTCGAAAAGACGCAGTTCTCGGAGAAGGTGTTCAAGTTCCGCATCGAGGCGCCCCGGATGGCCAAGCACGCGCACGCCGGCCAGTTCCTGATGGTGCGCGCCAACGAGACGGGCGAGCGCGTCCCGTTCACGCTCGCGGGCTGGAACGCCGAGGAGGGCTGGGTCGAGTTCATCTTCATGGTGATCGGCAAGACCACGGAGATGCTGTCCTCCTACGAGGCGGGCGACTCCATCCAGGACGTCACCGGTCCGCTGGGGATGCCCACCGAGATGGCCGACGGCCCCTGCGCGGTCATCGGCGGCGGCGTCGGCCTGGCCATCGCCTACCCGGTGGCCAAGCACCTGGTGGAGACCGGTCACGAGGTGCACGCCATCATGGGCGCGCGCACCAAGGACCTGCTGCTCCTTGAGGAGCAGTTCCGCGAGCTCCTGCCCGAGGACCACATCCACATCACCACCGACGACGGCTCCTACGGCGAGAAGGGCGTGGTCACCGCGCCGCTCGAGCGCCTGCTGCAGGAGAAGGCCGTCTCCCAGGTCTTCTGCGTCGGCCCCGTGCCGATGATGAAGTTCTCCGCCCTCACGGCCGAGAAGTACAACACGCCGATCACCGCGTCGCTCAACCCGATCATGGTCGACGGCACCGGCATGTGCGGCTGCTGCCGCGTCGAGGTCGACGGCCAGACGAAGTTCGCCTGCGTCGACGGCCCCGACTTCGACGCCACCAAGGTCGACTGGAACGACCTTCGCGCGCGTCAGGCCGCGTATCTCACCGAGGAGGGCCAGTCCCTCAAGGCCTACGAGGAGGCGAACTGCGCATGCCACAGGTAAACGGTCGCTTTGTTCCGGACATGAAGTCTCCGCGCACGCCGGACAACGAGGAGCCGGCAGCCGAGCGCGCGTGCGACTTCCGCCCCGTCGACAAGGGCTTCACCAAGGAGATGGCGCTGGCCGAGGCCGAGCGCTGCATGGACTGCAAGAAGCCGTTCTGTGTCGAGGGCTGCCCCGTCAACATCAACATCCCCAAGTTCATCGAGAAGATCCGCGAGGAGAAGTTCGGCGAGGCGCTGGACATCATCCGCGAGGACTCGATGCTGCCCGCCATCTGCGGCCGCGTGTGCCCGCAGGAGAACCAGTGCGAGGGCAAGTGCATCCGCGGCAAGAAGGGCGAGCCGGTGGCCATCGGCCAGCTGGAGCGCTTCCTCGGCGACCAGCCCGAGCTTGCCTCCCAGCCCAAGATGGCCCCCAAGAACGGCAAGAAGGTCGCCGTGGTGGGCTCCGGCCCCTCCGGCATCACCTGCGCCGGCGAGCTGGCCCGCAACGGCTTTGACGTCACCGTCTTCGAGGCCTTCTTCACCGGCGGCGGCGTGCTCGTCTACGGCATCCCCGAGTTCCGTCTGCCCAAGGCGGTCGTCAAGCGCGAGATCGACGGCCTGGAGGAGATGGGCGTCAAGTTTGAGTACAACTCCGTCGTCGGCCGCATCACGGACGCCGAGGAGCTCTTCGCGGAGGGCTACGACGCCATCTACATCGCCACGGGCGCCGGCCTGCCCAAGTTCCTCAACGTGCCCGGCGAGAACCTCCCCAACGTCTTCTTTGCCAACGAGTACCTCACGCGCGTGAACCTCATGAAGGCGAACCGCTTCCCCGAGTACGACACGCCCACCAAGCACGGCAAGAACGTCGTGGTCTTTGGTGGCGGCAACGTCGCCATGGACGCGGTGCGCACCGCCAAGCGCCTGGGCGCCGAGCGCGCGATCATCGCCTACCGCCGCACCGAGGCCGAGATGCCGGCCCGTCGCGCCGAGCTGCACCACGCCAAGGCCGAGGGCGTTGAGGTCATGCCGCTCGTGGCCCCGCTCGAGTTCGTCAAGGGCGAGGACGGCTGCGTCTGCGCCGTGCGCGTGCAGAAGATGGAGCTCGGCGAGCCCGACGCCTCCGGGCGCCGCCGCCCGGTGCCCATCGAGGGCGCCGTCGAGGAGATCCCCTGCGACGTGGCCATCTCCGCCATCGGCACCAACGCCAACCCGTTTGCCAAGATGATTGGCGACATCAAGCTCAACAAGTGGGGCTACATCATCGCCGACGAGGACGGCCGCACCTCCGACCCGCGCATCTGGGCCGGCGGCGACATCGTCACCGGCGCGGCCACGGTCATCCTGGCCATGGGCGCCGGCAAGACCGCTGCCGCGAGCATCACCAAGGCGCTCGTCGGCTAGCATCACGCTGGCGAGAAGGGCCTCTGCCCAAACCAGACGGGCCTCCCCGGGAAGCCGGGAGGCCCGTCTCTTGTCTCTTTGCGTCCCACCGCACAACAGCGGGGCCACGAGGCCGACGAGGCCCCTGCCCGTGCGGACGGAACCCAGTGCCCTAGCCGATAAGGGCACTCACCTGATCGAGCACGTTGTCGGCGCGCATCATCCCAAAATCCTGGGGAGAGACCACCATAAGCGGAATGTCGTCCCCCACCGCGGCGCGCGCGTCCTTCTCGGCAAAGCGAACCTGGGGGCCCAGCAGCACGACATCGACCCCCTCGAGGTTGGCCTCGAGCTCGGTCATCGGGACCGCCTCGACCTCGACCTCAATGCCACGGGCGGCCCCCTCGTCCACGAGCCTCTGGGCGAGCATCGAGGTGCTCATGCCCGCGTAGCAGACCAGCAGCAACTTCATATCGTCCCTCCTCTACTCGACAGCGGCGGCCTGGGCCTCCTCCTCGAGCTTCTGCTTCTCGTACACCCTAAAGAACGGCAGGTAGAGAAGGGCATCGATGACGATGAGCGCGAGGCAGAAAATCAGCGAGGCTATCTCCATGTTGGAGAGCAGCGCGCCGATGGGGGCGAACATGTTCCAACCGCCGTAGGCGTACGTCTTGCCAATGATACCAAGCGCCATGGCGCCATAGGTGAGAAGGCCGTTGATCGGCATGACGAGAAGGAACGGGACGAACATCGTGGGGTTGTACATGAGCGGCAGACCAAAGATGATCGGCTCGTTGATGTTGAAGAAGGCGGGCACGATCGCCAGTCGCCCGACGGTCTTGATCTGCTTGGAGCGCGAGACCAGGCACAGCAGCGCCAGCGCAAAGGTGGCGCCCGAGCCGCCAATGGCCATGAACGTCCACCAGAACGGCGGGGTCAGGACATTCGGGAGCTGGGTGGAGGCCACGCCCGCCATGTGCGCCGTCATGTTGGCGTCGAGGTTGGCGTAGCTGATGACGTCGAGTGGGCTCGTGATCACGGAGTCATGGATGCCAAACCACCAGAACAGCATGACGATGAGAGCCAGCAGGAAGATGCCGACCGGCGTGCCCGCGAGCGAAACCACCGGCGCCATGATGACGGTCATGACCTCGGGCAGCGTGACGCCGGACACCACGATGACGGCCTGGGAGAGCGCCCCAGCGCACACGAGCACGATCGCGCAGGGCACCAGGCTGGCAAAGGCGTCCGTGATGGCCGGGGGAACCGCCGCGCCCGCAATCTCGATGGCACCCACGCGACGGGACGTGAGGAAGCGATAGAGCTCGATCGCCAGAATCGTCATGAGGATGGCCGAGAAGAGGCCCGTGGAGTCAAAGTGGTCGGTCACGAAGCTACCCTCGATGTCCACGCCCGAGGTGACGAGCCAGCACGCCGCGCCCAGGAAGGTCGGCAAAAACGAGCTCATCTTGTAGTGGCGGGAGAGGAAGTACGACAGGCCAATCGCCGCCCACAGGCCCATGATGCCCATCGTGAACGTGTTGATTGCGCCGAGCGGAGCCGCCAGCACCTCAGCAAGGCCGGCCCAGCCCTGGAAGAAGGCCTGCAGCGGTCCCGCCTCGAGCGTGGTGTAGTCCACCGGCAATAGATATACGTATAGGCAAAGCTGCCGATGGTGAAGAACGGGATGAGCGTCATGAACGTGTTCTGGATGGCCTTGATGTAGCGGTTCTTTGCAAGGCCGTTGGCGACGGGCGCGATGTGCCCCTCGATGAAGCCGGTGATCTTGTCCATGGGTCATTCCCCCTTTCCTTAATCATGTCCCTGTACCAGTAGAAGCTGTCCTTGGGGATGCGTCGGCAGTCATCCCATAGTCCACATAGACGAGGCCGTAGCGTTTGCGATAGCCGTTAATCCAGCTGTAGAGGTCCATCGTCGACCACACGAAGTAGCCACGGACGTCACACCCCTCGGCGCGGGCGCGCCAGATCCAATCTACGAACCCGCGCAGGTACTCGATGCGGTAGTCGTCACGCACCCGACCGTCCACAAGCTCGTCGGCATAGCCCATGCCGTTCTCGGTGATGTAGACCGGCGTGTCCGGATACTTCTCCCTCAGGTCCATGAGCAGGTCGTAGACCGAGCGCGGGTAGAGCTCCATGCCCCAGGCGTTCTTGGGGACCGAGGGGTCGGCGTCGAGCGTGAACCAGCCCCGGACGGTCTTCTCGTGATTGTCCTCCGGGCGACCCGTATTGTTTGCCGTGAGGTTGGTCGGCGAGCCGTCGCTCGGCTTGACGAGCTCGCGCTCGTAGGCGTTCACACCCAGGAAGTCAACGCGCCCCTCGGCGAGAAGGGCCTCGTCGCCGGGCAGCACGTAGGAGGTGTCAAAGCCGTCCGCCTCAAGCCGCTCGCGCATCTCGGACGGCAAAGCGCCGAGCACCGCCACATCGTTGACGCTGCGGTTGAAGAAGAGGTCGGCGTTTTTGGCCGCCTCCGCGTACGCGGGGTCATCGACGAGCGTGTCGATGTAGTAGGAATCACTCACGATACCGATCTGGCCCGGGAGGTCGAGCGCGCGGAACTCACGCACCGCCAGGGCGCTCGCGAGCAGCATGTGATACATCGCGCGCCAGCGCCGGCCGAGGTCGCGAACGTTGGGAGGGTAGTTCCCGATAGCATAGGAGCAGAGCGTGTCGTAGTTGGGCTCGTTGATCGTGAGCCACAGGCGCACGCGGTCACCGTAGCGCTCAAAGCAGGTGCGCGCGTAGCGGGCGAAAGCCTCGCAGGTCTCGCGACGCTCCCAGCCGCCGCACTCAAAGAGCGGCTGGGGAAGATCGTAGTGGTAGAGCGTCACCATGGGCTCGATGCCACGTGCCAGGCAGGCGTCAATCACGCGGTCGTAGTGGGAGAGCCCGGCCTCCGAGACCGCGCCGGTGCCGTCGGGGATCACCCGCGTCCACGCGATTGAGAAGCGGTAGGCGTTCTGGCCGCCCGCGACCATGAGGTCGAGGTCCTCCTCAAAGCGGTGGTAATGATCCGCCGCCACGTCCCCGGTCACGGGATTCACGTTGTTTGCCTCGCTGTGGCAGAAGACGTCCCAGTTGGACGGGCCCTTGTCGGCCTCGCGCCAGGCTCCCTCGCACTGGTAGGCCGCGGTGGCGCTGCCCCACAGGAAGCGCCCGGCCGCCGGCGCGCTCACGAGCCGTCCCCCGCGTGGCGCTCGCGATAGAGCTCCACGAACTCCCTGGCCACGCTCTCGAAGGTCATTGCGTTCATGAGATGGTCCTGTGCGTGGACGAGAAGGAGCGTGAGCTCGAGCCCCTCGCCACGGGCCTCGCAGGCGAGCAGGTCGATCTGCGCCTTATGGGCATCGGCTATGCCCTGTCGCCCCCGCCGCAAGCTCAGCTTCGGCCTGCCCCATCGCGCCCTCCCGGGCACGCTCGATCGCTTCACGGAAGTGACTGAACGCGTCTCCGGCGTTGGCGATGAGACCAACCGCCGCCATCTGAACCGCTTCGCCGTCCATGTGCGCGCCTTTCTGACGTGCCCCGCCCTGTGCGGAGCGCCCTATCTCAGACATACCGTGGCGGCCGGCGCTATGCAATCAGTTTGTTGCGGGGTGCCCCGCAGGCCGGGCGCGGCCGCTACACTTGGCCTCGTTGGCGCACCATGAAGTGGAGGAATGCCGTGACACTGCTGAGCGAGCGACAGCGCCGCATCATGGGGCTGCTTGCCGCAAGCCCCATCCCGCTCACCGGGGGCGAGCTCGCTCGGGAGCTTGGCGTCTCCATCCGGACCGTGCAGTCCGAGGTGGCGCGCATCAACCAGGGAGGCGCCGCCATAGAGAGCAGCAACCGCGGCTATCGGCTGCGCCGGGACTCGGGCGGCGAGGTCATGGACGACGGTCCGAGTCCCATGGACGCGGCCGGGGCCGTGCTGCGCGTCCTGGCCCGCCGCCTCATGACGGGTGAGGAGGGCCCCACGGCCGACGACCTCGGCGAGCTGCTTTTCATGAGTCGAACAGCCGTCGAGCGCGTCCTCAGCGAGGTGCGGGAGCGTGCCGGGCGCCAGGGCCTCGCCCTCGTGCGGAGCCATGGCAGAATCGGCCTCACGGGAGACGAGGCGGCCAGGCGCCAGTTCCTCTTGCGCCTGGTGACGGACGAGGCAACGGGCGGGGCGTCCGCCGCGGGACCCGCGGAGCCCGTCTCCGACCTGCTTGACCTTGTATTCGTGCGCGATGTCATCGGTCGCTGCGCGCGTCACGAGAAGCGCTACGTCGAGCCTGGCTACGAGACGGGACTCGCCACGAGCGTCGCGATAGCGCTCTTCCGAATGCGATGCCCCGCCTCCCTCGCGCGCATCGAGCGTGACGGGGCGCCGCGCGACGTCGAGCATCGCGTGGCGTCGGCCGTCTGTGAGGCCTACGCACGACGCTGGCCGGTCCTGGTCGACGCCGAGGACGTCGCGCAGGTGGCGTCTCTTCTCGTGGGCTGGATGAGGCCGACGCGAGCGGACGATGCGTCAGGGGACTGGGACCGCCGCGCAGGGTGCGACGAGCGCACCGAGGACGTCGTGCGCGATGCCCTCGCCCCCTATGGAATCGCCGTCGAGGACAGCCCGGCACTGCGCGGGCTCGTGCTGCACGTGGACCAGCTCATGCGCCGCTCGGACGACCAGCTGGCGACGGACGGCGGCCTGCTCGAGGGTGTCAAACGGAGCTGCCCGTTCCTTTTTGAGATGGCACAGGTCGTGGCAGGAGCCCTCTCCGAGCGGCTCGGCATCGCCATCGATGAGGGCGAGCTCGGCTTTCTCTGCATCCATCTCGGCCTCGTCGTGGGGGAGCTCGCCGACGACAGGCCGCGCATCGCGCTGCTCAGCACCACCTACCGCGCCGTTGACCAGGCGCTTCGCGACCGGCTCATCATGCGCCTTGGGGACAGGGCCTCCGTCCGCGTCTTCACGAGACCCTCCGAGGCACTCGACGCCGCCCGAGCGGGCACCATCGACCTTGTGGTCACGACCCGCCCGCTGAACGGGCTGCCGGTCCCGCACGTGCTCATCTCCCCGCTGCTTCTGTCCGACGACCTCCTCGTCGTCGAGAGGGCGCTGCAGCACCATGCCAGGAGCAGGCGGGTGGCACAGCTGCGCTCCACGCGCCCCTACTTCTCCGAGGACCTCTTCACCCATGACGAAGGGGCCTCGGTGCGCGAGCGCGATGAGGTCATAAACGAGCTGTGCGCCAGGCTTGCGGACGCCGGAGCGGTGGGGGACGAGTTCGAGGCGTCCGTGCGCGCTCGCGAGGCTGCAGGGTCTACCTGCTTCTTCGAGCGCTTTGCATACCGCACGCCATCGAGATGAACGCGCGACGCACGGCCTTCTGCATCATGACGAGTCGCGCGGGCGTCCGCT
The DNA here is from genome assembly GCA_963927425.1 of uncultured Atopobiaceae bacterium. GTDB lineage: Bacteria > Actinomycetota > Coriobacteriia > Coriobacteriales > Atopobiaceae > Thermophilibacter. The sequence goes on along the minus strand of CAWVBA010000001.1, from coordinate 550,973 downwards.
GGGGAGGGCCCATCGTTCGCCTGGTCCTCATGATCTCCGTTCGTCGGGAAGACCGCGAGCAGTTCATGACGATGTTCGACAGCATCGTGCGCGCCGTCGGATCCCCAGAGCTTCTCCCCCGCCTCGAGCGCGCCCGCACCCTCGATGAGTTTCTGGCGGTCCTTCTCGATCAATAGCCCGCTTACACACCACCCCCAACCTCGACCGCGGACCTTCGCGGCCTCAAGAGCGAAGGGTCGCCCCGGATGTTCCGGAGAGAAGTTCCGCGCAGCGCACTTCTCGAAGGAACATCCGGGGCGACCCGGACAGAGCTATAGGACGCGAGCCTTAGTACATGCCGCCCTGGCCGCCCTGAGCCGCCGCCGCGGAGATGGCCTCCTCGATGGTGGTGTTCTTGGGCTCGTCGGAGACGGTGGCCTCGGTGATGAGGATCAGCGACGCCACGGAGGCGGCGTTCTGCAGCGTGACGCGGCAGACCTTGACCGGGTCGAGCACGCCCATCTCGATCATGTCGCCGTACTCGCCGGTGGCGGAGTCGAGGCCCTGGCCGGTGGGCAGGCCCTTGATCTTCTCGGCCACGACGGAGCCCTCGAAGCCGGCGTTGTTGGCGATGGTCTTCACGGGCGCCTCGAGGGCCTTGCGGACGATCTCCACGCCGATCTTCTCATCGGAATCGACGGTCTCGACGCCGTCGAGCACCTTGGAGCCTCGAGGAACGCCACGCCGCCGCCGGCGACGATGCCCTCCTCCACCGCCGCGCGGGTCGCCTGCAGGGCGTCCTCGATGCGGTGCTTGATCTCCTTGAGCTCGACCTCGGTGGCAGCGCCCACCTTGATGACGGCCACGCCGCCGGCGAGCTTGGCAAGGCGCTCCTGGAGCTTCTCCTTGTCAAAGTCGGAGGTGGTCACGTCGTACTCGGCCTTGATCTGGGCGATGCGCTCGTCGATGGCCTGCTTGGAGCCGGCGCCGCCGACGATGGTGGTGTCGTCCTTGGTGATCTTGACGGACTTGGCGCGGCCGAGCATCTCGGCGGTGACGTCGGTGAGCTGGACGCCGAGCTCCTTCATGGCAACCTGGCCGCCGGTCAGGATGGCGATGTCCTCGAGCATGCGCTTGCGGCGGTCGCCGTAGCCGGGGGCCTTAACGGCGCAGACGTTGAGAACGCCGCGGAGCTTGTTGAGGATCAGCGTGGCCAGGGCCTCGCCGTCCACGTCCTCGGCGATGATGAGCAGCGGCGCGCCCTGCTTCTGGACGGCCTCGAGGATCGGCAGGATGTCCTGGATGTTGGAGACCTTCTGGTCGGTCATGAGGATGTAGGGGGAGTCGAGCTCGGCCGTCATGGTCTCGTTGTTGGTCGAGAAGTACGGGGAGATGTAGCCCTTGTCAAACTGCATGCCCTCGACGGTGTCGATGTCGATGCCAAAGGTCTGGGACTCCTCGACGGTGATGACGCCGTCCTTGCCCACGACCTCCATGGCGTCAGAGATCTTGGCGCCGATCTCGGGGTCGGAGGCGGAGATGGTGCCCACGGAGGCAATCTGCTTCTTGGTGGAGACCTCCTGCGCGTTGGCGCGCATCTCCTCGACGACGGCGTTCACGGCCTTGTCAACGCCGCGACGGATCGCGATGGGGTTGGCGCCGGCGGCCACGTTGCGCAGGCCCTCGTTGACGATGACCTGGGCCAGCAGCGTGGCGGTGGTGGTGCCGTCACCCACGGCGTCGTTGGTCTTGGTGGCGACCTCCTTTACGAGCTGGGCGCCCATGTTCTCGATCGGGTCCTTGAGCTCGATCTCCTTGGCCACGGAGACGCCGTCGTTGGTGATGGTGGGGGCACCGTAGGAGCGCTGCAGGGCAACGTAGCGACCCTTGGGGCCCATGGTGGTGGTCACGGCGTCAGCCAGGGTGTTCACGCCCTTGGCGAGCTTGGCACGTGCGTCGGTGCCGAAGAGAATGTCCTTAGCCATGTGTCATTCCTCCAAAGTGGTTGGTTCTTCTCGCGTGATGCGAAGTTAGTCCTCGATGACGGCGTAGATGTCGTCGGCGCGCAGGAGCAGGAAGTCCTCGCCGTCGATCTTCACCTCGTTGCCGCCGAACTTGCCGTAGTAGACCTCGTCGCCGACGTGCACGTCGATGGCGATGCGCTCGCCCTTATCGTTCATCTTGCCGGCGCCCACGGCGACGACCTGGCCGCGCTGCGGCTTCTCCTGCGCACCGCTGGAGATGTAGAGACCGGACGAGGTCTTCTCCTCCTTGGGGGCAGGCTTCACGAGAACGCGGTCACCAAGCGGCTTGAGAGTCATGTCAGGAACCTCCTTCTTGCACCCGGGCGGGCGCACCTGCGACGCTGCCGCGCCGCCTTAGCCAACGTTGAGAATAATACCCACCCGCACGGACTTATACCAATAGATATACGTATAGCTTCCAACTCGCACTTAGATTTTCTGCGGCGGCGGCGCGCACGGCGAGCGGTGCGCCGCCCGACGCGCCGGCTCGACGAATCAGCCGCCGCGTTTGAGCCCCGCGTTCCACGGTGTGGCCGCGGGGAATGGGCCGCAGTCCCATTCCCCGTATGAAATTCCCCTTCGTGCGGCAAAAGCGATAGTCTCCTGCATGAAATGCCGTCTCGTGCGGCAGCATTTTGCCTTGCATCCATTAAATCAAAAATAGAATTTCATGTTTCCGCAGGTCGCGACTCCTGCCAATTGGTCGGAATCTCTCCCAGCACAGAAAATCTGCCGCACGAGACGGCATTTCATGCATGACGGCTCTCGTTTTGCCGCACGAGAGACCGTTTTGATCACGATGGGGCGCCATCAGCGACTTGATTCCCGCTTGGCGCGGGAAACCGCTCGCTCGCCCACGTTCGGAGCTTCCCCCAACACGCAAGTCTATGCTTGAGCCCCGGGGAAAGAGGAGCCGTGAAGCCTCGAGTCTCTCGCATCGTCGTCATCATGGCGACCGTGGCCATCCTTGTGACCACGGTCGTCTCCTGCATGACGCTGCCCTCGGACGATCCGTATGCGCGCATCCCAACCGCACGGGCCCGCTCCGACGCGGGCGGCGCCTCGGTCACGCTGACGGTGGGCTCCTACGAGTGGAGCCACTGGGAGGACGGCGTCGAAAACGTCGAGGAGATGCACCAGGTCGAGCCGCAGGAATGGTCCGCCGACGAGCTTGCGTCGCTCGACCTTGCCGCGCCCGGGCCCGTCACGGTGGGCTTTGGCGCGTCGCTGAACGGCGCCCAGGTCCTCGCGTGGGACGAGGGGGACCTCGAGCCGGAGGAGTCCGACGACATCCTGGACACGGTCCTCTTCTGGCGTGCGCGACCGCTCCTCGATCGCTTTGAGATGCCGGCGGGCACCGAGGTGCCGGCCACCATCGGCGATGACGAGGTCACGTTTGACGCCGAGCCGGGGCGCCGCTACGCCGTCACCGCAGAGCTCGACACGGGCAGCCTCAGCGAGGGCAGCGGCAGCGTCGAGTACGTGCTCACCGTGGGCTAGCCGCGAGGGGCGGACCGACCTACAGCTCCTCGAGCTCGGCGAGCCAGAGGGCCGCGCAGGCGTCGGAGGGCATCCGCAGGTCGCCGCGCGGGCTCACGGCCGCCGAGCCCACCTTGGGACCGTCCGGCAGGCAGCTGCGCTTGAACTGCTGCGCAAAGTAGCGGCGGTAGAAGACCTTGAGCCAGGCGAGAATCGTCTCGTCGTCGTAGGTCCCGCCCAGGGCGTAGCGGGCGAGACGATAGACCTTGCGCGGGGCCGCCCCGCGGCGCAGCACCTCGTAGAGGAAGAAGTCGTGCAGCTCGTAGGGTCCCACGAGGTCCTCCGTGCGCTGGGAGATCTGGCCGTCGCCCGTGGCGGGCAGCAGCTCCGGGGAGACCGGCGTGTCCAGCACGTCGAGAAGGACCCTGGCCTCGGCCTCGTCCCCGCAGGTGTCGGCCACGTAGCGCACGAGGTGGCGCACCAGCGTCTTGGGCACGCTCGCGTTGACGGCATACATGGACATGTGGTCGCCGTTGTAGGTTGCCCAGCCGAGCGCCAGCTCGGAGAGGTCGCCGGTGCCGATGACGAGGCCGCCCTCCTGGTTGGCCACGTCCATGAGGATCTGCGTGCGCTCGCGCGCCTGGGAGTTCTCGTAGGTGACGTCGTGGACGGCCTCGTCATGGCCGATGTCCGCGAAGTGCTGGCGCACGGCGGCGGCGATGCCGATCTCGCGCAGCTCCGCGCCCACGGTGCGCGCGAGCTCGCAGGCGTTGTTGTAGGTGCGGTCCGTGGTGCCAAAGCCCGGCATGGTCACGGCCACGACGCCAGCGCGGTCGAGCCCCAGCAGGTCGAAGGCACGCACGGTCACGAGCAGGGCGAGCGTGGAGTCCAGCCCGCCCGAGAGGCCGATCACGGCGCGGCGCGAGCGCGTGTGCGCGAGGCGCTTGGCGAGGCCGTGCGCCTGGATGGCAAAGACGTCCTCGCAGCGCTCCGTGCGGCGGGCGGGGTCGGACGGCACAAAGGGATGCGGGTCAACGTAGCGAGTGAGCGGCGTCTCGCGCTCGGCCGCGTCCGCCCCCAGCGAGAAGGACGCCACCGCGTAGCCCGCCGCCTCCGGCGAGGGCGCGGCCTCGAACGTCGACATGCGCGTGCGCTCCTGGACGAGCTGGCGCACGTCGATCTCCGTGACGGCGCGGCCGTCTCCGAAGGGCGCCCCCTCCGCAAGCAGACGGCCGTTCTCGGCCACGAGGTCGTGCCCGGAGAAGACGAGGTCCTGCGTGGACTCGCCGGTGCCGGCGCTCGCGTAGGCGTAGCCGCAGACCAGGCGCGCGCTCTGGCCGCGCACCAGCTCGCGGCGGTAGTCTGCCTTGCCCACGAGCGCGTTGGACGCGCTGAGGTTGCAGATCAGCGTGGCCCCGGCCCGTGCGTGCGCAATCGAGGGCGGCGCCAGAACCCAGAGGTCCTCGCAAATCTCGGCCGCCACCACGAGCTCGGGCAGCTCCTCGCAGACAAAGAGCAGGTCCGTGCCCAGAGGCACGTCCGAACGGCCCGCAAACGAGACGGCCACGACCCCCTGCGGTCCGGCCGTGAAGTGACGTCCCTCGTAGAACTCGTTGTAGGTGGGGATGTGCGTCTTGGGCACAAGGCCGAGCAGCTCGCCGCGGCAGACGGCGGCGGCACAGTTGTAGAGCTTCCCGCCGGCGCGCACGGGGACGCCCACGAGCAGGAGCGCGTCAAGGTCGGCGGTGCGCGCGGCAAGCTCGACGAGCCCGGCCTCGGCGGAGCGGACGAGCGACTCCTGCCAGAAGAGGTCCTCGCAGGTGTAGCCCGTGAGCGCGAGCTCCGGCAGCACGATAACGGCGGCGCCGTCCCTCTCGGCCGCCTGGCGTGCCAAAGCCGCGCAGGCATCCACGTTGAAGGCGACGTCCGCCACGCGGACCTCCGGCGTCAGCGCCGCAACCTTGACAAATCCGTCCCGCATCGGGGCCTCCTCGCACGAGCCTCCATTTTGGAAATCGTAGCACGCCCGCCCGTGGCGGCGCCGCGCTCAGCCGGGCACGCGCCGTCCCCCGAGCCGGCGCGAGCACAATGAAGCTGAAAGCCTCATACTTGAGCCAACCGAGCGAAAGGAGCGGTCGTGTTCTGTCCCAAGTGTGGTAACCAACAGCCCGACGGCACACGGTTCTGCGGCGTGTGCGGCGCGCCCCTGCCCGCCGCGCCGACAGGTCGGCCCGTCGACGGCACCCCGACCCCGGGCCCGTTTGCGCCCCCGGCGCCGCAGCCCGTCCCAGCCATGGGCGCGCAGGGCTCGAGCGTCCGCGCGCTCGTCTCCGGCGTGCTTGCAATCCTGTCGATCGTCTTCATCAACCTGCCCTGGATGAGCGTGTCGGGCTTTGGCGTGACGATGGACATGACCGTCGGCCAGGCAAACGACTACGTCGGCAGGCTGGCGAGCATGGCGTCGTCGTTCGGGAGCAGCGCCAACGCCGAGGTTGCCATCGTCACGTTCTTCCTCGGCCTGGTCAACGTCCTCTGCATTGTGGCCACGATCCTCTGTGTGGTCTCCGCCGCGGTTCGCGTGGCCTCGCTCATCCCCTCCCCCGACGTCCAGGGCATCGTGGCGAAGGTGCCCTTCCTTCTCCATGTGGCGGCCGGAGCGGTCGTCTGCCTCGCCGCCATGATCTGGCTGGCCGGCCTGATCGTCGCCTCCGAGGGCCTCGAGGCGCTCGAGGTCGTTGGCTATGGCACCTACCTCGCCCTTGTCTCCGGCGCCGCGCTCGCCGTGCTGAGCGCGCTCGCCAAGAGGTAGCGCCAGGAACCGCGTCGCCCGGCAGCCGCGCCGGCTCGCCGGGCGACGCCCGTTATCCCTCCAGGTACCGGGCGAGAAACTCGCGCGTGCGCGGGTGCTCCGGGGACGAGAAGAGCTTCTCGGGCGCGCCCTTCTCGGCGATGACGCCCTTGTCCATGAAGACGACCTCGTCGGAGACGTTCTTGGCGAACGCCATCTCGTGCGTAACCACGACCATCGTCATACCCTCGGCCGCGAGCCGGCGCATGACCTCGAGGACCTCGCCCACGATCTCGGGGTCGAGCGCGGAGGTGGGCTCATCAAAGAGCATGAGGTCGGGCTGCATGCAGAGGGCGCGCGCGATGGCGACGCGCTGCTTCTGGCCGCCGGAGAGGTTGTTCACGTCCGCGCGGGCGAAGTCGGCGAGCCCCACCGACTCGAGGTGGCGCATCGCGACCTCCTCGGCCTCGGCCTTGCCCATCTTCTTGAGGGTCACGGGCGCGAGCGTGCAGTTGTCGAGCACGTTCATGTTGTTGAACAGGTTGAAGCCCTGGAACACCATGCCGATCTTCTCGCGCAGACGGTTCACGTCCACGTGCTCGGCCGCGAGGTCGGCGCCGTGAAACCAGACGTGGCCGGCGTCGGGCGTCTCGAGCAGGTTGATGCAGCGCAGAAGGGTTGACTTGCCCGAGCCCGAGGCGCCGATGATCGTGACCACCTGACCGGGCATGACGTCGAGGTCGATGCCGCGCAGGACCTCGAGGCTACCAAAGGACTTGCGCAGCCCCTCGATGCGGACCATCGGCTCGGCGGAGCGGGCGGTGCTGACGTTCTTCTCGCTCATGGCTTACTCCTCCACCTTCACGGGCTGATCCGACGTGCTGCCAACGGCCTCCACCTTCACGTCAAAGCGCCGCGCAAACCGCCCGAGCAGCCAGGAGGCCACCATCGTGAGGATGAGGTAGGCCACCGTGGAGATGAGGGCCGTCTGGAACTGCTGGTAGTAGATGCCGGCCACGGTGGTGGTGGCGAACATCAGGTCAAACGTACCGATCACGGAGAGCACCGACGAGTCCTTGATGTTGATGACCAGCTCGTTGGAGAGGCCGGGGATCGAGTACTTGATGCCCTGTGGGAAGACCACCTTGAGCATGGCCTGCCACTGCGAGAGGCCGAGCGAGCGCGCCGCCTCGGCCTGGCCCTTGTCCACGGACTCGATGCCGCCGCGCAGGACCTCCATCATGTAGGCAGTGGAGTTGAGCGTGATGGTGACCAGGCCCGCGATGAACGTCGTCCAGATGCCGTTGATCTGCGTGGTGGTGAGCGACGTCATGCGCAGGATGCCAAAGACACCGTAGTAGATGATCATGGCCTGGACCATCATCGGCGTGCCGCGCACCACGGTGGAGTAGACCTTGGCAAAGCCCGCGCCCACGACCTTCCAGAAGCGCACGAAGTCGTTGTCCGGCCGGTCCACGGCCTGGATGCGCGCAAAGACCAGCAGCAACGCCAGGAAAAACGCGATGACGGTGCCAAAGACGGCCAGCTCAACGGTGGTGAGCAGGCCGGTGATAAACGTCTGGCGCCCCTGGTAGAGGATGTAGCACATGCTCTCCAGCATGGGCTCGGGACGGCGCGGGTCGGCGGCGCTGGCGGCCTCCACGGCCACGTTCCAGGCCGAGGCCACGCCCATGACCACGCGGTCCACAAAGAGCACGAGCGCAATCGCCCAAATCACGTACGAGGCGTAGCGCAGCGCCCGACGCACGGCGGGCCGCGCGAACGGCGAGACGGACGCGTAGTCGCGCCACTTGGCGAGCTTTGTCACCAGGGCGGCGACGCTCACCACGAGCCACGCCACGAGCACGTAGTACATCACCAGCTCGACCGTGAAGGCCTGGGCCAGAAAGCTCATCGCCGGACGTGGGGAGCTCGAGAGCAGCATGCCCACGAGCGCCACGACGCTCGTGCCGAGCAGGACGTAGCGATGGTCGCGCGTCACAAAGTCACGCAGTTTTGTCATTCGGAGGCTCCTCGCACCTATCGCCGCGGACGGGACGGAGGCCTCGCCCCCGCCCCGTCCGGCATCTTACGAAAAAGGTTCCCGCGCCGCTACGCCGGCTGGCGATCCATGCAGTCGTTCCACATCTGCTGGCGCTCGTCCTCGGGGATGGTGCCGATAATCTCGTTGATCTTCTCGAGCGCCGCGTCCTGGCCCTTGGCGATGGCCGCGTTGTCCGGCATGACGGAGCCCTCGAACTTGTCCGTCATCTCCAGCTCGACGAAGTCAGGGTAGGTCTCCAGCAGCTTGGGCACGGAGAGCATCGAGTAGGTGATGACGTCGCTCGTGCCGGAGGAGAGGCTCTCCACGACCACGGGCACGGTCTCGCCCGGGGTCATGTGGTTGATGTCGGGAATCTGGTCGATCACGGTGTCGTACATCGTGGCGGCCTGGCCCATGATCGAGGCGCCCGCGAGGTCGGCGAAGGTGGTGGCGCCGGCATACGCGGAGTCCTTGGTGGTGATCATGACGATGTCGTCGTCGATGTAGGAGTCGGAGAAGTCCGCGGACTGCGCGCGGTCCGGATCGACGGACATGCCGGCGCAGACGATGTCGATCTGGCCGTTGTTGAGCGCGTCAATGAGGCCGGTAAAGTCGAGCTTCACGGCCACGGGCTCCATGCCCAGCCCCTCGGCGATGATCTTGGCGACCTGGACGTCGTAGCCGTCCGCGAAGGCGCCGGAGACGTTCTCGATGGGGATGGTGTACTCGGACTCCTCGGTAACCTGCCAGTTGTACGGGGCGTACGCGGCCTCCATGCCCACGCGCAGCGTCGTGCCGTCGCCGAGGGTAACGGCCTCGTCGGTGGGGGTCTCCTCGTCGGCGGCGCCGTCATCGGTGGTGGCGTCCTGCGCGGCGGGGCCGCAGCCGGAAAGGACCATCACGCCTCCCATGCCCGCCACGAGGCTCGAGATCTTGAGGAAGTCGCGGCGAGATACTCTGTCAGATACGATGAAACGCGGGGTGGCCTTCATGGTGGTTCCTTTCCCTTTTTGAGTAATCCCCTTCCGCGCGACGCAACCGGAGGGGACCCATTCCCCTCCCCCTTGCAAACGGGCGCACCCGATGCGAGAAAGTTACGCGCACGTCGGCAGGATACAACGGGGCGAGAAGGACCACGAAGCTGATACCATCGTGGGAAACATCGCCGTAACGGGTCGCCCAGGAGGCCTTCATGAAGCAGGAAGTCTACGACGCCTACGTCGCCATCCTCGAGGAGGAGCTCGTCTGCGCCATGGGCTGCACCGAGCCCATCGCCGTGGCCTACTGCGCCGCGCTCGCGCGCCAGACGCTCGGCGCGCTCCCGGAGCGCGTGGACGTGGCCGCCTCCGCCAACATCATCAAGAACGTGAAGAGCGTCGTCGTGCCCAACACGGGCGGCGCGCGCGGCATCGAGACGGCGGCGGCGGCCGGCGTGGTGGCGGGCAATGCGGACGCCAAGCTCGAGGTCCTGGCCGGCGTCACGCCCGAGCAGATCCAGGAGATGCGCGAGTTTCTCGCCACGCACGAGGTCACGGTGGCACCGAGCGAGCGGCCGTGGGTCTTTGACATCCAGGTGCGCGCAGAGGCCGCGGGCCACACGGCGCTCTGCGAGATCGCCGGGTCGCACACCAACGTCATCCGCATGGAACGTGACGGCGAGGTCCTTCTCAGCGAGCCGTTCGAGGAGGCCGCGGGCGAGAAGGACGCCGGCACGGACCGCGGCTGCCTCTCCATCGAGCAAATCGTCGAGTTTGCCGACGCGGTGGACCTTGAGGACGTGAAGCAGGTGCTCGGGCGGCAGATCGCGTGCAACATGGCCATCGCGCGCGAGGGGCTCGAGGGCAGCTGGGGCGCGGGCATCGGCAGCGTGCTGCTGGAGGCATACGGCGACGGCGTGGCCAACCGCGCCAAGGCGTGGGCGGCCGCCGGCTCTGACGCCCGCATGGGCGGCTGCGAGCTGCCGGTGGTCATCAACTCCGGCAGCGGCAACCAGGGTCTCACGGCGAGCGTCCCCGTGATCGTCTACGCCCAGGAGCTGGGCGCCTCCCACGAGGAGCTGCTGCGCGCGCTCGTGGTGTCCAACCTCGTGACCATCCACCTCAAGACCGGGATCGGCCGGCTCTCCGCCTACTGCGGTGCCACGAGCGCGGGCGCGGGCGCGGCGGCCGGCATCACCTACCTCTACGGCGGGCGCGCGGACGAGGTGGCGCACACGGTGGTGAACGCGATCGCCATCGACTCCGGCATGGTCTGCGACGGCGCCAAGGCGAGCTGCGCGGCCAAGATCGCAAGCGCGGTGGAGGCGGGCCTGCTCGGCATGCAGATGCAGCGGCAGGGCAAGGAGTTCTTCGGCGGCGACGGCATCGTGGTCAAGGGCGTGGAGAACACGATTCGCAACGTGGGCGTGCTCGCGGCGCAGGGCATGCGCGAGACGGATCGGACAATCATCGAGCTCATGTGCGGGTCCGGCGCCTGCTAGACCGCGCTGGGGGCCAGGGCTGGAAGAGGGCTCGTCGGCACCCCGCAGCGCAACCCTTCAGTTTTAGGCAGTTTTTTCTGGACCGCGCGAGTATCCGAGCCTCTTTAGACCAAGAATGTGCAGGTAGGCGAGTCGTGAGAAATGTGGCTACTTGAGCCTCTCGCAGAAATCTGCCTAAAACCGTTCGAGGGCGCGCGCCTCTAGCTCAAGAAGGGCGCGCTTGCGCTCGAGGCCGCCGGCGTAGCCGACAAGGGAGCCGTCCGCGCCCAGCACGCGATGGCACGGGACGATCACGCTGACGGGGTTCCTGCCCACCGCGGCCCCAACGGCACGGGCGGAGGACCCCAGCCCAGCCGCAATCTCGCCGTAGGTGCGGGTCTCGCCGTACGGGACGTCACGAAGCACGTCCCAGACCCGACTCTGGAACGCAGTGCCGCGCGGCGCCAGCGGGACGTCCGTCACGTCCGGGCGCTCCCCCGCGAAGTACGCGTCCAGCCAGCGACGTGCGGCAAGAAGGGCGGGCGCCTCGCGCCGCGCGCTCTCCCCGTCGTCGCCCAGCCCGTGCGCAAAGTAGCACTGACCGTAGAACCACGCGCCGGTCACGCCCGCGTCGTCCGCGGCGAGCAGCATCCTCCCCAGCGGCGACTCGTAGTCGCAGACGAACATCTCACTCCCACGTGGGCGGCACGGGCGCGTCGGGCGTGGACCAGGCTCCGAGCGGCGCGTTGGGATCGGCGTCCAGCGTGAGCGGGGCAAACGCGCCCGCACGGTAGCTCCTGAGCGCCGCGATGCCAATCATCGCCGCGTTGTCGCCGCAGGCGCGCATCGGCGGCACGGTCACACGCACGCCGCGCTTCTCGAGCGCGGCGCGGTAGGCCGCGCGCAGGCCCGGGTTGGCCGCCACTCCGCCGCCGACGCAAAAGTCGGAGACGCCGGTCTCCTCGACCGCGGTGACGGCCTTGGCCACCTGCACGTCGATGACGGCCGCCTCAAAGCTCGCGGCCAGGTCGGGCAGGTTGATCGCGCGGCCGGCGCGGTTCTCGCCCTCGATGTAGGTGATGACGGCGGTCTTGAGGCCGGAGAGGCTGAACGAGTAGTCCCCGCTGTGCAGCATCGCGCGCGGGAAGTGGATGGCCTTGGGATTGCCCTGCGCGGAGAGCCTGGAGATCACGGGGCCGCCGGGGTAGCCGAGCCCCAGCGCCTTGGCCACCTTGTCAAAGGCCTCGCCCACCGCGTCGTCGATGGTGGCGCCCAGGATCTGGTAGTCGCCCCAGGCACGCACGTGCACGAGCATGGTGTTACCGCCGGAGACGAGGCTCGCCACGAAGGGCGGCTCCAGGTCCGGCGTCTCGAAGAGGTTGGCCATGAGATGGCCCTCGAGGTGGTGCACGGCAATGAGCGGCAGGTCGGCGGCCGCGCAGAGGCCCTTGGCAAAGGCCACGCCCACCACGAGCGCGCCCACGAGGCCCGGTCCCGCCGTGCACCCCACCGCCGCGAGGTCCGCCGGCACGAGCGTGTCCACGCCAAAGTGCTCGCCGGCGCGCGCGAGCGTCTCCTCGAAGACACCGACGATGGCCTCGGTGTGCTTGCGGGAGGCGATCTCGGGCACCACGCCGCCAAAGCGCGCGTGAAAGTCGATCTGGGTGGCCACGACGCTCGCGCAGACCACACCGTGGGAGTCCGTTACGGCCATGGCGGTCTCGTCGCAGGAGGACTCGATCGTGAGGATGAGCGGGCCGGCGGCGGCGAGCGCGGCGCGCGCCTCGGGCGCGCGCTCGCCGGGCACGATGGGCCACGGGCGGATCGAGGGCGCCGGCTCCGGACGGCCGGTCGCAATCACGGCGTCCGCCGCAAGCGGCAGCGGGGCGCGCAGGATGAGGGCGTCATGACCGACGCCGTAGTAGCCGGGACGACGGCCCTCCTCCACGAGGCCGAGCGCACCATAGAGCGCGCGGGCGCCCTCGTTCTTCTCGTCCACCTCAAGGGAGAGCGAGGTCGCGCCGAGCATCTGCGCGTCGTAGGCCACACGGGCCACCAGGCGCGTGGCGATGCCCTCGCGCCGGCGCGCGGCGTCCACGACGACCTCCTCGACCTCAAAGTCCGCCCCCGCGAGCACGCCTCCCGCAAAGCCGATGACGGTCCCCTGGTCGTGCGCGACCCACCAGCTGCGGCCCGGCTGGGAGAGCTCCTCGTAGAACATGCGCTCCGTCCACGGCGTGTGCGCCGAGCCCTCGTAGGCCGCGGCCTCGAGCGCCGCCACTGCGGCGGTGTCGTTGAGCGTCATCGGGCGAAGCTGCAGGTGAATGCCCGCGAGCGCGTCATCCACACCGGTAAGCTCCACCGTCGCCGGCGCCTTGAGGCCCAGGCGCGTGCGCTCGGCCTCCTCGGCGTCGGAGAGGCGCGTGTAGATGGGCAGGACGAGCGCCGGGTCGCCAGGCTGGGCGGCAAGGCCGTCAAGCGCGCCGGCCTCCACGGCCGCGCGAAGCAGCCCCTCGCCCGTGGGATACCACGCCCCCTCCGGCGAGAAGGACGAGAAGCCCGCGGCCTCAAAGCGCGCGCGGTACTTGGCCAGGCCGTTGCCCGTGAGCGTGAGCTCGTCCTTGTCGCCGCGCTCAGACCATGCGGCCACGCAGGCGTCCGCCTTGAGGACGGTCTCGGTCGGGAAGGTGCGGTGCGCGCCGGCCTCGTCCAGCTCGTAGATGCCGGGATAGACCTCGCCGCGCATGGCGTCGCCCGCCACGGCGAGCGTGCCGCGCGCGCCGGCGGCGTGCGCGGACCATGCCATCGCGTCGAGCGCGGAGGCGCCGTAGAGCGGCAGCCCAGCGCCGCACGCGAGGCCCTTGGCCGTGGCGATGCCAATCCGCACGCCCGTGAACGAGCCCGGGCCGCGCCCCACGAGCACGGCATCGAGGTCGCCCATCGCGAGGCCCGCCTCGGCGAGCGCCTCCTGCGCCGTGGTCACGAGCTCCACGTTGGCCCGGCGGCGGCACAGGTGGTCGCGCGCGGCCAGCACCGTCACGGCACCGTCCGCGCCCACGCGCCCGACGGCGCAGGCCAGCATGTCCGTGGACGTGTCCAGCGCAAGGATGATCTTCTCGGCCATTCGCAGCTCTTCTCGCTCGGGGTTTCAACTCGTCTAGTGTAGTCAAATCGCAGCATGACGGGGACGCGCCGGCTCCTCCGCAAAAAGGCCGACTTGGCAGAGAATCGTCTGCCAAGTCGGCTCTTTTGCGGATGGGGCGAGAAGAACGCCCAGTTGTTAACTCTCCCGGCAGGCCGGATCTCTGCCAGATCGGCTGTTTTTAGGAGGCGTCCCCACCCGCGCCCATCTGGGCGTGCTCGGCCGCCACGGCCTCCATCAGACGCACGAGCGGCCAGGCGCGGTTGGTCTTGGTGAGCAGCGCCTTGTGGGCGACCACGCACCCCGCCTCGCGCGAGCGGGCGAGAAACTCGTTCACCTGCGCGTCAGTGAGGCCGCACAGGAGCACGAACTCGTCCACCGCGGGCGCCGGGCCCACATAGGGCAGCGGCGCCGGGCGCATCCCTGGCAGCCGGGCGAACGCGCCCGCCGCATCGCCCAGGCGCTCCGGCAGCGCCGTTCGCGCGACCACGCCCAGCTCGCGCAGCACGCCGCGCACCGCCGCGCCCCTCTCAGAAGAGGGGTCAAGCCCCCAGAGCACCGCGCATGGCACGGGCCCCGAGGGCTTGACCTTCTTCGCGGCGGCCTTTTTTCTCGGCCGGCCGGCCATTAGCCGAAGTAACGCTCGAGCAGGCCCTTGAGAGCCTTGCCGTGACGGGCCTCGTCGCGCGCCATCTCGTGGACGGTGTCGTGGATGGCGTCGAGGTTGTTCTTCTTGGCGCAGGTGGCGAGCTCGACCTTGCCCTGCGTGGCGCCAAACTCGCAGTCAACGCGCCAGGCGAGGTTGGACTTGGTGTCGGCCTTCATGTTGGGCTCGAGCTCCTCGCCCAGCAGCTCGGCAAACTTGGAGGCGTGCTCGGCCTCCTCGTAGGCGGCCTTCTCCCAGTAGAGGCCGATCTCGGGGTAGCCCTCGCGGTGGGCGATGCGCGCCATGCAGAGGTACATGCCGACCTCGGAGCACTCGCCGTTGAAGTTGGCCTTGAGCTGCTCGAGGATGTAGGCCTTGTCCTCGTCGGAGATGTCGGGGTTGTCCTTCACGGTCTTGGCGTAGATGCCGTACTCGTGCTCGGCGGCGAGCTTGAGCTCACCCTCGACCTTCTCAAACTGGCTCGCGGGAGCCTTGCAGACCGGGCACTCCGCCGGCGGCTCGGCGCCCTCGTAGATGTAACCGCAGACCTTGCAGACCCACTTGTCCATCGTGAAACCTCCTTGTTTGTCGGTTGCGGAGCCGCGGCCCCGCCCCTCTCCTATGCACGCGGCCCGCTCGCGCTAGGCCGTTGATGCCTCGTTGCCGCCCTCGAGCGCCTGGCACGCGGGACACACGCCGTCAAACTGCAGCGTGTGGCCGCAGATCCGATAGCCGGACGCCCGCTCCGCGTTGCGCTCCGTCCGCTCGTCGAGCACGGGGACCATGACGTCGTCCACACGCCCGCAGCACACGCAGCGCACGTGGTAGTGGGCAAAGGCCTGATGGTCAAAGCGGTCCGCGCCGTTATTGATGCGCACCCGCCCGATTGCCCCCTCGTCGGCGAGCCTTCCCAGCGTACGATAGACGGTCGCCCGCCCGATGCTGGGATGCTCCGCGTGAACGGCCTCGTAGACCTCGTCGGCGGTGGGATGGTTGGCAAGATGCCGCAGCGCGCCCTCGATTACCTGGCGCTGCACGGTGTTTCTCGCTGGCATGGCCCACCTCCCTCTTGGTCTGAGGGAATCATAGCATATTGAGACTCAATATCAACAGAGATTTTCTCTCGTTTTCTGCACAAACGGGACGTGCCCCTTTTTGCAGAAAAGTTTTATGCAAAAACAAGCACGTCCCATTTTTACAGGCTGGCGAGAAGGTCCTCGCCGCGGGGGTCGTGCGCGACCAGGCGCACCTCGCGCGGGGGCTCCTCGCCCAGCTCGGCCGCATCGTCGAGGCGCGTCACGAAGACGTCCACGCGCGCGTCCCCGATCTCCTCGGCAAACTGCTCGCCCCACTCGATGACGCACACGCCCTCGGCTCCGAGCACATCAAAGATGCCCGTGTCCTCCAGCTGCGCGGCGTCGTCCAGCCGGTAGAGGTCAAAGTGGCAGAGGGGCATCTCCGCCCCCTCGTAGACCATCTCGATCGTGAACGTGGGGCTCGTCACGTCGCCCTCCACGCCCATCCCGGCCGCGATGCCCTTGGTGAGCTGGGTCTTCCCCGCCCCGAGGTCGCCCGTCAGCACGAGCACGTCGCCCGGCTCAAGCGCGCGGCCCAGCCGCTCGCCCAGCGCGATCGTCTCCTCGCGCGACGCGGTCACAAAGCGCCTCTCGCCCATCTACGCCTCCGTCCCCGCCGGGTGCTCCGCGAGCCACGCGCCCACCATGCGCAGGTCGGCCTCCAGAAGCGGCTGCCAGTCCGCATGGTAGATGCAGGCCGCCGGGTGGAAGGTCGGGCACACCACAAAGTGCCCGGTCTGGTAGAGCTTGCCGCGCAGCGACGTCACGCCCGCGCTCGTGCGCAGCACGAACTGCGAGGCGAAGTTGCCCAGGCACACGATCACGTCCGGCCAGATCGAGCGAATCTGCTCGCGCAGGAACGGCGCGCAGACCTCGATCTCCTCCGGCTTGGGGTTGCGGTTTCCAGGCGGGCGGCACTTCACCACGTTGGCGATGTAGATCTGGTCCCGCGTGAGGCCCGCGAGGCCAAGAAGCGCGTCCAGCTTGTGGCCGGCCGCGCCGACGAACGGCTCGCCCTGCAGGTCCTCGTTGCGCCCGGGCCCCTCACCGATGAACATCACGCGGGCATGCGGGTCGCCCACGCCAAAGACGAGGTTGGTGCGCGTGGCGCCCAGCGGGCAGAGCTGGCAGTTGCCCATGAGGTCGCGAATCTCCCGCAGCGTGACCTCGCGCGGACCCTGGTGCTCGTGGCCGGGTATGTGCATGACGGACATGAGGTCGAGCCCCCTTCGCTCCGCGGCGGTGCCCCCCGCGGCCGTCCCCTTACGTGTAGATCTTCTCAAGTCTCATCCCAAAGTCGCACACGACCTCGTAGTTAATCGTGTTTCTCAGTCCGGCCATCTCCTCGGCCGTGATGCGCTCGTCGTCGTCCGCGCCCAGGACGGTGACCACGTCGCCGTACTCCACCGGACGCGTCGGGCGATAAGAACGAGCGCCGTTGACGTCCATCGCGAACATGAACTGATCCATGCAGATGTTGCCCACCTGGCGACAGCGCGTGCCGTTGACGATCACGTCCATCTGGTTGGAGAGCTCGCGCGCGAGTCCGTCCGCATAGCCGATGGGCACGGTCGCGACCTGGACGTTCTGCTTGGGCACGCGCCAGGTGAGCCCGTAGCCCACCCCGTCGCCCACGCCCGGGTAGATGACGCGCGTCACGCGGCCGCGCACGCTCATGACGGGCTCCAGATCCAGGTAGGAGCGCGTGATCTCGGTCGGGTGCAGGCCGTAGAGGCCGATGCCCACGCGGCACATGTCAAAGCGGCACTCCGGGTGCATGATCGTGCCCGGCGTGTTGTCGCAGTGCACGAGGCCCGTCTCCAGGCCGGCGCCGCGCAGGGCCTCCACGGTCTCGCGGAAGCGGTTGAGCTGCAGGGCAAAGTCCCAGTCGTCGGGCACGTCGGCGGTGGCAAAGTGCGTGAAGGTGCCCGCGCACTCCAGGCCCCGGTGAAAGTCGATCGTGCGGCGCAGCTCCACGGCGTCGGAGCGGCGCACGCCGATGCGCGTCATGCCGGTGTCGATCGCCAGGTGGTAGCGGGCCACGCGATTTGCCGCCGCGGCCGCCTCGCCGAGCGCGAGCGCAAAGTCCGCCGTGTAGACCGAGGGCATGAGGTCATGCTCCACGAGCGTGCGCACGCAGTCCACGGGCGGCTCGGAGAGCACCAGAATCGGCCACTCCACGCCCGCCTCGCGCAGCGCCACGCCCTCGGCCACCGTGGCCACGGCGAACTGGTTGGCCCCGGCGGCGTGCATCGTCTGCACGCACGGAACGGCGCCATGGCCGTAGGCGTCGGCCTTGACCACACACATCAGCTGGACGCCGCGCCCGACTTGCCGTCGGAACGCGGCGGTGTTGCGCCGCAGCGCCGCGAGGTTGACCTCAACCCATGACCAGCGGCTCTCCGGGCTCTGGGCCCGTCCCCTGCGTTCCACGCTGAGCCTCCCTCCCGGCGCCCCCGGCACGGCGCCCTACTCCTCGGGCGAGCGCTCGGGGTAGGCCACGTGCTCGTCCACCGCGTCCGACGCGATGCCGATCACGTCGATGACGTCGCCCGCCATGACGGCCCTCGTGCCCACGCGCTCCGCGGCGAGCGAGCCCGCGTAGGCGTGCACCTCGCACACGTAGGCGGCGAGCAGGGCGAGGTCCACGTCCTCCCCGCGATGCTGCGCGAGCGCCGACGCCATCATACCAGCCAGCACGTCGCCGGAGCCCGCCGTGGCGAGCGCCGCCGGGCCAGGCTTGGGCAGCACGGCCTTCTCCACGCTCACGCAGGCCGTCGCCGTGCCCTTTGAGACGACCACGAGCTCGGAACCGCCGTCGGTCCACACGATCTCCCGCGCGGCGGCGAGCTGGTCCACGAGCGAGCAGATCCGCGCGCCCGCAGGGCGACCGACGAGCCGGCCGAGCTCGCCGCGATGCGGGGTGAGCACGAGCGGGGCGTCGCGGCGGATGGTCTCGGGCAGCCGGGGGAGCCCCCCGTCGGTGAGACGCGCCAGGCAGTTGAGACCGTCGGCGTCCACGACCAGCGGCACGCTCGTCTCCAGCAGCGCCGAGACGAGCGCGCACGTGCCGCTGGTCACGCGCATGCCCGGCCCCACGAGCACGGCCGAGGCACGCTCCGCGAGCTTGCGGACCACGTCCACGCCCTGCGCGGTGAACGCGCCGTCCGCGTCCTCGGGCAGCGGCACCACGGGAATCTCCAGCAGGTGCGCCTGCGCAACGGCGGCCGCGGAGGCGGGCGTGGCGAGCGTCACGTAGCCGGCGCCCATGCGCGCGGCGGCGCGCGCGGCCATGATCGCGGCGCCGGGATAGCGGCGCGACCCGGCCACCACGAGCACCGACCCCCGGCCGAACTTGTCCACCGCCGCCGTGCGGGGCGCCAGGGCGTCCAGGTAGTCGATGAGGTCGGTGCGCCAGGCCACCGGGTCCTCGTCGATCACGAGCCGCTCGGTCTGCTCGGCCAGCGGCGCCACCACGATCGCGCCCGTCACGTCACGCCCGTCGTCGGCAAGGAGCCCGGGCTTGAGGGAGAGCATCGTCACCGTCATGTCGGCGACCACGCAGACCCCCTCCGCGTGTCCGGTCTCCGCCGAGAGGCCGCTCGGCACGTCCACGGCCACCACGCGCGCCGGGCACGCGTTCACGCACTCGATCCAGATGTCAAACGGCGGGCGGACCTCGCCGTGGAAGCCCGTGCCCAGCATGCAGTCGAGCACCACGTCGGCCGTGGCGAGAAGGGCCTCCAGCTCGTCGCGCGTGGGCGCCACGATAACGGAGACCCCCGCGCGCACGGCGCTCTGGGCCACCTGGCGCGCGAGGTCGCCCGAGAGCGCGTCCGGCTCGATCGGGCTCACCACCGTCACGTTGATGCCGTTCCCGTGGAGCGCCTCGGCGGCGACCCAGCCGTCCCCACCGTTGTTGCCGAGCCCCACGAGCGCCACCACGTTCTCCGCGGCGCCAAGCTCGAGGGACTCGCGCGCCGCCGCCAGCCCGGCGCGGCGCATGAGCTCGGCCACGCTCACGCCCTCGCGGGTGAGCGCCACCTCGACGCGCTTGACGTCATCTATGTTCAGCACAGGCTGCATTGTTCTACCCCTCCTGTGATTGCTCCAGCTCATCGAGCTCGGTCTCCTGCACGCGCTCCAGCTCGTCCAGAATGGCACGGGCCTCCTTGAAGGTGCTCGCCAGCGCGCGCTCGGCATCGCGGCGCGCGTCGGGGGCGGGGCGCACGTCATCGGTCACCGCGATGGCGTTGGCCACGGCCACATCGTGGGTGTGGGAGATGGAGAGCGCGATCTCCCGGATGCCCCGCTCGCGCGCGACCTCGGCGGCCCGCCCTGTGAGCAGCGCCCGCGGGCGGCCGGAGTCATCGCGCCCCACCGAGACGTTGCGAAACCCCACGCCGTCCGAGAAGCCCGTCCCGAGCGCCTTGACCACGGCCTCGCGCGCGGCAAAGCGCGCGGCGTAGTGCTCCGCGGGACGTGCGGTCTTCTCGCAATACGCGCGCTCCTCCTCCGTGAAGACGCGGCGAGCGAAGTTGGGCCGGCGCGCGAGCACCCGCTCCATCCGCGAGATCTCCAACATGTCCACGCCGATGCCCGCCGTCGCCATGGCTACTCCACGGTGACGGACTTGGCCAGGTTGCGCGGCTTGTCCACGTCGCAGCCGCGGGCGCGCGCCACGTAGCGGGCGAGCATCTGCAGGTGCACCACCGCCACGATGGGCACGAGCAGCTCGTCGGCCATGGGCGGAATCCACAGCACGTGCTCCACGAGCGAGGCCACGGCCTCGTCGCCGTCGGTGGCCACGGCCACGCAGACGGCACCGCGGGCGATGACCTCCTGGATGTTGGAGACGGTCTTGTCGTGCACGCGGTCCTCGGGGACGATCGCCACCACCGGGAACCCCGGCTCGAGAAGCGCGATCGGCCCGTGCTTCATCTCGCCGGCAGGATAGGCCTCGGCGTGCAGGTAGCTGATCTCCTTGAGCTTGAGCGCACCCTCGTAGGCGGTCGTGGAGTTGACGCCGCGGCCGAGGAAGAGCGCCGAGCGGGCCCGGCGGAAGACCGCCGCCGCCTGCTTGTCCTGCCAGGAGCGCGAGATGACCTCGCGGATGAGGTCCGGCAGCTCACAGAGCTGGGCATAGTGGCGCTCGACCTCCGTGCGACCCATCTCGCCCCGGGCCTGGGCCAGGCGCAGGGCCAGAAGCGCACTCGCCACCATCTGCGCGGTGTAGGCCTTGGTCGAGGCCACGCAGACCTCGGGGCCGGCCTGCACGTAGAGCGTGCCGTCGGACTCGCGCGCGGCGGTGGAGCCCAGCACGTTGGTGATCGCAAAGACCTTGCAGCCCATGCCCCGCATGCGGCGCGCCGCGGTGAGCGTGTCGGCCGTCTCGCCGGACTGGGTGATGATCACGCAGAGCGTGTTGGGCGTCACGATGACGTCCTGCTCGTAGTTGAACTCCGAGGCGTAGTCGCAGATGACCGGCACCTTGGCCCAGGTCTGGATCAGCGTGCGGGCGATCAGGCTCACGTGATAGGACGTGCCGCACGCAATGAGATAGACCAGGTCGATGGAGGCGAGGTCCTCCTCGCTCAGGGAGAGCTCGTCGAGAAGGACGCCGCGCTCGCCCAGGCGCCCGGACAGCAGGCGCTCGATGGCCTCGGGCTGCTCGGCGATCTCCTTGGCCATGAAGTCGGAGTAGCCGCCGAGGGTGGCCGCAGAGGCGTCCCAGTCTATGTCGAGGGTCGTGGGGTGCTCCACCGGCGCGCCGTCCTCGTCGAAGACGCTCACGCACCCGGAGGCCTCCAGGCGGGCAATCTGGCCGTTCTCGAGCTGGATCACGTGGGAGGTGACGCTTGCGAGCGGGGTCACGTCGGAGGCGGCGTAGGCGCCGTCGGCGGTGGAGGCCACCACGAGCGGCGAGCCGTTGCGCGCGCACACGATCTGGCCCGGCGCGTCGGCGCAGACAACGGCGATGGCCCAGGAGCCCTCGAGGCGCCGGACCGCGTTGCGCACGGCGGCCACGAGGTCGCCGGCGGCCGGCCCCGCCCATGCCTCCTCGATCAGGTGCGCGATGACCTCGGAGTCGGTCTCGCTGGCCAGCTCATGGCCGGCGCGTCGCAGATAGCCGCGCAGCTCGCGGAAGTTCTCGATGATGCCGTTGTGCACGATGGCGATGCGCCCCGTGCAGTCGCGGTGCGGGTGGGAGTTCTTGTCGGTGGGGGCGCCGTGGGTGGCCCAGCGCGTGTGAGCGATGCCCGTGGTGCCCACGAGGTTGGCCGTCTCGCAACGCTCCGCGAGGGCCGCCACGCGCCCAGCGCACTTCACCCCGTGGAGCGCCCCGTCCGCGCCGAGCACCTCCACGCCCGCCGAGTCGTAGCCGCGATACTCGAGCGTGCGCAGGCCCTCGAGCAGGTAGTCAACGGCCTGGTTCCTGCCGGTGTAGCCAACGATTCCGCACATGAGATCCCCCTTCCGGGTCGCGCCCTACGCGCGGAACGGCTCGAGGGCGTCGAGCACGATGGCGTTTGCCTGCTTGCAGAGCTCGTCGGTGGGCGCCTCGGCGAGCACGCGCACGAGCGGCTCGGTGCCGGAGGCGCGCACGAGCACGCGGCCCTGGCCGGCGAGGAACTCCTCGGCGCGCTTCACGGACTCGAGCACGGCGGCGTCGGTCATCGCGGTATCCTTGTCGCTCACGCGAACGTTCACGAGCTCCTGCGGATAGAGCTTGACCGGAGCGCAGAGCTGCGAGAGCTTCTCGCGCTCGGCGCGGTAGACCTCCATCACGCGCAGCGAGGTCATGATGCCGTCGCCGGTGCACTCGATGTCGCCGAAGATGATGTGACCGGACTGCTCGCCGCCCAGGCTGTAGCCGTTCTCGCGCATGCAGGCATAGACGTTCTTGTCGCCCACCGCGGTGGTCTCGTAGGAGAGGTGCGCCTCGTCAAAGGCCTTGAACAGGCCGTAGTTGCTCATGACCGTGGGCACCACGGTTCCGGCGGTGAGGCGACCGTGCTTGTTGAGGTAGACGCCGCAGATGTAGAGGATCAGGTCGCCGTCCACCACGTTGCCGCGCTCGTCCACGGCAAGACAGCGATCGGCGTCGCCGTCGTAGGCAAAGCCGACGTCCAGCCCCTGCTCCACCACGTGGCGGCGCAGGCGGTCGAGGTGAGTGGAGCCGCAGTCCACGTTGATGTTGAAGCCGTTGGGCGCGTTGTTGATCACGCGGACGTCGGCGCCGAGCGCGTCAAAGACCGGCTTGGCCACCGAGGACGCCGCGCCGTTGGCGCAGTCCAGGCCCACCTTCACGCCCTGGAGCGAGAAGTTGGCGCTCGCGATGAGGTGCGCGATGTAGCGGTTGCGCCCCTGCATGTAGTCCACGGTGCAGCCGATGGCGTCGCCGGTGGCGAGGGGCACGTCCACCTCACCGTCGATGTAGGCCTCGATGAGCTCGAGGACGTCCTCGTCCATCTTGTAGCCCTCGCCGTTCACCAGCTTGATGCCATTGTCGGTGTAGGGGTTGTGGGAGGCGGAGATCATGATGCCGCAGTCAAAGCGGCCGTCCACGGTCTCGTAGGCCACGCCCGGCGTGGGGATGACATGCAGCATGTAGGCGTCCGCGCCGGAGGCCACGAGGCCGGCCACGAGCGCCGACTCAAACATGTAGCTGGAGCGGCGCGTGTCCTTGCCCACCACCACGCGAGCCTTGCGCTCCTGGCGCGCGCCGTAGTACCAGCCCACGTAGCGGCCGATCTTGAACGCGTGGTCAACGGTCAGGCCGCAGTTGGCCTCGCCGCGGAAGCCGTCGGTGCCAAAGTACTTCATCGTGAACCCCCAAGGTGGTCTGCGCATAAAGACCCACCCATTGTCGCACAGGAGCAGAAGGGAGCGGGCGCGACGCGTCGGGAGCCCCGAAAGAACACGTTTTGGCCGGGCGCCGCGCTCTGGGAGGGCGTTCCAGCGGGGTGTGCGTTCGGCACGTCCTTGTCGCAACGACCAATAACACGCAAATCTCTGCCATGTTTTCGAGAAACCCCAGTTGATAAGAAAACTGTTCCAGAGATTTGCGTGTTATTTGGCAGCTCGTGCGCACAAAAAAGGACCCGCTGAGAAGAACTCGACGGGTCCTGGGCAAAACTCGTGGCCAGAAGCGCTAGCGCTTGGAGAACTGCGGGCGCTTGCGGGCCTTCTTGAGGCCGTACTTCTTGCGCTCCACGGCGCGGGCGTCACGGGTGAGGAAGCCGGCCTTCTTGAGGTCGTCACGGTACTCGCCGGCGTCGAGCAGGGCGCGGGCGATGCCCAGGCGAAGCGCGCCGGACTGGCCGTTGATGCCGCCGCCGTCGAGGTTGGCGAGCACGTCAAAGCGCTCGGCGGTCTCGGTGAGGCGCAGCGGGGCCAGCGCGTTGTCAACGAGCTGCTGACGGCCAAAGTACTGCTTGGCCTCGCGGCCGTTCACGATGACCTTGCCGGTTCCGGGGACCAGGCGGACGCGGGCGACGGCCTCCTTGCGGCGGCCGGTGCCGGTGTAGACTACGGAGTTCTCAGCCATCGGTTAGGCCCTCCAATCGATCTTGACGGGGTTCTGGGCCGTGTGCGGGTGCTCGGGGCCGGCGTAGACCTTGAGCTTGGTGCCCTGCTTGCGGCCGAGGGTGGTCTTGGGGAGCATGCCCTTGATGGCGTGCTCGACGACGCGCTCGGGGTGCTTCTCCATGGCCTCGCGGAAGCTCTCGAACTTGAGGCCGCCGAGATAGCCGGAGTAGCGCCAGTACTGCTTGTGATCGGCCTTGACGCCCGTGAGGACGACCTTGTCGGCGTTGATCACAACGACAAAGTCACCGGTGTCGGCGTTGGGGGTGTACTGCGGCTTGTTCTTGCCACGAAGAATCATGGCGGCGGTGGTGGCCAGACGGCCGAGCGTGGCGCCCTCGGCGTCGATGAGCACCCACTTGCGCTCGACGTCGCCGGTCTTGGCGAACTGAGTCGACTTCTTCACTTGACTCCTCCTACGTACCTGCTGAGACGGCGACCTCTGGACAGGCGGCCGCGTGCTTTTGTCAGAGATTACGGGGCTCTGTGGAAAAGCTGTAAGAGTATAGCGCAACGCCGCCGCTCGCAGCCTGTGATTTTTCCGCACACAACCTGCACAGACGCGCTTCGGCCGCGGGCTCACGGCGCTTCTCGCCCATGCGGCCCCGTCATGGGTCCGCAATGTCTCTCGCCCGCGCGTTCTGCTGGCGGAAACGACCAGGTTTTGGGTTTTTCGCATCTCGGCGCATGCGGTGATGCCCGCCACGCCAGAAATACTCGATTGTGGGCAACAAGTTTTATGCGCTGCCACGATTTGGCGGGTTTTGCATAAATCTTTATGCCCATAACCGAGAAGAACGCGGCGCTGGGCGCCGATTCGCCGCCCTTTGGCGCACGGAGCATCAAAGTTGTTGCCCAAAATCGGGGGAATCCCGTGGCGGCCCGCGACAGTCCTGCGACGGCCCGAAGCGGTCCCGCGGCGATTCGGCCCCCGTTCGGCGGGACGTTCCCCGGCGGTCGGGAACGCGTCGCTCGCACGGGGTAAACTATCGCTAGCAGCCGCCGCGTCCGAGGAGGAACCGATGATCTACACCGTCACGCTCAACCCCGCCCTCGACAAGACCGTCCAGATCCCCAACTTCACCGTGGACGCCGTGAACCGCATCACCGAGCTCAGGCGCGACGCCGGCGGCAAGGGCATCAACGTCTCCAAGGTCATCGCCAAGCTCGGCGGCGCCTCGGAGGCCGTGGCCATCCTCTCGGGCGATACGGGCAGCTGGATCGCCGGCACCCTCAAGCAGTCCGGCATCCGCGTGAAGGCCTTCCCCGCGAGCGGCGAGACCCGCACCAACCTCAAGGTCATCGACCCCGAGCAGGGCACCCACACCGACATCAACGAGCCCGGCCCCGTGGTCACCGACGAGCTGCTCGCCTCGATGCTCGACGTCCTCGTGGAGGAGGTCTCCGAGGGCGACTTCGTGGTCCTCTCCGGCAGCCTCCCCGCCGGCGTGAGCCGCGATACCTACGGCGTCTGGACGCGCGCGCTGCGCCACGCCGGAGCCCACGTCTACCTCGACGCCGACGGCGACGCCCTGGAGGCCGGCCTCAAGGGCAAGCCGTTCTTCACCAAGCCCAACAACCACGAGCTCTCGGCGCTCGTGGGCCGCGAGCTCGCCACCGTCGATGAGATCGCCGCGGCCGCGCGCGAGCTGGTCGAGAAGGGCGTGGAGCGCGTCGTGATCTCCATGGGCGGCGAGGGCGCGCTGCTCGCCACCGCAAGCGAGACCTGGCACGCCTCCTCGGTGAAGGTCCCCGTGGGGTCCACCGTGGGCGCCGGCGACTCCGTCGTGGCGGCCTTCGTCTACGCGGACGCGCAGGGCATGGGCGTGGAGGACTCGCTACGTCTAGCCATGGCCACCGGCGCCGCCAACGTCATGGAGTCCGGCACGCAGGCAGCCGAGCGCTCCGTCGTCGACGGGCTCATCGACCGCGTGGAGGTCACGCGCCTGGCATAGGACATCGCGCCCCCGGCTTCTAGGAATCGCCGGGGTTGCCGCAGCGACGTCTAGGAATCGCGGACGTTGCTGCGACGGCTTCTAGAAATCGCCGGCTTTGCTGCGGAACGTGCAACAAAGCCGGCGATTCTTAGATTGCGGGGCGATAAACACGGCGACGCTTTGGCGATCGTGCAACAAGGGCGGCAATTTCTAGATGCACGCGCGACAACGTCCGCGATTCCTAGACGGCCCCGCGGCAGGGTCCCGTTTTTCTAGACCGGCGCCCGAGAAGCGCCGCTAGCCGAGAAACGCCTCTATCTCCGCCAGGCGCTCCGTCGCCTGACGGCGCCCGGCCACATAGAGCGAGAGGAGCGTCTCCCCGTCACGTGTGGACGACCCCACGCGAACCGGCTCCTCGGGCGCGATCACGAGGCAGCTCCCCGCGGCCTCCAGCTCCCAGAGCCGCTCGCGCTGGGCGTTGTAGCGCTCGGCGCGCGTGCGCAGCGCCTCCAGGTAGTAAGGGTAGCGGTCGTAGCGGTGCGAGCGCAGCGCGATCTGCTCGCCCGAGCCCGCCTGCTCGCGCACGAAGCCGCGATCCTGCGTGAGCACCACGAGCGCCCGCTCGGCCGCGGGCCGTCCCGCCACCTCGGGCGCGCCCGGCAGGCCCAGCGCCACCGCGTAGGGAATCGAGTCCGTGGTGCCGCCGTCAAGGTAGCGGTGGCCGTCGATCTCCACGAGACGGCTCACCGTGGGCAGCGACGCCGAGGCGCGCACGCGCTCCAGGTCCTCGGGATAGCGCATCACGCGCAGGTAGTCCGACGTGCCGAACGTCACGTCGGAGACGACGGCCCACATCGGGATCTCGCTGGCGTTGAAGGCGGCCACGTCGCAGGGGTCCAGGTGGTTCTGCACCTCGTCGTACATGAAGTCGGCGCCCGCCATGTCGCCCGTCGTGGCAAACGACCAGAGGGACATGAAGCGCTTGTCATCGCGAAAGGCCAGGATGTCGCGCATGGTGCGCCCGATCTGGCGCGAGCGGAAGTTCGACGCGTTCACCGCGCCAGCCGAGACGCCCCAGATGCCTGAGAACCCATAGACGCCGCGCTCCTGCAGCACGTCGAGCACGCCCGCCGTGAACATCCCGCGAAACCCGCCGCCCTCCAGCACAAGCGCTGGCGCGACGGCACCGTTCTTCTCGTCAGACATGGCGCCTCCCAACGTCCGGATATGAAAGCGGCCGCGGACCCTGGGGACCGACGGCCGCGAAGCGTGCATGGTGGAGGTGCGGAGAATCGAACTCCGGTCCAAAGCGAACCCCTGACAGGTGTCTCCAGGCTCAGTGGCCGGTTGGGTCTCGGACGCCGCGCACCCGGTCACCCGCGCTTGGCGTCCCAGCCGGTTCGGCCTTTGCGCGCGGCATACCGGCTACGTCCGCGCGCGCATCTCCCTGAAATGACGTCTCCGCGGGAACGGGAGCGATTCCCGCCTCGACGCGCCGCTATCTAATTAAGCGGCGAGAGCCAGCTGAGGCTCGTAAGAGTTGTTCTCGTCAATTCAATTTGACGGTACCCCTGTTTAACGTGGCGAGGAGACCACGGCCTGCTGCCCATCTCAGGCCCACCCTGTCGAAACCAGTCACCCCCGGTTGCCAGGTGAGGCGAGAAAGGCCACCACCATGCGGCTGTCAACGAACGGGCCGCTCGCGCGACCGTGGGGGTATTCTACCCGTTTTCCCGGACAAGAAACGCGTCCGTGGTTCTTCTCGGCAAATGCATCGTGGTGCGCGTCTCGCTAACATGCACGAGATTACGCGATATTTTTATAACACCAGTTGGCGAGAAAAACGCGCTCACCAAATGCATGTTAGCGCGCCAATAAGAGGGGCGGCCCCCCCGAAGAAGAGGGCCACCCCGGCCGCACCCTGTGTCCGCCGCTACTCCTCGACGAGCTCAAACTGGTCGGGACCGACGCCGCAGACCTCGCAGACAAAGTCCTCGGGCAGCTCGGGGGTATCGACGGTGACCTCCCAGCCGCAAACGACGCAGCGGAACGTGTACTTCTTCTCCTCGGCCATGTGAGTCTCCTCTCATCCTGGACGGGCGCCTCTCGCCCTGTCCTAGCTTATACCCTCGACGTAGGACGAGGCCTTCGGGGGCGTCTTGCCCTTGAGGGTTCCGTGATAATACGCGTAGGTCATGGGCGCCACGTCGGAGAGGTTGCCCGCGTCCACGACCTCGCCGACAAAGGTGACGTGCGTGCCCACGTCGAGCGAGCTCACCACGTTGCACGCCACGTAGGAGCAGGCGTGCTCGGTGGGATACGGGTCGCCCGTCGTGGCCACGGCGCTCGCAATGCCGTCGTACTTGTCCATCGTCGCCGAGGACCTGAAGCCAAAGCGGCCCACAAAGAGCATGTCCGCCGACTCGTCCACCACGGCAAGCGAGAAGTGCCCGGCGCGCTCGATGGCGCCGCAGGTGAAGTTCTCCTTGTTCACGGTCACAGAGACCTGCAGGGGCGTCGCGGTCACCTGCAGCCCCGTGTTGACGAGGCAGGCTCCCGTGCGCTCGCCGTCATTTGCCGAGACCACGTACAGCCCCGACGAGAACTTGAACAGTGCGGTTGCGTCCATGTGCTCTCCTTTCCGGCGCCCTGCGCCAGCCGTCTAGCGGCTCCGCTCCTTCAGGGCGCGGGCGATCTCGCGGTCGGAGTCGCGCCGCGCCATGTCCGCGCGCTTGTCATAGAGCTTCTTGCCGCGCCCGAGGCCGACGGCCAGCTTGACGCGGTTGTGCTCGTCAAAGTAGATCTCCAGGGGCACGAGGGCAAGGCCCCGCTGCCGAAGCTTGGCGTCCAGGTAGTCGATCTGGCGACGGTGCAGCAGCAGGCGTCGCTTGCGGTCGGGGTCCACGTTCCAGACGCCGCCGTTGGAGTAGGGGTGGATGTGCACGCCGTGGAGCCATGCCTCGCGCCCGCGGATGAGGCAGAACGCGTCCGTAATCTGGCACGCCCGCTCGCGCAGACTCTTGACCTCGGTGCCGGTGAGCTCGATGCCCGCCTCAAAGGTCTCGTCGATGAAGTACTCGTGGTGGGCCGAGCGGTTCTTTGCAATGGTCCTCTTGCCGGGCTTGGCCTGCTTCGCGGCCTTGGCGGCCTGGCGCGCGACCTTACTCTTTGCCATCGGCCGCCCCCTCCGCGTCCGTCTCGTGGATGAGCTCCAGCAGGGCCTTTGCGGCAGCCTCGCCCACCAGGTCGCGGGCGCGCAGCGTGAGGCTGGCCGCCTCGTTGCGCGCCCCGGCGGAAGCGGCGTCGGCGGCGCACATGAGCAGGCAGACCGCAATCTCCGCGTTGGCGCCGTCAGGCAGCCCCTCGGCGGCGAGAAGCTCGGTCATCTCGGCGTCCGTCACGACGTCGGGGTCGTGGTCGGTGCCGGTGGCCTGGTCGAGCGCGGCCGCGAGCACGCCGTCGCGGACGTCGAAGTTGCGCGCGGCGCGCAGGGCGGCCGCGGCCGTGCGGGGCTTCTCGGTTGCCTGGAACCACGTGGCAAAGTTGACAAAGGCGCGGGCGAGATGCGCGGCCTCGCTCGCGCGCTCGAAGACGCTGTAGCTGAGCGCGAGAAACTCCTGCGTGTCGCCGGAGGCGCGACAGAGGTCCGCGAGGTTGAGGCGCGATGCGCAGTCCATGGGATTCCAGCGCACGGCGCCTCTGAGCGCCGCGGCCGCCCCCTCGTAGTCCTCGGCGTGGACGCGCGCCAGGGCGAGGTCGGCGTAGAGCCGTCCCAGGGGCTCGCCAACGTCGCGCAGCTCGCGCGGGTCACGCTCCACGCGCCGGTAGGCCAGGCGGTCAAAGAGCGCGGGGAAGGCAAACCACTGGAGCTCCTCGGTGGTGGGGCAGTTGGCGTCCACGTAGGCCTCGGCGTCGTCAGCAAGGCGAGCAAGCAGGCGCTCCGCCAGCTCCCCCTCGCCCTGGAGCAGGAGTCCCTCGGCTCGCTCAAGCTCCTCTGTCAGCTCGGTTCTCTCCATCGCCTCTCCTCGCGGCACGGAGCCGCACGTCCTTCTCGTACTTATCTAGTCTTCCCATTATGGCGAATTGGCCCATCTGTCCCTGGGACAAATTGCGCCGGGACGAGGTCGATCTGGCCGCGCGGCACATTCGCGCCGACCACCTCCACGACGACGCGCCTGCCGAGGCGCCAGACCTCGCCGGACTCCTCCCCCGTGAGCGTGAGGCGCGCGTCGTCGTAGGAGAACCACTCGTCGCCGAGGGCGCGCACCGGGACGAGGCCCTCGGCGAAGGTCTCGTCGAGGGTGACGAACAGGCCAAAGCGCTCGCAGCCCGTGACCACGCCCGCGCAGCGCTCCCCCACGCGCGCGGCGTAGAGCTGCGCCATCTTGATCCGCTGCGACATGCGGGCCGCCGCGTCCGCCGCGCGCTCGCGCTCGGAGCAGGTTCGGCAGAGCTGCGGCAGCGCCGAGGCCTGGGCGCGCATCTCGGGGCCGTCCGCCCGGCCGTCGAGCAGGGCCTTGAGGGCCCGGTGGACCAAGACGTCCGGGTAGCGACGGATCGGCGAGGTGAAGTGGCAGTAGGCGGGCGCGCCCAGCGCGTAGTGGCCGAGGTTCGTTGGCAGATAGATGGCGCGACGCTGCGCGCGGAGCAGGAGCGCGCTCGCGAGCGGCTCGCCGCTGGTGCCGCGAGAGCGCGCGAGGACGCGCTGAATCGCGAACGGGTCCCCCGCGAGCAGCCCCGAGGCGGTCTCCGCGTCATCGACGAGCCCCAGCTCGCGCAGGGGCAGCAGCGTGGCGCGCAGGTCCTCGGGCGCGGGGCGCTCGTGCACGCGATAGGCTGCCGGCGCCTCGCGCTCGGCGAGCCGCGCGGCCACGCACTCGTTCGCGAGGAGCATGGCCTCCTCGATGAGCCCGGTCGCCCGCGTGCGGCGGCGAACCGAGACGCCGGTGGGCGCGCCGGACTCGTCGAGCGTGACGCGCGCCTCCACGGTCTCAAAGTCCACGGCGCCCCGCTCGCGACGAGTGCGCTCGCGCAGGGCGCGAATCTCGTCGAGCGTGCGCAGCAGCTCGGCGACCTCCTCGCTCGGGGCCTCCGCGCGGCCCTGGAGCACCTCGTCCACCGTGTCGTAGTCCAGGCGCGCCGAGGAGCGGATCGCGCTTCTCGTCATGTGGGCGCCCGTCACGGCGCCGCGCGCGTCCAGGCGCATGATGACGCTCATGGCAAGGCGGTCCTCACCCGGCCGCAGGGAGCACACGTCGCTGGAGAGCCGCTCGGGAAGCATGGGGATCACGCGGTCCACGAGGTAGGCGGAGCAGGTCCGTCGCTTTGCCTCGTTGTCGATCGACGTGTCCGCGCCCACGTAGTGGGAAACGTCGGCGATATGAACGGAGAGCTCGTAGCCGCCGCCCGGCAGCCGGCGTGCGCCCACCGCGTCGTCAAAGTCGCGCGCGTCGACGGGGTCCACGGTCACGCAGAGCCCCTCGCGCAGGTCGCGACGACGCGAGTCCCTGGCCAGCTCGTCGGCCACGCGGGCCTCAATCGCCCGGGCCTGCTCCAGGACCGCGACGGGAAAGTCCCCCGGAAGACCGTACGAGGCGACGACCGCCTCGACGTCGAGGTCCAGCTCGGAGGCCGAGCCCACGCGGCGATCCAGCGTCACCACGGCGGCGCTCCGCCTTGTGGGGTACTCCGTGATGCGCGCGAGGACCACGTCGCCCTCGGCCACGCCCAGGCGCCCCGGGCTCGGGTCTTCCGGGACCACAAAGAAGTCGTGCCCGATGCGCGCGTCGAGCGGCCTCACCGCGCCGAGTGGGCCAGCGGGCTCAAAGCGGCCCAAAAACGTCTCCGTGGCGCGCGTCATGACGGAGCGCACCACGACGCGTGGCCGGCGGCCGCGCTGCTCCACCACCGCGACCTCCACCTCGTCGCCGTTCATCGCCTCGCGCTGGCCGTGGCGCGCGAGCTCAAAGGCACCCTCGGGCGTCTCCACAAAGCCCGCCCCGGGCCGCGAGACCACAAGCGTCCCCGTGAGCGTGCGCGCCCTCCCGCGCGGTCCGCCGCTGCGGCCGCGTCGTCTGTTGCCGTGATGCGGCCTGCTGCGCGCCATGGCCCTCCGTTCTTCTCGCCCTGCACCCAGCTTACTGCACGTCCCACCAATCGAAGGCCCGACGGGCGAACGCGAGGAGCCCCCGACCTTCCGGAGAGAAGTTCCGCGCAGCGCGCTTCTCGGAGGAAGGTCGGGGGCTCCCCAACGCATGAGCACATTCGGTCTGACTACACCTTGAGGTAGCGGCGCATGGCAATGGCGGAGCCAAAGAGGCCGATCAGGATGCCGACCAGGAGCAGGGCGCCAAAGGTGGCGAAGAGCACCTGGTCCGGAATCTCGAACGCCAGGAAGGAGAGGTTCTCCTGGAGCATGGGCATCAGCACGTTCATCCCGCCCGCGAGCGCGGCCACGGCGAGCAGCGCCGCGATGAGCGACTCGAGCACGCCCTCGGTGACGAACGGCCCGCGGATGAAGCTGTTGGACGCGCCGACGAGGCGCATGATCGCGATCTCGCGGCGACGAGCGGTGATGGCCAGGCGAATCGTGTTGTTGATGAACACAAACGCCACGAACGTCAGCATGATGACAAGCGCCACCGCGCCGACGCGGATGTAGTTGGTCACCTCAAAGAGGCGGTCCACCGTGCCCTGGCCGTAGGCCACGTCGTCAGCGGGACTGGAGCCGGAGTCATCCGCCGTGTCGCGAATCTCGAGGAACAGGGAGTCGTCCATGATGCGCTCCGCCGTCGCGGCGACCTCCTGTGGGTCGGTGAGCGTGATCACGAGGGAGGCGGGCAGCGGGTTCTCCCCGTCGAGCGCGGCCACGGCGTCGCTCGCGTTGCGGTTGGACATGGAGGCCCGGTACTCCTCGAGCGCCTCGTCCTTGGACTTGTAGGTCACGGAGTCCACGTTGTCCCAGCCCTCAATCTCGGACTGGAGCCGCTCGACCTCGCTGTCGGTGGCGTCGTCAGAGAGATAGGCCTGGATGGTGACGCTGTCCTCCACGCCACCGACCACGCTGCCGACCATCACGGAGCCCAGCACGAAGAGGCCGATGATGAACAGCGAGAGGAAAATCGTGACGATGGCGCCGAGCACCGTCGTCCAGTTGCGCCGGAAGTGATGGCCGGCCTCCCGGAGGGAGTAGCCGAGGTTAGAGGGCACCATAGTATCCGTAGCCTCCCCTCTCCTGGTCGCGGACCACGTGGCCAGCCTCGAGCGCGATGACGCGCTTGCGCATGGAATCGACCATCTCGCGGTCGTGCGTGGCCATGATGACCGTCGTGCCGTTGCGGTTGATGAGGTCGAGCAGCTTCATGATGCCGAGCGAGATCGCCGGGTCGAGGTTGCCCGTGGGCTCGTCGCAGACGAGCAGCGGCGGGCGGTTGACCATGGCGCGCGCCACGGAGACGCGCTGCTGCTCGCCGCCGGAGAGCTGGTCGGGGAAGTGATGCATGCGCTCGGCGAGGCCGACGAGGCGAAGCACCTCGGGAACCTGCGCCTTGATGACCGAGCGCGGCTTGCCGATGCACTCCAGGGCAAAGGCCACGTTCTCGTAGACCGTCTTGTCGGGCAGGAGCTTGAAGTCCTGGTAGACGGTGCCGATCTGACGGCGCAGGTACGGGACCTTCTTGTTGCGCATCCGCGTGAGGTCCTGCCCCGCCACGATGACCTTGCCGGAGCTCGCGCGCAGCTCGCGCGTGATCAGGCGCAGAAGCGACGACTTGCCAGATCCCGAGTGACCGACGACGAACACAAACTCGCCCGGGTAGATGTCCAGGCTGACGTCGTCGAGGGCGGGCTTGTTGGGCTGGGCCGGGTAGATGAGTGTGACGTTTTTGAACGACACGGTCGGGGTGCCGGTCCGCGATACCGCAGGGGCGTCGTCGCTCGCAAGCGACGAGTACACGCTCTCGGAGACCTGCGCGGTGGGGGCAGCCTGCCCCTCGGCCGCGGTGACCACATGGACGGCCTCGGGGGCCTCCGTCTCGGGGACGGGGGCGGCCTGGGGCTCCACCGACGCCAGGAAGGCGCCGGTGTCGTCCATGCTCACGGTCTCTGCCTGCGGAGCCATCTCGGGCGTGGCGGGCTGGAGCAGATCCGAGCCCTCCGACCCCTGTCGCTCAGCGCTGCGAAAGTGACTGGCCACAGAAGCTCCTTCTCACATATACAGAGTCGGACACATACGCAGGTAGTCTAGCAAACAGACCGCTCCCTCACCCAATTGCCGCATAATGCACACGAGAAGGGCGACGACTCCATGAGCCGCCGCCCCTCGTCCAGGCCCCATCGGGGCTATATTCGCGTCCCTAGGCGAGAAGCGCGTCCACCGCGGCAACGACGCCCTCGGCGTCGAGGCCGTACTTGTGAAGCAGGTCAACGGCGGGGCCGGACTCGCCGAAGACGTCGTTCACGCCGAGTTTGCGCGTGGGAACGGGGCTCTCGGCGAGCGCGGCGAGCACCGCGTCCCCCAGACCGCCGATCACGGAGTGCTCCTCGCAGGTGACCACGCGCCCGGTCTTGGCGGCACTCGCGCGAACGAGCTCCTCGTCGAGCGGCTTAATCGTGTGAATGTTGATCACCTCGGCGGAGACGCCGCGGGCCGCGAGCGTTTCGGCGGCCTCGAGGGCGGCCTGGACCATGAGGCCGCAGGCCACGATGGTGACGTCGGTGCCCTCGCGCAGCAGGACGCCCTTGCCGACCTGGAACTCGTAGGCGTCCGGATCGTTGAACACCGGCACAGCGAGACGGCCGAGGCGCAGGTACACGGGGCCCTCGTAGGCATAGGCGGCCCGCACGGCGGCGCGCGCCTCCACGTCGTCCGCCGGGACGATCACGGTCATGCCCGGGATGGTGCGCATGAGGGCGATGTCCTCGTTGCACTGGTGGGTGGCGCCGTCCTCGCCCACCGAGATGCCGGCGTGCGTGGCGCCGATCTTCACGTTGAGATGCGGATAGCCGATGGAGTTGCGCACCTGCTCGAACGCACGGCCGGCGGCGAACATCGCAAAGGTGCTCGCAAAGGCGACGCGCCCAGTCGTGGCGATGCCGGCGGCGACGCCCATGAGGTTCTGCTCGGCGATGCCGCAGTCGAAGAAGCGGTCGGGGTAGGCCGCCTTGAACTTGCCGGTCTGCGTGGCCGCGGCGAGGTCCGCGTCCAGGACGACGAAGTCGTCGTGCTCGGCGCCGAGGGCCACAAGCTCCTCGCCGTAGCTCTGGCGCGTCGCGACCTTCTTCACGTCAGCCATCCTAGAGCTCCTTTCCCGCGGCCTCGAGCTCAGCCAGGGCCTGCTCGCACTGCTCGTCGTTCGGGGCCTTGCCATGCCAGCCGACCTCGCCCTCCATGAACGAGACCCCCTTGCCCTTGACGGTCTCGGCCACGATGCACACCGGCGCGCCCGTGACCTCGCGCGCCTCCGCAAAGGCGGCGCGAATCTGCGCTATGTCGTTGCCGTCGGCGAGCTCGATCACGTGGAACTTGAAGGCGCGGAACTTGTCGGCGATCGGCATCGCGGAGTTGACCTCCTCGATGGGGCCGTCGATCTGCAGGCCGTTGTGGTCCACGATCACGACGAGGTTGTCCAGGGCGTGGTTGCCCGCGAACATGGCGGCCTCCCAGACCTGCCCCTCCTCGACCTCTCCGTCACCGAGCAGCGTGTAGACGCGATAGGAGTCCCCCCAGTGCTTGGCAGCGAGCGCCATGCCCACAGCGGCGGAGATGCCCTGGCCGAGCGAGCCGGTGGACATGTCCACGCCCGGCGTGTCATTCATGTTGGGGTGGCCCTGCAGGTGGCTGCCGATGTGGCGCAGCGTGGCCAGGTCCTCCTTGGGGAAGAAGCCGCGCTCGGCGAGCGCCGCGTAGAGGCCGGGGGCGGTGTGCCCCTTGGAGAGGACGAAGCGGTCGCGCCCCTCCCAGCGGGGCTCCTCCGGCCGCACGTTCATCTCCTCGAAGTAGAGGTACGCAAAGATGTCGGCGGCGCTGAGCGAGCCACCGGGGTGTCCGGACTTGGCGGCGTGCGTGCCCACGATGATGCCCTTGCGGATCTCGTTGGCGACGCGTGCCAGCTCGGTGTCTGTCATGTAAGCCTCCTTGGTTCTTCTCGCCCGCAACGGCTACTGGGCGGCGACGACCTTGGCCCAGTCCGCGTCGAAGGCGGCCATTCCCTGGTCGGTGAGCGGGTGCTTGAGGCACTTCTTGAGCGCGCCGAAGGGCACGGTGGCGATGTCGGCGCCCAGCAGCGCCGCCTGGGTCACGTGGTTGGGCGTGCGCACGGAGGCGGTGATGATCTCCACTTGGTCGTCCACGTTCTTGCCCGACCAGTCGTAGTTGCCGATGCAGGCCACGACGTCGGCAAGCTGGGAGATGCCGTCCTCGGCGATGTCGTCGAAGCGGCCCACGAACGGCGAGATGTAGCGCGCGCCGGCGTTGGCGGCGAGAAGCGCCTGGGTGGCCGAGAAGACCAGCGTCATGTTGACACGCACACCCTCGGAGGCGAGCTGGTGCGTGGCGGCGAGCGCCTCGGCGCAGATCGGGAGCTTGACCACGATGTTGGGGGCCAGCGCGGAGAGGCGACGGCCGTCGGCGATCATGTCCTCGGTGGTCTTTGCCTGGGACTCGGCGGAGACGGGCAGCCCCTCGCAGAGCTCCGCAATCTTGACCATGTGGCCCTCGAAGTCGGCGAGCTTGCCGCCGGTGCGCGCGTAGAGCGACGGGTTGGTGGTGACGCCGGCGAGGCAGCCCCAGGACAGGGCCTCGCGAATCTCGTCGAGGTCGGCGGTGTCGATGAAGAACTTCATGATTCCCCCTTTAGCTCGCATCTCTTGTCAGAGGACGCGATAGCGCCCTGACAAGAAGATACCATCCGTCACGGACAAATACGGACAGACGTTCACGACGAGCGGGGAATTGCCCGCAACCGGCGCCGGAGCCCGTGAGGCGAGGGCTAGGCCGCGCCCTCGCCGCCGACGGCCCAGCGATGGTAGCCCACCACAAAGCGGTCGAGGTCACCGTCCTGGAGCACCGCGTCCACGTTGCTGGTCTCCACACCCGTGCGCAGGTCCTTGACGAGCTGGTAGGGATAGAGCACGTAGCTCCTGATCTGGTTGCCAAAGCCGATGTCGCGCTTGGGGCCGCGCAGCTCATCGAGCTCCTCGGCGCGACGGGCGAGCTCCATCTCATAGAGGCGACTCTTGAGGACGCTCATGGCGAACGCCTTGTTCTGGAGCTGGCTGCGCTCGTTCTGGCAGGTCACGACGATGCCCGTGGGGAGGTGCGTGATGCGCACGGCGGAGTCGGTGGTGTTGACTCCCTGGCCGCCGTGGCCGGAGGCGTGGTAGACGTCGATCCGCAGATCGTTGGGATCGATCTGGACCTCGACGTCGTCGGGCAGCACCGGCAGCACCTCGACGCCAGCGAACGTGGTCTGGCGACGCTTCTTGGCGTCGGTCGGCGAGATGCGCACGAGCCGGTGCACGCCCTGCTCGGCGCGCAGCATGCCGTAAGCGTTGCGGCCGCTCACCGTGAACGTGGCGCGGTTGAGGCCGATCGCCTCGCCGGGCTCGGCGTCGTTGACGGTGACCTTCCAGCCGCGACGCTCGCAGTAGCGCTGGTACATGCGGAAGAGCATCTCGCACCAGTCCTGCGCCTCGAGGCCGCCCTGACCGGGCGTCACGGTGACGATGGCGTCACCGTGATCGAGCTCGTCGGTGAACCAGCTCGAGAGCTCCAGCTCGGAGAGGTCGTCCCCCAGCGCCGCGGCGATGTCGGCCGCCTCGGCGAGAAGGTCCTCGTCGCCCGTCTCCTCGGCGAGCTCCAGCGCCGCGGCCGCGTCCTCGAGCCGGGCGTGCGCGGCGTCGATGCGCCCCACGTCGTCACGCGCGGCGGCGAGGCGCGCCATGAGCTCGCGCGCGGAGTCGGCGTCGTCCCAGAAGCCGGGCTCGGCGCTCTTGGCCTCGAGCTCGGCGACCTGGCCGCGCCGCTCGTCAATGTGCAGGTATCCCTCGACCTCGGCGAGGCGCGTCGAGAGCGCCTCGAGGTCGGGACGCACGACCTCCGCCATCTATCGGTTCCTGCCGTGACAGTTCTTGAACTTCTTGCCGCTACCGCACGGGCAGGGGTCGTTGCGCCCCACGTTCACGTAGGGGTCCGGATCATCCGCCTTGCGATACGTACGGGGCTTGGCGGTGGGCGCAGGGGCGGGACGCGCGCCCGCCGTGCGCGGAGCGGGCGTCGGGGCGCGACGGGCCCCCTGGTCGCCGTCGACCTCGGCGGGGCCGGAGTAGCTCGCGCCGCGCAGCTCGGAGGGCTCCTCGTCGGCCGGCGCCGGGCTCGCCGCGGCGGCGGGCCGCACGGCGACCTCGATGCGCAGAATCGTGCGCAGGAAGTCCTCGTACATCGTGTTGACCAGCTCGGAGAAGGCCGCGTACGCCTCGCTCTTGTACTCCACGAGCGGATCGCGCTGGCCAAAGCCGCGCAGCCCGATGCCGGTCTTGAGGTAGTCCATCTCCTGGAGGTAGGACATCCAGCGGGTGTCGATGACGCGCAGCATGACCTGGGAGGCCAGGGCGTGCATGGGCGCCTCGCCGATTCGCTCGGCCTTCTCGGCGAAGCAGCGGCTCACGTAATCGTTGACCGCCTCCACGACGTCGCCCTCGTCCTGGTCGTCGGTCACCTCGGGCGCGTCCTTGCGGCCCGTGAGCTCCTCGAGCCACTTGGCGAGGCCGCGCGCGTCCCACGCGTCATGGCCCTGGCCCTCGGGGCAGTAGCCAGCAACCTCGCGCTGGACGGTGTCGTAGGTCACCTCGCCCACGCGCGCCATGAGGTCCTTGCCGTCGAGAATCTTGTTGCGCTCCTCGTAGATGACCTGGCGCTGCGTGTTCATGACGTTGTCGTAGTCCAGGACGTTCTTGCGCATCGCAAAGTTGACCTGCTCGACCTTGCGCTGGGCGCTCTCCACCGCCTTGGTAACGAGCTTGGCCTGGATGGGCATGTCGTCAGGCATGTCGTAGCGCTGCATCATGGCCGAGATCTTCTCCATGCGCTCGCCGCCAAAGAGGCGCATCAGGTCGTCCTCGAGCGAGAGATAGAACTGGGTCTCGCCCGGGTCTCCCTGACGGCCGGAGCGGCCGCGGAGCTGATTGTCGATGCGACGGCTCTCGTGGCGCTCGGTGCCGATCACGCACAGGCCGCCCGCCTCGACCACGTGCTCCCGCTCGGCCGCGCAGCGTTCCTTGGCGGCGGCGAGGTCCTTCTCGTACTCCTGCGAGATGGCGAGAAGCACCTCGGGCTCAACCTCGATGCCCCGCTTGGCGAGGCCCTCGACCGTGAGCCGGGCGGGGTCGCCCTCAGCGAGAATCCTTCGCACGTCGGCCTGGTCGATGCCAAAGTCGCAGGTGAGCACCTCCTCCTGGGCCAGCTCCTCCGCGTTGCCGCCCAGCAGGATGTCCGTGCCACGGCCGGCCATGTTGGTGGCGATGGTGACAGCGCCCTCGCGGCCCGCCTGGGCGACGATCTGCGCCTCGCGCTCATGGTACTTGGCGTTGAGAACGCTGTGACGGATGCCGCGCTTGTCGAGGATGCGGGAGAGCTTCTCGGAGTTCTCGATCGAGACGGTGCCCACCAGGCACGGCTGGCCCTTGGCATGGCGCTCGGCGACGTCGTCGGCCACGGCCTTGAACTTGGCCTCGACGGTGCGGTAGACAAGGTCGTCGTGGTCCTTGCGGATGACCGGCCTGTTGGGCGGGATGACCGTCACGGGGATGTGGTAGACCTCGCGGAACTCCGCGTCCTCGGTCATGGCCGTACCCGTCATGCCAGAGAGCTTGTCGTACATGAGGAAGTAGTTCTGGAGCGTGATGGTGGCGAGCGTCTGGTTCTCCTCGCGGACGTACACGCCTTCCTTGGCCTCGATCGCCTGGTGCAGGCCCTCGGAGTAGCGCCTGCCCTCCATGATGCGGCCGGTGAACTCGTCCACGATCTTGACCTCGCCGTCCACGACCACGTACTGCTGGTCGCGGTGGAACATGTACTCGGCCTTGAGCGCCTGCTGCAGGTGGTTCACGAGCTGGCCGGAGGGGTCCCCGTAGATGTCCTCGATGCCAAGGGCGCGCTCGACCTTGGCCAGACCCTCATCGGTGGTGGCGATCGTATGCTTGGCCTCGTCCATCTCAAAGTCAACCTCGGGCGTGAGGCCGCGCACGGCGCGCGCGAAGTCCTTGTAGGTGCTCGCCGACTTGGTGCCGGCGCCGGAGATGATGAGCGGGGTGCGCGCCTCGTCGATGAGGATGGAGTCGGCCTCGTCCACGATCGCGTAGTGATGGCCGCGCTGCACGCGCATGCTCGCGCGCGTGACCATGTTGTCGCGCAGGTAGTCAAAGCCGAACTCGGAGTTGGTGCCGTAGGTGACGTCCGCCTCGTAGGCGGGCTTCTTCATATTGAGCCGCATGCCGTTCTGGATGAGGCCCACGGACATCCCGAGGAAGCGATAGATGCTGCCCATCCACTCGCTGTCGCGGCGAGCGAGGTAGTCGTTGACGGTGACGATGTGGACGCCCTTGCCGGGGATGGCATTGAGGTAGCCCGCGAGCGTCGAGACGAGCGTCTTGCCCTCGCCGGTCTTCATCTCGGCGATGGTCCCCTTGTGCAGGGCGATGCCACCGATGATCTGCACGTCAAAGTGACGCAGCCCTATCGTGCGGACGGACGCCTCGCGCACCGCCGCGAACGCCTCGGGGAGCAGGTCGTCGAGCGACTCGCCCC
This sequence comes from uncultured Atopobiaceae bacterium, assembly GCA_963927425.1. Lineage (GTDB taxonomy): Bacteria > Actinomycetota > Coriobacteriia > Coriobacteriales > Atopobiaceae > Thermophilibacter. The sequence goes on along the minus strand of CAWVBA010000001.1, from coordinate 510,008 downwards.
GGTCGTGGCGCTCCCGCAGCAGGACGGTCGTCCCGCGCAGCTCCTCGTCGTCCATGGCCTGGAAGCGCGGCTCGAGATCGCCCACGCGCGCGGTGATGCGCTCAAACTCCTTGAGCTCGCGATCGGCGCCTATGGAGAGGATCTTGGAGAGGAAGTTGGGCATGGGTCTCCCTTTGTCGTGCCATGAGACGTGCTGCGGGCGCAGAGTCACCCGATTCGATACTTTACCCATTGGCCATCTCGCCCAGAAGCTGAATGCCTCGCTCTCACCAAAAGCGCACCCCGCGCCCGGGGGGGCGGGCCAAGGTCAGGGCTCTCCCCTCGCAGCCACATCCGCCGTCGCGCCGGACGCGCGTCTGCGGGGCCCCGCCCGATGCGCCACACGCGTCTCGTAGGCCCGTCGCTGCCGCAGCGCCTCCTCGCCCCGCCCGCATGCCTGGAGGGCCCGCACCAGTGCGATCACGGCGTCCTCCCTCACGTCGTTCGCCATGACGGCGTTCTCGGCGAGGCGCGCGGCGGTTCGGTCGCGCCCGAGCGTGAGGGCCGCCGCGCTCCCCTCCACCATCGCGTCCGCGTAGAGGTTCCTGAGCTCCGCCCGCATGGCCGCGAGATAGCCCGTGCCGTCCTCGGAGGGAAGGTAGAGGTCGCCGGCATAGAGGCGCTCCGCCTCCCGCGCGCACGCGAGCGAGCGCGCGGGGTCCTCCTCGTCCACCGCCTCGAGGGCGGCCTTCCTGAACCGGGCCACGTCACAGCCCACCAACCCCATATCCAGGGAAATCTCACCGCTCGTGCGGCTCGCCACAATGAGGCTCAGGCGCTTGTCCCGCTCCGTCACCAGCGAGCGCAGCGCGCTCGTCGCCTGGTACGCCCGATTGAACCCCAGAACGTAGTCGCAGTCGGGCCAGACCTGCTCGACAATCTGATAGCGCTTTGCATATCCCTCGTGAAGGACGAGGTATTCGAGCATCGCCTTCATGCTTCTGCGCTCGAGCTGGCAATCAGGTATCCGGGCCCCATGAACGCTCAGGACAAAGCCCCCGAGCAGACGTATCTCAACGGGCCTCTCCTCTGACGCTGCGAGCCCGACGACGGGCATCGACGTCTCCACGACGGCTCCCCGCCGCGGCACCGGAGGATGCCCCGCGGCGGACACCGCGCGGCGCCACCTCGCCGGCATACGCTCCACGAGCTCACGGGAGAGCTCCCCGGCCCCCGAGCAGAGAAGCCTCAGCAGCCAGAGGGCATCCCAGGGCGGCTCCTCCCCCGGAACGGGCGCGAGCATCGGCTCGTCCTCGGAAAGCCCGACGCCCCAGACGAGCGCGCAGACCTCGTCGAGATCGTCGCGCGCGTCGCCGAGGAGCCGGGGCTCGAGCCGATCTCCCTGGACGAGACGCGCGACATCAACGAGCAGGCTCGCCACTCGTCGCGGGTAGTCAACGTCAAACCCTCGACACAGCGCCTCGGCCAGCGAGGACCTCACCTGAGCCCTTGCCGCCGACCCGGCGCGGAGGTCCAGGACAGATCCGGCCATGAGCGCCACGGCCTGCACGAGCGCGTCTCCGGACCGCTCGTGACGCGTGGCCGCCTCACGAAGCCTTTCCTCGGCCGCCTGGTCCGTGGACAGGAGCGCGCCCATCAGCTCGCCAATCGCCAGATAGCCCGACAGGCCGCGCAGCGGATGCGTGACAATGAACTGCTCGGCCTTCTCGACCTCGTCCGCGCCCTCCGACGGAGGGCCGCCGACCATGATGCGCGCGAGCTCGCCGTCCAGCGTCAGCAGCGCGTCCGAGAGGCGAGCCGGCCCCCTCTCCGCGGGCGCGCCGACCAGCACCTGAAGCGCCCGCGAGAACAACCCCCGCATCATGAGCGAGCACGCCGTCACGTGAGCAGAGAGCCGTCGCTCCAGGCCGTCAGGGCGCCGGGCGTCGCCCCTCTCGACAAACGACCTGCCCCAGAGCACGGCGCGCGTCTCGGCGAGGAGCTCGAGGGCGGTCCGCGCGTGGTGACCATCACCAGGCTGTGTCGGCAGCCGGCACGCGCCGCGCTCGTCAAGCGCCGAGGCCACGCGACAGATCCGCTCCCCGCGCTCGTCCGGGATGCCCTCCGCCGCCCGCACGGAATGCAGGACAAGACGCACCTCTCCCATGTCAATGAACTCGGCCGCGCGGTCCACAACGGCCCCGAGCGCCGGGCGGCACTCGGGGAGCAGGGCAAGGGCGGCAGCTCGAGCGAGACTCCCACGCTCAACGAGCGCCGCCAACACCGCCTGCGCCACATCGGGGTAGATGGAGCTGGCGGGCGCAATGCTGCGCACGCAAGCCGAGAGGGCCCCCGGCACCACGGACGAGAGGCAGCTGAACACGGAAAGGTCGGCCGAGACGCCAAACAGGGGCGCGCTCTCGCGCAGGCCCTCGAGAAGGTCGGCGTGTGTACCCCCGATCGCCCGGATGACGTCCTCGGTGCGACCCTCCCCAAACAAAATGAGGGCAAGCCTCAATCGGCGCTCCTCGTCCGACAGCGTGGGGCGCAGGGAGCGACCAATCAAGTTGCCGAGAGCGTCGTAGAAGGCAATTGGCATCTCGTTTGACGCACTGTCGCGCACACCGGTCCCGACCGCCATGACAAGGCAGGGTATCCCACGAGTGAGCCGAAGCGCCTCATTTGAAGCGGCGCCAGAGTCGCCCTCGGCAAGAGCGCGCTGCAACAGGGCAGACGCCGTGATGACGTAGCACTCGGGAATGGCCTCGACAAGCTGGCGCGCCTCAGGGCAGAGAGCGATAAGGACAGAGGCCCTGGCATCTCGCATTCGACGCAGTGCCGTGGCCTGACGGGCCACGGAGGCCTCGTCAGAGGAGGGAGGGTCGCAGATGCCGACGACGGCTCTCGATCCCTTGTCCTCGATGCACTTGGCCAGCCGAACGAGCGAGCGGCTCGCCGACTGGGGAGAGGTTCTTGCGAAGTCACGTCGATAGACAGTCGCCCCCTGCTCGGAGGCGCGACGAAGAACCGCCTCCACGACAGAGCGCCTTCCCATGCCCGGCTCGGCGCAAATCGCGACGACCCTCGAATTGAGCGAGCCATCCCTATCAAAGAGCGCGATGGCGACGCGCTCATAGGGAGCCCGCTCGACATCGCTCGAATTCCGGGCGGGTTGAGGCGCTCCAGCCCCGATCTCCTCACGATGACGCTCCGGATTCATAACAATCCCCCTCATCATCTACCAACAACCAAGCGCAGCAACCGTTAGGCTAGCATTGTTAAGGCTGCGCTTGATGATTTTTCGGTATTTGATTCGGTGGAGAACGGGAGCGAGCGGCAAGCTTGGCGGAAAACGCCCATCAGTCGATAGAAATATGGCCCGGGGGGGCCGCGCGGCACGAAAATGCCCCTTGTTGGTCAGCGACGTCCTGCTCTCCCACGGACTGACTCCGCAGTACCATCGGCGCTCGGGGGCTTAACTTCCGGGTTCGGAATGGGACCGGGTGTGCCTCCCCTGCCATGGTCGCTGACCAACAAGGGGCATTCTGCTGTCAGGGGCGGCGCGAGCCGTGCCCTGGGGGCCGCACAGCGTGACGTCGATCCCGCAAAAGACCGCGGTGCTCGAGGTAAGAAAGGAAGAGAAGAGCTCGGCCGATTAGTACCGCTCGACTCAACGCCTCGCAGCGCTTACATCTGCGGCCTATCGAACTCGTAGTCTACGAGTGGCCTTACCGGAAGGAGAACTCATCTCGGGACTGGCTTCCCGCTTAGATGCTTTCAGCGGTTATCCGAACCGGACTCAGCTACCGGGCAATGCCGTTGGTCGACAACCCGTACACCGGAGGTCCGTCCACCCCGGTCCTCTCGTACTAGGGGCAGCCTCCCTCAATTCTCCTGCGCCCACGGAGGATAGGGACCGAACTGTCTCACGACGTTCTGAACCCAGCTCGCGTACCGCTTTAAATGGCGAACAGCCATACCCTTGGGACCTGCTCCAGCCCCAGGATGCGATGAGCCGACATCGAGGTGCCAAACCTTCCCGTCGATGTGGACTCTTGGGGAAGATCAGCCTGTTATCCCCGGAGTACCTTTTATCCGTTGAGCGACGGCCATACCACGCTGAGCCGCCGGATCACTAGAACCTGGTTTCCCATCTGCTCGACCTGTCCGTCTCGCAGTCAAGCCTGCTTATGCTCTTGCACTCAAAGGGACGGTTGCCGACCGTCCTGAGCAGACCTTACGTGCGCCTCCGTTACTCTTTAGGAGGCGACCGCCCCAGTCAAACTACCCACCTGACACGGTCCCCGCGCCGGATAACGGTCGCGGGTTAGGATGCCAGAACGTCGAGGGTGGTATTCCAAGGGCGACTCCCCAGAGACTGGCGTCCCTGGTTCAGCGTCTCCCACCTATCCTCTACACGACGAACCGGCAGCCAATGTCAAGCTGCAGTAAAGGTTCACGGGGTCTTTCCGTCCTTCCGCGGGTAAGTCGCATCTTCACGACTAGTGCAATTTCACCGGGTCCATGGTTGAGACAGCGCCCAAATCGTTACGCCTTTCGTGCAGGTCGGAACTTACCCGACAAGGAATTTCGCTACCTTAGGACCGTTATAGTTACGGCCGCCGTTTACCGGGGCTTGGATTCGCCGCTTCGCTCGCGCTGACGGCTCCTCGTGACCTTCCGGCACCGGGCAGGCGTCAGACCCTATACGTCGTCTTACGACTTCAGCAGAGTCCTGTGTTTTTGATAAACAGTCGCTTGGGCCTATTTACTGTGACCGCCCTGGGCTCGGGGAGCAAGTCCCTCCACCCGAGGCGGCACCCCTTCTCCCGAAGTTACGGGGCAATTTTGCCGAGTTCCTTAACCATGGTTCTCCCGATCGCCTTGGTATGCTCTACCCACCCACCTGTGTCGGTTTGCGGTACGGGCTCCTGCGGGCTCCCTAGAGGGTTTTCTTGGAAGCATGGGCTCACCGACTTCGCTCAGTCGCTTCGTCCGGCACCTCAGCCTTCGCGCAGGGCGCGTTTCACTACCCTGCGGCCTACGTGCCATCGCGGGGACGTCCAGAACCCCGTTCGGCTACCCTTCTCCGTCGCCCCATCGGTGATAGCGTCCGTTCGGAGGTGCAGGAATGTCAACCTGCTGTGCATCGGCTACGCCTTCCGGCCTCGCCTTAGCTCCCGACTGACCCTGGGAGGATTAGCCTTGCCCAGGAAACCTTGGGTTTACGGCGGCGGCGTTTTTCACGCCGCTCTCGTTACTCATGCCAGCATTCTCACTTCCGGCCGCTCCACGTCGGGTCACCCCGGCGCTTCGCCGCGGACGGAAAGCTCCCCTACCACTAGTCAAAGACTAGTCCGCCGCTTCGGTGCCGTGCTTAGCCCCGTATATTGTCGGCGCATGTCCACTCGACCAGTGAGCTATTACGCACTCTTTAAATGAATGGCTGCTTCTAAGCCAACATCCTGGTTGTCTGGGCAGACGCACATCCTTTGCCACTTAGCACGGACTTCGGGACCTTAGCGGGCGGTCTGGGCTGTTTCCCTTTCGAACACACAGCTTAGCCCACATGTTCTGACTCCCGGACTCTGGACCGGCGGTATTCGGAGTTTGATCGGAGTTGGTAGGCGGTGAGGCCCCCGCGTCCGTTCAGTGCTCTACCCCCGCAGGTAAACGTCCGAGGCTAGCCCTAAAGCTATTTCGGGGAGAACGAGATATCTCCGGGTTTGATAGGCCTTTCACTCCTATCCACAGGTCATCCCCCCAGTTTTCAACCTAGGTGGGTTCGGCCCTCCACGGGGTCTTACCCCCGCTTCAGCCTGCCCATGGATAGCTCACCCGGCTTCGCGTCTACGGCGCGCGACTGCTCGCCCCATTCGGACTCGCTTTCGCTGCGGCTCGCTTGCTGGCTTAACCTCGCCACGCACCGTAACTCGCTGGCTCATTCTACAAAAGGCACGCCGTCACACCCCGAGGGGTGCTCCGACTGCTTGTAGGCAAACGGTTTCAGGTACTGTTTCACTCCCCTCCCGGGGTGCTTTTCACCTTTCCCTCACGGTACTGGTCCACTATCGGTCACAGGAGAGTATTTAGGATTGGAGGGTGGACCCCCCAGGTTCCCACCGGGTTTCACGTGTCCGGCGGTACTCAGGTACCGCACGGCAGTCCTCGCGGATTCGCGTACGGGGCTCTAACCCTGTCCCGCTGGCCTTCCCATGCCATTCCGCTTCCACGAGGTTTTGTAACTGCACGATGTGCGGCCCTACAACCCCGGCGGCGCTTGCGCGGCCGCCGGTTTGTCCTAGGTCCCCGTTCGCTCGCCACTACTAGGGGAATCTCGTTTGATTTCTCTTCCTCGGGGTACTTAGATGTTTCAGTTCCCCCGGTTGCCTCTGTCCGGCCTATGTGTTCAGCCGGAAGTGACGGGAAATGACTCCCGCCGGGTTTTCCCATTCGGAGATCCACGGGTCGAGCGGGCAAGTGCCCCTAACCGTGGCTTATCGCAGCTTGTCGCGTCCTTCGTCGGCTTCCTGTGCCAAGGCATCCACCGTTTGCCCTTACCATCTTCTCTTCGATGGCTCGAACATACTCGTAAATGAGATGCGATCTTTTGAAGAAGAATCTTCGTCACGCTATGCAGCTCTCAAGGTACGGCGGGGCGTGCCCCGGGGACCGGACACTGCGCGCTCTCGCGCGACGCGACTGACTGTCAGCTGGGATGGACGGGGCGTCCGTCTGATGTCTTCTCTAGAAGAGGTGATTCTCCCTAGAAAGGAGGTGATCCAGCCGCACCTTCCGGTACGGCTACCTTGTTACGACTTCACCCCCCTTACCAACCACACCTTCGGCGCCTCCCTCCCTCGCGGGTTGGGCCGACGACTTCGGGTGCAATCGACTCGGGTGGTGTGACGGGCGGTGTGTACAAGGCCCGGGAACTTATTCACCGCGGCGTGCTGATCCGCGATTACTAGCAACTCCGACTTCATGGAGGCGGGTTGCAGCCTCCAATCCGAACTGGGACCGGCTTTGGGGATTCGCTCCTGCTCGCGCAGTGGCAGCCCATTGTGCCGGCCATTGTAGCACGTGTGCAGCCCAGGACATAAGGGGCATGATGACTTGACGTCATCCCCACCTTCCTCCGGCTTGACGCCGGCGGTCTCGCATGGGTGCCCGGCCGAACCGCTGGCAACATGCGACGAGGGTTGCGCTCGTTGCGGGACTTAACCCAACATCTCACGACACGAGCTGACGACAGCCATGCACCACCTGCCCAGGCTCCTCTCGGCCACGGCGTTTCCGCCGCTTCACCTGGATGTCAAGCCCTGGTAAGGTTCTTCGCGTTGCTTCGAATTAAGCCACATGCTCCGCTGCTTGTGCGGGCCCCCGTCAATTCCTTTGAGTTTTAGCCTTGCGGCCGTACTCCCCAGGCGGGACACTTAATGCGTTAGCTGCGGCACGGAGGGACGTTCCCCCCACACCTAGTGTCCATCGTTTACGGCTAGGACTACCAGGGTATCTAATCCTGTTCGCTCCCCTAGCTTTCGCTCCTCAGCGTCAGTTGTGGCCCAGAAGGCCGCCTTCGCCACCGGTGTTCTTCCAAATATCTGCGCATTCCACCGCTACACTTGGAATTCCGCCTTCCCCTACCAAACTCAAGTCCGCCGGTATCGGGAGCGGGCGGGGGTTGAGCCCCCGGATTTGACTCCCGACCTAACGGACCGCCTACGAGCGCTTTACGCCCAATGAATCCGGATAACGCTCGCCCCCTACGTATTACCGCGGCTGCTGGCACGTAGTTAGCCGGGGCTTCTTCTGCAGGTACCGTCACCTTGCGGCCTCGTCCCTGCTGAAAGCGGTTTACGACCCGAAGGCCTTCATCCCGCACGCGGCGTCGCTGCGTCAGGCTTTCGCCCATTGCGCAAGATTCCCCACTGCTGCCTCCCGTAGGAGTCTGGGCCGTGTCTCAGTCCCAATCTGGCTGGTCGGTCTCTCAACCCAGCTACCCATAATCGCCTTGGTGGGCCGTTGCCCCACCAACTAGCTAACAGGCCGCGGGCCCATCCCTCGCCGTCTGGGCTTTCCCGCCCCTCCCATGCGGGAGGGGCGGAGTATCCGGTATTACCCACGGTTTCCCGAGGCTGTCCCGGAGCGAGGGGCAGGTTGCCCACGTGTTACTCAGCCGTTCGCCACTTTATACACACCCGAAGGTGCTTTAACCGTTCGACTTGCATGTGTTAGGCGCGCCGCCAGCGTTCATCCTGAGCCAGGATCGAACTCTCCGTTCAAATGTGGGACGGCGTGAGCCGTCTCAGATTCTCTTTGGTCGGTCCGTCCCGTCCATAGATCCCGCTGATCTCGGATTCGCTGAAATTGACGTCTCTGACTTGATGTCAGAATTCGAATTTCGCTTGTCTGTCACGTCGATCTTTCGATCGCAGTATCCGGTTCTCAAGGTACTCCCGCGCAGGTCGGAGGCGTTGGCCTCGTTGCTGCGCGGGGAATAACTATACGCACCTCCCCGCCCGGCGGGGGCGAGAATCGGGCACTTCACAGGTTCTTCATATATGGGGGTCAGAGGCCGCGGCGCAAGGGGGCCGCCCGTACTGGTCCCACTGAAGCAAATAGGCCTGTCAAGTGCACAAACCCACTCTCACGATCCCGTGGCCAGCAGAGGCTTAACTGATGAGGGGCGGCATCTTGTCTGGTGATGAGAGGCCGTGCCGTAGCTACCCCGCCCCTCCAAAGACCATCGGAAAGAGGGCCTCACGCTTGGTCACACACACGTTTCACATCTTTCAACAACGCCGATGCCCCTGAGCATGCGCGGTCACGTTCGCTGAGCGCGACAGCGGGTCGCCCCACGCGGAGCACGCTGCTCACGATTGGCTTGCTTTCGAACTAAAGATCGATCGGACGCACCCAGAGAGCCCTCCTCGGAGTGCCCTTGACGCTCTTGCATAGCAAGTCAGTGGCCTGCCTACGGCCACCCTGCCTCCCAATAAAGGCCTTTTCACCCACACCTCAGAGGCGCACGGGACGCCAGGGGGCGCGCCACTACGCGTCCTTATGAAAAAAGCCACCGACCAGATCGATGGCTTGTGCCCCCCGGGGGGCCGCGCGGCACGAAAATGCCCCTTGTTGGTCAGCGACGTCCTGCTCTCCCACGGACTGACTCCGCAGTACCATCGGCGCTCGGGGGCTTAACTTCCGGGTTCGGAATGGGACCGGGTGTGCCTCCCCTGCCATGGTCGCTGACCAACAAGGGGCATTCTGCTGTCAGGGGCGGCGCGAGCCGTGCCCTGGGGGCCGCACAGCGTGACGTCGATCCCGCAAAAGACCGCGGTGCTCGAGGTAAGAAAGGAAGAGAAGAGCTCGGCCGATTAGTACCGCTCGACTCAACGCCTCGCAGCGCTTACATCTGCGGCCTATCGAACTCGTAGTCTACGAGTGGCCTTACCGGAAGGAGAACTCATCTCGGGACTGGCTTCCCGCTTAGATGCTTTCAGCGGTTATCCGAACCGGACTCAGCTACCGGGCAATGCCGTTGGTCGACAACCCGTACACCGGAGGTCCGTCCACCCCGGTCCTCTCGTACTAGGGGCAGCCTCCCTCAATTCTCCTGCGCCCACGGAGGATAGGGACCGAACTGTCTCACGACGTTCTGAACCCAGCTCGCGTACCGCTTTAAATGGCGAACAGCCATACCCTTGGGACCTGCTCCAGCCCCAGGATGCGATGAGCCGACATCGAGGTGCCAAACCTTCCCGTCGATGTGGACTCTTGGGGAAGATCAGCCTGTTATCCCCGGAGTACCTTTTATCCGTTGAGCGACGGCCATACCACGCTGAGCCGCCGGATCACTAGAACCTGGTTTCCCATCTGCTCGACCTGTCCGTCTCGCAGTCAAGCCTGCTTATGCTCTTGCACTCAAAGGGACGGTTGCCGACCGTCCTGAGCAGACCTTACGTGCGCCTCCGTTACTCTTTAGGAGGCGACCGCCCCAGTCAAACTACCCACCTGACACGGTCCCCGCGCCGGATAACGGTCGCGGGTTAGGATGCCAGAACGTCGAGGGTGGTATTCCAAGGGCGACTCCCCAGAGACTGGCGTCCCTGGTTCAGCGTCTCCCACCTATCCTCTACACGACGAACCGGCAGCCAATGTCAAGCTGCAGTAAAGGTTCACGGGGTCTTTCCGTCCTTCCGCGGGTAAGTCGCATCTTCACGACTAGTGCAATTTCACCGGGTCCATGGTTGAGACAGCGCCCAAATCGTTACGCCTTTCGTGCAGGTCGGAACTTACCCGACAAGGAATTTCGCTACCTTAGGACCGTTATAGTTACGGCCGCCGTTTACCGGGGCTACGCAGCGCTCGACTGTTCGCGCTGACGGCTCCTCGTGACCTTCCGGCACCGGGCAGGCGTCAGACCCTATACGTCGTCTTACGACTTCAGCAGAGTCCTGTGTTTTTGATAAACAGTCGCTTGGGCCTATTTACTGTGACCGCCCTGGGCTCGGGGAGCAAGTCCCTCCACCCGAGGCGGCACCCCTTCTCCCGAAGTTACGGGGCAATTTTGCCGAGTTCCTTAACCATGGTTCTCCCGATCGCCTTGGTATGCTCTACCCACCCACCTGTGTCGGTTTGCGGTACGGGCTCCTGCGGGCTCCCTAGAGGGTTTTCTTGGAAGCATGGGCTCACCGACTTCGCTCAGTCGCTTCGTCCGGCACCTCAGCCTTCGCGCAGGGCGCGTTTCACTACCCTGCGGCCTACGTGCCATCGCGGGGACGTCCAGAACCCCGTTCGGCTACCCTTCTCCGTCGCCCCATCGGTGATAGCGTCCGTTCGGAGGTGCAGGAATGTCAACCTGCTGTGCATCGGCTACGCCTTCCGGCCTCGCCTTAGCTCCCGACTGACCCTGGGAGGATTAGCCTTGCCCAGGAAACCTTGGGTTTACGGCGGCGGCGTTTTTCACGCCGCTCTCGTTACTCATGCCAGCATTCTCACTTCCGGCCGCTCCACGTCGGGTCACCCCGGCGCTTCGCCGCGGACGGAAAGCTCCCCTACCACTAGTCAAAGACTAGTCCGCCGCTTCGGTGCCGTGCTTAGCCCCGTATATTGTCGGCGCATGTCCACTCGACCAGTGAGCTATTACGCACTCTTTAAATGAATGGCTGCTTCTAAGCCAACATCCTGGTTGTCTGGGCAGACGCACATCCTTTGCCACTTAGCACGGACTTCGGGACCTTAGCGGGCGGTCTGGGCTGTTTCCCTTTCGAACACACAGCTTAGCCCACATGTTCTGACTCCCGGACTCTGGACCGGCGGTATTCGGAGTTTGATCGGAGTTGGTAGGCGGTGAGGCCCCCGCGTCCGTTCAGTGCTCTACCCCCGCAGGTAAACGTCCGAGGCTAGCCCTAAAGCTATTTCGGGGAGAACGAGATATCTCCGGGTTTGATAGGCCTTTCACTCCTATCCACAGGTCATCCCCCCAGTTTTCAACCTAGGTGGGTTCGGCCCTCCACGGGGTCTTACCCCCGCTTCAGCCTGCCCATGGATAGCTCACCCGGCTTCGCGTCTACGGCGCGCGACTGCTCGCCCCATTCGGACTCGCTTTCGCTGCGGCTCGCTTGCTGGCTTAACCTCGCCACGCACCGTAACTCGCTGGCTCATTCTACAAAAGGCACGCCGTCACACCCCGAGGGGTGCTCCGACTGCTTGTAGGCAAACGGTTTCAGGTACTGTTTCACTCCCCTCCCGGGGTGCTTTTCACCTTTCCCTCACGGTACTGGTCCACTATCGGTCACAGGAGAGTATTTAGGATTGGAGGGTGGACCCCCCAGGTTCCCACCGGGTTTCACGTGTCCGGCGGTACTCAGGTACCGCACGGCAGTCCTCGCGGATTCGCGTACGGGGCTCTAACCCTGTCCCGCTGGCCTTCCCATGCCATTCCGCTTCCACGAGGTTTTGTAACTGCACGATGTGCGGCCCTACAACCCCGGCGGCGCTTGCGCGGCCGCCGGTTTGTCCTAGGTCCCCGTTCGCTCGCCACTACTAGGGGAATCTCGTTTGATTTCTCTTCCTCGGGGTACTTAGATGTTTCAGTTCCCCCGGTTGCCTCTGTCCGGCCTATGTGTTCAGCCGGAAGTGACGGGAAATGACTCCCGCCGGGTTTTCCCATTCGGAGATCCACGGGTCGAGCGGGCAAGTGCCCCTAACCGTGGCTTATCGCAGCTTGTCGCGTCCTTCGTCGGCTTCCTGTGCCAAGGCATCCACCGTTTGCCCTTACCATCTTCTCTTCGATGGCTCGAACATACTCGTAAATGAGATGCGATCTTTTGAAGAAGAATCTTCGTCACGCTATGCAGCTCTCAAGGTACGGCGGGGCGTGCCCCGGGGACCGGACACTGCGCGCTCTCGCGCGACGCGACTGACTGTCAGCTGGGATGGACGGGGCGTCCGTCTGATGTCTTCTCTAGAAGAGGTGATTCTCCCTAGAAAGGAGGTGATCCAGCCGCACCTTCCGGTACGGCTACCTTGTTACGACTTCACCCCCCTTACCAACCACACCTTCGGCGCCTCCCTCCCTCGCGGGTTGGGCCGACGACTTCGGGTGCAATCGACTCGGGTGGTGTGACGGGCGGTGTGTACAAGGCCCGGGAACTTATTCACCGCGGCGTGCTGATCCGCGATTACTAGCAACTCCGACTTCATGGAGGCGGGTTGCAGCCTCCAATCCGAACTGGGACCGGCTTTGGGGATTCGCTCCTGCTCGCGCAGTGGCAGCCCATTGTGCCGGCCATTGTAGCACGTGTGCAGCCCAGGACATAAGGGGCATGATGACTTGACGTCATCCCCACCTTCCTCCGGCTTGACGCCGGCGGTCTCGCATGGGTGCCCGGCCGAACCGCTGGCAACATGCGACGAGGGTTGCGCTCGTTGCGGGACTTAACCCAACATCTCACGACACGAGCTGACGACAGCCATGCACCACCTGCCCAGGCTCCTCTCGGCCACGGCGTTTCCGCCGCTTCACCTGGATGTCAAGCCCTGGTAAGGTTCTTCGCGTTGCTTCGAATTAAGCCACATGCTCCGCTGCTTGTGCGGGCCCCCGTCAATTCCTTTGAGTTTTAGCCTTGCGGCCGTACTCCCCAGGCGGGACACTTAATGCGTTAGCTGCGGCACGGAGGGACGTTCCCCCCACACCTAGTGTCCATCGTTTACGGCTAGGACTACCAGGGTATCTAATCCTGTTCGCTCCCCTAGCTTTCGCTCCTCAGCGTCAGTTGTGGCCCAGAAGGCCGCCTTCGCCACCGGTGTTCTTCCAAATATCTGCGCATTCCACCGCTACACTTGGAATTCCGCCTTCCCCTACCAAACTCAAGTCCGCCGGTATCGGGAGCGGGCGGGGGTTGAGCCCCCGGATTTGACTCCCGACCTAACGGACCGCCTACGAGCGCTTTACGCCCAATGAATCCGGATAACGCTCGCCCCCTACGTATTACCGCGGCTGCTGGCACGTAGTTAGCCGGGGCTTCTTCTGCAGGTACCGTCACCTTGCGGCCTCGTCCCTGCTGAAAGCGGTTTACGACCCGAAGGCCTTCATCCCGCACGCGGCGTCGCTGCGTCAGGCTTTCGCCCATTGCGCAAGATTCCCCACTGCTGCCTCCCGTAGGAGTCTGGGCCGTGTCTCAGTCCCAATCTGGCTGGTCGGTCTCTCAACCCAGCTACCCATAATCGCCTTGGTGGGCCGTTGCCCCACCAACTAGCTAACAGGCCGCGGGCCCATCCCTCGCCGTCTGGGCTTTCCCGCCCCTCCCATGCGGGAGGGGCGGAGTATCCGGTATTACCCACGGTTTCCCGAGGCTGTCCCGGAGCGAGGGGCAGGTTGCCCACGTGTTACTCAGCCGTTCGCCACTTTATACACACCCGAAGGTGCTTTAACCGTTCGACTTGCATGTGTTAGGCGCGCCGCCAGCGTTCATCCTGAGCCAGGATCGAACTCTCCGTTCAAATGTGGGACGGCGTGAGCCGTCTCAGATTCTCTTTGGTCGGTCCGTCCCGTCCATAGATCCCGCTGATCTCGGATTCGCTGAAATTGACGTCTCTGACTTGATGTCAGAATTCGAATTTCGCTTGTCTGTCACGTCGATCTTTCGATCGCAGTATCCGGTTCTCAAGGTACTCCCGCGCAGGTCGGAGGCGTTGGCCTCGTTGCTGCGCGGGGAATAACTATACGCACCTCCCCGCCCGGCGGGGGCGAGAATCGGGCACTTCACAGGTTCTTCACATACGGGGGTCAGAGGCCGCGGCGCACCAGGTCGCAGGCCGCGGTGAGCAGGGCATCTCGGGCGGGCGCGGTCGGCGCCTCGGCATAGACCCTCACCACGGCGCTGGTGCGCGAGGGACGTATGAGCGCCCAGGAGTCGTCGTCGAACTGCACCCTCAGACCGTCTGCGTGCGAGACCTCCACCGGACTCCTCCCGGCCAGCTCCCCCGGGTTCAGACCCGGGAGCACGTTCCTGAAGGCCTGGCTCGCCGCGGGGTCAAGGCGCAGGTCCCTTCTCGCGTAGGACATGGTCCCTATCGCCGCCTCGAGCTCCCGGGCCATCGTCGAGACGACCTTCCCCGCACGCGCGAGCATCTCCACCGCGAGCAGACACACGAGCAGGCCGTCACGCTCCCTCAGGTGCGCCGGCACGCAGATCCCGCCGTACTCCTCGACGCCCATGATGGCGTCGGCCTCGAGCATCTCCCTATAGACGCGGGCAAAGCCGACCGACACGGACGTGACGTCGCAGCCCAGGCGCGAGGCCTCGCGCGCGATGCATGCCGAGCAGGTGAGCGTCGTCACGACCCGGCCGTGCGCGCCATGTCCCATGACGAGGTTCCCGAGCACGAGGGGCACAAGGACGCGCACCGGCAGGAGCGCGCCTCGCTCGTCCACCACGGCCGCGCGGTCGCCGTCGCCGTCGAGCAGCAGGCCGAGGTCAGCGTCATGCGCGACCACGGCCTGCTCGCACGAGTCCGCCCAGGGGTCGCGCGGGTCGGGGTGAATGCCGCCGTAGTCCTCGCGCGCCTCGACATGTATCTCGATGACCTCGCAGCCCAGATCCGTGAGAACGCGGGCCAGGTGCCCCGTGCCCGCGCCATACATGGCATCGACCACGACTCGGGGACGCGCCGCCTCAATCGAGGGGCGATCGACCCACGCCGCGAGCGAGGCGAGATACTCGCTCATGAGGTCTATCTCCTCGAAGGCGCCGCGCGAGGCGGTCGGCGCGAGCGAGATGGCCTGCTCGACCTCGTCAAGCAGCGCGGGGCTCACCGGACCCCCGTCCGACCCGCGAACGACGATGCCCCCGTACTCGCAGGAGCGCTCGCTCGCGGTCATGATCACGGCGCCGACGGCGCGCTCGTCGCGCGCGCACGTCCAGGCGACCGCGGGGGTCGGGCAGGGCCGGTCGGACACCTTGGCCTCCAGCCCGTACGAGGCGAGCACGCCCGCGGCGAGCCGAGCCCCCTCTCGCGCCCCATGGCGGGTATCAAACCCCACGTAGACCGTCGCTCCGGGATGGTCGTTGGCCCAGACCAGCGCGAGCGCGTCGGCGATGCGCGTGACGTTCTCCTCGGTGAAGGCGTCGTCAAAGCGAGCGTGCCAGCCGTCCACCCCAAAGCGGAGTATGTCCGCCCTCTTATCCAAGGCGCGCGGCCTCGTTCGCCCCAAACGCCTCGCGGAACGCCGCCTCCTGCGCGGGATCCTCGAGCGCCATGCGGGCGTTCGTGGCCGCCCAGGCAGCGGGCGTTCCGGTGTCGCAGCCCTCCGACGGGTCCACGACCAGCGCGTACATCTCCTCCTCGGCCAGCAGGCGCTGCATCGCGTCGGTCAGCTGAATCTCGTTGCCGGCGCCGGGTCCCTGGGTAGCCAGCAGGTCCATGATGCGCGGCGAGAGCAGGTAGCGCCCCACGATGAACAGGTGCGAGGGGGCCGCCTCGGGCCTGGGCTTCTCGACCAGGCCCGTGACCTTCCAGACCGCGCCCTCCTGCTCCCCCGTGGCGTCGGTGCCGGGCAGGCACCCCACGCACTCGCCGGCGATGATGCCGTAGCGGCTCACCTGGTCGGCCGGGACGGGGGCCACCGCGATGACGGAGGCGCCGCCGTGCTCGCGCGAGACCTGGGCCATGCGCACGCACATCTGGCGCCCCGGGACAAAGTAGTCACCGAGCAGGACGAAGAAGGGGTCGGCGTCGATCTCGTCCGCGGCCTGCAGGACGGCGTGGCCAAGGCCGCGGGCCTCGTCCTGATAGACAAAGGAGACCGGCAGCGTGGACGCCTCGTGGACGCGCGCGGCCTCCGCGGTCTTTCCGCGCTTGCGCAGCATGGACTCAAAGCCGTGGTCAACCGAGAAGTACTGCTCGATCTGGGGCTTCTCGTGCGAGTTCACGATGACGACGCCGCTCACGCCCTCGGGCTCGAGCGCCTCCTCGACCACGTACTGGATGACAGGCTTGTCAATGACGGGGAGCAGCTCCTTGGGCGTGCACTTGGTTGCGGGGAGAAAGCGGGTTCCGAGGCCGGCGGCAGGGATGATTGCCTTCATGGTCTTCCCTTCGGGTCGTGTGTGCGATCGCCGCGGCGCTGACGCACAGCGGCACTCACAACATACCCCAACCCCGGGGACTCAAACAGCACCATCCCGTCAGCGGCGCCGGCCGTCAGAGCGGCGGCGGGACGGGCGGGACGCACCCCTACTCCGGAACGTCGATCCCCTGACGCTCGAGGTAGGAGATCAGGCGGCCCATCGTGTCGGCCGAGAGGACGTGCTCCATGAGGCAGGCCTCCGCGTCCGCGGTCTCGGGCTCGACGCCGAGGTCGGACTGAAGAAATGTGCGCAGGGCCCGATGCGCGCGCCACACGAGCGCGGCGTACTTCTCGCCCTCCGGCGTGAGCGTGACGCGGCCGTAGCGGCTCTGCTCGACCATGCCCGCCTCCTTGAGCGTGGAGAGCGCCTTGTTGACGCTGGCCTTGGAGACGCCCAGCCGCTCGGCCACATCGACCGAGCGAACGGAGCGGTCGGCCGAGCCGCCCGCGAGCGAGATGCAGTAGATGGCCTCGAGGTAGTCCTCGCCGGCGCGGCTGAGAGCGTGGTCGTCCGGGCGTTCGATGCTGCAGCTCATGGTCTCTCCTAGTCCTCCTCGTCGGGGAGGTCCGCTCTTCTGATGCGCGCCCCGAGCGAGGCGAGCTTCTCGACAAAACCCTCGTAGCCGCGGTCGATGTGATGGATGTCGGAGACCGTGGTGATGCCGTCCGCGACGAGGCCGGCCATCACGAGGGCCGCGCCGCCGCGCAGGTCGGGGGACTTGACCTGGGTTCCCGAGAAGCCCGCGACGCCGTGCACGATGGCGTGATGCCCCTCGATCGCGATGTCGGCCCCCATGCGCGTGAGCTCGCTCGCGAGCATGAAGCGGTTCTCGAAGATGTTCTCCGTGATGACGCAGCTGCCCTCGGCGAGGGCGAGCAGGGTCATGGTCTGGGCCTGCATGTCGGTGGGAAAGCCCGGGAACGGCAGCGTCTGGATGTCCGTGGGTCGAATCGGCCCCTCGCGCCAGACGCGGCACCAGTCCTGGCCGCGCTCGATCCCGATGCCCATCTGCTCGTACTTCTTGAGCACGAGCCCCAGGTGCAGCGGGGCAAAGCCGCGCACGGTGACCGGCTCGCCCACGAGGGCGCCGGCGGCGATGAACGTCCCGGCCTCGATGCGGTCCCCCACCACGCGGTGCTCGACCGGGTGCAGCTCCGAGACGCCCTCGACCTCAATCACGGGCGAGCCCGCGCCGGAGATCTTGGCTCCCATCTCGTTGAGGAGGTTGGCGAGGTCCACGATCTCGGGCTCGCGCGCGGCGTTGTCGATCGTGGTGGTACCCTTGGCAAAGACGGACGCCATCATGAGGTTCTCGGTGGCACCGACGCTGGCAAAGTTGAGGGTCACGGTGTCGCCCACAAGCCCGTGCGGCGCGCTCGCATGGATGTTGCCATGCCTGACCTCAAACTCCACGCCCAGCGCCTCGAGGCCGAGGATGTGCATGTCGATGCTGCGCGCGCCGATGTTGCAGCCGCCGGGCATGGCCACGATGGCGCGCCCAAAGCGCGAGAGCAGCGGGCCGAGCACCGCGGTGGAGGCGCGCATCTGCGCGACCAGGTGATAGGGGGTCTCCCAGGAGTCCACGTCGGAGGTGTCGATGCGCAGCTCGTGCTCGTTCACGACGTCGATGCGCGCACCTATGTTCTTGAGCACCTTGCCCATGACGTGGACGTCGGCGATGTTGGGGACGTTGGTGAGGGTGGTGACGCCGGGGGCCATGATGGTGGCCGCCATGAGCTTGAGCGCCGAGTTCTTGGCGCCCTCGACCGTCACCTCGCCCGTGATGCGGTGCCCGCCCTCGATCTGAATGACTTCCATGCGACCTCCGTGCCTACGCTAGGCGGCGCCTCCCGTCGCGTGCTTGAGCAGGAGGTTGCACCACCGGATCTTCTTCTCATAGTATGCCGCACGATAGTTGCCCTCGCCAATCTCGTCGAGCGCGTCGATGGCCTCGTCGCGCGTGCGGCGCACGACGTCGGGGTCTATATCATCGGTGCGGCGGGCGTGATCGGCGAGGATGATGACGCCGTCGTTGTCCACCTCGGCGTAGCCGCCGGACACGACGACGTCGTACTCGCCGCCGCCGTCGGCAGGCAGGCGCCGGATGCGCACCACGCCGTCGCCGAGCGCCACGATCTCGGGCGCGTGACCGGGCCAGACGCCAAGCTCGCCCGCGTAGGTCACGAGCACGAGGTTGGCGACCGGCCCGTCAAAGAGCAGCCGGTCCGGACGCACAAACTGACAGTTGAGCTCGGCCATGGGCCTACTCCCTGCCCTTCTCGGCCGACGCGGCCATCTCCGCCGCGCGACGACGGACGTCGTCGATCGTCCCGGCAAAGCGGAAGGCCTGCTCGGGCAGGTCATCGCACTTGCCATCCACGATCTCGGCGAAGGAACGGACGGTGTCCTCGACCGTGACGTAGGTGCCGGGGTTGCCCGTGAACTTCTCGGCCACGTGGAAGGACTGCGAGAGGAACTGCTGGATCTTGCGGGCGCGGGCGACAACGTGCTGCTGCTCCTCGGTGAGCTCGTCCATGCCCAGGATGGCGATGATGTCCTGGAGGTCGGAGTACTCCTGGAGGGTCTCCTGCACGGCGATGGCCACGCGGTAGTGCTCCTCGCCCACGATGCTCGGGTCGAGCGCGGAGCTGGAGCTCGCAAGCGGGTCCACGGCCGGGTAGATGCCCAGGTCGGTGATGGCGCGCGAGAGGACCGTGGTGGCGTCGAGGTGCGTGAACGTGGTGGCCGGCGCCGGGTCGGTGAGGTCGTCGGCGGGCACGTAGACGGCCTGGACCGAGGTGATGGAGCCCTCCTTGGTGGAGGTGATGCGCTCCTGGAGCTCGCCCATCTCGGTGGCCAGCGTGGGCTGGTAGCCCACGGCGGAGGGCATGCGGCCGAGAAGGGCCGAGACCTCGGAGCCCGCCTGGGAGAAGCGGAAGATGTTGTCAATGAAGAGCAGCACGTCCTGGCCCTGGTCGCGGAAGAACTCCGCGGTGGTGAGGCCGGCCAGCGCCACGCGCATGCGCGCTCCGGGCGGCTCGTTCATCTGGCCGTAGACCAGGCAGGTCTTGTCGATGACGCCGGACTCGCTCATCTCGAGGTAGAGGTCGGTGCCCTCGCGGGTGCGCTCGCCGACGCCGGTGAAGACCGAGGTGCCGCCGTGCTGCTGGGCGAGGTTGTTGATCAGCTCCTGGATGAGGACCGTCTTGCCCACGCCGGCGCCGCCAAAGAGGCCCGTCTTGCCGCCGCGGACGTAGGGCTCGAGCAGGTCGATGGCCTTGATGCCCGTCTCGAAGATCTCGGTGGTGGTGGTGAGCTCGTCGAAGGAGGGCGCAGGGTGGTGAATCGGGTAGTACTGCACGTCGTCGGGGATGGCGCCGCCGTCCACCGGCTGGCCCATGACGTTCCAGACGCGGCCGAGCGTGGAGGGGCCCACGGGCATCATCATGGGGTGGCCGGTGTCGCGGACCTTGAGGCCGCGGGTGAGGCCATCGGTGGAGGACATGGCCACGGTGCGGACGATGCCGCCCGGCAGCTGCGACTCCACCTCGAGCACCGTGCTCACGTGACCGACGGGCGTGTCGCCCTCGACGACGAGCGCGGTGTAGATGCCCGGCACCTGGCCGTCGAACTTGACGTCCACGACCGGCCCGACGATGCGGACGATCGAGCCCACGCCGACGGTGCGGTTGAGCTTGTGATACGCGGCCTCCTCGAGGGCGGTGCGCGTCTCGTGGTTCTTCTCTGCCATCAGTTGTCCTCCAATGCGGAAGCGCCGCCGATGATCTCGTTGAGCTCGGTGGTGATGGAGCCCTGGCGGACTCGGTTGTAGGTGCGCTCGAGCGTGCCCAGGACCTCGCGGGCGTTGTCGGTCGCGGACTGCATGGCGCGGCGGCGCGCCGCGTGCTCCGCGGCCGCCGAGTCGAGCAGCGCGTGGAAGATGACCGTGCGGAAGTAGGCGGGCATGAGGTGCCCGAGAACCTCCTCGGCCGAGGGGTCAAAGGCAAAGTCGGTGTAGGCGCGGCTCTCGACCGTGGAGAGCGCCTCGCGCTCGCGCGGCTTGTTGGGCATCGTGAGCTGCTCCTTGGTGATGGGGAGGAGCTGCTCCACCACCTGGGTCTGCTCCACGCGGTTCTTGGCGTGCCAGTAGTAGAGCACCACGCGGTCGATCTCGCCGGTGGCGTAGCCGCGCATCACGTAGGAGGCGATGCGGTCGGCCTCGTCCTGGTTGGGCTCCGATGAGATGCCCACGAACGACATCACGGGCGCCATCTTGCGATACGTGAAGTACTCGGTTGGCTTGCGGCCGCACGTGATCACCGAGGAGCTCACGCCGCGGGAGCGCAGGCGGCGCATCTCGGCCTCAACGGCGCGCTGCTGCACGATGTTGAAGCCGCCCGCGAGGCCCTTGTCGGAGGCGATGAGGATGAAGAGCACGTGCTTCTCGTCCGTGCGCTGCGCGAGCAGCGGCTGGCCGGACGAGAAGCCGGCCTCGGCGACGTTGGCGAGCATGCGCGTAATGGCGTTCTTGTACGGTTCAGCCTCCTCGGCGCGCTGGAGCGCTTTGTGGATGCGGGCCGTGGAGATCATCTCCATCGTGCGCGTGATCTGCATGGTCCCCTTGATTGAGCTCATGCGGCGCTGTATCTCACGAAGACTTGCCATGACCTACTGCTCCTGGCCGTCCAGCGGCTCGTGCCCGCCCTCGGGCGGCGCGGCCACGGTCTCCTCCGCGGCCTGCTCCACGTCCTCGAGGCGCCGGCGGTTGGGGTGCTCGGCGAAGAAGAGCTTCTTGAAGCGCGCGATGCGGGCGCGCAGGCGCGAGGCGGTGGCGTCGTCGATCTTGCCCTTCATGACGGAGGCGCGCAGCTTGGGGCAGTGGCTCGCCATGTACTTGGCCAGCTCATCGCGGAAGAGCGTGACGTTCTCGAGGTCGATGTCGTCGAGGAAGTCCTCCTTGGCGGCAAAGATCGCGATGACCTGGTCGCGGACGTCGAGCGCCGAGAAGCGCTGCTGCTTGAGCAGCTCCATGACGTGGGCGCCGTGGTTGAGCTGGTACTGCGTCGTGGCGTCGAGGTCGGAGCCAAACTGCGAGAAGGCCTGCTTCTCGCGGTAGGCCGCCAGGTCCAGGCGCAGCGTGCCCACGACCTGCTTCATGGCCTTGATCTGGGCGTCACCGCCCACGCGGGAAACCGAGATGCCCACGTCGACGGCCGGGCGCTGGCCCTGGAAGAAGAGGTTGGACTGCAGGTAGATCTGGCCGTCCGTGATGGAGATCACGTTCGTCGGGATGTAGGCGGAGACGTCGCCCTCCTGCGTCTCGATGATCGGGAGCGCCGTGAGCGAGCCGCCGCCATTGGCGTCGGAAAGCTTGCAGGCGCGCTCGAGCAGACGGCTGTGCAGGTAGAAGATGTCGCCGGGGTAGGCCTCGCGTCCGGGCGGACGGTGCAGCGTCAGCGACATCTGACGGTAGGCGACGGCCTGCTTGGAGAGGTCGTCGTAGACCACCAGGACGTGCCCGCCGGGGTGCTCGGCGTCGGCGGGGTTGCCGTGCTCGTCGTTGTACATGAAGTACTCGCCGATCGCGGCGCCGGCCATCGGGGCGATGTACTGCATCGGGGCGGACTCGGCGGCGGTGGCGGAGACGATGACCGTCTTATCCAGGACGCCGTGCTGCGCGAGCGACTCGCGGATGCCGGCGACCGTGGAGGCCTTCTGGCCGATGGCCACGTAGATGCAGATCATGTCGGTGTCGCGCTGGTTGACGATGGCGTCGATGGCGATGGCCGTCTTGCCCGTCTTGCGGTCGCCGATGATGAGCTCGCGCTGGCCACGGCCGATGGGCACCATCGCGTCGATGGCGAGAAGACCCGTCTGGACGGGCTCGCACACCGGCTGACGGTCCATGATGCCGGGGGCCTTGAACTCGATCGGGCGGCGGTGCGTGGCGTTGATGGGGCCGAGGCCGTCGATCGGCTGGCCGAGCGGGTTCACCACGCGGCCGAGCATGGCGTGGCCGACCGGGATGTCCATGACGCGCCCGGTGGTGCGGCACTCGTCGCCCTCCTTGATCTCCTCGGCGTCGCCGAAGAGGACCGCGCCCACGTCGTCCTGGTCGAGGTTCTGGACCAGGCCGTAGACGTCGAGGCCGGTGGTGGAGCTCGTGAGCTTGAGCAGCTCGCCGGCCATGGCGGTCTTGAGGCCCGAGATGCGCGCGATGCCGTCGGCGACCTCGGTGACGACCGAGGCCTCCTGGCGGTCGACCGTGGCGTTGATCTGCGCGAGCTCCTCACGCAGCGTGCTCATGATCTTCTCGGAGCTGATGGTTTCCATTTAGCGTTCCTCGCCTTCGATGAAGCTCGACGAGAGGGTCTTGCGGATGTTGGCGAGCTGGGCGCGCACGGAAGCATCGTAGCGCTTGCCGCGCACCTCGAGCATGATGCCGCCGATGATCGCCGGGTCGATGCGCTCGACGAGGTAGACCGGGGCGTCGAGGTCCTTCTCGGCCTTGGCGCGCACCTTGGCGCGCAGGTCGTCGTCCATCGGGACCGCCGTGGTCACGGTCACCGAGACCGTGGTGTCCTGGGCGTCGAGCAGCTCCTTGTAGTGCTTGGCCACAGCCTCCACGAGACCGAGGTCGTCCTCGCGCTGCATGGCGGCGAGCGTCTCCAGCACCTCGGGCGTGAACTTCTGGGCGTGCTGCCACTGCACGAGGTCCGCGTTGGCGCGCCCCTCGGAGCGGGCCGCCTCCAGCAGGGCCCGCGTGTACGCCTCGACCTTCTCGGCGTCCACTCGCTTAGCGCTCATCGGGGGTTCCCACCTCCGCGAGGTACTTCTCGGCCAGCTTGCGCTGCTCCTCCACGGAGAGGTCGTTGCCGATGATCTTGCTCGCGATCTCCACGGAGAGGTCCACGACGGAGCCGGAGAGCTCGATCATGGCCTTGTGGCGCTCGGAGTCCACGGCGCCGTGGGCCTTGGCGATGATGTCGGCGGCCTCGCGCTGGGCCTTGGCGAGCACCGCAGAGCGGACCTCCTCGGCCTCCTTCTTGGCCTTGGCGACGATGGCGTCGGCCTCGTGGTGCGCCTCGAGGATCTTGGCCTCGTAGCTCTTGGCCTCCTCGGCCGCCTCGATCTTGGAGCGCTCCGCGGCGTCGAGGTCGTCCTGAATCTTCTGCTGGCGCTTCTCCATCATCTCCAGAACCGGGGGCCACACGAGCTTGGCCATGACGGCGAGGATGACGAGGAAGGCGATGAGCGCGGGGACGAACTCCGCCAACTTGGGGATTAGGATGTCGGGGCCGACCGCCGACTCCTCCGCGAGCGCCACGGCCGGCGTCGCGAGGACGACGCCGACGGCGACGCCCGCGGGCGCAAGCAGCCTTGTGACAGTGTTCTTCATGCTTGCCTCCACTCGGAAACGTGCGACAGCGCTACTTGACGATGAGGCTGACGACGAAGCCGATGAGGGCAAGGGCCTCGACGAAGGCCGAACCCAGGATGAAGACCGTGAAGAGACGGCCCTGAACCTCGGGCTGGCGAGCCATGCCCTGCGCAACGCCACTGGCGGCCAGGCCAATGCCGATGCCCGCGCCGATAACGCCGAGACCATAACCAACGACACCGAGAGCTCCCACTGTTCCTCCTTTGACATTCGCCCCGATGGGTGTTGTGTGCCGGGACGAGTTTCAAACCAACGTGCTATTCCTCAGCGGGCGGACGCCCGCGAGTTGCCGAACTTCTCGCCTACTCCTCGTCCGACTCGGCGATCTGGATGTAGACGGCGGAGAGAAGCGCGAAGACGTAGGCCTGGATGGCGGCCACCATGATCTCCACGACGTAGATGACGAGCAGGATGCCCACCCACAGGACCGAGGCGCCCGCCTGCACGGCGGTGGCCACCGAGAACGCCTGCACCATGGGCTCGAAGAAGAGCGACGCCAGGATGGCGAAGGTGCCCATGACCACGTGGCCCGCGAAGAGGTTGCAGAAGAGTCGGACGGCAAGGGTGATGAGGCGCAGGATCGTGGAGAAGACCTCGATCAGCCAGACGAGGGCGTTGAGCGGGAACATCACGCCCGCGGGCGCGAGGCTCTTGACGTAGCCGAGCGTGCCCTTCTTCTTGATGCCGCAGACGATGAAGTAGACGAACGAGCAGAGCGCGAGCGCGGCGGTGGTGGAGATGGTGCCGGTGCCCGGCTTGCAGCCCGGGATGATGCCCACGATGTTGTTGGCGAGCACCACGAGGAAGGTCGTGGCGATGAACGGGAAGTGGCGCTTCCAGGACTCGCCGAGCAGGCCCTTGCACATGTCGTCGCGGACGAACTCGACGAGGTACTCCACGCCGTTCACGAAGACGCCCTGCGGCACGAGGCTCGCGGACTGCTTCTTCTTGAAGACGAAGAGCACGACGAGCATCAGCACGACGGCGACCGTGAACCAGAACGAGTACTGCGTGAAGCCGACGGTGTCGAGCGACCCTGCGATCGGCTGAGACGTGAAGCTCGAAACGAGCTCGTTGACCTCGTCTCCCAGGCTGTCCAGAGGATTCAAGATCATCCTTCCCCTCTATGCGGAGCGCGGCCGTTGGCCGCCCTCCAGGCCCTTATCGCCTCGATGCCCCAGAAGAGCAGGAACGAGACGACCAGCGCACACCCGAACTCCAAGAAGCCCGCGTTCGTGGCAGTGTACACCACGAGCAGGACGACGGTAAGGGTGAGAAACGACACGGTTACCGCCGCGAGCCCCGCGGCCAGCGAGACCGCGCGGCTCCCCTCAGAGCCCGCTCGAACAGCACGGCCGGCGCGACGCACCCCACAAGGCCGGAAGAGCGCACCAGCAACGATGGCGACCTCGGGTTCCAAGGGCCCGCCCCCGTTCCGTCCGAGCGATTCAAGGACACGAGAAGTCTAGCGCGCCCGGCGAGGAGGTCAAGGGGTGCGCCGCTCGGTGCCCGTTTCACCACATTTGGACGCCGCGGGCGCGGGCACATTGGCGCTGCGTGCGCCGAGCGCTCGGCTCTGTTTGCCGATTAACACGCATAACTCTAGTTTCGTATCGTATATTCCCAGGAAAATTTTGGATGAAGATCGCGCTCTGCGTGTTAATCACGCGTCATCAAGCTGACCGACCGCCACTCCGCAGTCCTCGCGTCAAGCATGAGGGTGCGGCCGGTTCATCGCCGCGCGGGCGATGGCTGAGCCACGAGCGCCTCGGCGGCGAACGACACGGCAAAGTCACGCGGCCAGCGGAGGAAGAAGCGCTCGGCTGGCTCCATCGAGACCTGGCCAGCCGCGATCCAGGGCGCCACGACCGTCGGGACGACCGACGTCATGAGCGCGGGGCCTTGGAAACCCCGCGCCAAACCGTTATGCGCGCGATTTGTGACCTGGAGAGTATGCCCCACGGCTGGGAGCTACGGTACTAAATCCCCACATTCCTAAGGGGCCGCAGGGTTTGGGGGACGGCGTTCTAAGAAACGGCGTGCTTGTCGCCCGCGTGTCTAGAAAATGCTGGGGTTGTTGCGACGGCGTCTAGGAAACGGGGGCCTTGCGCGCGTACGAGGTGTTTCTCGTGCGCAAGGCCCCCGTTCATTAGGAGTTTGCGTGACAAGGACGGCGTTTTCCGACCGGATTGGCGACAAGGGCGGCGTTTTCTAGAACACCCCGCGACAAAGGCGGCGATTCCTAGAACACCCTGCCCTACTTGGTGCCGTAGATGCGGTCGCCGGCGTCGCCGAGTCCGGGCAGGATGTAGGCGTGGTCGTTGAGGCAGCGGTCGAGCGCACAGGTGTAGAGGCGCACGTCCGGGTCAAAGTCCAGCGTGGCGCGCACGCCCTCGGGCGCGGAGACGAGCGTGAGCGCGCGGATGTCGCGCACGCCGGCCTCGCGCAGGAACTGGATTGCCGCGGTGAGCGAGCCGCCGGTCGCGAGCATGGGATCCACGATGAGGCAGGTGCGGCTCTGGATGTCGTCGGGGAACTTGCAGTAGTACTGGTGCGGCTCGTGCGTCACCGGGTCGCGATACATGCCCACGTGGCCCACGCGCGCCGACGGCACGAGCTGGAGGATGCCGTCCACCATGCCCAGACCCGCGCGCAGGATCGGAATGATGGCGACCTTCTTGCCGGAGAGGCGCTTGCAGGTGGCCGTCTCCAGCGGGGTCTCCACCTCAATGTCCTCGAGCGGGAAGTCACGCATGGCCTCGTAGCCCTCGAAGATGGCGAGCTCGGTCACCAGCTCACGGAACTGCTTGGTACCCGTGTTCTTATCGCGCAGGATGTGCAGCTTGTGCTGGACGAGCGGGTGATCGATGACCGTGAAGCGCGCGGGGTCGAACTCTTCTGCCATGGTGTGCTTCCTTTCTGCGGGCCGGGTGCGTCCCGGCGGATTTAGTTTCATATTTTGTGTAAAAACGGGACTGTCCCGTTTTTACAGGTCCGGGTAGAGGGGGTGGGCGTCCAGGAGCTCACGAACCTCGTAGGAGACGCGCTCGGCCGTCTCGCCGCTGCCCGGACGGGTAACGACGTCGCCGATCAGCTCGCCCACGCGCTCGCACTCGCGCTCGGAGAAGCCGCGCGTGGTGACCGCGGCCGAGCCCACGCGAATGCCGCTCGTCACGAACGGCGAGCGCTTCTCGCCCGGGATCGTGTTCTTGTTGACGGTGATGCCCACCGCGTCGAGCGCGCGCTCGGCGTCCCTGCCGGTGACGTCCCCCGCCGCCGTGAGGTCAACGAGCAGCAGGTGGTTGTCCGTGCCGCCGGAGACCAGGCGCAGGCCGCGGCTCTCCATGCCGCGCCCGAGGGCCTTTGCGTTGGCGAGAACGGCATCGGTGTAGGCGGCAAAGTCGGGCGCGAGCGCCTCGCCAAAGGCCACGGCCTTGCCGGCGATCACATGCTCGAGCGGGCCACCCTGGCTGCCGGGGAACACCGCGGAGTCGACCCTCTTGGCGAGATCGGGGTCGTTGCAGAGAATGAGGCCGCCGCGCGGTCCGCGCAGGGTCTTGTGGGTAGTGGTGGTCACCACGTCGGCGCAGGGCACGGGACTGGGATGGCGGCCGGTGGCCACGAGGCCGGCGATGTGGGCCATGTCCACCATGAGCGCGGCACCGACCTCGTGCGCGATCTGCGCAAAGCCCTCAAAGTCGATGACGCGCGGATAGGCCGAGGCGCCGGCGATGATGACCTTGGGCCGCGCCTCGCGGGCGAGCGCCGCCACGGCGTCCATGTCGATGCGCTCGGTCTTCTCGTCCACACCATAGGAGACCACGTGGTAGAGCTTGCCGGAGAAGTTGGCCGGCGAGCCGTGCGTGAGGTGGCCCCCGTTGTCGAGCGCCATGCCCATGATGGTGTCACCGGGAGCGGCCAGCGCCGCGAGGGCGGCGTAGTTGGCCTGCTGCACGTTGGCGAAGGCGGCGCCAAAGAGGGCCTTGGCGCGGTCACGGGCGAGGTTCTCCACCTCGTCAACGGCCCAGCAGCCGCCATAGTAGCGCTTGCCGGGCAGACCCTCGGCGTACTTGTTGGTGAGGGGGGAGCCCACGGCCTCCATCACGGCCGGGGAGACAAGTTCTCCGAGGCGATCAGTTCAATCGAGGAGC
The DNA here is from genome assembly GCA_963927425.1 of uncultured Atopobiaceae bacterium. Taxonomy (GTDB): domain Bacteria; phylum Actinomycetota; class Coriobacteriia; order Coriobacteriales; family Atopobiaceae; genus Thermophilibacter. Next base: position 481,797 of record CAWVBA010000001.1, on the reverse strand, counting down.
GCTGACGACGCAGCTCGTCCCCGACGGCGGCAAAGACCTCTGGATCGGACGCGCTCAGGTGCTCGTAGGTCATAGGACCCCCCTCCCTGGCGCCGCAGCGCCTGCTGGGACTACATTCCAAAGTCGAGCGGGACGCCCGGGAAGCCCGGGTCGTCCTCGCGCATCATCTTGGCCACGCGCGCGGCGTGACGCCGCCCTCAAAGTCGGTGGAGAGGAACGCGTCGATGATCGCCTCGTTGTCCTCGAGCGAGACAAAGCGGCCCGAGAGGCAGATGACGTTGGCGTCGTTGTGCGCGCGGCAGAGGCGGGCGAACTCCGTGGTCTGGACGGGCACGGCACGCACGCCCGCGACCTTGTCCGCCGTCATGGCGACGCCCAGGCCCGTCCCGCAGATGATGACGCCGCGCTCGACCTCGCCGCTCGCGACGAGGCGGCGACCTTGTCCGCGAAGTCCGGATAGTCGCAGCGCGCGTCCGTGGCGGGCCCGCAGTCCACGACCTCGTGGCCAAGGCTGCGCAGGTAGTCGGCGAGCGAGTCCTTCTGGACAAAGCCGGCGTGATCGGACGCAATGGCAACGCGCATGAACGCTCCCCTCGAGTGGAGTGGCTGGGCCCCTCTAGGGTACCACGGCCGCGGGCGTCGGAAGAAAGGACCGAGCGGGGCGACGGCGAGCCGCAGGAGGTCAGCGCAGGGCGAGAAGGACGTCCGCCTCAGAGATCGCGCCGGCACGCAGGATGCGCGGCGCGTCCGAGGTGGCGTCGACGATCGTGGAGGGAACGCCCACCGGGGCGGGCCGGCATCGACCACGAGGTCAACAGCGCCGGCGACGGCCGGCTCGAGCCCCGGCGCCCGAGGTGGCGGCGGGGGCGCCGTGCGTGTTGGCGCTCGTCTGGGGCGAGCGGGACGCCCACAGCCCGGGACGATCGCGCGGTCGAGCTCGGAGCCCGGCACGCGCAGGGCCACGGTGGGTCCACCCTCGGACGGCTGCGCGTACTCGCCGGCCAGCAGCTCGGAGGCACGGACCACGACCGAGGGGCGCCCGGCCAGAAGCGCTCGGGCAAAGCGGGGCGCCCAGGCGGGACGTCCCGGCCAAAACGCTCGAGGTCGGAGGCGTCGGCCACAAAGAGCGGCAGCGTCCTGGGCCCGATCGCGGCGCTTGATGTCAAAGATGCGACCGTGCGCTGGGTTGCCCGGCATGGCGGCGCAGCAGATGCCGTAGACGGAGTCCGTAGGGAGCACCGCGACGCCGCCCGCGCGCAGGACCGTCGCGACGCGCTCCACCACCTCCGGGTCGGGGCTACTCTGGCTGGCGAGAAGAACCGTACCCATGTCAGCCCTCCCTTACGGCGACCAGAATGCGCGGCCGATGGCTGAGATCCTCCCGAACCTCGACCGAGGCCCAGCCGCCCTGGTCCCGCACGAGCCCCGCCGCGGCATCCAGCGAGCCCTCGAAGAGCTCCACAGCGAGCATGCCGCCCGGCGCGAGCGCCATGGGCGCGAGCTCGAGCAGCCGCCGGAAGACGTCGAGCCCGTCCGGCCCGCATCAAGCGCGAGGCCGGGCTCGAAGTCGCGCACCTCGGCGGGGACCTCCTCGACCAGCACGCGCGTGGGGATGTAGGGCGGGTTGGAGACGAGAACCGCGAAGCTCCCCAGGAGCTCTGGATCCACGCCCGAGGCGAGGTCGCACTCCACGACGTCCACCGCCTCCTCAAGCCCCAGCGCCTCGCGGTTTCTCCGCGCAAGGGCAACGGCACGCGGCGAGAGGTCGGTGGCCGTGACGAGCGTGCCCGGGCGCTCGGAGGCGATCGAGAGCGCGACGCAGCCCGTCCCGGTGCCCACCTCGAGCACGCGACGGGCTCGCCCGTCTTGGCGTCTCCCGTGCCCGCCATGGCGTCAACGCCCTCGAGCGCCGCCTCAACCAGCAGCTCCGTCTCGGGGCCGCGGATGAGGACCCCGCGCTCGCAGCGCAAGACGAGTGCGGAAGGGCATCTCCCCGGTCACGTACTGCAGCGGCTCGCCGGCCGCACGCCGCTCGATCGCGGCGTGCATCTCCGCGAGCTCCGCGGCCTCGAGCGGACGGTCAAAGTTGACGTAGAGCTCCACGCGTGAGCCCCGTGACGGCGGCGAGCAGCCACTCCGCGGAGAGACGCGGATGCTCGTCCCCCTTGCGCTCGAGGTAGCCGCTCGTCCAGTCGAGGACACGTTTGATGGTCCAGGTGTCTTGCGTCATCACGGTCCTTCGCCCGCCGCCTGTGGTCACAGCATCATAGCGCAGGCGCCCGCGCGGACGACGCCCCATGGCGTGACGCCGTCGCAGGCTGCCAAGAACGGGGCGGTTTTGCGTAAGGGCGGCCCCGCGTGCTTCTCGCCCCGTCGTTTTTGAAACAAGCCACGAGGTTTTGGGTCACATGTTTTATGCGCAAGACCATCTGGGCCGGCAGGGGCCCACGCATTGTGGAGGGCACGTGAAGATGGCTCGCTTTCTCATAGTTGTGGGCAAAACGTTTGATGCCTCACGGGAACGCCATCAAACGTTTTGCCCACAACCGGGTTAAACCTGGCAGGACGGCAAACGCGGCGGCCTGGCAGGCCCAGCGAGCCAGGGCTCCGCCCCGCGCCCCGCGGACCCCTACGCCACCTGCGCGAGCTTCTCGGGCGCGGTCGGCGCGGCCAGCGCCTCAATCACGCTGGGCAGCGCGTCGCCAGAAGCACCGCGTTGTAGGTCGCGTTGAAGCCGATGCGGTGGTCGGTCACGCGGTTCCTGCGGCTGGTTGTAGGTGCGAATCTTCTCGGAGCGGTTGCCGTGCCCGATCTGGGAGAGGGCGCTCGGCGCCCTGCTCGGCCTGCTGACGCTCCAGCTCCATCTCGTAGAGGCGGGGCGCGCAGCATCTGCATACAGACCTCGCGGTTCTGGATCTGCGAGCGCTGGTCCTGCGACGCAGCCACCGTATTGGTCGGCAGGTGCGTGATGCGCACCGCCGAGTAGGTGGTGTTGGACGCACTGGCCGCCGCGGGGCCGCTTGCGCAGTAGGTGTCAATCCGCAGGTCGCCGGGGTCAATCTGGATGTCGATCTCGTCGGCCTCGGGCAGGACCGCCACGGTGGCGTGGGAGGTCTGGATGCGGCCCTGGCTCTCGGTCTTGGGCACGCGCTGCACGCGGTGGACGCCGGACTCAAACTTGAGCACGGAGTAGACCTTGTCGCCGGAGACCTTGAACTCGATGGTCTTGAAGCCGCCGGCCTCGCTCGGGCTGGACGAGAGCACCTCGAGCTTCCAGCCGCGATGCTCGCAGAAGCGCTCGTACATCTTGAAGAGGTCGCCCGCGAAGATGGCCGCCTCGTCGCCGCCCACGCCGGCGCGAATCTCCACGATCGTGTCCTTGTCGTCGTTGGGGTCGGCCGGGATGAGCAGGAACTTGATGTCCTCCTCCAGCTCCGGGAGCTTGGCCTCGTTGGCGGCGATGTCCTCCTGGAGCATGGCCTTCTCGTCGGCGTCCGCCTCGTGGAGCATCTCCTTGGCGGCCTCGATGTCGTCGAGCGCGCCCAGATACTCGCGGGCGCGGGCCACCAGCTCCGCCTGGTTGGCGTGCTCCTTGGCCAGGCGCGCGTACTCCTTGGGGTCGGAGACCACGGCCGGGTCCATAAGGCGCTTCTCCAGCTCCTCGTAGGCCTGGATGATCTTGAGCAGCTTGTCTCGCATGTTCACTCCCTGCGTTGTCTTCAGCCTTTCTATCATACCCGAGGCCACGGTGTGAGACACTGGGGGCACGCGAATCCAGGGAGGCACCATGTCAGAGCCCCAGCAGGACGAGAGGGACGAGAGGCGCGAGGCCGCCGAGAAGGACGAGGGCGCCGCTGCGCCCGCGGAGGCGGCAGAGCCCGCCCCCGAGCCCACCGCCGAGCTCGAGGCCGAGACGCCGACCGTGCGCCGGCCGCCTGTCGAGGCCACGGCGCCGCGGCCCGCCGCAGAGGGCGCCGACGCGGCACGGCTGCGCGACGTCACCGGCACGCTTGCGAGCTACCTGCGCGGCAGGGCCGCCCTTGTCGCCGACCTCGCGCGGCGCCATCGCGGGGTCAGCGCGGCCCTCGCGCTTCTGGCCTGCGTCGCCGCCGCCCTTCTCGGCCTTGCGCTCATGCACGCCACGGCCGTCCCCGACGAGGCCACGATCGTCGCCGACGCGCGCTCCCTGCTCGAGGCGCCCACGTGCTCCGGCGGCACCTACGGGACCGATGCCACGCTCGTCGCCCAGGGCGTTGACGTGCGCTCCGTGACGCGCTCGAGCACGGCGCCCGAGGGGACGAGCCCGCAGTTTGGAGCCTCCGGCTACGCCACGGCAGAGGTCGTGGCCAGCTACGCGGGCCAGGGCGTGACGGCGGACCAGGGGGCGACGCTCTCCTACGCGCTCGTGGACGGGACCTGGACCGTCCTGCCCGAGGTCACCAACGAGGGCGTCACCTGGCGCGCGACCCAGGGCGTGAGCCAGGACAAGGTGCTGAGCAACGTCCACCTGCTGCTCGCGCGCGCCGACGAGGCCGACGACGGCGAGCCCGCGCTGGCGGATCTCTACGCCGGGAGCGAGACGTCGATCGAGGACGAGACGTTCGACGAGGCGGCCCAGACCGACGTGCTGGAGATCGTCTGCTCGCGCTCCGGGGCGTTCGAGGCATACGAGTGCCGGCTCGCCGTGACGTTCTCGTTCAGCCAGACGAGCGGGCAGTGGGGCGTCGCGCAGGTCGAGGTGGGCGCGGGCGCGCGGGAGCGCAACCTCGACGCGCTGCTCGGAACCTGGGCGGGCGCGTTCCAGAGTCAGCGGACCGACGGCGGCAAGTGCCTGGCCGCGCGCGATGCCGGTCTCACGGTGGAGGTGCTCGACTGGAGCTCCGCCGACGCGGCCGTCACGCTGTCCGGCACCGTGAGCGGCCTTGCGCACTATCACGCCAACCCCGCGGACGACGCCGCGGCCTGCGACGGGGACGCGTCGCTCGAGGGCGTGGGGTTCACGGCCCGGCTCTCGGAGGAGGACGAGGGCGGTCTCGTGTTCGTGGCCGAGCTGCCTGAGGACGTGGGCGGCACCGTCACCCTCACGCTGCGTTTTGGCACCGAGCAGGACCCCTCGGCCGTCACGGCGGAGGTGCTCACCGAGTTTGCCTACGACGACGCGATCCTGTTCATCCCCTATGAGCGCACGGCCAGCTACACCGACCTGTTCGCACTCACGCGCGCGGACGGCTGACGGCGCGGCGCGCGGCCCCTAAACACAAAGGCGCCCCCGCGGGCGAGAAACCCGCGGGGGCGCCTGACGTTGCCGTGTGGGCGTTGCGCTACTCGGCGGCCTCGGTGGTCTCGGCAGCCTCGGCAGCGGGCTCCTCGGCGGGGGCGGCGGCAGCCTCGGCCTCGGCCTTCTTGGCGTACTCGGCGGCACGCTTGGCCTTCTCGGCGGCCTTGGCCTCCTTGGCGGCCTTCTTGGCGGCGGCCTCCTCGGCAGCCTTGGCGGCGCGGGCGGCCTTGGCCTCCTCGGCCTTCTTCAGCTGGGCGGCAGCGGCGCCACCGAACTTGTCGGCAAAGCGCTGGACGCGTCCGCCGGTGTCAACGAGCTTCTGGGTGCCGGTGTAGAACGGGTGGCACTTGTCGCAGAGATCGACGCGCATCTCGCTCTTGGTGGAACGGGTGGTCCAGGTGTTGCCGCAGGAGCAGCGGACCTGGCACTCCACGTACTCGGGGTGGATACCTTGCTTCATGGCAGGACTCCTCACGATCGGCCCTGGTTTCCGACCAGGGCGGGGGTTGCCTCGGTTCCGACCGAGGCGCATAGCCGTATGACTATATCAGATGTGTCGTGAGGCATCTGTGGAGATTTGCGCGTAAGATGGGGCGAGAAGAACCGCGCGCCGAAGGAGACGCCCATGTTCCTTGCGATCGACGTTGGCAACACGCAGACCACGCTCGGGCTCTTTGACGGGCGGGGCGCGCTCGTGCGCGGCTGGCGTATGTCGACCAACGCGAGCGACACCTCCGACATGCTCCACTCACGCCTCTGGGGCTACTTCATGAAGGATGACCTCTCGCTCGCGGACGTGACCGCCGCCGGCGTAGCGAGCGTCGTGCCGGCGCTCGAGCGCTCGTGGCGACGTTGCCTCTCCGCGCACCTGGGCGAGGAGCCCCTCGTGGTGGTCGCCGGTCGCGACTACGGCATGGAGATCGCGATGCCCGACCCGCGCCAGGTGGGCGCCGACCGCATCGCCAACGCCGTCGCGGCGCGCGGCACCTACGGGACGCCCGTCATCGTGGTGGACTTTGGCACGGCAACGAACATCGACGTCGTGGACGCCGACGGCCGCTATCGCGGCGGGGCGATCTCCCCGGGCCTCATGCTCTCGGCGAACGCGCTCTTCTCACGGGCGGCCAAGCTGGCGAGCATCCCGATAGAGGCGCCCGAGAGGGCCCTCGGAAACTCCACCGAGGCGGCGCTGCAGTCGGGCCTCGTGATCGGGGCGGCAGCGCAGGCCGAGGGACTCGTGGCGCGCATCAGGGCGGAGCTCGGCGCGCCGGAGGCAACCGTAGTGGGCACGGGCGGCCTCGCGCGGACCGTGGCGCGGGCGACCGACCTCTTCGACGCCATCGATCCCGATCTCACGCTGCGCGGGATCCGCGAGATCTGGCTCGAGGAGCGCGGTCGCGCATAACCCTTGGACGGTTTGGGTTCACCGCCGTCCCACACAAGAAGTCTGCCGGTATAAAACCGCAGGCAATCGCACTGTAGCCCCTTCGTCACAGAGCTCCCCGCAAAAAAGCGGACCCAAACCTCCGGAACCTCGCGCGGACGGAGCGTTTCGCTAGACGGTGCGCAGCTCGGCCTGCTCGGGGGCAATCTCCAGCTCCTGCGCGCCGTCCTCCAGGCGCACCGTCGCGCGTCCCCACACGTCCACGCCCGCAAGCGTCCCACGGCCGATCACGCGCCCGGCGCGCACGATCTCGCACATCTCCCCCATGCCGAGCAGCACATCAAAGTAGTTGCCCAAAACCGGCGCGAGCGGGCCGGCGCCGGCGCGCCCGGCGGCCACGTCGGTGACCCAGGCGTCTACGGCCTCGGTCGCCGCGCGCTCAAGCGTCACGACGTCGAAGCCCCTCTCGGCCTCCCACGTGAGGTCGCAACGCACGAAGATGCCCTCGTCGTAGCCGGCGCGCACGTCAACGGAGACGAGCGGCTCGCCCTCGGCCGTGACCACCGCATGTGGCCACGCCACCCGTGCCCCCAGCTCACGGGCCACGGCGAGCGCCACCACGTGCGGCACGCCGCCCACAAAGCCCATCGGCACCGCCGGCCGCAGCAAAAACGACGTCCCCGTCACTCCCACACGACCTCCCCGAGGTCGGCGGTGACCTGGCCTACGCGCTCCTCGCGCGGCAGCACGCTCACGCCGGCGTGCGCGAGGAAGCGCACCGGGTCGTGCATCAGGTCCTCCATCGGCACGATCACGTAGTCGCGCTCGCCAAGGCGCGGGTGCGGCAGCGTGAGGCGCGCGCCGGCATGGGTCTCCCCCTCCACCCAGGCGAGGTCGCAGTCGATGGTGCGCGGGCCGTTGCCGGGCTTCTTCTTGACGCCCGGGCGCGCGGCCGCCGCGTCCTTCTCGCCGTGCGCGCGGATGCGGCCCATCTGGTTCTCCACCTCGAGCAGCCGGTCCATCAGCACGAGCGGGTGAAGCTCGGTGCGGATCTCGGCCACGGCGTTGGCGACCGGCGTGGCAATCCCGTAGGCGGGCTCGGTCTCGTAGGCATGGCTCACGCTGACCACGCAGGTGAGCGGAATCTCGTCGATGAGCTGGGCGGCGCGCGCGAGGTTGGCCACGCGGTTGCCCACGTTGGAGCCCAGGCTCACAAAGCCCTGGCGCGCGTCCTTGTGCGAGACGGCCCAGTAGGCGTTGACGGCACGAGAGGCCCCCGCGACGTCGTGGACGCGCAGGATGCGGGCCCCGTTCTCAATCGCGGAGATGCAGACGCCCGCCGTGGCCGCGTCGCGGGACGCGGGCTCGTCCGTGCCGGAGAGCGCGCCCACAAAGCGCTTGCGCGAGACGGCGCACATGAGCGGGTAGCCCATCGAGGCCATGGAGCGCGTGGCGCGCTGGATGACCACGTCCTCGTCGGCGTACTTGTCAAAGCCCGCGCCCGGGTCCATGCACAGGCGGTCGCGCGAGACGCCGGCGCGCATGAGCGTGCGCGCCTGGTCGCCCAGAAATCCCATGACCTGCCGCATGATCGGCGCCCCGTCGGGCAGGGTGAAGCGGTGCTGGGAGGTCGCCGGGCGCGGCAGGGCGCTGCCCGCGGGGCGGGACTCGTCGAGCAGCACCTGGCGGCGCGCCACGTGCGTGCCCAGACCGCCCTGGTTCCAGTGCACCACCACGCAGCCGCAGTCCGTGTCCGCCGCCACGGCCACCATCTCGGGGTCCGTGAAGCCGGAGACGTCGTTCACGATCGCGGCGCCCAGGCGCACGCACATGCGCGCGACGTCGGCGTGGCGGGTGTCAATGGACACGACGGCGCCGGCCTCCACGAGCGCGCGCACCACCGGCACCACGCGCTCGGCCTCCTCCTGGGGGCTCACGGGCGTGTGCCCCGGGCGCGTGGACTCGCCGCCCACGTCGATGATGTCGGCGCCCTCGTCCAGCATGGCCAGGCCACGCGCGATGGCGGTCTTGTGATCGAGGTTCTCCCCGCCGTCCGAGAACGAGTCGGGCGTCACGTTGAGGATGCCCATGATGCGCGGTCGCGCAAGGGAGATCTCGTGCGCGCCGCAGCGCCAGGTTGCGTAGTTCTCTCTCAGCATGCGGGTCCTCCTCGGGGCGGGTTTGTCCGTCCCATTGTACCCGCGCGGCGTCAGGCGGGCGAGAAGGACGGGCGAGCTCGCGAGGGCGCGCGGGCGCCGTACCTCCTAGCCCAGCGTGATGTAGCCGGTACCCTCGTCCGGGTCCTCGGGCTGGGGGCCGCCGTCCGCCAAGCCGAACAGGAACTCGCGCACACGCGGCATCTCGCGCAGGTACTGGGCGTGACCGGCCTCGTAGGCGGCACGCAGGCGACGCGGGTTGACGGTGGCGTTCTCGACGGGCATCTCGTCGGGGTAGATGACGAGCGCCTGGCCCTTCTCGGCCAGCTCCTCCACGTGGTCGAGCGCGGCATTGTAGCGCTCCCAGCGGGAAAGCAGCGCCTTGCGCAGGTAGGGATAATCGCGCGCCACGGCCTTGAACATCTGGGCGTCGCGGGCGCCGGGCTCCTTCTTGCGGTAGCCGCGTGGGCGCGTGGCCACAAAGAGGATGCGCTCGAAGCCGTCCTCCTCGGCCATGCCCACGGGGATGCCGGCGCCCGTGCCCAGGCCGCCGTCCATGAGCACGCGGCCGTCCACCTCGAGCGGCTTCATCATGCCCGGCAGCGTGGAGCTGGCGCGGATGAGGCCGATCATGCGCAGGGGGTCGGTCATGTCCTCGCGCCCAAAGCGCACGGTCCGGCCGGTGTCCCGCTCAAAGGCCTGGATGCGCAGGCGGGCGGGGTTGGCCTGGAACGTGTCCCAGTCAAAGCGGAGCGTGCCGTCGCGCAGCGCGCCCTCGTAGAGCGCGTCCGCGTCAAAGTAGCCGTGGCCGCGCAGCAGCGAGCGCAGCCCCACGAGGCGGCGGGCGGGACCGTCGGTCATGAAGGCCTCGCGCACGCGCTTGCGGTCGCGCGAGAGGTAGTTCACGGAGTTGCTGGCGCCGGCGGAGAGGCCGCACACGTAGTCAAAGTAGATGCCCTGTTCGAGCAGGACATTGGCAAACGCGCAGGTGTACGCCGCGCGGTAGCCGCCGCCCTCAAAGACGAGCGCGCAGTCAAAGACGTTGTTGGTCAGGGCCTCCATTCCGCCTCCTTTAGTCGGATAAAGTGTCTTATTCCCGTTCGGGCGGGCCGACAACCTCCTTCGCAGGATTACCATGATAGGAGAACGTGCGAGGGAGGCGTCATGGGACGGACGGTCACGGACCCGGCAGAGGCGGCGGGCGAGCTCAGGGAACGCTTTGCGCGGGCGCGGCGCGCGGTCTTCTTTGGCGGCGCCGGGGTGTCCACGGCAAGCGGCATCCCCGACTTCCGCAGCGCCGACGGCCTCTATCACCAGCACTTTGCCTATCCGCCGGAGGAGATGCTCGGGCACGACTTCTTTGTGAGCCACACCGCGGAGTTCTACGACTTCTACCGGGAGCGCATGATCTGCCTCGCGGCGCGCCCCAACCGCGCGCATGTCAAGCTCGCTGAGCTGGAGGCCGAGGGGCACCTCGCCGCCGTGGTCACGCAGAACATCGACGGCCTGCACCAGATGGCCGGCTCGCGCGTGGTCCACGAGCTGCACGGATCGGTCCATCGCAACGTCTGCACGCGCTGCGGGGAGACCTACTCGGCGGAGTGGGTGCTCGCGACCGAGGGCGTACCACGGTGCGGGAGATGCGGCGGCCTCGTGAAGCCGGACGTGGTGCTCTACGGGGAGCAGCTCGACGAGCGCGTGCTTCTCGCCAGCATGCGGGCGATCGCCGAGGCGGACCTGCTCGTGATCGGGGGGACGTCGCTCGTGGTGTACCCGGCAGCGGGGCTCGTCAACTGCTTCGGCGGAGACGAGCTCGCGATCGTGAACCGCGAGCCCACGCCGCAGGACGACGCTGCCGACCTCGTGTGTGCCTGCGACATCGCGGCGGCATTCGACTTCTGAGGGGGCGCTCCGCCCGCGCTACAGCTCGATCGTGAGCTCCACGGGGCAGTGATCGGAGCCGTAGACCTCGGAGAGGATCGAGGCCCCGGTCACGCGGTCGGCGATGTCGTTGCTCACGAGGAAGTAGTCGATGCGCCAGCCGGCGTTGTTCTTGCGCGCGTTGAAGCGGTAGCTCCACCAGCTGTAGGCGCCCGTAAGGTCGGGGTGGCGCGCGCGAAAGGTATCGGTGAAGCCGGCATCGAGCAGACGCGTGAAGCTCTTGCGCTCCTCGTCGGAGAAGCCCGCGTTGCCGCGGTTGGGGCCGGGGTTCTTGAGGTCGATCTCATTGTGGGCGACGTTGAAGTCGCCGCAGGTCACCACGGGCTTCTTCGCGGCCAGGCCGCAGAGGAACTCGCGGTACGCCGCGTCCCAGGCCAGGCGCGTGTCGATACGCGCGAGCTCGTTCTGGGCGTTGGGCGTGTAGACGTCCACGAACCAGTACGCGGGGAACTCGAGCGCGCAGACGCGACCCTCGTCGTCGGCCGTCGGCGCGCCGATGTGGTTGATGACCTGCAGCGGCTCCTCGCGGGAGAAGACCGCGGTGCCGGAGTAGCCTTTGCGCTCGGCGTAGCTCCAGGCCTGGTGGTAGCCGGGGAGGTCCAGCTCAATCTGGCCCTCCTGCAGCTTGGTCTCCTGAACGGCAAAGACGTCGGCGTCCACGGCGGCCACGACATCGGTGAAGCTGGGGTCCTTCTTCATGACGGCGCGCAGGCCGTTGACGTTCCACGAGACGAGCCGGAGCTCGCGGGTGCTGGGGCTGGGCATGGGTCCTCCTTCGCGGACGGCTCAGGCCAGTGTAGCCGTTCGCGGGGCGCGCGGGGGCCTTGCGGCAGCCGGTTTTCATCTCGTCTGTAGTTATTTCCGGTTCAAGCAAGTACAGACGAGATATTAGGCTAAGAAACTGCAGGTAGATTGGGATGGTCATCTCGTCTGTATTTGGGGGTTCGTCCCAAAACTACAGACGAGATGACTCGCGGGCGTGCCGGCAGCAGAAAAGGACGCTATTGGGTGCCTCGGCGAGCGTCCCGCCGGCCACCGCGCCTAGAAAGCCGGCACATCAAGGCCGGCAGCGGCCATCGCGGCGAGGAACGCCTCGGCCGAGCGCGTGGCGACGAGCTCCTGCGGGAAGCCGATCTCATCCAGCAGCGCCAGCGCCGGCGCAACCGAACCCACGTCGCAGCAGACATGGGCGTCGCTGCTCACGATCACCTGACACCCCAGCTCCGCGCAGGTCTCGGCTATCGCACGGCACGTCCGCCAGGTGCGGCCCTCGCGACGGCGCGCCTCCACGCTGTGGGCATTGATCTCGATGAGCTTGTGGTGGCGGGCCGCCTCCCCCACGACCTCGCGCACGTCAAACGGCAGGCCGGAACGCCCCGCATGCCCGAGCGCGAGCACCTTGGGCTGATCAAGCGCGCCGAGGTACATCTCCGTCACCTGGGCGAGCGAGGCGCCGCGGGCAAAGTCGCGGTAGTGAACGCTCGCGATCACGTAGTCGCACTTCCGCGTCACCTGGTCATAGAGGGTGGACGCCTCCCGCAGCAAGCCGCCCGTGATGTCCTCGCCCACGGGAACGTCCTGGCCAAAGAGGCGGCCGTCGAGCATGCGGATGTCGGCCTCGGCGCCGCGCAGCACGCGCACGCCCTCCCACGTGCGCGGCCAGACCACCATGTTGAGGAGGTTCTGGTAGTCGCGCAGGCTGCCGTGGGTGAGGTCGGTGCGAGGGTGGAGCATGTCGGAGAAGTGATCCGCCACGCCCAGCAACTCAAGGCCCGCGTCGCGGGCGGCGACCACGTTCTCGCGCACGGTGGAGTAGGCGTGGCGCGAGAAGAGCGTGTGGGTGTGGACGTCGCAGCGGTTCTGCAGCATGGGGCTCCCTAACGGTAGCTGGCGGCGAGCTTCTCCCAGGCGGGCAGGGAGTTCACGATGGTCTCGTGGGAGACGCAATAGCCCACGCGCACCCAACCCGGGCAGCCAAAGGAGTCGGACGGGACGGGCAGCAGCTCGAGGGCCTTCGCGCGCTCAAAGAACTTCTCGGCGTCCGGCTCGAGCGCCTTGACCCACAGGTAGAACGCGCCCTCGGGCTCGATGAACTCGTAGCCCAGGCGCGCGAGGCCCTCGGTGAGCACGCGGCGGTTCTCGGCGTAGGCCGCCACGTCGCTCGGGCAGTCCACGCAGTCGATCAGCACGCGCTGGAAGAGCGCCGGGGCGCAGACAAATCCCAGCTTACGGCCGGCGCCGGCGACGGCGAGCACGAGCTCGTCGTGCTCAGGGTTGGCGGGCGGCACCAGCACCCAGCCGATGCGCTCGCCCGGCAGCGACAGGCTCTTGGAGTAGGAGTAGCACACGATCGCGCGGTCATAGACGGACGGCACCCACGGCACCTCCGCGCCGTAGGTGATCTCGCGGTAGGGCTCGTCGGCCACGAGGTAGATGGCGGTGTCGAGACTCTTCTCGGCCTCCGTCAGCGCGACGGCGAGCGCGGTCAGGTTCTCGCGCGAGTAGACCGAGCCCACGGGGTTGTTGGGCGAGTTGATGACCACGGCCTTGGTGCGCGACGTGATGGCGGCGGCCACGGCGGCCACGTCCACCTGGAACGTGGTGGGGTCGGCGCCCACCTCCACGCAGGTGGCGCCCGCGGTCTCGATCCAGATGCGGTACTCCGGGAAGTACGGCGCGATCACGATGACCTCGTCGCCAGGGTTGACGATCGCGTTGAACGTAATGGAGAGCGAGGCCGCCGCGCCGCAGGTGAGATAGAGGTCATCGGCGGAGGCGGCATCGTCGCCGAAGCGGCGGCAGAGGCTCGCGGCCACGGCCTCGCGCGCGGCGGGCAGGCCGCTTGCGGGCGTGTAGCCGTGGAGCTGCGTGGCCGGCAGCGCGAGCGCTCGCTCGATCGAGGCGCGCACGGCGTCCGGCGCGGGGATGGAGGGGTTGCCCAGCGAGAAGTCAAAGACGTTCTCGGCCCCGATCTGGGCCTTGCGGGCGCCCGCGTAGGCGGAGATCTCGCGGATGGAGGACTTCTGCGCGCCGTACGCGCGGCTCTTCTCGTTGATGGACATTACTGCTCCTCTCCGGCGACGTCGGTCGCCCCTTGGTCTCCCTCGCCCGCGACGTACTCGTCCCAGCGGCCCTCGAGCAGGGCGTCCACCGCGGCGCCCTCCACGGTCTCGCGCTCGAGCAGCACGTGCGCCATCGTGTCCACCTGCGCGCGCCGGGCGTCCAGCACCGAGCGCGCCCGCGCGTGGCCCTCGCGCATGATGCGCTCCACTTCGTCGTCGATGCGCTTGGCGGTCTCAGCGGAGTAGTCCTGGTGGTTGGCGTAGTCGCGGCCGAGAAAGACCTCGTGCTGCGCCTCCCCAAAGACCTGGGCGCCCAGCTCCTCGCTCATGCCGTAGCGGGTGACCATCGTGCGCGCGAGCTTGGTGGCCCGCTCGAGGTCGTTGCTCGCGCCCGTGGTGACGTCGTCGCAGAAGAGCTCCTCGGCCGTGCGGCCGCCCAGCAGCACCGCGATCTGGTCGAGCATGCCGTCGCGCGTCTCGAGGAAGTGATCCTCCTCCGGGATCTGCATCGTGTAGCCGAGCGCCTGACCGCGGCTCACGATGCTGATCTTGTGGATGGGGTCGGAGTTCTCGAGCGCGTGGCCCACGAGGGCGTGGCCGGACTCGTGGTAGGCAATCACGCGGCGCTCGCCCTCGGTGATGACGCGGCTCTTGCGCTCGGGACCGGCCATCACGCGCTCCATGGCCTCCTCGACCTCGTCCGCACCGATGGTCTCGCGCCGGCGGCGGGCGGCGAGAAGCGCCGCCTCGTTCATGAGGTTGGCAAGGTCAGCGCCCGTGAAGCCCGGCGTCACCCTGGCCAGGCGCGCCAGGTCCACGTCGCCCGCCACGGGCTTGCCCTGGGCGTGCACGGAGAGGATCTTCTCGCGCCCGCCCACGTCGGGGCGGTCCACCGTCACGCGGCGGTCAAAGCGGCCGGGGCGCAGCAGCGCGGGATCGAGAATGTCCGGGCGGTTGGTGGCAGCGATCAGGATGACCGAGGAGTTGTCCTCAAAGCCGTCCATCTCGACGAGCAGCTGGTTGAGGGTCTGCTCGCGCTCGTCGTGGCCGCCGCCGAGGCCGGCGCCCCTCTGACGGCCCACCGCGTCGATCTCGTCGATGAAGACGATGCAGGGGGCGGCCTCCTTGGCCTGCTTGAAGAGGTCGCGCACACGGGAGGCGCCCACGCCCACGAACATCTCCACGAAGTCGGAGCCGCTGATCGAGAAGAACGGCACGCCCGCCTCCCCGGCCACGGCCTTGGCGAGCAGGGTCTTGCCCGTGCCCGGCGGGCCCACCAGCAAGAGGCCCCGCGGGATGCGGGCGCCCATCCTGTGGTAGCGCTCGGGGTCGGAGAGGAAATCGCGGACCTCCTGCAGCTCCTCCACGGCCTCGTCAACGCCCGCGACATCGGCGAAGGTCACCTTGGGGCGCTCGCCCTCGACGGTGCGCGCCTTGGTCTTTGAGAAGGACATCGTCTTGTCCTGCTGCTGGGACATGCGGCTCATGTAGAACACGAACACACCCACCAGAAGCAGCGTGGGGACCACGGAGATGAGGATGGTCTCCAGAAGGTCGCCAGAGCTCGTGTCAATCTCATAGGTCACGCTCGAGTGCTCGGCCATGAGGCTGGCGAGCGAGTCCGATCCCACGTAGACGCTCTGGTAGGGGACGAGCTTCCCCTCGTCGCCCTTGTCGGCGGCGCTCTTCCAGTACGAGCCGGTGACGCTGCCGTCGGAGGTCTTGTAGTTCACGTCGTACACGCGGCCCTGCTCAACAGCGGTCACGAACTCGTTGGTGGGCAGGACGTCGGTCGTCTGGCCGCGGCCGGCGAACGAGCTGCCCATCGAGTAGACCAGGTAGACGATGATGCCTATGACGAGCAGCGTCGTGATGGCGTTGCTCCGCGACGGCCCGCCCGGCAGGCCGGGACCGCCCCCCTGGGCGTTGTTCCTGTGATCTGACACGCGGTTTCCTTGCTCCTTGCGTTCTTACCGGTAGACCTCGGGCTTGAGGATGCCGATGTAGGGCAGGTTGCGGTAGCGCTCGGCAAAGTCCAGGCCGTAGCCCACGATGAACTCGTCGGGCACATGGGCGCCCACGTAGCGCGGCTCGATGGCGGGCACCTTGCCGGGGATGTCCTTCACGAGGAAGGCCGCCACCTCAACCGAGGCCGGCCCACGCCCGCGAAGCAGGTCCATGAGGTACGACAGCGTGAGGCCGGAGTCGAGGATGTCCTCCACGATCAGCACATCGCGCCCCTCGATCTTGGTGTCGAGGTCCTTGACGATACGCACCACGCCCGAGCTCTTGGCCGCCTCGCCGTAGCTGGAGACGGCCATGAAGTCCACCGAGAGCGGGCAGTCGATGGCGCGCATGAGGTCGGCGGTGAAAATCACCGCGCCGCGCAGCACGGCCACGATCAGCGGGTTCTTCTCGGCATAGTCGGCCGTGATCTGCTCGCCCATGCGCGTCACGATGCCGCGGATGTCCTCCTCGGAGAACAGGACCTCCTTGACGTCCGGGTGCAGTTTCTCCATCGCTCGCTCCTCTCCGCGGGGCGCGCCCCGCCCGCTCACATGCCCTCGGTAAGCGTCAATTCTAGCAGCCATCTGGTGGCGGGAGCGCAGCGGACGCGCTCGTCGGGGCGGATGGGCGCCACCCACACGATCGGCCCGGTGGGGGCGCTGCGCACCACGGGCACGGCGGAGCGGTCGCCCAGCGGCACGTGGGCCTCGCCCAGCAGGTCGGAGACCTTCTTGGACTGACCGTGCATGCCGAGCGGGCAGAGCACGTCGCCGGGGCGGGGGGCGTCTACCCAGAGCCGCCCGCCGCGCGCAGGATCGACGCCGGCCGCGACGGCGTCCAGCAGGACGGACTCGCCCGCCCATTCGAGCGCATGAGCGCGGGCACGGGCCGCGGGATCCGTGCCGGCGGGCGCCTCGATGACGCGCGCCGCGAGCGTCCGCCCGTCCGCAAGGGCGAGGCGGCCCGGAACCTCGAGCCAGGCGGCCACGGGAGCCGGGACGCCCGGGCGGGAGCGCAGGACGAGCAGCCCGTGCTCGACGCGCACGGTCACGCCCATCGGGACGGTGAGCGAGCCCTCCCCCGCCGCCACGGCGCGCAGGACGCCGGCGACGTGGCGGGCCTCCAGGCGCGCGGCCGGGCACACGGCGAGAAGGGCGGCACGAACCACGCGCCGGGCGATCGCGACCTCGGTCGCCGCGAGCCGGGCCGCGTCCAACACGAGCAGGCCCTCGCCCTCGCGGCGCGTGAGGTCGCGCAGCGCGCGGGCGGCCACCGAGGTGAGGTAGGCGTCCTCGTCGGAAAGGATGTCGCAGGTGCTGGCGAGACTCGCGACCACGCGTGGGTTTCTCGCCCGCGCCACGGGCATGACCTCGTGGCGCACGTAGGCGCGCAGGTAACGCGTGTCGGCGTTGGTGTCGTCCTCGCGCCAGACGATGCCGCGCATGCGCAGCAGGTCGCAGAGCTCCTCGTGGGTGCGGTCCAGCAGCGGCCGCACGATTCGGTTGCGGCGGCGCGGGATCGAGGAGAGGCCCGCGGCGCCGGTGCCGCGAATCGCGTTCATGAAGAAGGTCTCGGCGCGGTCATCGGCCGTGTGGGCGGTGAGGATGCGCGCGGCGGAGCGCGGCGTGCCAAGGCGCTCCGAGAGCTCGTTCGCCAGGCGCGCGGCCTCGGCGTAGCGCAGCTCGCGCCCCGCGTTCTCCACGTTGTCGCCCGCGTCCGCGGCGATCGCGGCCACATCGGCGCGGCGGATCGTGCAGGGGACGCCAAAGCGGGCGGCGAGGTCGCGCACGAACTCCTCGTCCTCCTCGGCGTCCAGGCCACGCAGGCCGTGGTTGACATGCAGCACGTGAAGCCGCTCGCGGGCGACGCGCGCGGGGCCGCGGCCGTCGTCGATGTCCAGCGCGGAGGTGGCCGCCAGGACGAGCAGCGCCGTGGAGTCCGCGCCGCCCGAGACCATGAGGATCACGGGCGCGCCGAGCTCGGCGTCCGGTCGTCCGCTCGGTCGCTCAAAGCGACCGCCCGACGCGGCGTATCGGCGAGAGACGCTCGGCATGACCCACCCCCAACGAGTACCCTGTGTCCTGGGCGCATCACGCCCAACCACTAGAAGTGTACGCCACAGAAAGGAACCCCATGACGCCCGAGATTCACCTGCACGTGCTGGCCAGCGGCTCCAAGGGCAACGCCACCCTGGTGGAGGGGCCGGGCGGCTGCGTGCTGGTGGACTGCGGCATCTCGCGCCGGGCCCTACTCGCCCGCGCCGAGGAGCTGGGCGTGGACGTGGGCCGCGTGACGGCGGTCATCCTCACGCACGAGCACTCCGACCACGTGGGCGGACTCTCCGTCTTCTGCAACCGCTTTGACGGGCCCCTCTTTGCAACGGCGGGGACGGTGGGCGCTCGGCGCTATCTGTCGGAGCTCCCGTTCACGCTCGTGGGGCACGCCGACGAGCTTGAGATTGCGGGAATGCGCGTGCGGACGTTCCCGACCTCGCACGACGTGGCCGACCCCGTGGGCCTGCGCTTCTCGACCGCCCATGACGCGCTCGGGTTCTGCACGGACACCGGCGAGCTGGGCCCGGAGGCGCTCGAGGCGCTCTCCGGCGCGCGCATCCTGGCGCTGGAGTCAAACCATGACGAGCGGATGCTCGCCACCGGCGACTACCCCGCCTACCTCAAGGCGCGCGTGGCGGGGCCGGCGGGCCACCTCTCCAACGCGCAGGCTGCCGCGGCGCTTGCGCGCCTCGTGGGGCCGGACACCGAGACCGTGGTGGCCATGCACCTCTCGCAGGAGAACAATCGGCCGAGCGTGGCCGTGCGCACGCTCGCCGAGGCCGTGGGCGCCGAGGTGGCGGCTGGCGAGGACGGCCGCCCCGAGGCTCGCACGCCCGACGGCCGTCTCACGATCTGCTGCGCCGCCCAGGACTGGCCGCTGTCCGTCTTCTGACCGAGAGGGGCCCGAGCCGTCACAGAGAAACGGGTCGGAGCCTGTGGTCTCCGACCCGTTTGACCTGCGACGCGTTTGCGTTTTTGGCGCTAGTCGATGGCGATCTTGGTGACGTTGGCCTTCTCGTCCTGCTTGGGGACGTTCACCGTGAGGACGCCGCCCTCGAGCTTGGCGGTGAGGCCCGTGGTGGCCGCGTCCTTCAGGAAGACGCCGCGCGTGGCGCTCCACTCGCCGGACTCCTTGTAGAGGTAGTTCTTGCCCTTCTCCTCATCGGACTCCTTCTTCTCGACGGAGATGGAGAGACGGCCCTCGTTGAGCTCGACATCAATCTGCTCGCGCGTGACGCCCGGCAGCTCGGCGGTGACCACGTAGGCGGTGCCGGCGTCCTCGACGTTCATCTTGAAGCCGGCGTTGCCCGTGGAGAGCGCGGCAAACGGCGCGTCAAAGAAGCGGTCAATCTCGTCGAACGGCCAACGACCAAGAGCCCTCGAGTAACGGTCATACGGAATCATGCCTGCCATGATGCTCACTCCTTCTGTCTGTGGTGGGCGCCTCCTCGGGCGCCCTGTCGCTCGTTGATAGTTATTCCCCGCGACCCGCGTTTTATACGAGAAGAGCGATGTTTTCTATGCGTCATATACTCATCATATCTAAGCATAGTTGACTTAGATTTTGAGAACGCCGTGCGCTGTAGCATAATGAGAGCATCTGTCGAGAGAGCTGGAGACCTCATGAGCAACAGCGAGCCCACGCGGGACGGAAGCGGCAGGCACGCCGCTCCCTACGTTCGGCAGCGTCCGGCGCACCGCACCGTCGAGCCGATCGACGACCTCACCCAGGAGCCGGACGAGGCGGGCCTCGTGACCCATGACTCCAACTTCACCGTGCCCGGCAACGTGATTTCCGGCCATGCGTACCGCCGCTCCCGCGCCGAGGGCAGCAAGCTCCGCCGCGACCTCCATTACGGCCAGTACCTCGAGATTCCCAAGGGGCGGCGCGACATCTTCGCCTCGCGCGAGCGCCGCACGCGCATCAAGACGGCCCTCGCGCTCTTTGCGGTGCTCGCCGTTCTTGCGATCGTGGTCTTCTTTGTGTGGCAGTACATGCAGACCAACTGGGGCTCCACCGCCCGCTAGTCGCTAACCGCGCTACGCCCAGGGATCGGGCTCAAAGAGGGGCTCGGGGTCCGGACGACGGTCGGAGTAGGGATCGTAGCCGTCGTCGTCCTCGTTCTCCGCACGGCGGAACTCGTCCCGTTCGTCCCCCTGGGACGGCGCGCCCTTCTGGTCCATCGTCATCACCCCGTAAACAGGTCGATATAGGCAACGTAGTCGCAGACGCTCCCGCCGTAGGGCGCGAGGTCGATGCCCGAGAAGTGCTCCGTCGGAGCCGCCAGCGCCACCACGCCCGTGGCGTCGCCGTAGCCGCCGATGCGCACGGCCCACGTGTAGCCGCCCTGCTCGCCATAGCCGCAGATGAAGTGGCAGTTGTCCGGGACCTCCACCGGCGTCGTGAGGTCATCCTGCGTGCACGTGTCCAGGAGCCCCTCAAAGCCGCAGGCCTCCATCACGGCGCGCAGGCCGACCTCGCTCTCGCTGGCGCCGCCCTCCGGCAGCGTCTCCGAGGAGAACGCGTAGCGCATGCCGCCGATGCCCGCCCCGCTCGCGAGCACGTCGCCCTCGGACGAGCCGTCGTAGTGACCGCTCTCCGGATCGTTGGACACCTGCAGCATCTCGCCGCCCTGACCCACGTAGACCGCGTGCGCGTTGCCGCCCGCAACGTAGATGGCGCTGTAGCGCAGGGCGAACCCCTCGTCAGAGAGGTACTGGGAGACCTGCTGCGGCGTGGCGTCAAAGTAGTCGAGCAGGTGTGCGGGCGAGGTGGGCAGCGGATTCGAGACGCTCACGGTGACGGTGCTGCCGCCGGCGACCTCGGTCCCGGGCGCCGGGTCGCAGTCCACCACCTCGTTCTTGGGCGCGTCTGACTCCACGTAGGAGATCTCCCCGACAAGGCCCGCGGCCTCCAGCGCGGCGAGCGCCTCGTCGGCCGTCATGCCCGTGAGGTCGGGCACGGCATAGGGCTGCGCCACGGTCAGCGTGATCTGGTCCTCCGAAGCGAACGCGGCGCCCTCGGCGGGGTCCACAGCGAGCACCGTGCCCTCCTCCTCGTCCGAGTTTTGACGCGTCACCTGCACGTTTGCCGCTCCGGCGTCATAGAGCGCCCGCATGGCCTCCTCCTCGGACAGGCCCACCACGTCCGGGATCGTGCGCTCGCCCGCCACGACGAGCGTGACGCCCGCCGCAGGATCGGCGCGCACGCCCTCCGCGGGATCAACCGAGAGCACGGTGCCCAGGTCGTCATCGGCGGCGCGATACTCCACCTCAACGGAAAAGCCGGCGGCCTCCAGCGCGACGCGGGCGTCCTGCTCGCTCATGCCCACCACCTCGGGCACGGTCCGACCGCCCCAGAGCTCGTTCTCATAGGTGAGGTAGGCGGCAACGCCGGCCGCGGCAACCGCCAGAACGACAATCAGGACGATCGCCCAGCGCAGCAGGCGGCGGCGACGCTCGGGCAGGCTCTCGACCGGGGACTCAATGGCTATGACCGGCCGCGCCTCGGTGAGATCGCCGGGCGCGACGGGCGAGAAGTACGGGTCGGACAGCGCGTCGATGCCGTCGGGCTCCGGCGCCGCGGGCGCGGACGGCACGTCCACGGCGGGCACGCGGGCGGCCAGGCGCGTGGCCGCCGCCTGGGTCGCGCCCGGGTCAGGCAGGTCCTCAGGGCGCATCGCCACGGTGCGGTCGTTCTTATCGTCCACGTCGCCTCCCTCGCTGCTGCGGTGCCGTCCCCATGGTAGCGCCCTTGGCCCCCAATCTCAGGTGCCGAGACGGAGGATGTGCGGAAAATGGGGCTTCTGGACCCCTTGTTTTCCGTAGTTCCTCCGCCTCGGCGCATGGGGCGGGCGGTGGGCGAGAAGTACGGGCGGCCGCTACTCTAGCGCGTCGGGCTCCAGGGGCTCGTCGGCGGCCGGCGCCGAGGCGTCACCGGCGCGCCGGCGCTCGGAGGCGGCGTCGTCGCGCGCGGCATAGAGTCGGTCGTCGGCGCCCACGTCGACGCGGACCACGTCGCCCTCGCCGAGCGAGCCCTCGATGATGAGGTTGGCCACGCTGTCAACGACCTGACGCTGGATGAGGCGCTTGAGCGGGCGGGCGCCGTAGACCGGATCCAGGCCGTCGAGCGCGAGCGACTGCTTGGCCGCTGGCGTGAGCTCGAGCTGGATGCGGTCGCGCGCGAGGCGCTCGCGCACGTCACGCAGCTGGATGTCCACGATCTTCTCAATGTCCTCCAGACCGAGGGCGTGGAAGACCACCACGTCGTCGATGCGGTTGAGGAACTCCGGCTTGAAGGTCTGACGCAGGGCGTTGTTGACCTCGCGCTGGACCTCGTCCGGGTCGCTCGAGGCGTTGGCGCCGGCGATGAACTGCGAGCCCACGTTGGACGTCATGATGATGATCGTGTTCTTGAAGCTCACGACGCGACCCTGGCCGTCCGTGAGGCGGCCGTCGTCGAGGACCTGCAGCAGGATGTTGAAGACGTCGGGGTGCGCCTTCTCCATCTCGTCAAGCAGGATGACGCTGTACGGGCGCCGGCGCACGGCCTCGGTGAGCTGGCCGCCCTCGTCGTAGCCAACGTATCCCGGAGGCGCGCCGATGAGGCGCTGGACGCTGAACTTCTCCATGTACTCGGACATGTCGATGCGCACGAGCGCGCGCTCGTCGTCAAAGAGGCAGTCGGCGAGCGCCTTGGCGAGCTCGGTCTTGCCCACGCCGGTGGGGCCGAGGAAGAAGAAGCTGCCGATGGGCCGGTTGGGGTCGGAGAGGCCCGCGCGGCTGCGGCGCACGGCGGCGGCCACGGCCGAGACGGCCTCGTCCTGGCCGATGACGCGCTTGTGCAGCTCGCCCTCGAGGTTCTTGAGCTTGTCCAGCTCGCCCTGCATCATCTTGGACACCGGCACGCCGGTCCACGAGCTCACGACCTCGGCGATCTCCTCGGTGGTGACCTCCTCCTTGAGCAGGCCGCCCGCCTCCTGCTTGGCGGTGAGGGCGGCCTCCGCCTCCTCGTACGCGCGCTGGAGGCCGGGGATGGTAGAGTAGCGCAGCTCGGAGGCGCGTGCGAGGTCGCCCTCGCGGGTCACGCGCTCCATCTCGATGCGCGCATCCTCCATGCGGGACTTGAGGTCCTGCACGCGGTCGATCGCGCCCTTCTCGTTCTCCCAGTTGGCCTTCATGCCGTCGAGCTTCTCGCGCGTGGTGGCGATCTCTCCGCGCAGCGTCTCCAGACGCTCCTTGCTGGCCGCGTCCTCCTCCTTCATGAGGGCCTGCTCCTCGATCTGCATCTGCGTGAGCTGGCGGTCCACGGCGTCGATGTCGGCGGGCATGGAGTCGAGCTCCATGCGCAGACGGCTCGCGGCCTCGTCAACGAGGTCGATGGCCTTGTCGGGCAGGAACCGGTCGGAGATGTAGCGGTTGGAGAGGTCTGCGGCGCTGACCAGCGCGGAGTCCGTGATGCGCACGCGGTGGTGCTGCTCGTAGCGCTCCTTGAGCCCGCGCAGGATGGAGATCGTGTCCTCCACGGTGGGCTCGGAGACCATCACGGTCTGGAAACGGCGGGCGAGCGCCGCGTCCTTCTCGATGTACTTGCGGTACTCGTCCAGCGTGGTGGCGCCGATGGCGTGCAGGTCGCCGCGGGCGAGGGCCGGCTTCAGGATGTTGCCGGCGTCCATGGAGCCCTCGGTGGCACCCGCGCCCACGATGGTGTGCAGCTCGTCGATGAAGAGGATGATCTGGCCGTTGGCGTTCTGGACCTCCTTGAGCACAGACTTCAGGCGGTCCTCAAACTCGCCGCGGTACTTGGCGCCGGCCACCAGGGCCGACATGTCCAGCTCCACGATGTCCTTGTCGCGGATGGTGGACGGAACGTCGCCGTTGACGATGCGCTGGGCCAGGCCCTCCACGATGGCGGTCTTGCCCACGCCCGGCTCGCCGATCAGCACGGGGTTGTTCTTGGTGCGGCGGCTGAGCACCTGGATCGTGCGGCGAATCTCCTCGACGCGGCCGATCACCGGGTCGAGCTTGCCCTGGCGCGCAAGGTCGGTGACGTTGCGGCCGTACTGCTCGAGCGCCTTGAGCTGGGGCTTGGCGTCCTGGCTGGTGACGTGCTCGCCGGCACGCAGCTCCTCGTAGGCCTGGCTCACGCGCTTGCCGGTGACGCCGGCGGCCTTGAGGATGGAGCCGGCCTCGTCCTTGCTGTCCGCGAGCGCGCAGAGCAGGTGCTCCGAGGTGACGTAGGAGTCGCCCATCTTGGACGCGAGCTTCTCGGCCGCGTCGCCCACGCGCACGAGGTCCTGGCCGACGCCCATCTGCGCCGCGTCGCCGGAGACGCGTGGCTGACGGGTGATGGCCTGGTCCACCTGCGCCTCGATGGACGCGGGGTCCGCGCCCACGCGCTCGATGATCGCGCTGAGGTTGCGCTCGCCGGAGCCGAGCAGCGCCTTGAGCAGGTGCACGGGCTGCACCTGGCCGGCGCTGGCGTCCGTGGCAACGCCCACGGCGGCCTGCAGCGCTTCCTGGGCCGTGACGGCCCACTTGTCAAGTCTCATGGTTGCCCCCTTTGGGTCGTGGTTAGTCAACGACTATTGTTCCCGCCTGAGCTGGGGCTTATACGCAAATCTAAGTGTCCATATGATAGATTTTCTCGGCGCGCGGCGAGGCGTTGCCGGGCCTGTCCTGAAAATCGGACCTGTGGCACGGCCGTCATGCCACGGGTCCGATTTTCAGGACGCAAGCCAAGAAACCCGCAGGTCGTCAAAAGGCCCGCGCGCCATAGCCTCGATTTTCAGGACGCGCCGCGGGCAGAGCGCATCGCCGGTGAGAAGTACGCCGGCGCTACGCCTCGTCCTTCTCGCCGGTGTCAGGGGCGCCGCCGAGCAGCAGGCGACGCATGACCTGCTCGGGGCTCGCCGCGGCGTCGTAGCGGGCGAGCGCGGTAATCTTCTCCTGCATCTTGTACTCGTGGACCTCGTCCTCGAGCTCGCGCACACGGGCGCGCAGCTCGTCGAGCTCGGCCTCGCGCTCGAGCATCCGCTCGCGCATGTCAAGGATGCGCACCACGCCCGCGAGGTTGATGCCCTCGTCGGTGAGCTTGGAGATGAGGTTCAGCCGCTCGATGTCGGCCTGGGAGTACAGACGCGTGTTGCCGCGCGAGCGCCCGGGCGTGACCAGGCCCTTCTGCTCGTAGACACGCAGGGTCTGCGGGTGCATGCCCGTGAGCTCGGCGGCAACGCTGATCATGTAGAGCGGCTTGTCGCGGTCTCGTCCGCGCTCCCGACCGTCCTTATCGCTTGGCGCCATAGCGCATGACCTCCTCGCGGTAGTCTCTCGTGTCGGCGTCACGCAAGGCGGCGAGCGCGTCACGCTCCTTCTTGGAGAGCATCGTGGGCACCTTCACCCGCACGGTCACGAACAGCGCGCCGCGCGAGCCCTTGCGCTTGACGTTGGGCGCACCCAGGTCGCGGAAGCGGAACGTCTTGCCGTCCTGCGTGCCGGCGGGCACCTTGAGGCGAACCTCGGTGCCGTCCGGCGTGGGCACGTCCACCGTGGCGCCGAGGGCGGCCTCGTAGACGCTGAGCGGGAGCTCCATGCGCACGTCCGCGCCGTCACGCTTGAAGACGGGATGCTCGGCCACGTGCGTGGTGATCACGAGGTCGCCGCGGTCACCGCCGTTGGTGCCGTACTCGCCGCGCCCGCGGTAGCGGAGCTTGCCGCCGTCCACGGCGCCGGCCGGGATCTTGATCGTGAGCGTCTGCTCCTCGCCCGTGGAGGGCACGCGGTAGGTGGCCTTGCGGGTGGCGCCGCGGAAGGCCTCCTCGGCGCTGACGTCCACGGACATCGTGAGGTCGGAGCCCTTGGTCGGTCGGTTCGCTGCACGCGCACCGGCCGCCCCGCCAAAGATCGACGAGAAGTCAAACCCGCCAAAACCCTCGCCGCCGCGCATGTTGTTGAAGATGTCGGACCAGTCGCCGCCCACGTTGGTGGTGTAGGTGTAGCGGCCGCGCCCGCCCGATCCGCCAAAGTCGGCGCCCGGGATGCCGCCAAACATCAGCATCTGATCGTACTCGCGGCGCTTCTTGGGGTCAGAGAGCGTGGTGTACGCCTCGCTGACCTCCTTGAACTTCTGCTCATCGCCGCCCGCGTCCGGGTGATACTTGGCCGCGAGCTTGCGGAACGCGCGCTTGATCTCATCGTCGGAAGCGTCGCGCTTCACGCCGAGAATGTCGTAGTAGGTCTTGTTGGCTGCCATGACGCACGCGCCTCCTTCCGTCTCTCACTGGTGTGCGTTGGCGAGAAGGGCGGGACGCTCGCTACTCCGCGTCCGCCTTCGCGTCCTCCGCGTCGTCCGCCTGCTCGGCGGGGCGCTTGGGGCCGCCGTAGGTCACCGTCACCATGGCGGTTCGGATGACCTTGTCGCCCATCTTGTAGCCCTTCTGATAGACCTGGGCCACGGTCTCGTCGTAGGTGTCCTTGTCCTCCACGCGGCCCACGGCCTGGTGGGCGAGCGGGTCAAAGGGCTCCCCGGCCGGGTCGAGCGGCTCGACCCCCTCCTTGGCGAGCACCGCGAGCAGCTTGGCGTGCACCGCAGAGACGCCCTCGACAAACTGGCTGAGCTGCGTGTCGTCCTCGGTGGCGCCGGCGTGCTCGATCGCGCGCTCGATGTCGTCGATCACGGGCAGCAGGCTCGTGACCAGACCCTCGGCCGCACGCTCCTTCTCGGCCAGACGCTCAGCGGCGGTGCGGCGGCGGTAATTCTCCCAGTCGGCCTGGAGGCGCAGCATCCGCTCCGTGGCCTCGGCGGCCTCCTTCTTGGCGGCCTCGATCTGGTCGTCCACGTCGGCGAGCTTCTTGGCCAGCTCGTCGCGCTCCTCGCGCAGCTTGCCGGCGTCCGCCGCGAGCTCGCGCTCCGCGGCCTCCTCGCCGGCGCGGATGGCCGCCTCCACGCGGGCGCGCTCCTCGGCGTCCTCGTCGGCCTCCGCCGCAGGGGCGTCGTCCCCCTCGGCGACCTCGCTGGCCTCCACCTTGCTGGCTTCCGCCTCGTTGGGCTCCATGGCCTCGTTCTTCTCGTCCTCTACCTCGATGGGCACCCTCACGTCACCCTCCTCGACATATCCAAGCGGAGGCGGCCGCGAAGCCGTGGCCGCCTCCGAATCCCTTGAACCAGATACGGCCTACCTGGCGCTAGTTCTTCTTGTCGTCATCCACGACCTCGTAGTCGGCGTCAACCACGTCGTCCGTGCCGCCCTGCGCGCCGGTGCCGGCCGCGGCGGCCTCGTCGGTGGTGGAGTAGACGATCTGCGCGAGCTTCTGGGAGGCCTCGGTGAGCTTCTCGCCGGCCGCGCGGATAGCGTCCACGTCCTGGCCCCCGAGTGCCTTCTTGGCGTCGGCGATGGCGGCCTCGACCTCGGACTTCTGGTCGGCCGGGACCTTGTCGCCAAGGTCCTTGAGCGTCTGCTCGGCGCCGTAGCACAGCGAGTCAACCTGGTTGCGGACCTCGATCTCGTCCTTGTGCTTCTTGTCCTCCTCGGCGTGGGCCTCGGCGTCCTTGACCATGCGGTCGACCTCGTCGTCGGAGAGGGCGGTGGACCCGGAGATGGTGATCTCCTGGCTCTTGCCGGTGGCCTTGTCCTTGGCCGTGACCTTCACGATGCCGTTGGCGTCGATGTCGAAGGTGACCTCAATCTGCGGCACGCCGCGGCGCGCGGCCGGGATGCCGGTGAGCTGGAACTTGCCGAGGGACTTGTTGTCGGCGGCCATCTCGCGCTCGCCCTGCAGGACGTTGATCTCGACGGACGTCTGGTTGTCGGCGGCCGTGGAGTAGATCTCGGTCTTGGACGTGGGGATCGTGGTGTTGCGGTCGATCATCTTGGTCATGACGCCGCCCATGGTCTCCACGCCGAGCGACAGCGGGGTGACGTCGAGCAGCAGGATGCCCGAGACGTCGCCGGTGAGGACGCCGCCCTGGACGGCCGCGCCGTCGGCCACGACCTCGTCCGGGTTCACGGACATGTTGGGCTGCTTGCCGGTCATCTGCTTGACGAGCTCCTGGACGGCGGGCATGCGGCTGGAGCCGCCGACGAGAATGACCTCGTTGACCTGGGAGATCTGGAGGTTCGCGTCATGCAGCGCCTTGGTGACGGGACCCTTGCAGCGGTCGAGCAGGTCGCGCGTGATGCGCTCGAACTCGGCGCGGGTGAGCGTGTAGTTGAGGTGCAGCGGGCCGTTCGCGTTCATCGTGATGAACGGGAGGTTGATGGTGGACTGCTGCGCGGAGGAGAGCTCCTTCTTGGCGTTCTCCGCGGCCTCCTTCAGGCGCTGCAGGGCCATCGGGTCCTTGCGCAGGTCGATGCCGTTGTCGGACTGGAACTTGTCGGCCATCCAGTCGATGACGCGCTGATCCCAGTCGTCGCCGCCGAGGTGGTTGTCGCCGTTGGTGGCCAGAACCTCCACGACGCCGTCGGCGAGGTCCAGAAGCGACACGTCGAAGGTGCCGCCGCCCAGGTCAAAGACCAGGACCTTCTGGTCGATGCCCTTCTTGTCGAGGCCGTAGGCAAGCGCCGCGGCCGTGGGCTCGTTGACGATGCGCTGGACGTTGAGGCCGGCGATCTTGCCGGCGTCCTTGGTGGCCTGGCGCTGAGCGTCGTTGAAGTAGGCCGGGACGGTGATGACGGCGTCGGTGACGGGCTCGCCGAGGTACTTCTCGGCGTCGGCCTTCATCTTGGAGAGGATCATGGCGCTGATCTGCTCGGGGGTGAAGTCCTCGCCGTCGATCTCCACGACCGCACGGTTGCCGGTGCCGGCCTTGGCCTTGTACGGGACGGTCTTGAGCTCGGAGGTGACCTCGTCGTAGCGACGACCCATGAAGCGCTTGATCGAGAAGACCGTGTTGGTGGGGTTGGTGACGGCCTGGTTCTTGGCCGCCTTACCGACGATGCGGTCGCCGTCGGCGCGGAAGCCCACGACGGACGGGGTGGTGCGGTCGCCCTCGGCGTTGACGATGATCGTGGGCTCGCCGCCCTCGAGGACCGCCATCGCGGAGTTGGTGGTACCCAGGTCGATACCGAGAATCTTGCCCATGGTTGCTCTCCCTTTCCTGCGCGGGGCCCGTCCTTTGCCGGGCCCGCTCGCCTGTTTCCGTGTCTGTACGGTTGAGTTTATCCCCTGTGCGTGATGATTCTATACATAATCTAAGTCTCTACACATGAGATTTTTTGACGCGGAGGTTTTAGGGAGGACACGCCTAGAGCAGGCGCTGCTCAAAGCGGCCGTCCTCGTAGACGCCAAAGCTCGCCGAGCCGTCCTTGGGAATGCCCACGGACCCGGGGTTGAAGGCCCAGCGGCCGTCGTGGCCGGACGCAGCCTCGTTCACCTTGACGTGCGTGTGGCCGTAGACGAGCGCCGAGCGCTCGGGCAGCGCGGGCCAGCTATCAACGCTGTTGTGGTACCCGGGTCCGTAGACGTGGCCGTGCGTGAGAAACAGGGTGTAGTCGGCCGACGGGTCGTAGAGAACGTTGTGGTCGGCCATGCAGGGGAAGGCGAGGACCATCTGGTCCACCTCGGCCTCGCAGTTGCCGCGCACGGCGATCACGCGGTCCGCGACGGAGTTGAGCATCTCGATCACGCGCTTGGGCGCGTAGTCGAACGGCAGGTCATTGCGCGGTCCGTGATAGAGCAGGTCTCCGAGGAGGACGATGCGGTCCGGGGACTCCTTTTCGACGGCGGCCATGAGACGCGCGCAGGCATCTGCGGCGCCGTGGATGTCGGAGGCGATGACGAGCTTCATGGGAGCACCTTTCTCGCATGGTTGATAACAAGGGCGCGGACAGCGGGCAGCTCCGCGAGGGAGTGCGGCCAGGTCCGCGCGGAGAGGCTCTGGGCGAGCTCGCCCAGCACGTCGTGGCGGGCATGATGGCCGAGCGCCATGAGGAACGGGGCCAGCAAAACCTCGCGCTCCGGGCGCGCGGCCAGACGCACAGCGAGGCGCTCCGGGGAGCCCACGAGGACGTCCTTGCGATCTCGGGCGTGCAGGGCGCGCTCGAGCCCGGCGAGCGCCACCTCGCATTCCGGGCCGCGATGGCCCGCGAGCGCAGTGAGGCAACCCGGACGGGCGGGCAACGCCGCGTCGAGCGCAGATGCCACGACCGCTCGGTCCTTCTCGGACGCGAGCAGGGGCGGGGCAAGCCGCAGCTCGTCAAAGTCCGGGGAGGCGGCGCGCACCGCAGCCACGGCGTCACGCTGCAGGCTTCCCTCCGCCACGTGCGTGGTCACCACGAGCACGCGTCTCGCGCCCCGCGCGCGCAGATCGGCCAGCACCTCGGGCAGCGTCCGCCCCACGGGACGCCCGCCCGTCCGCGCGCGCATCGTCACGCCGGCGCCGACCGCCTCCGCGAGATCGCGCACGAGCGCCGCCATGCCCGCGTCCTCGCCCTCACCGGACAGACAGCCGGCTATGACCAGGGCGTCCGGCACGGGCCTAGTGGTGGCAGGCGTGCTCCTCGCCCATGACGGGGAGCGAGCCGGTGGCGGCCATCCGTGCGACATCGCCCACGCCGGGCGTCTGGTTCTCAAAGTAGACGGTGATGCCCGCCTGGGCAAAGCCCATCATCGGCCGCATGCCCATGCCCGCCGCCACGATGGCGTCGATCCCGTTCTGGGCGAGCAGCGCCACGGGGCGCATGCAGCCGCCCTCCTCGTGAGGCGGGTTATCGATGATGCTCACGGCACCAATCTCGCCATCCTCGACATCGACCACGGTGAAGCAGTCGCAATGGCCAAAGTGACCGGAGCGCTCGCAGTCAAGACCGCCCTTGCCCAGCGTGGGAATGGCTATCTTCATGGGGTTCTCCTCTCGTTGAGCGCCGCGCGGCGCTCGTTTGCTTGGCGGCGCCATTCTCGCACAAACGCCGCGCGGCGACGTCATGCCTGCATAAAAGCGGCCCTCGTGCGGCAATTCTCTCGCATCGTGCATGATATTGCCGCTCGTGCGGCAGACTTTCCTGCCCCGGCTGCTTCCATATAGCGTGCAACTGGCCTTTTGTTGCCCTACGGGGACCAAACACTGACTCCTGAGCATAATCGCTGCCGCACGAACGCGCTTTTTATGCATCCGTACTCCCAGAACGCCGCACGAGAGGCCGTTTCATGCGCACCCCGCGCCCCTCGGCCCGCTGGGCATGCTCCATCCAATTAATAATATTATATATAGCCGCGTTCCGGGCCTTACGCCAGGCCCAAGCGCTCAAGCACGCGCGCCACGCCGTCCTCATCGTTCGAGGGCGCAACGCGTGGCGCGGAGGCGAGCAGCTCGTCAGAGGCGTTGCCCATCAGATAGCCATGGCCCACGGCCTCGAGCATGGGCATGTCGTTGCTGGAGTCGCCAAAGGCATACGCATCGGCGGGGTCAATCCCCCACAGCTCGCAAAGCGTCCGGACGGCGACCGCCTTGGTGGTGCCCGCCGGCATGAACTCAAGGAGCGTGGGCGAGGACTGCACCACAAGGCGCTCGGGAAAGCGGTCGCGCAAGCGGCGCAGCACGTCAGCGGTGCTGCCCGCCCCACAGAGGCAGAGGACCTTCTGAACCTCGTCGCGCTCGATCGAGGCAATGTCGCCCTCGCGCGCCTGGGCCATGACGATGCGCTCCTCCTCCTGGATGCGCGGGTCGGAGCGGTCCGGGCAGACCCAGTCCTCAAAGGAGTAGGCGCTCCAGGTCATGTCCAGCCCCTCGGCCTCGGCAAACTCCACGAGCTCCTGCGCCTGGGCACGCGTGAGCCCATGGTGGTGAATCACGTTGCGCACCTCGTCCAGAATGACGCCCCCGCTATAGGCGACCACCGCGCACGTGATGCCCTCCTGCTCCAGCAGGGGGTAGGTGGCCGTGATCCCGCGCGCCGTCACGATGACAAAGGGAACGCCCGCCGCGCGCACGGCCTCGATCGCCGCCCGCGTGCGCGGCGTGATCCGATGCTCGGAGTTGAGCAGCGTGCCGTCGATGTCGCTGAAGACCGCCGTTTTGGGCATGGGACCTCCGTTCTTCCGGGCTGCGCACCATGATAGGACACGCAAAGGAATACCATAGGTCCAACAAACGCCGCGCGAGGCGGCGGCAAAAGGAGAGGGGCGCCCATGAGGTACCTGATCGTCGGCGGCGTGGCCGCCGGGACCAAGGTCGCGGCCAAGCTCAAGCGCTGCGACCGCTCGGCCGAGGTGGTCGTTGTCACCAAGAGCGAGGACATCAGCTACGCCGGCTGCGGCCTGCCGTATTACATCGGCGGGGACATCAAGACCCGCGGCGAGCTCATCGTGAACACGCCTGCCGCCTACGAGGGGCTCACGAGCGTGGAGGTGCGCACGGGCGTGGAGGCCGTGGCGCTTGACGCGGCCGCCCACGAGGTCACGGTGCGCGAGAAGGACGGCTCGGAGCACGGCGAGACATACGACAGATTGGTCATCGCCACCGGCGCCTCGCCGTTCGTGCCCGCCGGACTGCCGGGCGCCGACCTGCCCGGCGTCTTCACCGTTCGCACGCCGGATGACGCCGAGGCCATCCGTTCCGCCGTCGAGGCCGGGGCCCGGCGCGCCGTGGTGGTGGGCGCCGGCTTCATCGGCCTCGAGGTGGCCGAGAACCTACTCGCCCAGGGCCTCTCCGTCACCGTGATCGACGCCATGCCGCAGATCCTGCCCAACGTCTTTGACCCCGAGATGGCCGGCTTCGCTCAGCGCCAGCTCAAGGCCGCCGGCGTCCGCGTGATGACGTCCTGCCCGCTCACGGGCATCACGGGCAACGGGCGTGCCGAGGCCGTGGAGACCGGCGCGGGTTCGCTGCCGGCTGACCTCGTGGTCCTCTCCATCGGCATCCGGCCCAACACCGCGTGGCTGGAGGGCTCGGGCGTGGAGACGCTCAAGGGGTGCGTCCTCGTGGACGAGTTCGGCGCCACCAACCTGCCCGACGTCTACGCCGCCGGCGACTGCGCCGAGGTGCGCAACTTCATCACCGGTGCGCCCCAGTGGAGCGCGATGGGCTCGACGGCAAACATCTGCGGCCGCGCGCTCGCCCGCACGCTCACGGGCACGCCGACCCCCTACCCCGGCGCGCTCGGCACCGGCGTCGTACGAATTCTTCCCACGCTCAACGGCGGCCGCACCGGCCTCACCGAGGCCGCGGCGCGCGAGGCGGGCTTTGACCCCGTGAGCGTGGTCTCGGTGGTGGACGACAAAGCCCACTACTACCCCGGCGCATCGAGCTTCTTCGTCAAGCTCATCGCGGACCGCGCGACGCACCGCCTGCTCGGCGTGCAGGTGCTCGGCGCGGGCGCCGTGGACAAGGTCGTGGACGTGATGGTGACGGCGCTCTACCAGAAGCTCGCCGTGGAGGACCTGGACCTCATGGACCTCTCCTACGCGCCGCCCTTCTCGACCGCCATTCACCCGCTGGTCACGACCGGCTACATCCTAGAGAACAAGCTCGCGGGAGAGCTCGAGAGCTTCACGCCGGCCGAGTACGCAGCCGGCGCCGCCGCGGACTATCACGTGATCGACGTGCTGCCTGCGCCCACGATTCCCGGCGCGGAGTGGGTGGACCTCACCAAGATCGGCCCGGACGGGCTGCCCGGCCACGAGAAGGATGAGAAGCTCCTGCTGGTGTGCGCCAAGGGCAAGCGCGGCTACTTCACGCAGAACCGCCTCAAGGCCGCCGGCTACAACAACACACGCGTGCTCGAGGGCGGCGTGACCTTTAACGAGGTCCGTGTGCCGCGGCCGGCCGGCAAGAAGCTCCCCGCCGCCGAGATCAAGCGCCTGAAGGGCCTGGGCTGCCTGCAGGACAAGCGCTATGACGACGTGTTCAACGTGCGCGTGATCACCCGCAACGGCAAGATCACGGTGGACGAGCAGCGCGCCGTGGCCGAGGCCGCCGAGCGCTTTGGCTCCGGCGAGGTCACCATGACCACGCGCCTCACGCTGGAGATCCAGGGCGTGCCGTACGACAACATCGACGCCTGCATCGGCTTCCTGCAGAACCACGGCCTGGACGCCGGCGGCACCGGTTCAAAGGTGCGCCCGGTGGTGAGCTGCAAGGGCACCACCTGCCAGTACGGCCTCATCGACACCTTCGACCTCTCCGAGAAGCTCCACGAGCGCTTCTACGTGGGTTACCACGGCGTGGAGCTGCCGCACAAGTTCAAGATCGCCGTGGGCGGCTGCCCCAACATGTGCGTCAAGCCCGACCTCAACGACCTGGGCATCGTTGGTCAGCGCGTGCCGCAGATCGACCTCGCCAAGTGCCGTGCGTGCAAGGTCTGCCAGGTCGTGAAGGCCTGCCCGATGGGCGACGCGCAGGTGGGGCCCGACGGCAAGATCACGATCGACGAGGGCCTTTGCAACCACTGCGGTCGCTGCGTGGGCAGCTGCCCGTTTGGCGCCGTGACCGAGGGCCTCGCCGGTTACAAGGTCTACATCGGTGGGCGCTGGGGCAAGAAGACCGCGCACGGCCAGGCGCTGGACAAGATCTTCACCAGCGAGGACGAGGTCATGGACGTGGTGGAGCGCGCGATCCTCTTCTTCCGCGACGAGGGTCAGAGCGGCGAGCGCTTTGCCGACACCGTGGCGCGCCTCGGCTTTGACTACGTCCAGGAGAAGCTGCTCACGGCGCCCATCGACAAGGAGCCATCCTGGGCAAGACCGTCGTGGGCGGCGCCACCTGCTAACGCCGGGCGAGAAGAGCCCGCGGCCGTAACGCGGGCGGACATCGCGCAGCTCGGGATCTCCGGCTCAGGCCGGCCTTCCCGAGCTGCGCGTTCTTCTCGCCGCGCTATGCCTCGCCGCTGCCCGCGTTGATGCCGCCCGTCTGCGCCGCCACCGGCGAGAGCAGCACGCGCCCGCGACCGCGATAGACGTTGACCAGGCCCTCGCCCGAGACCGCCGAGCCGATGAGGGACTTGCCGCTGCGCTCCACCGTGAAGTCCAGCGCCTCGGACCAGGCGATCGCGAAGTTGCCGTCGATCTTGAGCTCGTCGCCCTCAAGATCGACGACCGTGAGCTCGCTCATGGGCACCGGGGACTCCAGCGCCACCACGCCCGCCCCCGCGAGGCCGAGGTTGAACAGGCCCTCGTTGCCGGCGACGGCGGCGCTCGGGCGCTTGACCATGATCGCGCGGTGCTGGATGTCGGAGGTGCACGCGAGGAAGAGGCCGTCGTTGATGACCATCGTGCCACCCAGGTCGGTCTGTGGGCTCATGAGCAGGATGTGGCGATACGTGGGCTCGCACACGACGGTTCCAACCCCCACGTACTCGGGCTTGACGGCGGACTCGCCGGTCACCGACCCGCGGATGGCCTTGCCAAAGAAGTCGCCGACGCCCTTGACGCCCGTCGTGGCCTGAACGCTGCCGACGGTCCACTGCATGGCGCCCGCCTGCAGCGTGACGCCCAGACGGCCATCCAGCTCGCACACGAGCTGGCGGCGCCGGACGCCCATCTCGGCAGCGTAGTAGGCGGCAAACGCGCCGCCGTAGGGAACCGAGAGGTCACGCTGCCACTCCGCCACCTTGAACGGCCCCTTGCCAGAGATGATCTTGACGTCGTCGTTGTCCAGGAAGTTGTAGATGTGCATGCGCGCCCCTTCGTCGCGGTCGGCCTTGCGCGCAGCGTAGCACGGGAAGCGGACACAATTTCCGTCGCGCCGGGAAGCGCGGCCGACGATTCGGCGAGAAGGACGGGCGGGTCTCGCGCCTAGCGATACGTCACCGTCTCCGAGAGCGGCTTGCGGCTCCCGTGGTTGGGCAGCGGGACCGTGCCCTCGGCGGCGTATCCCAGGTCGAGCAGCATGAGAAGCTCCTCGCTCTCGGGCAGGCTGAGCCGCTCCTTGGCGAGGTCGGGGTCAAAGCGGTTGAGCCAGCAGCTGTCCACGCCCGCGTCCGTGGCGGCCAGGACCATGTGCGTGGCCACGATCGCGGCGTCCTCGATCCCGGAGTCGCGCGCGTCGCCGGGATAGGTGTAGACGTTCGTGGCGTCAAAGGCCACGGCCAGGACCGTGGGCGCGCCGTAGCGGCAGGGCGTGAGCTCGTCCACAATCGCAAGCGACTCGGGGCTCTGGAGCACGTAAACGTGCTGCTCCTGCAGGTTCTTGGCCGTGGGGGCAAGACGACCGGCCTCCAGGATCCGCTCGAGGGCCTCGGGCGTGACCTGACGCGTCCCGTCAAACCTCTTACACGAGTAGCGCTTGGCAACGACCTCTGCGAACTCCATGGCTGGCCTCCCGTCTGCCGGCTCCACCGGTTCCGTCTCTGCCATGATACGCCGACGGGCGGGCGCGGGGCTCGCCGCGCGGGCCGCGTCGCCGGCGCGCTCGCGCTCTTTGCGAGGTTTGGCGACGCGCAAATAACACGCAAATCTCGGAGGCGTTTTTGTATTTTCGCAGTTGACTCTTTCAGCTGTGCCGAGATTTGCGTGTTATTGAAGTGACCACGCTCAAAAGAGCCCGGAGCCGCAGCAAACGGTCACTCTGTCTCCGGACTCCGCTTTCCGCCGCCCGCAATCGTCCCGAACAGCGAACCAAGCGCCTTTCCCGCCGCCGAGGCACCCGACGCCAAAGTGCCGCCCGCCGTCTTAAGCGCTTTGGTCCCCGTCTCCTTTGCGCGCTCAAGAGCCTCGGCACGCTCCCGTTCACGAAGATCGGCCCGAACGGCAGCCACATCAGGATGCACGCTCGCATCGATGCCAGAAAGCGGCAGGGAGCGCAGATATCGACGAAGGCGTTCGGCGCCCGGCTTGAACGAGGCATAGGTAACGCCGCCAGAAATCGCCCCGCCAATCACCGGCACCACCTTGCTTACGCCCTTGGCAAACGTCTGCTTGGTCATGTTCACGCCCAAAACGCGCAAAACGGCCTTCATGGGGTTATAGAAGAACGTCTTGGTGAGCGCCTGTCGCTCAATACGCTTGGCAACACCCCGCTGAGCGACACTCACGGCAAACCTGGTGATGCTGTTGGCCACTTCGCCCACTCCGAGCACGATGCCCATGAGCGCGACGAGCTGCGCCGTCGTTTCATCGTCAACCTCGTTGTCCTCATTCAGGAACGACTGCCAGCCGTAGAGATAGGCCAGCTTCTGCTCAATCCGCATGACATGAGCGAAGTACTGTGCCAGGTCCGCGGGCACGGTTCCCGCCATGGCCGCCCCTCCCGGAATGCCCGCCAAAAAGGAGAGCGCCGCGCACTTCTGCGTCTCAAAGTCCACCGCCGCCAAGGCCATTGCATCGATATCAGACGGGGAGACCCCGGCATTAAGCGGCGTGGTCTCCACCGCAAGCTCCGCGTCGATCTCAGGACAGCGCTTCTTGATCTCCGCACGAAGAAAGGCACCCCTATCGATCTTGACCATGGTCAAACTCGCTGCCCGGGTCATGATCTTGGCAGCAAACTCCTCTGCCCCGGGATCCGCGGACGGAGCCTCCGGACCGGCCGCGGCGTCGTTCGACGGGGCGACAATGTCTTTCTTGCTCATGCAGTCCTCGCGCCTCCTCGCATCATCAATATCAAGCCGAGGCGGCGGGCCCACAGAGCTAGACGGGCCCTCCCGGCATAGTCCCCACTCAGAGAGAGCCCGCGGCTAGCCCCACGACAAGACGGTAACGTTCCAAACAAAAAAGGCCAGCAGCAGCGCAAACAGCACGCACCCCACGATGACCAGCTTTGTCTTCATTGCTCGCAGCCTCCTGTCAGCCCTGCGCCTCGGCGGTCTCGGCAGGAGCTTCTCGCCAGACAAACCCAACGGTCACGTCCTCCCCAAGAGCTGCGGCAAATAGCTGCGAAAGGCGACCCTCGGCCTCAGCTTGCGCCTCTTCAAGAAGACCGCCCTCTATTGCCTGCGTCTCGCCCTGCTCGACGCACCACCTCTGAAAGGCATCGACATCCTCAACGTGAATTGGGTTCAGTATGTTGTCACGCTCCTCCAACACGCCGGACTTTTCCATATCCGGCGTGTTGGAAATCACGTAGGCGGGGTCAAGGGTGATGGTCACCGTATTTCCCTGCGTGTTTATCTCGGCCGTCTGTAGGTTCACGCCCGCCTTGAGCGTGCCCGCATAGCGATACCAGAAGCTGTTCTCGGTAAACGGGAGATCAAACAGCCCAAAGAACGAGTTTGCATCCTCCTGCTTGTCAACGATGTTGTAGTCCTGAGAGACGGAGACGAGCTCGTTTTGAGAGACGATGCGCCCAAAGACAACGGACGCCCGCTCGCCGATGCTGTCAGGTGGGTTGTAGTTCGAGAAGAACAGGGTTCCCGCGACTCCGAGCACCAGGCCGGCAGCGAGACAGATTCCCCCGACCTTGGCGAGCGTCTTTTTGACCTGCTTCGAAAGCCTGGGCTTCGCTTGGGCAGTCATGCGCACTTCCCTTCGACCGTGGAGCTGATGGCTCTTTATAGAGAGCACATCACGACTATAGCGCTCATATGCTTGCGGAATGGACAACGTACAGGAGAAGCTGTCCCTCGGGTCGCGAATCGTCGCCGAGCGGACTCGCTGCGGCATATCGCAGCGCCAGCTCGCGCTCATGACGGGCACGAGCCGCTCCTATCTCTGGAAGATCGAGACAGGGGCGGCCGACGTGGGCATCGACGTGCTCATCCGCATCGCTCGCGCGCTTGACGTGCGAGTGCAGGATTTGGTGGAGTTCTAGACAGCGACTCAAACATTCCCAATTACATCGCTAGGCATCAGGAGCGCTAACCTCAACACAGAGAGAATCGTTGCTGTCGTAATAGCTCACATCTACTTTGTAGCCGCTATCATCAGCGGCAACATACCAAGTGTCCCCGTCGTAGTCCACTACGTCGAACCCAGCTTCTTGGCACTGCTCGACATAAGGATCAAAGGAGTTCTGGTCCAATCCATACGCATGGAACATGAACTCATCATCGTCGTCGTAATCAACGATGATGGCCGGTGCCTCTACAGTCGGAGCCATTTGAGCAAGCTCGCTGTCAGGCCACTCGGTTACCACGTCCTCCGTAGCGCTATCGTTCAAGCTGTATGCCTCGTTGAGAAAATCGTAATACTCGAGATATGTCTTACCGTCCCCTCCCAAGTATCTAATCTCCGCGACGCTGGGCTCCATAAGGTCAAACTGTTCCATGTTGAGCGGGGTAACGGCATATGCGAGAGAGCAGGAAACGGGATCCGCACTCTCTCCCGGCTCAACGAAGTGCTCGTTTGTTCCCGCAACATAAAGCTCGGAGGGCTCTACGCTTGGAGCGGTCTCGGGATCAGCGTACGCCTCATCAAAGACCGACCTCTCCTCATCAGTAACGTCCTCCCTCTGCGTAAATTCGATGCGTAGGTTCATGATGGTGAAGGGGGAGTTATTGGTATAGCTCAAAGCCACGCGTCGGCTTCCATTGATTACTCTTTCGTTTACGGTCCAATCAAGATCTTCAATCCTAACCGAGTCATCTTCGCCAGGCATCATCCCCGTGGCTGCTTCAGTATCGGCAGCGGGAGCATCGTCGCCAGTAGAGGCGGCACCATTACCTGGGCTTCCCCCGCATGCGATCAGGCAGACACACAGAGCGGTGAGCACAGCAACAATCCCAGCCTTCCTTACACGAATCATGTCATTCTCCTTTCAGAAGGTTGGGCCCATTCTGAAAGGCGGCGCGCAGGGATTCCTCAGTTGGCTACTGAATTACGCGAACGGTTGGCGCGTGCCCCAGTCGGCGAGAGAGCGCTCAGGCCGTGCCTGATTTGACGGATGTGTGCGCCGCGTGCGCCGGAATTAGGGGATATGTGTGCCGTGGCACGCACATATCCGCTGTAAACGGCGGCCTTGGCGCACATATCCAACGAATCCGGCACCCGTGGTCCGCGCGGCCGGCGCCTACCACGCCTTGGCGTGAACCTCGTACGTCGCGTACTCGGGCGGGTCGTAGCAGCTCACTTCAAAGGAGCGCGACACTCCCACGGCGGGCCCATCGACAAACGAGAGATTCCCATAGATAACTTGGCCCGCCTCGTTGCGCAGAACGACGACCACCGCCACAGAATCCATGCCGATCCTCTCGTCGCCCTCGCTGTCCATGGTGACTTCACCCGTGAAGGACTTCATGCCATACCCAGAGTCAACGACGGACACGTTTGAAACGGAGAAGCGCGCCGGCTCCCCGATTGCCTCGCTCATGTCCTGGTCATTCGGCTCCGTGACGGCAAACTCCACGCTGTCGGGAGGGTTTCCGTTTCCGGCGCTGAAGCCCCACCAGATGGTCTGGCCCGGATAGATGACGTCGAGCACCTGATCCTCTGCAAAGACGACCGCCCCATCCTCGGATCGACCCGTGATGGTCACTCTGGGAAAGTCGACCTGCACGCTGTCGCTGTTGTTGCGCAGCGCAAAGGCATAGTTGATGTACCCGCCCGAGCTCACCGACCAGCCGGACTCCACGATCTCCAGGGGGCTCTCGTCCGCGACGGGCGCGACGCCCTGGTTGCCGGTCGAGACGGGCTCGTCACCAACCACGGGAGCGCTGGTCACGGGCTCATCCGCGGCCGAGGCGCCCGCGTCCTTCTCGGCGGGCGCGCCCTGGCCAAGGGCCCTAACCAGGATGACGGCCGCAACCGACACGAGGACCACGACCACCAGCACGGCGAGAAGAGCTCCCGCCCGGCCGCGCCGCCGGGGCGCGCCCCCAGGACGCCGAGGACCCGTCGGGTCGGTCGGCACCGCTCCCGCCGCGTCCTTCTCGCCCTCCAGCGCCGCCGCGAGCGCCTGCGCGCTCTGGTAGCGGGCGCTCGGCTCGAGCGCGCTCGCCCGGCACACGATCTTTCGCGCCCCCGGGCTCACCACGTCATCGTCCGCCAGCGCACGCTCATACTCCGCCGTGTCCGGCGTCTCGGGGAGCACGCCCGTGAGCAGATAGCCCAGCACGCGCCCGAGCGAGTAGACGTCCGAGCGGGCGTCGGTCTGGGCGTAGCCGCACTGCTCCGGCGAGGCAAAGCCGCGCGTGCCGAGCTGGGTGGTGTCGTGCGTGACGCCCTCGTTGCGAAAGCGCGCGATACCCAGGTCGATGAGGTGGACGCCATCCGCCGCCACGATGACGTTGGCCGGCGAGATGTCGCGGTGGATGATCCCGTGCGCATGCAGCGCCGAGACCGCCTCGCAGAGCTGGGAGACCAGCCGAAAGGCGTCTTTCTCGGGCAGACGGCCGCGCTCCGCCACGAGCTGCTCGAGGTTCTGGCCCGGAACAAAGTCGCAGACGACCACAAACTCGTCGGGCATTTCGTAGGTCACCGCCACGTGCGGGAGGCGCGCGCAGCCGCACTCGGGGAGCGTGGCCCACACGCCACGGCGCGCGAGCTTGGCAGGAATCCGCTTGCGGATGAACGGCACGGAGCCGTCAAGCGACACGAGCTCGGTCACGCCGCCCGGGCCGCTCGCGAGCACGCGGTCAACGGTATAGGCGTCATCGATGCCCAATGCGTGCATGACCTGCTGGTCGTTCACTTCCGTCGCCCCGATCGTCCGGCCGTCTCCCCGTCAATGGTACAGGTTATGTTCAGTTGGTGACTGATTCCTCAGTTGGCAACTGAATGAGAGGCGCGGTCCGTCAGCCCAGCGGGCCGGTGCCCAGGAGCGTGCGCTCGCCCAGGCGATAGAGCTCGTCGTCCGTCTGGATGCGCGAGTAGCCGTGCTTGACGCACCAGATGATGATGGCGTCCCGGCGCACCTTGGGCCAGAGCTCGGCGACGTCGTCCAGGCGCAGGAGGCGCTGCGTCTCCTCGAGCGAGCAGCCCATGCCCAGCGCGAGCATGATGGCCTTGTCGCGTCCGAGGCGGCTCTTCCCCTTGAAGACGTCGTAGACGAACGTGGCGTTGATGCCCGACGCACGGATGATCTCGGAGCGCTTGAGGCCCTTCGCGGCGCGCAGCTGCTCGAGGTAGTCCGGCAGCGTGCGGTCGATCGCGAGCCCCTCGTCGAGGTAGGCCTCCGGCGTGGGCGCGCGGAGCAGCTGGTCGAGCAGCTCGCTGGTCAGGCGCTCGCGCGGCATCTCGCTCTTGTCGGCCACGGCAGCTTTTCGCCCCCGTCGCCTAGAACTTGTCCACGTGACCGGTGGCGGCCGCGCTCCGCGCCCGCAGGTCGGCGATCGCGACGGGAATCTCGTCCAGGTCGTACGGGGTCATCTGGTAGACCCAGTTGAGCCAGTTGCGGTAGAGCAGGTTGGCGTGCGCGCGCCAGGTGAAGAGCGGCTGGCGCTCGGGGTCGTCGTCCGGGAAGTAGTTCTCGGGCACGCGGATGGGCAGGCCCTTGTGGAAGTCGCGCCAGAACTCGTCGGCCAGGGTGTCGCGACCGTACTCAAAGTGGCCGGTCACGTAGACCTCGTGGAAGTCGCGCGTGGCGAGAAGCGACGGGCCGCTCGTGAAGCCCTCGGAGAGCACGCAGAGCTCGGGGTGCTCGGCCAGCGCCCCGGTGTCGATGGCCGCGTGGCGGCTGTGCGGCATGTAGTGGACCTCGTCGAAGCCGTTGGTAAGGAAGCTGTACTCGTCGCAGAGGCGCTGCTTGAACACGCCAAAGAGCTTGGCGCCGAGCTGGCGCTTGGGGATGCCGTAGAGGTGCCAGAGGGCGCCGAGCGCGCCCCAGCAGAGGAACATCGTGGAGAAGACGTGCTCCTGGCTCCAGTCCACGATCTCGCAGAACTCGTCCCAGTAGTCCACCTCGTCGTACTCCAGGTGCTCCACGGGCGCCCCGGTGATGATGAGGCCGTCGTAGTTCTTGTCGCGAAAGGCGTCGAAGGTGTCGTAGAACTTGACGAGGTGGTCCTGGGAGACGTGCGTGGACTCGTGAGTGGAGACGCGCATGAAGTCGCAGCTCACCTGCAGCGGAGACTTGGAGATGAGACGCAGGATCTGGGTCTCGGTCTCGATCTTGGTGGGCATGAGGTTCAAGATCGCCACGCGCAGGGGGCGAATCTCCTGGTGGCTGGCCACCTCCTCTTCCAGCGCGAAGATGCGCTCCTGCTGGAGGATGGTCTTGGCGGGCAGGCCGTCGGGGATGTTGATGGGCATGCGTGACTCTCCGTTTCTGCGGCTTAACCCATCCAGTATACCCACGCCGAGTCGCCCATGCTCTATACTTGGTTCCATGACTACTACATTTGCCGAGCTCGGGCTTAACGAGCAGATTCTTGCCGGGGTGGACGCCCTCGGCTTCACCACCCCGACCCCCGTCCAGGAGCAGGCCATCCCCGTGGTGCTCACCGGCCGCGACATCGTGGCCTCCGCACAGACGGGCACGGGCAAGACCGCGGCGTTCGCGCTGCCGGCGCTGCAGCTCGTGGCAGGAGCGGAGGGCAAGGGCCCGCACGCGCTCGTGGTCACGCCCACGCGCGAGCTCGCGGCGCAGATCGAGAGCGTCGTGAGCGTGGTGTGCGAGCGGACCGGCCAGCGCGCGGTCATCGTCATGGGCGGCGCCAAGTTCGACCGCCAGATCAAGGAGCTCGAGCGCGGCTGCGACCTGCTCGTGGCCACCCCTGGGCGCCTGATCGACCTCATGGAGCACAAGCACGTGAGCCTCTCCCAGGTCAAGGTGCTCGTGCTCGACGAGGCGGACCGCATGCTGGACATGGGCTTCTGGCCGAGCGTCCGCCGCATCATGCACGCGCTGCCGCCCGAGCACCAGACGCTGCTCTTCTCGGCCACCATCCCGCCGTCGATCAAGTCCACCATTGACGCCCTGCTCACCGACCCCGCCACCGTGGAGATCGCGCGCGTGGGCCAGACGGCGGACACCGTGGAGGAGCACCTCTGCCCCGTCACGCAGGGCCAGAAGGCCGAGCTTTTGCGTGCCCTGCTGGACACCGGCGGCGCGGCGGGCGAGAAGCCCGAGCGCGTGCTGGTCTTCTGCCGAACCAAGCATCGCGTGGACGACGTCTCCAAGACGCTCAAGGCCGCCGGCGTGCGCGTGGACGTGATGCACGCCGACCGCCCGCAGAAGGCGCGCGAGCGCGCGCTCGAGCGCTTCCGCGACGGCAAGGTCCAGGTCCTCGTGGCAACTGACGTCATGAGCCGAGGCATCGACGTCTCCGGCATCGACGCCGTCGTGAACTTCGACGTCCCCATGGACCCCGAGGACTACGTCCACCGCATCGGCCGAACCGGCCGCGCGGGCGCCACGGGCCACGCCTACACCTTCGTAGCGCCGGACGAGATCAGCCCCCTGCGCGAGATCGAGTACTTCACCAAGAAGCTCGTGCCCGTGTGGGACCTCGACGGCTTCACCTACGACTCCGGCCGCATCGTGCCGCAGGCGGACCGCCCGACCAAGCGCTCCACGCGCACGATGTTTGCCGGCTCGCGCAGCCGCGGCCGCGGCATCGCCGGCGGCCGCTACGGTCGGCACTACTAGCCTTCCAGCCCAGACGGCCCAGACAGGACGGGCGCGCCGAGAAGAACCTCGACGCGCCCGTCTTTCCGTGTGCGGAGTCGATGTCCCGCCCGGAAATCCTAGCCTCTCGCTCGGCGCGCGCGAGACCAGATGCCGCCCGCGGCCAACGCCCCGACGCCCGTGACGGCCACGGCGGCCGCGGGGCTCGCGTGCTCGCCGGTGGCGGGAATCTCGTCCTGCGGCTCGCCCTTCTCGGGGGCGGGCCCGTCGGGCTCCTCCGGAGTATCGGGAGTATCGGGCTCCTCCGGAGTATCGGGCTCCTCCGGCTCACCGGGCTCCTCACCCGGCACGTGCGCGTTCGTCAAGGTGAAGCCCTCCGCCACACTGCCGTCGACCGTGACCTCGTAGCCCTCGGGCACGTCCTCGGAGACGGTGTACTCGCCGTCGGCGGGCAGCCCCTCGAAGGTTGCCTCCCAGCCGTTCTCCTCGCTCAGGACCGCGGAGTCGATCTCCGCACCGTTCCTGAGCAGGCGCACCGTCACCGCATCCGGGCGC
The DNA here is from genome assembly GCA_963927425.1 of uncultured Atopobiaceae bacterium. Taxonomy (GTDB): domain Bacteria; phylum Actinomycetota; class Coriobacteriia; order Coriobacteriales; family Atopobiaceae; genus Thermophilibacter. The sequence continues at coordinate 436,986 of CAWVBA010000001.1, read as the reverse complement.
AGCCCGTCCTTGTCGTCCTCGTCGTCCCAGACCTTGGCCACGTGGACGGAGGTTGTCTCCTGCTCGCCCGCGACAATCCCGCCGTTGGAGGCGATGCCGCCGCCAAAGCGCGCGGCGTTGCCGGTGATGACGAGCGTGGCCTCGTCCCGCGCGACCTCGGTCGCCCCCTCGGCCGGGACCGCCTTGAGGGCCAGTCCCTCGGTCACGCCCTGCACGCTCACCGCGGTCTCGTCGGCGCCCTCCTCTCCATAGCGGGGGGCGTTGCCGACGGACGGATAGAAGGTCCCGCCCATCGGCAGGTAGACCGAGCCGTCGCGCATCCAGCTGACCCAGCCGCCGCCGAGCATGCGGTCGGCCAGCGTGGCGGACCAGCCCTCTCCGTGGTTGCCGGCAAAGACAAAGTCGTCACCGGCCGCCTCGGAAGCGCTGCTCTCGCGGGCGACGTTGTCAAAGACCGCGATGCCCCGGGTCACGTTCACCGTCGTGGAGCCGGTCGCGCAGAACCACATGCCGCCGCCCTGAGCGGCCGTGTTGCCGCTCACCAGCGCGTTCTCCAGATAGAGCGTGCTGTAGTACTTGTTGTTGCCCTCGCTGTAGACGCCGCCGCCCAGGTTGCTGGCGGTGTTGCCGCTGATCTCTCCCGCGCGCAGCTCGACCCCGTTGGAGTAGGAGTAGATGCCGCCGCCGTTCTTGCCCTCGTTGCCCGAGATGACGCCGCCGTCCATGACAAACGCGGTGCGGCTCTCCGGCTGGTTGGCCTGCAGCGCCCAGTCGACCACGCAGACGCCCGCGCCCTGCTCGCCCCGGTTGTTGGAGATGGAGCCGCCGGTCATGTGCAACTCGGCGTTGTTATCGACGTGTACCGCACCGGAGTCCTCGTTGCCCAGGACAGAGGAGCACTCGTTGTCGGAGATCGTCCCGCCGGAGAGCTCGAAGGAGGTCCGGTGCGCGTCGTCGAACCCATAGAGCAGGAGGGCGGCACCCCGGTGGGCGCGGTTGCCGGAGATGGTCCCGCCCGACATCTCTCCCGTGGCGTGGCCGTCGAGAAGAACGCCGGAGGTGCTGCGCTGGTTGTGCGCGGCGCGGGCGTCGTTGTTCTCGATTGCGCCCCCGGTCATGGAGAAGCGCGCCCCGTCGCTCACGCGGACCGTGCCGCTGAGGGCGACGCCGGACGCAACGAGGCAGTCGTGGACGCGCCCTCCGGCAACGGCCAGCTCGGCGCCCTCGCCACTCGCGACGAGCGCGCCCGACTCGTCGGCCGCGACGGTCGCGCGCGTCACCTCGGAGCCCGTCGCCAGGGTCATGGCGCCCGCGCTCTCCACGACCGGCCCCTTGTTGTAGCGTCCGAGCAGCGTGAGTGCCCCGTCGCCCTCTCCGGCAAACGTCACGGACGCCCCGGCCTCGACCCGGACAAGCGCGTCCACGCCGCCCGAGCGGGTGGCGAAGATCGTGCGGGCCGTACCGTCGGTCGAGATGGTCACGTCCTTGCCCGCCGGGATCACGAGGGTGTCTGCGAGCGTCACGTTCTTCTCGAGCGTGATCACGTCGCCGGGCGAGGAGGCGTTGACGGCCTCCTGCAGCGTGGGCCCGCCATCGCTCACCACCGCGTCCGTCTCGGGCAGCGAGGGCTGGGTGTAGATGATCTGGATGCGGTCGAGGAAGGTGCCCTCGATCGTCACGTCATCGGGGCTGTTGTTGAAGGTAATGGTCTCCACGTTCACGGTGGGGAACATCCCGGTGCTCACCTGAGTGACGCCGCTTCCCACATAGACGCTCTTCGCGGTGGTGATGAAGCGGAGCGCGCCGTTGCCGAGCTCGGTGACGGAATCGGGAATCACAAGCGTCTCCCCAGTCGTCACCCCCTCGAGCCCGTATGCCCCGATGCTCTGCAGCCTCTCGGGAAGCGTCACCGCGGAGATGTTGGTGCCCCGGAGGCCCGACTGGCCGATCGTCCGCAGGTCGGGGCTCAGGGCCACGATCTTGGCCCCCTCGGCCCAGAACGCGCCCGTGGGAATCTCGGTCAGGCTTGAGAGGTCGAGCTCGTCGACGATGCTGTCGCAACGTTGGAACGCGCTCGCACCGATCGAGGTCACCTGGCTGAGGTCAGGCACGTGCTGAAGGCTGCTGCACCTATAGAAGGCCTGGCCGCCGATCGCGGTGATGGTTCCCTCTGCGCTCACCGAGGCGAGCGACGTACAGTCTTGGAACGTGGCGTATGGAATCTCATCGATCGACGCTGGCAGCGCCACGCTCTCGAGCGACGTACACCCCTGGAAAAGACCAATCACGTCCTCCCCGAACGTCACGCCCTCGGGAAGGGTCACCGACGTGAGAGCGGTGGCCCCGCTGAACATCGACGAGGCGTTGATGACGCGGAGGGTCGAGGGGAGACTAATCTCGACGAGGTTCGGGTCGTTCGAGAACATGCTGTTCGCCGCGGCGCCGATCTCCTCTACGCCCTCGGCGAAGACGACCCGCTCGAGCTTATCCATGTATTGGAACTTGCCGTCGAACACCTTGACAGAGCCCGGAATGGTGATCTCCGTCACGTTGGTGAAGATGCGGAAGTTCGCGCCCGCGTCGGTGAGCGTGTCCGGCAGCGTCACCGACGTCACGTTTGGGACCTTCTCGCTGCTTGAGTAGATCCACGAGAGCGACGTGACCGTATAGGTCTCCCCGTCGACCTCGACCGTGCCGGGGATCGATATCGCCCGCGGCTCCGCCGGATCCGTGATCCCGGACACCGACGCGGTCTTTGTCTCCGCGTCGAGCTTGAGCTCGTAGGTCACGCCGTCCACGGTGACGTCCCGCTTGACCGTCTCCGCCCGCGCCGCCCGGGGCGCGGCGAGCGGGAGCAGCACGGCGAGCAGGAGCGCGCCGATCAGCGCGCTAAGCCAGAAATGCCCCCCCCCCCGATCGTTCTTCTCGGATTCATGGGTCCTCCCAACATGGTTGCTGCAATTCAGCTGTAAGTTTCCTTACGATACCATTCCGCCTCCCCCGGCCATGCGACAATGGCACGAATCGTTCGTCAAGCGACAGGAGCGTCGGCAGAAGGAGCCCCGATGAAGCAGGCACGCCCCTACCCACGCGTCACGGTCACCCGCAAGGCGGCGCGAGCGCTCGCCGGCGGTCACCCGTGGGTCTTTGAGGGCGAGGTCATCTCCGCGGAGCCCGCCGAGAACGGCGCGATCGTGGACGTCTTTGAGGAGAACGGCACGTGGCAGGGCGCGGGCCTGCTCTCGCTGGAGTCCAAGATCCGCATGCGCCTGGTGAGCCGCAACGCCAACGACCGCTTCGACGACGCCTTCTGGGCGCGACGCGCCACGTGGGCCTGGCAGCACCGCCGCACCACGATGGGCGGCCGTGGCCTGCCCGGCGCCGAGCCGGACACCACCTGCTGCCGCGTGGTCTTCTCCGAGGCGGACGGCATGCCCGGCCTCGTGGCGGACCGCTACGAGAACGTGCTGGTCACGCAGGTTGGCACCGTGGGCATGGAGCGCCTGCGCCCCGTCGTGTACCGCGCGCTTCTCGACGCCCTTGCCGCGGACGGCGAGAAGATCGACGCGATCTACGAGCGCAACGACGGCGCGTCCCGCGCCAAGGAGGGCCTGCCGCAGTACAAGGGCTGGTGGGACGGCCTGCCCGCGCCGGAGACCGCGCGCCTGATGGTGCGCGAGAACGGCCTGCGCTTTGACCTCGACCTCGAGAACAGCCAGAAGACCGGCTTCTTCCTCGACCAGAAGTACAACCGGCGCGCCGTGCGCGAGCTCGCCGCCGGGCGGCGCGTGCTCGACTGCTTCTGCCACGTGGGCCCCTTCGGCCTGAACGCGGCCGCCGGCGGCGCGGAGTTCGTGCGCTGCGTGGATGTGAGCGACACTGCCATCGAGCTGGCGCGCGAGAACGCCCGCCTCAACGGCCTGGACGACCGCATGGACTTCACCTGCGCAAACGTCCTTGACTACCTGCCCGAGCTCGCCCGCGACCGCGCACGGCTGCGCGGTGAGGGCGGCCCGTTCGACCTCATCGTGCTGGACCCGCCCGCCTTCACCAAGAGCCGCGGCACCGTCGCGCACGCCGCGCGCGGCTACCGCGAGATCAACTACCAAGCGCTGCGCCTGCTGCCGCGCGGCGGCTACCTGGCCACCTGCAGCTGCTCCCACTTCATGACGCGAGACCTCCTGGCCAAGGCGATCGCCGAGGCGGCGCATCAGGCAAATGTGCAGCTCAAGCAGGTCGAGGAGCGCCAGCAGGCGCCCGACCACCCCATCCTCTGGGGCTTTCCCGAGAGCCACTACCTGGACTTCTTCATCTTCCAGGTGGTCTAGCGGCGCCAGCGCGATTCTCTAAGAACGAGTTAGACGATTAATTCGTTCTTAGAGAATCTGTGGTCTCTCTAAGAACGCTAACGTGTTCTTAGCGGTGCGGGTTATATTCTAAGAACGTTTTAATCCATTAATTCGCTCTTAGGAGGACCCATGCTTGACGCCATCCGCCCCGGGAGGCAGGGGAGCCTTCGCCGCAATCTCTCCGGGGAGCTTGCCTATCTGTCGTTTCTCCCCTCCAGCCTTCAGAGCTGCCTGCCCCTATCCCTGAGCGACGGCGCTCAGCGCGCGGTCTCTGATTGCCGCGCGCTTCTCGGCGAGATGCAGGGCATGGCGCGCTTCATCCCAAACGTGGGCATGTATCTCACCATGTACGTAAGAAAAGAGGCGCTCCTCTCCTCCCAGATTGAGGGAACCCAGTGCACCTTTGATGATGTTCTCGACCCAGAGAACGAGAAGAACGCGAGCGGGGACCTTGAGGATGTGATCAACTATGTCTCGGCAACAGAGCGAGCCGTTGAGCTCATGGGCTCCATGCCGCTCTGCATCCGTCTTCTGCGGACGGTGCATGAGACCCTGCTCGAGGGCGTCCGCGGATCCGAGAAGCACCCCGGCGAGCTCCGCACCTCGCAGAACTGGATCGGGCCAAACGGGTGCACCCTCAACGAGGCCGCCTACGTGCCGCCGAATGTTGACGATATGAGAGATGCCCTGTCTGACCTCGAGGTTTTTCTCAACGAGGAACATACTCTCGACCCCATCGTCAAGGCAGGGCTCGCCCACTATCAATTTGAGACCATCCACCCCTTCCTTGACGGCAACGGCAGAATCGGTAGGCTTCTCATCACGCTTTCCCTCATGAACGACGGTGTTCTTGAGCTGCCCGTGCTCTATCCCTCCTACGAGCTCAAGCGCCGTCGCTCGGAGTACTACGGCCGCCTGACCAGCGTGCGCGAGACGGGCGACTACGAGGGATGGATCGCCTTCTTCTGCGACTGCCTGCTCGAAAGCGCCCTTGACGCACGCGACTCGATGCGGGCGCTCGCGGAGCTTCACGCCTCTACGGAGCGCCTCGTGCTCTCGTCGATGGGCCGCGGATCGGCAAACGCGCTGCGCCTCCTAGAGCTTCTGGAGGGCAGTCCCATCGTGGACACGTCGTACGTTGCAGAGCGCCTGGGGCTCAGCGCCTCGGGGGCAAACTCCCTCATACGGGCAATGACGGAGCTGGGGGTGCTCACACAGCGCGACAGCTCAAAGAAGCGCTATCGGATCTTCACCTACGAGCCCTATCTCAGGATCCTCAGGTCGGGCAGCGAGCCCTTGCGGTAGCGCACGGCGCCGACGCGCGGGGTTTCTCGCCTGGCCGTCCTTCTCGCCGTGTACATACCCTCCAAAATCGGCGCCCCTCGCGAGGGTATGCGCATCCGTGGCGAATTATCACCCGGGTGAAAGTTCGCCACTTTTGGGTTACGAGTGCTAGATTTAGTGCTTGATTGACCGCACGACCACGGGAGTCACCTTATGCTTGAGCTCTTTGGCATGTTCGTCCTTGCCCTCGCCCCCATCATCTGGCTCGTCATCGCCCTGTGCGGGCTGCACATGGAGGCCTACCTCGCGAGCGTCGGCGCGCTCGTCGTGGCCGCCCTCTGCGCGACGTTCGGCTGGGGCATGACGCCCGTCAACCTGGGAACCGCCGCCCTCGAGGGCTTTGCGATGGCGCTCTGGCCAATCGTGATCGTGATCATCGCCGCGGTCTTCACCTATAACCTCACCGTGCACACCGGCGCCATGGAGACGATCAAGCGCATGCTCTGCTCGGTCTCCGCCGACCGTCGCGTCCTCACGCTGCTCATCGGCTGGTGCTTCGGCGGCTTCCTCGAGGGCATGGCCGGCTTTGGAACCGCCGTGGCCATCCCGGCGAGCATGCTCATGGCGCTCGGCATCAGCCCCGTGACGGCCATCCTGGCCTGCCTCATCGCCAACGGCGTGCCCACGATGTTTGGCTCCATCGGCATCCCCACCACCACGCTCGCCTCCATCACCGGCATCGACGTGGTGCAGCTCTCCACGGTCCAGGCCATCCAGGTCTTCCCGTTCGTGGTGGCCTGCCCGATCCTCATGGTCGCGCTCGTGGGCCACGGCCCCAAGGCGCTCAAGGGCATGCTGCCCATCTCGCTCGTCTCGGGCGTTTCCTTTGCCGCGTGCCTCGTGATCGCGGGCCACTTCATCGGCGGCGAGCTGCCCGACGTGGTGGCCTCCGTGGTCTCGCTCGTCCTCACGTTTTTCTTTGCGCTGCGCATGCACAGAAGCGGCGTCGAGGTCCCCGAGAAGTTCCGCCTGAGCGCCGCGGCGGACGACGCGCCGCAGGAGTCCGTGGCCGAGAAGTTCCGCGCCTGGGCCCCGTTTGCCCTGATCTTTGTGGTCCTTCTCGCCACGAGCAAGCTCGTGCCATTTGTGAACGGCCCGCTCTCGGCCATCAAGAGCACGGTCAACATCTACGCCGGCGACCCAACCGCCACGCTGACCTTCTCGTGGGTGAACACGCCCGGCGTGCTGATCTTCGTCTGCGGCATCGTGGGCGGCCTCATCCAGCACTGCCCGCCGCGCGAGATGCTCGGCGTGCTCGGCGCCACGTGCAAGCAGATGAGCAAGACCATCGTGACGATGCTCGGCGTGCTGGCCTGCGCAAAGATCATGGGCTACTCCGGCATGATCGCGAGCATCTCCGACTTCTTCGTGGCCGCGCTCGGCAGCTTCTACCCGCTGGTCGCTCCGCTGCTGGGCGCGCTGGGCACCTTCGTCACCGGCTCCGGCACCTCCAGCGAGGTGCTCTTTGGCAACGTCCAGCTCCACGCCGCGCAGTCCATCGGCGTCAACGAGACCTGGCTCGTGGCGTCCAACTCGCTCGGCGTCTCCGCGGGCAAGATGCTCAGCCCGCAGAACATCGCCATCGGCTGCGCCGCATGCGGCCTCGTGGGCAAAGACGGCGAGATCCTCGGCAAGATCGCCAAGTACGCGTTTGCGTTTGCCGTGGTGATGGCGGTCATCGTCTACGTGGGCTCGCTCGTGCTGTAGCGGCGGCGCGCGCTTCACGCGGCGCGTTCTTGTCGCCCGCTCTTGTCGCCCTTCAAAATAACACGCAGAATCGGACTTTTCCGTTTTTCGAACCTGCAAATATAGATAGTTGTACTTGATTCTGCGTGTTATTTTGCGGCGAGAAGCACGGGTGCACCCCAACGGCGGCGAGAAGAACGCCCGCGCCCTAGCGACGCCGGCGTGCGCGGAAGAACTCCCGCAGCAGCCCGGCCGCCTCGTCGGCGAGCACGCCGGACGTGACTAGGAACTCATGGTTGAGCCGCGGATCGCAGCTCACGTCAAAGAGCGTGCCCACCGCGCCCCCCTTGGGGTCGGCCGCGCCGTAGACGCAGCGGTCCACGCGCGCGTTCACCATGAGGCCCGCGCACATGAGGCACGGCTCCAGCGTCACGTAGACCGTGCATCCCGTGAGCCGCCAGCGCCCCAGCGCCCGAGCCGCCGCCGCCATGGCGAGAAACTCCGCGTGCGCAGACGGGTCGGCGTCGGCCTCGCGCCGGTTGTGGGCGCGCGCCACGACCTCGCCGTCGCAGACCACCACGGCACCGATGGGCACCTCGCCCTCAGCCGCCGCGGCCTCGGCCTCCTCGAGTGCCAGGCGCATGTACGTCTCGTCCGTCAAGCGGTCGTTCTTCTCGTCCACCGCGCCTCCCGCGTCAAACGTCGTCCCACATGGGGTAGGATACTAGTGCTCGCGCGCTCGGAGGAGTGGCAGAGTGGTTGATTGCAGCGGTCTTGAAAACCGTCGAGCGGGCAACCCCCGTTCCGAGGGTTCGAATCCCTCCTCCTCCGCCATCGCGCGCCCCTCGGCCCCAAGGAGCGCCCGTGGACCCCGTCGTCGTCATCCTCGTCATCGGACTGGTCGTCATCGCGCTGGTCATGGTGATCACCCGCACCTACCTCAACATCATGGGCGCGGACGAGAAGTGCCGCAGCACGTGGAAGGTCCTTGAGGCGGCGCTCGCGCGACGCGGGGAGCTCGTGACGTCGCTCGAGGCCGCCCTGGCGGAGCGCGGCGGGGACGAGCGCGGGCGCGAGGCGCTGGACGCCCTCTCCGGGGCCCGGGCCGCCGTGGACGCGGCGGAGAGGCCGGCCGACAAGATCGTGGCCTCGCAGGCCCTCACCCAGACGCTGCGCGAGCTCTTTGCCGTGGCCGAGCGCTCGACGGTGCTCACGACCAGCCCCGACCTCATGGCGCTCATGGGCCAGGTCGCACAGGCCGAGAAGGACCTCGAGCAGGCGCGTCGCGCCTACGACGACGAGGTCCGCGGCTACAACGCCCTGGTCACGAGCTTTCCCGGCAACAAGCTCGGCGGCATGCGCTACCGTCCGCGCATGAGCGTGCGCGCGGGACGGCGCGGGGACGCCGGGCGCGAGCTTCCCTGGACTCGGTTCTAGCCGCCTTCGGCCGCCGCGTTCTTCTCGCCCGCCGCCGCGCGCTTGGTCTACAATACAGCCGACAAATCCGCCTAGGAGAAAGGTCCGCATGAAACCTCGACCTCACCGTCGATGACCTGCGGCGTGCTCCGCGAACGCGAGCGCGCCCCCAGCGCCGCACGTAAGGAGCACGAATGATCTACCTGTCTCAACTCCTGGGCAACCCCGTTCTTGACGCCGACGGCGAGAAGGTCGGCACGGTCTCCGACCTGGGCATCGCCACGGGCGAGGTCTTTCCCCGCATCACGAGCCTGGCCTTCATGGGCCAGGGCCGCACGCCGCTCATGATCAGCTGGCGCAAGTTCGTAGACACCTATGACGAGCACGAGGTGCACCTCAAGGCCATCGCCACCGATCTGCGCTTCTCGTATCTGCAGCCGGACGAGGTCCTTCTCGCCCGCGACATCTTGAACAAGCAGATCGTGGACACCCACGGCATGCGCGTCGTGCGCGTGAACGACCTCAAGCTCTCGGACACGAGCTCCACGCAGCTGCGCCTGCTGGGCGCCGAGGTGGGCGCGCGCGGCCTCCTGCGCAGCCTCCACCCGGCGCTCGAGCGCGTGGCGCTGCGCCTGGCGCGCACTTTTGGCCACCCGCTGCCCGAGAAGATCATCGCGTGGAGCTACATGGACCTCGTGGAGCGCGACCTCTCCAACGTCAAGCTCTCCGTGAGCCACAAGACGCTCGACGACATGCACCCCGCCGACATCGCCGACATCATCGAGCGGCTGGACCCGCGCCTGCGCGGCCAGGTCTTTGCGCAGCTGGACGACGAGCAGCGCGCCGGCGCGATGGCCGAGTTTGACGACGACGCGATGGCCGCCGAGCTCATGGGCGCGATGAACGAGACCGACGCCTCGCGCATCCTCTCCGAGATGGACCCCGACGACGCCGCCGAGCTGGTCAGCGAGCTGGACTACGACAAGGCCGAGAAGCTCCTGCGCCTGATGGGCGTCCAGGAGCAGCGCGCGATCCGCCAGCTGCTCGGCTACCGCGAGAACACCGCGGGCCGCATCATGACCTCCGAGGTGGCCACGGTGGCCAAGGACGCCACGGTGGCCGACGCCGTGGAGATGCTGCGCGGCCTGGACGAGGACTTCGAGGCCGTGCGCTACGTCTACCTGGTGGACGAGGACCGCAGGCTCACCGGCGTGGTGACGCTGAACGCGCTCATCGTGGCCGCGCCCGAGACGCGCCTCGCCGAGCTGGCCACGGCCGACCTCGTGACCGCGAGCCCCGAGGACGACCAGGAGGACGTGGCCGAGGACATCGCCAAGTACGACCTGCTGGCCATGCCCGTCGTGAACGACGAGGGGCGGCTGCTCGGCATCGTCACGGTGGACGACGCGCTCGACGTCCTGGAGGAGGAGCACGCCGAGGACCTGCGCGTCGCGGGCGGCACGCCCGACGGCGACGACTCCGGCCACGCGAGCACCCTCATCTGGCTCATGCGCCGCAACGCGTGGGTGCTGCTGTGGGCGCTCGGCGTGCTGGCACTGGCCGCGACCTGCGCGCTGGTCCCCGCCGTCGGCGGCCGGCTCGACCCCGCGCAGATCCTCGCCGCGTGCGCGCCCCTCGCCGTGACGCTCGTGCTCGCGGACGACTCCGTGAGCTACGTGACCAACTTCTTCCTCGAGCACGACCCCGACGACGAGGACGCGCCGTCCATGCTGGGCTTCACGTTCCGCGGCATAGGCATCGGCGCGGTTGCCGGGCTGTTTGTCGCGCTCATCGTCTCGGCGCTGGTCTATGCCCTGCACGGGCTGGCGTCCTCGGGCGCGCTCCCCGCCGCGGGGCTCGACGAACTTGGGGCGGCGCTCGCGGCGGGCGGCGCGGCGGGCGCGGCGGCCACGTTCTTCTCGTTTGCGACCACGCCCATCTACCTGGCAATCCTTCGCCGGCGCGACGCGGCGAACCGGGAGACCTCGGGCTTCACGCTCACGGTCGCGTCCATGGTGGCGGCCGTCGTGGTCTTCTCGGCGGCCGTGGCCGTGGTCGCGGGCGTGACGGGGACGGCGATCTAGCGTGCCGGCGGGCGAGAGGGACGCGGCGCGCGGGCCCGCCCGCGCGCGCCTAGAACCACGTCGCATCCTCGCGGCGATGGGGCCCGGTATGGTGGCCGCGCTCGCGGGCGCGGACGCCGGCGGCGTGGCCACCTACTCCAACGCCGGGGCGCTCTTTGGCTTTGGGCAGCTCTGGGCCGTGCCGGTGATGTGCTTCCTGCTGATTGTGGCGCAGGAGACCGCGGCGCGCATGGGCTGCGTCACGGGCAAGGGCCTGGCCTCGCTCATCCGCGAGCAGTTTGGCGTGCGGCTCTCCGCGCTGGCCATGCTCGCGCTTCTCGTCTCCAACACCACGGTCACGCTGTCGGAGTTTGCGGGCATCGCGTCGGCGCTCGCGCTCTTTGGCGTGCCGGTCTACGTGAGCGTGCCGGTGGCCGCGCTCGCCATCTGGCTGCTCGCGATGAGCGGGTCGTACCGGAGGATCGAGAAGGTCCTTCTCGCCATCGCGTGCGTCTTTGTGACCTACATCGTGGCCGGCGTCATGGTGGGGCCCGACTGGGGCTCGGCGCTGCTGCACACCGTGATGCCGCACGTGGAGGCCACGCCGCAGTACCTGTCGCTTCTGGTGGCGAGCGTGGGCACGGCCATCGCGCCCTGGATGCTCTTTCTGGCCCAGTCCAATGTGGTCGAGAAGAACGCGCACGCCGAGGACCTCCCCTACCAGCGGATCGACACCGTGACCGGCGCGGTGGCCGCGAGCGTGATCTCCTGGTTCATCATCCTCACCACCGGCGCCGTGCTGCACCCCGCCGGCGTCGTGGTGAGCGGGGCCGAGGACGCGGCCGCCGCGCTCGCGCCGCTCGTGGGCGACTACGCCGAGCTGCTCTTTGGCGCGGGGCTCGCCGGCGCGTCGCTGCTCGCGGCGTGCGTGCTGCCGGGCATCACGTCGAGCGCCGTGTGCGAGGCGTTTGGCTGGGAACGCGGCGCCGACCGCAGCTGGGCCGAGGCGCCGATCTACCGCGGGATCATCACCGCGGTCATCGCCGTCTCCGCGCTGGTGGTCATGCTACCGAACGTCAACCTCTTTGGCATCATGATGATCGCGCAGGTCATCAACGGCGTGCTGCTGCCGGTTCTTCTCGTCTTCATGGTGCTGATCGCGAGCGACCGCCACGTGATGGGACGCTACGCCAACGGCCGCGCCTGGAACGCCCTCACCTGGTTCACCATCGTCGCCGTGACCGTCCTCACCGTCATCATGTTCCTCCTGTAAAAACGGGACGGGTTCAAACGAGCAGCTCGTTTGGGACAGGCCTTCCCGGCGGGCGCGCGAGGCGAGCTTCTGGTGGGTCGGCAGGCGCGCTGACGGATTTCCCCGCGAGTCAACACGCACCTGAGGCCTGTCCCAAAAGAGCAGCTAAAATGAACCCGTCCCGTTTTAGCGTCCCGTTTTAGCGGAGGGGAGATGGGCGAGAAGATCAGGCGATGGCTGCGCGACCGGTGCTCCCAGCTTGCGGGCGCGCTGCCCGTGGTCGTGTTCTTCATCGTGCTGTTCTGGGTGGTCCAGCTGGGCTTTGGCGGGGACTACCTGCTCGCGGTCTCGCCGTTCACCACGCTCTTTGAGACACGGCTCTCCAAGTACAACCGCCCCGCCCAATATGCGCGGTTCTTTCTGGTGAGCGCGCTCGCGCTCGCCGGGGCGCGGCTCGCCGTGAGCGGCCTCGTGCCCTGCGTTATCGTGAACCTGGCGATGCCGTTCGTGCTCGTCTTCATGCGCTCTTCGCAGCTCAACCCGCGGCGCTACTTCCCCTACACGATGCTCTTTGCGTTCCTGCAGCTGCGCCCGGCCAACCTTGTCGATCACCTTGCGACGCAGGCCGCCGTGCTCGCCGCCTGCTGCGTCGTGCTGAGCGCGGGGCTACTCGTGGCCGGGGCCGCGCGACAGCGCGCCCACGAGGCACGCGGCCGCCTGCACGCCTGCGTCCGCCGCCTGGCCGACGGCCTCGACCACGCCGCCGCGCGCGGCATGGACGGGCCGCTGCGCGCGGAGCTTCTCGCCCTGCGGCGCGAGTTTGCCGCGCTCGCCTACTCCGCGCGCGAGGACTCCGCCGCCCCGCCGCGCACCGTGAACCTTCTCGACATGCTGGCCACGCTCGCGCAGCGCACGGCCTACCTGGCCGGCAGCCCCGACTGGACGGAGCATCACCACGCGGAGCACGCCGCGCTGCTCGCCCGGCTGGCCCACCTCACCCGCGAGCTGGACGCCGTGATTGACGCGGACGCGCACGAGGCGCTCCGCGCGGTGCTCTCCAACCGGGTGCGTGCCCTTCTCGCCGACCTGCGCGTCGAGGAGCCGCGCTTTCGCATCTTCTGCCGCAGCTACCTCAACCTGCTGCTCCTGATCCTGCGCACCGCCGACGACCCGCGGCAGCACGTCTGGCACATGTCCGTCGGCGACGCCGCGCGCACCGCGCTCTTTCGCAAGCGGCCGACGCTGGACTCCTTTGAGATGCGCTTCTCGGTGCGCTGCAGCATCGTGCTGGCCGTGAGCTGCAGCGTCAACCTGCTGCTGCCCGTGGACCACCTCTACTGGTACGCGCTCCACGCCTATCTGCTGCTCCAGCCGTTCCCGGACGAGAGCTCGCGGCGCATGCGCACCCGCATGGCGGGGACGGCGCTCGGGTGCGTCTTCGTGCACGCCGTGGCGCTGCTCAACCTGGACTGGATGGGCATCATGGTGCTGGGCATGGTCCTGGTGGCTCCGCTCTACGCCGCCACGCCGGGCACCGTGACCTCGGCCTTCTTTGCGACGGCCTACGCGGTAACGATGGCCTCGGCCTCGATCGACGACGGCTACGCCACGACGATGCGCCTCGCGTCGCTCGCGCTCGCCGTGGTCACGGTGGCGCTGGTCAACCGCCTGGTGCTGCCCACCTCCGACCGGCGCCTCTTTGCCGCGGACGTGCGCCAGCTCTTTGCGATGGTGCGGCGGAGCTGGGGCCTCGTGCGCCAGACGCTGGACGAGCCCGTGGACACCGTGGTCTCCTCGGAGCGGCTGCTGCACTTCCAGATGGTGCACACGCAGGCAAACGCGCTGCTCGACGCGATTTCCGCAGCGGGCGAGAAGAACGCGGAGCTCGCGGACGTCGCGCGGTACCGCGAGGCGGCGGACCGGATGCTGTTCTGCCTGTGGGAGATCGGCAGCGAGCTGGAGCAGCTCGAGCTGCTGGTGCGGCTGGGCGCCGTGGGTGAGGACGACCGCGCGACGTTTGAGCGGGTGGCAAGCCTGGCGGAGGCGCGCTGCGACCCGGGGCGCTTTGGGACGGGCGTGGACGAGGCCGAGGGCCTGATCGCGCGCCTGTCCGACGAGGACGTGCGCTACGTGCTGCGGCAATACGTGAGCTGTGCCGGCGAGCTGCGCCGCGCCGTGGACGACGCGCGCAGGGCGCTCGTGGCGCGCCCCCGCTACCTCGACGAGGTCCGCCGCCTGTAAAAACGGGACGGGTTCAAACGAGCAGCTCGTTTGGGACAGGTCTTGGCGCGCGGACAGGCGCGCGGGCGCGAATGGCACGTCTCGCCCTTGTCGCGTGACGCCGAGACGGAGCGATTACGGAAAACAGCGGCATTTCCTAGACGTTTTTCCGCAGTTCCTCCGCCTCGGCGAATTGGGAGCAGCCGAGAAGGACGCCCCGGGCGCAGCGGCGCGCCCCAACGCCGGCGCACATGCCGAAGGCGGCCCCGGCACGCAACGCACCGGGGCCGCCTCGGGGGAGATGCCGGCCTAACGCAGGTCCTGTCGCCAGGCCAAGACGTTGGCCGCGCGGTACAGCGCCGCCTTGCCCGTGGACGAGAAGAGCCGCATCTTGCGCGCGATCACGGCCTTGCCGGCCTCGATGCAGGGCGGGAAGATCGCGTTGGGCTCCCAGCCGGAGTCGGGCTGGGCCAGGATCTCGCGGGCCTTGTCGAAGAACGCGCTCTTGTAGTCGGACGAGATGTTGACCTTCTGGATGCCGATCGAGACAGCCTCCGCGACCTCGGCGTCGGGGTTGCCCGAGCCGCCGTGGAGCACGAGCGGAACATCCACGACGTCCCTGATGGCCTCGAGCACGTCCATGCGCAGCCGCGGCGTCACGCCCGCGGGGTAGAGCCCGTGGCACGTCCCGATGGCCACCGCCAGCGTGTCCACCCCCGTGCGCTCGACGAACTCGCGCGCGTCGGCGGGATCGGTGTAGCGCACCTCGGTCATGCCACCCTCGAAGGAGGTGCCCGTGCTGCCAATCGTGCCCAGCTCGCCCTCGACGGAGACGTCCACCATGTGGCAGTGACGCACCACCTCGGCGGTCAGCGCCACGTTGTCCTCGAACGACAGTGCGGAGCCGTCGATCATCACCGAGCTGAAGCCGGCGCGGACCGCCCGCATGACGCTTTGGACGGAGTCGCCGTGATCGAGGTGCACGACAAAGGGCACCGAGCTGTTGGACACGCGCGCAATCACATAGCGCAGGAAGTCGTCCTTGCAGTACGCCAGCTCATCGGGGTGGATCTCGACGATCGCCGGGGAGTCGTTCTCCTCGGCCGCCTCAACGACCGTGCGAAAGAGGTTGGACTCCGTGACGTTGAACGCTCCCACTGCAAAGTGATGCTCCTTGGCAACCGCGAGCATCTGGCTCATGTTCAGGAGCATCGCTACGCCTCCGCCTTCTCGACCGGAGCCTTGCTCTTCTTCACGACGCCGAGCAGGACCGCGCCGACCACGGTGCCGCAGGCGATGGCGAGCACCCACTGAATCGGGTTGTCAAAGACGTTGGGGATGAGCGTGGCCCACAGGCCGCCGTGCGGCACGCGGCAGGCGCAGTCGAACATCAGCGAGAGGGTCGAGGAGACGGCGCTGCCGGCCATGATGCAGGGGATGACGCGCAGCGGGTCGCCCACCGCAAACGGGATGGCGCCCTCGGTGATGTTGGAGGCGCCCAGAATCCAGGCGGCCTTGCCGGCCTCGCGCTCCTCGGCGGTGTACTTGTTGCGGAAGATGATCGTGGAGAGCGCGAGCGCCAGCGGGGGCGTCACGCCGCCGGCCATGACCGCGGCGAACGGCACGTAGTTGCCGGCCTCGAAAGCGATCATCGAGAAGGCAAAGATGGACTTGTTGAGCGGGCCGCCCATGTCAAAGGCCATCATGCAGCCGGTGATGACGCCGAGCAGGATCTTGTTCTCGGTGTTGAGGCCGGAGAGCCAGCCCTCGAGCGCGCCGAGCAGCATCGTGATGGGCGTGCCGATGACGAACCACATGATGAGCCCGGAGATGCCCACGGAGAGCACCGGCACCAGCAGCACGGCCTTGATCGACTCGATGCTCTTGGGGACCTTGATGTAGCGAACGAGAAGGACGGTGACGTAGCCGGCGAGGAAGCCGCCGATCATGCCGCCCAGGAAGCCGGCGCCGATGTCCTTGGCGATCCAGCCGCACATGAGTCCCGCGGTGATGCCGGCGCGGTCGGCGATCGAGAACGCGATGCCGGCGCCGATGACCGGGACCATGAGGCCCAGCGCGCCGTCGCCGCCGCCGATCCAGTTGAGCGCGGCCGCAACGGGGTTGTAGGAGGGGTCGCCCACGGTGGCGGAGTCGAGGCCCCAGATGAAGCTGATGGCGAGCAGGATGCCGCCGGCCACCACGACCGGGATCATGAAGCTCACGCCCGTCATGAGGTGGCGGTAGATCTGCGAGACCAGGCTCTCGGCCTCCTGAGCGGGAGCCTCGGAACGCGCCGGCGCGGCCGAGACGCGCTTGTCCTCTCCCCAGACCCTGGCCTTCTCAATCGCATCGTCGATGAGCTTGTCGGCGTCCTTCATGGCGCGCGAGACGTCGGCCTCGTAGAGTCGCTTGCCCACGAAGCGATCCTTGCTCACGCCCTTGCCGGCGGCGATCAGAACGAGGTCGGCGTCGGCAATCTCGGCCGCCGTCAGCGTGTCCTCGGAACCCAGGGCCCCCTGGGTCTCAACGCGAATCTCGTGCCCCTTTTGCTCCGCCGCCTCCTTTATGGCCTCGGCGGCCATGTAGGTGTGCGCGACGCCGGTGGGACAGGTCGTCACTGCCACGATACGCATGGTGCTCCCCTCTCTTGGTTTCAAGTTCGACAGATCCCGGCCCCTCGAGACAGGCCGTCCCACTGCCCGCGGGGCGTCCCCCACGGGCCCAGATCAGCAGTTCTGTGCGAGTCGGGTCGTCCCGACCCGTGAATCAGCGGGTGTAGCCGTGGTCGGCGAGAAGCGCGTCCATGGTCCGAACCACGTCGAGCGTCTGATCAAGGTAGGTGGCCGAGAGCTCGCCCTTCTCGACCGCGCGCTCGAAGTCCTCGATCTCATAGGAGAGCGCGTCGGCGGTCTTCCCGCACTCGATCTGACGCGAGGTGCCATCAGGGAAGACGAGGGTCGCGGCCTCGGCGCGAACGTAGTTATCGACAGTCACATAGGCCTTGTCGCCCGCCACGATCGCGCGCTTGGGCAGCTTGGCCCTGAACGTCAGGTTGGCGCACCCCAGCTGGTCCTCGTCCGTGCGGACGCCGATGGCCCACATCTCATCGACCCCCGTGGGGTAGGCCTGGGTGACGCAGCTGACCTCCGCGAAGCTGCCCCGCAGGAAGTAGCGGAGGAACGAGAGGGCGTAGGTGCCGATGTCGAGCATCGCGCCGCCGCCGAGCTCCGGGTTGAAGAAGCGGTTGGTGGGGTCGTCCTCCTTGAGGCTGCCGAGGTCGGCCTTGACCATCTTGATGCGGCCGAGCTCGCCGTCGTCGATCATCTGGGCGATCTTCTTGAAGATGGGCATGTGGTAGATCGTCATGGCCTCGGCGAGCACGAGGCCGCGCTCGCGGGCGAGCTCGGCCATCTCGGTGAGCTCGGCGGCGTTGCCCCAGATGGCCTTCTCGCAGAGGACGTGCTTGCCGGCCTCGAGGCAGGCGCGGATGTCGGCGAGGTGTCGGGCGTTGACGGTAGCCACGTAGACGGCCTCCACGTCCTTGTCGGCCAGCAGCTCCTCGTAGCTGCCGTAAGCGCGCTCGGCGCCGTAGCGCTCCTGGAACGCGCGCGCCTTCTCAGGGCTGCGCGAGGCAACGGCGAAGATGCCCTGCCGAGTCACGAGCGCGTCCGCGAACTCGTGCGCGATATGGCCCAGGCCCATGATTCCCCACTTCATGCGTTCTCCCTCTTTGTCGTGACAGCGGCACCGTCGCCGTAATGGAACGTGATTTCATAGTAACCATTTTTCTGAAACAACGAACCACACCATGCTCGGGCCGGGTGAGCGGACGAAAACGAGCGGTGAGCGCTAGTTGAGCGTGGGGGTGGACTCCTTGTCCCTGCCGAGGCTCTTGCGCTCCATGCGCGCGTGCTCGCGCGCGTCGTCGGCGCTCGCGTACAGAAGGAGGAACAGCGCCTCCACGAGAAAGTCCGGGGACACGTGCGACGAGAACTGTCCGCCGGCGAGCAGCTGGTCGCGCGAGACCACGGGGAGCACCACGTCCGCGCGGGCGGCAAGCGACGACGAGGGGTTCGAGGTGACAAAGACGATCGGCGTGTCGGAGTCCTCGGCGTTGTCGATGATGGTCTCGAGGCGGCGCGAGTAGCCCGACGCGGAGACCACGAACAGGACGTCGGTCCGGCGCAGGGAGAGCGAGGCGAGAATCATGGACTCCGTGGTGGTGGGGCAGACGGCCCGGCGGCCGATCTGACCCAGCTTGAAGGCGAGGTTGGCGCAGACGGGGATGGAGTTGCCCACAGCCGCAAAGCAGAGCGTGTCGCAGGCGCGGATGAGGTCGAGGGCCCGCTCCAGCGCGTCGGCGCTGATCTGTGAGACCGTGCTGCGAAGCTCCTGCACCTTGGTCTCGAGGATGTACTCGAGCGAGCCGGCGATGTTGCGGGGGGATATCTCCGTGGCCGCCTCGGCGACCGAGTCGTCGCCGGCCGCCTGCTCGCTCGCGATGGCCAGGCGCATGCTCGCAAAGCTGTCAAAGCCCGCATGGCGCACAAAGCGCGAGACCGTGGCGCCGGAGGTCTGGCTGTCCTTGGCGATGTCGCGCACGGAGAGGTGCGGGACGTCCGCGCGGTTCTGAAGGATGAAGTCGGCGACGCGCCGCTCCATGTCGGGCAGCTGGTCGTAGCATGCGCAGATCGTGTCTATTGTTCCCAGCTGCCGTGCCATATCACCCTCCGGGGTCGCCCCACGCGCCTACTGTAGTACTTGCCGAGACCTGTCCCCAACGAGCGGCTCGTTTGAACCCGTCCCGTTTTAGTCTTTAGCACTCGGGCTTGAGGGCGCGGGTCATGAGGAGCGAGGTCGCGTCGGCGGGGGCGATCTCGCCGGACACCACGCGACCCACCGTCTCGCAGATGGGCATCTCCACGCCACAGTGACGGGAGAGCTCCAGCACCGCGGGCAGCGCGTTCAGCCCCTCCACGACGGCGCCCACCTGGGCGCGAGCCTCGTCAACGGGCACGCCGGAGCCAATCAGCTTGCCGCAGCGCAGGTTGCGGCTGTGGAGGCTGCCGGCCGTGACCACCAGGTCGCCGGTGCAGGCCAACCCGAAGAACGTCTCCTGGTCGCAGCCGAGCGCCGTGCCCAGCCGGCGGATCTCCGCCAGGCCGCGCGTGATGAGCGCGGCGGATGAGTTGTCGCCAAAGCCCAGGCCGCGAGCGATGCCGCACGCGAGGGCGATCACGTTCTTGATGGCGCCGCAGAGCTCCACGCCGTGCACGTCGGCGCTGGTGTAGACGCGCAGCACCTCACCCGAGAAGAGCTCCTGCACGCGGCGCGCGGCAGCCGCGTCGTGACTGGCCGCCACGATGCAGGTCGGCATGTCAAAGGCGACCTCCTCGGCGTGGCTGGGGCCGGAGAGCGCCACGGTCACGGGTTCCACGTCCGGCCGCACGCGGGCCACCGCACCGGCGATGACCTCGGTCATGGTGTCGAGCGTCCCCTCCTCGAGGCCCTTGGTGGCGCACACGAGCACGGCGTCCGGGCGCAGGAACGGTGCCACCTGCTCGGCCATCCCGTGCACGAAGCGCGACGACGTCACGAACACGATCACGTCCCTCTGGGCGCACGCCTCCTCGACGCTCGTGGTGAGCGCGACCTCCGCGGGAAGCTCGGGGTCGCCCGGCAGCGGGATGGTGCGCGTGGCGCGCAGCCGCTCCACGACCTGCTCGGACTCCGACCACACGACCACGTCGTGCCCCTCGCGCGAGAAGAGCCGCGCGAGCGCGAGGCCCCACGCGCCGCTGCCCAGAACGCCCACGCGTGCGACCTGCCGAGTCGTCTCCGTCACAATGACCTCCCACAATCCTTAAAATCCGCTCGCCCGATTATGACACGGCGCCGCGGCCGAAAAGGGCCGCGGCGCGGCGCCCCACCAAAAACGCGGCCCGCCTCCCGTGAGGGGAGCGGACCGCGCGTGGGGGACGCCTCCAAACGTGGCGGGACGCGTCCTGCGCGCCCCGCCCGGAGCGTTAGCCAAAGAGCTTGAAGATCTGCTGGACCGGCCAGGTGAACACGGAGTAGTCAAAGTCGTTGGACCAGCGGGCAAAGTCGGCGATCGTGGTGGGCAGGCAGCCGACGGTGAGGGCCTGGCCAAAGCTCAGGAGCAGGCCCGCGACCACGCCGGCGAGGATGGCGCCGCGCCAGCCGCCCGTGGAGTTGCCAAAGACGCCCGCGGGGCCGCCGCCAAAGAAGCAGGTGATGACCGGCGGGGTGAGCGAGTAGAACCCGGCGGCGCCAAAGATGACCACGCACAGGATGACGGTGCCCAGGCAGCTCAGGAAGCCAATCATGACGGCCGTGGGGGCAAAGTTGAAGACGATCGGGCAGTCGAGGGCGGGAACCGCGTTGGGGACGAGCTTCTCGGAGATGCCCTTGAAGGCCTCGGTGATCTCGGCGACCATCATGGAGACGCCGGTGAGCACGATGGTGATGCCCACGCCAAACTGCACGCCCTGCGTGATGGCGTAGAGGTAGGCGGCGGTGCCGGCGCTCATGTTCTCCTCGACCCAGGCGGGACCGGCCAGCGTGACGCCCACCACGTACAGGAGCGTCATGACGATGGCGGTGGAGACGGTGATGTCCTTCAGGAACGAGAGCTTGGCCGGGATGTGCAGGTCCTCGGAGGTCTCCTTCTCGTGCGACTTGAAGAGCTTGCCCACCAGCGCGCCGGCGATGGCGCCGAACGAGGTGGTGTGGCCGTAGGCCAGCTCGTCGGTGCCCGTCACCTTGCGCATGAAGGGCTGCACGAGCGCGGGCGAGAGCGTGCAGTAGACGCCGAGCATGATGCCGCCCACGATGATGAACATCGGGATGGACGGGTTGGCGATGACCTCGACGGCCAGCGCGAGGTACACAAAGGTGATGTAGTAGGTCTGGTGAACCGTCAGGTAAACGTACTTGAACGGCGTGAAGCGCGCGAGGATCAGGTTGACCACAAAGCCCACGACCATGATCAGCGCGATCGTGGAGGCCCACTCGGCCGCAAACGGGTCGGTGCCCATGCCGGGCGCGGTGGCCTCGATGTTGAAGATCTTGTTCAGGATGTCCGAGATGGGCATGACGATGCCCGAGAGAATCGAGGTGCCCTGCGACAGGATCAGGTAGCCGATGCCCGTCTTGAGCGTGCCGGTGACCACGTCCTGGAACGGCTTGCGCTGCAGCACCAGGCCGAGCAGGGCGATAAGGCCGAGCAGGATGAACGGCTGGTTGAAGATGTACGTTACGATGAAGTCGACGACTGGCTGGATGGCTTCCATGGCTCTCACCCCTTCTTAGATGAGTCCGGTCTCCGTCAGGAACGCGCCGACCTTCTCGCGCAGCTCCTGCTTGTCCATCAGGTTCTTGACCACGACCACGTGCGGGCAGAACTTGCGCGCGTCCTCGGCAAAGCTCTCGAACGTGACCACGAGGTCGCAGCGCGTGCCCTTGGCCCGCGACAGGCTCGTGTTCTCGACCTTGACCGCAAACGGCAGGTCGTAGGACTTGAAGGCGTCGGCGATGTTCATCCTGAGCAGGGTGGACGTCCCCACGCCGGCGCCACAGACCGTCAGCACCTTGAGTTCCTGCATCATGGCCCCCTCTCCTAGAGATTCCTCATGCGACGGCGGTACTTCTCGACGAGCGCCTGGTTGTGCTCCCGCACGTCGGTGCGCTCGTACTCCAGGTGGCCGTTGTAGTAGACGTCGGGCGTGACGCCGCGCTCCAGCAGCAGCTCGCACGTCTGGGCGAGAAGCCCGGCGAGCAGATAGACCACCGGAATGGTGGACGTGGCGCCCACCCTGACCTCAAGGCCCTCCAGCTCGATGGCCGCATCGCCGATGAGCGAGCAGTTGTCGATCACGAGGTCCGCGATGTCCTTGAGCTTCTTGCCGCTCGAGTGCTGGGTGGTCAGCTTGTCCGCGTACTCCACGTTGGTGAAGGCAATCACCGGCACGCCGGCCGCCTGCGCCGCGAGCGCCACGTCCACGGTTGCGGCGTTGTTGCCCGAGTTGGAGAAGCACATCATCACGTCGGGCGGCCGGACCTCGTTGTAGGAGACGATGACCTGGCCGATGCCCTCGACCTTCTCGAGCAGGCTGGTCTTGGTGATCTCGTTGATGCCGGCCACGGCGGACTCAAAGATGGCGTGGACGTTGGCCAGCGTCGCGGAGCGCCAGAAGCAGTCCTCCGTCACCAGGCTGGAGTGCCCGGACCCAAAGAGGTGGATGATGCCGCCCTTCTCCGTGGCGTCGGCCAGCATCTGGGCCGCGCGCATGATGTTGTCCCCCTGGGTGTCATAGGCCCTCTGGACGACCCCGTTCATGGTCTCAAAGTAACGCTGCCAGGCACGCATCACCGCTCCCCTCCCTCGCTCGCGTCCAACAGGATGCTCTTGACGATCTTTCTTGGCTCGGTGATCGAGGTCCCGATGACCACGCAGTCCGCGCCCGCGTCGAGCGCGCGGCGCATCTTGCGGCCGTCGGTGATGCGCCCCTCCGCGACCACGTGCTCCACGCCCGCGGCACGCAGCTCGGAGATGATCTCGTAGTCGGGGTCCGGGCTCGGCAGCGTGCCAAAGGCGATGGGGTTCTTGGAGTAGGGGGTGTAGCCCGAGAGCGTGGTGCCCACCAGGTTCGCCCCGGCCTTCCAGGCCGCTACGCCCTCCTCAACGGTCGAGATGTCCGCCACCACGGGCAGCTCCGGGTACGCCCGCTTGATGGCGGCAAGAAACTCCGCCAGCGTGAGGTCGTCGTAGCGCGGGCGGCGCGTGCCGTCCACCGCGATGGCGTCCGCCCCGGCCGCGACGAGCGCGTCCACCTCTGCCATCGTCGGCGTGATCCTGAAGTCGGCGGGGTCGCCCGGCGTCCCGTGGATCTTCTGGATGCCGATGACCGGCACCTCCGCGCCCACGGCCTCCTTCACCGCGGGGACGTTTGCCAGGTTTGTCCGCACGGCGGCGGCGCCGCCCGCCATGACGCTGCGCGCCACGCACGCCATCGCCACGGGTTCGGCCATCAGCTCGTTGATGTCCTCCCCCGCGTAGCAGGAGACGATGAGCCCTCCCTTCACCACGTCAAGCAACCGCATGGTCCACACACTCCTCTCTCAGCTCTGCCGGCAGGTCCTCGACGCGCCTCGCGTTGGCGAGAAGCGCGATGTTGCCCTCGACCCCCAGAAACGACGCCACCTCCTGAAAGAGCGTGAGGTGCTCCTCGTCGGTGACCGCCGCGATGGCAAAGACGACGTGCACGGGGTCGTTGTCCGCGTTGCCAAAGGCCACGCCGTCGGGGAAGGTGGCGATGGCGATTCCGTTTCTGGCGACGCTCCCCTTGGGCCGCGCGTGCGCGAGCGCCACGCCGGGCGTCACCACGATGTAAGGTCCCAGCTCGCGCACCGTGTCCACCATGTCCTGGACGTACGAGGGCGCGCAGACGCCCCCGCGCACGAGCAGGTCCCCCGCGAGGCGCACCGCCTCCTCCCACGTTTTGGCGTCCCGCCCGAGGGCGATGGCGCCCGCGTCGATGTAGCTCCCGATCGACATGCCTCTCATGCACCTCCCACGATTTCCCTGATCTCCAGAGCGCTTGTCGCCGCGCACAGGTCCTGCGCGTCAACTCGGTCAAAAAGCTCGAGCAGGTCTCGCAGCGCGCGGATGTGCGACCAGTTGTCGGCTGCCGCGAGGCAGATCACCACGCGCACCGGGTCATAGCCGGCATGGCCGAACGCAACGCCGTCCTCGAGCGTGACGAGCGTCATGGCGAGACGATTCACGTGCTGGCCGGCCTTTCCGTGAACGAGCGCCACGCCCGGCATGAACACAAAGGCGGTCCCGCTGCGGCACATGTCCGCAAGGGCGACGTTCACGAAGGCCCCCTCGACGTCGGAGGCCGCCACCATCGGAGCGCATGCCGCTCGCACGGCGGCCTCCCGGTCCTCGGCGGGCGCGTGGCAGACGATCTTGTCCGCGCGCAGCAGGTCAAGAAGCGAGGGCTGGATTCGGTCCGCGCGGACGACCAGGCCGTGCGCGGAGAAGGCGCGCTCGATGTCGCCGAGCAGCCCCTCCGGGTCGAGGATCGTGCAGTGGCGCTGGATGGCGGCCATGACTTTCTCGAGCAGCTCGTCGTCGGTGCGGCCCGGCGCCGCCCTTCTCGCCATGCGCTCGATGGAGGCGCAGAAGTAGAGGGCCAGATAGGCCACGTCCCCCTCGGACACCTCGCCGAGCAGGCCGTCGGAGGCGGCCTCGCGGGAGACGATCTCCTCCAACGCCACAAAGCAGTCCGGGTGGGCGGCGCGTGCCTCGCCGACGTCGGGCGAGAGCGTGACGATGCCGTGGCGCAGCCGGAACACCATCGGGCCGAGGTGGTTCTGCAGCGCCCCGATGAGCTCCTGGTCCGCGGAGAAGTCCTCGCCCAGCCGCTCCTCCATCGCACGGACAACGCGGTCGATCATCATCTGCACGTCGATCCAGTCCTCGCGCAGGTAGGGCTCCGGCGTCACAAAGCGCGCGCCCAGCAGGATGGTGGCGAGGTAGCCGATCTCCCCGGGCGGCAGGCGGTCCGCGCCCGCGCGCGCCATCTCCTCGGCGATCTGCACCGCGTAGACGTACTCGCGCGACGAGACGACCGAGGCGAGGTCGGGGATTTGCGAGGACTCGACGGGAGGGGCGGAGGCGCGCAGGCGCATCACGGCGAGCGTGTAGACGATCATGCGGAGCGAGTCGAACGCCAGCCAGTGGCCAAAGTCGCCCGACTCGAGCCCCATCACGATGCCGAGCAGCCTGCGGGCGGAGTCGATGACGCCCCACTTCTTGAGCCAGCGCGCCACCGCGCTCCACATGAACGCGTCCGCGTCGTGGACGCACGCAAAGTCGAGGTTGCGCTCGATGACCTGGACGGCGTGTCGGCGAACGGCAAACTCGCTGCCGGAGAGGCGGCGCCCCTTGCTGGAGAGCGACTCGAGCTCGATGCCGGAGGCGGCAAGCTCGCTTCTGAGCAGCGAGACGTCGCGGTCCACGATGCTGCGGCTCACACCGAGCTCGTTCGCCATCTCCTGGCTCGTGGTGTGCGCGCTGCCCACGGAGAGGAGCATCATGAACTCGACGTCGCGGCGCTCGATGGGCGTGAGCGCCAGGTCCACGGGATCCAGGGCGTCGATGGCGCGGGCGACAAGGACCGCCTGCTCGCGGCTCGCAAGGCGCACGGCGGACTTGCCGCGCTCGGGCGGCTCGAGGCCATGCGCGCGGCAGAAGAGCTCCAGGCCGTCGAGCTCGTAGCGCACGAGCCGCGCGCTGATGCCGAGGACCCTCGACAGGCGCTCGAGCGAGGCCTCGCCCTCCTTGAGCAGGACGCTCACGATATGTGCCGACCGGCTGTTCACGACTCCCCTACAGGCTTCTCACGCGGGCCGAGAAGCGCCTCACGAGCTCGGCGTTGTGCTCGCCCGAGCCTTCGCAGTTGCCGCTCAGGAACACCTCGGGCTCCTGCCCGGCGGCGCGCAGCCGCTCGCAGGCGGCGAGCACGACGAGGTTGGCGATGAGCAGCGTGGCGATGCTCGAGGTGGGGCCCGCCTTCGTGCCGTCGGTGCGGACCGGAACGCTGGCGTCGCCCACCTGGACGTGGTTGTCGATGCAGACGTCGCAGACGTCCGGCAGGTGGAGTCCCTCGGGATGACGGCTCGGCTTGGCGCGGTACGCGAAGGACGAGATGCCTATCACGGCGGCGCCCCGCGCGCGGGCGATCTGCGCCATCTCGATGGCAAATGGGTTGATGCCGCTCGTCGAGGCCACGAGCAGGCAGTCCTTCTCGCCCAGGGGGTAGCGGTCCGCCACGAGCGAGGCATAGCCGCTTTGGCGCTCGATCAGGCTGCTCTTGGCCGCGCCCTCGTGGAGCATCGTTGCGGTGTCGAACATGGGGCAGACCGGCGCGAGGCCACCCGCGCGATAGAAGAGCTCCTCCTCGACGAGGTGCGAGTGACCGCAGCCAAAGACGTAGAGCAGGCCGTCACGCCGGAGCGTCGCGGCAAGGAGGTCGGCGGCCGCGGCGATGGGCTCGCCCTCCTGGGAGCGTATGTCCGCAATGACGTCATGCACCGCATCAAAGTACTGATCCGTAAAGCTCATCGCTGCCTCCCGCCGCTCGTATACTATATCAATTTTCAAATTTCTATGAGCTGCGGAGGGAGACCGTGGGACCGGCGCATTATGCTCTTTCGCCGGGTCCGCTGTTCCACCTGTCAAACGCGCCCATGGTAGAACGGACATCCCTTGCAGCATGACTCAAGTGTGCCGGGAGTCCTCCTGCGATGCAACACGAGGTTCTTCCGGAGCTTTGCTACAAAATGTGCAGCAAGTCCCGGAGCCGGCCATTCAGCTACCTGAGAGCGCGTTGCTCGCTAAATTAATATCGCGCGCCGGGCAATCGGGCGCCCGGCGCGCGTTCCGACCAGCGCGCGACATGATACGGCCCCGCCCCCCAAGGGGAGGGCGGGGCCGGCCTTGATGAGGTTCGCGCCCGGTGGCGGGCGGCGTCTGACGGGACGCTACTGCCCCTGCGCGGCGTACTTGGCCTCGGTGGCCTCCTTCGCGGGGCGCCACCAGGCCTCGTTGTCGCGGTACCACGCGATCGTGGCCTCGAGGCCGCTCGCAAAGTCGGTGTGGCGCGGCTGCCAGCCGAGCTCGCGGCGGAGCTTGGTGGAGTCGATCGCGTAGCGGCGGTCGTGGCCGGGGCGGTCGCGGACCCAGTCGAAGGCGTCCTCGGGCTGGCCCATCGCGCGCAGGATCTCGCGCAGGACGGTGATGTTGTCCTTCTCGCCGTCGGCGCCAATGAGGTAGGTCTCGCCGTAGCGGCCCTTGGTGAGGATCTCCCACACCGCGGAGCTGTGGTCCTCGGTGTGGATCCAGTCGCGGACGTTCTTGCCGTCGCCGTAGAGCTTGGGGCGGATGCCGCAGAGGATGTTGGTGATCTGGCGCGGGATGAACTTCTCCACGTGCTGGTAGGGGCCGTAGTTGTTGGAGCAGTTGGAGATCGTGGTGCGCAGCCCGTAGGTGCGGGTCCACGCGCGAACGAGCATGTCGGAGCTGGCCTTGGTGCTCGAGTACGGGGAGCTCGGGTGGTACGGCGTGTCCTCGGTGAAGCGCGCCGGGTCGTCGAGCGCCAGGTCGCCGTAGACCTCGTCGGTGGAGACGTGGTGGTAGCGCACGTCGTACTTGCGGCAGGCCTCGAGCAGGCGGTAGGTGCCCACGACGTTGGTCTGCACGAAGGGCTCGGGGTCGGCGATCGAGTTGTCGTTGTGAGACTCCGCCGCGTAGTGGACGATCGCGTCGTGGCCGGGGACGATGCGGTCCAGGAGCTCGGCGTCGCAGATGTCGCCGACGACGAGCTCCACGCGGTCGGCGGGCAGGCCGGCGATGTTCTCGGGGTTGCCGGCGTAGGTGAGCTTGTCGAGCACGGTCACGTGCGTGCCGGGGTGGTTGTTGACCACGTGGTGCACGAAGTTGGAGCCGATGAAGCCGCAGCCGCCGGTGACGATGATGTTCTTCGGCTCGAAGGTATCGGACATGCTATGCCTCCTCAAGGTCGGAAAGATACTCACGGAGCTCGTCCTCCCAGTCGCGGGGCGAGAAGCCCGTCGCGCGAATCTTGGAGAGGTCGAGGTCGGAGTGGACAGGACGCGGCGACACCGGGCCGGCGGCGCTCGCATAGTACTCGGCGGTGGTCACGGGCGTGACGGCGGCGCCGTTGCCGCACGTGAGGTCAAAGACCTCGCGGGCGATCTCGGCCCAGGAGGCCACGCGGCCGGAGCCGGTGAGGTTGTAGGTGCCGTACGGGGCGCGGGCGTCGAGAAGGGCGAGGATGCCCTCGGCCATCTGGTCGGTGAAGGTGAGCCGTCCCAGCTGGTCGTCCACCACGGTCACGCGCTCGAGCTCGTCCGCGGGATCGGCGCAGCGGCGCGCGAGGCCCGCCATCGTGCGGACGAAGTTCCTCCCGTCGCCGATGACCCAGCTCGAGCGTACCACGTAGTGCGCAGGACATCCCGCCACGGCCAGGTCACCGGCGGCCTTGCTCTGCCCGTAGACGCCCAGCGGCGAGAGGTCCTCGTCCTCACCGTGGTTCTCGGCTGCACCGTCAAAGACGTAGTCCGAGCTCACATGTACGAGCGTGATGCCGTGCTCCGCGCAGGTGCGGGCGAGCAGCGCCGGGCCCGTGGCGTTGGCGCGCCAGCAGGCGACGCGGCCCTCGGCGGTCTCCGCGCGGTCCACGGCGGTGTACGCGCCGCAGTTGATCACCGTGCCGTAGAGCGACCAGTCGTAGCGGTCGTACTGGGCAGGGTCGGAGAAGTCGAACTCGTCGATGTCGCAGAAGTCAAAGCTGGCGAGAAGACCGCGCTTCTCGGCAAGCGCCCGCACGGCGCGGCCGAGCTGGCCGTTGCAGCCCGTGACGAGCGTGCGCTCGGGCGCCATGGGAAGGGCGTCGGCGAGCAGTGGGTGGTTCTTGTCGGCCTCCGAGAGGGTGCACTCGGAGAGCGGGATGGGCCACTCGATGCCCAGCTCGGGATCGGCGAGGTTCACGAAGGTGTAGGTCTTCTTGAGCTCCGCGGACCAGTGCGCGTCCACGAGGTAGGTGTAGGCGGTGCCGTCCTCGAGCGCCTGGAAGGAGTTGCCAACGCCGCGCGGCACGTAGATTGCGCGCGACGGATCGAGCGTGCAGGTGAAGACGCGACCAAAGGTCTCGCCGGGGCGCAGGTCCACCCAGGCGCCAAAGACCGAACCGGCCGCAACCGAGATGAACTTGTTCCAGGGCTCGGCGTGGATGCCGCGCGTGACGCCGCGCTCCGCGTTGAAGGAGACATTGTTCTGCACGGGACGGAAGTCGGCGGGCAGCCCGGCGGCGACCATCTTGGCGCGCTGCCAGTTCTCCTTGAACCAGCCGCGAGCATCGCCGTGCACGGGCAGGTCAAGAACGACGAGCCCGGGGATGCCGGTCTCGCTGGCCCGCAGGTCCTTCTCAAAATCCATGTGCGCGCCCTTTCTTCTGTCCATATTTCTGTTAGCAGTATACCGGCGACAGGCAGTTCGCAAGACGCTCAGATGCGCCGAGTGTCCGCCTCCACATTTAGCTCCGAGCGGTGCGCGTTGAGGTAGTCCGCCATGTAGGGGATTGCGAACGACACCCTTCCCCATGAGCTGGCCTCGATTACGTCCTCTCGAATGAGGCGAGCTCGATAGGAACTCACCTGCTGTAGTGTCTTCCCCATACGCCTTGCAACTTCACCGCTCTCGCTTGGCGCCCCCTCGTCCTTGGCCATGGCAAGCAGATACTCAATGAGCGCACCAGAGAGGCGCTGCAGGGCCGGTTCGATGACCGTCCGATCAAAGCGATCCCGGGCAAGCGCAATACCGTCGTGCGCCGCATCCTCGTCAATCATCCTCGCCTCGGCCCGGTGGGCAAGCTGCCAGACATGGTAGCCGACGAGCTGAATCATAAAGGGATAGCCCTGAGTGGCGTCGGCAAGGACTCTCGCGAGCCCGTCGGACAACTCGAGGCCGGAGCCCACCATGGTTCTTTTCATCGAGATGGCCGCTTCCGACACGCTCACAGGACCCAAGTCCATGGGAACTGCACGCCTGAGAAACGTGAGGGTCTTGCCGTTGACCACGCTGTCAATCATTGACGGGAGGCCGGCGAACACAAACGCGATGTTGCCGTCGTCCCTGATTACGTGCTGAATCGCAACGGCAAGGGCGCGCATCTCCTCGAGAGAGGCGTCCTGGACCTCGTCTAGGGTGACGAGAAGCCCACCTCCTCTCTTCGAGGCCAAAGCCGTAAGGGCGTCTCTCAGAGACAGGGCGACCCGCTCCATCTCCACACTGCCAAGAGAGACACCCAGCACAGCAGGCCCTGCAACCACGCTTCTGACGCGCGCGCCCGGCGTGGCAGATGCGAGAATCCTGTCACAAAACCCGGGACTTGCCGTTTCTTCGATAACGGCCCATCCCATCTCGCGCGCACGACGGCCAATCTCGTTGAGCATCACTGTCTTGCCCATGCCTCGCATCCCGGCGATGCGCATGAGCCTACCCGGAGCACCTGGGCCGTTTTCGATGCCCTCGACAAACTCGGCAATCACCACATCCCTGCCGATAAGAACGGGCGGGTTCTTCCCCGCCGTAGGCTTGAACGGATTCTGCATCCCTAGACCCCCGCCATCAGAATATAGCAAAGTATAGTGAAGTATAGCAGGGTATAGCAGATGGGGCAGAACGCCCTTGCGCGCCGCCCCATGCCCATCCAAAGCCTTGCGTGTGAAGCCCTACCACTCCCGCTTCTGGTGAACGATTTTGCCCTCGGCAACGCGGCGCAGGTGGGCGCCGTAGACGCTCTTGCCGTAGGCGTCCGCGGCGGCGAGGAGGGCGTCCGCGCCGACCCAGCCGTTCTCGTAGGCGATCTCCTCGAGCACCGCGACCGGCGTGTCCTGCGCGCGCTCGACGGCGCGGACGAACTCGCTCGCCTCGTAGAGGCTCTCCATCGTGCCGGTGTCCAGCCACGCGTAGCCGCGGCCGAGCGTGACCACGTTGAGCGAGCCGTCCTCCAGGTACATCTGGTTGAGCGTGGTGATCTCCAGCTCGCCGCGCGCGGACGGCTTGACCTTCTTGGCCAGCTCGCAGACGCGGGAGTCGTAGAAGTAGAGGCCGGTCACGGCGTAGGAGCTCTTGGGGTGCTCGGGCTTCTCCTCGATGGAGAGCGCGCGGCCCTCGGCGTCAAACTCCACGACGCCAAAGCGCTCCGGGTCGTCCACGTGGTAGCCGAAGACCGTGGCGCCGCCCTCGGCCTCGGCGCGCTCGACGGCGCGGCGCAGGTGGCGGGAGAGCCCGTTGCCGTAGAAGATGTTGTCGCCCAGGACGAGCGCGCAGGGCTCGCCGGCGATGAACTCCTCGCCGATGATGAAGGCCTGCGCGAGGCCGTCGGGCGAGGGCTGCTCCGCATAGGAGAGGCTGATGCCAAACTGCGAGCCGTCGCCGAGCAGTCGCTCAAAGTTGGGCAGATCCGTGGGGGTGGAGATGATCAGGACGTCGCGGATGCCCGCCATCATGAGGACGGAGAGCGGATAGTAGACCATCGGCTTGTCATAGACCGGCAGCAGCTGCTTGCTCGTCACGAGGGTGAGCGGGTAGAGCCGGGTACCGGAGCCGCCGGCGAGGATGATGCCCTTCATGGAAAGCCTCCCTGTTAGGACTAGACTAATGAAATTATAGACGGGGGCGGGAGTGCCCCACATCAGCATGGAGTAAGTACCGAGAAGAACCTCGAACGCTGGAGACGAACGACGGACGTTCGGGTTAGTTCATTCTGTTCGCCGAACGTTCGCGTTGTTCGGGAAGGGTTCGTTCAGTCGTTGAACGTTCGTTTGTTCGGGAAGCGTTCGCCCTGTTCGGGATTTGCAGAAAACGTTTGCCAAACTCACATCGGAATATATGCCCGAGGACCGAACTTTGAGGCGGAGCCATTCGGCACAACCTCAGCTATGCACCACTCAATCAGGTTGTTCAGGGACTTTCCGGAGAACCGCAATTTCATCTCCATCGAGGAGAGTGGTAAGGCGGCCATCCATCCACTAAAAGCCACTCTGCGCGAGCTCACTCGACAGGAGCTTCGGAGTCAATGACAACCTTGCCGGCCCCAATGCAAGCCGAACCAACACCCCGAGGGGGCTTTGCGATCACCAAAATGGTGAGGGTGCCCCTCACATCGCCACAGCACAAGGCGGCACGTCTCGCCGCTGGACTCACCTTACTCTTCGGCTTTTGGCCTCAGCGAGGCGAACCTATTCACTGCCATTTCCGCCTTGTAGGCCTCAAAGAGCTCCCTACACCCAAATTTCGGCTCATATCCAAGCTCTTCTTTGGCGTTCTTCACATCCATGAGAAACCCACCACCGCTGGAAAGCTCTGGACGATAGACGACCTCCGAACGCCCCGACTCCGGAGCGAATACGTCAGCGATGGTCTCCACCTGTTCCCGCAGCGAGACGGGAATACCGGTGCCGATGTTGTAGAAACCTCCGTCCCTGTCGGCAAGAACCGCCAGGCAGAGTTCTTGACTAAAATCATCAACGTAAACCATATCCTTTGAGTACTCCGGGTCACCCCACACCTCCAAAGGCTCCCCCTTCATCGCCCGCTCAATCATTACGTACACAGGGCGCTTGGTCTTCTTTCCGCCCGGGAAGTAATAGTGATAGGGGCTATAGCTGTAAATCGTCGGCAGGCGAAACACAAACTTTTTGATTCCATACTCCTGCCAATAATGCTCCATAATCTCAAGAGCCGCGTTTTTGGAAATGACATACATGGCGTGGTCGCCAGTATAGCTGAACGCCGGAGGCGTATCGGGAGCAAGCACCTTGCCAGGCGTAGCCGCAAGTGAGATATCGAATACGGTCTGCGTGTAAATCACTCGGTCGGCACCCACCTTGCGACACCATTCGAGCACATTGTATGCACCCATAGTGATAGAACTGAGGTAGAGCCCGCCATTGTAGTTTTCCATATAAGAAGGAATCTGCGCGGCAAGCAGCATAATCGCATAAACGTCATCGGTCGGAAGCTTTTCAAAATCTTCGGGCTTGGCAACGTCGACCGAGTAGTATGGAACTCCCATCGAGGCAAATACGTTCGCCTCGCTGCGGCGCCCCACCGCAATCACCTCATATTCGTCTCGATTAAAGAATTCGCTCGCGTACTTCGTCAGATACGACCCAACGTTTCCAGTGGCACCAAAAATAATTACTTTTCTCATATTTAATATCCTTCCTTCCTCAAAAGATTCACAACCTCTTCGGCCACGCGCCCCATATCTGTTTCGCCGTAACGCTGATCAACAGGTAGCGGCAAAATATTTTTAGCGTACCTATAAGCAAGAGTACAACTGGAACATTGCTTGACAACGTTCGGCCAGAGGGTCGGAATGTAGACACCCCTTGCTGCCAGATTGCGCCTCATATCACCCGCATCGTTGACGAGAAGCGGATACATATATGGCCCGACCGGCGAAACGGATTCGAGAAGGTTTACCTCTCCAAGCAGGTCATCGAGAACAGCGTAGTTTTCCTCGCGGCGCCGCCTAACAAATCCGTAATCAATACCCGAAAGGAGGCGTCTTGTCACCTCAGACATGACCTCCGGCCCCCTTGCGCCAATTTCTGTCTCAATTGCCAAGTACTCGTCATAATACGATGACCCGCTCCCCTCGCTTCTTCCAAGCAGATGGGCCATTCGCCCTGCGGAACGGCCAGCGGGGAGCGTTCGCTCAAGTCGTGCTCCATCATACGTCGCAAGATAGGCGCCATCAGGTACACCAAAATACTTTCTGCAGGTATATATCGTATCTGCAACATTCCAAGGTTTGCGAAAGAACCCCTGGACTTCGTCGACAACCACTCTTCCATGAGCAAAGTCAACCGCTGTAGCAATATCCTCCCCCCTAAGACGACCGTAGTAATCCACAAGGTAGAGCCACTCTTCCTGCCCCAAGGAAAAATCATAGGCAGGAAGGAAGCCATCACGCACCTTATAGGTCTGCACGGTAACGCCAGCCCGTTCACATACCTCCGTTACCGCATCACATATAAAGTCCGGGAGAGCAATGCGTTTTATTTCCCGAAGCTCAATAAGGTATGCAAGGCAGCTCCGGGCGCTGTCAAGCGCTATCACGTCATCGTGATATGGGCCACCACCATAGTCTTCGAGCTCGAAATAACCGCCAATCTCCTGATGAGTCACTGATTGACCCTCACTCTCAAGAACTCGCCCGGCGCCCGATGAAACTCATCTAGTTCCTCCCCGGTTTCAAACCTCAGAAACACCGATCCGAAGGCGTGGTTGGCGGCAGTAAACGCCTCGATGTGGTCCCCCGGCTCCACCCAAAGCTGCTCTTCCACAAGGTGCGACTCGCGGAATCCGGGAGCGTACTCGACACCCCGGAACTCCCCCGACGAGTCAGAATGGAGCATGAGTTGGTACCAGTAGCCGTCGTACTCGGGCATCCTCACGCCTTCGACCGGCATTCCGAGGGCGGCTCGGACCGAGGCGCTGATGAGGTCTACGCCGGATGCGAGCCTCAGCATCTCCGAAAGCCGGTTCCCGCCGCCGCGGGGCGTCATCTCCATGATGTAAGCCCTACCATCAGAGGCGACGCGCGTCTCAATGTTATAGATTCCCGTGCGGAGCCCCAGCAGTTCGCACGCACGCTGAAGCTCGGCGTGCAGCTCCGTCTGGGCCCAAGCGGGCATAGAAGCTGGCATCTCGTACGCCGCCGGCGTGTAGGGGTTTGGGACCACAGGGTCGAAGAGCTGGGACGTAAAGGAGACGCACGCCATCCCCCCGTCGACGCTGAACCCATCCGCGTCGGAGGAGTCGTACATCTTTTCCAGGAACTGCTCGACGATACATCCTCCCGAAATCGAGAACTCCAGCGCATAGTCGACCGCCGCCGCGAGGCCCTCCGGACCGTCTACCCGCGTACAGCCCTTGCTGCCAGCCGAATCGGTTGGCTTCACGATTACCGGGTAAGGAAGTTCATCTACAACAGCAAGGGCCGACTCACGCGAATGGAAAGCCATCGCAGATGGGCAGTTAAACCCATGATCACGAAGGAACGATCGAAACCTCCCCTTGTCCTGCAGCGTGCAGACTGCCTCATAGGAACCCTGGAATGGCAACCCCAGCCGTTCCGCAGCGTATGCAGCCGAGACGACGCCGGGGTCAGCAGCGAAGGACATTATGCCGTCCGCATGGCATTCCTTTGCTGCAGCCAAGACCGCCTCACAGTCGATAATGCTCGCGTTGATATATGCGTCAGAGAAGCGGTGGGCGTAGTTCTTCGGAAGGTAGTCGCATGTAACGGCTCGTGCACCGAGCTCATGCGCGGCCCTGATGACGGGCAGCGCGTATCGAGCACCACCTAAAATCAAAAGTGTCTTCTGGCTCATCGTGCCTCCTTCCCCGCAGCGATAACAACGTCACAGATCCTGTCCACGTTCTCGAGCGCTAGGTCGGCGTACATGGGCAGCGTCAGCACGCGCGAGGCGACGTCGCGCGCCACCGGGGTACGCTCGCTCGAGTACACGCTGCGGTAGCAGGCGTAGTCGGACACGAGCGGGTAGAAGTACTTGCGTGCCCCAACACCCGCGCGGTCAAGAGCGTCGAAGACCTCGTCGCGGGTGGCCCCAAAGGCGCCTCCGAACATGACGGGCATGTAGGCGTGGTTGGCGCGGACGCCCGGCTGCGGCTCGACGAGGCCGATTCCGTCGACGTCCCCGAGACGCTCACGGTAGCGCTCCTCGACTCGAGCCCGCTTCTCAATCTCCTCGTCAACGTGACGTAGGTTGCACACGCCCATCGCCGCACAGAACTCATTCATCTTGGCGTTGCCGCCGACGTACTCGACGTCCTCTGGCCCCGTGATGCCAAAGTTCTTCCACTGGTTAAGCGCGGGGTAAAGAGAGGAGTCGCGGAAGCACACCGCTCCGCCCTCGATGGTGTTGAAGACCTTCGTTGCGTGGAAGGAGAACATCGAAGCATCGCCGAAGGCGGCTGCGGAGACGCCGTTCCGGCGCACCCCGAAGGCGTGGGCCGCGTCGTAGACGACCCTAAGGCCGTGCTTGTCGGCGATCTGCTGGATAGAATCCACGTCACAGAGGTTGCCGTAGACGTGCACCGGGACGATTGCGCAGGTGCGCGGGGTGACCAGGCGCTTTACCGACTCCGGATCGATAGTGTAGTCATCCGGCTTTACGTCAGCGAAGACGGGCGTGAGGCCCTTGCGAACGATGGCGTGCGTGGTCGAGGCGAAGGTGAACGGAGTCGTAATGACCTCGCCTCCGGCAGGCAGGCCGAGCGCCTCGAGGATGCATTCGAGCGCCGAGTGCCCGTTGGTAAAGAGCGCGACGTTCTCCACCCCAAGATAGGACCTCAGCCCCTCCTCGAGCTTGGTGTGCTCGGCGCCCATGTTCGTGAGCCAGTGGCTCTCCCAGAGCGGAGCCACCTCCTCGAAGTACTCTTCCATGCTTGGCATAGAAGACCTAGTAACCAGAATGCGGTCTGCCATGTTCATCCCCCTATTCGCTTGTCAAAGATCCAGAACACGTAGGTAGATGTGCGCTAGCTCCTTGCCCGCGCGCCCCCAATCAGCTCCCGAGCGGTAGACACAATGTAGGAGAGCTCTTCCAGGTGAAGGAGCGCGGATAGTCCGAGATAGGTCGCGACAAAGGAGAGCGCTTGCAAAAGGACAGTCTCCCAGGCGCCAAGGCCAATAGACCCAACGGCCAGAGCGGGGGCCGACGCCACCGCAGACAGTAGGAAAGCCGGAGCGATGTCTCGCACCTGCTCCAGATAGGAGTAGCCTATGACTCGCTTGTTAGGCCACGCGTTTACGAAGGTGCCTATTACCCCGGTAACAAGATAGCTGGCAACCAAGAGATTAACGTCCTTAAAACCAAGCGCGCAAATCAACAGAGTCACGATTCCATAGGACTTTTTTATCAACTCCAATTTAAGAAACAAGTCCGAGCGCCCCATTCCGTTCAGAGCCTGGAGATTGGATGTATGAATAGGAAGGAGCGCGTATACAAAACAGTAAATCTGTAAATACGGAACGCTTGAAGCCCACTGCTCACCTAACAAAAGCGGAACAAACGAGGGGGCACAGCAAGCAAACAATGTCATTGAAGGCGTAATCAAGTAGGTTGATGTCTTCAGGGCGCGTCGAACCATGGTCTTTACGTAGGCACGGTTATCCTGAACGCGAGAAACGGCAGACAGCATCACAGGCTGTATAGCTCCGTCGAGCATGCTGCCAATTGCCATGGGATATTTCTTCCCCTGAGACACGAGGCCGAGCGCCGTTGGAGAGAACTGTTTTCCGACAATGAGATCAGACAGCGAGCTGTAGCCCTGATCTAGAAGTCCGGACACGAGGAGACGCCATCCAAATCTCAGAAGTTTTCTCGCTCTCCTTGGATTAAATACAAAGCTGGGACTCCAATTAACTTGTATAAACATTGAAAGGCAATTTGAGAGCTGATACGTTACCTGCTGCAGCACGAGCGCCCAGAGCCCAAGCCCAGCGAGGGCCGCGCCAATCCCCGAAATAGCTGAGATGCCGGAGGCAGCAAGTGTCGCAATGAATATTATTCGCATTTCCAGGTCCCTAGTTACCTTGGCAACCTGAACCGAATTTAATGCATTAATTATATAAATTACACAAATAACACGCAAGGGCCAAGTCAGTTCAGACGCTGAATAAAACGCCGCTATCGAGGGAGCCGAGAAAAACACTGCAGCATATAATGCTAGCGACACGCACAAGCTCATCCAAAAGACCGTAGAGAAGTCATCTGAGCTTGCTTCGGAATCTTGGATGAGCGCAGTACTTAACCCAGACTGAACAATTACATTTCCAACGTTAACAAACACAAGCATGATTGCTAGCGCGCCAAATTGTTCCGGAGCAAGTAAGCGAGCAAGTACAATCTG
The DNA here is from genome assembly GCA_963927425.1 of uncultured Atopobiaceae bacterium. Classification (GTDB taxonomy): domain Bacteria; phylum Actinomycetota; class Coriobacteriia; order Coriobacteriales; family Atopobiaceae; genus Thermophilibacter. The sequence continues at coordinate 399,090 of CAWVBA010000001.1, read as the reverse complement.
AACTACAAGTTCGATAATCGCTCGCCCGGCTCGCTCTAATAACTTCCAGAAGAGCGAGTAAATCGTCTGTATACGTATAGAGTTCATTATATTACCTGTCTAGAAAGCTCATTCCAATTCTCTTCAACTCTTTAAATAACTCCGGATGCGTGTGTGCAAACTTGAGCTTAATTTTTTTCAATGGGCTTAGCCTGGCGTAGTATTCTGGGAAGTCAGCTTTCAGCGCAGCCCAATCGGAGATGGCCTCAAGGTAGTATCTATTCATGTTTCTTTTTGCTTGAAGTATGACGTCTTTATATTGTCCCTCAGTCAAAACGTCTACCGCATCAAGCAGCTCGACCCTATTGGCAAGCAGCCTTCTCTGAATCGGTTCAAAATCACCCGATTCGTGAATAGTGGAGTTAATCGAGCCCTTAGCCAAAACTCTATAGCAAGACATTATCTCAGCGATATAGAACACTTGTCCTATTACGCTCAGGTACGTCGACATTTTCTGATCCCCATGGGCGCTTAACCCGACTATCTGCGATCTTGCATAACTTTCAAATGCGGTCTTTCTAATGAAATAACTGTTTGTTGCAAACGGATGCGCGTTTAGCAGCATGTATTCGGTTGAGACAGGTCTGTCACTATCGAACGGCACATCGTTGCTCATCACGCGTCTAGACTGAGCTAGCACATTTCTTGAGGCGTGGACGCATAAAACGCAGTCCGGAGATCGTTGCATAACATCAAATTGCTTTTGAAGCTTTTCTGAACTGCACCAGTAATCGTCACCTTCGCAAAGCGCAAGGTATTTTCCCCGGGCCAGTGGGAGCAAATTTGTAATTAATAAATTCCCCTGCCCCTTAGAAAATTGGTTTTCGGTATGGGTGACGACACGAATTAAGTCAGGGTATTTTTTTTCATACATTAGAAGCAGGTCAGTCGTTCCGTCGCTCGAAGCATCATCATTAATTAGTATCTCAAACTTGAACTGTGTTTTCTGGCTTAGGAAACTATCGATTGCGTCGCACACGTACTCTTTTTGGTTATAAGTTGTACATAGTATAGAAACTTCTATGTCATCCATTGCCTTCTCCGTCTTCAATATATTTGAATCTCATATGGGACTATTGACGCAATACCCAGCATCCAGTAGGCTGCAATAAAAAAAACAATCCCGTGCATGACCATGCTCGCAGTAAGCCTATTGCGTGCAGATCCTGAAAGCCCTCTGCGATACTCCAGATACAGCGGTATGGTGAAGGTGAATAGTGAAAACGATATCCTATAAACTTCTGGAGTGATAAGGGTCGCCATACTTATATAAAAGGCCGTCAAAAGAATCAGGGCTGAGCCCAGCATCGATGCGACGCCTTCTTTTCCTGCGTCCTTTGCCTCCGCTCTATACTGCTTTGATATAACCACCACCATGACACAGTGCGCAGCACAGATGAGTAGTTCTTTTCCTTTGCTTCGTCCCATATAATCCATCTGTGCCGCATACGACCGCTTTATGTTTGGAAGCAAATCTGTAAGAATCCAGTCGCTTGCCAGGTAAGCTACCACCAGGAGAACCGACGCGCCGATTGACGTAATCATTACGAGCCTTTTAATTCCCAGCTCACAGTGTGCCCGCGCAAACTCTCTTGCGGATATGTATATTACAGCACCTAAAAGAGCTGTCAGATGAACCGATGCAGCAGCAAGCACGGTACAGCAGACATACAGCGCCCTTTTCGTCCTACTCGCTGTTTCTGGGACTAGTGCAATTAACAGTATCCATGCGAACGCAATCGATTGCCTAACTATATTTAATGTAAAGCCAAAGATTAGTGTTCCGTATAAGAAAACACCCATTGAAATCTGTTCAGGATATTTCACGAGTAAATAAACAACAATGGGCAATACCGTAAGGAGCTGCGAAAAGAATAGGACTGCGTTATATGATCCGGTTAATGCCCCAATCACCCATACAACAACGATATACAGCGGTTCAACATCGGGTATGAATCGTACAAATGTTACGTCTAGCGGATAGACTTGAGAGTAGTTAAATATCATGTATGGGTAGTTTTGAGTATCAACACCGACGCTGATTGCCCGAAATCCCGCAACTAGACACAGGGGAATGCACGCAATGACAGCTAGCGCTGCTCTCCGCTTTGAGGATGCCTGTTGCCTCTCCGCAAACCTTCCAACCAGTGTCGAACAAAGTATCGCTGTAAGGTAGACAAGCATGCTAGTCTGCTTGAATATGTCTATTAGCCAGCACTGTTCTTGCAAGACTGTCCGTCGTCTTGATGATTGTGCAAGGATTTCCAATTACAACCGAATTTGATGGTATTGCTCCTTTCACAACTGAACACGCACCGATAATACAATTTTCACCGATTGTCGTTCCGGGAAGTATAGATGACCGCGCACCAATAAAAGTGTTGGTCCCGATAATAATTCTCCCATCAACCTTGTTAATTCGCAGTCGCGTTCCGCGTCCAATACTGTGAAGGGCGGTTTCTATCGAATAATCATGTGTCAGTAGCATAACCTCTCTGGAAATCACCACATCCTTCCCTATTTCAATAAGCGAATATCCTTGCCCATCAAAATAGGCAGATGACGAAATATAATTTGGTTCCCCCCTAAATATTACACCTAAGTGTTCCAGATAACATTTATATATTTGCGTAAAAAGCCTATTGTCAATCCCGTCAATAAGGCAGATGATATTCTTGATTATAACTGATATTATTTTCTTAGCCTTCTGCATCTTTCAAACCTAGCCCTACCTGAGCCATACGTACCAAGAGCTCTGTAATAATAGTAAAGCGATTGGATATCATGATCCCGACACTCGAGTGCGATAGGCTCGACGCGTTTGTCTCATGCCGTCTGTAGCCCATTAACTCCTCGTTGATAAATACTGACCCCCGTTCAATCTCTCCCCACAGTCCTATCCACCAATCGTGCATGGCAACTTTCGTTGGAATCGGCATTGCCTTGGCAAGCACGCTTCTTCTGAACGCCATGCAGCAACCAACGTATGAGTTCTTAATTATGTTCTTTATCAATCCAGGTTTTGATTGTCGTAATTCGAACAATGTCGTCGGCAAACGTTCACCTGTGGAGTCAATCAGCCTTGCATTGTGAACGATTACTTTTGCTTCCGGGCGTTCTTGAAAGGTCCGTATTACCTTAGACACCTTATTATTGTTCCATACGTCATCTTGGTCGGAGAGAAAAACGAATTCTCCGCTTGAGGCCTCAATCGCTCGGGAAAAGTTGGATATTATCCCTTGATGACTCCCCGTCAGTAGCCGAATTCGCTCGTCACGACTTTGAAAGTCTTTAATAATTTCCAGGGTTCCATCGACAGATCCGTCATCGGAAACAATCAATTCGTCCTCTTTTTCAAGATTACATAGTATTGAGGAGATTTGTTCTGATACATAGTCGGCTCCGTTATACGTTGCCATGCATACCGAATTCATCTATGCGCCGTTTCCTAGTGTTCTCTTTTTTGCAAGCTTCCCCAAATCGCTGGCGAGTCGTACGGCCTGTCCGGGTACGCTCCGTACTCCAGCCGGATGTCGAGCCCGTTGTCGCGGATGAACGACTCGACCTCCTCCGCCAGCGACACGGGCCTCCCCGAGCAGACGTTGGTCACGCCCGTTTCGCCCGAGAGAACCTTGCCCGCGGCGATCTCGCAGAACCTCCCGTAGGGGAGGAAGTCGTACTTGGGCCTGCCGGAGGTGAAGGGGAACGTCCGCTGCCCGGACTCGGCTGCCCGCACGATCTTGGAGAAGATCGACTCCCCCCGGCCGTCAGAGCTCACGAGGTAGAACCCCCTCATCCAGAGCCCCTCGGCCCCTGCCCTCTCGCACATGGGCAGGAAGAGCTGCCTTAGGGCGTTCTTCGCAACCCCATAGGGCGTGGTCGGCTGGCAGGGGGTGTCGGCGTCGACCGCCCCCTCGTGGTAGCCCACCTCGTGCATCGTCCCCATGACGCAGGCGCGCGGCACTCCCGCCTCGAGGGCCCTCCGGAGAAAGTGGTAGTGGCCCGGCAGGTCGTCGACGTGCGAGTCGTCCGCGTGGCGGAAGCCATTGCGCCATGCGAGGTGGACGAGGACGTCCGCGCCGACGGCACGCAGGTCGTCGATGGTAGCGGAGAAAATGTCGGCGGCGCGCTCAGAGTAGCCCGGAGCCTCCCTCCCCGACTCTTGGAATCCCCACCCCACGACCTCGCAACCACGCGCGAGCAGCTCGTCGATGACGCCGCTCGCAATGTATCCGTCCGATCCCGTTACGAGCACCCTCACTATGAGACCCCCATTGCTTCGAGAATCCTTCCAACCCAAGTGCGTACGGAGTAGGCCGCCCGAACTTCATCCGGGTAGGGCACCGGGTCGGCAATCGCAGAAGAGAGATCCGACGCGCCATCATCCACGATGACGTTGCCGAACGCGAAGAAGTCGTAGGCCCTGACCCCGACGTTGGCAGTCACAAGCCTCCTGTTCATGCCCACGGACTCGATGGTCCGGATGGTGAGGCCGCGCTGCCCCGCCTGGGGCGAGTCGACCAGGGCGCGCGAGCGCGCGTAGGCAGCCAGCGTCTCCGCCCGGGAGAGCGGCCTCGTCGTGAGCTCGACCCCACGGTACTCGGCGACCTGCGCCCTACGAAGGGCCGCCACGGAACGCGAGGGCACGTAGTAATGCTTGAGGACGCGCGCGCCCTCCGCCTCCAGTCGATCCACGATTGACTTGACTTTCAGGAACTTGCTCACCTGGTGGACGCTCCCAACGAAGCAAGCGTCGTACTCGTAGGGTGCCCCCGGAGGAAAGGCCGGGGACTCGAACGCGTAGAACAGTGGCAGGAACTCGAAGCCGTAGCGCTCGCAGTCGAGCGGATCAAACGACAGGACGTTGCCAAAGGCAGGCGCCGCCGCGCCAGCACGCTGGCAGTTTTCGATCGAGTCCCAGAGATAGAGTGCCAGCCTCGCTCCGGACGCCTCCCCCAGCCTCTCCGTCTGGCCGAGGTCGAAGCACCACGACATGCCGCCGAGGGCAAACACAGCGTCATAGCGGACGCTTCGCATCCTGTCGAGGACCATCTCGAAGTGGCGGTCAATGAGGGGCTGGACGAGTCCGTAGGAGACCTTGGCGAGGCTCTTGAAGGCCACCCCGTCGCTTGGGCGATCGTCCATCCTGTCGACCTCGACGCCTCTACGCCGCATCTCGGCGGCCACATCCTCGTGATAGCCGAAGAACGGAGGGGCGAGCATGAGGATCCGCGCGCTCACTGGCCCCTCCCGAGGGCTTTGAAGGTTTTTGCAAAGACGCGAAGGTCAAGCGCGAGACTTGCATGTCTCACGTAATAGAGCTCAAGCTCTTGTCTCCGGCCGTTCTCCCAGGTGGCGTCATTGCGCTCGGTGACCTGCCACCAGCCGGTGATGCCGGGCTTCACGGAGAGGAACTCGTCCCGTGCGTCGCCGAATTCGAGGGTCTCGGCCTGGGTCACAGGCCGGGGCCCGATCACGGAGAGGCTCCCCAGCAGCACGTTCAGGAACTGGGGAATCTCGTCGAGCGAGGTGTTGCGGAGAACCCTGCCGACGCGCGTGATGCGCGGGTCGTCATCCACCTTCTGCTCGCGCTCCCACTGAGCGAGCTGCTCGGGCGTCATGTAGCGCTCAGGGTGCTCGTGGGCGTCGGCCACCATGGTGCGGAACTTGTAGATGCCAATCCTCTTGCCGCCCTGTCCCACGCGTTCCTGCCGAAAGATCGGGCTTCCCGGCGAGTCGGCAGCTATGGCCGCGCACACGATTGCAGACGGAATCAGCCCAACCAGACAGACAGCCCCAGAGAAGACAACGTCGAAAGTCCTCTTGATGAAGCGGTAGCCGACGCCACCAGGCCGAGGGCCACCTGCTGTCGCGTCCTTCTCGCTAGCTGCGTTTTCTAATGATTTCAAGTCCAATCTTGATCCTCTTGCTTCGTCCGAACATGTGCACTTCCAGCTCGGCCGTACGCTTGTGGCGGTCGATGCGCGCGATCTGGGCCTCGTGACCGCGCAGCGGCCCCTTGGTCACCAGCACGCGGTCGCCCTCGATGACGCCCTCGGACATCTCGACCACGTGGGTCTCGACGTTCGTGAAGGCGTTAAGCCACGCCACCTCGTCATCGGTCAGGGGAATGAACTGGTCGTCGCTGCCGCCGAGCAGGCGCGTGAACGCGGGAACGCCCATAAGCCCGCGACGCAGGGCCGCCGGGTCGGACGTCTGGACAAAGATGTATCCGGGGAAGAGCACACCGCGGACAAGCCTCCACTCGCCGCGGACCTTCTTCATGGCCTCATACGCAGGGGTGTAGCAATCCTCGGCCACGTCCGGCAGGAGGCGCAGCACGAGGCTTCGCGCGTGCTCCTCGCGGCCGCCCGCGACCTGAATCACGTAGAGAGAGGACTTGGCCATGGCATCACCCTCTTTCGACAAGGCTTCGCCATGCGCCGCTCCCGGCAACAGCTGCGACTATTCATTCTCCTGGCGACTGCGACAACGCGCGACAGCGACGATTGCCCGCCGGAAGGATATGTTCGCCCCCGCCGTGCGGCGAGAAACTGCTTAAAGTGAGTACTGCGCCTAGTTGGTACCGTCGTTCTGCATAAGCGGTACCGCCCCTCCGACGAGGCGGTACCAACTAGGCGCAGTACTCACTTAAAGGTACCTCAACCAGCATCTTAGAACCACATCAAGGTTCCATTTGATGCGAGTCCTTACCATCTTGCCACAGGAGTGCCGGGGAAACGCCCCCCGCTGAGATTTTTCAATTTCTAGACAAGCGCTCCTGGAGGCTGGTCAAGCGGTAGGCGCATCATCGCGGTCAGAGGTCGGAATTCTGCTCAAGTTATAAACATACAGTATTCGTTATACAGATTCGGGTATACTATGGCCAACGGCACAGCCCGCTCTGGTAGGCAGGGCCGCGCCCGTTATGAGTGGAGATGGGCCGCTAGCTCGCTGGGCTAGCGGCCCTTCTCATTACGTTTGCGAAACTCGCTTGCCATGGTCATGATGCGAACGATACCCTCGACGAGCTTGGTTAGCGAACCGGCCAGTTTCAGGAAAGCTATCAGTTGCTCCATGGAGCCTCACCCCCTTTCAGGGGCGCGGCCCGGCAAGCGGGACTTACGTGCCGCTGGTTATCCGCATTTTGCCCGATATGATCATCTATAGACAGTCTTATTTAATATTCTAATTGAATAGTATGTATTATATAGAGACTACTTTACTGCACCACATCAAAGGGGCTCAGAAGCCCGGCATCGTGCTGCGCCGACTCCCCCACTCGCAAGCTGAACGTCTTGTGAGGAGCTTTGGCGAACGCGCGCCCACGGGTACGATTAGCCTATCAAGGGACGAAGGGACCGCATGACCGAGCACTTCAACGACAACAAGTTTGACGCCAGCAGCACCGAGAGCACCGACGCGCGCTGGGAGCCCCTGCCGGACGAGGAGTGGGCCGCCCTGACGGCCGACCTCGAGCCTGGATCGGACACTGAGGCGCAGCGCGAGGTTGACGCATGGCTGGAGCCGGCGGCAACGGTCGTGCGGCCCGCGCCCGCAGAGGCGGTGCGACCGGCACCGGGGGTGGGCGACACGGCGCCAAACATGCGCGCCGCCGCATCCGCCCAGCCCCCGCTCCGGAGGACGGCGCGGCCAAGCGGTTCTTCTCACCCGGACGGTTATTCTCGCCCCGCCGAGTACGCTCAGACGCCGCGCGAGCACCGACCCCGGCGAGGTGCGCGCCACGGCTGCCTCTCTAGCCTGCTCTGGCTCATCATGCTGGGCGTCCTGGCCCTCATGGCGCTGCGCTGCCTGCCCGCGGAGCTGGCGAACGGCCGGCTGGTGCCCGAGGCGGTCTCGATAGTGCCGTGGCTCTTTGCACCGATTCTGGTCTGCCTGGCGCTGGCGCTCCTGTGGCGCCGCTGGGTGCTCGCCGTGGTGACCGCCACCGCACTCGCAACGATGATCTGGTGGCACGCCGGCTACCTGCTGCCGCGCGAGGGCGTCTCCGACCAGGCCGTCACCGCCGCACAGACGGCCGCGGACGCCTCTGATAGCGTGGCGCGCGTCATGACGCTCAACACGGCAAACGGAGATGCGTCGGCAGCGGACGTGGTGTCGCTCGTGCGCGAGAAGCACGTGGAGATCCTCTGCCTCCAGGAGCTCACCGACGACTTCCTGGACGAGCTGGCCGCGGCGGGCATCTACGATCTGCTGCCCTACTACGTGATCTCCGACGAGGCCTCCGCCATCAGCAACGGAGGGCGCAACGGCATCTGGACGCTTGCGCCCATGAGCAACACGTCGGGCAACCTGCTGCCCATCGAGACGAGCTCCATGCCCGCCGGAACGATCGACATGGGCGGGGTGGCCGTGCGCGTGGTGAGCGTCCACCCCAACTCGCCGGTGCGCGGGGCGCAGGACCTCTGGGACGAGGGCCTCTCGGTGATTGGCTCGCTCGCCGACTACGACCATACCTACCTGGTGATGGGCGACTTCAACTCAACCTGGAACCACGCACGCTTCCGCGAGCTTTTGGGCACCGACTTCGTCGACGCGGGCGCCGAGGCCGGCGAGGGGTTCCACATGACCTATCCCTCGGGAACGGTGGCCGGCGTCGCGCTGCCGTCCGTGATCGAGATCGACCACATCGTCTACGCGCGAGACTCCGGCATCGCCGTAAGCGAGCTGGAGGCCGTCGCGGTGCCCGGCTCCGATCACCGCGCGCTGCTCGGCGTGCTGGAGGTCGGGTAACGGCACGGGGGCGGCAGCGCGCAACCGCTACTTGCTGGCCTTGTCGAACTCGCTCTTGAAGTCGCCGAACATCTTGCCGAGGCCGCTGAGCTGCTTGCCGGCGGCGCGGGCGACCTTGTCGCCCGTCGTCTTGGGCGCGGGCTTCTTGGCGGTCTTGGCTGCCGTCTTCTTGGGCGCGCCCGTCGGGGCGTAGGTCTTGGGCGCGGGCTTCTTGGCGCCCACGGCGGGCTCCGTGCTCTTCTCGGCTATGCGGGCCGTCGGCTTCTCCACGCGGACATCCGCCGCGGGAACCTCGGGGACGGCAGGCGGCTCGTCCTCGGGCGCGGTAGCGTCGGCGATGGCGCGCTTGGCCTTGCCGAGAGCGCGGCCAAGCGCGAACGAGCCCTTGTCCACGGCCTCGCCGGCGGCGGCGCCGACCTTCTTGCCCACCACGGTCGCCCCGGCCTTGGCGCGCGCATAGCCCTCTCCAGCCGCACCGGCCAGCCCGCCGTCGAGCGCGACGCTCCTGTCGCGAGCGTCAACGACCATGAAGCCGTCGCGATAGCCGAGCACCATGTCGGGCGTGATCACAAAGGAGCCGATGAGCGCCCGTGCCATCCCGCCGTCCGCGGTGAAGAAGCGCGCAACCTCACCGGTCCTCTGGTCATACTCCACGTCCGAGACGTAGCCGAGCGACTTGCCGTCCGTGGTCTTGGCATCCATGCCCGACCAGATGATGCAACGGTCCCAGTCCAGGCCCAAGCGGCGCAGCGCGGCATCGTCCAGCCCGTCCTTGGGCCGCGACACGACGATGTCCTTCTCGTCCGGGCACTTGAAGGAGTCCCAGGCAAGAAACGCGTCGGCACGCTTAATCATGCCCGCAACGTCAGGACGCTTGACCACAAGACCGACGACGCGCTTTCCGTCGGGCGAGAAGACCGCGGTGCGCACCTTGCCGAGCTTCTGGTACTTGTCCGTGACGGTGCCGTCCTTGGCCGTGGTTGTCTTCTTGAGGAGAAGGACGCGCCGGCCCGTGAGCGAACCTATTCTGAGCACGCGGCTTACGCCTCAGGAGTCTCGTCGTCGGCGTCAACGACCTCGACGCGGACGGCCTCGGCGGCCTTCTCGGCGGGCGCGGCGGCGTCGGTCATCGCAGAGACGCGGTCGGCGACGGCGGAGGCGGCATCCTTGACCTGATCGGAGGCGTTGGAGACGGCCTCGGAGAGGGAGTCGCGGAGCTGGTCCATGCGCTCGCGGGCGAGGTCCACCTTGGCGCGGAGCTCATCGGTCTTGGCGTCAACGGTGGGACGGACGGCGTTGAACTTGTCGGTCACGACGCTGGCGCCGCGCTCGTAGGTGTCAACGGCGGAGTCCCAGGCGTCGTTCATGGCGTCGGCCGCCATCGCGCGGCTCTCCGCACCGGAACGCGGGGCCAGCATGATGCCCGCGACGACGCCGGCGGCGGCGCCGACGATGCTGCCAAAGATGAAGCCGACGGTCTTCTTGTTCATTGGTACCTCCTGTCAGAGCGGACGTTGCGGGCGCAAGCGGCGCGCCGGTTAACGAACGAGGTGGGGACGCGGAACGTCGTCCATGTCCCACATGCTGGGGGTCGGGATGGACTCGGGGGTCAAATCGGGCTCGGGCTCGGTCGCGGGTGCCGGATCGGGGTCGGACGCGGGCTCGGGTCCTGCCGCCGGAACGGGCTCAGAATCGGTCGGGGACGCTGCGTCGGGCTCCGATTCCTGGGCAGGCTCCGACTCGACATCCGGCGCGAGCTCCGGCTCAGGTTCGAGCTCAGTCTCCGGCAGGGGGTCGGGCCCGACCTCCGGCTCCGTCATCGGGACGTCCTCCGGCTCAGCTTCCGGCACGTACTGCGGCACCGGCTCTGCCTCAACCTCATCAGCGGCCGCGAGCTCCTCCGCCGACTCAAGGGGCATCGCCGGCTCCTCCTCGGCGTCCTCGTTCTTCTCGACCTCCGCCGGAATCTCGTCCTCGGCCGGCTCGACATTGGAGACGCTCTCGACGAGGTTGACGAGCCCTGCGACGATGGCCTCGATGTCGGGGCGCGGATCGCCGCCGCCAGCAAAGGCCCACTGCAGAATCCATGCCGCACTCGACAGCGCCCCAACAACGAGCACGTCGTCCGGACAGCCGAGCGTGACCTCGTAGAGGCGCTCGCCGACCTGGGAGGTCTGGCCGCAGGCGATGTCGCCGGCGATGTCGGTCTGGGCGAGCAGCTCAACGGTAACGTGCTCGAGCAGATGGGCAAGCTCGGTGTCGTATGCGACCTCGCCAAAGACGGGCGCGGCGTCACCGAGGCAGACGTGATCGTTCAATGCGGGCATGAGGTCGAGAACGAGGTCGACCGCCTCGGGATCCTCACTCGTCATGAGGGGCGCGCTCGGCGAGAGCTCCATCGTGGCAACGAGGGCGCGCGGGCCAATCGTGACCTTCTTGAAGTCAAACAGTTGAGCCATCTGAGGCTCCCTCTCTATCATGGCCCGGGACCGGGCCGAGCAGCTTTACCCTATTGTAGTGAAACTCGACGTCGGGGCCTACTCCTTCGTCGAGACGGGCCGCTTCTCTCCATCCGCGCCATCCTCGGGCTCCTCGGCGGGCAGCTCAGGGGCTATGACGCGCAGCATCGAGAGGCGGCGGCCGCGCATGGACTGCACACGGAACTGATACCCATCTTTGACGAAGACGTCGCCGGGATGCGGAAGCTTGTCGGCCTGATCGAGCACGAAGCCGGCAATGGTCTCAAACTCCTCCGAGTCCTCGACGGGCCAGCCGAGCTCGATGGCGTCGTTGATGGAGAAGCGGCCATCGACGAGCCACTCACGCTCGGAGAGCTGGGTGAGGTACTTGTTGTCGGGGTCGAACTCGTCCTCGATCTCGCCGACGACTTCCTCCACGATGTCCTCGATCGTGATGACGCCAGCCGTTCCGCCGTACTCGTCCACGACGATGACCATCTGGTCGTGACTGAACTGCATCTCGGAGAGCAGCGGAATGATGTCCTTGGTGTCGGGGACGAAGTCGGCGGTGCGGGCGTGCCGGGCAACGGGGTCGTCCGCGCGGCCCTCATCGAGGATGGGGCTGATGATGTCCTTGATGTGCGCGATGCCCACGATGCGATCGACGGACTCGTGGTAGACGGGAATGCGCGAGTAGCCGGTGCGGCGCATGGTGGCCAGGACCTCGGAGAGCGTGGCGGTGTCCTCGACGGCGGTCATGTCCACGCGCGGGACCATGACCTCGCGAGCGATGGTGTCACCCATCTCGATGACCTCATGGATCATGGACTTCTCCTGGTCGGAGAGCTCGTCCGCGTCGGCGACCATGTACTTGATCTCCTCCTCGGAGACGCTGTCGCGCTCGTCGGCGGACTTGATGCCCAGAAGCGCGGAGAGCCCGTTCGCGGACTTGGCCGTGAGCCAGACGAGAGGACGCGCGAGACGCATGAAGCCGCGAATGGGGCCGGCCACGGACTTGGCCATGCGCTCGGCGTCGGCGAGGGCGATGCGCTTGGGCACGAGCTCGCCCACGACGATGGAGAGATAGGAAACGGCAAGCGTGATGAGAATGGGCGCAAGAGGCACGGCCACGCTCGCGGGCACGCCGAGGCTCATGAACCAGCTGCCCAGCGGATCGGAGAGGCTGGTGCTCGCAAAGGCAGAGGACGCAAAGCCAACGAGCGTGATGGCAACCTGAATGGTGGCGAGAAACTGCTCGGAGTTGGAGCCAAGGTCAAGGGCGGCGCGCGCCTTGCGGTCACCCTCATCTGCCTCGGGCTCGAGAACGGCCCTCTTTGCGCTCACCACCGCCAGCTCGGACATCGAGAAGTATCCGTTGGCCAGGGTGAGCAGGAACGTGACCACAATAGATATCGCTACGTCCATGCGCTCGTGCGCAACCTCCTTGGTCGGAAGACAGATGCATGCCGCGGCCGAACGCGCGCCGTCGACACAATAGGTTGATTTTAGCAGGATAATCAGCGCAACGCATCTCATCGGTGCACACGGCCCGTTCCAAGCCGCCCGTTATCTCCCTCGCGGTGAGAAGCTGCATGAAAATGGCGTTCGTGCGGCAAAATGACGCCCGCCATGCGGGAAATTCCCCTTCGTGTGGCAGCTTTTTTGGAGCGCCTTGGTGCCTCGTTTGTAAAGCTGCAGGATTTTGATTCACTAGTTGATGTTAATCCGACGTTCTTCCAGAAATCCTGCCGCACGAACGCCGATTTCATGCTCAGCCAGCCAATGTTTGCCGCACGAACGGCATTTTCATGCATTTAACGCCATGAGCGCCTCCCTTTCCTCCTCGGGCCCAAAAAGTCGCTCCCTCAGTCGCTCGCGCGAGGTCAGCATCCGCGCGCTCAGGGGAGCGCGACGAACCCCTAGCGCCCGCTCGAGATCTTCCGCGAACGTGTTGAGCTTCTGGTTGCTGCGGGGGATGTCGCTCGTCATCGTGAGGCACGTGAGCCCCATGGCGCCGTACACGCGGCGCTTTCTCTCGTCATTCCGCTTTGCCGCAGCCGAGCGGTGCCATTCGTCGCTGTCGTACTCCACGACAACGCCCTCCCAGGAAAAATCGGGCACAACCTCGCCCCGTCCGTACCGCTGCTCCGTCTTTTCGTTTGGCCGCATGCGAACATTCAGCCTGAAGCCGCCGAGCCCCGCCCCTCCCTTTGCTCGAGAGGTGGCCAGGAAAATCGCCACGTCAGTCTCCCTGGGAGAGTTCGACCCATCGGCAACAATGCCCAGCACCCCAAGCAGCTTCGAGGCGCCCCGGACCCCCAGTGCGGCGAGGATGTTCGCATACGCACGCAGCTCGGAGACGCTCGTGAGCGGCCGCAGGTCCTGCGCCACGCCCTCGCTCGACCATGGGGTCAGCCCATACGTTCCGCACATCTCATAGGCCAGGCGCGCAAGCTCAATCTCGTCTCCTGAGGCCGCAAGCTGGGCAATCGCAACGCAAATGCGACAGACATAGAGACCGTCGCTGAGCGGGTGCAGGTGTTCCTCGCCGATTGGCCCCTTCCAGACGTGCTCGACCAGATGGGCCGCTTTGCACCTGTGGCGCGCATCCGTCACAACCGTGTCCACGGGCGACTCGACCCCCGAGACCTCCAGAGCCCTCCTGGCCAGCGCGGCCCTCGAAAGCGGCTGCGTCCCAAACACGCGACCCTCGGGCTCGGGAGGGGGCGAGGCCGCCACCCGAGCCATTCTCCAGTACGCAACGGCGGAATCAAACCCTATGACTAGTCCTCTTCTATCAGCCATGCACTCTCCGACTAGGTCGACAACCATAGAAATCTTAAAGTTAGTTTAATATACTTTTACTTTACTCTCGTCGACAAAATGGCGCCCGGGGCGCGAGTCCCCGGGCGCTCAGTCCCACGTTCGGCGCGGCTACGCCCGCTACGCCACGAGCTCCTTCACGGCGTCCTTTGCGGCAGCCAGCTGCTCCTCGCTCGGAATCCAGTTGATGGCCAGCGTCTTGACCGGCATCTGGAAGCCCGCTGCCTCGAGCTCCTTGGCCACGTTGTTGGGGCCGGCTGGCGCCCAGCCGTAGCTGCCGAACGCCAGGCCAACCCGCGCGTCGTTCTTGGGAGAGAGACCCTTCATATACGTGAGGAAGCCGGCGACGGTCGGCAGCATCTGGCTGTTGAGCGTCGGCGAGCCCACGCACACGTACTTGCAGTCCAGGAACACGTCCATGACGTTGGAGACGTGGTTCTCCTTGAGGTCCATGAGCTGAGCGGGCACTCCGGCGGCAAGGAACCCGTCCACCAGGGCACGGGCAATCTGCTCGGTGGAGTGCCACATGGAGTCGTAGACCACCACGGCACGCTCGCGCATCTCAGCGGAGACAAAGCCCTCGTAGGCGCGCAGGATGTCCTCCACATGAGAGCGCCAGATCACGCCGTGCGCCGGGCAGATCATGTCGAGCGCGTCCGGGCCAAGCCCGCGCACCGCCTTCACGGCCGCCGTCGCCTGCATGCGGTACGGCTGCACGATGTTGGCGTAGTACTTGCGCGCCTGGTGCATGACCTCGCACATGTCGTTCTCGTCGTCAAAGCGCGCGGAGCTGGCAAAGTGCTGTCCAAAGGCGTCGTTGGAGAAGAGAATCTTGTCGTAGGCGTCGTAGGTGACCATGTTGTCCGGCCAGTGGACCATCGGGGTCTGGGACAAAGGTCAGCGTGCGCTTGCCGATGCACAGGGTGTCGCCGGTCTTGACGCCGGGTGTAGCCCAGGTCGCCAAAGTGCGCGGTCATGTTCTTCACGCCCTGCGGCGCGGAGCAGTAAATCTGGCAGCCCGGCGCCAGGCGCTTGATCACGGGCGTGTTGCCGGAGTGGTCCATCTCCACGTGGTTGGCGATAAGCACGTCGATCTTGGACGGGTCAATCACCGAGGAGATGCGCTCGAGCAGCTCATCGGTGAAGGTGATCTTGGCCGTGTCGATCAGCGTGACCTTCTCGTCCAGGATGAGATAGGCGTTGTAGGTGATGCCGGCCTCGGTAGTGTAGCCGTGGAACTCGCGCGCGTTCCAGTCGAGCGCGCCAACCCAGTAGACGTCCGGCTTGATCTGAACTGCGGAAAGCATGGGCCCTCCTCAAAAGTGTGGATACTTGCTCGCAGTGTAGCACGCCAAGCGAGAAGAACGGGCGGCCGGCCCAAAGGCCGACCGCCCGCGTGGGGGTCACGACGACGGTCGTTCCCTACTTCTCGCCGGCGGCGCGGCGGGCGGCGTAGTCGTCCGCCAGACGCTGCTGGATGTCGTGCGGCACCTGCTCGTAGCCGCTGACCTCCATCTCAAACTCGCCGGTGCCGCGCGAGAGCGAGCGCAGGCGGGGTGGCGTAGTCGGTGACCTCGGCGTACGGGATGGTGGCCACGACGGTGGTCTCGCCGGCCTGCGCGCCCGTGCCGGCCTCCATGCCCTCCACGCGGCCGCGGCTCGCAGAGACGTCGCCCATCACGGAGCCGGCGTAGCTCTCCGGGACGGTGATGCGCAGGTGCGCCATGGGCTCGAGCAGCACGGGCTCGGCCTGCGCGACAGCCTTCTGGAAGCCGATGCGCGCGGCGGTCTTGAACGCCATCTCGTTGGAGTCGACGGGGTGGTAGGAGCCCTCGTAGACGGCGCACTTGACGTCGATCATCGGGTAGCCGGCGAGCACGCCCTCGCGCATGGTCTCCTGGACGCCCTTGTCGATGGCCGGGATGAAGCCGCGCGGGATGTGACCGCCCACGACCTCGTCCACAAACTCGTAGCCCGCGCCCGGGTTGGGCTCGATGCGCAGCCAGCAGTCGCCGTACTGGCCGGCGCCGCCGGTCTGCTTCTTGTGACGGCCCTGGGCGGACGCCACGCGACGGATGGTCTCGCGATACGGAATCTTGAGCGCCACGGTATGGGCGGTGATGCCCGCGCGGTCCTCAAGACGATCGAGAAGAACGCTGACCTGCGCCTCGCCGATCGCGGAGATGACGGTCTGGCCGGTGTCCTCGTCGCGCTCCACCTTGAGGGTGGGATCGGCGTCGGCACTCTTCTCGAGGAAGGCGTAGAGCTTGCCCTCGGTGCCCGCGCGCGTCGGGCTCGATGGCAATGCGATAGAGCGAGTTGGGGAAGCGGAACTCGGCGGCCTCCACCTTGCCGGTCACGGAGAGGGTGTCGCCGGTCATGGCCTCGAGCTTGGGAACCACCACGATGTCGCCCGCGGCGGCGCTCGTCACGTCGGTGGTCTCCTTGCCGCACATCTGGTAGAGGTGGCCCAGACGCTCGGTCTTGCGCGTGCGCGCGTTGGTGAGCTCGATGCCCGGCGTGATGGTGCCGGCGAGCACCTTGAGGAAGGAGAGGCGGCCGTTCTGCGGGTCGTTGAGGGACTTGAACGCAAACACCACGGGGCGCTCGTCGTCCTCGGAGATGTCCAGCTGCTCGCCGTTGACCAGTGGGATGCGACCAAAGTCGGCCATCGTGGGGAACCAGGCCACGGCGGCGTCCATGAAGGAGATGACGCCCTCCTCGCGCACGCAGCTGCCGGAGAACACGGGCACAAACACGCGCTCGCGGATGGCCTTGGCCAGCAGGCTCTCGAGCTCCTCCTGCGTGACCTCCTCGCCCTCGAGGTACTTCATCATGATCTCGTCGTCTGCCTCAACGACGAGCTCGGTGAGCTGGGCTCGGGCAGCCTCGGCGGCGTCGGCGTACTCGGCGGGGACGTCCTCGACGACGGGCTTGCCGCCCTCGAGGTGGCGCGCCTTCATGTGCACGACGTCGATGATGCCCGAGAACGCCTCGCCGGAGCCCATCGGGATGGTCACGGCGCCCAGGTTGTTGCCAAAGCGCTCCTGCAGCGTGGCCATAGCCACGTCAAAGTCCGCGTCGGTGCGGTCCAGGCGGTTGATAAAGAGCGCGCGGGCGAGGCTGAGCTCCTCGGCCGCGTACCACAGGCGGGTGGTGATGGTGCCCGGGCCACTGGCCGCATCCACGACAAAGACGGCCGTCTCGCACGCGCTCATGGCGGCGTAGGCGTCACCGACGAAGTCCGGGTAGCATGGGGCGTCGAGCACGTTCAGGCGCGTACCCTCCCAGGTGACGGGCGCAATCGCGGTGGAGATGGAGAACCCGCGCTCCCCCTCCTCGCCGTCGTAGTCAAGCGTGGGCTTGGTGCCGGCGTGGCCGCCGAGACGGGTGGTACGCCCCGTCAGGTGGAGCATGGCCTCGGCCAGCATGGTCTTGCCCACGCCGCCTTGGCCCACAAGGACCACGTTCTTGACCTTCTCCGTTCCCTTTGCTGCCATGATGCCTCCCTCGGATGGGGTGTGTGCACGATGCACTCACCTTACCCACGGGAAGGCGCCGCGTTGCAGACATATCGGGCAGCGGGCGAGAAGAACGGTGGGGACGGAACGTCTCCGTCCCGCCCCCGTCGCTACTTCTTGGCGTTGTCGTTCTTCTCGTCCTTCTTTGGGAGCCGGCCCGTCCGGCGCAGGGCGTCGCGCAGGATCCACTCCACCTGGCCGTTGGCGCTGCGCATCTCGTCCGAGGCCCAGCGCTCGATGGCGGCCCAGACCTCGGGGTCTATGCGGAGCGGATATTGCTTGCGGGCGGCCACGTCGTCAGCGCCTTACTGATAGAGGGAGCCGGTGTTGAGAACGGGCTGGGCCTCAGACTCGCCGCAGAGCACGACCATCAGGTTGGAGGCCATCACGGCCTTGCGGTCCTCGTCGAACTCCACGACGCCGCCGTCGGAGAGCTCCTTGAGCGCCATGTCCACCATGGAGACCGCGCCCTCGACGATCTTCTTGCGCGCGGCGATGATGGCCTCGGCCTGCTGACGGCGCAGCATCGCCTGGGCGATCTCGGGCGCGTAGGCGAGGTGGGTGAGGCGGGCGTCATCGACCGAGACGCCGGCGGGAGCGAGGCGACGGTCGAGCTCCTCCTTGAGAGACTCGGAGACCTCCTCGATGTTGGAGCGCAGCGTGATGGAGCTGTTGGAGGCGTCGTCATCCTCCATGTGGTCGTAGGCGTAGACGCTGGCAACGTGACGCAGGGCGGTCTCGGTCTGCATGGCCACGTAGCTTGGGTAGTGGTCCACGTCGAAGAGGGCCTTGGCGGTGTCGGCCACGTGCCAGACCACGACGGTCGCGATCTCGATGGGGTTGCCCATCTTGTCGTTGACCTTGAGGCGATCGCCGTTGAGGGTGCGGGCGCGCAGGGAGACCTTGGTGGAGAGGGTCTTGGCTGCCGCGGCGGCCTTCACGGAGGGGGAGCCCTCCTCCAGGCTGACATCGATGGAGGCCCCGGTGCCGTCCGAGCCCAGGCTGTGGCTGTAGAAGGGGTTCACCCAGTAGAAGCCGGACTCGCGGACGGTGCCGACGTAGTTGCCAAAGAGCACGAGCACACGGGCCTGGCCGGGCTGAAGCGAGAAGAAGCCGCAGGTGACGATGATTGCCACGATGAGCAGCACGATGCCGCCGACGAGCAGCGCAGGGCCCGTGACGGGGGCGGGAACGCCGGCATCCTCGGCGGTGGCGAGGATGATGATGCCCTGAACCACGCCCCAGATGGAGGCAACGTACGCGACGAGGGTGACGAAGAACATGGGCCAGCCGGACGCGGCGCGGGCCTGCTTCTCAACGGTCATGGAAGGTTCCTTTCCTCGTGCCGGGCACGCCCGGGATGGGGTCCTCGGCTGAGGTCATTATGATATCACATCGATCTCTTTGCAAGCGTTGAGAGGGGGCGGAGCCGCTGATCACGGACCCCGTCGGCGAGCGGCAGCAAATCGGTCTGCGAGCGGTGATGCCGCGCGGACTGCCAGTAGAGCGCCTGACCTGCGAAAACGAAGACATGGAGCTAGGTGACAGCCAGCGGTCAGGCAACGCAGGCTGGGTTCGCGTACCGTTGTCGGCCACACCGGGGACGGGAGGGACCATGGGACTGTGCGTTGGATACGAGTCGGCGCTGCGCTACTGGCTGACCAAGCGCGGCGACGAGGCGCTGCCGGAGGGTGCGGACAACAGTCTCTTTGCCCACGCCGAGGCAAGCACGCGACTCGTGCGCTCGGAGCACCTGCCCGTGGAGCCCGAGCAAAACCGTCCGTTGCATCTCGTGGTGCCCGAGCGAAGACTGGGGCACAAGATGGCCGATGCCGTAGCGCACGTATGGAGCGGGGCGCTCCCGAAGGGCTCGCTGTGCCAACTGTCTGGAGACAACACCGTCGCGTCACCAGCCCTCACGTTTGTCCAGATGGCAGCGCAGGCTCCCCTGCTCGAAGCGGTGCAGATCGGGTGCCACCTCTGCTCGACGTTCTCAATCGGAGACGCCGGCCGCGGCTACGTTGGCGAGCGAAAGCGGCTCGTCAGCCTAGAGGAGCTGCGGCACTACGTTGAGCTTCTGCCTCCATACGTCCATGGCATTCGCAAGGTCAGGGCCGCGCTGGATTACGTCGTCGAGAACCTGGCCTCACCCATGGAGGTGTTCCTTGGCATGGCGTACGGCATGCCTCCCGAGTTGGGAGGCCAGGGGGCGCTTGCCCTCCACGCAAACCAGAGCATCGAAATCGACCGTCATATTCAGGAGCTGCTGGAGTCAAGCCATCTCAAAGGGGACCTCTACCTGCCCGAGTTCAATGCCGACCTTGAGTATGACAGCTACGAATATCACACCGGCCGCTATCGCCTCGATCACACTCAGGCACGTAGAAACGCCCTGGAAGCCATGGGCATCAAAACCATCTCGGCGACCTATGGGCAGATCAGCGACTTCACCAGGTTCGAGAACTTCACCTGGATGTTCAGGGAACGGCTTGGAATCGAGCACCCAACGTTCTCACGGTCCGAGCGCGCGGCCCAGATTGACCTCTACGAACTGCTGATGTCGCCCTCACGCCGCCTTTTTTAGCGTGAGAATCATCTCGTCTGTACTTTTCTGACGCTGGGTCAAATACAGACGAGATGAGCAGCGCTATGACCTGCGGGTTTACAGCGAATCACCTCGTCTGTATTTGCGAGTTGGCCTGTAAAATACAGACGAGGTGAAATCAACCCCGCAGCGACGCTTACGGACGCCGTCCCGAGGGCGCTGCGGTCACATCCGGAGGACGAATGGGATACAAGACGTACACCTGCCCGATCGCGCGGAACTGCGGGGGCTGCGAGTGGCTCGCGGTGCCCTACCCCATCCAGCTGCGTCGCAAGCAGAATCAAGTCGAGGGGCTGCTGGGCAAGATGGCGGCGGCCGACGGGGCCGTGCTCGAGGACATCCGCGGGATGGACGAGCCCGTGAGGTACCGCCACAAGGCGGCGACGCCGTTTGCGTTTGGCGCACGGGGGCGCAGCAAGGGTGGTGGCCGCGTGCTCTGCGGCTTCTACGCCGCGGGGACGCACCAAATCGTACCGTGCCGCGAGTGCCTGGTGGAGGACCCGCGGGCGCGCGACGTGCTCAACGGCGTGGCTCGCGTGGCCGAGCGGCTGCACATCCCTCCCTACGACGAGGACCGCGGGATCGGCGTGCTGCGCCATGCCGTGGTGCGCTGCGGATGGAAGACCGATGACATGCTGCTGGTGCTGGTCACGCGCGTGAACGAGCTGCACGGGGCGGACCGGCTGGTCGCCGAGCTGAGGGCGGAGTGCCCCGCGGTCACGAGCATCGTGCAGAACGTGAACGACCGCCGCACCAACGCGATTCTGGGCCGGCAGTGCCGGACGCTGTTTGGGCCGGGCGTCATGCACGACGAGCTGCTTGGCTGCCACTTTGAGATTGGGCCCACGAGCTTCTATCAGACCAACCCCGAGCAGACCGAGGTTCTGTATCGCTTGGCAATTGAGGGAGCGGGCGAGGCCGTGCGCATGCTGGACGCATACTGCGGGACGGGCACGATCGGCATCTGCGCGGCGTCTGAGCGGCCGGGGCTGAGCGTCGTGGGCATCGAGCAGGGCGCGGGCGCCGTCGCGTGCGCGCGGCGCAACGCCAAGGCCAACGGCGTCGCAGAGCGCTGCCTCTTTATGACGGGGGACGCGACCGCCTGGATGGCAGGGCCACGCTGCGAGGGGCGCTTCGATGCCGTGATCATGGACCCGCCGCGCGCCGGCAGCACGCCCGAGTTCCTCGAGGGCGTGGCCGCGCTCGCGCCGCAACGCGTGGTCTACGTGAGCTGCAACGTCGTCACGCAGGCCCGTGACCTCGAGGTCCTGCGCGCCCGCGGCTACCGCCTGGCGCGCGTGGCGCCCGTGGACATGTTCCCGCACACCAAGCACGTGGAGTGCGTCGTCACGCTCGAGCGCGCGTAGCGCGGCGGCCTACGCCGGATCAATCGCCACGGTGCCGTTGTCGCGCACGTGCACGCGCCCGGCGGCAAGCAGCCCCACGGCCTCGGGGTAGAGCTCGTGCTCGATCGCGTGAATGTGCTCCTCGAGCTCCTCTACCGTCCAGCCCTCCTCGATCGGCAGCGCGCGCTGGGCGATGATGGGGCCGGCGTCGTAGTCGGCGTTGGCAAAGTGCACCGTCACGCCCGTGACCTTGACGCCGCGCTCGTAGGCATCGGCGATGGCATGGGCGCCGGGGAAGCTCGGCAGCAGCGCCGGGTGCAGGTTGACCACGCGGTTGGGGAACGTCGCCAGGATGGGGGCATGCACCTTGCGCATGTAGCCGGCCATGATGACGTACTCCACCCCGCGACGGCGCAGCTCGGCGGCGATGATCTCGTCGGCCTCCTCGGGGTCGGCGTAGATCTCCTTTGAGAGCGTGAGCGTCTGCAGACCGGCGGCCTCGGCGCGCTTGAGGCCGTAGGCGCTCGGGCGAGAGCTCACCACGAGCTCGATCGACGCGTCGAGCGTGCCGTCGGCAATGCGGTCGATGATGGCCTGGAGGTTGGTGCCGCTTCCGGAGATGAGGACGCCGATCTTAACGCTCATCGTCGTAGACCACCTTTCCGGTGCCGGGCACGACCTCGCCCATCACAAAGCTCTCGAGCCCCTGCTCGGCGAGAAGCGCACGCACACGCTCCGCGTCCTCGGGCGCGCAGATCACGCTCATGCCCACGCCCATGTTGAATGTGTGGTACGCCTCCTCCAGCGTGAGGCCGGCGGCGCGCACCATGTAGTCGATCACGGGCGGCACGTCCCACGCGGGACCCGCCTCGCCACCACGGTAGACCAGTGCATCCACGCCCGCGGGCAGCGCGCGGTCCAGGTTCTCCGTGATGCCACCGCCGGTGATGTGCGCCATCGCGTGGATGGGCGCGCCAGCGCGCAGCGCCGCCAGCAGCTGGCCCGCGTAGATCTTGGTCGGGCGCATCACGGCATCGGCGAGCGACTCGCCGCCCAGCTCGTCGAGCGGACGCTCCAGCTCCTCGACGCTCCGCCCCTCGATGGCCACGCGCCGCACGAGCGAGTAGCCGTTGGAGTGAATCCCCGAGCTCGGCAGGCCGAGGATGACGTCGCCCTCGCGCACGAGCTCCGGCCCCAGCATCTTGGGCCGGTCCACCACGCCCACCACAAAGCCGGCGAGGTCATAGTCGTGCTCGGCCATGACGCCGGGATGCTCGGCCATCTCGCCGCCCACGAGCGCGCAGCCGCTCTTGCGGCAACCCTCGGCGATGCCTCCCACGATCTTGGCCACGTGCTCGGCGCGCAGCTTGCCGATCGCCACGTAGTCCAGGAAGAACAGCGGCTCGGCGCCCATGGGGACGATGTCGTCCACGCACATGGCCACGAGGTCCTCGCCCACGGTCTCGTGGCGGTCGAGCAGCTGCGCGATGGCCAGCTTGGTGCCCACTCCGTCAGTGCCGGAGACCAGGATCGGGTCCTCCATGCCCTTGAGCGCGGCGGCCGAGAAGCACGACCCAAAGCCGCCCAGACTGCCGATGACCTCGGGTCGGTTGGTGCTGGCAACCGCAGCCTTGATCGCGTCCACGGCGCGGGCGCCCTCGGCGGTATCGACGCCGGCGTCGGCGTAGCTCACATGCTTGGTGTTCTCGGCCATTTTGGTCCTTCCTGACGAGGGTGCGCCCATGCGCGCCCGTCGTGCGCGTCTACTTGGTCATTCTACGGGAACCTGCGCGAGCGGCGTGCGAGAGGCGTCGGAGGCGCGTCCCAGGTTGTGGGGCTCGCGACCCGGCAGGAACCGCTCGTCCCACCAGGTGCGCGGAATCTCCACCGGGTAGTCGCCGGTGAAGCACGCCGTGCAGTAGCCGCAGCCCACGCCGGAGGGGACGCAGTCGAGAAGCCCCTCGACGGAGAGGAACCCCACGGAGTCCGCCTCTATGTGCGCGCGAATCTCGTCGAGCGTCATCTTTGCGGCAATGAGCTGGTCCTGGTTGCCCGTGTCGATCCCGTAGAAGCACGGCCACGTGACCATCGGCGAGGCCGAGCGCACATGGACCTCGGTGGCCCCAGCCGCCTTGAGCAGGCGCACGATCTGGCGGCTCGTGGTTCCTCGGACGATCGAGTCATCCACCATGACGAGCCGCTTGCCGCGCACCACGTCGGGCAGCGCGTTGAGCTTGAGACGCACGCCCATCTGGCGCAGCTCCTGCGTGGGCTGGATGAAGGTGCGCGCCACGTAGCGGTTCTTGATGAGCCCGGTCCCAAAGGGAATCCCCAGCTCCTGGGCAAAGCCCTCGGCGGCCGGCGTGCCGGAGTCCGGCACGGAGATCACGAGGTCGGCCTCAACGGGCGTCTCGCGCGCCAGGCGCCGACCCATGTTGTGGCGCATGAGGTAGAAGCTCGATCCCTGCACCACCGAGTCGGGACGCGAGAAGTACACGTGCTCAAAGATGCAGTTTGCCCGAACGCCCGGCGCGCAGCCGCGCTCCGAGCGGATGCCGTCGTCGGAGACGCGCACGATCTCGCCAGGCTCGACCTCGCGCACGAAGGTGGCGCCGGCGATGTCGAGCGCGCAGGTCTCGCTCGCCACGACCCAGCCGTCGTCGCCGAGCCGGCCGAGCACGAGCGGGCGGATGCCGTTCGGGTCCCGGAAGGCGTAGAGCGCGTTCTCGCGGACGAGCACCATCGCGTAGCCGCCCTCGATCATGCGCATCGTGTGCGCGATGCCAGAGCGCAGCCGCCCCGCACGCTGGGTGAAGTAGCCGATGAGCTTGGCCGCCACCTCCGAGTCCGTGTTGGAGCGGAAGGGGATTCCCATCTCGATGAGCTCGCGGCGCAGCGCGTCAAAGTTCACGAGCGTGCCGTTGTGCGCCAGCGCGATGATCACGTCGCCCACGGTGGAGAGGTGCGGCTGCGCGGACTCCCAGCCCTTGGCGCCCGCCGTGCCGTAGCGGCAGTGCCCGCAGGCGACCTTGCCCGGCATGGCGGAGAGGTCCGCGTCGGTGAAGACCTGCGTCACCAGGCCCAGGTCCTTGCGCACGAGCACGGTGCGGCCATCGCCCACGGCGATGCCGGCCGACTCCTGGCCGCGGTGCTGCAGCGCCCGCAGCGCAAAGTACGTGAGGCGCGCCACGTCGCGCCCCGGCGCCCACACGCCAAAGACGCCGCACTCCTCGTGGATCTTCTCGTCCAATCGGTCCCCCTTGTATTGCCTAAAAGGGGTCTGGCCCCTTTTAGGCCTCTTCCCTCATGCTGCCCGGGCGGCGACGCGTCTAGGCGCCCTCGCCCTCGGTGGCCTCGACGGGCTTGGGCACGCAGACGAGCAGCGTGCGGCCGTTGTCACCGTAATCGTAGTTGCAGGTGCAGAGCGTCAGCACGTGGCTGGCCTGCGCGATGAGCTCCTCGGCGTCCGCGCTTCGCGAGACCGACTTGTCCAGCAGGCCCGTGAGATAGGTGCGCAGCTCCTCGTCGGACGCAAACGTGAACTGGCGCGCCTCGGGGTCGTTTGCGTCCGCCTTGTAGACCAGCAGCGGCTCGAGCTCGTAGGTCGTGTCCTCGGTCACGTACCAGACGGTGGACACGCTGTCGAACATCTCCTGGTTCACCATGTCCGAGACGGTCTTGAACATGGTGCCGTTGAGCATGTGGTGGCCGTAGATGAGCGTCTGGCCGTCGATCATGCCGGGCGGCGTGTTCTCGTAGTCCATGAAGATCAGGCCGCCGATGGAGTAGTTGCCGTGAACGTCCGAGCGCAGGTAGGTGTCGTTGGTCTCGCCCTGGTAGACCGGGAAGTTGACCACGGTCCCGGGAATCTGGACCCAGCCCACCACGTCGTCGTTGACGGCCTTGAGCCCCGCCCAGTCAACCTGCGGCGGCGTGGAGCCGTTGTCCGAGACGTCGGCGTAGGTCGCCAGCTCCTCGTTGAGGACGTCCTGCTGGTGGTACTGCCACTGGTTGTAGATCCACATGCCCGCCGCCGTGGCGATCAGCGCGATGCCCACCACGAACAGCACCACCGAGACCACGCGCCCGGCGCGCTTCTTGGGGTCGCGGCTGCGGCGGCCGGAGAGGTCGTAGGGATCGGTCTCTGCAAAGTGGGCGCGCCGGCCCCGGCGGTCCACGGGCGCGCCGGAGACCACGGGAATGTAGTGCGCGCTGCCGTTCGTGGGCGTGCCCGCCGCGTGGGGGTTGCCCGCCGGCGCGTGATAGGACTCGTCCCCGCCGCGATGCGTCTCGAGATGCGTGCGCGGGTTGCCGGCCACGCGGCGGCTCGGCGTGGCGCCGTGCGCGCGCGAGCCATGCGCGCGGGCGGCGCGCCCGGCCTTGTCGCCCTTGTCATCCGGCTGCTTGAAGTGCGAAGCCATCGCCCCTCCTATGCGCCGACGGTCGGCCTAGGCCTCCGCCATCTGACGCTTGAACTCCACGATCTTCTCGCGATACTCGGGCATGGTGGCGCCCAGGATCTGCGTGGCGTAGATGGCGGCGTTCTTGGCACCGTTGATGGCCACGCACGCCACCGGCACGCCGGAGGGCATCTGCACCATGGAGAGCAGCGAGTCCATGCCGCCGAGGTCGGAGGTCTTCATGGGCACGCCGATGATGGGCAGCGGGGTGAAGGCCGCCACCACGCCGCCGAGGTGCGCCGCCTTGCCGGCCGCGGCGATGATCACCTTGAGGCCGCGCTCGGCCGCGGTGCCCGCCCACTCGTGGACCTTGTCCGGGTTGCGGTGCGCGCTGGCGATGACCAGCTCGTACGGCACGCCCAGCTCCTCGAGCTGCTGGGTGCACGCCTCCATGGTGGGCAGGTCGGACTTTGAACCCATGATGATCCCAACGAGCGGCTGGTCTGCCATGATGCTCCTCCTCCGTGTTCGCATAGACCGTTCTAGTATATAGGGATGGCGGGGCGAGAGGGGCCGCCTACTTGCGTCCCTCCACGGAAACCGGCGCCACGCCGAGGCGAACGTCGCGTTCCTGCTCTTCCCGCAGCCGCTCCCAGATCCAGGTGCGCAGAAGACTCTGCCGCGGCTGGCCGCAGCGGCGCGCCTGGACGTCAATCTGCCGGATCATGTCAATCGGAAGATCGAGGTTGACCTTCTTGGTGAGGGTCACGACAAAAGTCTCTCCTGGCACGGGCTCCACCAAGCGGGCGCTGTCGTGATCGAGGAACTCGTCGATGTCCTCGCCGTTGTCGAACATCTCATCGAACTGCTCCTCGGTGATGACCTTCTTGCCGTCACGCGAGCGAATCATATTCCATCCTCTCCTTCTTCCGCGACCTGCGCACCGAGATGATGCGAATCGCCCCGTTGCGATACGTGATGATTGCCGTCCAGTGTCGCCCGCCGATCATTCCATAGACCGCGTGCCGGGAGACGTCATTGCCCGCACGCACCTCTTTCTCGACGATACTTCCTCTCCAGAGGTCGCGGGCCTCAAAGAAGCTGATGCCGTGCTTCTCTTTGTTGAGACGGCTCTTCTCCGGGTCCCACTCGAACTCCCGTGCCCGCATCATCGCCCCCTAGTATAGGTATTGAATCAATACCGTTTCAATACCTAAGTCCTCCTCATCAGCCCATCTCCGGACGAGAAGAGCGTAGTCGGGGCCGCTTGCACCAATCTCCCGCTGGCGCGCACGAGGCAGTCGGGTGGCTTGCACGGGGCAGTCGCGCCGCAGATGGGACGCCCCGTCTCCCCGCGACAGGAAAACGGGGCGTTACGAACCTTCACGCAAACCCCAAAAGGGCTATGCTGTGCGTTTGTACGCTGGTCCATCAGTCCGCGGACAAAGGAGATCCCCATGAACAACGCCAGCAATCTGCACCTGTATCAGCGCGAGGGCGGCTACCTGCCGCGCGTGGCCGCCGTCCATGACCTGTGCGGCTACGGAAAGTGCTCGCTCGGGGTTGCGATCCCCGTGCTCAGCGCGGCCGGCATCGACGTGTGCCCGGTCCCCACGTCGCTCTTCTCGGCCCACACGCGCTTCCCTAAGTTCTACATGCACGACACCACCCCCATGCTCGCCGAGTACCTGGACGCCTGGCACGAGGAGGGCATCCAGCTCGACGGCGTCTACTCCGGCTTTCTGGGCGCGCCTGAGCAGGTGGACGCCATCTTGCGCCTCTATCGCGAGTACCCGGGCGCCCTGCGCCTGGTGGACCCGGTGATGGGCGACGGCGGCGCTAAGTACCCCACGTACACCGACGAGCTCTGCGACGCCATGAAGGGCCTGGTGGACGGCGCGGACGTGCTCACGCCCAACCTCACCGAGGCCTCCATCATCACCGGCATCCCCTACGAGGGCCAGGACGTGGACGAGACCTACGTGCGCCGCATGGCGGACGCGCTGCTCGCCATGGGCGCCAAGTCCGTGGTGATCAAGGGCGTGGTGCACGAGGGCGAGAAGATCATTCGCAACTACGTGGCGGTGGCCGACGGAGACGGTGCGCCCGAGGAGGTCTCCGGCGAGCTTCTGCCGTTCATGCTGCACGGCACGGGCGACCTGTTTGCGTCCGGCCTCGTGGCGGCGATCTACGCCGGGAAGAGCCTGCTCTCGGCCGTGCGCTTTGCGAGCGGCCTCGTGCGCCACGCCATGCAGATCACGCCCGACCAGCCCGACTACCAGGTGCGCGGCGTGAGCTTTGAGAGCGTGCTCGGCGACGTGACGGCGCTGCTCGCGTAGCGGCGCGGCACAAGGCCTGCGGCGGCGGGGCCCTGCGTCACGACGCGGGCCCCGCCGCCGTTCTTGTCGCTAGAGGCAGAAGGAGACGAGAACCGCGTGGCTGGCCGTGGGACGGAAGCGCCAGCCGAGCGTGCCATCATCGAGGACGCTCAGGTAGCGGATGTCGCTCGCGCGGTCGGGGCTGCGCAGCCACCAGTTGGTGCCCAGGGCGAGCGCGCTCGTGTCGCCGCCCCAGCTGATGCCCTCATCCGAGAAGAGCTGGTACTGCTCGCCCTCGCTCTCGTAGGAGGCGTAGAACTCGGCGCCGGGCGCGAGCGGGCCCACCACCTCGGAATAGGCGGGGATCCACAGCGTGTCCTCGGTCGTGACCTGCCCGCCGCCCACGCTCGGGGGCGTGTTGGTGCGCTTGTCAACCGGCACCACCACGGTGGCCAGCTCGTCGGGCAGCATCTCCACGAGGTCCTCGTTCATCCACGCGCGCAGCTCGGAGTCCGTCCAGCCGTCGCCCAGGGCCTCGGTCGAGCCCATCGGCCGCAGGAGGTCGGCGTTGCCGGCGATGAAGGTGATGCCCGCCGGCCCCTCGCCGTCCGCTCGCTCGTCGGCGCGGAAGCCGGCGATGCGCATCTCGAGCGTGGTCCCGTCGGAGAGCGTGACGTCCTTGGTCTGCGTGCCATCCAGGGTGCCGTCGGAATCGCAGAGGTTGTAGTCCTCGGCGATCTGGAGAGCCTCCTCGTCGGTGGAGGCGTCGACGATGAGCGCGGAGATCTGGGAGAGCTCCTGCCAGGAGTAGTCGGCGACGGCGCCACGACGCTCGGGGGCGTCAGCGGGGGTCTCGTCGTCAGCGGTCTGCCCATCGTCCTCGCCGTCGAGCGGCGCAATGCTGCCGTCCGAGGGCGGCTGCACCGCCGGCGGCTCCTCGTCGGGCGGTGCGAACGGGCCGAGCCAGCTCGTGCCCACAACGACGAGCAGCGCAACGAGCGCGACCGCCAGTACGGCGCCTCCGCCGACAAGGGCGGCGGTGGGCACGTGGCCGCCCTTGGGCTCTCGTGCAAAGGGCCGGTCGCCCTCCCACGGGCGGCGCACGGCCGCAGCGAGGCGATCGGCGGCGCCCCTAAGCAGATCGGAGAAGGACGAGCGGGACGCAGCGTCAGCAGACTCAGACGCGGCGTCGCCGCCGTCGGCAACGGGCTCCGGCGCGGCGTCCTTCTCGGCCGCGCGGTCCTTCTCGGCTGTGCGGTCCTGCGGGACGGCATGGCTCGACCGGGTCTCTCCGTCGGGCGCGGGCGACGCGTCCGTCCCGGGCTCACGGCCCGGCGCCACGGCGTCCGCACCCGCGTCGGGCTCGTGCTCGCGAATGCTCGGCAAACCCGAGCGCAGGTCGCCCCGAACGGCGGCGCGACGCGCCCGCGGCTCGAGCCGGTAGGCGCGCGGCGGCGGCGCGAGGGGCACAAGCGGCACGGCGCCCGCCGCGAGCGGGTCGAGCGGCTCCTCCAGGCGCCGGGGCTCGGGCACCTCCTCTATCGGAGCGCCGCACACGTAGCAAAAGCGAGCGCGCTCCGGCAGCTCCTCTCCGCACTTCTTGCACCTCATGGACGCCTCCCCGTGGTCGTATTCGTCAACACGGTAGCATGAGATGGGGCATGGCGGGGCGGCGAGCGGCAGAGCGGCTCCAAAGCGGCGGCTGGCGGTGCGCCTAGCTTCGCGACGTGGTCTGAACTGGTGTGAAAGAGGTGGTCACCTGGTCGCGCAGCTCGGCCTGGACCGTCTCGTCGATGCCGGTGATGGTACACGAGAAGTTGACGCCCGTGGCCGACTGCGTCTTGCGCCAGACGAACGTCATGAACGAGGTGACGTCGCCGGTGGGCTTGAGAAAGCCAAAGAAGCTCGACTGCTGCATCCGGCCGTCGGCGCCCACGTGGACGCTCACGTGGTAGACCACCGTATCGATGTTTGGGTTGAGCAGCGCGTTGACGGCCAGCGCCGTGGCCTGGACCTGCGAGGTCGAGAAGCACTCCAGCGCGCTCGACGAACCGGTGTCCACCACGCTCACTTCGATGGTTCCGGTGTTCTCGTCCGCCTCCTGAACGGTGAAGTCCTCCGGGAACTGCGTGAAGCCGTTGCCCCACTCCACGCCGCCGCGCAGCGCGTCCGCCACGGTGCGCACGCTCGCGGTCTCGGCCAGGTGGGCGGTGTTCATGCGGCGCACCACGCCAAAGATCACCTGGGCGGACACCACCGCGACCAGGAACACCAGCACAAACGTGACGGCGGTGCGGGTGATGACCTTGCTGACGTCGGAGCCGGACGGGTCGTCGCCGGAGAGCGGGTCCACGTCCACCGAGACGCCCTTCTCGCGGCGGCGGGCGCGCTGGCGGCGGGCGCGCTCCTCGTCGGAGTGACCGCTGTGATCTACGGTGGAGAACAGCTCCTCGGCCTCGTCGGCCGTGAGCGCGCCGCGCTGCGGGCGAGGCTCCACGTGTCTGCCGAACAAGCTCACCCCCGATCCACGTGCGCACATACCGTCCGCCAGTATAGCGCGGCGGGGCCGCAGGCCGCGGACGGACGCCTCCTGGGCCGAAAACGTCCACATGCGGCCCGTCGCTCTAAGAATCTGGGAGGTTGTCCCGGGCACGTCTAGGAATTGCCGGGGTTGCGCTGGCCGGAGGACCCGCAACCGCGCACGGGCGACAATTCTTAGAATCCGGCGAAGCACGGGCCCGTTTTCCTAGAGTTCATGCCGAGAAGAACGCCGTTCTTCTCGGCCGCACGGGGCAAGGTCGCGTTTTTCTAGAAACGCCCGGAGCAAGGTCCCGGATTCTTAGATCAACCGCTGGACCGGACTCCACGTCACGCGAACTGCATCTGGTAGTAGCGCGCGTACGTCCCGCCGCGGGCGAGAAGCTCCTCGTGGGTCCCGCGCTCCACCACGCGGCCGCCCTCGATCGTGGCAATCTCGTCCGCGCGGCGAATCGTGGACAGCCGGTGCGCGATCACGAGCGTGGTGCGGCCGCGGGAGAGCTCCTCGAGCGACTCCTGCACCGCCTGCTCGCTCTCGTTGTCCAGCGCGGAGGTGGCCTCATCGAAGATCAGGATCGGCGGGTTCTTCAGGAACACGCGCGCGATCGCGATGCGCTGCTTCTGGCCGCCAGAGAGGTGGCTGCCGCGCTCGCCGACCTGCGTCTCGTAGCCGTCGGGCAGGCTCTCCACGAACGCGGCGATGTTGGCACGGCGCGCGGCCAGGCGAATCTCGTCCAGCGTGGCGTCCGGGCAGCCGTAGGCGATGTTCTCGGCGATGGTCCCGTCAAAGAGGTAGACGTCCTGCTGCACCAGGCCGATGGCCTCGCGCAGGCTCCGCTGCGTGACGTCGCGCACGTCCTGGCCGTCGATCGTGACCGAGCCCGCGTCCACGTCGTAGAAGCGGGGCAGGAGGGCGCACGTGGTGGACTTGCCGCCGCCGGACGGCCCCACGAGCGCGATGGTCTCGCCGGGGCGGATGTCCAGCGTGAGGCCGCGAATCACCTCGTCGTCCTTCTCGCCCGGCGTATCGGGGTAGGCAAAGTGAACGTTGTCGTAGCGGATGGCGCCCTCGCACACCCGCAGCGGGCGCGCGTCGGGACGGTCGAGGATCTGTGGCTGCTCGTCGAGCACCTCGCAGAAGCGGCGGAAGCCCGCGATGGCCTTCTGGAAGGTCTCGGTGAAGTCCAGGATCTGCGTGATCGGCGCCGTGAAGAGCGAGATGTAGAGCGCGTAGGTAGCGAGGTCGGCCGCCTCCATCTGGCCGCGCGCGATGAGCCAGCCGCCGAGGACCACCACCACAGTGTTGAGCGCGCCCATCATGACGGCAATGGCAGCCTGGTAGCGGCCCATGGCGCGGTACATGCGCGTCTTGGAGTCCAGGTAGGCGTCGTTGGAGCGGCGGAACTTTCCGCGCTCCACGTCCTCCGCCGCAAAGCCCTTGACCACGCGCATGCCGCCGAGCGCGTCCTCCAGGCGGGAGTTGACGCCGGAGATGCGCACGCGGTTCTCGGTGTAGACGGCGCGCATGCGCACGTTGGCGTAGACGTTGTAGGCCACGAGCGCCGCGGCGATGAGCGCGAGCGCGGCCGTAAGCGGCACGTTGATCGTGGAGAGTATCACAAAGCTGCCGGCAATCTCCACGATGCCGATGAGCAGGAACTCCGGGCCGTGGTGGGCGGCCTCGGAGATGTCAAAGAGGTCCGAGACCAGGCGGCTCATGAGGTCGCCGGAGCGGTTGCGGTCAAAGAACGAGAAGCTCTGGCGCACGTAGGCGTCAAAGAGGTCCTCGCGCATGCGGCTTTCCATGCGCGCGCCCATGACGTGGCCCCAGAAGATCACGAAGTAGCGGCACACAAAGCGCAGCGCGTACATGGCCACGAGGCCAAGGGCGATGTAGGCGAGCACGCCGAGGATGGCGTCCGGGCCCTCGGTGAACAGGCCGCCCGCCAGACCGCGCAGGATCTGCGGGAAGGCGAGGTCAACGGCGGCCACCGTGATGGCGGCGATGATGTCGATGACAAAGAGGTGCAGCTGGCCCTTGTAGTAGGTGAGAAAGCGGCGGAACATGTGGGCGGCTCCCGGGTCGGCGCGTAACGTGCGCACACGAGGGTAGCACGCTCGGGCCGGATGGGAGACGGGCGGCGGGAGTCGTCGAGCGTGCGAGAGGGGCGACGGGGTACGACTGGACGCGACTGTCGTTTTTGGGCCGGCGCGGAGGTTTTTCTCGCCCGCGAGGGGCCAAAAGCGACAGCGAGGTGGCGGGACGGGTTGAACGTCGCGCCGGGGCTGAGAAGCTACTACCCAGCGCACGCTCACACTTGATTGTGAGCCATTCATGAACAGCAACGGCCTTCACAGGCAGCCTCCATGACGGGGAAGATATACTGTCCGTAAAAGTTTTACGGAAAAGGACGGTGGACCCCATGCTCAAGCGTTTCTCCGTCAAGGGGTATCGCAGCTTCAAGGATCTCACGACCCTCGACCTTTCGACGAGCCACGACTATCAGTTTGGCACCAGAAACATCCATGACGGGACCATCACCAACGCGCTGCTGCTCGGACGGAACGCTTCCGGTAAGACGAACTTTGGTTGGGCACTTGGCAACCTCTGCGAAAACTTCCACGCCCCTAACCCTAACCGCACAGATGCCGATGGCCCCCTCTTTCTTAACGCCGACTCAGAAGACGCCTTCGCGGAATTCTCATACGACTTCACCTTTGCTGGCGTCAATCTCTGCTATGCCTACAAAAAGGACGCGTCCAAGAGGCTCGTCTCCGAGACGCTTCTTGTAAATGATGAACTTGCCTTTGCATACGACAACGCAAAGTCTAGGCTCGTAGACGGTAACCTGCGACTCGTTGGTGGAGAGGCCCTTAACCAGACCTATGCTGACGAGTATGTCAGCTACGCCTCTTACCTCGTCAACAGCGTCCCCGCCAGAGAGTCCAACGTCCTTCACGCGATGCGCGAGTTCGTCTCCGATATGCACATGCTCACGGCGGAGGCCCGCGGTCACGTCGCACGCGTGAACATCCTCAGGAGAATCATTGACGAGAATCGCGTCAACGACCTCGAGTCTTTTCTCGCGAGGTTTGGCGTGAGCGAGCACCTCCTCGTCAGGCAGGAGCCCGACGGGACAAGATCTCTGTACTTCGACCACAGGCGCCCCATCTCCTTCGCGGACGCCTGCTCCAGCGGCACGGAGACGCTCCTCATGATCTTCTACTGGTATGAGATGCGCGACAACGCGTTCTACTTCATCGATGAGTTTGACGCCTACTGCCACTACGAGATGGCAGAGAAGCTCG
The DNA here is from genome assembly GCA_963927425.1 of uncultured Atopobiaceae bacterium. GTDB lineage: Bacteria > Actinomycetota > Coriobacteriia > Coriobacteriales > Atopobiaceae > Thermophilibacter. The sequence continues at coordinate 364,978 of CAWVBA010000001.1, read as the reverse complement.
TCGAGTACTTCAGCGAATCCGACTCGTGCCAGACCGTCTGCGCCACACACAACACGAGCCTCGTGAAGAACGACCTCATGCGGCCCGATTGCGTGTTCCTCATCGACAAGAGCGGCATTCGCTCGCTCGCCGACCGCACCGATCGCGAGATTCGCCTTGGTAACAACACCGAGAAGCTCCTGAGGGGCGGTGAGTTTGACTGAGCGGGAGCGGGACATCCCGCAAGAGGGTCCTTCTCATCGTCGAGGGCGAGAAGGACGAGCCCAAGCTGCTCAGTCGCGCGCTCTCCGAGCTCGGCCTTTCCGACAGGCGAGAGATCGTGCCCTATCGTACGAACATCCACGAGCTCCTCGACACCATCGACAGGATGTACGGAACGACTGAGCCAGCCTACGAGGACCTGAACATCCGGGAGGTCATCGTCGATTCGATTCTGATGCAGGCCGGCGGCGAGGACCGGCTCGATGACGAGCAGCGGAATCGAGTGAAGCTGTTGAGGATGCGCTACACGGACGTAATCCTCGTGTTTGACTATGACCCCCAGGACAACCGCTTCGAGCCCCGTCGGCTCGAGCGGTTCATGGCGGTTTTTAACGACAGCACCGACCCGGGCGCACTCTATCTCAACTATCCGTCAGTCGAGTCGTTCTGCGATTTCGAGAGCCCCTTTGACCTCTCGTATCTCTCCAGCGACATCGGCATGTCCGAGCTCCGCGGCTACAAGCGGCGCGCCGGCGCGCGGCGGCTTCGCAACATCGACGAGATCACGGGCCCGCTGGTATCTGCCATCGTTGCGCTCAACGCGAGCAAGATCCAACATCTGTGCGAGGATACCCCGTTCGGGGAGACTCTTGTGGGAAGCGGCGACCCCTCACTCGCTGCAACCACCAGAGACCTCGACCTGACTGCGTTCCTCGCTCTGGAGAACAGGCATCTCGCGGCCGAGAGTCGCGTCTTTGTGTGCAACACATGCCTCTTCTTTGTGTGCCAATGGCCGCGCGCCGTCGACGGTGCCTGGAGAAAGGCGCTGCGCCTCGCAGGGTCCTTCCGCTGAGGGCGATCATGCCACGCTTGCCGCATGGTCCAAATAACACGCAGAATCGCCAGTGCGTGTTATTTCCAACTGCTGATATAGAAAGTTGTGCTTGATTCTGCGTGTTATTTCGCCCGGGGATGCGGCGCGGGGGGCAAGGAGGGTGCGCGGGCGAGAAGAACGGGCTACGCGAGGCGGTAGGTGTTGGGGAGCTGGGCGCCGTGCTCGTCCCAGGAGGGCTCGACCGTCACGACGCCCTTGCGGCAGAGGTCGGAGATGTTGCGGTCCACGGTCTTGACGCTGCGACCCAGTTCCTCGGCGATAACGGCCTTGGAGCGGCTGAGGGAGCCGCTGTTGTCCCGCAGGTAGGCGATGATCTGGCGCTCCGTGGGCGTCAGGTGACCGGCGGCGCCGACGGCGGGCGTGGCGCCCTCGCCGGGCCTCTCGGGCATCTGGTTGGCTGCAGTTCCCCTCATCGTCGTCCCTCTATAAGCGAGAGCGGCCGGCGTCACGTGGACGCCGGCCGCTCAGCTGGTCAGAACCTTACTTGCTGCGGCGCTTTGCGACCGTCAGCGAGCCGGTCACGAGGGCCACGCCGCCCACCGCGAGCACCAGCAGGAGCACCGTGTTGGTGGTGTCGCTGGTCTTCGGGATGACGGTCTCGGGCTTCTCGGGCTTCTCGGGCTCGATGGGCTCGACGGGCTCGGTGTAGGTGTTGGTGAACACCGGCACAGCCTTCTTGCCGTTGTACGTAACCTCAGCCTGGAGCTTGCCCTGGCCGTCGTCGGTCACCACGACCTTGACCGCATAGGTCGAGTCGTCGTAGGTCACGCCCTCGGCATCGCCCTTGACCTCGGAGATGGTGTACTCGTAGGTACCCGGCTCACCGTAGGTGATAGCGTCGAAGGCGAAGCCGCCCTTGGCGTCGTTCTTCACGATGCCGAGCACGTTGCCCTCGGCATCGGTCAGCTGGAAGCTGAACTCACCCTCGGCAAGAGCGCGGCCGTCGAGCACCTTGGAGCCGCCCAGCACCACCGAGGTGTCCGCCGCGGTGTAGGTGTTGGTGAACGTCACGTCGGTGAGCGCCTGACTGTCAGCCGCAGCTTTGATCTCCCAGGTCACCTGCAACGTGCCATCGGCGTTCGCATCACTCACGTGAGCCACAACCTGGTAGCTCGCCTTGTCGTAGTCCACGCCGCCATGGCCTTCGTCGATCTCACGGAGCGTGTAGGTGAGGTCGCCCGCCTTAGTGAAGGTGATGGGCGACATCTCCACACTGCCGTCAGCCGCCGTCGTGCCGGTGGAGACCTGAGCGCCGGACTGGTCAACCATCTCGAAGTTAAACTCTCCCGCAGCAACGGTGGTGCGATCGCCCGTGAGCTGCTTGGTCAGCGTGATGGCGCCGGTACCGTCACCCGTCACGCTCTCATCCTCCGGGGTGACCGTGTAGGTGTTCTCGAATGCGACCTGCATACCGGTGTCGAGCGTCGAGGCAACCGCAGTGAGGCCACCTTGGGTGTCATCGGTCACTTCGACCGTGAAGGTCTGCGGGGCCGCGTTGGTCACACCGTCCACGGTTCCAGCCTCGGTAACCGTATAGGTGAACGTCTTGGTTCGGGTGCCGTCAGCGTTGTCGACCGCGTCGGTCATGTCGGCCATCGTGTAGGTGATGGTGCCCAGGTCGATCTGGCCGCCCACGTTGGTGGCGACCGCGCCGTCAGCGCGCACAGGCAGCGGGCTGTCGCCCGTCACCGTGAAGGTGAACTTGCCCTCGATATTGGGAAGCTTCCAACCGGCAGCGGTGTCGGTGGCAACAAGCGTCTTGGAACCCGCCACGTTGACCGTTGCTTCCGAGGTCGCACCATAGGTGTTCTCGAACGCCAGCGGTCCGTTGGGGTAGCTCACTCGCGCATCAAGCGTGCCGTCGCCGTTGTCCTTTACCGTTACCGTGACCGTCTGCGCAGTGGAGTTCTGCGTCATGCCCCGAGGCAGGTTAACCTCTGCCACGGTGTACTCATAAGTAAAGGTATCGTCATCTGCGTCGTACGTGCAGTAACCCTTCTGGGCATCGGCCATCAGGCTGGTCGTGGTGTAGCTGATCGGCGTGAACGTCACGACGCCGCTGGCATCACTCGTGCCCCTGGTCACCACGTCACCATTATTGTTGGTCACGTTGAAGGTGAACGTGTAGTCCGCAAGGTCAGCATTGTGCAGCGTCTTGGTGGCCGTGAGCGCTGCGTCGCCGGTCGCAGGCGTAGAGCCGCTCGCGGAGTACGAGTTGTCAAAGGGCACTACGGCAGTGTCGTGCTGGGCGCCAGTGTTGTCGTAGACGTATTCAGCAGTCGTTCCGCTATCGCTATCGTGCACCGCGGTGGTCACCGTCAGCTTGCCGGCATCGTCGTCCTTCACCGAGATGACCACGGTGTAGACACTCGTGTCGTTGGTGTAGCCTGCACCACCCTTGGTGGTCTCCTCAACCGTGTAGGCATAGGACATACCGTCGTGCGCCTGGGTGAAGTGGAAGCCGTTCGCGTCGAACACGGCGATCTCGCTGGTGGCAACGCCGTCGCCCACCATGTCATCAGCGGTAACGCTGAAGGTCTTGCCGGTAACGGGGATGCCCGCGATATCGGCAGCCTCCTGGGCGGTTGCACCACCCTGCGTGTCGACCGGCTTCACCGTAAAGCCAAACTGCCCGGCAGCCATGTCATGGCCGGTGAGGTTCTTCACGATGTCCAGTCCGCCCTCGTTCTGGTAGACGAGCTCGGTACTGTACTTGTTGACGAACGCCTTCTCGCCCGTGACCTCGGTAACGTTGGCCTCAAGGCCGCCGTGCAGATTGTCAGTCACGCTCACTTTGACGATGACTTCGTGCCTATCGTAGGTGATGCCCTGGGTGTCGGCAGGCACCTGCTCCTTGATGGTGTAGGTGTACGTTCCAATCTTGTCGAACGTAATCGTGCCGAAGTCCAGCTCGGCCTTGCCGTTGGTGGCGTCATCCGCACCGACCGTATACGTACCGTTGGTCACGTTGTCAGGAGCAGGGGCGGTACCGCCCTGCTCGTCCATACCGGACACCTCGAACGTGAAGGACTCGGTATCCCAATCGGTGCCGGTGAGTTCCTTGGTCAGACCGAACTCGGTCTTGGTGCCCAAGGTGGTCTCGCCTGAGGTGCCGTACTCGTTGGTGATGGTCGGGTTGATGGTGCCGGACTCAGGAGTCACCACAAGGTTGCCGTCGCCGTCAACAGTCACCGCGACCTCAACCAGATGCGGCTGGTTATCGTACATCACGCCCCTGAGCGTCCAGCCGGCCTGAGTCTGCTGGTCAGGGGTGGCATTCTCATAAGTGGTCGCGCCGTTGTTGACGTTCGGGTTGGTCGCGTCGGCCGGCACGGTCTCCGTGATGGCAAACACGTAGTCGCCCTCGGCCTTGAATGCAATGTTGCCGAATGCCGCAGACTTGGTGTTGGTGTCATCGCCCTCAGCGTAAGCGATCTCGATACCATCGGCGTTCTCCGGCATGATGACCTTGCCATCTATGATGGCCTGCTTGGTCGTATCATCACCGCCGGCCAGCGTGAAGGTGAAGCTATCGCCGTCCTGGAACTTGCGGTCATCGATGGTCTTGGTGACGTTCAGGTTCGCGGCACCGTCCAGGCTCGCGGGCGCGTAGCTGTTGACGAACAACACCTGATCGACACCCGTCTGATCGGCATCGGCGGTGAACGTCTGACCGTCCCAGCTGCCCTTTTCGATCCTAGGTGTGCCGGCAGTCAGGTTGCCCGCCAGATCGTCGGTCACTGTAATGGTAACGCGATAGGCAGTGGAGTCGTACGTCATCGCGGCACCGGAATTCTCGTCGGTTCCCGGCTTCTCGGTGACGATGTACACAAAATCCTTGGAGGTCTGGCCGTCCATGTCAGCCATGGAGAAGGTCAGCCTATCGAAGATCGAGAACGTTGCCTGGAAGTCATTCGTCTCAGGAACCGCAAAGCCCGGCTTATTCCACTGACCATCACCGATGCTGGGAGCATTGTCCAGCGCAGTGAACGGGAAGTAGAACTTGCCATTCGCCAGACCGTTGTCGTACGTAAAGCCCTCGGCAACATCCACATACTTCGTGCCGTTCAAGGTCACCGCGGTACCCTGGTCGAACGTCGATTCATACTTATTGGTGAACTGGGCGTGATCGGTCGCATCGGCATGTTTGGCGTTGCTGTAGCTCACCGTCGGCTCAAGCTCGCCGGTGGTCTTGTTGAGCGTAACGTCAACGGTCACGGTGCAGATGTTCGTATCGAACGTCATGCCGTCGCCATTGATGGTCTCGGTACCCTGCTCGTTCGCCACCTCGTTCACCTGGAAGGTATAGGTACCAACCTTGGTGAAGGTCATGTCGGCAAACGCGAAGTCCATCGCGTTCTGATCGGTGACCTTCACCGTCTCGGGGCTCGCGAGCACCGTCTCGGCATTATCGTTGGTCGCGGTCAGCTGGAAGTAGAAGGTCTCGCCTTCCTTCATCTCACGACCATCAAGCTTCTTGGTGCCGTGGATGGCGTCGGTGCCTGTCAGCTCAGCAGCCGTCGGCTCATATTTATTGGTGAACTTGATATCGCTCGGCTGGAGGCTGGGCTCCGCAACAATCACGACCTTCGGATCTTCGGACTCGGGATCCTGCTGCTCGGTAACGACGATCTTGACCACGTACGAGGTATTCGTGTCATAGGTCATGCCCTGCTCGGCATCGCCCTGATACTGCTGCGGCAGCTCGGTGATGCGATACTCGAAGGTCTTGCCTACATCGTTGCCATCAAAGTAGATGGTCGGGAACTGGAACACGTCACCAACGTTGCCCGTCTCCAGCGTCATGCCCGTCATGCCGGCAGGCTTGGGCATGGCGTCGCTGTTCGCGGCGATGGTGTAATCGTCCGGCTGCGCTTCGTCCGTAACGGTTCCGGTAACGTATCCGCCGAGCGCCTCAAGCTGGAAGGAGAACTTGCCGGCATCAATCGGGTTGCCGCCGGTTGTATCGGTATAGAACTTAGTACCCTGGAGCGTCTCGCTTGCCTGGTCCGAGACATAACGATTCACGAATGCCATGGTGTCACCCTGGACCGTGCCAGAGCCCTGGCCACCGTCATCATTGGTCATCTGCTCGATGAGGACCGAGGTTATCTCGAGGTTGCCCCGTCCCGCGTCGGCAACATCAACCGTCACGCGGTAAATTGCGCCGGAATAATCGATGCCCACGATAGGAGTGATGCCCTGATCAGCATCGGAAAGCTCCTCAACACGGAAGCGATACTGACCCGACGCATTAAACGTGATGTCGCCGAAGCTTGCCGTCTTCTGATCGGTCTGCTGGGTGACGGTCACCTTGGTGGGATCGGCCATCTGAACCGTCGGCGCACCGTTGTCGATCTGGGTGATCTGGAACGAGAACTCGTCGCTCGCGCGCCAATCGCGGCCGGTGAGGTTCTTCTGAACCTTAAGACCGGTCTTGGTGCTCAGACGAACCGGCTCGTCAGCCATGTAGTTGTTCTGGAAGGAAACAGACTGCTGAGAGCCGCCGACGATGGTACCGCTGGCGATGCCATCAGTCGTGTCGTTGTTCGGGTCGGCAGTCACGGTATCCGTGGTGGTGAAGCCGTTCTTGTTGGCCTCGTTCTCAGTCACGGTAAAAGTGGTGTCCGCAGGCAGGCCCTTAATCACGGCACGCTGGCCGGCCTTGAGGGTGATGGTGCCATCATCAGCAACCGTTCCGTCGCTTACTGGATCCTCGCCAGTCTCATACACGTCGTAAGAGAAGTTGCCCTCGAGAGTTTCATCGCCATTGAAGTTGACGGTGAACTCGAAGCTATTCTGGTTCTGCTTGGTCTCGTCGGAAGCATTGCCCCAATCGACGCTCTTCTTGATCTCCAACTTACCGGGAGCGGGAATCGAGAGCTTGCCGTTGTTGCCGAGGGCCTGGGACACGATACCGTTCTCGTTCCATCCGGGAACCAGAACGTTGAGCGCTGTGTCAGTGACATTATCGACCTTGGCGGAAATCAACGTGTTGGGTCGATCGGTGCGCTGGGTATGGGCAGGCATATACGCCCGACCCTGCTGGTCATATTGAATCTTGCCAAACTCGATACCGCCGCGCACGACAACCTCTCCCACCGTCGTTTCAGAGGTGGCGCCGTTTTCGGTCTTCCAATAGGTGTCGGCGTAGTACACCCTGTCGGAACGACCGATGTTGTTCCTTGTGGCGCGCGTGGTGCAGTTTTTGTCAACGTACAGCGGGGTGTCCTGCGTGTAGTAATAGAACTTGTTGCCCTCGCTCGGCGTAAAGGTCGCCTCGGTCGAACCGTTGGGGGCGTTTTCTACATACGCGTTGGAGTAGAAGTCGATGGTCGTACCATCTTCGGAACGTTGAGAGTCGAGGATAGCAGCGTACGTCTCGCCGTACCCCTGGCCAATGGCACTCTTCGCATCGGCCTTCACGCTCACGTTGTAGAACAGGCGAATGGGATAGGCGTCGCTCACGGTCAAGGTCTTGGCGTCTGCGTCAACGTTGTAGTTGCGCATCGGGATGAGCGAGGCGGGAATCTGCGCCGTCACCACATCGCCTTTGTCAAGATCGTCGCTATGGGTGACCGTTACCGTGAGCTCGGAGAGGTCAGCCTCCTTATAGACCGCGTTGCCCGAGACGGTGCCCTCAAAGTGATAGGTGTCGACGTTGCCCGCAGGGGTCACTTCCTTGCTGGTGAACTTCTGATTTCCGTATACCACGGTCATGGTGCCACCGGTGACCTTCATGTAGGAGCCAAGGGGGTCCGTGAAGGTCAGCGTGCCCGGGTTGAGGGCGCCCTCCTCTTCAATCGGAGAGCCGGACCCCTCTGAGATGGGCAGCTTGTCAAAGATGTCGTCAAACACCTGATTGAGCTCTTCCGAGTTTTCGGCCGTCTTGTAGTAGCCGTTGTCACGGGAGCCCTCGCCCCAGGTAACGTCGAACGACGAGCCCGGTCCGCCCGCAAAGCCGTTATCGCCTGTTGCCGTCGCGGCGGGAAAGTTGCTGGACACGGCGTTGAGGAAGTTGTTCGGGCGGTCATTGGCACTCGGATCCGCATCATCCATGATGCCGATGGTGTATATCGTCGCGCCGCCGTCCTTCATGCTTTTTGCGGTGTTCACCGCAGCAGCGCCGTTTACGCAGTTGAATACTCCTTCAGGGGTTCCCCATCCCGTAGGGCTCCCGTCAGTGAAAAGAATCACGACTTTCTCGGCGTTCTGGCGGGCATTGGTCAGCTGCCCCTCTGCCTTGCTGAGCCCCGCGTCGGTACGAGTCGCGCCATACGCCTTCAGCCCGTCAATGGCGTCGTAAAGGCTTTGGGTGCCCTCACCTGTCACGTATTTCCAGTCACATACCACGCCGGTGGCATCGAGGTCGGAGTACGTCACGATGGACATGCGGATTTGGTTCTCTTGCGGCACCCCCTGGTTTGCCGTATCCGCCGCACCGATAAATCTATCGGCAGCCTCCTGCAGCGCTTGCCGGCGCGTCTTGCCGTCGCCAAGGTCGGCATATGTCATCGAACCCGACTCGTCAAGGACCAGCACAACGTCGACCGGGGTGCCGACGGTGACGCTCGTCGTCGTATTTGAGGTCGAGGCGAGCGCGGACAACACGACCAGAAAATCGGAGGCGTCATCCTTCTCGACCGGACTGACCTGTCCGGAACCAGAGGGCGTGTAGTCCGTGTCAAACACGCTCTTGTCGGTCCAGATGCGGCCGATGTTCTTGGTGCTCGTTGAACTTGCGGCGAGGGTGCTCCAGCTGTTCGTAGTATCTGGATCAACCTTGGGACCAGTTGCCGCATTGGCCACCTGGCTAAACCCAAGAACCGCTGCGACACCCACGGTCACGGCCAGGGCAAACGCCGCCGCTGTCGCGGCAAACCTCTTCCTGCGGGTCAAGGAGGTCGCTACCGAGCGCTCAGGAAGTGACCCCCCCCCCAGTGGTAGTACGGTTCATGTGCTTCATTTGTCCTCCCGAGCAGAGTCGCGCGTCCATCACCTAGACAGAACACGGCCAGTGACAGCTAGATACACGCCAGTCTAGATCATTCATTGAGGGTTTTGTCTGACAGATTATGCAGCATATTTCCAAAACATTTCAACCCGCTGGCTTCATATGCAGGTTGACCTAGACGCAAGATGCATCAAACGCGCCTTGCTACCATGACATATTTGGTTCATTTTCAGACTTAGCTGCATTGAGGTTCTTATCGTCCTGTTGACATTGATTTTGTTGTTTATATTTTGGGAGACAGTAACCCTAACGAAAGCCGTGGGTATCGCCCGCTGGTCGAAATCTCTGTGCTGCATGGTTCACAAAGTATCCATAAAATCTCTGTGCCCGCACATCTCCTCGGGTTCATTGGAGTACCACCCCGCACAGAAAATGAGGCTAGCTACGGCCGGGCGAGAAAAGCGCTCAGAAAAGTGCTCGGTTTACGGTTGTGCGGCGGTCCCGCGGTTCTTCTCGCGAGCGAATCCTGCGGAAACGTAAGTCGGGGACGGCTCCGCACCGTCCCCGATCGTAAACCGAGCCATTTTCTATGCGCAAAATCGCTCCGGCCGTAAACGGGCGAGATTCCTGCGCGGCGCAGGGCGGCGCGCCCGCTACGCCTCCTCCGGCGCCAGCCGGTGCATGACGGCGTCGCAGATGAGCGCGCCCACAACGGTCTTGGCGTCCTCGATGCGCCCGTCGAGCACCGCGTCCACGAGCTCCTCGAGCGGGACGAGGTCCACGTTGATGAACTCGTCGGCGTCCGGGTCGGAGCGGGAGAACGTGAGGCCGGTGGCCATGTAGATGTGAATCAGCTCGTCGCAGAAGCCGTCGGAGGTGGCGATCGTGGTCAGAAACGCGACCTTCTCGGCGGACATGCCGGTCTCCTCCAGCAGCTCGCGCGTCGCGCACTCGAGCGGGTCCTCGCCGGGGGCGAGCTTGCCGGCCGGGATCTCCACGGTCACGCGGCCGAGCGCCGTGCGGTACTGGCGCACGAGGCAGATGCGGCCGTCCTCGGTGAGCGCCACGACGGCGACGGCGCCGGGGTGGCGCACCACGTCGCGGATGGCCACGCGGCCGTCGGGCAGCTCCACGCGCAGGCGGTCCACGTTGAAGATGCGGCCGGTCCAGGCCACATCCTCGGTGAGCGGGCGCTCGGCGAGATCCGCGTCGCGCGGGCCGTCGTCGCCGAGCACGAGGTCGCGCTCCTCGGGCGCGCCGGAGAGGTGGTTCAGGACGGAGCGGTCACCGTCGTAGGTGAAGGCGGCAACGGACTCGCGCATGTCATCGAGGGCGGCCTGCTGGTCGTCCCTCTCGTCGTTCGCAGTGGTGTCGGACATGGGTCCTCCTTGGGTGCGAGATTCTTCTCGCCCTCATGATAGGGCAAAGGGCGCACATCCACCCGGTCACACGCCCCCCCCAACGCAGACTGTCGCTTTTGACTGCTCGCGGGGCGCGTCGCACCCTCGCGGACGGTCAAAAGCGACAGTCTGGCACAGGCGACTGGCGGCAAAGGCGCCGGGCGAGAAGAACGCGCGCCCGCTACTCGTCCGGAGCGGTGAGCATCTTCCCGTAGCGGGCGAGAAGTCCCTCCTGCAGGCGCTCGAACTCGGGCAGGTAGCGCTCGAGCGTCGCCCTGAGCAGCGACGCGGCCTCGGCGGCATCGTAGATGTGCATCGTCTTGTTGCGATCGCGAAGCATGGAGAGCCACGCGTCCTCGTCCATGAAGTCGTAGAGGGCAGCGGCGGCCTTCACGATGTCGCGCGGGGAGCCCGTTGCGGCAGCCGACTCCCCCTCGTACGCGAGCAGGCGCTTGAGCAGCTTCCAGCCGAGCTCGAACTGCACCGCAAACTTGTCGATGACGCCGCTCTGGACGAACTCGTTGGAGAGATCCTGCTCGGGCGCGCGCCTGAGCACGTCGAGCGCGGCGACGAAATTCTCATACTTCTTCATAGAGCACCTTTCCGTCGCGGGCGATCTCTGCGCGGAGGTCATCGGACGAGAGCTCATCCAGGTTGACCACGTCGAGCCTGAGCAGGGACCAGAGCTCGTTCTGCAGCCGGTCCTCGAGGGCCGGGAAGTCGGGGCACCCCTCGACGGCGAGGTCTATGTCGCTTTGGGGCTGGTTGGTCCCCCGCGCGCGCGAGCCAAAGAGCACTACGCGCCGGGCGCCCGCGGCGCGCGCGAACTCGACGATCTGGCGATAGACCTGCTCGATGGGAACTGCTGCCATGCGGACCTCCTGCCCCCATGATAGGGCAACGGCTGCGCGCCCACCCGGCCGCGCGCCCACCCAACGCAGACTGTCGCTCCTGACTGCTCGCGGGGCACGTCGCACCCTCGCGGACGGTCAAAAGCGACAGTCTGCCAAAAATGCCGGGCGAGAAGAACGCGGCCCCGTTACCGCCTGATCGCGCGGGCCCCGATGTCGCTGCGGTACGTCTTGCCCTCAAAGTCGATGAGCTCGCAGGCCGCGTAGGCGCGCTCGCGGGCCTCCTCGAAGGTGGGCGCCACGGCGGTGACGTCGAGCACGCGGCCGCCGGCGGTGACGAGCGAGCCGTCCGCGGCCAGCGCGGTGCCGGCGTGGTAGACGGTCACGCCCTCCAGCGCCTCGGCGCGCTCGATGCCGGTGATGACCTTGCCCTTCTCGTACGCGCCGGGGTAGCCGGCGGAGGTGAGCACCACCGAGACCGCCCAGTCGTCGTCCCAGGAGACCATGTCCTCGGAGAGGGTGCCGTCGTCGCACGCGAGGAAGAGCTCCACGAGGTCGCCCTTCATGCGCGGCAGCACGACCTGGGTCTCGGGGTCGCCAAAGCGGGCGTTGAACTCGAGGACCTTGGGGCCCTCGGAGGTGAGCATGAAGCCGCCGTAGAGGCAGCCGGAGTAGGTGATGCCCTCCTCGGCGAGCTCGGCCACCACGCGGCGCTCGATGTCCACCATCGCGGCGAGCTGCTCGGCGGAGACCAGGTGCTCGGGCACCGGCGAGTACACGCCCATGCCGCCCGTGTTGGGGCCCTTGTCGCCGTCGAGCGCGCGCTTGTGGTCCTGGGCGGTGGCGAGCGGCACCACGGTCGTGCCGTCGGTGAGCGCGAGCAGCGAGCACTCGGGGCCGTCGAGCGCCTCCTCCACCACCACGGTGGCGCCGGCCTCGCCGAACGCGCCCGAGAAGCACTCGTGCACGCCCGCCAGGGCCTCCTCGGTGGTCTTGGCCACGATCACGCCCTTGCCGGCAGCCAGGCCGTCGGCCTTGACCACGATCGGGGCGCCGACGCGGCGCACGTAGTCGGCGCAGGACTCCTCGTCGGTGAAGCTGCGGTAGGCGGCGGTGGGCACGCCGGCGCGGCTCATGACCTGCTTGGCAAACTTCTTGGAGCCCTCCATCTGCGCGGCGGCGCCGTTGGGGCCAAAGCACGCGATGCCCGCGGTGCGCACGGCGTCGGCAACACCCGCCACGAGCGGGGCCTCCGGGCCGATGACCACGAGGCCGATCTCGTGGGCGCGCGCCCACTCGGCCACCGCGACCGGGGACTCGGCGTCGAGGCCCTCGACCTTCTCGGCCATGATGTCCATGCCGCCGTTGCCCGGGGCCACGTAGAGCCTGCCGGCGCGCGGGGACTCGGCCAGCTTGGCGAGCAGCGCGTGCTCGCGACCGCCGGAGCCCAGAAGCAGGATGTCGACCTTCTTTTTCATGGAAACCTCCTTGTTTGGGCCCCGTGGGGCCGTCTTTGCTCCCTCTTTCCTGAGGTTTGGGTTCACGCTCGGCGACCCATGTCAGGTAATCCTGCGGTTTTGTCCCTTGTTGCGTTACGGAGCGCCGTTTTGTGAACCCAAACCTACCAGTGCAGCCTCGTCGCGCCAGTAGGCGGAGTGAGGCGCGATTGCCATCGCAACAAAACCCGGTCCGAGAATCCCCTCGGTGAGCGCGCTCGGGCGAACCGTTCCCAGGCAGCTCGAGTCAGCGTCCTCCTCCGTCAGCGCGCGCTCGAGGGCGCGCATCACGTGAGAGCCCTTGGGGGACACAAAGGCGTGGACGAGCTGCCCTTCCCCGGCGGACACGGCCGTGACCGCGTGCGCGAGGCGATGGGCCAGCGCGTCGATGTCGTTGTTGCGGGCGAGCTGCGTCGCCCTGTCGTCGGAGAGCAGGTAGAGTCCGCGCTCGCCGGTCATGCGCATGCGCAGGGTCGCGGTGGCGCGGCCGATGAGGCCCACGCGCGTGCGCCGAGGCCGACGTGCCGCGATGAGCGTGGACGCGGACGGGATGGCGAGCAGGCGCACATGAGCTGCCAGCTCCCCCAGTGCGGCGACCGCATCCTCAAAGCCCACGCCAAGGTGACGATAGCGCGCGGCGCGGTCGATCAGCATGCCCGTTGCCGTTGAGAGGGATCCAGAGCTCACCACCCGTACGTCCGCCACGTCCGCACAGGCGGCGGCAGCGAAGCGCGCGGCCTCCACGACAGGCGAGAAGGACGCGGCGGAATGGACGGAGATCACGCGCTCAAACCCGCCCGCCGCGCACTCGCGGTAGAGGAGCTCCAGCTCGCGCTGGGCGTCCAGCTCGCCGCGGTCGGGCCCGTCCAGCCGCACAGAAAGGACCCGCGCCTTGTCGAGAAACACGCGCGGCAGGTCGCAGGTGGCGTCACAGACGATCGCGAAGTCCTTCTCGGCCACGCGGGCCTCCCGCCTAGTGCCAGTAGCGGTCGATGGTCTGCTCGCGGTCCGGGCCCACGGTGATGATGGAGACGCGCACGCCGGCGAGCTGCTCGAGGAAGTCGATGTAGTCCTTGGCCTCGCGCGGGAGCTGGTAGAAGTTGCGGATGCCGGAGATGTCGCACTTCCAGCCGGGCAGGGTCTCGTAGACCGGCTTGGCGTGGTAGAAGACGCTCTGGTGCTCGGGCACGGTACGATACTCCACGCCGTCGCACTCATAGGCCACGCAGACCTTGATCTCGTCCAGGCAGCCGAGGACGTCGAGCTTGGTGATCGCGAGGTCCGTGAGGCCGTTCACGCGCGCGGCGTAGTTCACGACGACGGCGTCGTACCAGCCGCAGCGACGCTTGCGCCCGGTGGTCACCCCGTACTCGTGGCCGACCTCGCCGAGCTTGTCGCCCACCTCGTCAAAGAGCTCCGTGGGGAACGGGCCCGAGCCCACGCGCGTGAGGTAGGCCTTGGCCACGCCGAGCACGCGCTGGATGTGCACCGGGCCCACGCCCGAGCCGGTGACGGCGCCGCCGGCGGTGCAGTTGGAGCTGGTCACGAACGGGTAGGTGCCGTGGTCGATGTCGAGCATCGTGGCCTGGGCGCCCTCAAAGAGGATGTTCTTGCCGGCCTCGAGCTGCTCGTTCAGGAAGAGGCTGCTCTCCACGATGTAGGGGCGGATGCGCTCCGCGTAGGGCAGGTAGGTCTCGCAGATCTGCTCCACGGTGTAGGTGGGCAGCTCGTAGACCTTCTCCAGGATGGGGTTGGTGTAGGCGAGCGCGCTCTCCAGCTTCTGGCGGAAGATCTTCTCGTCCAGCATGTCCTGGATGCGCAGGCCCGTGCGGTTCATCTTGTCCATGTAGCAGGGGCCGACACCGCGCTTGGTGGTGCCGATGAGGTTCTTGCCGAGCTTCTTCTCGTGCGCGCCGTCGAGGTCCTTGTGGTAGGGCATGACGATGTGCGCGTTGCCGGAGATCTTGAGGCGCTCGGCGGAGATGCCCTGCTCGGCAAGCATGTCAATCTCCTGGAGCAGGATCTCGGGGTCAACGATGCAGCCGTTGCCGATCACGGGGTAGGTGCCCTCGTACATGACGCCGGAGGGGACCTGGTGCAGCGCCAGCTTCTTGCCGTTGGCGATGACGGTGTGGCCGGCGTTGGCCCCGCCTGCGTAGCGGCAGACCACGTCAAAGTCGCCGGAGATGAGGTCGGTGACCTTGCCCTTTCCCTCGTCGCCCCACTGAGTTCCCACGAGCACCGATGCCGACATGTGCGCCCCTTCGTCGCGATTCACATACGAGTCTCCATTATACGGCAGACAGGTGCGACAAGGGGGTGGGTTCGCGTGGTTCGGGCGTGACGGCATGGCTCCCGGCATGATTCCTGACATGGCTCCCGGCATGACTGTCGGTTTTGGGCCGCCGCGGGACGGATTTTCCCTTACGGAGGGTCAGAACCGACAGCCCACGTGAGGCACGCGGGGGCGTCCGCTCATCTTGCCGTCAGTCGTGGAAGCTGTCCACCTCAACGAACTTGGTGGAGCCGGGCAGGAACGTGAGCGGGATGTCGGCGAGCGCGCCCGAGCGGTTCTTGGCGATGATGAATGTGGTCTCGTTCATGGCCGGGCGGTCGTCGCGGGCGGCCTCGTCCTCGTTCATCGAGCGGTCGAGCAGGGCGACGATGTCGGCGTCCTGCTCGATGGAGCCGGACTCGCGCAGGTCGGAGAGCTGCGGGCGCTTGCCGGTGCGGTTCTCCACGGTACGGTTGAGCTGCGAGAGCGCCACCACGGGCACGCCTAGGTCCTTGGCCATGATCTTGATGCCACGGCTCATCTCCGAGACCTCGGTGGCGCGGCTGTCCGAGCGGCGCTGCCCGGCGGGAGGCGAGATGAGCTGCAGGTAGTCGATGATCACGAGACCGAGCTGCTTGCCGTGCAGGATGCGGCGGGCCTTGGCGCGGATCTCCGTCACGGTGGTGCCGGGCGTGTCGTCGATTACCACATCCAGCTCGGAGAGGTCGTTGGTGGCCTGGAGGATCTGCGGCCACTGCTCGTTTCTGATGTGCGCGGAGCGAATCTCCTGCAGGCCCACGCGCGCGTTAGCGGCGAGCAGACGCTGGGCGATCTCGACCTTGGACATCTCAAGCGAGAAGAACGCGACCGACGCGCCGGCAAACGCGGCGTTGGTCATGAGGTTGAGCGCGAACGACGTTTTGCCCACGCCCGGGCGCGCGCCGATGACGACCATCTGTCCCGGGCGAAGGCCGAGCAGGCACTCATCGATCTTGGGGAAGCCGGTGGAGACGCCAAGCACGCGGTCGCTGTTGGCCGCGTTGGCGCCGAGCTCCTCGTAGAGGTCGCCCATGATCTCCTCGAGGGACTGCTCGCTGGAGCGGACGTCGCGGTTGGTAACATCGAGCAGCATCCGCTCGGCGCGGTCCACGACCTCCTTGGTGTCCTCCGGCGCGTCAAAAGCCAGAGCACTGATCTGCGCCGCGGCGTTAATCATCTTGCGCAGCGTGGTGTCGCGGTGGAGCATCTCCGCGTGACGGCGCCAGCCCACGAGCGCGAGCGAGTTGGTCCCCAGGCCCAGAAGGAAGCTGCGGCCGCCCACGCGCTCCAGCTCGCCGGTGCTTTTGAGGTAGTCGGCGAGCGAGATGGTGTCCACGGGGAGATTCTTGTCGAACATCTCGCGCATGGCCGTGAAGACCGTGCGGTTGGACGGGAGGTAGAAGTCATCGGGGTCGAGCGCGATTAGGCACTCCTGGAGCGCGTCGGCCGAGACCATCATCGCCGAGAGGACCGAGGCCTCCGCCTCCGGGTCCTGCGGCATGGCGCCGCCCCCCTCGATCGTCATGCGCGTGGGGTTGACGTCGTAGTCGCTCATATCCGGGCCTCCTCTCGTCCGCAGCGTCCGACCATTCTAGCGCGGTCCCGCCGCAGGCGGGGAGCCAGGTGCGCGGACATTCTGTGGCAGGGCGCGTTTACCGTGGTTTTGGGCAACAAGTTTTATGCCGGGGCGGGGACTGCATCAATACTTTGACCCACAACCTAGCCTATCGTGGCATATTGGCGAGAAGCGCCGCTTCTTCGGCGGGGTTGCATCAAACCTTGTGCCCACAACCTGATAATTTGTTTCAAAACCGGCCACGTCACGAGCGCACAGCGCAAAACCTCATGGTTCTTGGCGAGCATAGAAGGCGAGAAGAACGCGCAGCTCCCCCTCATTCAGCAAGCTGTCAAGGGGGTATTTTGGGGTCGGGGGCTCTTCGACACGGCTGGATGGAAACCCGCCCCGCTTGAACGGGGTGTTTGCGCAGTTTCAACGTTTTCAACAACTTTTTTTGTCTCGTTGTGAGCGGGTTTTCAACGTGTTTTCAACATCTTCGTGAACGACCACGCCTGACGAGAAACGCTCTCAAATTGCATATAAGGGTCGATACCGTTATGAAAAACCGCAGGTAGATAGTGGTATCGCTTTTATGGGCCACAAAGACGCCCCGGTCTACACCAGGTAGTCCGGGGCGTCTCCTTACCATCTGCTGACCTGCGGTTATTGTAGAAACCCGCAGTTCAGAATGTTGCGTCGAAAAGCGCTACTCGGCGCTCTCCTCCGCGGCCTCCTCGGTCTCGGCGGCAGCCTCGACCTCAGCCTCGGCGGGCTCCTCCTCGGTCACGCCCACGAGGACGTTGACCGTGGCCGTGATCTCACGGTAGAGGTTGACCTCGACGGCGTGCTTGCCGGAGGTCTTGATGTTGTTGCCGCGACCGACGCGCTTGCGGTCGACCTCCAGGCCGAGCTGGGCCTGGATGGCCTCGGCGATCTGCGCGGGGGTGACGGAGCCAAAGAGCTGGCCCTCCTCGCCGATCTTGGCGTCAACGGTCACCGACTTGCCCTCGAGGGCGGCCTTGGTGGCCTCGGCGGCGGCGATGCGCTCAGCCTCGCGCTTCTCGATGTTGTGACGACGCTCCTCGAGCTGCTTGATGTTGCCCGGGGTGGCGGGCTGGGCGATCTTGTTGGGGAACAGGTAGTTCTCCGCGAAGCCCTGGGCGACGTCAACGACGTCACCCTCGCCGCCCTTGCCCCGAAGCTCACTCAAGAGAATGACCTTCATGAGACACTCCTTCGTTCGACCGGTTTCCCGGTCGCTAGTCCTGCATCGACTGACCCGCGACACCCGGCCTGCCGCCCCGCTGAAGGTGACGGAAGTTGGCCCAGACGTCCACGAGGCCCGCGATGGTCAATACGACGAACTGTACTTCCAGATAGAGCGCAACGACGCCGATGAGCGCCGTGCCGAGCGAGCCCACGCCCTTGCTGCGCGCAAGCCCCGTGACGACGGCAAGCCCCTGCACCGTGAGGGCAAGCCTCACGGCAAGCGCCACGTTCGCCGAGATGGCGAGCGCAACGCCAGAGACGGCGCCGGCGGTGGAGACGGCCACGGCGAGGCCCGCGAGCGACGCCACAAAGACCGCGACCACCCACAGGGGCAGGTCGAAGTCGGCCAGGCGGGGCAGCGGCTCGACGTCGGCCGTGGTCAGCCTCGACGCAACGAGCGCGCCGAGAACCGCGGAGACGCAACCGGCCAAGGCGGCCATGACGTAGGCGAGCGGCCAGACGACCTCGATCACCGCGCGCGCGGCGCGAATCTGGTCGGAGGCACCCACGAGCGCGCCGTCGAGCTGCTGCTCCAGAAGGTTGAGAAGATTCCCAACCCCCGCGGACAGCGTGGTTCCACTCGCAAGCGCAAGCGCCTCGTCAACGCCGAGAAGCACGACGGTACCGGCCGCCACCACGGCGCAGAGCGCGCCGGGGGTCATCCTTCGGGCCGCCGCCAGCTCGCACACGAGCACGGCGAGAAGGCAGGCGACCACGGCGGAGGCGACCGCCGAGATGCCGCTCGCAAAGGTCAGCGCAACGGCTGGGGCGAGCATGGCGACCAGACACCCCAGTCGCGCGGTGACGCCGCCTCGCGGGGCCACGGGATAGTACCCGTAGCTAACGAGGGCCGGACCGACGAAGGAGAGCATCGAGCTTGCCACGGCGCCGCCAAGGGCACAGAAGAACAGCCCCGCGGGAAGCGAGGGCGCGACGTGCCGCCCGTCCTTCTCGCCCTGACGCTGGTTGCGAGGCACGATGCCCCGCTCCTCGCGCATCTCCCCCGAGAGGCCCTGCGGCGTGGGGGGTCGATCGTTGTCTGCCCAGCCGGCCATGTGCCGCGCGCTCTATCCCAGCCGCGAACTAGCCGCGGTTGCGCCCGCCGCGGCTGGAGACCACGGGGACGGTGTAGGGGAGAAGCGCCATCTCACGGGCGCGCTTGATGGCAAGCGCGATGTCGTGCTGGTGCTGCGTGCAGGCGCCAGTGACGCGGCGCGGCTTGATCTTGCCGCGGTCGGTCATGTACTTGCGGAGGAGCTGCACATCCTTGTAGTCGATGTACTCGGTCTCCTCCTTGCAGAACTGGCAGTACTTGCGACGCGGCTGGCGCTGAAAATCCTGCTTCTGCTGAGCCATGTCTTGTTTGCCTTTCTGTTGGCGGCGCGGGACGTGCTCCGAGCCGCCGGGTGGTTAGAACGGGATGTCCTCGTCGTAGACGTCGGCCGACGGCGGGGTCTGGACGGGCGCGGCATACGCGGGCTGCGGTGCCGCGGGGGCCGGGGCGGCATAGGCGGGAGCGGGCTGTCCCTGCTGGAACGCGGGGGCACCTCCCTGCTGGTTCCTCGAGGAGAGGAACTCCACCTCGTCAACCACGACCTCGAGCTTGCTGCGCTTCTGCCCGTCCTTTGTCTCCCAGGAGCTGTAGCGGAGCTTGCCCTCAACGGCAACCTTCGCCCCCTTGGAGAGGAAGCGGGAGAGCGGCTCCGCGCGAGCGCCAAAGACCACGCAGTCGACGAAGTTGGGATAGTCCTCCCACTCGCCGCTCTGCGGGTTGCGGCGACGGTCGTTCACGGCAACGCCAAACGAGAGAATGGACGTGCCGCTGCCCGTGACGCGCAGCTCGGGGTCACGGGTCAGGTTGCCCGAGATGTTCACCCTGTTGATGCTCATGGTCTCGCTCCCTCCTGCGGGCCAGGGCCCGCACCTCCATGCCTACTCCTTGTCGTCGCGGCGCACGATCATGTGGCGCTTGACGGCATCGTTGATGCGCAGAACTCGGTCGAGCTCGGCGATCGTGGTGGGGTCTGCGTGGAAGTTGATGAGGGTGTAGTCGCCCTCGGTCAGGTCGTCGACCTCAAAGGCGAGCTTGCGCTTGCCCCAGTCCTCGACGCTGTCGACCTTGCCGGTCTCGCCGAGCGCAACCTCGATGCGCTTCATGACGGCGGCACGAGTCTCCTCGTTGCACGTGGGGTCGACAAAATACAGCAGTTCATAGGCCTTCATGTGTTTCACCTCCTCTGGGCTAATGGCTCCGGGTCGTGAAGGGCGCCCGGAGCAGGAAAGGTTCGGCGAAGCATCATAGCATATCTTGCCTACCTGCCAGAACCCTCCACACATCCCACCGAGAAGAGCGTACGCAAGGGACCGGACATCAATCTTTCCGATGGGTCTCGGCTGCCTCCCGCACGACGGATCTCCCGAGGTGAACGCACGTGCGGCGCCGCATCGCTCTTGACGCGGCGCCGCACGTGCGCACAAAGTCTCCACAGATGGCCGCTAGCCCACGGGCTTCTCGCCCTCCTGGGGGTCGATGGGCGCCGCCGGGGGAACATCGGCCGGGGACGCGGGAGGAAGCGGCTGCGGGGCCTGGTCCGGGGTGGCGCTCGGTGGCGCGGGGGCCGGTGCCGGGGTCGGAGCTGGCCCAGCCGGCTGCATGGGCTGCCCGTACCCGGCGCCGTACTCGCCCTCGGCTCCCGAGCGCGGGGCGGCGGTGCCGTAGCCAGGCCCCGTCCACGAGGTGGCGGCGGGGCCGTACGCCCCTGCGCCGGGACCATACGCCGCGGGTCCATGCGGCGGCAGCGGGTCCTGCTCGCGCCCCCACGCGGGAACGTTGAACTGCCGCATCCACAGCGCCACCGCCGTGTAGCCCAGCATCATCATGACGACGGAATACATCGACGAGAGCACCACGGTGACCACCAGGGCCGGGGTGAGCGTGCCGAGCATGCCCACGATCATCTGAAAGGCCACGCTCATCTTCATGGACTGAGACATAATCGCGTCAAACTCGGAGATGTAGTCGGCATAGTAGATGAGCTGCGGAATCAGCAGCATCGCGGCCACAAAGGTCACGACTCCGCTGATCACCCAGAAGATCGCCGCGCCGGCCACCTGCATGCCAAAGATTCGCATGAGGCCGCCCACGTCGCTCTTGATCATCTCCCAGATGGTGGAGAGGCGCAGTCCCGCCGCGATCTTCTGATAGATGGTCGTGCGCAGCGCGGCCACCATGAGCATCAGGCCCACAAAGACGGAGCAGATGGTCCACGCAAGCGTGAGCAGCGGGCCAAAGAGCGGCACCAGCAGGAGCGCGGCGGAGACGAGGGAGCTGGCGATCCCCCAGCACAGCACCACCACAAAGGCACGCCAGCCGCTAACGATGCACGCGCCAACCTGCACGTGCTTCTGCTTGGGAGAGGACGCCACGCCCCAGGCCGTGAGGCGCGCCCATTCGAGCACGTAGCCCAGCGCGCCGATCGCACCCACGATGGGAATGAGCGTCGCGGCCGCCATGACCATGACGGGCTTGATCCATCCACGGTCGCGCGTGAGGAGCGCCCACGAGCGAGCAAAGTACCTGTTCGGGCGAAACCCCTCGAGCTCGGCGTCGGTCATCGTGGCTCCCCTTTCGCGAAAGACGGTCCTTGGTAGCGTACCCCAACGGGTCGTGGCGCGCGGCGGCCTTCTCGGCCCGCGCGGGCATCTCGGTGCCGCGGCAACAAAAAACCGGCCCCAGAGGACCGGTCGGGACGTGCTATGGCGGAGGAGGAGGGATTCGAACCCTCGTACCCCCGAAGGGGTAAACGGTTTTCGAGACCGCCGCATTCAACCACTCTGCCACCCCTCCGTAAGGGTGACGCGGCGCCCGAAGGCGCCGCGAGCAAGTTCTGGCGGAGAGTCAGGGATTTGAACCCTGGAGACGCTTTAGGCGCCTACACGATTTCCAATCGTGCTCCTTCGGCCACTCGGACAACTCTCCATGAATGGTGCAGCGGTCAGTATAGCGTATGTCGCAATCACGCGCGAGGAAAATTTGAAAAAGCGAGAAGGACGTGGGTGTTTGGTGGTTTGCCCGGCAACGGGCGGTGCGCGACAATGGGCGGGCACGCCACCGAATCCGAGGAGCTTTTGTGCCAGACTTGTTTGTCACCTATCCCGAGCTTGCTGCCGTATCGCTGCCCACCTGGGTCGATCTGGCCTCCGTCATCGTGGGGTCGGCGGGCGGCGTGGCGGTGGCCCGCGCGCGCCACCTGGACGCGGTGGGGTTTGTGGGGCTCGCCCTGCTGTGCGGCCTCGGCGGCGGGCTCATTCGCGACGTCATGATGAAGACGGGCACCATCTACATGCTTGACTCGCCGTTCGCCATCCCGGCGAGCGTGGCCACCGGGCTTCTCGGCTTCTTCTTCCCGCGCTCTGTCGATCACGCGGGGAGCCTGTTTGAGTGGCTGGACATCATGGCCGTGGCGCTCTTTGCCCTGGTTGGCACCGACAAGGCACTGGTCTACGACCTTCTTCCCGCGTCATGCCTGCTGATGGGCATCATGACGGGCGTGGGCGGTGGGATGCTGCGCGACGTCTTTCTCGGCGAGGTGCCCCGCATCTTCCAGCGATCAAACCTCTATGCCGTGTGCGCGCTCGCGGGCAGCGCCGCCTACTACGTCGCGGTGGTCGTCGGCTCCATGAGCAAGCTGTGGGCGAGCCTGCTGTGCGTGGCCGTGACCATCGGGCTCAGGCGCTGGTCGCTGCGCTTCAACGTGCAGACGCCGGCCGACGTGGACCTCGGCCCGCGCGTGACGGAGCCGGTCAAGCGCGCGGCGCGCCTCGTCAGGATCACGCGGCGTCGCACGCGACGCCGTTAGCCGCGTGTGCTCGAGTTTTAGGTTCTTTTTTGCGGAACCCTCAGATACCAACAATCTGACCAAGCCGTCTACCTGCGGTTTTCAAAGAGGCGATCGAGTCCGTACTCCCCGGTCCCCCGCAAATCAACCTAACTCTTGAAAACGGGCCGAGAGAATCCCTTCTCCCGGCCCGAGACACGACGAGTCAGTGGTTCTTCTCGCTACTTCTTGACCTTGCCGGTGCGAACGGCCCACTTGCGGCGCTCGGTCTCGTTGAGGATGCGCTTGCGCATGCGGACGCTCTGCGGCGTGACCTCCACGAGCTCGTCGTCCATGATGTACTCGAGCGCCTCCTCCAGGGTAAAGGTGCGCGGCGGCGTGAGCTGCACGGCGATGTCGGCGGTGGAGGAGCGCTGGTTGCCCAGGCTCTTGGTGCGCGCGATGTTGACGACCATGTCGCCGGGCTTGGAGCGCTCGCCCACGAGCATGCCCTCGTAGCACTCGTCGCCGGGGGACACGAAGAGCGCGCCGCGCTCCTGGAGCGTGCCGAGCGCGTAGGCCACGGCCTTCTCGGTGGACATGGAAATCATGGCGCCGTTCTGGCGGACGCCGATCTCACCGGCGTAGGGGCCGTACTCGAGGAACGTGTGGTAGAAGACGGCCTCGCCGTGCGTGACGTTAAGGATGCGGTTCTTGAGACCCATGATGCCGCGCGTGGGGATCTTGAACTCGAGGTGGGTCTGGGTGGTGCCCGTCTCCATGCTCGCCATGGTACCGCCGGCGTTGCCAAAGACCTCGATGACCTTGCCCGCGTACTCGCCGGGGCACTCCACCACGGCCTGCTCCACGGGCTCCGTCATGTTTCCGTTGGCGTCCTTCTTGAAGAGCACGCGCGGGCGGCCCACCTGGAACTCAAAGCCCTCGCGGCGCATGGTCTCCATGAGGACGGAGAGGTGCAGGATGCCGCGGCCCGCGACCTCGATGCCGGTCTTGTCGGGAAGCTCCTCGATGCGCATGGTCACGTTGTTCTCGCGCTCCTGCATGAGGCGCTCCTTGAGCTGGCGACCGCCCACGATGTCGCCCTCGCGGCCCACGAGCGGGCTGGTAGACGGCTCAAAGACGACGGAGAGCGTCGGCGGGTCGATCTCGATGGGCTCGAGCTCCACGGGGTTCTCGGGGTCGGTGTAGACGTCGCCGATGTCAGTGGAGTCGATGCCCACGACGGCGGCGATGTCTCCGGCCTGTGCCTCGCGGCACTCCCTGCGACCCAGGTAGTCAAAGGTGAAGAGCTGCTTGACCTGGCCCATGGCGCGGCTGCCGTCGTTTTTCACCACGAGGATCTTGTCGCCATCGTGAATGGTGCCGGAGTAGATGCGGCCTATGCCAATGCGACCCACGTACTCGGAGTGGTCGATGGTCACGCACTGCATGGCGAGCGGGCCGTCCACGTCCACATCCGGCGCCGGGAGCTCGCCCACGATCATGTCCAGAAGCGGCGTCATGTCCTGGTTGCCGTCGGCGGGGTCCAGGCGGGCGAAGCCGTTGACCGCGCTCGCGTAGATCACGTGCTCCATCGCAAACTCGAGCTGGTCATCGGTGGCTCCGAGGTCCGCCATGAGGTCCAGCGAGTCGTTGACCACGGCCTCCGGGCGGGCGCCCTCGCGGTCGATCTTGTTGACCACGATCATGATGGCCAGGCCCGCGTCGATGGCGTGACGCAGCACAAAGCGCGTCTGGGGCATGGGGCCCTCGGCGGCGTCCACCAGAAGCAGCGCACCGTCGGCCATGCGCAGGACGCGCTCGACCTCGCCGCCAAAGTCGGCGTGGCCCGGCGTGTCGATGACGTTGATCTTGACGCCCTGGTACTCGATCGAGATGTTCTTGGCCAGAATCGTGATGCCGCGCTCGCGCTCCTGGTCGTTGGAGTCGAGCACGCGCTCCTGGACCTGCTGGTTCTCGCGGAAGGCGTCGGTCGCCTTGAGCATCTGGTCAACGAGCGTGGTCTTGCCGTGGTCGACGTGCGCGATGATCGCGATGTTCCTGATGTTCTCCTGCCGCATGGGTCCCTCTCGCCTCTGCTGAGCCGGCTTTTCTCGGCCGGCGGTCTGATTTTCTCGCCATACGGTACTTTACAGCAGCGGGGGCACCTCACCGGCCGGCGCGGGGTCGGTCCACGTGAAACCATCACCGGCGCCCTTGCCGTCAACGAGGGAGTAGGCCGAATACGCGCGCCAGCCGCGCTCGCCAAACTCCAGGAGAAGCGCGTCGGCGTAGGCGCCCGTCTCGTCGGCGACGGCGCCCTCGTAGCAAATCGCGTAGCGGCGGGCATCGGGGACCTGGCTCACCTTGGCGCGGGCGGCCTCCAGGCAGGCCTCCGCGCCGTCGTCCTCAAACTCGAAGCTCTGGACCTGGTCGTCGTCTTCCTGCACGGCGAGAAGGACCTCAAAGGGCTCGCCGGCGGCAAGAAGGTCGAGCGCGTCGCCCATGAGCGTGCTCGCCAGCTCGTCCGTCTTGGATGAGACACCCTCTCTAAGCTCGCCCTTCTCGGCCATGTGCCCTCCTTTTGCATTTTTGGGACGGGTTCAAACGAGCAGCTCGTTTGGGACAGGTTCCTCCGCGGGTTTTAGCAGGTCTCCCGTGGCTTTCTCGTAGTGTATCCGAGCCGACGGCCGCACGAGACGAGGCCTGTCCCTTTTGAGCAGCTCGTTTGAACCCGTCCCTTTTTTGCAGAAACGGGGCCCGTGGGCCCCGATGCGGTACGTGGTGGAGACGATGGGGATCGAACCCACGACCTCAGGCTTGCAAAGCCCGCGCTCTCCCAGCTGAGCTACGTCCCCGAAAAGAATAATCGCCCCAGCGGCGACTCGGCTAACGCTGGGGCGACTATTGTCAGGAAGTGGTGGGCCTGACAAGGTTCGAACTTGTGACCTCCCGGTTATCAGCCGGACGCTCTGACCAACTGAGCTACAGGCCCAACGCAAGGAGATATACTACACAGCTTGCTGCCCGCGGTCAACGACTTTTTTGCAATTTCCTGACAGGCTTGCCCAACATGTTGCGAAACGCCGCCTATTGGGTAGGATATGCGAGCGGAGCAATCGAAAGGAACGCCGTGTCGTTGCAGAGAATGGACATAGAGAGCGTCATCGTGGGAGACGGCCCCATAGCGTCTCTCGTCGTGCTGCGCTCTCGCGAGCAGGAGGGCGGCCACGCGGCCCGTCAGCTCCCCATTCGCGTGGGCTCGTTCGAGGCGACGGCTATCACCATGGGCGCCAACGGTCGCCGCGGCGGGCGACCCATGACCCATGACCTTCTCAACTCCACGATCGCCGCGCTGGGCGCCGAGTGCGCGAGCGTGCGCATCACCGCAGTTCAGGGAACCACGTTCTTTGCACAGGTGGACCTCGTTCGCTCGGATGGGGAGCACGTCTTTCTGGACGCGCGGCCCTCGGACGCGCTTGCGCTGGCCGTGCGCAACGAGGCGCCCGTCTACGCCGAGGAGTCGGTGCTGAGCGCCGGTGCGATGCCGGACTTCCGCGGCGTGGAGGAGGACGAGCGCGAGCGGGAGCTCGAGAAGTTCCACACGTTCGTGGAGAGCCTCACGCCCGAGGACTTCAACGTCGCGCACGGCGAGCAGAACGCGGAGTAGCTCCAGAAGCGGGCGTTCTTCTCGGCCTGAGTCTTTGATCTGAATCTCTGACTGTCGGAATGTGTCCTTGAAGACTGCCAGCTGTCACTTTTGACCCTTCGCAGACCGATTTTTGGTATACGAGGGGTCAAAAGTGACAGCCGGCAATTGGGGTAGACCGTTAGTGGGTCAAAAACGACAGCCAACAATTGGGGCGAGAAGAACGTCGCCGAGAAGAACGGGCGCCCGCGGAAGACTCCCGCGGGCGCCCGTCGTCGTTACTCCTCGTCGTCGAGCAGCGCGTCGTCAAGTTCCTCGTCGCCGCCGATGTCGATGCTGTCCGGCTCGTCAGGTGCGCTCGCGCCGGCCGCGTCGATGTCGAGCGTCGTCTGGTTCTCGTCGCGCCTGGGGGCCTTCTTCTTGCGGGCCACCATGCGCGCCACCGCGCTCACCCGGTCGCCGGCCACCATGTTCATGACCTTGACGCCCTGCGTGGAGCGGCCGAGGCGGCTCACGTCGCCCGACTTCACGCGGATGACCACGCCCTCCTCGGACACGATACTCTGAGATAGCGCGTGGCCCACCACGCGGCAGGCCACGAGGCTGCCCTTCTTGGCCGTCATCGCGATCGTGTAGACGCCCTGGCCGCCGCGCTTGTGCTCGGGGTACTCGGAGACGGGCGTGCGCTTGCCGTAGCCGTTCTCGGTAATCACGAAGAGGTCGCCGTTGCCGTTGGTGATCTCCATGCCGAGCATGCGCGCGTCACCCTTGAGCGTGATGCCGCGGACGCCGGAGGTGTTGCGGCCCATCGAGCGGACCTCGGACTCGTCAAAGAGGATGGCCTTGCCGTCCGTGGAGACCAGAATCACCTTGTCGCCGGGGCGCACGCGGCGCACGTTGACCAGCTCGTCGCCGTCGCGCAGGTTGATGGCGATGATGCCGTCGCGACGGCTCTTGTCGTACTCGCTCATGGCGGTCTTCTTGACCATGCCGGAGGCGGTGGCAAACATCAGGTACTCGTCCGCGGGGAACTCGCGGCAGGTGATCACGGCCCTGGGCAGCTCGCCCTCGGCGAGGCTGAGCACGTTCACGATGGCCGAGCCGCGCGCGTGGCGGCTGCCGATGGGCAGCTCGTGGACCTTGAGGCGGTAGACCTTGCCGAGGTTGGTAAAGAAGAGCACGTAGTCGTGAGTGCTCGCCACAAAGAGGTCCTCGACGAAGTCGTTGTCCTTGAGGGAGAGCCCCTGGACCCCCTTGCCGCCGCGGCGCTGGCGAGCGATAGGTGGCCACCGGGATGCGCTTGATGTAGCCGGCGTGGGTGATCGTGACGACCATGTCCTCGTCGGCGATGAGGTCCTCCACGTCCAGGTTCCTGACGGCACGCGCCGATCTCGGTGCGGCGCTTGTCGCCGAACTTCTCCGCGATCTCGCGCATCTCGTCCTTGATCACGCCCGAGGATCTTCTCCTCGTGGGCGAGAAGGTCCTCGTAGTAGGCGATCGCCCGGCGCAGGCCCGCGAGCTCCTCCTCGATCTTGTCGCGCTCGAGGCCGGTGAGGCGGCGCAGGCGCATCTCGAGGATGGCCTGGGTCTGCTCGGGCGTGAAGCCAAAGCGCTCGATCAGGCGCTGGGAGGCCTCAGTGTCGGGTCCTGCGAGGAGCGGATGATGGAGATGACCTCGTCGATGTGGTCGAGGGCCATGAGGTAGCCCTCGAGGATGTGGGGCGCGCGCCTGGGGCCTTCTTGAGGTCGTGGCGCGTGCGGCGGGTCACAACGTCCACCTGGTGGTCAACGTAGTGGCGCAGGATCTCGGGCAGCGAGAGGCACTTGGGCACGCCGTCCACGAGCGCCAGGTTGTTCACGCCAAAGGTTGGTCTGCAGGGAGGTGAACTTGTAGAGGTTGTTGAGGACGACCTCCGGGCCACCATGCCCTTCTTGAGCTCGATGACCAGGCGGGATGCCCTTCTGCGTGGACTCGTCGCGGCATGTCGGAGATGCCCCTCGATGCGCGTTCTCGTTGACGAGCTGGGCGATCTTCTCCTGCAGGGTGCCCTTGCTCACCTGATAGGGAATCTCGGTGAAGACGAGGCGGCTACGGCCGGTCTTGGGTGGACTCAACGTGCGCCTTGGCGCGGATGGTGATCGAGCCGCGGCCGGTCCTCGTAGGGCCTGACGGATGCCGTCAGAGCCCATGATGACCGCTCCCGTGGGGAAGTCGGGGCCAGGCATGACCTGCATGAGCTCGTCAACCGTGATGTCCGGGTTATCGATGAAGGCACAGGTGGCCTCAACGGCCTCGCGGAGGTTGTGCGGCGGGATGTTGGTGGCCATGCCCACGGGCGATGCCCGAGGAGCCGTTGACCAGCAGGTTGGGGAAGCGTGACGGAAGCACCACGGGCTCGGCGAGAGACTCGTCGTAGTTGGGCTGCCAGTCCACGGGTGTCCTTCTGGAGATCGCGCAGCAGCTCCATCGCGGGCTTGGCAAGACGGCTCTCGGTGTAGCGCATGGCCGCGGCGCCGTCGCCGTCGATGTTGCCAAAGTTGCCGTGGCCATCGATCAGCGGCGTGCGCATGGAGAACCACTGGGCGAGACGGACCATGGTGTCGTAGACGGCGGAGTCGCCGTGCGGGTGGTACTTGCCGATGACCTCGCCGACCGTCCAGGCACTCTTCTTGTGCGGGCGGTTGGGGAAGATGCCGGACTCGTTCATTGCGTAGAGGATGCGGCGGTGGACGGGCTTGAGGCCGTCGCGCACGTCGGGCAGGGCGCGCGCGGTGATGACGGACATGGAGTACTCGATGAAGGACTGCTTCATCTCGGCACCAAACTCGCTCACCTGGAGCTGGCCACCGTTGATGTCGGTCTCGCCCGCGTCGGAGCCCCGGTTGTTGGCGCCGAAGCTCTCCTCGAGCTCACCGTCGTCGGCGTCGTCCTCCTCCGCCTCGGCGTCGTCCTCCACGTAAACGTCCTCGCCCTCGTCAGACTCGGCGCGGGCGAGCAGGCGCCGCAGGTCCTCCGGCATCTCGGAGCTGGTGTTCTTATCGTCTGCCACGTGTGGCCTTTCTCTTATCGGTTGTTAAGCGTCCAGGAAGCGGGCGTCGTGCGCGTGCTTCTCGATGTAGTCGCGGCGGTACTCGACCTGGTTGCCCATGAGCTCGCGCACCGCGCGGTCGGCCATCGCGGCGTCCTCGATGGTCACGCGCTGCAGGATGCGCGTCTTGGGGTCCATCGTCGTGGAGGCCAGCTGCTTGGGGTCCATCTCGCCGAGGCCCTTGTAGCGCTGGACGGAGTAGCCCTTGCGCCTGCGGCCCGAGCCCTTGATGGCAGCCTGGGACTTGGCGTCGGCCTCGTCCTCCTCGTTGGGGTTGAGGCCGAGCTCGCGGATCGAGCGGTTGAGGATCTCGTCCTCGGGCGTCTTGCCGTCGGGATAGACGTAGTGGATCTTGTTGCGCACCTTGATGCCAAAGATCGGCGGCGTGGCGATGTAGACGTAGCCGGCGTCAATGAGCGGGCGCATGTACTTGTAGAAGAAGGTCATCAGCAGGATGCGGATGTGCGCGCCGTCCACGTCGGCGTCGGTCATGATGATGATCTTGTGGTAGCGCGCCTTGGAGAGGTCAAAGTCGCCGCCCTCGCCGGAGCCCGTGGTCACGCCGGTGCCGATGGCGGTGATGAGCGCCTGGATGGTGTCGGACGAGAAGGCGCGGTGGTCGCCCACGCGCTCCACGTTGAGGATCTTGCCACGCAGGGGCAGGATCGCCTGGATGTCGCGACGGCGGCCGTCCTTGGCCGAGCCGCCTGCGGAGTCGCCCTCCACGATGAAGAGCTCGGTCATCTCGGGGTCGCGCACGGAGCAGTCGGCGAGCTTGCCGGGCAGCGCCGCGCTCTCGAGCAGGCTCTTGCGGCGCGTGGCCTGGCGCGCCTTCTGCGCGGCGAGGCGGCCCTTGGCGGCCTGGGAGGCCTTCTTGAGGATCTCGCGCGCCTGGTTGGGATGCTCCTCCAGGTACTCCGCGAGCCCCTGGGACACGATGCGGTTGGTGAGCGTGCGCATGTAGGAGCTGCCGAGCTTGGCCTTGGTCTGGCCCTCGAACTGCGGGTCGGGCAGCTTCACGGAGATGACCGCCGTGAGGCCCTCGCGGATGTCGTCGCCGGTGAGGTTGGCGTCCTTCTCCTTGATGATGTTCTGGCGGCGGCCGTAGTCGTTGATCACCTTGGTGAGGGCCGTGCGGAAGCCCTCCAGGTGCATGCCGCCCTCCTCGGTGTAGATGTCATTGGCAAAGGAGAGGGTATGCTCCGAGTAGCCGGTGTTCCACTGCATGGAGACCTCGACCTCGCCCATCTGGCTCTCGGGCGCGTCGGGGGCGGACTTGCCCTCGATGTAGATCGGGCGGGAGAGGCCGGGCAGGATGTCCTTCTCGGCGTTGAGGAACTTCACAAAGTCGATGATGCCGCCGGCGTAGCAGAACTCGTCGGTGCGCGGCACCAGCTCGCGCTCGTCCACCAGCACGATCTTGAGGTTCTTGTTGAGGAAGGCCGTCTCCTGCAGGTGGTCGTGCAGGGTGTCGTAGTCGTAGATCGTCGTCTCGAAGATCTGCTCGTCCGGCCAGAACGTAATCGAGGTGCCGGTGGCCTTGGAGCTTCCCGTGACCTTCATCTTCTGCACGGTCTTGCCACGCTCAAAGACCATCTCGTAGACCTTGCCGTCGCGGCGGACCTGCGCCACGAGCCTCTTGGAGAGGGCGTTGACGACGGAGACGCCCACGCCGTGCAGGCCGCCGGAGACCTTGTAGGCGTTGTTGTCAAACTTGCCTCCGGCATGCAGGATCGTGAGGACGACCTCCAGGGTGGGGATCTTCTTGACGGGGTGCTTCTCCACCGGGATGCCGCGGCCGTTGTCGTCAACGGTGATGGAGTTGTCCGCGTGCACCGTCACCTTGATCTTGGTGCAGAAGCCGGCCATGGCCTCGTCCACGGAGTTGTCCACGATCTCCCACACCAGGTGGTGCAGGCCGCTCGCCGACGTCGTGCCGATGTACATGCCGGGTCGCTTGCGGACGGCCTCAAGGCCCTCCAGGATCTTGATCTCCCCGGCGCCGTACTCGTTCTTCTTTGCCACGCTCACATCCTCCCCCAAAAGGGCTTCTTTTCTGTCAGGCTCGCGCGAAAAATAGCGCAGACCGAACGATAATAGCGCTTGTGAGGCCGTGAGAGGCGCTCTCAGGCCGGTCTCAACAAATTAGCTATGTGTCGCTGTTTTGTTGCTTTTGTGCGCGATACGAGGCGCTCATCGCCCGGAAGACGCGCTCGCGCAGCGATGCGGGCAGCTGCGAGCAGGCGTTGGCGACCTCCTGGCGCTCGGCGTCGGTGAGCTCGGGAGGCGCGGCGTGATGATTTGATTTTTTGTGCAAAAACGAACCCGTCCCTTTTTTGTGCTTTTTGTGCTTGGAGAGGCGGAAGGAGATGGAGGAGAAGCGCAGGCCGGCGGTCTCCATCCGCGCGAGGTAGATCTCGCGGTTGGCCGAGAAGTCCGTGAGAAACGCCGAGGAGTCAACGTACACCGTGAGCTCGGGGTCCCGCGCGCCGCGCCGGGGCTCTCCCACGTAGACACCCGTGACGTGGGCGCGCTCGACGTCTCCGTTCACGCGGTTCCACGCAACAAACGCCGCAACGGAGGCCGAGCGGGAGGCGGACGTCCCCAGCCTCCCTGTCACGGATCCCATGAGCGATCCCAGCCCGGTAGGCGCCTGCTCGCGGCGGCGCACCGCGCGCTCCAGCTCATCTCCCATCAAAGCTCACCACCTCGGCGGCGTCCAGAAGCTCGGGCGAGAAGTACCCGAGGTTGGTCGTCGTGATCAGCGTCTGAATCCCCTCGTCAACGAAGTTGACCACCGCCTCGCGGCGGCGCTCGTCCAGCTCGCTCATCACGTCGTCGAGCAGAAGGATCGGCCGGCTGCCCAGGATCTCCCCGACGAGGTCAACCTCCGCCATCTTGAGCGCCAGCACCACGGAGCGCTGCTGACCCTGCGACGCAAAGGCCCGCGCGTCGCGGCCGGCCACGGCAAAGGCCACATCGTCGCGATGCGGGCCCACGCAGGTCTGCTGGCGGCGCAGGTCCTCGGCACGACCGGCCTCCAGGCGGTCCAGGAAGACCTGCTGCAGGTCCTCGCGCGGGCGTCCGGACAGGCCCTCGCCGAGCGTGCAGACGTAGTCGCAGGCGAGCCGCTCGCCGCCGGAGATGACGGCGTAGGCGCGCGCGACCTTCTCGGCGAGGCGGTCAAACAGGCGCAGGCGCGCGGCGAGCAGCGTGGCCCCGCCGAGCGCCACGGACGCGTCCCACGCGGCAAGCAGCGACGGATCCGGACGCGGCTCGCGCAGGAGCCGGTTGCGCTGTTCCACGGCGCGCTGATACTCGGAGAGCACGCGCGCGTAACCGCGACTCACCTGGCGCGCCAGGAGGTCCAGCTCGTCGCGGCGCACGGAGGCCCCGCGCTTGACCAGCGCCAGGTCGTCCGGGCAAAAGAGCACCGAGGGCAGGGCCTCGGGCATGTCGGCGGCGCGGCAGTGCTTGCCGTTGCGCGAGAAGCGCCGACCGGAGGCCGTGACGTCGCAGCGGTGGTCGAGCACGCGGCCGTCGCCTACGAGCCGCGCGTCGATGCGCGCGCTCTCGGCGCCCTCGCGCACGAGTTGCGCGGGCGCGGGGCGGCGAAAGGACGCGCCCGAGGTCAGCAGCTGCACGGCCTCCACCGTGTTGGTCTTGCCCACGGCGTTGGGCCCCACCAGGATCGTGACCCTCTCCGCCAGCGCGAGCTCCAGCCGCTCAAAGCTGCGAAAGTCCCGCAGCGTGACGTCTGTGACCAGAAGACCCATGCGGCGCGGCGCCTACAGGCGAATCGGCATGAGCAGGTAGAGGTAGTTGACCTTGCCGTTGCTCTTGAAGATGCCCGGCTGCGTGGCGCCCTGCAGCTCCAGGCGCACCTGCTCGGCGTCGGAGACCGCGTTCACGCAGTCGAAGACGTAGTGGTAGTTGAGGCCGATCGCGAGGCTCTGGCCCTCTATCTCGCAAGGGATCGCCTCGGAGGACTCGCCCTGCTCGGGCGAGCGCGCGGAGAGCCGCACGAGGCCGCCGTCGGCGTCCACGTCAAAGCGGATCGAGGCGTTCTGCTGGGCGATGACCGAGACGCGCTTGAGCGCCGCGGAGAACTCGGCCACGTCGAGCGTCACCGCCGTTGAGCACGTGGGCGAGACGAGCTGGCGCCACGAGGGGAAGTTCCCCTCCAGAAGGCGCGTCACGAACGTGGTGGTACCAAACGAGAAGACCGCCTGGTTATCGGCCGTGCCGATGGAGATCGTGTCGGTCACGGAGGGCATGGCGAGCACGTCATGGAACACCTGTCCGCCGATCACGGAGCAGAACGGCTCGTCGGGCGCGGCATCCACGGAGGAGTCGCACACCGCCAGGCGGATCGTGTCGGTGGCCACCATGCGGATGGTGTTGTCCTCCACGGTGAGCTGGATGCCCTGGAGGTACTGGCGCGTGGTCTCCTTGGAGGTCACGCGGTAGACCTTGTCCACCATCCGGGACAGGAGCTCGCTCGGCAGTTCGATCGTGCGCTCGGGACGGATCTCCGGAAACGCCGGCCAGTCGGCGGCGCGCAGTGTGTTCAGGCGAAACGTCGACTTCACGCAGGAGATCTCCACCATGTGCTCCGCGCTCTCAAACCCCACCGCCGCGTCGGGCAGGGTCTTGACGATGTTGGTGAGCACCTTGCCCGAGACCACGGTCTCGCCCTCCTCCTCCACGTTGGCCGGAACGAGGTGGCGGATTGAGATGGAGAGGTTGTTGGTCTGCAGCTCGAGCATCCCGTCTGCGGCGCGCAGGTAGATTCCCGAGAGGATGGGCAGCGTGGTGTTGGCGCTCATGCCCTTGGACACGACCGTGAGTGCCTTCATGAGCGAGGACTGGCTGACGGTGAACTTCATGGTGGCCCCTTCTCCTATATCTATCTATTTAAAAGAAAAAGAACAGTAGTAGTAATAGGTCGTGTCAAAAAGAAGAGAAGTCAGAGAACAGCGAGGTCAGACGCCTGTTTTGCACCGCTCGCTCGCGGTCTTTGGCTCGACACCGCTCAACATCTCCCTTTGGGCGAGAAGGACGTTCGACATTGCCACCCCACTTTTCTACGCTTTTCAACAGACTCCCCACACGCTTGTCCACATGTCTCACACGTTGCCCGTGATGGACTCCCTGATCTGCATGAGGCGGTCGTAGAAGGTCTTATCCTCGTGCCGCGCCTCGTCCACCACGCTGATGCTGTGCATGACCGTGGCGTGGCTGCGCCCGCCAAAGTGCTTGCCTATGTCGGCGAGCGTGCGGTCGCAGAGCTCCCGCGAGAGCCAGATGGCCACGTGCCGCGCCTCCATGAGCCCCTTGTGGCGCTTGTTGCCCACCAGGCTCGCGTGGTCGATGTCATAGTACTTCTCGACCGCCCGCTGGACGTCCTCGATAGAGACGGACCTTCCCGCGCTCGGCCAGCACTCGCGCGCCACGGCCTCGATCTCCTCGCGCGTGAGCTCGGCGCCGCGCTTCTCGGCCGCCGTCGCCGCAAAGAGACAGCGCTGGCAGAAGCCCTCGATGACGCGGATGTTGGTGCCCGCGCGCTCGGCCATGTAGCTCACGGCCCCCGGCGGCACGGTGCCCGTGAGGCCGGCCACGTTCTCGCGCAGCGCATCCTCGCGCATCCGCTCGCAGAAGGTCTCGATGAGGCGGAGCTTGAGCTCGTAGCTTGGGACCTGGATGGGTGTGGTGAATCCGGAGGAGAGACGGCTCGTGATGCGCTCGTCAAAGCCGTCCTTGCCCATGCCGAGCTGCGCCGGCGTGCGGTCGGCGGCGAGCACGATCTGCTTGCCGCTCGTGATGAGCTCGTTGAAGGTGTCAAAGAAGAAGCCCACGGTGCCAACCTTGCCGGCCATCTTCTGCACGTCGTCGATGATGAGGACGTCGATGTCGGCGTAGTTCTGGCGCAGGACCGCGGCGGCCGAGCGCTCGGAGTGGCGCATGGCCTCGGTGTAGTCGGTGATGAAGGACGAGGCGTCGCGGTAGACGCAGAGCCTCGTGGGGTCGTTCTTGGCCACGTAGTTCTGGATCGCGCGCAGGAGGTGCGTCTTGCCGAGGCCGCTCTTGCCGTAGATGAAAAGCGGGTTGTATGTGCTGTTCATGCCGTTGGCCACCTGCAGGGCGGCCTGGTAGGCGATGTCGTTCTCCTCGCCGCGGACAAAGCGCTCAAAGGTGAGCTTGGAGGTCGTCTGAGAGATGTCCTCCACGAGGGGGTTGTTGCGCCGGCGCCGCGCCGCCTCCTCTCGCAGGTCCTCGGGGCTCGGCTCGGCCCAGGCGTCCTCGGCGATCTTGCGCGCCGCGGGGCCGTCCCAGGCGGGCCGGCCGTCGCCGGTCTCCGCGGCCCAGCTGCTGGCCTCCTCGCGCGACATGCTGGAGGGGGTGTGCGCCGCCGCGCCGCCGCGCACGAATTCGACCTCGAGGTGCATGGGCTCAAAGGCCGCCTGCGAGAGGCACTCCTCTATGACGGCGGCGTTCTTGGAGACCGTCTTGAGGACGAGGCGCATGCTGGTCTCAAGGTGCATGGTGGCGTCGTCCATGCTCGTGGGAGAGCAGTTTCTGAGCATGGCAAGCGTGGCCTCCGGCAGGTTCCTGTCGGCGAGAAGGTCGAGCGTGTCCTGCCAGAGCGCCTCGGCATCCGACTCAAGCGAGAGTTCCATAGGCTCCACGTTTCCGATTGTTGAAAACAGCAAAGCACTAGTATAGCGAGTGTTGATAACTTCTCCGCGGCGCGTTAGACGAACGTTCGCCCGATTCCGGTCAGATGATATTTCTGCCCGTCCTTCATCACGAGCCCCTGCGCCGCGAGCGCCGCGAGCGCGCGGGACCACGTGGCGGCCGAGGACCCGCAGGCCCGCACGAGCTCGGTGGGGCCGCAGCTCTCGTGCTGGGCGAGGTAGGCCATGACCTGCTGGCCGCGCTCGTCGAGCGTGACCTGCGGGACGGCCGTCTGCGCGGGTGCGGGCGCCGCGGCGGGCGAGAAGGACGGCTGCCAGGCGGCGTAGGTCGCGCCCTGCGGCGCGGGCTGGGTCACCGGGGCCTGTGACCATGCGCCGGGCATGGCCTGGGGCCACGGCTGCGCCCAGGGCTGCTGCGGGTACGGCTGCTGTTGATAGGGATGCTGCGGGTACGTCTGCGCGGAGGGCTGCGGTGGGAGGTCCCTCTCGGCCGGGTGCTCCGCGCCGGAGATGGCGCGGGCCTCGTCCTTGGGCCGGGTGGATATGGTGACCACGGTGCCTCCCGCGATGTTGTCCTCGACCTCGAGGCTGCCGCCCTTGTCCGCCATGTACTGCTGCACGTAGGGAAGGCCGCTCCCCACCCCGCGGATGTAGCGCTTCATCTCCTCCGTCGCCGAGGACGTGCCGTACTCCAGCGCGAGGGACTTCTCCTTGATGCCCGGGCCCTGGTCGGAGAAGCGAATGGTGTCACCGCCGTCGAGGATGGTGATCGTGGGCGCCTGGAAGTAGGCGTGGATGAAGTTCTCCACGATCTCTCGGATGACCATGAAGGGGATGGTGCCGCCCTGCTCCCGGGCGAGGCGGCTCACGGTGGCGGTGATTTCCTCGAGATAGGAGCGGACTTCCTGGGGCTCCACCATCACCACCCGCGGCGCCGCCGAGGCGTCGTCGTAGACGGCGATGCGTGCCGGGTGGCGGACCGTGAGCTGCGTCCCGTCCTTCTCGTCCTCCTGGTGTGTCTCTGGGTCCCCGTTCTCGACGAACGGATAGAAGTCTCTCGACACGGTCTCCCCTTTCAACATCCGCTCGTCAAGTGTAGAAAACTTTTCAGTCGGAATTCTATTTGCAAGGAATGTTTCAACAAACGTCAAACACTTGTTGAAAACTGGAATTTCTCAGAGAACTGTGGTGGAAAATCATAGCATGCGCTTTGCGATTTCATCCGTATATGGAAGAACGGATTCATATGAATCCATCGGCGTGAAAAGACCGGGATGGATTTGGGTGTCACCGGGCTGGTCCATAAGGGCACTTACCTGCGGGACAATCGTGGAGATTGTTTGTGCACAAAATTGACAGAGCTCGCGGGAGACCATACAATCTCTGAGCTTATTGCTGTGTATTGACGTTCGTACCCAATCGGGAGGCATAGACATGAAGCGTACCTATCAGCCCAACAAGCGCAAGCGCGCCACCACCCACGGCTTCCGTGCCCGCATGGCCACCAAGGGCGGTCGCGCCGTCCTCGCCCGCCGTCGCGCGAAGGGCCGCAAGCGCCTGACCGTGTAACGCCGCCTGATGAGGACCATCAAGTCCAGGGGCGACTTCGAGAGGGTCTTCTCGCGGGGGAGGCGGCTCAACGACCGGCTCCTCCGCGTCCGCGTGCTGCGCACCGACGAGGCCGCGCCGGGTCGGGTCGCCTTTGTGGCGGCCAAGCGTCTTGGCAACGCCGTCTTTCGCAACAGGTGCAAGCGCGTCCTGCGCGAGGCGGCGCGGCTCTGCGATCTGCCGGCCGCGGGTCACGACGTGATTCTCTTCTCGACGGCGGCGACGCACGACAGCTCGCCGGACGAGGTGTCGGCCTCTCTGCGACGGCTTCTCGGAAAGAGCGGAATCTGATGGTTCCAAGCGGTCTGGGCGGGCTCCCCTCCCGAGGGGTGCGCGCCCTCATTCGTCTCTACCAGACGAAGGTTTCACCCCTGCTTCCCGCGCGCTGCATCTACGTGCCAACATGCTCCCAGTATGCGTACGAGGCGATCGAGAAGCACGGGCTGCTGCGAGGCACCTGGCTCGCGGTTCGCAGGATCTGTAGGTGTCATCCCCTCCATGTCGGGGGATACGATCCCGTTCCCTAGGCGGGGGCGGAGCGGAGGAACCATGTGGGACTGGTTTATTAACTTCCTGACCTGGGTGCTCGCGGGCATTGAGGGCTTTGTCGGGGACTGGGGCCTGGCGGTGATCATCCTCACGGTCATCGTGCGCCTGATCCTCACGCCGCTCATGGCACACTCTACCCGCTCGACGGCACGCATGCAGGTCATGCAGCCCAAACTCCAGGAGATCCAGGAGCGCTATGCCGACGACCCCACGCGCCAGGCCGAGGAGCTGCGCAAGGTCTACGCGGAGATGAAGTTCAACCCGCTCGGCGGCTGCCTGCCGCTCCTGCTCCAGATGCCCATCTTCTTTGGCCTGTTCTCGGTTGTTCAGGCCGTGCCCCAGGACGCGAGCTTCTATAGCATCCTTCCGTCCATCTCCACGTCCTGCTCAACCATGGTTAGCAGGGGTGACTGGGCAGCCGCGGCCCCCTACGTCATCTTTGTGGCGCTCTTTGGTGTGCTGACGTTCATCCCGATGGTGCTCAACACCTCCATGCAGGACTCGGCCCAGCGCTCGCAGACCATGATGATGGGCGCGGTCATGTCCATCATGATGCTCTTCTTTGGCTGGGGCGTGCCCGCCGCGGTGCTGCTTTACTACGTGACCTCCTCCCTGTGGCAGGTCGTCCAGCAGAAGGTCATCACCCAGCGCGTTATCGAGAAGGCCAAGGCCGAGGCTGAGGCCGAGGCGGCCAACCGTCCCGTCGAGGTGGACGTCGTGCGTCGCGAGAAGAAGCCGCGTCCGCACAAGAAGAACTAACTAATCACTCTCTAGCTTGGTTTTTAGTGCATAACTAATTAGAGAATTATTTCGGAGGACGGTATGTCAGAGGAAGAGCTGAAAGACGTGGCATCTGTGGGAGATGAGTACGCCTCCATTAGGGAGCACGTTGAGTCTGGCGTCGAGCTGACCGACGACGAGATGGACACGATCGCCGATCTTGCCGTGGGCTACCTCAAGGGCATCCTGTCCCTCTTTGGCGAGAACAGCTCCTCCATTGACGAATATGACGGAGAGAACGGCGAGCTCATTCTCGATGTGAACGGCGGGGACCTTGCTGTGCTCATCGGCCGTCACGGTCGTACGCTCGATGCCCTGCAGATGATTCTGACCTCTCTGATGAGCAGCAGCCTCAAGTTCTACTATCCCATCGTCGTTGACATCGAGGGCTACAAGTCCCGCCGTCGCAGGAAGCTTGAGGACATGGCTCGCAGCTCTGCCGCGCGGGCCAAGGAGCGGGGCGGCAAGGTGACGCTGTCCCCCATGAACGCCTATGAGCGCCGCATCATCCATCTAACGCTGCGTGATGACGAGGGCGTGGTCACGCATTCCGAGGGTGAGGAGCCTGAGCGCAGGGTAGTTATCACCGCGGTGCGCGAGGAGCGTGACTAGAGCACAGCTCGCGCCGAGCTACAGAAAACCTCAAGGGAGGACACGTTGAGTGTCCTCCCTTTTTCTGTGACAATTTCTCTTGATACGTGGCTTTTTGTCAGAAGGTGGTTCTGCGATGAATGAACAGCTAGTCAGGCGTCTTCTTGATGAGCTCTCTGGTTTTGATATCTCTGTCACACAACATCAGGCGGAGCTTCTTGTCTCATATCTTGATTTGGTTATCCAGAAGAACAAGGTCGTGAATCTCACCCGCATCACCAACCCTGAAGAGGCGGTCACACTTCATCTCGTTGATTCTCTCCTTCCCCTTGCTGTCCCTGGAGTTCAGCTCGGTGAGAAGGTTTCTCTACTTGATATGGGAACAGGTGCTGGCTTCCCAGGTGTCCCGCTTGCAGTTGTCAGCGGCGCTCAGGCGCTCCTGGTTGATTCTGTCCGCAAGAAGACGGATGCTGTGAGTGAGTTTGTAGCTGAGCTCAGGCTTTCCAGTATTCAGACACGTCACGCGAGGCTTGAGGAGCTCGCTCGAGAAATACCGAAATCAATGGATATGGTGATTGCCCGTGCCGTGGCCCAGACGAATGTGCTTCTTGAGTATGCAACTCCATTTCTAAGGACTAACGGGATTCTTGTGGTTGAGAAAGGTCGACCCGACGACGAAGAGCTTAGAGTTGCTCAACGTGCGGCGACAATCTGTGGAATGAAGCTTGTTTCACGTGAAACGTTTGAACTTCCTCAAGAGCTTGGCCATCGAGAGGTTCTGGTTTATCAGAGGGTTGCAAAACCACGTATTGGACTACCACGTAAAGTAGGTCTGGCAAAGAGTAAACCACTGGGATTGTAGATGGTGTTTCACGTGAAACATCCGACGCATGGATTCAACTGAGATTGAGCAAGCAAGAAAGCAAAGAATCTAGATGTTTCACGTGGAACAGTACCGTATGATGCTTGTAGAGAAGACACCTGCAGAACAATCGGAGGCTTAATGAACTACACAGACGTAAAACGTGGTCTTCCGCAGCGTGAGAGCCGTGTCATTGCCGTTATCAACCAAAAAGGTGGCGTGGGTAAGTCAACAACGGTCATCAACTTGTCTGCATGTCTGGGCGAGAGCAAGAAGAAAGTACTTGTTATTGACTTTGACCCGCAGGGAAACTCAACAAGCGGTTACGGAATCGAGAAAGAGGAACTTGAGCACGACATCTACGACGTGATTCTCCATGACTATCCAATTGAGGAGGTCATTATGGAGACCTGTCAGAGCAATGTGTTCATTGTTCCCGCAACAATTCAGCTTGCCACGGCCGAAATTGAGCTTGTGACCACGATGGCACGTGAGTCAGTGCTCAAAGACGCACTATCTCGTGTCAAAGATGAGTTTGATTACGTGTTCATCGACTGCCCGCCCTCACTTGGGCTTCTCACCATCAACGCACTCATTGCCTCAAACTCGCTTTTGATTCCAATTCAGTGCGAATACTACGCACTTGAGGGCGTTGCAAAGCTACTTGAGTCAATGCAGATGGTCAAAAGACGGATGAATCCGGATCTTGAGATCTTTGGTGTCCTGATGACGATGTTTGACAGTCGCACGACGCTTTCCAAGCAGGTGGTCGATGAGGTCCAGAACTACTTTGGCAAGAAGATGTTCAAGACCATTATCCCGCGCAACGTGAAGGTGTCAGAGGCACCGAGTCATGGTATGCCGGTAATTCAGTATGCACGTGTGAGCAAGGGTTCCTTGGCCTATATGAAGTTGGCAAAAGAGGTGGTCGCGCGTGGCTAAAAAAAGTGGACTTGGAAAGGGTCTTGGACTGCTCGTTGGTGAGGCGGATGCCGAGACAGCGGGAATGCGGCCTGACTCAACGCTTCCTCTCGATGAAATTCAGCCAAACAAGGATCAGCCGCGTAAGAGCTTCAAAGCAGAGGATCTAGCAGAGCTCACTGACTCGATTAAACAGAATGGCATTCTCCAGCCGCTGCTTGTGCGCAAGAAGGGGTCGCATTACGAGATTGTCGCCGGCGAGCGTCGCTACCAGGCGGCTCGCGCGGCAGGTCTCAAAGAGGTCCCTGTTGTCATCAGAGAGATCTCTGACGATGATGTCTTCAAACTGGCGCTGATTGAGAACCTGCAGCGATCTGACCTCACTCCTCTTGAGGAGGCGCGAGGGTATCGTCAGCTCATCAAGGACAAGGGGCTAACTCAGGAGGAGTTGGCAAAGATTCTCTCCAAGTCTAGATCGACGATCACCAACACGATTCGTCTGCTCGATCTTCCCAAAGAGGTCCAGAAGCTTGTTGACGAAGGGTCGCTTTCCGCAGGTCATGCCCGAGCGATTCTGGCGGTGCCAAGCGAG
This sequence comes from uncultured Atopobiaceae bacterium, assembly GCA_963927425.1. GTDB lineage: Bacteria > Actinomycetota > Coriobacteriia > Coriobacteriales > Atopobiaceae > Thermophilibacter. The sequence goes on along the minus strand of CAWVBA010000001.1, from coordinate 322,883 downwards.
GAAGGACGCATCAAGCTTGCCCAGAAGGTCGTCAACGAGCGTTTGTCGGTTCGTCAGACAGAAAGTCTTGCCCCACTATTTTCTGTCAGCGAGAACACTGAGCGTGCCGTTAGGATGCCCGTGCCCTCCTCGTTCAAGCGCGCGGCACGTCAGATGCGACTCGCGCTTGATACCAACGTGAAGGTGAAGAATGTTCGCGGGAAGAACAGGATAGAGATTGAGTTCTCCGACGAGGAGCAGCTAGCCCACATCGTTGACTTGCTTGCTGGGCCAGGAGTGTGGTCCGAACAATGAGAGGGCTCAAGGGAATTATGATTGTCGGTACACTTGCGGCCGCCGCGGGTGTCATAGCCTACCATGTACTGCTCACGGACGAGGCGCGCACCTCTCTCAAGCAAAGTGCAGACGAAGTTAGAGATGCCGTCAAAACGCTCAACGAGAGGCTTGGAGAAACCAAAAACAACGAGAAAGAGTCTCAAGCAAACCGACAGCGCACGGCTCATGAGTGGAAAATGCTTGGCTATTAGGAAACATTTGTTCGTATAAAATGCGGGACCGGGACACAGCGACGTGTCCCGGTCCCTTATCATATGAAGAGGATGCACCGCTCTTCTTGGACATAGGTTTACACACAGGCATAATCCTGCGAAAAAGACAATGAGCAAAAGAAATAATGCAACCATCTAGCAGAGATGTCCCACCTCCTAAGCAAGGCGGGACGTGCTTAGACACGCCCTGGCTCAGAGAGTACCTGAGCGGGATGTGCGATGGGTGAGAAAGAAGTCCGCGCCCCTGGCCGGTCTCAGTGCGCGCGAGAGAGGCGCTGCTTGAGCTGGCCACAGGCGGCGTCGATGTCAGCGCCGCGCGAGTTTCTGACCGTGGCCTCAACGCCCACGCGCGCGAGCGCACGGACAAAGTCCTCGGCGCGGGTCTGCGTGCTGGGCCGCAGCTTGGAGCCCTCGACCTCGTTCAGCTGAATGAGGTTCACGTGCGCGAGCGTTCCCTCGCAGAAGTCGCAGAGCGCCTGAAGCTCGCTCTCGGTGTCGTTGACACCGCCGATGAGCGCGTACTCGTAGGTGGGGCGCCGCCCGGTCTTGTTGACGTACTCGCCCATCGCGTTGTAGAGGTTCACAAGGGAGTACTTGCGCACGCCCGGCATGAGCGCGTTTCTCGTCTTCTGAACGGCAGAGTGAAGCGAAACGGCGAGCGTGAACTGCTCGGGCTCGTTTGCAAAGCGCATGATTTGCGGGATGACGCCGCAGGTGGAGACCGTGAGGTGCCGCGCGCCGATCCCCGCGCCCTCAGGGGAGTTCAGCCGGCGCAGCGCCGCGAGGGTGGCATCGTAGTTCATGAACGGCTCGCCCTGACCCATGAGAACCACGCTCGTGACACGCTCGCCAAAGTCATCGCGCACGTGCATGACCTGCTCGTAGATCTCGGCCGCGGTGAGCGAGCGCGCGAGCCCCGCGCCGCCCGTGGCGCAGAAGGCGCAGCCCATAGCGCAGCCGGCCTGCGTCGATGCGCAGACCGCGAGGCGGTTCCTGGAGGGCATGCCAACGCACTCCACCGTGACGCCGTCGGAAAGGCGCAGCAGGTACTTGCGGCTTCCGTCAGATGAGCACTGGCGCGCCTCCTCCTCGGCCGCGCCCATCGTGAGACGCTCGGCCAGCGCCTCACGCAGCGTCTTGGGAAGGTTGGTCATCTCATCAAAAGAGCGCGCGTTTTTGGACCACACCCACTCCTCGACCTGCTTTGCGCGAAAGGCGGGCTGACCCAGGCCGGCGAGAAGCTCAAGAAGCTCCCCGCGCGTGAGCGAGTGAATGTCACGCCGCTCGTTCTTCTCGCCTGCTGCGCTGGTGTGTGCGGTCGTCATGGCGCCCCCGAATCATGTCCCGTCCTTGGAGTATCCTCTTCTGCAAGAGTGAACGGAAAGCGAGTCGAGTGCAAGACTTCCGCGCAAAAGGGGCGTCGATGAACAGAGAGCAGCTGCTGGGCAAGCGTATCGTGGTGATTGGCGGGGGATGGTCGGACGAGCGGGAGATCTCGCTGGAGTCGGCGACCGAGTGCCGGCACGCGCTCCTCGAGGCGGGCTTTGGGACGGTTGACATGCTCGACCTGGCCGCCCGGGACTTTGTGGGCCAGCTCATGAGCGGTGGCTACGACGTGGCCTTCGTGGCGCTCCATGGCCGTTACGGGGAGGACGGCAGCATCCAGGGGCTTCTGGACATCCTGCACATCCCCTACACCTTCTCCGGCGTGGCGGCATCCGCTGCGGCTGCGGAGAAGCAGATCGCCAAGGCCGTCTTCAAGGAGGCGGAGATTCCCGTTCCGGATGGTGTGGACATCCCGGCGGGTGCCGTGCTCTCTGATGCGTGCCTGGACTCTCTGGTGGAGCGACTGGGCCTGCCGCTCTTTGTGAAGCCGGCGGCCAACGGATCGAGCTACGGCATCTCGCGCGTGACCGAGCGGGCGCAGCTCAACGATGCCATCGCCCGCGCCGGCGGCGCCGGGGGACGCGTGCTCGTGGAGAGCTGCGTGGAGGGAACGGAGATCACGGTTCCGGTGCTCGGCAACGACGACGCGCACGCGCTGCCCATCGTGGAGATCGTGACCGGCGCGGAGTTCTACGACCTCAAGGTCAAGTACGAGCCGTCCGCGATGCACCACGTCATCCCCGCGCGCCTGGAGCCCGGCGTCTATGCCCGCGCCCAGGAGCTGGCCGTCCGCGCCCACCGCGCCCTGGGGTGCCGCGGGTGCTCCCGCAGCGACTTCATCGTCCGCGCCGACGGGACCCCGGTCATCCTGGAGACCAACACCATCCCCGGCATGACGGCCCAGAGCCTGCTGCCGGACTCCGCGCGCCACGGCGGGATCGAGTTTTCGGAGCTGTGCGCGCGCTTTGTGGAGTATGCGCTCGAGCCCGCGCAGAAGAACGACTAGCGCATGGCCGAGAAGAACGCGACGACGCTCGAGGACATTCTGCTGCCGGGGACGCCCGACGAGGTGCGGGAGCGATACCTGAGCCTGACGGGGCGGACCCGAACGACGGACTTTGGTCCCCTTGAGGAGGACGTGGTCGTCCTGGACACGGAGACCACGGGACTCTCGTTCAAGGACTGCCGTCTCATAGAGATCTCCGCCGCGAGGCTCTGTGGCCGTGAGGTGGCGGAGCGCTTTGAGACGTTCGTGGACCCGGGGTGCCCCATCCCGGCCGAGATTGAGCGGCTCACGGGGATTCGCAGCATCGACGTGGCGGGCGCGCCCGACGCGCGGACGGCGGTTGCCGCGCTCGCCGAGTTTGTGGGCGGCAGCCCCGTACTCGCGCACAACGCGACCTTTGACCGCACCTTCATCGAGGCGGTTCCCGGTGGCGCGGAGGTGAGCGACACCTGGATAGACACCCTCGCGCTCTCGCGCATCGCGCTGCCGCGGCTCTCCAGCCACCGCCTGGCGGACATGGCAGCAGCCTTTGGCTGTGCCTCGGTGACGCACCGCTCCTCGGACGACGTGGACGCGCTCTGCGGGATGTGGCCCATCTTGCTGCGGGCGCTGGCCGATCTCCCGCAGGGGCTTCTCGCCCGGCTGGCGGACATGCACCCGGAGGTGAGCTGGCCGTTTAGGCCGGTGCTCTCCCATCTCTCCGGCCTCGGCGCGGCCGACGTGGAGACGAGGTCCTTCTCGCTCAGGGACGTCCGCGCCGAGCTGCTGCGCGGCCATGACGCGCCCGCGCGCGAGGACGCGGCCGAGCTCCCGCACGTTGCGGGCCCCTCTCCCGAGGAGGTCGAGGGGGCGTTTGCCCCGAGCGGCGTGGTCTCGCGCATGTACGAGCGCATGGAGCGGCGCCCGGAACAGGTGGCGATGGCGCGCGAGGTGGCCGCGGCGCTCTCGACCGGCACGCATCGTGCCATCGAGGCGGGCACGGGCGTGGGCAAGTCCGTGGCCTATCTGGTGCCGGAGGTGCTCTACGCCCAGCGCAACCACGTGAGCGTGGGGGTGGCCACCAAGACCAACGCCCTCACCGACCAGCTGGTCTCACACGAGCTTCCGGCGCTGGCCGCCGCACTGCCCGGTGGGCTCACGTTCACGAGCCTCAAGGGCTACGACCACTATCCGTGCCTGCGCCGCCTGGACCGCGCGGTGACCGAGGAGCTGCCGCTCGGGGAGGTGCCGCACGACGGGCGCTCGGACAACGCGGTCGCCTGCGACATGCTCACCGCGATTGCGGTCGCCTATGCCTACGCCTGCCAGTCTCCCGAGGGGGACCTGGACGCGCTGGGCATTCGCTGGCGCTACGTGCCGCGCGACATGCTCACGGTCTCGTCGGGCGAGTGCCTGCGCGGGCGCTGCCCGTACTTTCCCGGAACCTGCCTGTTGCATGGCGCTCGCCGTCGTGCGGGCCGCTCGGACGTGGTGGTGACCAACCACTCGCTGCTGCTGCGCGACGTGGAGGCCGAGGGCAGGATCTTGCCCCCCATCCGCGACTGGGTGGTGGACGAGGCGCACGGCTTTGAGGCGGAGGCGCGCCGGCAGTGGGCGGTCGAGGTGTCCGGCGCCGAGGCGCGCACCCTTCTCGAGCGGCTCGGTGGCACGCAGACGGGCGTCATCCACGCGGCGATGGTCGATGCCATGGCGTGCGAGGGATCGACGCCCCTGGTGGGGCTGCTCACCAAGGCGGCCTCCTCGGCGTCGCGCGCCTCGGTCGCACTGGCCGACCTCTTTGAGGCCGTGCATGGGCTCGCGGCGCTCGCGCGCGGCGATGGCGGCTACGACACCGCGGCGCTGTGGCTGGACGAGTCCGCCCGTGCGAGCGCGGAGTGGCGCGTGGTCCTGGACGCCTCCTCCGGGGCGCTCGACGCGCTGGACGAGCTCGTCCGAGCGCTCTCCGACGCGGCGTCCATGCTCGAGGTCCAGGTGCCGCAGCGTGCCGCGGAGCTTACCGAGCAGGCTCGCGAGCTGCGCGTCCTTCTCGACGGTATACGGCTTGTGGCGGACGGGACGGACGAGAGCTACGTCTATGCCGCGCACGTCGCGCGCTCACGGAGAAAGATTGCCTCCGAGCGCCTCACGGCCGAGAAGATCGACGTTGGCTCCGACCTTGCGCAACGCTGGCTGCCGGAGATGCGCAGCGTCGTGTTCACGTCCGCAACGATCGCGGTGGGTGACGACTTCTCGCACTTTGACCGCGCCGTGGGTCTGGCGGAGCTGCCTGAGACGTCCCATCGCGACGTGCGGCTGGACTCGAGCTTTGACTTTGACGCGAACATGTCCGTCGTGGTGACGGGGGACCTCCCGGCGCCCAACGAGCGGGGGTACCTCGAGGCACTCGAGGAGCTGCTCTTTGACGTGCACGTCTCGATGGGGGGCTCGGTGCTCACGCTGTTCACCAACCGTCGTGAGATGGAGCGCGTCTACGAGGCGCTGCGTCCGCGCCTGGCGGCGGAGGGACTGGAGGTTGCCTGTCAGGAGCGCGGGAGCTCCCCGCGGCGGCTGCGCAGCCGCTTCATGGCCGAGAAGACCCTCTCGCTGATGGCGCTGCGCTCATTCTGGGAGGGCTTTGACGCGTGCGGCGACACGCTGCGCTGCGTGGTCATCCCCAAGCTGCCGTTCGCAAGTCCCACGGAACCGCTCGTGCGGGAGCGCGACCGTCGCGAGGAGCGCGCGTGGTGGCGCTACTCGCTGCCCGAGGCGGTGCTCTCCGTGAAGCAGGCCGCCGGACGGCTGATTAGAAGCGCCACGGACACGGGCGTGCTCGTGCTGGCGGACTCGCGCGTGGCGAGCAAGCGCTACGGGAGCCTGTTCGTGCGCTCGCTGCCGTCGAAGAGCGTGTCGCGACTGGAGGCCGCGAACGTGGGCCGCTACATCAAGATTTGGCGCCAGAGTCACGAGTGAAAAAACTGAAAAAACGGGACGGGTTCAAACGAGCTGCTCATTTGAACCCGTCCCGTTTTTGCTGACGGGCATAGCTTTTGGCCAGGGCCATGACCTCGGTGTCGTCGCAGTGTGCGGAGCCTCCGCAGGCGGCGATCATGCGCGGCAGCCACATCCCACCGTAGTAGGGGGTCTCCGCGAGCACGGGCCCGCCAGCCGGCGCCTCGATCAGGCGTAGGTCGTGCCAGGGCAAGAGATCGAGACAGCTTGGATCGTCGAGCGTCAGGTGCACCAGGCGCTCGATGCGCGCCGGCCGCGGCGCGGCGGGAGGATCCACGCGCTCGCCGACCTCGGTCGCGTCCATGCGGTCGAGGCGGAACGTGCGCTCGCCACCGCGGTCGAGGTCGTAGGCATCCAGCAACCACGCGCCGTCGTTGGCCCTGAGGCCAAGGGGGAGCGCCCGCCGGCGCGTCCTCTCGGCCTCGCCGGGCTTGCGGTAGGAGAAGACGAGCGCCCGCCGCGCGGACATGGCCCGGCCGCAGGCGGCAAGTCGAGCGGCGACCTCGTCCGTGCCCCGCCCGCCTGCCATGACGCGTCGAACCAGCCCCTCGTCGAGCCCGCTCTCGCAGAGCGTGGAGCTCAGAGTCCTGTGGATGGGGTCGTTCTCGTCCACGCCCAGGCGTCGCAGCGCGGCGAGCAGGGCAAGCGTCTCCCCCTGGGTGAGCCGCAGCCTCCGACCGCGAACGCCCCCGGAGTCCGCGAGGGTGAGCGCGCCCGCGTCATCTATGAGCGGCAGACCGGAGTCGCCCTCCGGCGCGGAAGAGAGCACGAGCGCCACGAGCTTCTCGGCCTCCTCTGCATCGATTCCGAGTCGCTCCGCCACGGCGTCCGCGCTGAGGGAGTCTCCCGCATCGCTCAGGCTGGAGATGAGGGTGACGAGCTCGCGCGCCTCGTCAAGAGAGCCCGGGCGTCCGGCGCCCGACCGTCGAGACGTCATGCCGCGTTCACCTCCGCAAGGATGCCTTCCCATGCCGAGACAAGCTCGCCCGGCCCGAGTGGCCGTATCCCCATCGAGATCGCCCAGCTCGCCGCCGCGCGCAGGTCGCTCACGTCCACCGTCCAGACAAGGGCGTCCCCTTCGGGGGAGAAGACACCCTGGGCCCCGGCGGCCCGGCGCACGTCCGTCTCCCGCTCGGCGGGAACCTCAAAGCGTGCGGTGAGCATGGCTGGCCCCATCTGGAACGGCAACCTCCGCCAGTCCTCGATGCAAAAGTCCTCGGGAACCAGGAAGGATGTCCCCTCGACCGCCTGCGCCGACAGGAACCGGTCGATGCGATAGGTTCGCTCCGTCCCCTCGAGCGCCGCGCCGTCAAAGCGCGCGGCAACAAGATAGAGGCTTTCTCTGAGGGCAAAGAAGCCATAGGGGGCGAGCGTGCGCTCGGAGGCCTCCCCGCGGGCGTTCACGTAGCGGACCCGCGCGGCGCAGCGTCGAGCGAGGCAGGAGCGCAGCGTCTCAAGGGAGCGTGGAGCGGTCATCCTGCGTGCGGGCCGCTCCGAGAGCGTCTCGGAGAACGAGCGCGAGATCTTGGCGAGGGCAAAGCGCAGGTCGTCTGCGAGCGGAAACGTCGGGTCGTCCACGAGGGGACGGCAGACGAGCTCGAGCGCGGCGGCTTCGGCCGGCGTGAGCTCGGCGCCCCGCGCGAACGAACGCCCCTGGTCGGCCTCCCAGAGCGCCTCTCCTCCTGCCTCGCGGCGCTCGGAGACGAGCACGCCGCAGGAGGCCAGCACCTCGCGGTCGCGCGAGAAGGCCCTGCGAAAGCTGTCGGCGGAGAGATCGGGATAGTGCCTGCGTGCGATCTCCGAGGAGGGGATCGCCCTCGTCGCGTTCATGAAGTCGAGCGCGAGGGAGCAGACTCTCCTCGCACGCTCGTCGTCACGTGTGAGCCTCACGGCACCTCCGGTCACCGATGCGTCCCCAACGTTGACCCTACTTGAGTCTTTCCTGCATAGATGGGGGACAAGACGTATACTCTGATGATTGTATGCACCGATTGCGACGGCGCGCGTGACACTCGTGAAAAGGATGCTCGACATGGCCATGACTCACGACTACCTTGACCTCCTTGACGAGAAGGTCGGCATCTCCCCCACAAACAGCGAGGAGGAGTTCCAGGCCGCCGGGGTTATTGCGGACCTCATGGCCCAGCACAACGTCGAGCCAAGCATCGAGGAGTTCAGCGTGCCGGTCCTGACCGGGCTCGCGCCCGCCCTTCTCGCCGTGCTCTGCCTTGTGGGTGTGGTGCTGGCGGGGGTGGGGGTTCTGCCGCTCACCCTCGTGGGCCTCGTGCTGGCCGCCGCGCCCGCCGTCATCTCGATCCTGCACCTGTTTGGGCGGGCCCCGCGCCTCTCGTTTGGTCCCCGCGCGCAGAGCCAGAACGTCGTGGCGGTTCATCGTGCCAGCGGGCCGCTCGTGACCAAGGGCAGCCGGACCATCGTCATTGCCGCTCACTATGACTCCCCGCGCGAGGACTTCCTGCGCTCCACGCCGCTTGCTCCCTATCTGCCGCTCGCCAGCAAGCTTGCCGTGCCGTGCTCGTTTGTCGTTGCCGTGTGCGCGCTCATTCAGCTGCTGGGCTTCCTGCCCGGTCCCTTCCGCATCGTGGCGTGGATCGTCGGCATCCTGGCCGCGGTCCCTGCCGTGATTCCGGCCGTGGGGTCCATCGCCGAGCGCACGGCCCCGTGCACGGACGGTGCCAATGACAACAAGGCGGCCGTGGCCGCGCTTTTGGGCATTCTCGAGAACGTCCGCCCGAGCGGCGTCGCGCCCAAGGATCGCACCGCGCCCGCGGCTGAGCCCGCCGAGTCTGAGGCTCCCGAGGCCGCTGCCCAGGACGAGGGGGCCGATGCCACCGCCGCGCCCGCCGAGGAGGCTCCCGCCGCGCCAGCGGTGGCCTATGAGGAGGAGACCGTCGTCGGCGTGCGCCACGGCGCCGCCGTCCTGAGGTCGCTGGGCGTTCTTCCCGAGTCCTGCGAGCTTGACTACGTGATGCCGGCGCCCCGTCCGGTGATGCCGACCGCCCCGGAGACCGCGCCGATGCCCGTGGTCGCCGAGGGGATTGATGTCATGTCCGCGCCCGCGATCGAGACCGAGGATGCTCTTGCGACGGAGCCCGAGGTCGAGCCGCAGGACGCTTTCGAGGGCGAGCCGGCCGCGACGCGCCCGTCCGCAGCGGAGGTCATCCCCGCTCTCGCAGAGCGCGCGTCCTCGACGTTCCGCTCCCTCAAGTCCAAGCTCTCTGCCCTTTCCGCGCGTCTCTCTGCCCCGGCCCCTGAGTCTGACGCCGAGCCCGAGCCTGCGGCAGAGTCTGAGCAGGCCCCGGAGGCACAGCCCGCGGCCGCATCCGCGACTGACGGCGTCGAGGACGCCCCGGCCTTCGAGGAGGCTGCGACGGACGAGGTGGAGGAGACCTCGGTCACCCTCACCGACGTTTCCGCCGACAAGACCGCGGAGACCACCGGGGTCGTTGGCAGCGCAGCCGAGGGGATGACCCGCGAGGGCCTGCTCTCGACCGGTCGGTTTGAGATCGTGATGGACGACGGCAGCGAGGGCGTTGGCCCCAAGGACTCCTCGGGCCTCTCCACTCTGAGCGAGGACCTTGATCCGGACGCGACGCGCCCCGCGGCGCCCGTCCAGCGCCCGGATGCCCCGAGTGACCCCGAGTGGGGCAAGACGAGCTTCCGACCCCGACTCTCCAGCGTCGCGCGTCGGGCGTCCCTGTTCGATCTCCCCGACCCGTCGGCGGGCGAGGTTGACCCGCTCGCGACTGACCCCAACGCTCCGCGCATCCGCCCCTCTGACGCCACCGCTGACCCTGCTGACCGGCGCGCCGTACCGGCGATCGAGCCGCTCGAGACCATCTCCGCCGCCGACGCCGCCACGACAGAGCACGCCGACACCAAGCGCCGCAGCGAGAAGCAGAAGAGCTCCATGCGCTCCTTCCTCGGGCGCCTGCGTGGCAGGGCTGAGGAGAGGGACGCTCGCGACGATGCCGGCGATCAGGACGAGTATCCCGAGGGCGGCAACTGGCGCGGCGGCGCCGCGCCCCGCGGGGGTCTGCGCCTCGTGTCGGACGATGCCGCGGCCGAGGGCGTGACCCCCACGCCGGATGAGCTGCGCGACGCGGTGCTCGCCCTTGGCGACGACGAGCTGATCGCGCACGACATCTGGTTCGTCGCGCTCGGCGGCTCCTCGCTCGACCACGCGGGCATGCGCTCGTTCCTCTCGCATCACCGCTCGGACATCCGCGGCTGCTTCATCGTCAACCTCGACTGCATCGGGGCGGGCCGTCTCGTGACGCTCCGAAACGAGGGCCGCGAGGAGACGCGCCGCGCCGATCGCCGCATGACGCGCCTGCTCGCTGGAGCCGCGGCCGACCTTCACGTTGAACTCGGCCAGGAGCCCTACGACTGGACCGACACCGACGCCACCCCTGCGATGCGCTCGTCGCTGCGTGCCGTGACCGTCATGGGCGTCGATGAGGCCGGTCTCCCGGCGCTCTCCCACACGCCCGATGACGTTATGGAGAACGTGAGCGGTGATCAGGCGGCCCAGGTCGCTGCCATCGTCACGGAGATGATCCGCCGCTCGTAGCGCGCACATGCCCTATTCGATGCGTGCTCTGCCGGCATGACCGACGGCAGGTGGGACGCCGCCCCGAGGAAGGTCCCCGCCTCGGGGGCATGAGCGCGATGTGTGCGCTCTTCTCGTCCGAAGCGGGCTGTCTTGCTCTTGTCGTCGTGCGGGCCATGCGCGCGTTTTGTCTTGAGCCAACGTGTGACCTCCCGTCCTTGGCTGATGGGAGGTCACACGTTACGTTGGGCCATGTGACGCGGGCTTTTTGCAGACGCGCGACATTCTTGCACGGGGCGAGCATCTGCCTGACGAGCGTCTTCTCGTCCCAGGCGGCGACGTCCAAACGTGCGCACCATCCATGCGACCCTTCTTGCCCGCATCCCAAATGAGACCACGGCACTTCACAAGGTCTTCATCTTTGATGCTCCGAGCACCGTGGGTCGTCTGGCCGACTCGTGTGGATTCCACGCTCCTTGCCTCGCGGACGGACGGCAGGGTATACTCTCTCCTGTGCCGGCTCGTCCGGCAAAGACGCATGCGGGCATCGCCAAGTGGTAAGGCATCAGCTTCCCAAGCTGACACTCGCGGGTTCGAGTCCCGTTGCCCGCTCCAGAATGAACGGGGCCCCAGCCGGGGCCCTTTTTGTTGCGCTTGCCGCCCCCGGGCGAGCACGAGCGAAAGGACACAAGGTGGCAGACATCCCCATGACCGACGAGGAGTGCCGCGTCGCGACCGATCGGCTCTCCGACCAGCTTGACCTCTACGCGAACCTGCTCGTTCGCAAGGGCGTCGCCCTACGCGCTGGGCAGGAGCTCGTGCTCCAGGCTCCCGTCGAGCGGGCCGACTTCGCTCGCCGCGTGGTGCGCGCGGCGTATCGTCACGGCGCGGGCCACGTGACCGTGATCTGGGCGGACGACGAGGTGAGCCGCCTCACCTATGAGAACTGCCCGCTCGAGTTCTTTGAGCACACCCCCTCCTGGCAGGTCGAGCAGCTCAACTCGCTCGCCGAGGCCGGCGCCGCGTTCCTGTTCCTGGAGGGCCAGGACCCCACGATCCTGCGCGGCATCGATCCGGCCAAGCCTGCGGCGGCGTCCCGCGCCCGCAACACCGAGTGTCGCTCCTTCCGCGACGGCATGGACTTTGGCCACAACGCCTGGTGCATCGCCGGTGTGCCGGTCCAGGCCTGGGCGCGCGAGGTCTTTCCCGAGCTCTCCCCGGCCGAGGCGCTCTATCGCCTGTGGGTTCTCATCCTCGAGGTCTCCCGCGCCGACGGTGAGGACCCCGAGAGCTCTTGGGAGACGCACAACGCCTCCTTTGAGAAGACCAAGCGCCTCCTCAACGGCCACGCCTTCGACGCCCTGCGCTATCACGCCGCCAACGGCACCGACCTCATGATCGGCCTGCCTGCCGGCCACGTCTGGGACGGCGGCGCTGGTCGCACGCAGGACGGCGTGACCTTCTTCCCCAACATCCCCACCGAGGAGGTCTTCACCTCGCCGGACCGTCTGCGCGCCGACGGCGTGGTCCACTCTGCGCTGCCGCTCGTTCACGCCGGCCAGGTGGTGCGCGACTTCTGGCTGCGCTTTGAGGGTGGCCGTGTGGTGGACTTTGGCGCGGCGCAGGGGCGCGAGGTCCTGCGCCACATCATCGAGACCGACGAGGGCTCCTGCCGCCTGGGCGAGGTCGCGCTCGTCTCCAAGAACACGCCCATCCGTCAGAGCGATACGCTCTTCTACGACACCCTCTACGACGAGAACGCGAGCTGCCACCTGGCGCTGGGCATGGGCTTCCCGGAGTGCATCGCGGGCGGCCCCAAGCTCAGCAAGGAGGCCCTGCTCGAGCGCGGCGTCAACCAGAGCAGCGCGCACGTTGACTTCATGGTCGGCACCGACGACCTCAACATCACCGGCATCTGCGCCGACGGCACCGAGGTGCCCGTCTTTGTGAACGGCCAGTGGGCCTGGGAGTAGCGGCAGGCCCGTCCCACCGTGGTAGAATCGAGCACGCGCGCCGTTAGCTCAGTTGGCAGAGCAGGGGACTTTTAATCCCAAGGTCCAGGGTTCGAGGCCCTGACGGCGCACCACCGACGGCTGGGGCCGGACGTCCTTCTCGGCGTCCGGCCCTTTGTTTCAAGCGTGAGTCGCTTCTCGCCCGCGCGGCACGACCGTCCTACACTCAGCACGTCAGACAGCCGCGGGCCAATAGCCCGCGCCCGCTCAACTACTGAGGAGGCCAACGTTCATGAACGTTCTTGCCGCGCCCGTGCGCGCCGCCTCCCTCATCCGACGCCCCAACCGACGAATCTCGCCCGCGATGTCCCTCTAGGCATGCGCCTGCCGCCCCGCGGCTGACATCGTCGGGTTTCTCGGTTTGCCCCGGTCTGACACATCCAGCACATAACCCTTGTGAAAGGAAGCATCATGGCAGAGAAGGAAAAGGTCGTCCTCGCGTACTCCGGCGGTCTGGACACGTCCGTCATCGTCAAGTGGCTGCAGGTCGAGAAGAACCTCGACGTCATTGCTATCTGCGGCAACGTGGGCCAGGACGAGAAGGACCTCTCCTGGATCAAGCAGAAGGCCCTCGACATGGGCGCCATCGCCTCCGAGGCCATCGACATGCGCGCCGAGTACGCCGAGAAGATCCTCTCCAAGGCCATCTGGGCCAACGGCAAGTATGAGGGCGTCTACCCGCTGCTCTCCGCGCTGTCCCGTCCGCTCATCTCCAAGCACCTCGTGGACATCGCGCACCAGTACGGCGCCAAGTACATCGCCCACGGTTGCACCGGCAAGGGCAACGACCAGGTGCGCTTTGAGACCTGCATCCGCGCGCTCGACCCCGAGCTGGAGATCATCGCCCCCGTGCGCGAGTGGGACCTCACCACGCGCGACTCCGAGATGGAGTGGGCCGAGAAGAACGGCGTGCCCGTGCCCACCACCAAGAAGAAGCCCTACTCCATCGACGACAACCTCTGGGGCCGCGCGATCGAGTGCGGCGTGCTCGAGGACACCTGGAACAAGCCGCCCGCGGACATCTGGACGATGACCAACAACCTCGAGGACTGCCCGGCCGAGCCCGAGGAGGTCGTGATCTCCTTTGAGGAGGGCATCCCCACCGCCATCAACGGCGAGAAGATGGACCTGCTCAGCCTCATCATCAAGGCCAACGAGATCGCCGGCCGCAACGGCTACGGCCGCATCGACATGATCGAGGACCGCGTCGTGGGCATCAAGAGCCGCGAGTGCTACGAGTGCCCGGCGGCGCTGCTGCTCATCCAGGCGCACCAGACGCTCGAGCAGCTCTGCCTCGACGCCGAGACCCTCAAGCAGAAGGCCAAGATGGACGTCGAGTGGGCCTCTACGGTCTACCGCGGCCTCTGGTTCTCCCAGAACCGCAACGCCATCGATGCCTACAACGCCTACACGCAGAAGTACGTGACCGGCGACGTTCGCATCATCCTCTGCAAGGGCGGCCTGTTCGTGGACGGTGTGCGCTCCGCCTACAGCCTCTACGACTACAACCTGGCCACCTATGACGAGGGCGACTCCTTTGACCACAGCGCCGCCGAGGGCTTCATCGTCCTCCACGGCCTGCAGTCCAAGACCTGGTCCAAGGTCCAGGGCCCCGGCTCCGGCCTCCAGCCCGTGCACTAGGGCGCGTACGGAAGCGTTTCACGAGAAACGGCCGGCCGGGGGAGCCTCCCGGCCGGCCTTGTTGCAGTTTTAGGCAGTTTTTGGCGGGTGCGGCAAGTAGCGGCTTTTCGTACAACTCGTCTACCTGCGACTTTGTTGGGGCGAGGGCCGGCGCTACTCGCCACATGCTCCAAAAACTGCCTAAAACCTAGGCCCGGCATCGCTTTGGTAAGCTAGACGGCAGAAAGCGCGAGGAAGGGGACACGATGGCGCTGTGGGGCGGCAGGTTCGAGAAGGGCGTTGACCAGTTCACGCAGGAGTTTGGCGCGAGCCTCGAGGTCGACAAGAACATGGCCGCCCACGACATCGCGGGCAGCCGCGCGCACGCCCGCATGCTCGCCGAGCAGGGCATCATCTCCGCCGACGACCAGGCCGCCATCGACCAGGGCCTGGCTGACATCGCCCGCCAGATCGAGGAGGGCTCCTTTGTCTGGGACGTCAACGACGAGGACGTCCACATGGCCGTCGAGGGCGCGCTCACCCGCGCGATCGGTGCGCCCGGCGGCCGTCTGCACACGGGCCGCTCTCGCAACGACCAGGTGGCCACCGACATTCGCCTGCTCGCCAAGGAGCTCTGCGACCAGCTGCTCTCCGGCAACGTGGCCCTGCGCCGCGCGCTGCTGGAGACGGCCGAGAAGAACCTCGACGTCGTGATGCCGGGCTACACGCACCTCCAGCACGCCCAGCCGGTGCTGCTCTCCCACCACCTGCTCGCGTACTTCTGGATGTTCTCGCGCGACTTCACGCGCCTCGTCGCGGCGCGCACGGCCGCCGACGCCAACCCGCTCGGCGCGGCGGCGCTCGCCGGCACCACCTACCCGCTCGACCGCCAGCGCACCACGGAGCTTCTCGGCTTCTCGCGCACGATCCCCAACTCGCTCGACGCCGTCTCCGACCGCGACTACCTGCTCGACCTCGAGTATGCCTGCGCCGTGAGCATGATGCACCTCTCCCGCCTCTGCGAGGAGATCGTGCTGTGGAGCTCCACCGAGTTCGGCTTCATCACGCTCTCGGACGCCTACTCCACGGGCAGCTCCATCATGCCGCAGAAGAAGAACCCCGACTTCGCCGAGCTCACGCGTGGCAAGTGCGGCCGCGTCTACGGCGACCTGATGGCGCTGCTCACCACGATGAAGTCGCTGCCCCTCGCCTACAACAAGGACCTTCAGGAGTGCAAGGAGGGCCCGCTCGATGCCGCCCGCACGCTCTCCGACTGCATGGAGATCGCCGCCGGCATGATCGAGACCATGACCGTCAACGCCGACGCCATGCTCGCGCAGGCGGGCACGGGCTTCTCGGCCGCCACGGACGTGGCCGACTACCTGGCCAAGAAGGGCGTGCCCTTCCGCGAGGCGCACCGTGTGGTGGGCGAGCTCGTGCTCTACTGCGAGAAGCACGGCAAGGGCCTCGAGGACCTCACGGCCGAGGAGTTTGCCGCCGCGAGCCCGCTCTTCGAGGCGGATATCGCCCAGGACCTGGACCCCGCCGGAATCGCCAACGCCCGCGTGACCTACGGCGGCACCGGCCACGATGCTGTGGTCGTGCAGCTGGGCGAGGCCCGCGCCGTGCTCGAGAGGGATGAGGGCGCGCTGGCGTAGCCGGCCCTTGAATCGACCAGATAACATGCATTAGATAGATTGCGAATCATATAATTGCAGTTAGCAAGAAAACTATCTTGCGGTAATGCATGATAGGTAGTCGTGGTCCCGCGCTTGCCATCCGACACCTTGCCACGGAATGTCCAGCTGCCGTAGCAAGGCGTCGGACTCACGCATTCATGGTGCGCGGGCGGCCATATACCCCCACCCATGTAAAGGTTTTGGCATGTCAGCGAAAAATTGCTGAATAAGCCTTGAAAAACACTTATGGGGGGGGGGTAGTCTCAGCCTGTATCTCTGTCTGTCACGCCGCAAGGCGACGTAGGGAAACGAGGCTTATATGAGGACGAGAAGGACGTGGGGAAACGAGGCTTATATGAGGACGAGAAGGACGTGGGGTCGGCTGGTCGCCGCCCTCGCCGTTGCGCTCGTGGCGGTCGTCGGGTTTGTGCCGAGGACTGCCCTGGCTGCGGACGGCAATGTCGCCAAGATCGGCGAGGAGGAGTACAGAACGCTTGCCGAGGCTTTCGATCACGCAAGCGATGGCAACATCATCCTGCTGACAGACGTTAGCGACGTGGTCGTGCCAATGGATACGACGGCGACAATTGACCTGAACGGCAAGACGATATCTGCAATCTCGGGGCATGCCATCACGAACAACGGAACCTTGACGATTATCGGTTCAGGAACCGTAGACGGCGGGACGGTTGGAGGAAAGGGAGCTCTCTATACTGCAGATGGGGCGACCACGCACCTGAAGGGCGGTACCTATACCGGAGGCAGCTGGTATGTGGTTCAGAACCACGGCACCATGTCGATGGACGGTATCACACTGAAGCAGGAAGACGCCGGCTCCAGCGCAATTGACAACGGGTACCCGTCAGGGGCTCCGGCAACAGACCCCAATATCTCCCTCACTATCGAGAGCGGTACCTTCTCCGGTGGCATGAATATTGTAAAGAACGATGACTGGGGGAACCTGACCATCAACGGTGGAACGTTCACCAACACGGATGGACCCACGGTGCTTAACTGGCACAAAGCGACCATCAACGGTGGTGAGTTTACAGGCAATAAGCCTGACAGCAATGTTATTTCTAATGGACACCTCGCTGGCGGTATGGACGAGGGGCAGCTGGTCATCAATGGTGGTACTTTCACCGCCAGCTCTCCGGAGGCTCCACTATTTGGCTATGGAGTCGGCGGGGCCAAGGGAGGTGCCCTTGAAATCAAAGGTGGAACATTCACGGGCATTGTTGATGCGACCGGGTATCCGTATACCCCCGTTATTTCTGGAGGCACGTTCTCCAGCGCTAGCGTAATTGACTATCTAGCTACGGGCTATTCCGTCGGCATGGATGATTCCGGCTCGCTCACGGTTGCGCGAGGAGGAGCCTTTGCAGTGGGTGCTGACGAGTACCCTACGCTCGACAAAGCAGTTGCGGCTGCCAGTGATGGCGCCACAATTACCATGCTCAAGGACACTGTGACCAACCCTGTTGTGGTGAATAAGGGCATCACGCTCGACCTCGGCGGCCACACGCTCTCGCTTACGGGCAAGGAGAAGCAGGACGACGCCGGCCTCACCTTCACGAACGGAGCGAGCACGATCAAGAACGGCTCCATCGTCGACACCTGCCAGATTGCGCGCACGTTTGCCGTCGTAGTGACCGGCCAGGATACTGCGCTCACCATGGAGGACGCAGCCCTCACGGTCGAGGTTCCGGTGAAGGGCGACGGCTACGGCATGCGCGTGCTGGACGGCGCCGAGCTCACGCTCAATGCCGGCGCGGTCGTCAACAGCGCACCCGTCTCCGGTAACACCGGCTACATCTACGGCATCAACGTCTACGGCAACGGTCACGGCGCCGCCTTCGACGAGGCGACCGCCTCCAAGCTCACGGTGAACGAGGGCGCCAGCGTCGAGGCGTACGCCTTCGCGGTGAGCGGCAATGGCGATGGCAAGAAGGACAACACCCTCATCACCATCAACGGCGGCAAGCTCGTAAGTGAGGCCGGGCCGGCGATCTATCACCCGCAGTACGGCAAGCTCGTCATCAACGGCGGCACGCTCGACGGCTGCAGCGGCGTTGAGATCCGTGCTGGCGAGCTCATAGTCAACGGAGGCACCATCAAGGGCGATACCAACAAGACCATCGTCTATCCCAAGGATCAGATTGGCGGCGGCAACTCCGTTGACGGCGGCGGTATCATCGTCGCGCAGCACTCCACCAAGCTGCCTGTCAAGGTGACCGTGACCGGCGGTACCATCGAGGCGAACACGGCCTTCATCCAGCACAACGTCATGGAGAACGACCAGGCCTCCATCGATAAGATTGAGATGTCCGTCACCGGCGGCGAGTTCGTGGGTGCCCTGCGCTCGGATAACTTCAAGGACGTCGACCGCAAGGGCTTCATCTCCGGCGGGTCGTTCAGCGACCGCGCGGTCGGCGACTTCCTGGCGCCCGACGCCGCGGTGGCCGTGAACAACGATGAGACCCCCTACGACATCTATCCCACCGAGGAGGAGGCGCTCTCCAACGGCGGCGGCCACAAGGTCGTTGACGGGCAGGGCAACTCCTGGCTCTTTGCCAACGAGGACGCTGCCAACGACTTTGCCACTGACCTCGGCGACGATGCCAAAGTCGAGACCGTCATGCGCACGGTGACCTTTGACGACGGCACCAACAAGGTTGCGCAGGAGGTCGTCAACGGCGAGCCCGTCGAGAAGCCCGCCGACCCCGTGCGCGACGGCTACACCTTCAAGGGCTGGCAGACCGCCGACGGCAAGGCGTATGACTTCTCCGCTCCCGTTACCTCCAACCTCACGCTCACGGCGGCCTGGGAGGCCGTTGCCCCCTCGCCGGACGAGGACATCATCGAGATCACCTTCATGGTGGGCGATAAGGTTCACGTTATGGTCCAGCTCCACGCCGGTGACACCCTCGCGGGTGTGGAGATGCCCGCCGATCCCGTCTGGGAGGGTCACACCTTTGTGGGCTGGTACGCCCAGGTGAACGAGGACGGCACCGTGGTCGAGTCCTCTAAGATTGACCTCGAGAAGACCGTCTTTATGACCAGCACGACGCTCCACGCTGGCTTTGTGACAGACGGTTCCGAGAATCCCGTCACGCCTGACGTCGATAAGCCCGAGGCCAAGCCCGCCGAGAAGCCCGCCGGCCTTGCCCAGACGAGCGACCCGACCGCCGTGGCGCCGCTCGTCGCGAGCGCCGTTGCCGGCATCGGGGTCGTTGCGGGCGCCGTGGTCCTGCGCCGCCGCAACAAGTAGCGCACCTCGCCCATAGCGCGAGCCCAGCGGGGCGGTCCGGATGACCTCCGGACCGCCCCGTTCTTGTCGGCAATCTAGGAATTCGTGGGGTTGCTCCGGGGTGTTCTAAGAATTCGGGACGTTGCGGCGTCGGGACCTAAGAATCGCCGGGGTTGTCACGGGGCGCGGACAAGAACCGGCCGTTTTGCCCTTCTCGCTTCTAGAAATTGCCGGGGCTGCGCTCGGCAGCCCCTTCACGCCCCGGCAACCCCGGCGATTCCTAGACGTCACCGGGACAACCCCGGAGTTTCCTAGACGCCGCCCGCCTGCGGTAGAATCAGAGCGTCAACCGCGCAACGCCGAGGAGGCCCCGCATGATCGATCGCTACACCCGCCCCGAGATGGGCCACATCTTCTCGCTGGAGAACAAGTACCGCATCTGGCAGGAGATCGAGGTCCTGGCCTGCGAGGCGCACGCCGAGATGGGCAAGATCGGCATCACGCGCGAGGAGGCCGCCTGGATCCGCGAGCACGCGGATTTCAACAAGGACGAGGTCGACGCCATCGAGGCCGTGACCAACCACGACGTCATCGCCTTCCTCACCAACATGGGCGAGTACATCGACCGTGACGTCCCCGCCGGCGAGCCCAAGCCCAGCCGCTGGGTCCACTTTGGCATGACCTCCTCCGACCTCGGCGACACGGCCCTCTGCTACCAGCTCGTCCAGGCCACGGACATCCTCATCGAGGACTGCCGCAAGCTCGGCGAGATCTGCCGTCGCCGCGCCTTTGAGGAGCGCGACACCCTCTGCGTGGGCCGCACCCACGGCATCCACGCCGAGCCCATGACCTTTGGCATGAAGTTTGGCAGCTGGGCATGGGAGCTCAAGCGCGACTACGACCGCCTCAAGGACGCCCGCGCCAACGTGGCCTTTGGCGCCATCTCCGGCGCGGTGGGCACCTACTCCTCCATCGACCCGTTCGTTGAGGAGTACGTCTGCGAGCACCTGGGCCTCGTGCACGACCCGCTCTCCACGCAGGTCATCTCCCGCGACCACCACGCTTGCCTCGCCGGCGTCCTGGCTACCACCGCTGCCACCTGCGAGCGCATCGCCACGGAGATCCGCAACCTCCAGAAGACCGACACCCTCGAGGCCGAGGAGCCGTTCCGCAAGGGCCAGAAGGGCAGCTCGGCCATGCCGCACAAGCGCAATCCCATCACGGTGGAGAAGGTCTGCGGCCTCTCGCGCGTGGTGAAGGCCAACGCGCAGGTTGCCTTTGACAACGTGGCGCTCTGGCACGAGCGCGACATCTCGCACTCCTCCGCCGAGCGCGTGGCGCAGGCCGACAGCTTCATCGCGCTCGACCACATGTTCCAGTGCCTCACGCGCATCGTGGACGGCCTCATCCTCTACCCGGCGCAGATGCTCGCCAACCTCAACAAGACGCGCGGCCTGATCTTCTCGTCTAAGGTGCTGCTCGCCCTGGTGGAGACCGGCATCACGCGCGAGGAGGCCTACGCGATTGTGCAGGAGAACGCCATGGCCACGTGGCGCGAGGTCCAGCAGTGCGAGGGCGGCACCACGTTCCGCGAGAAGCTCGAGGCCGACCCGCGCTGCACCGTCCCGGCCGCGGAGCTGGACAAGATCTTCGACCCGCGCGCCTTCCTCTCCCGCGTGGGCGTGGTGTTTGACCGCCTGGAGCAGCTGAGCTTCGACTAAGGAGAAGAGCCATGCATCTTGACTACACGCCGCGCGGCGTCTGCTCGCGCGCCATCCACATCGACCTCACCGACGACGGCACGACCATCGAGCACGTCTCCTTTGAGGGCGGCTGCAACGGCAACCTCAAGGCGATTGGCAAGCTCGTGGCCGGCCATCCCGTGGACGAGATCGTGAGCATCCTCTCGGGCAACACCTGCGGTCCGCGCCCCACGTCGTGCGCCGACCAGCTTGCCCGCGCCCTCACCGAGGCCGCCTCGACCGCGCGCGCCTAGGTCATGCGGCTCCCCAGGCCCACACGACGCTCCTTCCTCAAGGGCGCCGCCGCCAGCTCGATCGCGGCCATCGCCACGGTGGGGGTTCTGTCCGGCTGCACCCACTCCGACGACGAGGAGACCCCGGAGCCGGTCGTGGTCGACGAGGACTCCGCCGAGAGCATCCTGGACTCGTTTGAGAGCGTCGACCTGGCGCTCACGGAGGAGGCCTCCTGGTCCTTCCCGCTCGGCAACGTCCTGCACCCCGCCGAGGGGACCTGGCTGCCGGTCACCACGGCCGGCTCCTCCGCCACGCCCATGGTGAAGGGATCGGCGCTCTCGCTCGAGTCCGGGCAGCTCGTTGAGGTTGTCTCCCAGCCGCTGGGGACGGCCGCCACCACGGTGATCTACGACGCCCGCTGCTCGGACTACGTGTACGCGTGGGTGGAGCTGGACCTCCAGACGCGCGCGTGGGCCCTCTACGCGGCGTCCTTCTCGGGCGGCGCGCTCGATGACGATCCGGTCTCCCTTTGGGAGGGGGACGCTGACTACGACCCGGCGGCCCTTGCCGTCGCGGACCGCACCGTCATCTGGCAGGTCCAGCCCTCGACGAGCGGCTCCAAGACCGCGGAGCTCTCGCGCTGCTACGTCTGGCACCTTGGCGACAGCGAGGCCAAGGCCGCGATCGAGTCCTCGGGCCGCTTTGCCACGCCCCCGACCGTCTCCGGTGACGTGGTGGTGATCTCCCCGCGCGTCCGTCCCGACGAGGGCGTCTTCTACGGCGTGACCGCCTACTCGCTCTCCGACGACCTCGCCACGAGGGTGGACCAGCTGGTCATGCCCCAGAACGTCCGGCCCTTCCGCGCCACGCGCGTCGGCGACCGGTTCCTCGTCTCCGTGGAGGCGAGCTACAGCACCGGCGGCCTCCTCGGTCAGATGGGCACCTACGTCGGGACGGCCGACGGCGGCTTCTTCCGCCTCAACCGCGAGCCGTCCGAGACCGGCTGCGGCCACGGTGACGTCGTGATCATCAAGAGCCTGGCCTCTTACTTTGTCATCGACCTCGCCAAGCGCCAGTACGCCGTGCTCGGCTCGGCGGACCGCTCGGTAGACTACGGGGACTACCCCGCACGCGCGGGCGAGTGCGACCTCTTTGTCACCTACGCGACGGTCAAGGACCCCGACACCGGCTATCCGGCCACGGTGTCCGTACGAACCTTCCGCCTGTAAGGTACTGTTGAGTCCCGCCCAGTGGGGTACACTAATGGCACTTACGGGCCGCACGGCGGCAACGCGAGAAAACCGGGGAGGCCAAGATGGCTTCAGAAGAGAAGAAGATTCTGCTGGTCGAGGACGAGAAGGCCATCCGTGACGCGGTAGCTGCCTATCTCGAGCGCGAGAGCTACATCGTGCGCGGCGTCGGCGACGGTCAGAGCGCGGTCGAGGAGTTTGAGAAGCACTCCTTCGACCTCGTGATCCTGGACCTCATGCTCCCCAAGCTTTCTGGAGAGCGCGTGTGCCGCGCCATCCGCGAGACCTCCAACGTGCCCATCATCATGCTCACCGCCAAGGGCGAGGTCGAGGACCGCATCATCGGCCTCGAGCTCGGCGCTGACGACTATCTGATCAAGCCCTTCTCGCCGCGCGAGCTCGTCGCGCGCGTCCGCGCGCTGCTGCGCCGCGCCCACACCGAGGCGGAGCCCGCGCTCGAGACGCTGGACTTCGGCGACCTCGTGATCGACATCTCCGGCCACAAGGTGCTCGTGGAGGGCAAGGAGGTCGACCTCACCGCCTCCGAGTTCAAGCTGCTCACCACCCTCGCGCGCTACCCGGGCCGCGTCTACACCCGCATGGAGCTCGTCGAGAAGGTCCTCGGCTACGACTTCGAGGGCTACGAGCGCACCATCGACTCGCACGTCAAGAATCTGCGCGCCAAGCTCGGCGACGACCCCCGCAACCCCCGCTGGCTCTACACGGTCCACGGCGTGGGCTATCGCTTTGAGGCGCCCGAGAAGCCGTCCGACCCCGCCGCCAAGTAAGCGGTCATGGCCGCAAGGTTCGTGACCGGGAGAAGGGCGTCCGCCGACGAGAGCGGCGAGCGGCCCGCCTCCGGCACCAGCTCCTGGAACACGATCAAACGCCGACCCAAGCGCGGCCGTCCCTATGTGACGAGCCTCACCTTTGCCTTTGCGCTCACCGCCATCATGACGGCGCTCGTGCTGGTGGTGGTGCTCGCCCTGGTATGGGAGCCCCAGTTCATGGCTTACACGCGCCAGAACATGCAGGGGCTCGCGGACTCCACGGCCGATGCGATCTCCGTGGCGTACGCCGAGACGGGCGCGCTGGACGAGGAGGTCGCGTCGGTGGCGGGCTCGGCGTCCGCGGTGTCCTCCGAGATCGTGGTGCAGGTCACCACGACGGACGGCAAGGTCCTCTACGACGACACCTGGGCGCTCGGCGCGTCGCACCGCGGGGGCGCGACACCCGTCTCGGCCACGGTTCCCACCGGTGAGGACGCCACGGTGAGCTCGCCCATCACGGCGCCGAGCGGACAGGTCGTGGGGAGCGTCCGCGTCTGGGCGCTCGGCTCCGAGGCCCTGCTCACAAAGGCCGACTCCGCCTTCCGGACCAACTCCTACGGCGCCATCGCCACGGCCGCGGCCATCGCGGCCCTTCTCGCCTGCGTCATCGGGGCCGTTGTGTCGCGCGCGATCTCTCGCCCGATCCAGCGCATCACCTCCACGGCCAAGGAGATCAGGAACGGCGACCTCACGGCGCGCACGGGCGTCACGGGCGCCGATGAGGTGGGCCAGCTGGGCGAGACCTTTGACGACATGGCGGGCACGATCGAGCGCGACCTCAAGCTGGAGCACCGCCTCACCGGCGACGTGGCGCACGAGCTGCGCACGCCCCTCATGGCCATGCAGGCCACGGTTGAGGCCATGCAGGATGGGGTCCTGCCGGCGGACGACGAGCATCTGGAGGTGGTGGCCTCCGAGGTGCGGCGTCTTTCTCGCCTGATCGACGCGATGCTCAAGCTGTCGCGCCTGGAGAACGGAGCGACCGAGCTCAAGGCCGAGCGGACCGACCTGGTCTACCTGGTGCGGAGCCTCGTCTCCTCTCAGCACCAGCTCTTTCACGAGAAGGGCCTCCACCTGCGCTTTGTTGACGAGACGCCCCATGGCGAGCTCTACGCGGACGTGGATCCCGACCTGCTGCGCGAGGCCATCGTCAACCTTATGAGCAACGCGATGCGCTACACCAACGCGGACGGGTGGGTCAAGGTCTCGCTGCGCCAGGAGCGCTCCGACGTGCTCATTGCCGTGCAGGATACCGGCATCGGTATTGCCAAGGAGGACATCCCGCAGACCTTTGCGCGCTTCTGGCGCTCGGACGTGAGCCGCGAGCGCGTGTCCGGGGGCCTGGGCGTTGGCCTGGCCATTACCAAGGAGATCGTGGACCGCCACAACGGCACGATCCTCGTGGAGTCCGAGCTGGGGCGCGGCACCACGTTCACGCTGCGGATCCCGCTTCGTCGCGAGCGCAAGGAGAAGGACCGCTAGGCATGCGGCGTGCCGCGGCGCGACCCTTGGCGACGCCCTCAGGTGACGTATACTGATGGTTTGAGTGAAACGCCTACGAAAGGTGGCCGGGATGGCTGAGATGGAACTTCGTCCGGACTCGCACGGCAAGGTGCGCGACATCTATGACTGCGGAGACAGCCTGCTCATGGTGGCGTCTGACCGCATCAGCGCCTATGACTTCATCCTGCCGGATGAGATTCCCCACAAGGGCGAGATTCTCACCCGCATCTCCGCGTTCTGGTTCGAGCGCTTTGCCGACCTCATCCCCAACCACATGATCTCTTGTGACGTCGCGGACCTGCCGGCCGAGTACCAGCCCTACGCGGACTATCTGGCCGGCCGCTCCATGCTGGTCAAGAAGGCGCAGACCGTGCCCATCGAGTGCATCGTGCGCGGCTACCTCACCGGCTCCGGCAAGAAGACCTACGACGAGAACGGCACCGTCTGTGGCATCAAGCTGCCCGATGGCCTGACCGAGGCCTCCAAGCTCCCCGAGCCCATCTTCACCCCGTCCACCAAGGCCGAGCTGGGCGACCACGACGAGAACATCTCCTTTGAGCGCTGCTGCGAGATCGTGGGCACCGAGGTGGCCGAGCAGCTGCGCGACGCCTCGCTCGCCATCTACAAGGCCGCGGCCGATTACGCGGCCGAGCAGGGCATCATCATCGCGGACACCAAGTTTGAGTTTGGCTTCATCGACGGCGAGCTCACGCTGATCGATGAGTGCCTCACGCCCGACTCCAGCCGCTTCTGGCCGGCGGAGGGCTACGAGGAGGGCAAGGTCCAGCCGAGCTACGACAAGCAGTACGTCCGCGACTGGCTGCGCGCCAACTGGGACATGACCGGCGAGCCGCCGCACATCCCCGCCGAGGTCATCGAGGGCACTTCTCGCCGTTACCAGGAGGCGTTCCAAATCATCACCGGCAGCGAGTTCACGCCTGCCCGCGCACGTTAAGGAGACCCATGTCGCTCAAAGACACCATAGAGGGCGCCCGCCGCGAGGCCGAGGGCAACGCCGTCGGCCGTCCCAAGAAGGAGGCCGAGGCCGTTGTCGGCGATGAGGAGCGCAAGGGCTTCTCGCGCAGCTCTGCCGCAAAGGCCCGGCCGGCCCGCGAGGCCGCCTCGTCCGTGCATGTTGCCTCCAAGCCCAAGTCGAGCGGGGCGCTCGGCAAGACCGAGACCAAGGAGGAGAAGCGCGAGCGTCAGCGGCGCGAGCGTGAGGAGAACGACATCCGCAACCGCGCGTACGACCTCGTGCTGAGGAACATGCCCGACTACCGGCGGACCGAGAAGACGTTCTGGATCATTGTGGGCGTGGGAATGCTGTTTGCCGTGGCGTCGCTCGTGGGCATGTACGTGTTTGGCGAGGTCACCGACGTCACGAGCGTGCAGGGGATGCTCTCCACGGGCGCGCTCGTGGTCGCGTACGCCTGCGTCATTGGCGCCATCATCTACGACTTTGCCAAGCGCCGCCCGTTCCGCAAGCAGGCCCAGGCGCGCGTGGGCGGGCTCTCCGAGAAGAAGCTCGTCGAGCTCTTTGAGCAGGAGCGCGCCGCCCAGCTGGCCCGCAAGGCCGCCAAGGACGCCCGCCGCGCCAAGAAGTAGCCTTTGTCGGGGCCGTTGCTGGGTGCTAGAATGTGGACCACGCCTTCGTAGCTCAGGGGATAGAGCACCGCTCTCCTAAAGCGGGTGTCGGCCGTTCGAATCGGCCCGGGGGCACCAGAATTTTTGCAGGTCAGTGGCTATGCTGCCGCTGACCTGCTTTTCTATTTGGCGGATGGTCGCCAAAACTTCCGGAGAAGGGGCAAAGCCGGAGCGCGGCCCGTTGTTCCGAAAAGGCACTGCGCCATGAATCCCAGTCTAAGCGCTGCTCTAGACCGATGACATGGGACGAGGGCATGCCGCGCCAAAAAGAGAGGGGTTTTGTGCGCGGAGCCCTTCCTGCGCCCTCGGGAGGATCAGTTCAGTGGCAAACCGTTCGCTTTTGGGCAACAGGTTTTATGCGATGGGGCCGAGAAATGCCTCTAAGTCGCGTACATACCACGTTTGATCGGGTATTGGGCAACATCCTTGATGCTCTTCTCGCTCGGGCATCAAAGATGTTGCCCAAAACTGGGAGAAAACTGCGGGGGCGCGGCCATCTCGCACGCAACGGCGCAAAAGGGCCGCCGGGCGAGAAGCCCGACGGCCCGCTGCGGAGCTCCAAAACCCAGAGGCTACGCCGTGGTGTCGCTGCCGGAGCCGTCCTGGCTGGGCGTCTCGGGGTCCTCCGGGAGCTGCGTCTGCTGCGCCTCGGTTGTGAGCGTGATCGTGGAGCCGTAGGGCGCCGATCCCGTCGCGGACTGAGACACCACGATGCCGTCTCTTGGACCGCTGATGCTGACCACGAATCCGCTGTTCTCGAGTGCGGTCTGCGCCTGGCTGCCGGTCCATCCGATGACGTTGGTCACGCTGACGTACTGCACGCCGGCGGAGACCGTGATGGTCACCGTGGAGCCCACGGCCGCGGACTCGCCAACGCCGGGGCTGACGGCCGTGACCGTATCCTCGGGGGCGGAGGAGTACTCCTCGTTCACGCTCACGACAAAGCCCTCGTCCTCCAGGCGCTTGCGCGCGCTGGACTCGGAGTCGCCCACCACGTTGGGGATGACCTTCTGGCTGGCGCCGCTGGAGATGTGGTAGGTGATCGCGGTGCCGGCGTCCACCATCGCGCCCGGCTCGGTGTCCTGCGAGGAGACGCGTCCCTCATCGACCTCGTCGCTCTCCTCGTCGGTTCCGCGGTTGCCGGTGAGGCCGGCGTCCTTGAGGGCCTCCTCGGCCTCCTCCTGCGTCTTGTTGCGCAGGTCGGGCACCTCCACCTGCTCGATGGGCGTGGGTCCGTTGGAGACCTTGAAGTTGATGGTGGTGCCCTCGGGCATCTCGCGGTACGCGGCCGGGTCCTGCTCGCACACGAGGCCCTTGTCCACGGTGTCGCTGTAGGTGTACTCGGGCTCGCCCGCCACAAAGCCAGCGGCCTCGATCTGCTCCACGGCCTCATCGACGGAGACGTTGGTGATGTTGGGAACCGTCCTCATGGCCGCCCCGGAGCCGAGCAGCGTCACCAGGGCCACGACGATGATCGCCACGGCGGCGATGCCGCCCACGACGCCCAGGATCACGTTGCGCCGATGCTTGCGCTGCCGCGCGGCCTCCTCCTCGGCGGCCTGGGCCGTGGCGCTCTGGGCATAGAAGCGACCCGTGCGCTCGGTGCGGGGCATCGAGGCCGTTCCGCCGACCACGCCCGCCGCGCCGCGCTCGAGCTTGTTGGTGGTCTGGACGGGCAGGACCGAGGTCGCCGTGTTGACCGCCTGCATGCGTCCGGCGAGGTAGTCGCGCAGCGTGCGATAGAGCTCGTCGGCCGTCTGAAAGCGGTCGGCGGGGTTCTTCTGCATGCACTTGAGGATGATGGCCTCGAGCTGCGGGTCAACGTTGGGGTTGAGCTGGCTGGGCGGCTTGGGCTGCTCGTTCACCTGCTTGAGGGCAACGGAGATGGCGTCATCACCCTGGAAGGGCACCTGACCGGTGGCCGCCTCGTACATGACGATGCCGAGCGAGTAGATGTCGGTCGTGGGGCCAAGATCCTTGCCCTGCGTCTGCTCGGGGGAGACGTAGTGCGCGGTGCCGAGCACGGAGTTGTCCTGCGTGAGGTGGCTGTTCTTGGCGCGGGCGATGCCGAAGTCCATCACCTTGATGTTGCCGTCGGGCTGCACCATGATGTTCTGCGGCTTGATGTCGCGGTGGATGATGTCGTGCTTGTGTGCCACCGAGAGCGCCTGCGCGATCTGCGAGCCAATCTGCGCGACCTTCTTGCAGTCGAGCGCGCCGTGCTTGCGGATGCCGCTCTTGAGGTCGGTGCCGCGCAGGTACTCCATGACGATGTAATACGTGTCCGCGTCCTTGCCCCAGTCATAGACGCTCACGATGTAGGGGCTCTGCAGCGCCGCGGCGGCCTGCGCCTCCTGCTTGAAGCGCGCCGCGAACGAGGGGTCGTTGGCGTACTGCGGAAGCATCGTCTTGATGGCCACCGTGCGTCCGAGCACCTCGTCGAGGCCTCGGTAGACCGTGGCCATGCCGCCCGCGCCGATCTTGTCCTGGACCTGGTAGCGCCCACCGAGAAGCATTGCTGGCATCGTCTCTCCTATCCCTCGCGGGCCGTGCCCGCGCCGTATCGTCTGATTGCGCCCGTCATCTCGTCAGCTCCCCGCGCCGGCCGCCTGCACCTGCAGCGAGGTGGCGAGCACCTGTCCGGCGAGGCTCGCGGCGAGCCCCTCGACGTCATTGCCCTGGCCCTCCACGCAGACCGAGATCACGAGCGTGGGCTCGTCGTAGGGGGCAAAGCCGATGAAGAGCGAGTTGACGTGGCCGTTCTCGACCTCCGCGGTGCCGGTCTTGCCCGCCACGCGCGTTCCGCTCACCTGGGCGGCCCTGCCGGTGCCCTCCTCGACGACGGCGAGCATGGCCTCCTTGAGCTGCTCCGCCGTGGAGGAGGAGATGGCCTGGCCGAGCGAGCGCGGGGTTGTGGAGGAGGTCTCGACGCCCTCGGGCGACAGCACGTGCCCCACGACGTAGGGGTCCATCGCAACGCCGCCGTTGGCGATCGCCTGGGCGACCACGGCGTTCTGCATGACGGTGGTCTGCGGGCCGGCGGGGCTCTCGTGCTGGCCCACGGGCTGGCCGCAGGCGGCCCACGCCGTCTCCCACTCCGTCATCTCGGCGGGGTCGGGCATCAGCGAGGCGAGGCTCGGGAAGTCCTGGCCCAGCTCGCGGCCATAGCCAAAGGCGTTGGCGTAGCTCACCAGGGTGCCGCCGCCGATGTTGACGCCTATCTGGCCAAACGCGGTGTTGGCCGAGACGGCGAACGCGCTCTCGACGGAACGCTCGCCGTAGTCGGTGTCCGCGATGTTGGTAACCGGCGCGCCGCCGATCTCCATGGAGGCGGGGGCGGAGATGGTCTCGTCGAGCGAGGCGGCACCGGAGTCCAGCGCGGCGGCCAGCGTGACCGCCTTGAAGGTGGAGCCCGGCGCGTAGAGCGCCTGCGTGGCGCGGTTGACGAGCTCGCCGCCGGTGCCCGAGCTCATCACCTGGTCGAGCTGGTCAACGGTGTAGGTGGGGGAGCTCGCGCTCGCCAGCACGGCGCCCGTGTGCGGGTCCAGCACCACGATCGCGCCCGTGTAGCCGGAGAGGGCCTGCTCGGCCGCGCGCTGGATCTGCGAGTTGATGGTCAGCTGGACCGTGGAGCCGGGTTGCGCCACCCCAGCGAGCGAGTAGAGGGCGCTCCTCCAGTTGGAGTAGTCCTCGCGTCCGGTGAGCGTCTCGTTCATGGTGGCCTCCACGCCGTCCGAGCCGTACTGCGTGGAGATGTAGCCCACGGTGTGCCGCGCGAGCGTGCCCTGTGGGTAGGAGCGCGCGTAGGTGCCGTCGGGCTGCTGGGTGCTCTCGGCCAGGGTCACGCCGTCGGAGGTGATGATGGCGCCGCGCTGCACGTAGGCGCTGCGGGCGATGGTGTGGTTGTTCGACGGCAGGCTCTGGATGCGCGTCGCGTCGATCTGCTGCACGTAGGTGAGGTTGGCGACAAGGGCCGCAAAGAAGAGCGAGAAGACCGTGATGAGCGAGGTCAGACGCTTGCCCAGCGCCACGCGCCCGAGCACGCCGCTCTCTGCGGTGGTAAGGCCAAAGCGCCCGCGCGCGTGGCTGCCGTGGACCACGGCCGCGGCGTGCGCGCCCGCCCCCGTCGTCTGGATCTGGCTCGTCAGCGCGAGGACGGGGTCGCGCCGCTCGCTCTCGCGCTCGGTGGCGCTGCGCAGCTCGGTCTCGCGCCCGGTGCCCTCGTCGCCCGCGCGCAGCAGCAGCGCCACGATGAGGAAGCTGGCGAGAAGCGACGTGCCGCCCTGGCTCATGAAGGGCAGCGTCACGCCGGTGAGGGGCAGCAGCTTGGTCACGCCGCCCACGATGATGAACGCCTGGATCGAGATGGCGCAAGTGAGGCCCACCGCGGCAAAGGCCGAGCAGTCCGACTTGGCCCGCGCCGCCGTGGCGAGGCCGCGCACGCAGAAGAGCAGGAACAGGATCAGCACCGCCGAGCCGCCGAGAAGCCCCATCTCCTCGCCGATCGCGGCAAAGATGAAGTCGCTCTGGACGAAGGGGATCGTGGTGGAGAGCCCGTTGCCTATGCCCACGCCCACGAGCCCGCCGTCGGCGAGCGAGTAGAGGCCCTGCACGATCTGGTAGCCGCCGCTCGAGGCGGCGGACCAGGGGTCGAGCCAGATGTTGACGCGGTTGGCCACGTGGCCAAAGAGGTGGTAGCACGCCACGCCGCCCACGGCGAGCAGCGCCAGGCTCACCACCACGTAGCTGGCCCGTCCCGTGGCCACGTAGATCATGATCACAAAGAAGGCAAAGAACAGCAGGGCGCTGCCCAGGTCCCGCTCAAAGACCACCACGAGCAGGCTGATGCCCCACATGACCAGCAGCGGGAGCAGCATGCGCAGCCGCGGCAGCGTGAGCGGTCCCACGCGCCGCATGGAGGCGGAGAGGGCCTCGCGGTTGGTGGCCAGGTAGAACGCCAGGAAGAGTGTGATGAGGATTTTGGCGAACTCGCCCGGCTGAAAGCTGAAGCTGCCGATGTAGATCCAGAGCTTCGAGCCGTTCTGCTCGGTGCCCAGGATCATGGGGAGAATCAGCAGCGCCACGCCCGCGATGCCGAGCGTGTACTTGTAGTCCGCGAGTGAGTCCAGGTCCCGCACGACGGCGAGCGCCACCACCATGGCAACGACGGAGAGGAAAAGCCAGATGACCTGGCTCACCGCCGCGTCGGGCGCAAGGCGCGTGAGGAAGGTGATGCCCGTGCCCGAGAGCACAAAGACGATGGGAAGGATGGCCGGGTCGGCCCCGGGCGCCAAGAAGCGGATGGCCACGTGCGCCGCGGCAAAGGCCACAAAGAGCCCCAACGGCACGCCGAGCGTGGAAAGGCTCAGCTGCGCGTCGGAGTTCACCACGTTCATGGCATAGAGCAGAAGCACCGGAACGGCCGCGAGGCAGAGCAGGAAGAGCTCCGTGTTGCGTCGACCGTGCCCGTGGCGCTCCCGGCCGGCGGGCAGCGGCGCGGACATCACGGACGCCTCCACCTCGGAGCGCGACATGGCCCCGGCGTATCTCCTGCGCCTCACTGCTGCTCACCCCCGTTCGTCGCCGAGCTGGCCGCCGCGGGGTCGCTCTCGGAGCGCGCCGTCTCGGCGATCTGGGCTGCCCGGTCCTTCTCGGCGTTGATCTGATCGTGATAGGAGTCGATGACCTCGCGACCCGCCTCCTCACTCTCCACGCGGATGCCCTGGGAGAGCTGCTCCTGGGTGGACGTGGGCAGGTCGGAGAGCTCCACGGAGCTCGTGCCCACGAGCTCGCTCAGGGGCATTCCGAGGAAGCTGCCGTTGATGCCCTGGTAGAGCCCGACCGTCGTGCCGTTGACGCCGAGGTACCACTCGGTGCGCACGAGCGCGGCGGCGAGAAGCGCGCAGGCGGCCGCGAGCGCGACGATGATGCCGCCCACGACGGCGGCCCCGCGGAACAGGCGCTTGCGGGCGGCGTCGGCCAGGCCGTCGTTCAGGACGTCGATTACGACGACGGTCACGTTGTCGGCGCCGCCGGCGGTGAGCGCGGCGGCCACGAGGTTGTCGGCCGCCTGCTGCGGGGTGGCGCTCGAGACGGCCACGGACTCCAGCTCGGCGTCGGAGATCATCGACGAGAGGCCGTCCGAGCAGAGGATGATGCGGTCGCCGTCGTTGACCTCAAGGGAGAAGTGATCGGCGTACATGTCCGGGTCGGAGCCGAGCGCGCGGGTGATGATGGAGCGGGAGGGGTGCGTGCGGGCCTCGTCGGCCGTGATCTGGCCGGAGTCCACGAGCTCCTCCACATAGGAGTGGTCGTGCGTGACGCGCACGAGCGTGCCCTGGCGCAGGACGTAGGCGCGCGAGTCGCCCACGTGGGCCACGGCCATCTTGTTCTTCTCGATGAGCACGGCGGTGGCGGTGCAGCCCATGCCGGGCTTGCCGATGCCCTGCTCGGCGGCCTCGATGACGGCCATGTTGGCGGCCTCCACGGCGGCGCCGAGAAGGACGTCGTCGGCGGTGCCGGGCGCCTGCTCCCCCACGGTCTCGACCGCGATGGAGCTCGCCACCTCGCCGGCGGCGTGGCCGCCCATGCCGTCGGAGACCATGAAGAGGGGAGTGCGCAGCAGGAAGGAGTCCTCGTTGTGGCCTCGCACGAGGCCCACGTCGCTG
The DNA here is from genome assembly GCA_963927425.1 of uncultured Atopobiaceae bacterium. GTDB lineage: Bacteria > Actinomycetota > Coriobacteriia > Coriobacteriales > Atopobiaceae > Thermophilibacter. The sequence continues at coordinate 289,953 of CAWVBA010000001.1, read as the reverse complement.
CGGGCGCCCCAGGAGATGAACTCATTGGAGCCCGAGACGGCGTCCGCGCCGATGCGCCCCTCCACGGGGATCTCGGCGCGGCCGGGGGCGTTGGCGGGCTCCTGGGCGGGGATCGTCTGTGTCTCGGCCGACGTCATCCGCGGCTCACTCGCATGATGGTGTCGCCCACCTGCACCTCGTCGCCCTCTCGCAGGGTTACGGGCTGGTCGATGACATGGCCGTTGACCAGCGTGCCGTTGGTGGAGCCGAGGTCCTCGAGCACGAGCGCGGGGCCCTGGAGGGTGAGGCGCGCGTGCGTGGAGGAGACGTAGGGCTCGTCGATCACCACGTCGGAGGAGGGGGAGCGGCCGATGACGACCGGCCCCAGGATGTCAACGTGCAGGCCGCGCAGCGCGCGCGTGCCCTTCTCGACGTCAATGGCCCAGATGGCGGCGTCGCGGCGCTGGCCCCGGACGAGGCCCACGCCGGTGCGCATGACGGCGAACAGAAACAGGTAGAGAACGACGACGAGCAGGATGCGGCCTGCGAACAGCACGAGCTCGATCATCGCGGGTTCTCCCGGAACTCGAGGTTCATGAGGCCGAGCGTGATGAGGTCGCCGTCGCGCAGGATGCACTCGCGCACGTCCACGTCGTTCACGAGCGTGCCGTTGGTGGAGTTGAGGTCGGCGATGTGCCAGTCGCGCCCGTCAAAGGTGAGCTCGGCGTGGCGGCGGGAGATGTTGGGGTCGCGCAGGACCACGCCCGCCTGGGAGCGCTCGCGCCCGATGACGGTGGACGGCGCGGTGGCGGTGTAGGTGCGGCCGGACTGACGGTCGATGAGCAGGCAGGAGGGCTGCCGGGGCTGCGGGGCGGACGCCGCGTGGGCGGGTCGCGCGCTGGGGGCGGGGGCTGCCTCGGCCCCGCGGCGCGGGTCCACGAGCGGGACGTTGCGGCGCTGGGTCTGCGGCACGGGAATGGAGCCGGGGCCCTCGCCGGGGACTACGACCGGCGCGGGGCCGGCCAGCGGGACGGGCATGGGGGTCGACGCGGAGGCCGAGGCCACGGGCAGGGGCTCGAGCGCGTCGAGGGGCATCACGTCGAGGCCGTCGGGCTCGACGGCAGGCGTCGGCGTGGCCGCGGGTGAGGGCACGGGGGCCGGCGTGGGTGCGGGCGTGGGCGCCACGGCGGGGGGCCTCGCGGCGACGGCCGCGCGGGTGGACCTTGGCCGCCGCGCCGCCGGCGCTGGAGTTGCCGGCGAGGAAGGCGCGCTCCTCCTCGCGCAGGCGCGCGAGCGTGCCCGCGTCGACGTTCTCGGCGAACACGGCGAATTTGCCGGACTTGAGGCCCGGGTCCACCATGAAGCGCACGAGCGGGCTGCCAACGAAGGCGTAGCCCTTCTTCTGGGCCTGGGCCGTCACAAACGAGGAGGTCTCGTAGGTGATCTGCTCGTAGAGCGGGCGCATAAGGGAGTCGTCGGTGGCGGAGACGAGCACGGTGTAGAGGGCGGGAGCGGTATTCACGCCGTCGATCTCGTAGGTCTCGTTCTCCATCTCGCGCGCGGCGCGCTTGGCCAGCTTCTTGAAGGAGAAGGGCTCGGTGTAGCCCTGGGGCGCGGCCCCAAAGACCGAGCCGATGCGAGACTCAAAGTCGCTCAGAAAACTCATCTATCCCCCCGCCTTCCGGACCCTCGTAAAGCGGGCCTCTCAGGACAGTCGCGATGCACATAAGCACCGTCAAGAGTACCGCAAGGACAAGGGCGGGCAGATCGAGGGCGGGCCATATACCGCTATTCTCCATCCTGGCGGCGGCGAGGGCGGCCAGGGCGATGGGGCCCAGGCCGAGCACCTGGCCCGTCACGCCGCTCGCCACCGAGCCGCGCAGGGCCACGGCTGAGCTGAGCGCAGCGCACGCCACGGAGCCCGCGAGGAGCCACCAGGCGGCGGGGTCGGCCGCCTGCGCCGCGAGGCTCGCCGCGAGCGCGTCGGGGGCAAAGGAGGTCGCGGCCGCGGCATGATAGAGCGTGCCGACGAGGTAGCCGAGCGCGGCGGTCCCGGCGGCCGGAGCGGGGTCGAGCGCGTAGCCGGAGAGCGCCGCCCCGCAGACCGGGGAGGGAAGGCAGCAGGGCAGCAGAATCGCGAGGGAGGAGAGTCGCTCGCGCCGCCCGACGACCGCCCACCACGGAAGGACGACAACAAGCAGCAGGCCCCCCAGCAGGGTTGTCATGGCGTCACCGGAGGCCGCCAGCGCCCAGGCCATCGCCACCGCCAGAAGGGGGGCGGCGAGCGGGGGCCAGAGCGCGCCCGCGACCGCGCCGACGAGCGGCGCCACGACCCCCGGGGCGCCCTCGGCGAGCTGCGGGACGGCGGGGGTCACCAGGCGCAGGGCCGAGAAGGTCAGCAGGGCCGTGAGCAGGCGGGCGACAAACCCCTCCGGCAGACGGACCCCGCCCTCCCGCGGGCGCCTCACCCGGCCGTCCGCCAGCGGCTCGTCGTCCTTCTCGGCCTGAGAGACGAGGTCGCGCAGGGACTCCGCGCCCATGGCGGGCAGGCCGAGGCGCGGCACCAGCTCGTCCGCGAGGTCGCGCACGTCGGCGTCGCGACCGGATGGGGAGGGAGCGAGCGCGCCCACGAGCGCTGCCTCGACACCCGGGTCCAGCTCGGGGCAAGCCCGCGCGAGCCGCCCCGGGCCCTTCTCGATGCGCCGGCGGGAGTCCTCCGCGGTCCTGGCCAAAAACGGATTGGAGCCGCTGAGCGCCTGCCACACGACCACGGCGAGCGAGAAGACGTCCGTGCGCTCATCGACCATGGCGCCGTCGATCTGCTCGGGCGGCATGTAGCCCACGGTGCCCCCGCGCGCCCCGCCGTATCCGGCGGCCGAGGCGAGCGTGGCCATGCCAAAGTCCGCGAGCTTCACGGTGCCCTGACGGTCGATCATGATGTTGGTGGGCTTGATGTCCAGGTGCAGCACGCGGTTCTCGTGCGCAAAGGACAGGGCGCGCGCCACGCTCTGGAGCACGTGGGCGCACTCGTCGCCGGTGAGCCGGCCACCCTCGACGCGCCCGAGCAGCTCGGCGAGGTTGAGGCCGTCAACGTATTCCATGACGAGGTAGGCGAAGGTGCCGTCGGACTCAAAGTCAAAGACGGTCACGATGTTGGGGTGGCCGAGCATGCAGGCGGTGCGGGCCTCGGCGAGCGCCTCGGCGGCCGTGGTCCCGGTCTCCGCGGCGAGCGGCATGCGCTTGATGGCCACCCGGCGCTGGAGGCGCGTGTCCCAGCAGGTGCAGACCGTGCCAAACCCGCCGCGCCCGCGGCGCTCGAGCACGCGGTAGCGGCCGAGGAGGTACTCGTCGCGCGGGGTGTCCGCCGGCGTCAGAGGGGTGCTGTCAGCGCGCATCCGGGTGGGCGTCTCACTCACGGCTCCTCCTCAGTGCTTGTGCTGCGTCTGGCCGTGCGTGTATTTTAGCGCTTGCGAGGGCGCGCGCGATGCGCTACGATGTTCCAGCACGCGGGCGTGGCGGAATTGGCAGACGCGTACGGTTCAGGTCCGTATGGGGGCAACTCCATGAAGGTTCAAGTCCTTTCGCCCGCACCATGAGAGCTAAGGCCTCGGCGCATGTCGCCGGGGCCTTTTTGCGTGCGTGGTTCTTCTCGCCGTATGTCTGTCCGGCCTCTTAATAACACGCAAATCTCGGCGTTGTTTTCAAGAAACCCCAGTTGGCGAGAAAAACAGCCTAGAGATTTGCGTGTTATTTGGACGAGAAGCGCGCCGCAACGCCGCCCGGGCCGTCACATCGGGAACTCGATGTCCTCCTCGTACACCACGGACTCCCCCTCCACGTGGCTGCCCAGCCGCTCCCGCGCGAACACCACGCCCTTGCGCCACGGCAGCAGCGACCAGACCAGCAGCTGCCGCATGTGGGCGTAGGGCCAGGACTCGAGCAGCGCGCGCACGTCTTTGGAGCTGCGCTCGCCGAGCGCCTCCATCGTGAGCGCCGCCTCGAGCACGAGCGTGTCTAGCGAGCCCGGGCCAAAGAGGTTCTCCGAGACAACCGGCAGGATGATGCGTCCCTGTGCGGCGAGCTCGCGGTTCCGGCGCAGGTCGCCCACGTAGCGCTGGCGAACGCTTGCGGCCTTGGCGAGCGCGTCGCGGTCCGGCGCGCGGGCGATGGCGTCCAGGTCAAAGTGGTCGCGCCCGTCATAGTTGAACCCCACGGAGCTCCCGGCCAGCTCGATGTCGGGCACGCGCGTCGCCGCCGCGCCCCGCTGTACGAGGTCGGGGTCGTTCTCGTGGCGCGCGTTGAGCGTGAGTCCCGAGAGCCCGTAGCCGTACTCGCCCGTGGGCAGCACGAGCGTCAGCGCGAGAATCGCCTCCATGGGTGACCAGGCGTTGTCGCGCACGTGGACGAGAGCGCGTCGTGCGGCGGCGACGCCACGAATGAGCCCGCACGCGGCCAGGAAGCGCTCAATCTTCTCGACGGACGTTGCCGGCCTCACGCCGTGACGCACCTCGCCGCAGCGAGGGTCCCGGGGGTCGCGCGAGAAGCTGCCGCAGAGCTCGTAGCCGAGAAGCGCATGCGTGGCAGGGCCCATGACGCGCGCCAGCTCAATAAAGAGCAGCTCGGGACAAGGAATGACGAGGCCGTTCCCCAGGTCGATGAACGAGTTGGGAGGCAGGCCGCGCTCGTAGACCGCGCAGGTGGCGAACGAGGCCTGGACGCGGGAGGCCGCCGTCGGGGCGGCCACGTGCAGCGGGTGATCACGGTCCGGTGGGGCGTCGAGCGCAAGGGCGTCCAGAGGCAGGGACCTCCCGGTGAGGCGGCGGCCGGGGCTGGGATCGGGCGCGGGCAGGTCGCAGGGGGCGCCCGAGATGCGGCCGCGCGCGCCGCGCTGGGCCCGCGTGACGCGGAGGGCGGAGAGGCTGTCTAGTGCAAGGCGCATGATGCCTCCGGCGGTGGGCGGGGCACGAATGACGGACGAGGATGCAAATAGCACGCAAATCTCACGGATGTTTTTCTCGCCAACAGGGGTTTCTTGAAAACAACGCCGAGATTTGCGTGTTATTGGAGGGCGGCCGGCTGGCGTGTGGCCCGGGCTACTCCTCGTCGTCGCTGAAGAGGTCCCAGTCGCTCTCGGCCTTCTCGTGGTTGAAGTAGCGGCGCTTGGTCCGGCGCTCCATGAAGATGGCGATGAGCAGGCATATCACGATGCCGCCCGCAATGAGGCAGAGGACGCCCATCTTGTCGTTGAAGAGCCACGTGAAGAAATCCGCGACAGCCTGCATGTTCCCTCCCCGGGCACGACGTTTTCCGTGCGCACAAGTATATACTTGAAGCGCCGCCGGGCGCGAACCCGCGACCGGGTCAGTCAGAAGCGAGGAGTGAGCATGCTCGACATCAAGTTCGTCCGCGAGAATCCCGACATCGTTGACAAGGCGTGCGCATCCCGGCAGAACGCCCACTGGGATCGCGAGCGCTTCTTCGAGCTGGATGAGGAGCGCCGCTCCGTGATTGTTGAGGTGGAGGCCCTCCAGGCCGAGCGCAACGCCGTCTCCAAGCAGATCGGCCAGCTCATGCGCGAGGGCAAGCGCGACGAGGCCGAGGCCGCCAAGGCGCGCGTCACCGCCAACAAGGAGCGCATCGCCCAGCTGGACGAGAAGCGCGACGAGGTGGAGCGCGCCCTCTTTGACCTGGTGGCCGCCATCCCCAACATCCCACACGAGTCCGTGCCCTACGGCAAGGACGACTCCGACAACCCCGAGGTGCGCCGCTGGGGCACCCCGCGCGACTTTGCGGCGGACGGCTTTGAGCCCAAGGCGCACTGGGACCTGGGGCCGGAGCTGGGCGTCATCGACTTTGACCGCGGCGTCAAGATCGCCGGCACCCGCTTCTACGTGCTGGGCGGCCTCGGTGCCCGCATGGAGCGCGCACTCATCAGCTTCATGATCGACATGCACGTCAAGGCCGGCTTCAAGGAGTGGTGGCTGCCCGTCATCACCAACCGCGAGACCCTCTTTGGTACGGGCCAGCTGCCCAAGTTCGAGGATGACCTCTATCACGTGAACCCCGACCTCTACCTCATCCCCACGGCCGAGGTCATGCTCACCAACCTGCACCGCGGCGAGGTGCTTGAGGCGAGCCAGCTGCCGCTGTGGTACACGGCCTTCACGCCGTGCTTCCGCGAGGAGGCGGGCTCGGCCGGGCGCGACACGCGCGGCATCATCCGCGTGCACGAGTTCGACAAGGTGGAGATGGTCAAGTTTGCCAAGCCCGAGGACTCGATGAACCAGCTCGAGAGCATGGTCGGCGAGGCGGAGGCGGTGCTCCAGGCGCTGGGGCTGCCCTACCACGTGGTCACGCTCTGCACCGGCGACATCGGCTTCTCTGCGGCCAAGTGCTACGACCTCGAGGTGTGGCTCCCCAGCTACAACGCCTACAAGGAGATCTCCTCCTGCTCCAACTGCTGGGACTTCCAGGCGCGGCGCGCCAACATCCGTTACAAGGACCCTGCCGAGTTCAAGGGCACGCGCCTCGTGCACACGCTCAACGGATCCGGCCTGGCTGTTGGCCGCACGATGGCCGCGATCCTGGAGAACTACCAGAACGCCGACGGAAGCGTGACCGTGCCCGAGGCGCTGCGCCCGTACATGGGCGGCGTGGAGGTCATCCGGCCCGAGTAACCGCTCGCCGAAAACGCTCCTCCGCAGACGGTAGAACGTATGTTCTATAGAACACGTGTATGATTTACTCTTGTCAGGGATACTTGCGAGAGGAGAAAGTCATGCGCGAGGCTGAGGTGGCACGGTTTGAGCACGTGGGTGACGTGCGCGAGGTTCGCATCGTCGAGGGGAACGACGGCTCGCTCGAGGTGCGCGAGCGGCTGACGGGCCCCTCGGCGCTCGTGGCATACGGGGAGGATGAGCACGGCCTGCGGGTTGGGTTTGCTCCGGATGCCGTTGAGGGCCTGCTGCGCGCGGTGGGCGAGGCCGGTCACCCCTCGCTCGCGGATTATCTTGAGGACGAGAAGAACGACGTCGTGGATCTCATGGACTTGTGCGACGCGCGGGACGTTGCCTACACGTTCGTGGGCATTGGGCCGAGAAGTGGCGTTCAGGCCCAGCCGTCCCGGTAGGCGCGCCCGCCGAGCGATCGGACCGCTAACGCAAAACGGGAGGCTCCCGAAGAAGCCTCCCGTATCTTGCGTGGTGCGGCGTATAGGATTCGAACCTATGACGCCCTGATTCGTAGTCAGGTCCTCTATCCAGCTGAGGTAACGCCGCGTGCGATTGGTAATGTTGCCACGGTCTTCTCGCTGCGTCAAGGCAAAATGAGAAAAGTGTCGAAGATGTGGTGACGCGGCCGCATAACGCGGCGATACAGCACGAACCCCCGCCAGCGTTGCCGACAGGGGTTCGTATGGAGTGCATCTGGCGGAGAGCTGGGGATTCGAACCCCAGATAGGATTTGCATCCTATACTCGCTTAGCAGGCGAGCACCTTCGGCCTCTCGGTCAGCTCTCCGTGGATGGTGCTAGAGCATGATACCCCACAACGGCAAAGGCCACAACCTTCCCGGAGGTGGAACCTCTCAAAACCCGCTGACGGCCCGTCGTGACCGGGGGCGCGGCGGGGCTCGGGCGAGGCGCGCGGCGCGTTACCCCAGCAGCCGGGCGAGAAGGTCGTCGTCCACGACGATGTCCTCGCGACGCAGTCGATCCCAGGAGAACGCGTCCACAAGCTCGTCGGGTGTGGCCTCGCAGCCGGAGTCGGCCAAGTCGGCCGCCGCCGCGAGCGCGCCCACCAGGCGCACGGGCGTCACGCCGCGCTCGCGCAGGGCGCCCAGGTCGAGGTCCCTCTCGCGCTTGGAGAGGCGCCGTCCGTCCGGGGCCACCAGAAGCGGGACGTGCCCAAACTCCGGAGGTTCCCAGCCCAGCAGACGCCCCAGATAGATCTGCCGGGCGCACGAGCCCAGAAGGTCGCGCCCGCGCACCACCTGCGTCACGCCCATGAGCGCGTCGTCCACCACCACGGCGAGCTGGTAGGCCACCACGCCGTCGCTGCGCCGCACGAGAAAGTCGCCGCACTCGCGCGCGAGCACCTCGCGGCGCGGGCCGTAGGCAAGGTCGCAGAACTCGATGGTGCCCGCGGGGTCGTCGGCGTCCGGCACGCGCAGGCGCGTCGCGGGCGGCCGCTCCGCCGCGCGCCGCGAGACCTCGTCGGGGGAGAGCCCGCGGCACGTTCCCGCGTAGACCGGCGTTCCGTCGGAGGCATGCGGGGCGCTCGCGGCGTGTAGCTCGGCGCGCGAGCAGAAGCAGGGGTAGGTGAGCCCGGCTTCCGCCAGCCGCTCGATTGCCTCGTCGTAGGCCGCTCCGCGCTCGCTCTGCCGGAAGGGCCCCTCATCCCAGGTGAGCCCCAGCCAGCGGAGGTCGTCCATCAGGAGCTCCGCGCGCTCGCGACTTGCCGCGCGCGGGTCCAGGTCTTCGATGCGCAGCACCATCTCGCCGCCGGCCGCGCGCGCCGCGAGCCATGCCACCAGCGCGGCAAAGACGTTGCCCAGATGCATCCGCCCCGAGGGCGTAGGCGCAAACCGTCCGCGCACTAGAGCTCCTGCTCGTAGACGTAGACATAGAACTCGTCCGTGGCGGGGTCCACGCCGGGCCAGTAGGCGCGCGAGCGCCGCCGCGCTGCCTGCGTGAGGCCCTTGTGCTCGTAGAAGCCCACGTCGCAGCTGTCGTCGGTCAGCAGGTGGTAGCCGGTCGCCCCTGCCTCGCGCAGGTGCTCCAGCGCGGCCGAGAAGAGCCTGCCGCCCAGGCCCATCCCCTTGGCGTCCGGCGAGACGATCAGCAGCTTCACCGCGGCATCCGCCCCCACGGGGTTGCCGGCCGCGTACTCGCGCTCGAGCTCCGCCTCCTCGCGCACGCCGTCCATCTCCACGCGTACGGCCTCCGCGAGCGCCGGGTCCTTCTCGGCCGCCCGCGCAAGGCGCGACTCGAGCTCGGCCCAGCCCGCGCCGTCCGTGGCTGCGGCATCGCGCTCGGCGAGCAGGACCACGCCCAGGATCTTCCCGTCTTGCTCCGCGACGAGCGACCACGTTGCGTCGGCCAGGTAGTGGGCGAGTTCGATCTGGCTCGCCGCGCGCTGCGGCGCCTCGTCAAACTCCGGCAGCCACGTGCGGCCGAGCAGCCCCGCCGCGCCCTCAAAGTCCTCCGGCGCAAAGGCGCGCCACGTCAAGTTGTTGGTCTGCGTCATTGTTGTCCTCCGGCTGCGGTATCGTTAGAGAGGTAAGAGAGACGGTACAACATGTCGTCACCAAACCCAAGGAGGGGCCATGGCAGACACTCCCATCAAGCGAGCGCTCGTCTCCGTCACGGACAAGACCGGCGTCGTCGCCTTTGTCAAGGCGCTCGAGGACGAGTTCGGCGTCGAGGTGATCTCCACCGGCGGCACCGCGCGCGTGCTCGAGGAGGCCGGCGTCCACGTGGTGCCCATCGAGCAGTACACGGGCTTCCCCGAGATGATGGACGGTCGCGTCAAGACGCTGCACCCCAAGGTCCACGGCGGCCTGCTCGCCCGTCGCGACAACCCGGCCCACATGGCCGAGGCCGCCGAGCACGGCATCGGCATGATCGACCTCGTGGTCGTGAACCTCTACGAGTTTGAGAAGACCGTGGCCGCGCCCGACGTCACCTTTGACGACGCGATCGAGCACATCGACATCGGCGGCCCCTCCATGCTGCGCTCCGCCGCCAAGAACGCCGACTCCGTGACCGTGGTCTCCGACCCGGATGACTACGACGAGGTCCTGGACACCATGCGTGCCTGCGGTGGCTGCACCACGCTCGAGCTGCGCCGCTACCTCCAGCTCAAGGTCTACGAGACCACGGCCTGCTACGACGCCGCCATCGCGGGCTGGCTGGCCGAGCGCTATGACGAGGAGTTCCCCGAGGAGCTCGAGGACGGCGAGGAGGCCCCGGCCACGCCGGACGAGTTTGGCCTCTACCTCGAGAAGGTCGACGACCTGCGCTACGGCGAGAACCCCCAGCAGACGGCCGCCGTCTACCGCTTTGCGGACGACTTCGCCGCGCTGGGCTCCTCGGCCAACCCGCTGGTCGGCGCTGAGCAGATCCAGGGCAAGCCGCTCTCCTACAACAACTACCTGGACGCGGATGCCGCCTGGAACCTCGTCCGCGAGTTCGACGGCCCGGCCTGCGTGATCCTCAAGCACCAGAACCCCTGCGGCTCCGCCGTGGCCGAGGACGTTACGGCCGCCTACGACCGCGCCTTTGCGTGCGACCCCAAGAGCGCCTTCGGCGGCATCATCGCCTGCAACCGCGAGGTGCCCTTCGAGCTGGTGGAGCACGCCTTTGACGAGAACGGCCAGTTCGTCGAGGTCATCATTGCCCCGAGCTACACCTCCGAGGCCCTCGAGCGCATGGCCAAGCGGCCCAACCTGCGCGTGCTCGCCACGGGTGGCGCCGAGGGCCACGCCAGGTACGAGCTGCGCACCATCGACGGCGGCGTGCTGCTGCAGAACGTGGACACCGTCTCCGAGGACCCGGCGACCTTCACCTGCCCCACCGAGCGCAAGCCCACGGACGCCGAGATGGACGAGCTCATGTTTGCCTGGCGCGTCTGCAAGGGCGTGAAGTCCAACGCGATTCTGGTCTCCAAGGGCAAGGCCGGCATCGGCATGGGGCCGGGCCAGCCCAACCGCGTGGACTCGGCGCTCCTGGCCTGCCAGCGCGCCGACGAGGCCTGCGAGCGCATGGGCGTGGAGAAGGGCGGCTACGCCTGCGCCTCCGACGCGTTCTTCCCGTTCCGCGACAACGTTGACGTGCTCGCCGAGCACGGCGTGACCTGCATCATCCAGCCCGGCGGCTCCAAGCGCGACGACGAGAGCATCCAGGCCTGCAACGAGCACGGCATCGCGATGGTCTTCACCGGAGCGCGCCACTTCCGCCACTAGCGCGCCCCTCTTGTTCTCCCGCGCCCCGGCCGGCCCCGCGCCCGCCGGGGCGCTCTCATGCGGTGAGGCAGCCGATGGGAAACACGTAGACGCCCGTCTTGCGGTCGAGCCTGGGCCGGTCGCAGCTCGCGAGCATCACGGCGAGAAAGGACGGCGCCGGGCACCCCGCGTCCGGGTTCTTGGCGATCTTGCTGCGCAGCCGCACGAGGCCGCGTGCCGTCTCGGGGACCTGTGCCTCGCCGATGGCGACGCTCAGCGCGCCCCAGCGGCCGTCAGCCAGCGTGACGACGGCGTCCGCACTTCCGCCGTCCGAGTCCGCGTAGTAGCGGACGCTCGGTTCCGACTCCGCGTCGAGCACCGAGGCATAGGCGCAGATGTCGCGCAGCGCGAGGCATCTCAGCAGCGAGAGAAACGCTGGCGCGTTCCCGAGCAGCTCGACTGGCGTCTGGGAGAGGAGCATCGCCGGCAGGGAGGGGTCAACGAAGGAGATGCGCGGCTTGACGCGCACTCGGGAGGACGAGCGGATGGGCGCCTGCCAGCCGCGTAGCGGGTAGGCGAGATAGGCCTCCTCGAGGATGCGGAGATAGTCGCGAACGGTGTTGCGCGAGAAGGGCCGCTCGCCCCGGGACCGCATGTACTCCGCAAAGTCGTCGTAGGTGCCGCGCCAGCCGCAGGAGGCGAGCGCGCAGTAGACGCGCAGGGCAATCGGCAGGCGCTTCTTCCGACGCGCGCACTCGCCCTCCACGACGGTCTGCACGGTGATCTCGTTGAGGCGCGCCGCCGCCTCGCCGCCAAGCCCCTGCACGCGCGCCCACCCGCCCTGGCAGATGAGGTCGGCAAGCTCGGGAATGCCAACGTCGCACGACATGGGATAGAAGTCACGCGAGAAGAGCCCCGTGAGCGACACGCTCATGTTGGAGACGCTCGACTCCGTGAGGGTGTAGGGCCACAGGCGCAGCGTCGGGGCATCGCGGAGCTCCGCCTCCTCATCCAGATGCCGGTCGCACGAGCTCACAAAGAGGAAGGGGCCCTTGCCCGAGCGCGCGGCTGCGCGCGCGAGGCCGGGGACGGCCTGCCACTCGTCAACGACGTGAGGCGGCTGCCCACCGGAGAGGGCCCGCTCCGGCGCGCTTTCCAGCATGGGTCGGATACTCTCGTCCGCCGCCGAGATGACGCTGCGCCCCTGGGCGAGCGCGCACCACGACTTTCCTGCGCCATGGGGGCCGATCAGCCTCACGATGGAATGATTTGTGAGGAAATGATGGAGCTTCGCATCGATGAGGCGAGGTTGGTAGCCCTCGGGCTTGAGGGGCTCGTATCTGCTGGCGCCGCGCTTCACTCTGATTCACCTCTATTCTGATTAACAGATTTAATTGATAAAAATAGAGTGCAGAAATTAATCAAATTAGAGTAAATATTCTGTTCTAAACAGAGCAATTCAGCAATTTTGTACCTTCAAGTATAGGCTGAGCAATCGGAAATTAAAGAAGAAAATCGACCAAATACCAAAAATATGCCATTCAACCTCCCCAAATTTTGCCAAGCGGCATTTTGGCTACAGTCGCCGCAAGCTCCTGCGCCACGCAGAAAGCATTTATGTAGGAAACGTGAACTACTGTGAAGGGAGGATTAATGGTTGGAATCGTCGTCATGACGCACGGCGATCTCGCGGATGGGCTTTTGAGCGCCAGCGAGGTCATCATGGGGCCCGCTCAGCAGGTGAGGACCCTGTCGCTTCGTCGCGAGGGCAACGTCGACGAGCTGACGGCCGAGTTTGGCCGCGCTCTGGAGGAGGTCGACACCGGCGACGGCGTGCTCGTGCTCGCCGACCTCTTCGGAGGCTCGCCGTGCAACGTCGCGAGCATGGGGCTGCGCAACGCGCGCGCCTACCACCTCGTCTCGGGCGTCAACCTGCCCATGCTGATCGAGGCGCTCAACAGCCGCGACGAGGGGCTCGGTCCCGAGGAGCTCGCGCAGCGCTGCCTCGAGTCCGCGCACGCGGGCATGCGGCATGTCAACGAGCTGCTCGCCCAGGCGTGAGCGCGCCGGGCGCGGGCCCGGGATTCATGCAAGCAACGAGAGAAGAAGGAGAGGACATGTCAAAGATTTCGTGGGCGCGCGTGGACTATCGCCTCATCCACGGACAGGTGATCACCAAGTGGTCCAAGATCGCCTCCGCCAACTCGATCGTCATCGTGGACGACCTGCTGGGCGCCGATGAGTTCATGGCGAGCATCTACAAGATGGCGGCCCCCTCGGGCGTGAGCGTGGACATCAAGACCACGTCCGACGCCGCTGCGGCCTACCGCGACGGCACGCTCGGAAGCGGCAACGTCTTCCTGCTGTTCAAGAACGTGGCGGCCGCTCGCGCCTCCCACGAGGCCGGGCTCGCCTTTGAGACGCTCCAGCTCGGCGGCATCCCCGCCGAGGCCGGGCGCAAGGTCGTCTTTCCCGCCGTCGCCCTCGGGCCGGAGGAGGTCGAGGACATCCGCGCCCTGCACGACGCCGGCGTCGATATCCAGATCCAGGTGGTCCCCGAGGAGGCCGGCATCTCCTACGAGGAAGCCCTGAAGAAGTACGAGTCGTAACAAGGGAGGAAGCTCATGGGTCTCAACCTGTTCTTTGCCATCGTCGGCGGTCTGTGGTTCTGGTGGGCGGCCGGCCTCGCGGGCTACTCGTTCATCCAGACCATGAAGTCGCCCCTGCTCGTGGGTACCGTGCTCGGCGCCCTCACGGGCAACCTCGAGACGGGCGTCGTCACGGGCGGCAGCATCGAGATGGTCTACCTCGGCATGGTCGCAGCCGGCGGCAACATCCCGTCCGACCGCGTCTTTGCCGCGCTCATCGCCGTTCCCATCGCCATTCAGACGGGCTGCACCCCCGAGACGGCCGTCTCCATCGCCGTCCCGCTCGGCGTCCTGGGCGTGCTCGTCAACAACGTGCGCCGCACCGGCAACGCCGTCTTCGTCCACTGGGCCGACAAGTACGCCGACAAGGGCGACGCCAAGGCGGTTTGGCGCTGCGCCACCGTCTACCCGCTCATCTTTGGCTTCATCCTGCGCTTCCCGCTGATGTTCGTCATCAACTACTTTGGCGCGGACCTGGTGACGTCGCTGCTCAACGTGTGCCCCGAGTGGATTCTCACCGCGTTCAACGTCATGGGCGGCCTGCTGCCGGCCCTCGGCTTTGCCACCGTCGTGTTCATGATCGGCAAGATGAAGTTCCTGCCGCTGTTCATCATCGGCTTCTTCCTGGTCCAGTACCTCCAGATCCCCACGATGGCCGCCGCCATCTTTGGCATCTGCCTCGCCCTTCTCGTCACCTTCATGGGCGACAACGAGGACTCCTTCGCCACCCTGCGCGAGCTGAGCGAGAAGGCCGCGGCCGCCGGCGAGAAGCGCCTCCTCAGCAAGAAGGATGTCAACGGCGTGTTCCTGCGCTGGCAGTTCACCGCCGAGATCTCCAACTCCTTCGAGCGCATGCAGTCCGTGGCCGTCTGCGCCTCCTTTGCGCCCGTCCTCAAGAAGCTCTATCCCGATGAGGCCGAGCTCGAGGAGGCCCTGAAGCGTCACCTGGGCTTCTTCAACACCAACGCCAACTGGGGCTGCCTGATCCACGGCACCGTCCTCGCCATGGAGGAGCAGCGCGCCAGCGGCGCCGAGGTGCCCGCCGAGATCATCACCGGCGTCAAGAACGGCCTCATGGGCCCGCTCGCCGGCGTGGGCGACACGGTGGACTTTGGCACCGTCCAGGTCATTCTCTTCGCCCTCGGCGCGTCCTTCGCCACCCAGGGCAACGCGTTCGGCGTGGTCTTTGTGATCCTCTTTGGCATCCTGACCTTCCTCGAGGCCCGCGCCCTCTTTGGCCTGGGCTACAAGCTCGGCCGCGAGTCCGTCCAGAAGATCCTGGCCGGCGGCATCGTCAACAAGCTCATCGACTGCGCCTCCATCGTGGGCATGTTCGTCATGGGCGCCCTCTCGGCCAGCACCGTCAAGGTCTCCACGCCGCTCGCCTGGACCTTTGGCGAGAAGACCATCGTCCTGCAGGACACGCTCAACTCCATCGCCCCCGGCCTGCTCGCCCTCGCGGCCGTGATGTTCGTCTTCTGGGGCATCAAGTACAAGAAGTGGACCATCACCAAGCTGCTGGTGATCCTCATCGTGGTCTCGCTCGTGGGCGCCTTCCTCGGCATCCTCAGCGCGTAACCGCCACCCAACACACCCATCGGGGCGCGGCGACGAGGGGAGCTTCCGCCGCGCCCCCATCAAGAACAGGAGAGCAACATGTCCGACAAGCAGACCTTCACCCGCGAGGAGTACCTCGAGGGCGTCCGCGGCGCCAACGGCACCCGTGCGCAGTGGTTCCACCTCATGCTCGACGAGGCCAAGAAGCACGGGATCGACCCCGACGAGTTCTGCAAGGCCACCATCTACGCCTTTGGCGTGGAGCGCGGGCGCAAGTACGGCGTCTGCGAGGGCAACCCCGGCAAGATGGCCGAGATGCTCTACAACTCCAACGGCCAGGACGTCTTTGAGATGGAGCTCGTGGAGAAGAGCGACGAGCGCGGCCTGCTGCGCTTCCACCACTGCCCGCTGGCCGCCACCTGGAAGAGCCTGGGCCTGCCCGCCGAGGAGGTGGCCGAGCTCTGCCGCCTGGCCTGCTACAGCGACTTCGCGCGCGCCGACGCCGCGGGCGTGAACCTCGAGTTTGCCGCGCAGATCGGCGCCGGCGACGACGTCTGCGACCTCGTCTTCACGCCCCGGGACCAGAAGGACGGCGAGTAGCCGTGGCCGCCCCTCGCCGCACGGCCGCCGACCGCGACGCGCGGGTCCTCTCGCTGCTGCGCGCGCTCGTGCGCATCAACACCGAGCATGCGGTCCCCGCTGCCGGCGCGCCCTACGGTGAGGGGTGCGCTCGGGCGCTCGACCTCGCCCTCGGCGAGTGCGCGCGCCTGGGCCTCTCCGTCACCCGCCTGGGCGAGAAGCTCGGGTGGGCCGAGGTCGGGTCCGCCGGCCCGCTCGCCGCCTTCCCCGTTCATCTGGACGTGGTGCCCGCAGGGGAGGGCTGGACGCACGACCCCTACGCCGCCGAGGTTGCGGACGGGGTCCTCTACGGGCGCGGGTGCATGGACAACAAGATCGCCGCCGCCATCATGACGGTGCTCCTGGGCGAGCTGGCGGGCCGGGACCTGCCGTGCCGGCTGCGCCTCATCTTTGGCACCGACGAGGAGACGGGGATGTCGGACCTGCGCGAGTACGTCGAGGCGGGCTGCGAGCAGCCGAGCCTCGGCTTTGTGCCCGACGCGTCGTTTCCCGTGGTGCGCGGGGAGAAGGCCCGGCTCCATCTCGTGGTGCGCCGCGCGGGGATGCCGGAGGGCCTGAGCGCGCACGGAGGCGTGGCGGCCAACACGGTGCCCGCCGAGGCGTGCGCCACGCTCCCCGACGGCGCCGTGCTCGAGGAGCGCGGGACGTCCGTTCACGGGAGCATGCCCGAGCGCGGCGTCAGCGCGGTGCGCAAGCTCATGACGCGCCTGTCGGAGCGCTTCCCCGACGGGCCGCTCGCCGAGGCGGCGCGCCTGCTCTGCGGCGACCTCACCGGAGAGGCCCTGGGAATCTCCCTCGAGGACGACGTCTTTGGCGGGACCTCGGTGAACGTGGGCACGCTCGACATCGAGGGCGGCACGCTCGCGGCGGAGCTGGACGTGCGCCTGGGGCTGGCCCTCGGCACCGACGAGGCGGCCCGTCGGGTGGGAGACGCGCTCGGCCCGGCATGGTCGGTTGAGGTTCTCCAGGAGAAGCCCGCGCACCTGGTGGGCGAGGACGACCCCTGCGTCCGCGTCCTTCTCGACGCCTACGAGCGGGTCACCGGGGAGCCGGGGGGCTGCTCGGTCATGGCCGGGGGCACCTATGCGAGCCTGCTGCCGGCGCTCGTGGCCTTTGGGCCCAAGCTCCCGGGCACCCACAGCGGCGGACACGGGGCGGACGAGCACGTCCGGCTCGCCGACATCGTCCGCGCCACAGACATCTATCACGAGGCGCTGCTCGGCATCGTCCGGCTCGCCGCGTCCCAGGAGGGTTAGCATGGTTGACTTCATCGGGCTTCTCAAGAAGGAGGTCGTGCCGGCCGAGGGCTGCACCGAGCCCATCGCCGTCGCGTACGCCGTCTCCCTGGCGGCCGAGCAGCTGACGGCCGAGCCCACCCAGATCCGCCTCCGGCTGAGCGCCAACATCATCAAGAACGCGCTGGGGGTGGGCATTCCCGGCACGGGCATGGTGGGCATCGAGATCGCCGCCGCGCTCGGCGCCGTGGTGCGCCAGTCCGCCAAGAAGCTCGAGGTGCTCTCGGGCTTCTCGCCCGATCAGCTTGCCGCGGCCAAGGAGCTCGTCGAGGCCCGCGCCGTGCGGGTGGAGCAGAAGGCCACGCCCGAGGCGCTCTACATCGAGGCGCGCGTCACCGACGGCACGGACACGGCGCGCGTGGTCATCGTGCGCGATCACACCAACGTCGTGCGGGTGGAGAAGAACGGCGAGGTGCTCGTGGACAAGCCGGTGTCCATCAGCGGGGGCTCGGACGAGGAGGGCACCGGGCTCACAGTGGACGCAATCTACGAGTTTGCCACCACCGTCTCGTTTGAGGACATCCGCTTCATCCTGGACTGCGTGCCGCTCAACACGCGCGTGAGCGAGGAGGGACTGCAGGGCGAATACGGCCTGGAGGTGGGCAGGCGCATCGGCGCGGGCGCCGACCGGCGCGGAGCGCTGCTCAACAACGCCACGCTGCGCCTCATGTCCGTGACGGCTGCCGCGAGCGACGCGCGCATGGGCGGCTGCCCGCTCTCGGTCATGACGTGCGGCGGCAGCGGCAACCAGGGAATCGCCAGCTCGCTGCCCATCATTGAGCTGGCCCGGATGCTCGGCTCCACCGACGAGGACCTCGCCCGCGCGCTCGTTCTGTCCGACCTGGTGGTCCTGCACATCAAGGAGTACATGGGCCGCCTCTCGCCGCTGTGCGGCTCGGGGATCGCGGGTGGCACCGGCTCGTGCTGTGGCATCACCTACCTGCAGGGCGGCGGCCTGCGCGAGATAAAGTACGCCATCAACAACATGCTCGCCACGCTGCAGGGCATGATCTGCGACGGCGCCAAGGCCACGTGCGCGCTCAAGATCGCCGCGGGCACCAACTGCGCGATCCAGTGCTCCACGCTCGCCCTCGCGGACATCTCGCCCACCAGCAAGGACGGCATCATCTTTGATGACGCCGAGGAGACCATCAGGAACACCGGCCGGCTCATGCGCGAGGGCTTTGCCCAGACCGACGAGGCGATCCTCTCGATCATGCTCGCCAAGCAGCTGGAGGCCAAGTAGCTCGGGTGCCCGCACGGCGGAGGGGAACGATGATGTACGAGGCGGTCATCTTTGACAAGGACGGCGTGCTCGTCAACAGCGAGCCTGAGCTCGACCGGCGCCGGCGCGCGTTCTTTGCGGAGGAGGGAATCGACGACTCGGGCTTTCCGGACTTCTACGGCTCCAACAACAAGGTGGTTTGGGGCTGCGTGGAGCCCCATGACACGGCGCGTCGCGCGGAGCTCTACGAGAGGTTTCGCAAGCGCTTCCGGGACGACCCCATGCCCTATCGCGAGCTCGCGACGCCCGGCGTCCATGAGACGCTGACGGCGCTGCGCGAGGCCGGCGTCCGCACCGGGCTCGCGTCGGCCTCGCCCCGCTGGGTGATCGACGGCTTTGTGGCGTCGCTCGGGATCGACGGGCTGCTCGACGTGACGGTCAGCGGCGAGGAGTGCGCCCAGAGCAAGCCCGCGCCCGACGTCTACCTGCGGGCGATGGAGCTGCTCGGCGTGCGACCCGAGCGGACGCTCGTAGTGGAGGACTCGCCGGTGGGGATTCTGGCCGCCCACCGCTCGGGCGCGCTCGTCTGCGCGATGCCCCTGCCCGAGGGGGTCTCGCTCGACCAGTCCCTCGCGGACGTGCGTCTCGCCGCGCTCGGCGACGTGGTGGGCATCGCCCTCGCGTCCGAGCCGGCCTGACGCCGGGCGGGGTCGCATCGCGCGCCGAGCGTGTCCCTCGGGCGCCCCGCGGGCTTCTCGCTCGCCGGGGCGCTTCTTGTTTTTCCCGACCTTGTCCCGCCGGCCTCTAGGAATCGCGGGGGTTGTCCCGGATACGTCTACGAATCGGCGGCCTTGCTCCGCGGGAGCCCGCAAATCGCCGCCCTTGTCGTACACGCGCCCAAAAAACTCCAGGAATTGCCGGGCGAGCTTGCCTTTTGGAAGGAGCCCGCGGAGCAAGCCCCGCAATTCCTAGTGGCCGGCGGGACAAGAGCGGCAATTCCTAGAGGCCGCCTCCGCCCGCCGCGTCCGCCCCGCGCTAGAATGTGAGGCCCGCGAAGGAAGGAGGCCCCATGCCAGACGAGAAGAACGGGTGGGGGCAGATGGAGGGCTTCAGGCTGGGCCGCCCCGCGCTCGTCTGCCGCTGGCGCCTTGCCGCCCGGACGCTCCCGCTCGAGAACCGTCACCTCCGCGCCCTCGGAAACCGCCTCCTCTCAGACGGGCCGGTGCCCGTCCAGCTGGTTGCCTGGGCGAAGCAGCACATCGAATGGACGCTCTACGAGGGGTCGCTGCGCTTCCCGGACGGCGTCCTCATGCTCGTCGTTGACGAGGGGGGCCGCGCCGCCATGACCGTGGGCCCCTATGAGCCGCTGCCCGTGACCACCGTCTCGGCCCTTGCCGAGCGCGCCCTCCACGCGGAGGCCGAGGCCGAGCTGACCTGCGTGGCGCCCGAGAGCCTGTGGCTCGTGCGCGACGAGCGGCTCGTCTGGGGCGGCGGGGCCGACTGGCGCGCGTCGGGGGCGACCTCGCTCGTCTGCGACCTCGCGCGCACTCTGGGCATGCCCGTGTCGCGCGAAGAGGGCCTCGCCCGCTCGATCATGGGCGGCGCCGCCGAGTTTGACGAGGCGTTTCTCGTCTCGGACGAGCACGGCGTCGTTCCCGCCGCAAACGCGGGCGGCGCGCGCTCCGCTCGCCTCGCCGAGGGGTATGCCCGCCTGCTCGAGACCACGCGGGAACGCGCCCAACGGGGTCGCGCCCCCTTTTAGGCAAAGCGGCCCGCCGCCTGCCGCTCTTCTCGGCCGCGCGGCGCCCTCGGGGTAGTAGACTATGAGCGATGGGCCACGGCCCCGTTCCGTCATGCGCCTTTGGCGGCTCGGGCACGCCCTCGAGGGATTCGTTGGAATCACTACGAAGGAGAGGATATGGCGCGCAAGTTTAAGTCCATGGACGGCAACGAGGCGGCGGCGTACGTCTCGTATGCGTTCACCGAGGTGGCGGGCATCTACCCGATCACCCCGTCCAGCCCCATGGCGGACCACGTTGACCAGTGGGCCGCCCAGGGCATGAAGAACGTCTTTGGCACGCCGGTCAAGGTCGTGGAGATGGAGTCCGAAGCGGGCGCCGCGGGCACCGTGCACGGCTCGCTCGGCGCGGGCGCCCTCACGACGACCTACACGGCGTCGCAGGGCCTGCTCCTCATGATCCCCAACATGTACAAGATCGCGGGCGAGGGCCTGCCGGGCGTCTTCCACGTCTCGGCCCGCACCGTCGCCTCCCACGCGCTCAACATCTTTGGCGATCACTCCGACGTCATGGCCTGCCGCCAGACCGGCTTTGCCATGCTCGCCGAGGGCAACGTTCAGGAGGTCATGGACCTCGCGCCGGTGGCCCACCTCGCGGCCATCGAGGGCAAGGTGCCGTTCCTGAACTTCTTCGACGGCTTCCGCACCTCGCACGAGATCCAGAAGGTCGCCACCTGGGACTTCGAGGACCTCAAGGACATGCTGGACATGGACGCCGTCCAGGCGTTCCGCGACCACGCCCTCAACCCGGAGCACCCGCACGCCCGCGGCTCCCACGAGAACGGCGACATCTTCTTCCAGCACCGCGAGGCCTGCAACAAGGCTTACGACGCGCTGCCCGCCGTGGTCCAGTCCTACATGGACAAGATCAACGAGAAGCTCGGCACGAGCTATCACCTCTTTGACTACTACGGCGCCGACGACGCCGACCGCGTGGTCGTGTGCATGGGCTCCTTCTGCGACACCCTCGAGGAGGTCATCGACTACCTCAACGCCCACGGCGAGAAGGTCGGCCTCGTGAAGGTCCGCCTGTACCGTCCGTGGTCCGTCGAGGACTTCGTGGCCGCGCTGCCCGCGACCGTCAAGAAGATCGCCGTGCTCGACCGCACCAAGGAGCCCGGCTCCATCGGCGAGCCCCTCTACCAGGACGTCATCACCGCCCTCTACGAGGCCGGCAAGGACGGCGTCACCGTGGTCGGCGGCCGTTACGGCCTCGGCTCCAAGGACGAGCCGCCCGCGGCCGCCTTTGCCGTCTACAAGGAGCTCGAGAAGGACGCCCCCGCCCGCGAGTTCACCATCGGCATCGTGGACGACGTCACCAACCTCTCCCTCCCCATGGACCCGGACGCCCCCAACACGGCCGACCCCTCCACGATCGAGTGCAAGTTCTGGGGCCTCGGTGGCGACGGCACCGTTGGCGCCAACAAGAACTCGATCAAGATCATCGGCGACCACACCGACAAGTACGTCCAGGCCTACTTCCAGTACGACTCCAAGAAGACCGGCGGCGTCACGATCAGCCACCTGCGCTTTGGTGACTCCCCGATCCGCTCGCCGTACTACATCAACAAGGCCAACTTCGTCGCCTGCCACAACCCGTCCTACATCATCAAGGGCTTCCCGATGGTCCGCGACGTCAAGCCGGGCGGCACGTTCCTGGTGAACTGCCAGTGGTCCGACGAGGAGTTCGCCTCCCACCTGCCGGCCGTGGCCAAGCGCTACATCGCCAAGAACAACATCAACGTCTACCTGATCGACGCCATCGACCTCGCCGAGAAGGTCGGCATGGGCAAGCGCACCAACACGGTGCTGCAGTCCGCGTTCTTCTCGCTGGCGCAGGTCCTTCCCGCGGCCGACGCCATCGAGTACATGAAGGCCGCCGCCGAGAAGTCCTACGCCAAGAAGGGCCAGAGCATCGTCGAGGCCAACTGGAAGGCCATCGACGCCGGCGCCACCGCCTACCGCAAGTTTGAGGTGCCCGCCGACTGGGCCGACGCCGAGGACGAGAAGGTCGAGCTCACGCTCGAGGGTCGCGCGGCCATCGTCAAGCAGGTCAAGGAGCTCATGGAGCCCATCAACCGCATGGACGGTGACTCCCTGCCCGTCTCCAAGTTCATGGACGTCGCCGACGGCCAGTGGGAGCTTGGTGCCTCCGCGTACGAGAAGCGCGGCGTCGCCGTCATGGTGCCGCACTGGGACGAGTCCAAGTGCATTCAGTGCAACCAGTGCTCCTTCGTGTGCCCGCACGCCACGATCCGCCCGATCGTCATGAACGCCGACGAGCAGGCCGCCGCCCCCGAGGAGATGCGCCGCATCGACGTCATGGTTCCCAAGAACTCCGGCCTCACCTTCACGATGGCCATCAGCCCGCTCGACTGCATGGGCTGCACCAACTGCGCCAAGGTCTGCCCGAAGGGCGCCCTCACGATGGTGCCGCAGGAGTCCGAGCTCGACCAGGCTCCGGTGTGGGACTACGCGGTGAACAAGGTCTCCGAGAAGAAGGAGCTCGTGGCCGCCAACGTCAAGGGCAGCCAGTTCGCCAAGCCCTACCTCGAGTTCTCCGGCTCCTGCGCCGGCTGCGCCGAGACCGCCTACGCGCGCCTCATCACGCAGGTCTGCGGTGAGCGCATGTTCATCTCCAACGCCACCGGCTGCTCCTCGATCTGGGGCAACCCGGCCGCGACCTCGCCCTTCACGGTCAACGAGTGCGGCCACGGCCCGGCGTGGAACAACTCGCTCTTTGAGGACAACGCCGAGCACGGCCTGGGCCTCGCCCTTGGCTACGACGCCGTCCAGGAGAAGCTCGTCACCGAGACCGAGAAGCTCCTCCAGTCCGACTGCGCGTCCGACGCGCTGAAGGAGGCCGCGACCGCCTGGCTCGAGGCCCGCAAGGACACCGAGGCCAGCAAGACCACCGCTGCCGCCTACATCGCCGAGCTCGAGAAGGCCGACTGTGACACCGCCAAGGCCATCCTCGCCGACAAGGCCTACCTCACCAAGAAGGCCTTCTGGATCTTCGGCGGTGACGGCTGGGCCTACGACATCGGCTTCGGCGGCCTCGATCACGTGCTTGCCTCCGGCAACAACGTGAACGTCTTCGTCTTTGACACCGAGGTCTACTCCAACACCGGCGGCCAGGCCTCCAAGGCCTCCAACATCGGCCAGGTGGCGCAGTTCGCCGCGGCCGGCAAGGTGACCAAGAAGAAGAGCCTCGCCGAGATCGCGATGTCCTACGGCTACGTCTACGTGGCGCAGGTTGCCATGGGCGCCAACATGAACCAGACGCTCAAGGCCATCCACGAGGCCGTGGCCTACGACGGCCCGTCGCTCATCATCGGCTACAGCCCCTGCGAGATGCACTCCATCAAGAAGGGCGGCATGCAGAACTGCCAGGCCGAGATGAAGAAGGCCGTGGAGTGCGGCTACTGGAACCTCTTCCGCTTCAACCCGGCCGCCCCGACCGGCAAGAAGTTCACGCTGGACTCCAAGGAGCCGGCGGGCGGGTACCAGGACTTCCTGATGAACGAGGCCCGCTACGCCTCGCTCACCCGCTCCTTCCCCGAGCGCGCCAAGGAGCTCTTCGCGGAGAACGAGGAGGCCGCCATGGCTCGCTACGCGCACCTGCTCAAGCTCAAGGACCTCTACGCCGACGCGTAAGCGCTGACGTCATAGTCTGAGCTGCGGCCCCCGGCGCTACGCCGGGGGCCGTTTTGCGTCGCGGGGGGCACGTCCTTCTCGCCGGCCATCAATAACACGCAAATCTGGAGACCTTTTTCAGAAGTCCCCAGTTGGCGAGAAAAACGATGGAGAGATTTGCGTGTTATTTGAGCGAGATGCGCAGTGCGACGTCGTGCGCGGCCGTCTCCAGCGCGTCGTCGAGCGGTGCCAGCTCAACGGGCTCGCCGCGCCGCGCGAGCGCGCGCGCGATCAGCCAGTCCGTGACGCCGGGGTTCTTGGGCAGGATGGGCCCGTGCAGGTACGTGCCGATCACGCCGTCGTGCTGCACGCCCTCGCCTCCGTCCTCGCCGTTGTTGCCGGTGCCGGCCACGAGCGCGCGCCCGAGGGGCTTCTCGCCCGCGCCCAGTAGGGTGCGGCCGGCGTGGTTCTCAAAGCCCACGATGGGCGTCGCGCACACGGGGGACTCGATAGCCACGTTGCCGATGAGCCGCGTGTCGCCGGCTGTGGTCTCCAGGTCCAGGATGTGCAGGCCCTCCACGCGCTCGTCGCCCATCATGTATGAATGGCCAAGCAGCTGGTAGCCACCGCAGATGGCGAGAAGTACGCCCCCGTCGGCCACGTAGTCGGCGAGCTTCTCGCGCTGGCCGCGCAGCTCCTCGGCCACGGCGAGCTGGTCGCGGTCGGCGCCGCCGCCCAAAAGCACGATGTCCGCGTCGGAGAGGTCCAGCTCCTGGCCCATGAGGACCTGGTCCACGCGCGCCGGGATGCCGCGCCAGGCGCAGCGTCGGGCGAGCGAGGCAATGTTGCCACCGTCCCCGTAGAGGTTGAGCGCGTCGGGGTAGAGGTGGACGATGCGCAGGGGCCGGTCGAGCGGGACCGCGGGCGCGGTTGCCGTCGCGGGCTTTGCGGCCGCCGTAGTTGGCACGGCAGGCCTGTCCCGTTTGAGCAGCTCGTTTGAACCCGTCCCGTTTTGGTTGTTCTGGAGGCGCTCGAGGTCGGAGACGACGGGGGGGAAGGCGGTGTAGTTGGCGATCGCATGGAGCTTCTCGCCCTCGCCGAGAAGGCCCAGGGCGCCCTCGATGTCGTCAACGAGCTCGATGGGGGCGCCGAGCTCGGCGTACTTCACGCGCACGGCCATGTCCTCGCGGCGCGTGCCGCCCACGCAAACCAGCCGCAGGTCAGAGAGGTCGCGCAGCCGCTCGAGGTCGATGTCCCAGATCCAGGAGACGTCGTGGCCGTCGGCGTCGTTGTCATTCAGGAAGAGCGCGAGGTAGTGCCCGTCCTCGGCGCGCACCTGCTGGATCATGCGGTTGAAGCCCGTGGGGTTCTTGGCCAGGTTGGAGCTCACCTCAAGGCCGCCGTCGAGCGAGAAGACCTTGCCGCGCCCGCTCGCGGGCTCGTAGGTGTCGAGCACCTCCTGGAAGCGGGCGCCGTCTCCGCCCGCGGCAAGGCATCCCGCGAGCGCCGCCATGACGTTATAGACCATGTAGAGCCCGCTCCAGCGCGTGCGCACGTGATGGCGCACCACCTCCGCGCCGCGCCGGTCCTCCACGT
This sequence comes from uncultured Atopobiaceae bacterium, assembly GCA_963927425.1. Classification (GTDB taxonomy): domain Bacteria; phylum Actinomycetota; class Coriobacteriia; order Coriobacteriales; family Atopobiaceae; genus Thermophilibacter. The sequence continues at coordinate 264,639 of CAWVBA010000001.1, read as the reverse complement.
CAAACTCAAACCCACCGCAGGTCAACCGCAGGTTCACGGCCGCAAACGCCAGCGCGGGGCGCTCCCAGCCGCACGCCGGGCACCGGTAGCGCCCCAGCTGCCCGTAGTGGACGTACTCATATCTCAGTCCCGTGTTGCACCGCGCGCAGAAGCGGCTGTCGGAGATGCGGTCGGCCTCGAGGTCCGTGGGCTCGTCGATGCCAAAGCCCAGCCCCGTGTTGCCCACCCGGTCGGCGATCGCGGCGCACAGCGGGTCGTCCGCGTTGAAGACGAGCGTCGTCTCCGGCGAGCGCCGCAGCGCCTCGGCGATCACGTCCTGCGTGTGGTCGATCTCGCCGTAGCGGTCCAGCTGGTCGCGAAAGAGATTGAGCAGCACGAGCGCGTTCGGGCGCAGCGCGGGCAGCACGCGCACGGTGTAGAGCTCGTCGCACTCAAAGCAGCCCGCGCGCCCGTCGTCCTTCTCGCCCGCCTTGGCCAGCACCAGGGCGGCGGCGATGCCGGACTCCATGTTGTTGCCGGCCCGGTTGCACACCACCTCGCGCCCGTCCGTGCCCAGCGCGTCGGCGAGAAGCCCGGTCGTGGTGGTCTTGCCGTTGGTGCCCGTGACCACCACGCGCGGCGCGAGGCCCGCCGAGAGCTCGCCGACCAGCCCCGGGTCCACTCGCAGGGCGACGGCGCCCGGGATGTTGCCCCCGCCGCGATGCGCCAGATGCACGGTTCCCCAGTGCGCCAGCGCCCCGGCCATGCGGGCGATGCTCGTGCGTGCTCTCATGCCAGTCCTCCCGAGGTGCCCGCGGGGGGCCGGCCCCTTCCGGGTGACCCCGCGTGACGTATGGGGGTAATATTAGCACCGAGCAACTCGTCCAACGGAGGTTACCCTTGTCCCAGCTCAGCACCGCCGCATCGCCTGCGGCCGCCGTCCGCGCCCGCCGCATCGCCCGCGTTGGCATGATCGCTGCCGTCTACGCCGGGCTCACGCTCGTCTCCCTGCTCTTTCTGGGGAGCCTCGCCTGGGGGCCCGTGCAGTTTCGCGTCTCGGAGGCCGTCTGCGTCCTGGCGCTGCTCACCGCCGATGCCGTCCCCGGCCTCGCGCTGGGATGCGTGATCGCCAACGTGGCCAACATCGTGCTCTCCGGCACCGGCATGCTCGGCATGCTCGACGTGGTCTTTGGCAGCCTGGCCACGGCGCTCGGCGCGTGGTTCACGTGGCGCAATCGCCGCCGCCCCGCCCTCGCCCTCCTGGGCCCCGTGGTCGCCAACGCGCTCATCGTCCCGGCCTACCTGCCGCTCATGCTGCAGGGAATCGGCTTCTACACCATCCCGTTCACCACCATTGCCATCGACGGCGCCTACCCGGCCATGTACGTCTTTGGCCTGCTCGCCACCGGCGCGGGCGAGGCCGCGGTCATGTACGTGCTGGGCCTGCCGCTCTATCGCGCGCTGTCGCGCACCCAGTTGCCGCGCATGCTCGGGGCGGACGAGCGGGGCGCCGCGCACGACCCGGCCGAGAGGGGCTAGCGCTTGAACCCCGTCATCGTCATCCCGTCGTACTGGGACCGCAGCGCGCGCCCCGGCGCCCTCGGCGAGCGTGGCGTGTACGACTACACCACGCCCATCGACAAGCCTCTGCCCGAGCTGGAGACCTGCCTCTCCTCGCTCGAGAGCGTGAGCGGCGTGCTGCGCGTCATCGTGCTCGTGGTGGCGCCGCAGGAGTGCGAGGAGGCGGCCCGCGCCCGCGTGAGCAGCATCTGTCGCGCCCATGCGGACCTCAACCCGCTCGTCATAGGCTCGGGCGAGGCCGCCCACGTGGAGCGCGCGGTGGGCCGCACGGCGCATCACGTGACGGGGGAGACCGTCTCCCTGCGCGGGTACGGCGCCATTCGCAACATGGGTCTGGCCGTTGCCGCCGTGCTAGGCCACGACGTGGTGGTCTTTCTCGACGACGACGAGGTGGCGCCGGAGGCGGACTTTCTCACCAAGGCCGTGTGGGGGCTCGGCTCGCTCACGCGACAGAACCTGCCGGTGCTGGTCAAGAGCGGCTTCTTCATGGACGAGCTGGGCAGCCCCTACGCGGAGCCCTCGACCGAGTGGAGCGAGAGGTACTGGTCCAAGGCCGCGGACTTCAACCGCGTGATGGAGCGCGCCCAGACGAGCTCGTCGCGCATCACGCGCTCCAACCACCTGTGCGGAGGCTGCTGCGCGCTGCATGCGGCCGCCTTCTCGAAGGTGCCCTTTGACCCCTACATCACGCGCGGCGAGGACCTGGACTACGTGCTGAACCTGCGCGCCAACGGCATGGACGTCTGGTTTGACAACGAGTGGTACGTCCAGGCCAACCCGCCCGAGGAGATGGCGGGCGCGCCCTCGGTCTTCATGCAGGACGTGCACCGCTGGCTCTACGAGTACCGCAAGCTGGGAGCCATGAACGCCCGTCGCGACCTGCGCACGATCACGCCCGAGTCGCTCATGCCCTACCCGGCGCCCTGGCTCTCTGCGGAGGTGCGCCAACGCGTGTTCCGCACCGCGCTGCGACGGTTTGTCACCGGGCCAAATCGCCTTGCCTACCTGCGCATCCTCACCAAGGGGCGCCATGATGCCGACAAGTTCGCCCGGTCGGCGAGCTCGCGCTACCTCTCGTTTGCCATGGTGTGGCCCACGATCGTCTCGGCGCTGTGGGGCGATCGCGTGATAGCCTCCGCGATCCTGCGTACCGGCCAGGTGGCGCCTCCGCCTGCCGCCCCCGTCCCGGCCGCCGACCCGCTCGGCGACACGGGCGCCCTGCCCACGCAGGGCCTCGGGGGTGACGCGTCGTGAGGGCCCGCCACGTCGCCGGTAGCTGGGTCGCCGGGGGGCTGCTGATCGCCTGCGCCCTCGTGCTCGCGCTCGTGCTGCTGCGGAGCGTGAGCGACGGCCTCGTGGCGGTGGCCATTCTCGTGGGCTGCGGCTTTGCCGCGGTCATCGTCCTCGGCGGAGCCGTCGCGCTCTCTCCGGACGACACGCGCTCCGAGGCCACCGAGCGCACGCTGCGCGTGGCCACGGGCACGCTGAGCCACCTCCACGGCGGCCTCACCAAGGAGAACGCCCGCGCCATCTGCGCGCTGCTGCTGCCTGAGACCAGCGCCGTGGGCATTGCCATCACGGACGCCACGCACGTCCTCGCGCTGGAGGGCCCGGTGGACACGCCCTTCGTCCCCGGCACGCCCAACGCCAAGCCAACGCTCGAGGTGCTGGAGAGCAAGCGCATGGAGACGTTCGTCTCGGTTGACCAGGAGAGTCAGGACGTGCGGCGCTTCTCGGTTGGACGGCGGCGCGACGGGCACATCTTTGGCGTCATCGTGCCGCTCTTCGTGCAGGAGCGCGCCGTGGGGACGATCAAGCTCTACTACCGCCGCGACCTGGACATCGACCGCACGCAGCTTGCAATCGCGGAGGGCCTGGGGTCGCTGCTCTCCACGCAGCTCTCCTCCTACGAGCTCGACCGTCAGGCCGAGCTCACGGCCCGCGCCGAGGTCAAGGCGCTCCAGGCCCAGATCAACCCGCACTTCCTCTTTAACACGCTCAACACCATAGCCTCGTTCACGCGCACCAACCCCACGAAGGCGCGCGACCTGCTCCGGGAGTTCTCGATGTTCTATCGTCGCACGCTGGAGAGCTCCGAGAAGACGCTCATCCCGCTCTCCCAGGAGCTGGAGCAGACGCGGCGCTACCTCAAGATCGAGAAGGCCCGCTTTGGCGAGGACCGCATCGTGGAGACCGAGCATGTCGAGAAGGGCTGCGGGGAGCTGCCGGTGCCGTCGTTTCTGGTGCAGCCCATCGTGGAGAACGCGGTGCGTCACGCCATGCGCGACGAGGGGCCCCTCCACATAGACATTCAGGTTGCCGTTGACGGTGATGATATTCTTGTTGCCGTGGTCGATGACGGCGTGGGCATGGACAAGGCCGCCGCCGATCGGCTGCTCGCCGCGGCGGCGGAGCCGCGCGAGCCGCGACGTCCCGGCGCCGGCACGGGCATGGCGCTGCGCAACGTGGCCGAGCGCGTGGAGCGCTTCTTTGGCGTGGGCTCCGGCGTGGAGATCGTCTCCAAGCCGGGTGAGGGCACGAGCGTCACCCTGCGGCTCGTGGGAGGCCGGGGACGGCTTGTGGCGCAACGCCTCGGCGGCGAGTAAGATGGACCCGGCCGGTCGGATGCGGCCGGAGGTGGATGGACACGAAGGGATCGACACATGCGCGCGATGATTGTTGACGACGAGGCCCCGGCCCGCTCCGAGCTGCACTACCTGCTCGACGAGACCGGGCGGATCGAGTCCGTCACGGAGGCGTCCAGCGCACGCGAGGCCGTGGAGAAGCTCATGGAGGCCAAGGCCGACGTCATGTTCCTGGACATCCAGATGCCCAAGACGTCCGGCATGCAGCTCGCCGAGGCCCTGCACAAGCTCAAGAACCCGCCTGCCGTGGTCTTTGTGACGGCCTACAGCGAGTACGCGCTCGAGGCCTTTGAGGTGGACGCGATCGACTACCTCATGAAACCCGTGGACCCGGAGCGTCTGGGCCAGGCGCTCGACAAGGTCCAGGCTCGCGCCAAGCCGCAGGCCCAGAGCCACTCCTCCGTGGAGCGCATCCCCGTGGTCAAGAGCGGTCGCAAGGTGCTCGTGCCCATCGACCAGATTCGCTACATCGAGGCCAAGGACGACTACTCCTGCATCTACACCGACGTTGACCGCTTCCTCTCCACGATCTCGCTCGCCAAGCTCGAGCAGAAGCTCGCGCCGCACGGCTTCTTCCGCGTGCATCGCGGCTACATCGTCAACCTCGAGTACGTGGAGGACGTGGAGGTCATCTCCTCCGGCATCCTGCAGCTCGGCATCAACGGCATCGAGGGCAAGAAGATCTCCGTGTCGCGCCGTCGCGTCGTCGCGCTCAAGCGCGCGCTCGGCCTGTAGGGGATGGGGGACACGTGAGCGCCAAGCGCTACGACATCATCTCCGACACGCACGGGTTCCTCTCACCGGAGCTGCTCTCGGAGCTTGCCGGGGCGGACGTCATCGTGCATGCGGGGGACATGTGCTCCGCGTCCGACTACCGCACGCTCAGCGAAATCGCGCCGCTCAAGATGGCCCTCGGTAACAACGACTGGGCCTACGACTACGGCCCCGCGGTCAAGGACCGCATCGTGTTCTACGGGGCCGGGCTCAAGTGGCAGGCGGCGCACTATCGCCGGCACCTCAACCTGCAGATGTGTGACATCGCCATCTTTGGGCACACCCACACGCCCGTGCTGGAGCGCGACGAGTGGACCGACGTGCTGGTGATGAATCCTGGCAGCCCCACCTACCCGCGTCGCTCGCGGCCGTCCATGGGGCGCATCTACGTGGAGGACGGGCACGTGGTGGACGCGCAGATCATCACGCTGGAGTAGCGGCCGCGCGTTCTTCTCGCCCGGCGCCGCTGAATCGCGGCCGCCCCGGCCCCTGCCGCATGGCCGTCCAGGAATCCGGCCCCTTGTCGTGCGACTATCTAAAAAAGGCTCCCCCGTTATGTGACGGTCTAGAAAAAGGCGCCCTTGTCGCAGGGCGGTCTAGAAATTGGCGCCCTTGTCGCGCGGCCGTCTAGAAAAAGCTGTTCTTGTCGCGCGGCCGCCTAAAGACCAGGTCCTTGTCGTCATCCTGCCAGCAAAAGCATGGTTTTGCGGGCGAGAAACCCGACGCCCTTGCGTAACCCCGCCAATTCTTAGACCGCCGTGCGACAAGGGCGCCAATTCTTAGACGACCGCGCAACAAGCCCGTCGATTCCTAGACCACTGCGCCGCACGGGCTCGGATTCTTAGACGCGGCTCTCGCTCGGCGCGTCCACGGCCACAAAGGTCGGTGCCATCACGCGCGTGTAGAAGACGAGCCACACGAGGCTCACGCAAAAGCCCGCAAGCACGTCCGAGGCGTAGTGAACGCCCAGGTAGATGCGGCTCACGCCCACCATCACGATCACGAGGCCAAACACGCAGCACCACACCACGCGCATGGCGTCACGGCGATGGTGGCGCCAGACCATCCAGATGAGCAGCCCAAAGAACGCCATCGCCACCATCGAGTGGCCGGAGGGGAAGCTATACCCGCCCTCTGAGATCAGGCGGAACCCGTCGGGGCGCGGCCGCTGCACGAGGTACTTGAGCGCCTGGTTGAGCACGACCACGCACACCAGGTTCACGGTCACGCACCAGCCCGGGGCCTTCCCCGGCGCGAGCGCCGCAATCACGGCCGCCATCACCGCGAGCACCACGACCGATGCCAGCGACGTGAACGCCTCCATCACGGGCGTGAGCGCGTCGGAGCGCAGGTGCTCAACAAAAAGCTGATAGGCCATCGTGTCGAGGCGCAAGATCTCGCCGCCGGCCACCTCGCCGAGCAGCCACACAAAGACCAGCGCCGCGCCGAGAAGGACCGCCACGCGCGGGTTCTGTCGAAGAAGGCCCAGGGAGCCGCGCGCGACGTCGCGGGCTCCCTGGGCGATTTCCTGCCGCTTTGACACGGTCTACAGGTTGGCCTCAAGCTCGTTCACGAGCATGGGCTTGGGCATGTTGCCAACCATGGTGTGCGCGGGCTGGCCACCCTTGAACAGGATCAGCGTGGGGATGGAGACGATGCCAAAGCGCGTGGCGAGCTCGGCCTCCTCGTCCACGTTGCACTTGTAGACCGTGAGCCGGTCGGCCATCTCCTGCGAGATCTGGTCTACCACGGGGCCGAGCGCGCGGCACGGGCCGCACCACGACGCCCAGAAGTCTACGAGGACGGGCTTTTGGGCGCTGGCGATGACGGAGTCGAACTCGGCGGCGGTGATTGTCTGGGCCATGGGATACCTCCTCGGTCCGGGGGCTCGATCGTTGCTTGTTGGGGCTTATACCCCGAACTACACTGTTCTTGTCTCACGATGTTGCGCAGCGAGGGCGGGAGGTCGCCATGGCGGGAGAGCGGGACGCGCGGCGGCGCGCGTGCGTTGACAAGGCCGCGGTGGAGCTTGACGCCCTGACGACGCGCGGCGTGGTGCTGGGGGGCAACGCGTTCTCCGCGGTCCTTCTCGTCAAGGGCGAGCTCACGCCGGGCGAGAAGAGCGGCGAGCCCCCGTTCTCCGGCGCGGACGGCACGGCGCTCAGGGCCTCGCTCGAGCGGCTGGGCTACGCGCCCGAGGACTGGGAGTGGCTGCTCGCGACGGACGCGGCCGGCGCCCCGCTTGACCCGGCGCTCGCGCGCGAGGCCGTGACCGCGCTCGACCCGGCCACGCTCGTCTGCTGCGACGAGGCCGCGACCGCGCTCGTGCGTGAGGCCTACGCCGACGACCTCGCCGTGGTGGAGCGCCTGGAGGAGGCGATGCTGTCCCCGGGCGTCGTTGCGCGGGTCTGTGGGATGCGCGTCCTCAACCTCGGCGGGTTTGCCGACGCGCTCGCGGACGCGCGCCAGAAGCAGGTCATGTGGGCGCGCCTCAAGCAGATCCCGCCGCTCGGCGAGCCGTTCTAGGCCCGTCGGCGCCGCCCGCGCCTTGTCCGCCCGCGCCGCCGCGCGCGGGGCTATCATTAGCGTATCTGTCGCGCCCAGAGAAGGAGCCGCCCATGTCCACCATCCCCGCACCCATCGACGCCACGACCACGCCCGCCTGGGCCGCGCTCAAGGCCCATCACGACGAGATGGTCTCGTCGGGCTTCTCGCTCAAGGAGGCCTTCGCCGCCGATCCCGAGCGCGTGAAGAGGCTCTCCTTTGACATGGAGGACCTGCACTTTGACCTCTCCAAGAACCTCGTGGACGAGAAGACCGTGGGGCTGCTCTGCGACCTCGCCCGCGCCGTGGGCCTGGAGGAGCGCCGCGACGCCATGTACACCGGCGCGCACATCAACACCACCGAGGACCGCGCCGTGCTGCACACCGCGCTGCGCCGCCCGGCGAGCGAGGTCGGCACCGTCATGGACGGCGACCAGGACTGCGTGGCCGACGTCCGTGAGACGCTCGATCGCATGTACGCCTTTGCCGAGCGCGTGCGCTCCGGCGAGTGGGTCGGCGTCACGGGCAAGCGCATCGAGCATGTCATGTCCATCGGCATCGGCGGCTCCGACCTCGGCCCCGTCATGGTCTACGAGGCCCTCAAGCCCTACGCCGACGCCGGGATCGACTGCCGCTTTGTCTCCAACATCGACCCCAACGACATGGCCGAGAAGGTCAAGGGCCTTGACCCCGAGACCACGCTCGTGATCATCGTCTCCAAGACGTTCACCACGCTGGAGACCCTCACCAACGCGCGCGAGGCCAAGACGTGGCTGCTGGAGACCCTGCGCGCCCAGGGCGCGATCGACGGCTCCGCCGAGCAGGACGCCGACGCCATCCGCAAGCACTTCGTGGCCGTCTCCACGGCGCTCGACCTCGTGGCCGACTTTGGCATCGACCCCGAGAACGCCTTTGGCTTCTGGAACTGGGTTGGCGGGCGCTACTCCGTGGACTCCGCCGTTGGCCTTTCGCTGATCATCGCGCTTGGGCCGGAGCGCTTTGAGTGCTTCCTCAAGGGCTTCCACGACCTCGACGAGTACTTCCAGAAGACCCCGCTCGAGCAGAACGTGGTGGCGCTGCTCGGCCTGCTCAACGTCTGGTACGTCAACTTCTGGGGCGCCGAGAGCCACGCCGTGCTGCCCTACAACCAGTACCTGCACCGCTTTGCCGCCTACCTCCAGCAGCTCACGATGGAGTCCAACGGCAAGAGCGTGCGCTGGGACGGCAGCCCGGTGACCTCCGCCACCGGCGAGATCTTCTGGGGCGAGCCGGGCACCAACGGCCAGCATGCGTTCTACCAGCTCATTCACCAGGGCACCCGCATGATTCCGGCGGACTTCATCGCCTTCGTGAACACGCCCAACCCCACGCGCGACGGCGACCAGGACGTCCACGAGCTCTTCCTGGGCAACTTCCTCGCGCAGACCAAGGCCCTCGCGTTTGGCAAGACGGCCGACGAGGTGCGCGCCGAGGGCACGGCCGAGTGGATGGTCCCGGCGCGCTGCTTCGAGGGCAACCGTCCCACGACCTCCATCTTTGGCGTGGACTTGACGCCGCACGCGCTCGGCGAGCTCATTGCGCTCTACGAGCACATCACCTTTGTGGAGGGCACGGTCTGGGGGCTCGACTCCTTTGACCAGTGGGGCGTCGAGCTGGGCAAGCAGCTCGCCAAGCAGATCACGCCCGCCTTCCATGACGACGCGGCGCTGGCCGAGCAGGACGCGAGCACGCAGGCCCTCATCAACTACTACCGCGCCCACCGCAAGTAGGTCGGGCAGCTCCGGTTGGTCTGGGGTCGTCGGGCTTCTCGCCCGGCGGCCCTTTTTGGAAGGGGAAGCATGACGGGGACGAGCGACGCGCGGTCAGAGTTTGCCGAGAAGAGCGCGGAGGAGGTGGCGCGGGCATACCTCGGCTGGTTCCGACGGACGCGCGCGTGCTGCGCGATTGCCGCGTGCGTCCTCGGCGTCGCGGCTGTCGCGAGCCTGGTCGTGCTGGACAACCAGGCGCTCTACCTGCTGGGGCTCGTTGCGCTGGTGGGCATTGGCGTGTGGGTTCGCGTGCGCGTGAACCGGGAGTTTCGGACGCTCGCCGACATCATCAACACGGACTGCGACGTGGAGAAGTGGCGCGGCGTGATTGGCCGGATCCGCGAGCATGACGCCCGGCGGCGCCGCTCGCGCGCGCTCTGCGACTGCTATCTGGCGCTGGCCGACCTCGAGGAGTGCCGTCCCGCAGACGCGCTCGCGCGCATGGAGGGGCTCGACTTTGGCCGGCGTTCCGTTCTGAACGTGATGCTCCACCAAAACCGGGCCGTCTGCGCGAACGAGCTGGGGGACGTTGCCGCACGAGACGCGTCGCTCGCGGCGCTGCGCGAGCTGGCCGCGCGCCGTCGCGCGGGCTCCAAGGGACGGGCGCTGGCGGAGCGGCAGCTGGCGAGCCTCGAGCTCTCCCTCAGGCCGCGCGCGGCGTGGGACCCCGCGGACGAGGCGCGGGCCCGCGAGCTCCGGGACGCCGCGCCGTCCCATCGAGAGCGCGCGTCGTGGACGCTTCACCTGGCCGAGCGCGCGCTGCTGGCCGACAACGTGCCCGCAGCGCGGGAGTTGCTGGACGAGAAGGATCTCGCCCCGATGACCCCGCGCGCGGCCGCGCGCCGCGCCGTCCTTCTCGCCCGGCTGCCGTAGGCCCGTCGCCCGCGTCACGCCGTCTACCTGCGGCTCGCAACCGCAGGGCGCCCGAACGTTGCCCAAAATGCAGCCCGCTGGTTGGTGGCGCGCGCCCGTCTGGTACCGTAACGTACGTGGCGCCGGCAGACGATGCGCCTTGTGCGCCCACCCACGACGAAGGGCCAGCCATGAGCTTCCGCGACAACCTCCAGCACCTGCGCGCCACGCGCAACATGACCCAGGAGCAGCTTGCCATGCTGCTCGGCGTCTCCCGTCAGAGCGTCACCAAGTGGGAGGCCGAGAAGAGCTACCCCGAGATGGACAAGCTCCTCAAGCTCTGCCAGATCTTCGAGTGCAGCCTGGACGACCTCGTCCAGGGCGACCTCACCGGCCGCGAGCCGGACCCCGCCACGGCGACCGTCCCCGCCGGGCCTCCCACCGACGTTTGCGGCTACGACGAGCACCAGCGCATGATGGCCTGGAAGGTGCCGACGGGCGTCTCGGCCATCCTCGTGGGCATCGCGATTGGCCTCTTCTTCGAGGGCGAGGTTGATCTCGCGCCGGTGGGCGCGCGCGACGGCCTCTTCGTCGTCATCATCCTGGCTGGCATCCTCGTGGGCCTGGCGTTCCTCGTCCCCGCCGGCATGGAACACGCCGCGTTCCAGCGGGCGCACCCCTACGTGGAGGACTTCTACACCGACGACGACCGCGCCGCTGCGCGCACGTCCTTCTCGGCCGGGCTTGTCGGCGGCATCGCGCTCATCTTCGTGGGAATTGGCATCCTGCTCGTGCTCGGCGAGGACCGCGAGCTCGAGAACGTCGCCCTGTTCTTCCTGATGTTCTTTATCGCGCTGGGGGTATGGAACATCGTCCACTACGGGATGCTGCTTGGGCGCACCAACGTGGACGAGTACAACCGCTCCGTGGGCGAGGAGCTTGAGGTGGAGGAGATCGTGCGGGCCCAGCTGGACGACGCCCGGCGCGAGGCGCTGCTCGAGGCCAAGAAGAGGGACGAGAAGATCGGTGCGGTGTGCGCGGTCATCATGATCCTGGCCACGATCGTGGGGCTCGGCCTGCTGTTTGCGCCCGTGCTCGCCTCGCCCGACCCGAGCGCGTTCGACCCGGTCGGCACCTCCGCCATGTGGTTCTGGGTGGCCTGGCCCGTGGGCGGCCTGCTCTGCGGCGTCGTGTCCGTGCTGATGAAGGCCTTTGGCGGCCACGAGTAGCCGCCTGCGATCAGTTTTAGGCAGATTTTGCGGGACGGTCCAAGTATCGGAGAAAATCGGTCGAAGAAGCCGCAGGTACAGGGCGGTGGCGGTGTCGTGCTACTTGATGGGGGCGCCAAAATCTGCCTAAAACCGACTCGCCTTTGCCGGAAGCGGCTCGCGCGGCGCCTGTGCGTCGCTCAGCTCCGCGCTGGCGTAGAATCCAAGGGGAATGCCAGCCAAGGAGAGGGGGCCGCATGGACACCGCCGCCAACACCGCCACCGCAAAGGTCTACTTCACCAACCTGCGCACTTACGCCAAGGAGAGCCAGCTCGACAAGCTCAAGCGCCTCATCCGCCGCGCCGGGATCGACCAGATCGACTTCGAGAACAAGTTCGTGGCCATCAAGATCCACTTCGGCGAGCTGGGCAACCTCAGCTTCCTGCGCCCCAACTACGCGCGCGCCGTCGCCGACGTGATCAAGGAGCTGGGCGGCAAGCCCTTCCTCACGGACTGCAACACGCTCTACGTGGGCAGCCGCAAGAACGCGCTCGAGCACATCGACTGCGCCTACCAAAACGGCTTCACCCCGTACGCCACCGGCTGCCAGGTGATCATCGCCGACGGCCTCAAGGGCACCGACGAGACCCTCGTGCCCGTGAAGAACGGCGAGTACGTGAAGGAGGCCAAGATCGGCCACGCCCTCATGGATGCGGACATCGTGATCAGCCTCACGCACTTCAAGGGCCACGAGCAGGCCGGCTTTGGCGGCTGCATGAAGAACCTGGGCATGGGCGGCGGCTCGCGCGCGGGCAAGATGGAGCAACACGCCTCCGGCAAGCCGGGCGTCGACCACGAGAAGTGCATCGGCTGCCACGCGTGCGAGCGCATCTGCGCGCACGGGGCCATCTCCTTTGACGCCACGCGCGAGCGCGAGCTGCCGAGCGGCAAGGTCGTGACCGTTCCCGTGGCCACGATCGACCACGACCGCTGCGCGGGCTGCGGCCGCTGCATCGGCGCCTGCAACCAGGACGCCGTCAAGCCGGGCTCCAACTCGGCCGTCGACGAGCTCAACTGCAAGATCGCTGAGTACACGCAGGCCGTGGTGCAGGACCGCCCGAACTTCCACATCTCCATCGCGATGGACATCAGCCCCAACTGCGACTGCCACCCCGAGAACGACACGCCCATCGTGCCGGACCTGGGCATGTTTGCGAGCTTTGACCCGGTGGCCATCGACCAGGCCTGCATCGACATGGCTCTGGCCGCGCCTGCGCTGCCCAACTCCGAGCTCACGGACATGCGCGTCAAGCTGGAGGCCGAGGGCGACGTCCCCGAGCGCTGCCAGCACGACCACTTCAACATGACGCACCCGGACACCAACTGGCGCTCCATGATCGAGCATGGCGAGAAGATCGGCCTGGGCACGAGTCACTACGAGCTGATCGAGGTCAAGTAGCCGAACGCGCAGGCGCGCGCGGAGGTTATGCACAGGCGGCGAGGTTATGCGCAACCGCAGAGGTTGTGCGCACGGTATGCCTTGACAAACGCGCAGGTAGAGAGCCTGCCGAGAAGAACCTCCCCTCGGCTGGCTGCGCATAACCTCGCGAGAAAGGAAGAGGGCCCCGGAATTACCCGGGGCCCTCGTGCAAAAGCGGGTCGTTCGTGCGGCTACGCCACCCTGCGGCGGGCGAGAAGGACGGTGCCTCCGGTCAGCGCGAACGCAGGGGCGAGAAGGACGGTCGGGTCGCCGGTCGCCGGCAAGTCGCCCTTGTCGCCCGCGACCTGCTCGGGCTTGGGCGCGGGAACCTCCTCGAGCGCGGCGAGCGCCGCCTCGATCGCCTCGGCCATGGCGTCTACCTCGCCCTGGCGGTCCGCCGTCAGCGTGCGGTCCACCGCGTCACGGGCCGCCTCGACGGCAGCGGCGCTCTCCGCCGTGTAACCGGAGAGGTCGGCCGGTATCTTAGCCAGCGCGTCGTCGACGGCAGAATAGTCGGCAGGTGTGTACTCGAGTGCAGCCAGGGCGTCCTCGATGGCGTCAGCCATGTCGTTGACCGCCTGCTGCTCGGTGATGTTCTTGTCGCGGACGACGGCACCGAGCGCGGCGTCGAGTTCGGCGAGCGATTCGTCGGTGTAGAGCGAGCGGTCGAGCGCCTCGGCCTTGGCCACGGCGGCGTCAACGGTGCCGTAGTCGGCGGGCTTGTACTCGAGTGCGGCCAGGGCGTCCTCGATCGCGTCGGCCATGGCGTCGACCTCACTCTGGCGGTCCGCCGCGAGCGTCCGGTCCACCGCATCACGCGCGGTCTCGACCGCCGCCGCGCTCTCCGCCGTGTAGAGCGAGGGGTCGGCAGGGATCTTCGCCAGCGCGTCGTCGACGCCGGAGTAGTCCGCCGCGACGAGGTTGGTCTGCCAAGCGAGTACCGGGTAGCCATTCACGCTCATCGCCCAGGTGTCAGGCGAGTTGGCGTTCAGCTTCTCGACGAGTGCAGAATCGGAGAAATCGGTGACGGCGCTACCGTAGGAGCTTGTGTCTATGGGGTACGTGATGGCGAGAGTGTCGTAATCGACTGAGCCCGCGACGTGCTCGTCCCCCGCTGGCCAGAGGCAGGTTTCCACGGACGGGGCCCCATCGGTGCCGTATACGAGGGCCACGTAAGCGGGGCCGGCAAATTCTCCCGATGCCTCGAAGCTGTTGGGATTGACGACGCAGTTCTCAACAACCGGCGGGCTCTTGACCGTCCCGCCAAACGCGGTGGGCTTGCCCGCCGACAAGATGCCTCCGACAAACGAGCGGTCTGCTGAGCTCATGATCGACCCAGCGAATAGGCAATTGGAGATCAGGGAGGTGTCCGTAGCGCCCTCCCATTGGCCGACGAGACCGCCGATGGTCTCACCAAAGCTCGCGCTGACGCTGCTGGTCGTTATGTCCATGAACGAAGCGCAGCGGGTGATAGTGGTCGAGTTGGTGCAAAGGCCGACCATACCGCCGACGACCTGGAGGAAGTCCGTCGAGCTCTGCAGCGTTCCCGATGTCGAGCAATTGCTGATGATGGAACTGTCTGCCCGTACGGCAAGCACGGACTGCCGGAAGGCGCCCGCGCCGCGCACGTCGACGGAGGCGTCCTCGATGACGAGGTCACGTATCTCGCCGTTCTGAACGACGCCGAACAGCGCCAAGCCGCTTTGATCCGCCTCAGGGTTTGCCGGGGTGAGCGTCAAATGGGAGATGGTGTGCCCCTGGCCATCGAACGTACCCTTGAAAGGAGTGCCGTCGCCATTGCCGATGGGATTCCACTCGTGTCCAGAAAGATCGAGGTCGCTGGCGAGCGTGATGGTGACGCCGGCGAAATCGTTTTTACTATCGACGAGCTGCGCGAGGCCCGCCAGCTGCTCGGCGGTGGTGATGGTGTACTCAGTTTGGGGGCTGCTCGCGTCGTACCAGCCGGTGTCGACGCTGCCGTCCCAGATGTCGACGGTGCCCTCGGCCCGCGCAGCAGCGGGCGAAAAGAGCGCGGCGACCGCGAGCGCCGCGACGATGCCGACTAGCCTAGCAGGGGGGGGGTAGTTCTAGTGAGTCGTGCCATAGGGGCCAACCTTCCTCTCAGGAAACTGCGGATTTCTTCATTCTAGTGGAGAGAGTGGCCCCACGGACGATCGCTCGGCCGCCGCAGGGCGCCGTTCGGTCTGCAGGCGCGCGTTCTTCTCGCCTGGCCTTTGCGCTAACTCGTACACTCAATTTCTCTGCAACCAAGAAACCGCAGGTCGTGAGTAACCGGGCGGCCCAAAATGTCATTGAGTGTACGAGTTAGCTTCCGCGCGCCGGCACAGACGGTGCACAACAACGCAAAAGAGTAGAAAATGGTAGAGAAGTCGTCGGCGCTAGGAGGCCACCATGTCCAAGGTGATCGTCTTTGGCAGCATGAACATGGACCTGTCCATCGACGCCCCGCGCGTTCCGGCCGCGGGCGAGACGCTCTCCGGTTCCGGCTTCATCACGGCCGCCGGCGGCAAGGGCGCCAACCAGGCCGTCGCCGCCGCGCGGCTGGGTGCGGACGTGCGCATGATCGCCGCCGTGGGCGCGGACGGCTTTGGCGAGGAGCTCACGGCCGGCCTCGCCGAGGCGGGCGTGGACGTCTCCGGCGTGCGCCGCCTCCCGGACGTCACGACTGGCGTCGCCGTGATCCTGCGCACGGCGGGTGAGAACCGCATCGTCCTCCACGCGGGCGCCAACCATGCGCTCGCGGCGGCGGACGTGGCCGCCGACCTGCGACGCATTGGCGAGAAGAACGACGTCTTCGTCACCCAGGGCGAGTGCGATCCCGCTGCCACCGAGTCCGCCCTGCGCGCCGCGCACGAGCTCGGCCTCTACACGATCTACAACCCCGCGCCGGCCCGCCCCGCGCCGGACGACCTCTGGCCGTGCGTGGACCTCGTCTGCCTCAACGAGACCGAGTGCCAGATTATGTGCGGCGTCCTGCCCGTCGACGACGCCACCTGCCTCGCGGCAGCGCGCAGCCTGCGCGAGCTGGGCGCCGGCACCGTGGTGATCACGCTCGGCGCGGCGGGCTCGTTTGGTCTGAGCCCGGACGGCGAGCCCGTCCGCGTGCCGGCGGCGCCCGTCAACGTCGTGGACACCACGGCCGCGGGCGACACCTTCATCGGCGCGCTTGCGGCCGGGCGCGCGCGGGGCTTCTCGCTCGCCGAGTCCATGAGCTGGGGCGCGCGGGCGGCGTCGATCGCCGTGAGCCGTCTGGGCGCCCAGCCGTCCATACCAACCGCGGAGGAAGTGGAGGCTCTCCGATGAACGAGAAGGCCGGGCGCAAGCGGCTGATCCTGGACCTGGACACCGGCATCGACGACGCGCTGGCGCTGGCCTACGCCCTGGGCAGCCCGGAGGTCGAGCTCGTGGGGGTGATCTGCTCCTACGGCAACGTGACCATGCGCACGGCGGTCCGCAACACGGTCGCGCTGCTCGAGCTGCTGGGCCACCCGGAGGTGCCGGTGCTCGCGGGCGCCGACCGCGCGCTCGCCGCCGCGGAGGCGTTCGCGCCGCCGACGGGCGTGACGCTCATCCACGGCGAGAATGGCCTCGGCAACCAGCGCGTGAGCGGGCTCTGCCGCTGCGCTCCCGGCGACGGCTTGACCTTCCTTCGAGCCGAGGCTCAGCGGGCGGCCGAGAAGAACGAGGAGCTGCTCTACGTTCCCACTGGCCCGCTCACCAACCTCGCCCGCGCGCTTGGCTCCGTCCCGGGCCTCGCCGACGCGCTCGGTCGCGTGACCTTCATGGGCGGGGCGCTCGCCGTGCCCGGCAACGTGACCCCCCTGTGCCGAGGCCAACATCGCCAACGACCCGGCCGCGGCCGACGCCGTGCTGCGCGGTGGTCTGCGCACCCGGATGATCGGGCTCGACGTGACGCATCAGGCGGTACTCACGCGCGAGGACACCGCCGCCTGGCGCGAGCTCGACACGCCTCCCGGGCGCTTCTTCGCGGACATGACGGACCACTACATCGCCATCTACGAGCAGAACAACCCGCAGATGGGAGGCTGCGCGCTGCATGACCCGCTGGCCGTGGCGGCGGCGTTTGACCCCGCGCTCGTGGGCTGCTTTGCGGCCAACCTGCGCGTGGACCTGGAGGGCCCCACGCGCGGCCGGACCGTCTGCGACCCCGATCGCCTGCGCGACCCGCAGAAGACCTGCGAGGTCGCGCTCACCGTGGACGTGCCCCGCTTCCTGGGGGAGTTCCGCGCCCGCGTGGGTCGCGCGCTTCTTGGCACGCCCGACAACGGATGAGCTGAGGCGAGAAGGGCGTTGGGCCCCGCGCGGCGCTCGCTGCGAAAGTTGATGCCAGAAACCGGGAGGTTTTGCGCATCGGCCGGTCCGCGTGCTCGCCCGACGCTCCCTCCGGCAGATCCATCGAGGTTTTGGGCCGAACTTTTGATGCGCGGCCAGAAAGGTCCGGGTTTTGTCGGCGGAGAGCGGCCCATCGTTCCTCTCGCCAGCAAGAATCCCCACGTTCTTCTCGCCCATGAGTCGAGAAGAACGCGCTCGGGCGCACATAGCATAAAACCTTTTGCCCAAAACCGTCGCAACCGCGCGCTGAACCGCACGGCCTCGCGCCCTTGCCTAAAAGGGGTCTGACCCCTTTTAGGCAACTACTGCTGCTCCGGCATCCGCAGCTTGGTCAGCGCTGTGTAGTCCACGTCCACGGTCGAGGGCTTCATCGGGCCCGGGGCGTACCAGTCCAGCGCGCAGTCGATCCACGCGTTCCAGAACGGCCACTCGTGGGCGCCGATGTCCGGCTCCCAGTACGTGACGTCAAAGTCGGCGTCGCGCAGCAGCTTGACCAGGTCGCGGTTGTTCTGGCAGAGGTTGTCGTGCAAGCCGCACGCGGAGTAGAAGCGCGGCTTGGGCAGCTCGGGGTTCTGTCGGAACTTGTCGATCAGTGCCACGTAGTCCTTGTCGGACCCCAGCACCGTGTCGATGTCGCCAAAGAACCGCTCGTAGTACTTGCGCTTGCGCGGTGAGCGGCTCTCCACCGCCTCGAGCACGCGGTCGCGCATGAACGCACCCGAGAGGATGATGATCGAGCCAAAGCGGTCCGGTCGCAGAAGGCCGTTGATCAGCGCCGTGTACGCGCCGATGGAGATGCCGGCGAGCGCCGTGTCCTCGCGCTTCGCGGACAGCGGAAAGAGCCGGCGCGTGAAGTCCACCAGCTCCTCGCTGATGAACTTGCCGTGCCACTCGTTTATCTCGGGCTTGTTGAGGTAGAGCCCGTCCTCGCCCGACGGCATCACGAGCGCGATGTCGCGCGCCTCGGCCGTCTCCACCACGTGCGTGCGGTCGATCCAGTCCACGTCCTGGCCAAAGAGGCCGTGCAGCAGATACACCGTGCGGTACGGCCCGCGCCGGCGCTTGGCCAACTTGCCGCCGTCCATCTTGTCGGCCGGGATGACCACCGTGAGCACCACGTTGCGCTCAAGGTAGTGGGAGTAGAAGTCCACTCTGAGCAGTGCCATTCGCGCGTCCCTCCCCGTGGGATCGGATGGGCTGGCACCCCGGCGCCCGCGGCTCGCCCTACAGCAGCCAGTTCAGCGCCTCGGGCAGAGCGGCGTTCCAGAAGTCCCAGTCGTGACCACCGTTCATCTCATGATAGGTGACGTCAAGCCCCGTGTCGCGCATGCGTCCTGCAAGCATCCGGTTGGCTTCGGCGAGCGGGTCCTGGTTGCCGCACGTCATGAAGATGCGCGGGCGCGGGCGGTCGCAGTAGACGAGGTCAGCCGCCAGGCGCGCCGGGTCCTTGTCGGAGCCCTGGACGCGGTTGAGGTCGCCAAAGGTGTGCTCCAGGAAGTCGCGCGAGAGGAAGAAGAGCCCGTCCGACGAGATGACCTGGTCAAAGCTGTTGATGATCATGGCCGAGGACAGCGCCACGATCGAGCCGAACGTCTCGCAGTACTTGAGGCCGTTGCGCAGCGCGCCGTAGGCGCCCATGGAGATGCCGCCGATGAACGTGTCCTCGCGGCGCTCCGAGAGCGGGAACATGCGCCGCGCCACCTCGACGAGCTCCTGGCCCACAAAGCGGCCGTAGTAGTTGTGGACCTCGGGCTGGTCCAGGTAGAACGCGTTGTAGCCGGACGGCATCACCACCGCGATGCCGTGGCTCTCCGCCCAGTTGCGAATGCGGGTCTCGCTGATCCAGTCCGCGTGGTTGCCCGAGATGCCGTGCAGCAGGAAGAGCGTCTTGTACGGCGCCTTCCTGGGCGGGTAGGGGCGCTCCTCCCAGGTGCGCATCTCGGCCTCGAGCGTGCCGCCGGCGTGGCGCATCGCGGAGTCGGTGGCGTATGCCGCGCCCTGGTCGTCAACGGGCAGGATGACCTCGAGCGTGGTGGTGCGCATGAGGCAGGAGGAGAAGTAGTCAACGCTGATGAGGGCCATGGGGGACTCCTTCGGTCTGGCGAGAAGAACGCCGACAGTATAGCGCGAGACAAAGACGCGGGTTCATTTGTCTCACACGTGATGGCGCACGGCGGTGTCGCGGAAGCAGAAGTGGTCCGGACGGTGGCGCGACTGCGTGCGCTCGATGAGGATGCCCTGCGCGTCAAAGGTCTGGCTCGTGATGACGGCCAGGCAGTCTATGCCGTCGAGGTCGAGCAGCTCGTTGTCCTGCTCGGTCGCGCGCTCCACGGTGATGGTGCGCTTGCTCATGGCGATGGTGATGCCCAGGTGCCCCTCGATGTGGTCGTAGATGGAGCGCCGCGCCACCTCCACGGTGATGCCCGGGACCGAGGCCGTGCGGAAGTAGCTATGGTCCAGGATCAGCGCCTCGCCGTCTATGTTGCGAACGCGAATGACGTAGGTGAGCTCCTCACCGGGGGCGCGCTGCGACCGTACGAGGCCGTGGTCTGGGGCGAGGTCTAGCCAGCGCCCCTCGCGCCCGACGACAGAAAAGACGAGCTGCACATGGACGGAGGCCCGCGGGACGTGTCCCGGGGGCCTCCACTTTGGCAGCTGCCAAGCTCTAGGCTCTACAGTGCGCGCGCACGCGATCTGCTCTCGACGGGCGCGCGCTCCCTGCGCATGAGTATCATTCCCCATCGCGCCGCCCGAGACCATGCGGCTCCGGCGAACGGTCGCTTTCACCGCCGGAGCACATCTCGCCGACAACTCCTCCATATGCGCTAGGATTTGTCGGGTGGACACGACGAGGGAGCACCGAAGGAGCATCATGGCAAAGGCACGAAAGGGCGCGCGGGCGACGGCCGCTCGCCAGGGGGCGGAGCCCGCCCGCTTTGACGACCGCAGGTTTGGGAAGCCGCTCTTTGCGGCAACCTTCGAGTGCAACGAGCTCGCGCTCACGCGCGGGGCGGAGACGATCGGCCACCGCATGCGGGGCGCGCTCACCGCGGCGTCGTTCGTGGCGCTGCTCGCGCTGGTCATCGTCACGCTCGTTGACGACCGGGCCATGGTGCTCATGATCGCGGTCTTTGCGGTCTCGCTGGCGCTCGTCATCGCGACGTCGCGCTGGGATCGCCTGCAGAGGGCCTACGCGCGCCACACCACGCTCGCCGCGCTGTCGGACAGCGAGGCGTGCCACGTCGTGGTCTGCGAGGACAGCGTGCACGTGGAGAACGAGGACGGGCCGATCGGCGACTTTGCCCTCTCCGACCTCCGCACCGTTCACCAGAACGCCGACTGCGTGGTCGCGGGCTTTGGGCGTCGGCGCTACGTCTACGTGCCGCGCACGGCCATGAGCGAGAACCGCTTCCGCGAGCTCGGCCGCTTCCTCAAGGAGAGGCTTGCCTAAAAGGGGTCAGACCCCTTTTAGGCCAGCAGCGGCTCCATCTCAAAGGTGAGGCAGTTCACGTAGCCCCGGTTGGTGAGGCGCAGCTCCGGCACGCAGGCGAGCGACATCACGCCCATCGTCATGAACGGCGAGGGCATCGTGCAGCCCATCTGCTCCCAGGCCCTTCTCGCCGCGCCGACCTTCTGGGCCACGACCTCCACGCGCTCCGTGCTCATGAGGCCGCAGACGGGCAGCTCAACGAGGGCCAGCACGCGTCCGTCCGCCACGGCTACCTCGCCGCCGCCGCACTCCGCGAGCGTGCGGGCCGCCAGCGCCATGTCCTCGTCGTTGTCGCCCATCACGAGCAGGTTGTGCGCGTCATGGGAGACGGTCTGCGCGAGCGCGCCGTGGATGCCAAAGCCCGTGACAAAGCCAAAGGCGTGCGTGCCCGCCGCGCCGTGGTGCCGGTCAAAGACGGCCACCTTGAGGACGTCGTGCGCGGGGTCGGCCATAAGCGCGCCGCCCGCCACCGGCACCTCCACGGTCACGTTGCGCGTGAGGGTGTCGCCGGGGTCGATCTGCATGGCGCGCACGCGGGCGGTGCCGTCCGGCAGGTCAACGGGGATGCGGAACGTCTCGGCCGTGGGCTCGAGGCCCAGCCTCATGGTGTGGGTCATCCAGTCCGGCCAGGCATGGGGCTCCACCGAGAAGAGCGCGCGGCCGTCCTCGGCCACGAGCTCGCCGTCGATGAAGACCCTGCGCGCGCGGAAGCCCTCCAGGTCCTCCAGCAGCACGATGTCCGCGCACTTGCCGGGCGTGATTGAGCCCAGGTCGTGCGCGAGGCCAAAGTACTCGGCGCAGTTGATCGTGGCCATCTGGAGCGCGGTCACCGGATCGAGCCCCAGCTCCACGGCCGTGCGCAGGATGCGGTCCATGTGGCCCTCGTCCACGAGCGTGTGCGGGTGGTTGTCGTCGGAGCAGAGCAGGCAGTGGCGCAGGTCAACGCCCGAGGCCACGAGCTGGGGCAGGTAGCCGGGCAGGTTGAGCCAGGCGGACCCCTGGCGCAGCTGGACCCACATGCCCAGGCGCAGCTTTGCCAGCACCTCGTCAAAGGTGCCGGACTCGTGGCAGGACGAGACCCCGGCGGCCACGTAGGCGTTGAGCGCGCGGTCGCGGTCCGGCGAGGGGAAGTGGCCGGTCACCACGCGGTCGGCGCGCAGGGTCTCGCGCACCTCGTCCAGCGCGTTCTTCTCGCCGGCCAGAATGCCGGGGAAGTTCATCATCTCACCGAGCGCGACCACGTTGTCCCAGGTCATGCTGTCCGCGATGTCCGCGGCGGTGACCTCGGCGCCGGTGTCCTCCACGCCCGTCACGGCCGGCACGCAGGAGGGCGGCGTCATCATGGCCTTGAGCGGCACGCGGCGCGCGTCCTCGAACATCTCGCGCACGCCGGGCATGCCGGCCACGTTGCCCACCTCGTGCGGGTCGCAGAAGATGCCCGTGGTGCCGTGCGGGACCACGGCGCGCGCGTACTCGGCCACGCCGACCATGGCGCTCTCCACGTGGATGTGGCTGTCCATGAGGCCGGGCGCCGCGTAGAGCCCGGTCGCGTCCACCACGAGCGTGTCGGGCCCGATGCAGTGCTCGGCCGTGTGCCCGTCCAGGCCCAGGTAGGCCACGCGCCCGCAGGCCACGGCGATGTCGGCGTCCGGCAGGATCTCGTGGGTGGCCACGCTCACCAGGTTGGCGTGCCGGATCACGAGGTCGGCGGGCTGGGAGCCCTGTGCCACGCGCACGAGCTCGTCGTTGCACTCCCAGAGCGGCTTTCTGCAGAACCGGTTGATCATGGCGGCCTCCTTGTGAGCGACGTTTGGACAAGGGTAGCGCGTGCGTGGCGCGTCCGGCCCGACTTTGCTAGAGTGTTCCGCGAGCGCGTTCGGCGGGCTCGGGTGACGTCACACCTCGAACCTGGTCAGGGCCGGGAGGCAGCAGCCATAAGGGGCCTCTGGCGGGCACCCGATCCCACCGAGCGCGCTTTTTTGGTGCCGCGACGCCCGACGCGCGGATCCTCGCTCCCGCCCGTGAATTCACGAGCGGGGCGATTCTCGTTTTGGCGCGCAGAACGGCCCACACGTGAATTCACAAGCGGGGGGTCCGTGCAATAATGGCCAGGTGCCCGCGACCCTAAGGAGCCCCCGTGAGCGAGCTGCCCGCCCATCGCCTCGACCCGCGCATGCTGCGCGTATGGTACGTCTCGGACGCCATTGGCATCGCGGTGGTCGCGCTGCTCGCCGTCGCGGCCTGGGCGATCGTGCGCCACCTCGGCGGTGACGTCTTCTGGGTCTATCTCGTCGCGGGCGTCGTCGAGCTGGTGTGCGTGGGTGACCTGCTCGTTTCGCCGCGCGTCGAGATGGCCACCTGGCGCTACGACGTCACGCCGACCGACGTGGACCTCTACCACGGCGTCTTTGTGAAGAAGCGCGTGCTCGTGCCGCTCGTGCGCGTCCAGCACGTGCAGACCAAGCAGGGCCCCATCCTGCGCGCGCACGGCCTTGCGAGCGTGACCGTCTCCACGGCGGGGGAGAGCTTCGAGATTCCGGGGCTCGCCGAAGACGAGGCGGCCGCGTTGCGTGACCGCGTGGCCGAGCTCGCGCGCCTCGCCAAGGAGGACGTGTGAGCGTCGCGTCGGGCGAGAGGGACGGCCGACCCCCCGTCCCGGGCGCGCCGGCAGGCGAGAAGGACCTCGTCCGAGAGGTCGAGCGGCTCGCCGTCCCGGAGCGCTCGCTCTTTGAGCGCGCCGACGACGCCGCGCCCGCCGCGCTGGTCGGCACGCACCGCGCCAACCCCCTCTCCGTGCTCGTCGAGGCCCTCAAGATGACCTCCGGCCTGGTGGCGCTCGTGGCGTTTGGCCTGGCGGGGGACTTCTTTGCGGGAGACGTCAGCGTGCTGGCCACGCTTGCCGCAGCAGCCGTCGCGATCTTCGCCGCGTGTCTGCTGCTCAGCTTCGTCGCCTGGCGCGCCCGCACGTGGGAGCTCGCCGACGACGGCCTCGTCGTGCGCTGGGGCCTGCTCAATCGCCGTCGCCTCACGATCCCCTATGAGCACGTCCACACCGTCTCGATGAACTCCGCCCTGCTCGAGCGTCTCGTCGGGCTCGTGACGCTGGACCTGGACACGGGTGCGGCCACCTCCGAGGGGGACGCCTCCAAGGTGCGCGGTCTGCGCGCCGGCGAGGCCGAGGCCCTGCGCGCGGAGCTCTTCCGCCGCAAGCGGACCCTTGAGGCGCCGGGGGACGAGAAGGACGACGCGCCCGCGGGCTCCGCCGGGCCCCGGTCCGAGGAGCGCCCGCTCGCCACGTTCTCGCTCACGGGTCGTCGCCTCGCGCTCGCGGCGGCCTCGCGGACGAACGCCGCCAGTCAGGCTCTTGCCCTCGTGATCCTGCTCGTCAACGGCCTGAACCAGCTCATCGAGTGGGGCCTGCTCGACATAGCGGGCACGGGCGACCAGCTCATGGCCGCGATGACGCCCGCGATCCTTCCGGTGGTGTCGGCCTTCGCGCTCGCCGTCGTCGTGCTGGGCGCGCTCGTTTCGTTCGTGACCAACCTCGTGCGCTACGCGGGCTATCGCGTGGAGCGCTATGCCGACCGCGTGGTGGTGGAGCACGGCCTCGTCTCCCGCTCGTCGCGCACGCTCGCTGCCGGGCGCGTCCAATACCTGACCGTGACCCAGGGCCTGATTCGTCGGGCCATAGGCTACGCGGAGGTGAGCGCCTGGGTGGTCGCCGAGCCGGGCGAGGCGGGCGGCGAGCCGGCGGGCAGCGTGCTGCTCCACCCCTTCGTGAGGCGGGACGAGCTGGACGCCTTTCTCGCCGAGGTCCTGCCGGCATACGCGGGCGTGCTCGACGACGTGGAGCTCGGGCGCCTGGGCCCCGTCGCGGGCCGGCGCGCCGTGGTGCGCGCCGCGCTCTGGTGGCCGCTTGCGCTGGGCGCCTTCATTGGGTTTCACTGGCTGTTCGGGGTCTCCGGTCTGCTCGCCCATGCCGGCTGGCTGGTTGGCCCGCTGCTTGCGGCGGCGGGGGCGCTGAGCGTGCTCTTCCTGGCGGTCCTCGTCGCCGACGCCCTTCTCGCCTGGCGGGGCGCGCGCTACGGTCACACGGCCTGCGAGCTGGTGCTGGTTTCCGGAGGCCTCACGCGCAGGACCGCCGTCGCGCCGCGCTCGCACCTGCAGCGGATGCAGGTCTCGGCGAGCCCGTTCCAGCGGCGCGCGGGCGTGGCGAGCCTCTCCGTGCGCACGGCGGCGAGCGGCTCCGACGGGCTCGACCTGCGCGACGTGCCGGCCGGCGCGGCGGCCGACCTTCTCGCCTGGTTCCGCCCGCACGGCGGGGCGGCCCCATGCAAAGCCGACGATTACCGGTAACGTGCGACTGCGCGTGTCCCGCGCGACCCGGCAGAATACGCAACCGATAAAAACCGTCCGGATGGCGCCCAAACGTCGCGCAGTCCCCAGAGTCTTTCGATTGTGCGTTCTTCTCGCCCCGCTGAATCGTGCGTTACCGGAAACCGTCGATTCCGCGTGCCGGTGCGGCCGAGAAGAACCTGTGGCCGTCGCCCGTGCCGCCGCCCTCGCGGGTATACTGGAACCTCGGAAGCCGACGTGCCCGGAGGCCGCATGGAATCGCTCTACACCAAGTATCGCCCGCAGACGTTTGAGCAGGTCGTTGGCCAGTCGCACGTGGTCGAGACCCTCAAGCGCGCCGTGCTGGAGGGCCGGACCAGCCACGCCTACCTCTTCTGCGGCCCGCGCGGCACGGGCAAGACCACCATGGCCCGCATCCTGGCCAAGGCGCTCATGTGCGAGAGGGGCCCGGCCGCGCTGCCCGACGGCAGCTGCGAGCAGTGCCGCCTCATCGCGGCGGGGGAGCACCCGGACGTCATCGAGCTGGACGCCGCCTCGCGCACCGGCGTGGACAACGTCCGCGAGGAGATCATCGGGCGCGTGGGCTACGCGCCGGTCCGGGGCCGCGCGAAGGTCTACATCATCGACGAGGTCCACATGCTCACGCCGGCGGCGTTCAACGCGCTGCTCAAGACGCTCGAGGAGCCGCCCGAGCATGTTGTCTTTGTGATGTGCACCACCGACCCGCAGAAGATCCTGCCCACGATTCTCTCGCGTGTGCAGCGCTTTGACTTCCACGCCATCGGCAACGACGAGATGCAGGCGCACCTGGCCTACGTCTGCGCGCAGGAGGGCTTCTCCTACGACGAGGCCGCGCTCGAGCTGATCGTGCGCCATGCGCGCGGCGGCATGCGCGACGCGCTCACCACGCTCGAGCAGCTCTCCGTGTTTGGCGCCGGCAACGTGAGCCTGGAGGCCGCCCAGGACCTGCTCGGCGAGGTCTCCGGCTCGGTGCTGGGCGAGGTGGCGCGCGCGATGGCCCGCCGGGACGTGCCCGCGCTCTTTGGCGAGGTGGGCACGCTCGCCGACGCCGGGCGTGACCTGCTGCGCTTCACGCGCGAGCTGGCAGCCCACCTGCGCGACGTCTACGTGGTCGCCGCGGTGCCGAGCGCCAACGACGTGGTGGACGCCACCGGGGACGAGCTGGAGGCCCTGCGCGCGGAGGCCGCGGCGTTTGGCTCGGCCGACCGCGTGGCCCGCGTGCTCACCATCCTGGGCGACGCCTCGACCGAGATGCGCACGGCCACCAACCAGCGCCTCGTTCTGGAGATCGCCCTCACCCGCGTGGCACGGCCCGAGTCCGACCTCACGCTCGAGGCCCTCGCCGAGCGCGTGGCCGACCTCGAGCGCCAGGTGGCCACCCTCTCTGCCCCCGCGCATGCCCGCGCCGCCGCGCCGGTCGTCGAGTCCGCCCCCGCCTCCGCTCCCGAACCCGAGCCCGAGTCCACGCCGCAAAGTGGGTTTGGGTTCGTCCCCGAGCCGGCCTCCCAGCCGACGGCCAGCGTTTCTGCAGCTCAAAAGCCTGTCGAGGAAAAGGGCGCCGTCGCGGTGCCCGTGCGGGAGCCGGTTTCTGAACCCAAACCAACGGGACGTGCCGAGAAGGACGGGGGCCTTGGGTCCCCTTCCGGCGGAGGCCGCACCAACGGCGACCTTCAGCGCACGTGGAAGCAGGTCGTGGACCAGCTCGTGAAGCAGGTGCCGGCTAAGGGGTCGCTGCTGCTCTCCTCCACGGCGGTCTCCGACGACGGCGAGCGGCTCACGGTCTCGCTCCCCAAGGGCTCGCACTTCGCGGCCAAGATGCTCGAGCGCGCGGACGTTCGCGCGAGCGTGGACCCGGTGGTGACCATGGCCTTTGGCCCGCGCCAGGTGCTCTACGTCGAGTCGAGCCTCGCCAACCAGGCCATCTCGCGCGCCGAGCGCCCCGCGCCCGCGCCGCGTCCGGCCCCTGCGCCTGCCCCGGAGCCCGCCCCTGCCCCTGCCCCTGCCCCGGAGCCGTCTCGTCCCGCGCCCGCCCCGGCGTCGATGCCGGGGCCGACCGAGGAGCCCGCCTACCCGATGCCCTGGGACGCCCCCGCGCCCGACCCCGTCCCCTACGACGACCTCGCCCCTCACGCGGAGCCCGCCGAGCCCGAGCCGGCCCCCGTGGCGCCGGCGGAGCCCCCCGCGGCCACGAGCGTGCTGACGGCCTTCCCGAGCGCCGAGCCCAGCGGGGCCCAGCAGGACCTCACCCCCGAGTTCGCCGACATCGCGGCGCAGCTCGCGGCCGCGTTCGGCCAGCCCCTCTCGGTGAGCGTAGAGTCTGCCGCCTCCACGTCGGACGAGGAGGCGGCCGCGGAGCTCTCCTACGAGGAGGCGTCGGCGGACCCCGGCTTTGTCGACGAGCCCGTCGATGACGCGGACGACGCCGACGACTGACGCACCACCGGGCCCCGAGCCCGCGCACTTCTCGCCAGACGATCACGACGAAAGGAACCAGCATGTCCAAGGGATTCAACATGGGCGGCATGAACCGCAACCAGATGATGGCCCAGGCCCGCAAGATGCAGGAGCAGCTTCTGGCGGCGCAGCAGAAGGCGGCTGCCACGGAGGTCTCGGCGAGCGCCGGCGGCGGGGCCGTCAAGGTCACCGCGACGGGCGACCTGCGCCTGACCTCGCTCACGATCGACCCGGACGCCGTTGACCCGGCGGACGTCGAGATGCTGCAGGACATGATCCTCGCCGCGGTGAACGACGTGCTCCAGTCCGCCGAGCAGGCCGCCAGCCAGCAGATCGGCGCCGTGACCGGCGGTCTCAACATCCCGGGCCTCTTCTAGGCCGCCGGTCCTTCCATGGACGCAGCCATCAATGACGGCCGTGCGCTCCAGCGACTGCTCGACGAGCTGGGGCGCCTGCCGGGAATCGGGCCCAAGTCGGCCCAGCGAATCGCCTACTACCTGCTCGAGGCCGACGTCGATCAGGCACGTCGCCTCGCGCAGGCCATCCTGGAGGTCAAGCAGCAGGTGCACTTCTGCCCGGTGTGCTTCTCGTACGCCACGCGCGAGACCTGCGACGTCTGCGCCGACGCCTCGCGCGACCGGGCGCAGATCTGCGTGGTCTCCGAGCCGCGCGACGTGAGCGCCGTCGAGCGCACGGGCAGCTACCACGGGCTCTATCACGTCCTGGGCGGCGTCATCAGCCCCATGGACAAGATTGGCCCCGAGCAGCTCCACGTGCGCGAGCTGCTGGCGCGCCTGGCAAGCGGCGAGGTCAGCGAGGTCATTCTCGCCACCAACCCGGACGTCGAGGGAGAGACCACGGCCACCTACCTCGCCCGCACGATCCGACCGCTCGGCGTGCGCGTCTCGCGTCTGGCGAGCGGGCTGCCCGTGGGTGGCGACTTGGAGTACGCTGACGAGGTGACCCTCGGGCGCGCCATCGAGGAGCGCCGCGAGGTCTAGCGCAAGGTCAGTCGATCGGGGGACACGCACATGTCTTTCAGGGACGAGAAGAACGTCCGGCCCACGCGTCGCGCGAGCCACGCGCCAACCCATGCCGCGGGCGGCGCCCGCCCGGCGGCCCGTCGTCCACGGCGGCCGCAGACGGGCCTCGCGAGCGAGTCCGACCAGATCTCGACCATCGGCGCGGGGCAGGGCGCGCGCGTCACCACGCGCAAGAACGCCGCCGAGGCCGCTGGCCACGCGCGCAAGAACGCCGAGCGCCGCTACGCCGAGCGTCACCCGGAGGCTCGCGCGCCGCAGGGCGGGCCGCGCAGGAGCGCGCTCAACATCGTCCTTCTCGTCGTGGCGGCGGTCCTGGTGCTGGCGGTCCGTCTTTGTGCTGGGGACCCTCGTGAACTCGTGGCTCTTCCCGGCCGCTCAGGACGAGCCGGCGGCCCAGGAGCAGACCCTGCGCCCGACGGAGTCCGAGCTGCAGGCCCGGCAGGAGCAGCAGGAGCATGATGCGGGGCAGGAGCAGGTGGGGACCGACGGCACGGTGAGCTACGGCGGGGAGACCTATGGCCTCGCGCGCGCCGAGGACGGGACCTGGGGCCTCGTGAACTCGGTCGGGGACGTGATCCTGCAGGTGGAGGGCACGCCCGTGGCCACGCAGCGCTCGACTGTCACGCTGCTCATCCCCGAGAACCGCGACGAGGGCTGGGACGTGGTGAGCTACGTGATCGGCGGCCACCTGAGCGGGGTGACCTACGTGGTGGGCCCGGACGGCGAGCCCGTGAGCGGGTCCGGCGAGATTGCCTCCGTGGAGCTGGACGGGACGACGCTGCGCGTGACGGATGCGGCCGGGTCCGTCACCGACGTCGCGCTTGCGTAGGATTTGTGGGCGCGAGGCAGCTCGGGAGTTGGCCCCAAACTTTTTTGAGATTGGGCCTTGCCACGCGGCGGGAGCTATGAGAGAATAGCTCCCGCGCAAGGCGCACGGGGTGTTAGCTCAGCTGGTTAGAGCGCCGGCCTGTCACGTCGGAGGTCGAGGGTTCGAGTCCCTTACATCCCGCCATTGATTGCATTGGGGGTCCGAGAGGGCCCCCCTTTTTTGTTGCCGTTACCACCCTGATTTGCGCCCCAACGAGCCGCGAGCGTCGTTTGCGGATTCTTGACATTAGGAAACTTGAAAAAGGTACGGGGGGGGGGTTATTTTTAAGCTGGTTCTTTATCAGAAGACGGCAGGAGTCTGTCCGTAATTGAGGAAGGATGCCAGCGATGGAGAGAAAGAGGGGGTTGATCGGCCTCGCGACGCTCGTGATGGCGACGCTCGTGGTCACGCTTGGTCTTGCGCCGAGACCCGCGTTCGCCGCAGAAACTGTTGTTTCCACCGGGGAGGGGCTCATCACCGCGATCGAGGGTGCCCCGACCAATGGCACGGAGCAAGTCATTCGGCTGGAGGCTGATATCTCCACGAGCAAGAGAGTCAAGGTGGATGTCGGCAAGAACATCGTGCTCGATCTTGCGGGCCAAACGTGGAAGGTCGAGGGCAACTACATCCAGCTCGACGGCGGCAGCCTGACGGTGCGGAGCTCTGAGAGCGGGGGAGAGATTGCCGGCTCCACTGACAGCTCCGTGATTTCCACGAGCAGGCGCGGCTCGTCTCTTCGCCTTGAAGGGGGGACGATCTCCCACACGAATGAGAGCAAGCCTGCGGTTAAGCTTGCGACCGGCGGCTCGGTTACCTTCGAAATGACCGGAGGAGCAATCTCGGCGCCTCTCCCGCTTTCGCTGCAGTATACCCCCATTGTCACGATTGCGGCGGAACCATCACGGCAACGGGCGGCGAACCCGCGATCACGATTGTTGGCGGCAGCCCGAGCCTGACGGTCGGCACTGCCGGCAACTACGAAGCTCCTACGGTCAGTGGCACCATCAGCATCAGCGACAGCAACCCGGTTCCCAGCCCCACGCTCAACCTCGTCGGCGGCACCATTGGCGGCATCTCGGGCTCCATCCCGTCGAACGCGGTTCTCACCAGCCACTTCTCCAATAAGATTTCCGAGGAATCCCTCCCCGAGGGCAAGGAGTGCGTCCAGCAGGGCGACGTTTGGATCGTCAAGAACACCTTGACGGAGGATAGCGCCGCGGCAGAGGTCATCAAGAGCGACGGTACCGTGGTCCTGTTCGAGACCGTCGCGTCTGCCGCCTCGTCCCTTGCCGACGGGGACACGCTCGTTCTGCGCCAGGACGTGAGCGGATCGGTCGCCGCAAAGGTGAGCGGGTCGGCGACAATCGACCTGAATGGTCACTCCGTCATCTCGCAGGACGACTATGCGATCAGCGTCGAGCAGGGCGACCACGGCTCGGGCACGGTGACGATCAAGAACACCGGCGGGCAGGCGAGCCTGACGGGCGCGCGCTCCGGCCTGTACGTGACCTCCTCCGAGTTTGGCGACATCACGCTGGACTATCAGCCTGCGAACATCAGCCTTGAGCCCTCTGCCGCCGGCGTCGAGCTGGGCAACGCGCGCATGGCGGACACCGCCCAGAACGAGGCGCTCGTTACCAACGGCGGCTTCAGGGCGACCGTTGACGGCAAGCCCTTCATCTACGGGACGGCGTATGCCGCCACCAAGAACGCGGACGACGGCACGTCCATCGTTCTCCTCAACGACTACAGCGGCGACGAGCCGATGCGCGTCGACACCCAGGAACCTTCGTGATCGACCTCAACGGGCATACCTACGAGACCTCTGCGGCCTGCGCGGCGCGTGTGGGCGTTCAGCAACGTTGACGTCACCTTCACGAACGGCAGCATCGTTTCCACTTCGACGTCCTGAGAAAGCGGCGGTTGTGGGCATCTACCTCGTTAACAGCGAGGGCAATGCCGTTGAGGTCTCCAACGTAGCCCTCACGCTTGACAACGTTGACCTCTCGATGGAGCACAACGGCAACGCCGGCGTCATCGTTCAGGGCCTCAACACCAAAAACGCCGTTACGCTGGATGGCTGCACCCTTACCGTCCCCGATGACGTCATGGGCATCTACTTCCCGCCCGCTGACAGCACGCTCACCATCAACGACACGACCATCACCGCGGGCACGGGCATCGGCCTCAAGGGCGGCACGCTCAGCATCGGCGGTGACACCCAGATTCACGCGCGCGGCGCCAACGACCCCGAGGGCATCCCCTCGAGCGGCGGCATCGTCGAGACGGGTGCCGCGATCTACATCGACGGCGGCTACGTCGATCGCGAGTTGCGGTCAACGTGACGGGTGGCACCTTCGTGAGCGAGCAGGGGCAGCGCGATCCAGGAGCTCGTCAACCCTGATCGTCCCGCGGACACGCCCGTCTCCGTTGCCGTGACCGGCGGTTCCTTCTCGGATGCGAGCATGAGGCCCTACCTCGCAGGGGACGCAGCGGTCGTTGCGTGCGAGGACGGCACTTACGACGTCTATCCCACCGAGAGTGAGGCTCTGGCCAACGGCGGCAGCTACAAGGTTGTCGATGGTCGCGATCACTGTGGCTCTTCTCGGTTCTGCCGCCGCCGAGGACTTTGCCGAGGAGGCCGGCTCCAAGGTCGAGAGGATCCAGCACACCGTCACCTTTGACGACTGCTGGGAGAACACGGACAACGCCGCTGTCACCGTTGCGCACAACGAGCCGGTCGCACGCCCCACGGAAGACCCCGCGGCCGACGGCTGGAAGTTCCTCGGTTGGTATGAGGCGGCGGATGGTCAATACGCGGCGGAGCCGTACGATTTTGAGACGCCGGTGACGGCGGACCTGACGCTCTACGCCAAGTGGGAGCGGGTCTCGGATGGGTCTGGGCAGCAGCCCGAGCCCGAGCCCGAGCCTGAGCGCCGGCCCGAACAGACGGAGTCTGCCGCCGAGAAAACCGACGGGCTCGCCAAGACCTCCGACGTCACGTTCGCGGCGCCCCTTGTTGCGAGCGCGGTTATCGGCACGGTTGCGCTCGGGGTCGCCGGGGCCCTGCGTCGTCGAAACGGCTAACCGGCCCGAGACGCTTGTCATCAGGCGGCGCGACCCAAAGCGGTGGGTCGCGCCGCTTCTCGTGCACTCGATAAGTTCAAAACAACATATTTGCAGGTGGCGAGAAAAACTATCGAACTAGCCAGTCATCGAGTGTACGAGTTTCCACGGGCTCGCGCACAGAAGCTCGAAAACCGGCACCAAAGCCCGCCGCCCTTCTCGTCCCACGCGTGTCAGCGAAGCGTCAGCCCTTCCGCTCGCCGCGCCGCAATTGCGCTTGCAGCGCTATCATATGGTCGTCACCCAGTCGCGAGATCGGGGCGCCCATGCCTTCCAACAGCCACACACAGCCGACGCGCGTCGCGGTCTTTGACTTTGACGGGACGTCGATTGACGGTCAGTCGGGGTCGCTCTTCACTCGCTATCTGCTCGCGCATCACATGATGTCGCCGCTGCGCCTGGCGCGCCTCGCGTGGTGGGGCGCCCGCTACAAGCTGCACCTGCCCGTTCGCCAGGACGAGGCGCGCGAGCTGGTCTTTGGCGCGCTGCGCGGGCAGACCTCCGAGGAGGTCGATGCGCTCATGGCGCGCTTCCACGACGAGGTGCTCGCGCCGCTCTACCGGCCGAGCGCGTTGCGCGAGGTGACGTGGTGCCACCAGAAGGGGCTTGTCGTCCTGCTCGTCTCCGCGACGTTTGAGCCGATCGCCAGCGTCGCGGCGCGCCGGATGGGCGCGGACGGGTTTGCCGCCACCCGCATGGAGCGCGACGCGCGAGGTCGCTACACCGGCCGCGTCGATGGCCCGGTGGTGGAGGGCGTCGAGAAGTGCCGCGCCGTCGAGGCCTGGTGCGATGCCCACCTTGGCGCGGGCGCCTGGGTCCTGGAGCGCGCCTACGCCGACCACCACACAGACGCCCCGCTGCTCGAGACCGCGCGAGAGGCGCGGGTGGTGTGTCCCGGCACGACGCTCGCGGTGAGCGCGCGCCGCCGCGGGTGGCCGGTCCTGGACTGGGACGGCTAGAGACAGCGCATACGCTGCGAGAGGGAGGGACATGGACATCTCACGAAAGACCGACTATGCGCTCCGCATGATCTCCGAGCTGGTCACGCGCCCCGAGGGCATCCTCTCGGTGCGCGCCGCCGCGCAGGACAGCGGCGTGCCCTACTCGTTTGCCCGCTCGATCCAGCGCGACCTTGCGGCGGCGGGCCTCGTCACCAACACCCGCGGGGCGAGCGGCGGGATGCGGCTTGCCGTGGACCCGCGCACGACAACGCTCCTGCAGGTCATCGAGGCAGTGCAGGGCCCCGTCGCGCTTTCGGGCTGCCGGGGCGCGGGCCCGGGCGGCATCGTGTGCCCCAACCGCGAGACCTGCCGCTACACGTCGGTCTGGTGCGGCGCCGAGCGCCTGCTGGCGGGGTTCTTCTCGAGCGTGACCCTCTACCAGCTCATCGTCGAGCGCCGGGCGCCGGTGCCGCACGCCACCTTTGAGCTGGTGCCCGAGGCCGAGGCCCGTCGTGCCCTCGGAGGGGCGCCCGCATGACGGCGCGCAGGGCCCCGGCAGCCCAGAGGGACCTGCCGCCCCAGGCGGACCTTGCCGCGTTCCGCGCCCTCGTGCTCGAGCGCGGGCGCGAGCTCTATCGTGACCTCCCGTGGCGCCGCACCCGTGACCCCTACGAGATCTGGATCTCCGAGGTGATGCTCCAGCAGACGCAGACCTCGCGCGTTGACGGCCGCTGGCAGCGCTGGCTGGAGCGCTTCCCCACGGCGACGGCGCTCGCGGCGGCCGAGCCCGCGGACGTCCTGGAGGAGTGGCAGGGCCTCGGCTACAACCGCCGCGCGCTTGCGCTGCACCGCGCGGCGCAGGCCGTGGCGGCGCTCGGCGGCGAGCTGCCGGCCGAGGCCGCGGCGCTCGAGGCGCTTCCCGGCATCGGGCCGGCCACGGCGGCGGGCATCCGGGCCTTTGCGTTTGACCTGCCCTCCGTTTACCTGGAGACCAACGTGCGCACGGTCCTGCTCCACGAGCTCTTCCCGGGGGAGGAGGGCGTGCGCGACCGCGAGCTGGTGCCCATCCTGCGTGCAACCTGTCCCGCCGACGCGCATGACCCCGCCGACGACCCGCGCGCCTGGTACTACGCCCTGCTCGACTACGGCGCCTACCTCAAGCGCACCGTTCCCAACCCCTCAAGGCGCTCGGCCTCCCATGCGCGGCAGTCACGCTTTGAGGGGTCGCATCGCCAGCGGCGCGCCGAGCTGCTGCGCGTTCTTCTCGCCCATCGCGGGGAGGCGGCGGGCGTGGGCTTTGCCGAGATTCTGGCCGAGCTTGCAAACGTTGAGGGAAAAGCGGGTAGAAGCCCGGTAGACCCCGTCGAGCTGGAGGCGCTCCTGGACGAGCTCGCCCGCGAGGGCTTCTGTCGCCGGGAATCTGGCACGTGGCACGTCTAACTGATACAATGTATCAATAAACCGGGCATCGGGCCCGGCTGCGACAGTCCCCATGGGGACGGGAGAGGAGTTCCAATGGCCGTTGACTTTGAGAGCTCGCAGACCAAGAAGAATCTGGAGGCCGCGTTTGCCGGCGAGTCCCAGGCCACCAACAAGTACGCCTACTATGCGAGCAAGGCCAAGAAGGAGGGCTACGTCCAGATCTCCAACATCTTCACGGAGACCTCCGGCAACGAGAAGGAGCACGCCAAGCTCTGGTTCAAGTATCTCCACGGCGGCGAGGTGCCCGACACCCTGACCAACATCAAGGACGCCGCGGCCGGCGAGAACTACGAGTGGACCGACATGTACAAGGGCTTTGCCGAGACCGCCGAGGCCGAGGGCTTCACCGAGATTGCGGCCAAGTTCCGCATGGTCGGCGAGGTCGAGAAGCACCACGAGGAGCGCTACAACAAGCTGGCCGAGCGCGTCGAGAAGGGCGAGGTCTTCGCTCGCGAGGGCGTCAAGGTCTGGAAGTGCCTCAACTGCGGCCACCTGCACGTGGGCGCCGAGGCCCCCGAGGTCTGCCCGGTGTGCAACCACCCGCGCGCCTACTTTGAGGAGCAGGCGATCAACTACTAGGTCGTCCCATCGGACAGCCCCGCCGTCGGGGCCGCCCATCCCTGCCGAGGCCGTCTCGCTCCTGTCGAGGCGGCCTCGCTTCCATTGGCGACGGGCCGTAGACGGACGCTTCTGGCGAGAAAAACGTTCATCCGCGGCCCGCTGTGCCACAGGGCGACGGTCGCCGCGCCGCGAGTCCCGGCTCACCGCCCCGTTGCTCGCGCTCACTGACTTCTCGTGGACACCCCGTTGACGGAAGGGCCACAATAAGCGTTGTCCTGTGCACGGTCCATTGAGGAGTGAGACATGGAATCTCTCGACAGCGCTCTCTACCTGAGCAACGACGACCTCTTCCTCTTCGCTCGCGGCGAATGGTACAAGAGCTACGAGAAGATGGGCGCACACCCCGCCGTCACCGACGACGGCACCCATGGCTACCACTTTGCCGTCTGGGCGCCTGACGTGCGAAGCGTTCACGTCATCGGGGACTTCAACGGCTGGGACGAGGGCGCCGCGCCGCTCACGAAGACCAAGACCGGCGGCATCTGGGAGGGCTTCGTGCCCGGCGTCGAGGGGGGCGCGCTCTACAAGTACCTCATCGAGTGCGAGGACGGTCGCAAGCTCTACAAGGCCGATCCCTACGGCTTCTACGCCGAGAAGGTCCCCGGCACGGCGTCGCGCACGTTCGACCTGGACGGCTACGCCTGGGCCGACGGCGGCTACCTCGAGCGTCGCGGCGCGCGCGACATGTTTGCCGAGCCGCTCAACATCTTTGAGGTGCACCTGGGCAGCTGGCGTCGTCACGGCGACGAGCCGCAGGGCGAGCCGCGCCCGGACGGCACCTACCCCGGTCCCGGAGACCCGTTCCCCGCGCAGCGCGGCGTGGTGTACAGCTACGACGACCTCGCCGACGAGCTCGTGGCCTACGTCAAGGAGATGGGCTACTCCCACATCGAGATCATGCCCGTCAACGAGCACCCCTTCGACGGCTCCTGGGGCTACCAGCCCACCGGCTACTACGCCGCCACGTCGCGCTATGGCGACCCGCACCAGTTCATGCACTTCATCGACGCCTGCCACGAGGCCGGCATCGGCGTGATCTTTGACTGGGTGTGCGGTGGCTTCTGCGCCAACGCCGAGGGCCTCGCCAACTTCAACGGTGGGATGCTCTACGAGCACAAGATCCACCCCAACTGGAACACCCACCAGTTCCACTACGGCCGCGGCGAGGTCCGCAGCTTCCTGGTCTCCAACGCCCTCTTCTGGGCCGAGCGCTTCCACGCCGACGGCATTCGCATGGACGGCGTCTCCTCGATGCTCTACATGAACTTCGGCATTGACGATCCGGGCCAGAAGCGCTTCAACGAGAAGGGCACCGAGGAGGACCTGGACGCCTCCGCGTTCATCCGCCAGACCAACTCGGTCATGGGCAAGGAGCACCCCGACGTCATGATGATCGCCGAGGAGTCCACCGCCTGGCCGCTCGTGACCTATCCGCCCGAGGACGGCGGCCTCGGCTTCCACTTCAAGTGGGACATGGGCTGGATGAACGACACCCTGCACTACATGCAGACCGACTTCCCCTGGCGCCCGGGCAACTACCGCATGCTCACGTTCTCGTCCATGTACCAGTTCAACGAGAACTTCATCCTGCCGCTCTCCCACGACGAGGTGGTCAACGGCAAGTGCTCGCTGATCACGCGCATGCCCGGTGACTACTGGCGCCAGTTCGCCGGCATGAGGGCGCTCGCGTTCTACCAGATGACGCACCCCGGCGGCAAGCTCAACTTCATGGGCAACGAGATCGCCCAGTTCATCGAGTGGCGCTACTACGAGGGCATCCAGTACTTCCTCGCGGAGCAGTACGACACCCACCGTCACCAGCAGCGCTTCATCCGCCACCTCAACAAGTTCTACAACGAGCACCCCACGCTGTGGCAGCGCGCCTTTGCCCCCGAGGGCTTCGAGTGGATCGACGCGGACAACGCCGACCAGTCCATCATCAGCTTCATCCGCCGCGGCGACGACCCCAAGGAGGACCTGGTCGTCCTCATCAACTTTGACGTCAACGCGCGCGAGGACTTCCGCATGGGCGTGCCCGAGTGGGGCGTCTACGAGGAGCTCTTCAACACCGACAACGAGCGCTTCGGCGGCTCCGGCGTCGTCAACACCGGCAAGATCAAGTGCCAGGACGAGCCCTGGAACGGCCGCGAGCAGTCCATCGTCGTGCGCGTCCCGCCGCTGGGCGGCATGATCCTCAAGAAGACCGGCACGCTGCGCCGTCCGGCCAAGAAGACCGCCGCCAAGAAGCCCGCGACCAAGAAGGCGGCCGAGAAGGACGCCAAGCCGGCGGCCAAGAAGGCCGCCCCCAAGAAGACCGCCTCTGCAAGGGGTGCGTCAGAAAAGAAGCCCGCCGCGAAGAAGAAGCCTTCGACGGAGTAAGCTTACAGGGGCCGCCCTCGGGCGGCCCCAACCGGGAGGACCTGCGACGCCTCCCTGCGCGGCCGCGGCCGCGCGCCCCCGAGTACGCGTCGCCCTGATGCAAGGAGTTGCTTTGACTGACAACACGATCTTCGAGAACGAGCAGGACTTCGTCGAGCAGTACCGCGAGGCCTGCCTCACGCGCTACGGCACCCCCTTCGAGGAGCTCGCCGACCACGAGCGGTTCTACGCCCTCGCCGAGCTCATCGCCAACAAGGGCCGCGCGATCTTCCCCGAGTCCCACCCCAAGGGCGCCAAGAAGGTCTACTACTTCTCCCTCGAGTTCCTTCTCGGCCCCCTGCTCGACAACTACCTGATCAACTTCGGCGTGCGCGACATGGTGGCCGACGGCATCAAGTCGATGGGCGCGAGCCTCGACGACCTCTGCCGCCAGGAGGTCGACCCGGGCCTGGGCAACGGTGGCCTGGGCCGTCTCGCCGCGTGCTTCCTCGACTCCATGGCCCACGAGGGCATGGCCGGCTACGGCAACGGCATGCGCTATCGCTATGGCCTCTTCCGCCAGTACATCGAGGGCGGCCGCCAGGTGGAGCGCACGGACAACTGGCTCGCCAACGGCTTCCCCTGGGAGACCCGCAAGGACGGCTCCTCCGTGCTCGTGCGCTTTGGCGGCCAGGTGGTCCGCCACGAGGAGAACGGCCACTTCTGGTTCACCCAGGAGGGCGGCGAGGTCGTCCGCGCCGTGCCCTATGACGTGCCCATCATCGGCTACGGCGGCAAGGTCGTGAACAAGCTGCGCCTGTGGTCGGCCGAGCCCTACACCGAGGACTTCGACCTCGACGCCTTCAACGCCGGCGACTACGCGCGCGCCAACAAGTTCCGCTCCGACGTCGAGGCCATCTCCACGATTCTCTACCCCAACGACGCCGGCGAGCACGGCCGGATGCTGCGCCTCAAGCAGGAGTACCTGTTCGTCTCCGCGGGCCTGCAGACCATCCTGCGCACCTACGAGCGCGAGTTCGGCCCGGACTGGGAGCACCTCGGCGAGCACGTCTGCATCCACACCAACGACACGCATCCCGCCATGTGCGGCCCCGAGCTCATGCGCCTGCTCGTGGACGAGAAGGGCGTGGACTTTGACCTCGCCTACAAGGTGGCCAAGGAGACCATCTCCTTCACCAACCACACGGTCATGCCCGAGGCGCTCGAGAAGTGGCCGATCAACACCTTCCGCAACCTGCTGCCGCGCCTCTACATGTTCATCGAGGAGGTCGACCGCCGCTACCGCGAGAACCTGGCCAACCACCTCTCGCCCAACGAGGGCAACTGGACCAACGTCCTG
Source organism: uncultured Atopobiaceae bacterium (assembly GCA_963927425.1). GTDB lineage: Bacteria > Actinomycetota > Coriobacteriia > Coriobacteriales > Atopobiaceae > Thermophilibacter. Next base: position 225,273 of record CAWVBA010000001.1, on the reverse strand, counting down.
CAGAACACCGCGATCCTCTGGGACGGCCAGGTCCGCATGGCCAACCTCTCGATCATCTTCTCGCACTCGGTCAACGGCGTCTCCGCGCTGCACACGCAGATTCTCAAGGACAGCGTCTTCCACGAGTTCTACGAGATGATGCCGCACCGCTTCAACAACAAGACCAACGGCGTCACGCACCGTCGCTTCCTCGCCGAGGCCAACCCCGCCTACTCCAAGCTCATCACCGAGGCCATCGGCGACGGCTGGATGGACGACGCGATGGAGCTCGAGAAGCTCATTCCGTTCGAGCAGGACGCGGGCTTCCTCGACGGCATGGAGCTCGCCAAGAAGGCCGACAAGGAGCGCCTGGCCGCCTACATCAAGGAGGTCTCGGGCGTCGAGCTTGACACCAACATGGTCTTTGACGTGCAGGTCAAGCGCTTCCACGCCTACAAGCGCCAGCTCCTGAACGTCTTCAAGGTGCTCGACGTCTACAACCGCATCCTCGCTGACCCGAGCTACAGCCCGCGCCCGACGGCGTTCATCTTCTCCGGCAAGGCGGCCCAGAGCTACACCTTCGCCAAGGAGGTCATCCGTCTCATCAACTCCGTCGCGGACGTGATCAACAACGACGAGCGCGTGAGCGACAAGATCAAGGTGGCCTTCGTGCCCAACTTCGCGGTCTCCAACGCGCAGCTCATCTACTCCGCCGCGGAGATCTCCGAGCAGATCAGCGTGGCCGGCGCCGAGGCCTCCGGCACCTCCAACATGAAGCTCATGATGAACGCTGCCATCACCCTGGGTACGCTCGACGGCGCCAACATCGAGATCTCCGAGCTGGTGGGCCCCGAGAACATCAAGATCTTCGGCCTGCGCGCCGACGAGGTCGAGTCCCTGCGCGCCTCGGGCCGCTACTACGCCTGGGACATGTACAACGGCGACCGCGACCGTCTCGGCCGCATCGTGGACATGCTCACCGACGGCACGCTCGCGCGCCTCTCGGGCAACTTCGAGAGCATCCACGACTACCTCATGGTGGACAACGACCCGGATCTGGTCCTGCGCGACTTCCACGCCTACGTCCAGGCCTTCGACGAGCTCACCGGAGCCTACGCCGACCGCCGCGCGTGGAACCGCTCGGCGCTCCACAATACCGCCAAGGCCGGATATTTCTCCTCAGACCGAACTATCCGCGAGTACATGGCCGACATCTGGCACATTTAGGCGGTACGTCCCGGGGGCCGCGCCCCCGTGCATTTGGTTGTCGAAAGGAGTGGGGGTATGAGCAAGAAAGAGTGCATCGCAATGCTCCTCGCCGGAGGGCAGGGCAGTCGACTCGGTGCGCTGACGAGCAACGTGGCAAAGCCCGCCGTCTCGTTCGGCGGCAAGTTCCGCATCATCGACTTTGCCCTGTCGAACTGTGCGAACTCGGGCATCAACACGGTCGGCGTGCTGACGCAGTACCGTCCGTACCTGCTGCACAGCTACATCGGCACCGGTGAGGCCTGGAACCTCGACGAGCGCGGTGGCGGCGTCGCCATCCTGCCGCCGTTTGCCACGCAGACCGGCGGCGCCTGGTACGAGGGCACCGCTGACGCCGTGACGCAGAACCTCGGCTACATCGAGACCAACGACCCGGAGTACGTGCTCATCCTCTCTGGCGACCAGCTCTACCGCATGGACTACGCGGACATGCTGGCCACGCACAAGGCCAACAACGCCGACCTCACGATCGCCGTCATGCCGGTGCCGTGGGAGGAGGCCTCCCGTTTCGGCATCCTGACCGCCGACCCGGACGGCCGCATCACCAAGTTCTCCGAGAAGCCCAAGAAGCCGGACAGCAACCTCGCGTCCATGGGCATCTACATCTTCAGCGCCGACCTTCTCGTCAACACGCTGAAGGAGGACGCCAACGATCAGAACTCCTCCCACGACTTCGGCGGCGACATCATCCCCAAGCTCCTGGACGCCGGCAAGCGCCTGTTCACCTACAAGTTCGAGGGCTTCTGGCGTGACGTCGGCACCATCTCCAGCTACCACGAGACGAGCATGGACCTCCTCGGGCCCAACCCCGCCTTCGACATCTTCAGCACCGACTTCCCGATCATGAGCAACGCCTCCACGCGCCCGCCCGCGTTCGTGGGCAAGGACGGCACGATCGACGACGCCCTGATCGCCAACGGCTGCCAGGTCTACGGCACCGTCAAGCACTCGATCCTCTCGACCGACGCCTACGTCGGCGAGCGCGCCACCGTCATCGACTCGGTGCTCCTGCCGGGCGCGGTGGTCAAGGACGGCGCCAACGTCGTGCGCGCGATCCTCGGCGAGAACTCCGTGGTCGAGGAGAACGTCAGCGTCGGCAGCGTCGACCAGACCAAGGACACCGCCGTCATCGGCAACGACGTTGTCGTCGGAAAGGGGGAGAACTAGTCATGGAGAAGGTCATCGGCCTCATCACCTGCAACTACTCCGCCAAGGAGTCCAGCGCGCTCACCGAGAGCCGCCCCGTGGCGTCGCTGCCGTACTTCGGCCGCTACCGCCTCGTTGACTTTGCCCTGTCCAACCTCGTGAACTGCGGGATTCGCACCGTGGGCATGGTCATGCCGTACAACTACCGCTCGATTATCGACCACGTGGGCTCCGGCAAGGACTGGGACCTCGACCGCAAGAACGGCGGCCTGTTCATCCTGCCCGGCTCCGCCTTTGGCACCTCGCGCACCGGCGCCCGCTTCCTGCTGCGCGACCTCATCCACAACAAGACCTACTTCAAGCGCAGCAACGCCGACGCCGTGATCTGCTCGACGGCCAACTTCGTGTTCAACATCGACCTCGACGAGGTCTATGCGGCCCACAAGGCCTCCGGTGCCGACATCACCGTCCTCACCAAGACGGCCTCCGAGAAGGACGCCGACGTGACGGCCTTCGACGTCATCGACGGTCGCGTCCAGGGCGTGCGCCAGGGCGTCAACTTCGGCGACACGATGTTCCTCGACTGCTTTGTCATCAACCGCCAGCTCCTGCTCGACATGTTCGACTGGTACGCGCCGACGGACTACCTCGACCTCTTTGAGGCCATGGCCGGCGACTACGGCCGCGTCGACGTGCGCACCTACGACTTTGGCGGCTACGTCGCGCCGGTCTTCAACAAGCGTGCCTACTTCCGCGCCAACATGGACGTCCTCGACCCGCGCATCTCCGCCGAGCTGTTCCCGGCGGACCGCACGGTCAAGACCAAGACGCACGACACGCCCCCGGCCAAGTTTGAGGTGGGCTCCCGCGTGCTCAACTCCGCGGCGTCCTCGGGCGACCGCATCTACGGCAGCGTGAGCGACTCCATCCTGGGCCGCAACGTCGTCGTGGAGGCCGGCGCCACCGTCCGCAACTCCATCGTCATGCAGGGCTGCGTCGTCAAGAGCGGCGCCCGCGTGGAGAACGCCATCGTCGACCGCGGCAACGTGGTCCCCGCTGGCACCGAGCTGCGCGGCACGCCCGAGGAGGTCCTCATCACCGAGAAGGCCCACGAGTAGGCGAGGGGGAGTTCCATGGCAACCACAGCCAAGCGCAGGAAGCTGCGCGTGCTCTTCGCGTCCTCCGAGGCCGTTCCCTTCGCCAAGACGGGCGGCCTGGGTGACGTGGCGGGCTCGCTGCCCCGCGCCCTCAAGCACGCCGGCGCGCGCGTCGCCGTGATCCTGCCCAAGTACGCCAGCATCCCGCAGGAGTACAAGGACCAGATGAAGCACGTGGCGGACTTCTACGTGCCGCTCGCCTGGCGCAACGAGTACTGCGGCATCGAGAAGCTCACGCTCCAGGACCTCGACTTCTACTTCGTGGACAACGAGGCCTACTTCAAGCGCGACGGCCTCTACGGCTACTTCGACGACGGCGAGCGCTTCGCGTTCTTCTCGAAGGCCATCTGCGAGGCCATCGCCAGGGTGCCGGAGCTCGAGTGCGACGTCCTGCACTGCAACGACTGGCAGACGGCGCTCTGCTGCGTCTTCCTGCGCGAGTTCTACCAGCAGGTCCCGCAGTGCGCCAATGTCAAGACCGTCTTCACGATCCACAACGTGAAGTTCCAGGGCCAGTACAGCGACAAGGTCCTCGAGGAGGTGCTGGGCCTCGCCCACATCCCCGCCGCCCGCGACCAGCTCTACTGCGACCGCGACTCCATCAACTACATGAAGGGCGCCCTCTGCTACACGGACTTCCTCACCACGGTGAGCCCGAGCTACGCCTACGAGCTGCAGATGCCCTTCTACGGCGAGGGTCTCGACGACATCTTCCGCCGTCGCCAGAACGTGCTGCGCGGCATCCTCAACGGCATCGACCAGACCATCTGGGACCCCGCGACCGACCCCATGATCCCGGCCAACTACACGGTCAAGGAGCTGGAGAACAAGGCGGAGTGCAAGCGCGCCCTCCAGGAGGAGCTGGGCCTGCGCCAGGACCCGGAGCGCCCGCTCGTGGTCTCCATCGGCCGCCTCACGGACCAGAAGGGCCTGGGCCTGGTGCGCTACGCGATGGACCACCTCATGCAGCGCGGCGTCCAGGTGGCCATTCTTGGCACCGGCGACAAGGACCACGAGGACGCGTTCCGCTACTTTGACGCCAAGTACGGCGACATGATGTGCGCGCGCATCGCCTTTGACAACGCGCTCTCGCACCGCATGTACGCGGGCGGCGACCTGCTGCTCATGCCGTCGGAGTTTGAGCCGTGCGGCCTGTCGCAGATGATCGCCATGCGCTACGGCACCCTGCCCGTGGTGCGCGAGACGGGCGGCCTGCGCGACTCGGTCACACCGTACAACAAGTTCACCGGCGAGGGCACGGGCTTCTCGTTTGCCAACATGAACGCCGACGAGATGGCCGACACCCTGCTCGGCGCCTGCGAGATTTTCTGGACCGAGCCCGAGAACTGGCGCAAGCTCCAGCTCCAGGCCATGGCCACCGACTTCAGCTGGCGCCGCGCGGCCAATGACTACATGGACATCTACCATGAGCTCCACCCGGAGATCATCAGGTACAACAAGAGGAGAGACAGGTAGCGCTTGAAAGCACGTCACGTCACCTCGGAGCGTGAGTACCGGTCCCCATTCGGTGCCGTCCAGCTGGGCGGCACCGTTTCGCTGAGCATAGACGTGTGGGAGGACGAGGTCACCTTCTGCACGCTGCGCGTCTGGACCGACGCTCATGGCGAGGAACTCATCGAGATGCACGGCGCCGAGCACGAGGGCGGCCTGCGCTTCACAACAACATACAAGCCGGCCGAGACCGGCGTCGTCTGGTACAGCTTTGACATCGAGGCGAGCGACGGCGCCGTGTGGCGCTACGGCGCCCGCCCGGGCTGGGTCACCGGCGAGGGGACCTTTGCCTACGGGGACCCGCCGTCGTTCCAGATCACGGTCTTCTCGCCGCGCGCGCGGCAGCCGCGATGGTACCGCGAGGGCATCGTCTACCAGATTTTCCCCGATCGCTTTGCCCGGGGCGAGGACTGGCGCGAGCGCGCGGCCGACACCCTGGCCGTGCGGCGCAAGGGCGGGCCGGAGCGCGAGGTGCTCGAGGACTGGAACACCCCGCCGACCTACCGACGCCGCGAGGACGGCTCCGTGGCGTGCTGGGACTTCTATGGGGGCACGCTCGAGGGCATTCGCGAGCGGCTCGGCTACCTGGAGGACCTGGGCATCACGACGCTCTACCTGAACCCCATCTTTGAGGCGGCGAGCAACCATCGCTACGACACGGCCGACTACCTGCGGATCGACCCGCTGCTGGGCGACGAGAAGAGCTTCCGCGCCCTCTGCGTGGACGCCGAGGAGCACGGGATCTCGATCGTCCTGGACGGCGTCTTCAACCACGTGGGCGCCGACTCGCGCTACTTCAACCGCTTTGGCACCTACGCCGAGCCGGGCGCCTGGCAGGGCGAGCGCTCGCCGTATCGCGACTGGTTCACCTTCAACGACGACGGCACCTACGCCGGCTGGTGGGGCGATCAGAACCTCCCGTCCGTGCGCTCGGACTGCGATGCGTTCCACGAGCTCGTCTGCGGGCGCGCGGGCGTGATCCGTCACTGGCTGCGCTCCGGCGCGCGGGGCTGGCGCCTCGACGTGGCCGACGAGCTCACCGACGAGTTCATCGCGCAGATCAAGCGCGCGCTTTTGGCCGAGAAGCCGGACGGCGTGCTGATCGGCGAGGTCTGGGAGGACGCGTCCCACAAGACGGCCTACGGCAAGCTGCGCCAGTACTTCCAGGGCGCCGAGCTCGACGCCACCATGAACTACCCCGTGCGCACGGCGCTTCTGTCCTACATCCGCGGTGACATGGGCGCGAGCGAGCTGGCCGCGCGCCTGGAGGAGCTGCGCGAGAACTACCCGCGCGACAACTTCTACTCCGCGCTCAACCTGCTGGGCAGCCATGACCGCGAGCGCCTGTTCACGGTGCTGGGCGGCGCTCCCGACCCCGACTCCATCCCCGAGGACGAGCGCGCGGGCTGGCGCCTCTCCGAGGACCAGGCGAGCCTCGCGAAGGCGCGCCTGTGGGTGATGGCCCTGCTGCAGATGACGCTGCCGGGCGTGCCCTGCGTCTACTACGGCGACGAGCGCGGCGTGGAGGGCTTCCGTGACCCGTACAACCGCGCGAGCTTCCCGTGGGACGGCGGCCGACGCGACTGCACCGACATCTACCGCAATGCGATCGCCGTGCGCAAGATGCTGCCCGACCTGCTGGTTGACGGCGAGTTTGAGCCCTTCTCGTCCGGCGAGGACGTCTTTGGGTTCTGGCGCACCGGCACGGACGAGCGGGTCTGCGTGTTCGTGAACGCGAGCCTCTCCGAGGCCCACACGGTCAAGGTGCCCGTGGGGGAGAGCCTGGTGGTGGACGTGGTCTCCGGCGTCACGCCGCGCGTGAGCCACGGCCAGGCGGAGGTCTTCCTCTGGCCGCTCGGGACGGCGGTGCTGCACTTCCATCGCGAGACGCGCCTCCAGGCCCCACTCGAGCGCGGCATGGGCGTGCTCTGTCACGTCACGTCCGTTCCCAACGGCGGTCGGCCCGGCACGCTCGGGGCCCCCGCACGACGCTTCGTGGACTGGCTCGCCGCCGCGGGGCAGCGCTACTGGCAGGTCCTGCCCGTCAACCCCACCGACCGCTTTGGCTCGCCGTATGCGGGGCTCGGCGCCTTTGCGGGCAACGCCGACCTTCTCGAGCTGCCGGCCGAGGAGGCGCTCAAGCGCCTGGAGCGGATCGGCAACGACCCGGACTACCTGAGCTTCTGCGACGAGAACGACTACTGGCTCACGCCGTACGCCACGTTCCGCGCGGTGAAGGGGCTGCTGGGCGAGGAGGTGCCCTGGCAGGAGTGGCCCGAGCCCTACCGCACCTACTCGCCCCGCCTGGCGACGGACCCCAAGCTGCGCCACGCGGTCGAGGAGCAGCGCCGCCTGCAGTACGAGTTCCAGCGCGAGTGGGCCGATCTTCTGGACTACGCGCACGAGCGCGGCGTGAAGATCATCGGGGACATGCCGATGTTCGTCTCGGCAGACTCGGCGGACGTGTGGAGCGAGCCCGACATCTTTGACCTGGACGAGCGGGGCTACGCGCGCCGTGAGGCGGGCGCCCCCGGCGACGCCTTCGCGCCGGACGGCCAGAACTGGGGCAACCCCGTCTTTCGCTGGGACATCCTGCGCGAGCAGAACTTTGGCTGGTGGCTGCGGCGCTTCAGCCGGATGCTCGCGCTCTACGACGTGGTGCGCCTCGACCACTTCATCGGGTTCATGTCCTACTTTGGCATCCCGGCGGGCAAGACCGCGCGCGACGGCGCCTATGCGTTTGGCCCGGGGCTGGAGCTCTTCCGGGCGGCGGAGCGCCAGTTTGGCCCGCTGCCGTTCATCGCTGAGGACCTGGGCGCCATCACGCCCGCCGTGCGCGCGCTCGTGGCGGCCACGGGGTTCCCGGGCATGGACGTGGCGCAGTTCTCCGACTCCGACGTGCGCGAGGGCTACGTGCCGCGTCCCGAGACCGTTGCCTACACGGGCACGCACGACAACCAGACGCTCGTGGGCTTCTGCGAGGACCGCTACGGCCTCGAGCGCGAGGAGGCTCGCGAGGTCGCGGACGGCATCCTGCGCCGCGTGCTCACGAGCGACGCCGACGTGGCGATCGTGCCGCTGCAGGACGTGCTGGGCCTGGGCGACGAGGCGCGGATGAACGTGCCCGGCGTCGCGGACGGCAACTGGAGCTGGCGCGCGTCCGACGAGGACGTTGCCGCGGCCGCCGCACGCCTCGCCGACCTCGCCGAGCAGAGCGGACGAATCCTGGGGTAGCCGTGGGCGGGGCGTCCTTCTCGGCCGCCCCGCCGTGCGACTGCCTCTGCTCCATCGCGCGTCCTGAAAATCGAATCTATGGCACGAGGGGCGCCAAAAAGTCCTGAAAATCGAAGCTGCGGCACGTTTGGAACTCTCCGCGTGCCGCAGCCTCGATTTTCAGGACACGGTTGCCGAGAAGGGCCTTGAGCCGTGTCCCGTCAGTCGAGCCCGTATGCCTCCACGGGGACGGCGTCCCAGTCGTCGGAGTTGTCCCGTGCCTCGGCCCGCTCTCGGCCGAGGCCGTCCCAGCGAATACTGTCAATGCACTCCAGCTCCTGATAGAGGCGCCGTCTCAGGCGCCTGAGCCGATCGGCCTCCGAGCGCGTGCGCCGCTTTGCGGGGGTGCCGAGGTCGCGCCTGATTAGGTCCACGAGACCGTCCATGTAGGCGTGGTCGCGGTACTGCGCCTTGGTGACGAGGTACTCCACGACCCCGATGGCCGTCAGCTCGTTGTGCCGCTCCGCGTCGCGCGCGTGGGCCTCCTCAGAGGCGTGGTCTCTGCCGTCGTACTCAACTGCTGCCCCGAGCAGCGGACGTCCGTTACGCATCGCGCCGGCAGGCGCGCGCAGGAGGATGTCGGGCTTGCGGACGCCGGCGCGCATCCTGTTGCGGATGCGCCTGACCTCCAGGGGCGCGTTCATCGAGAGCACGTCGAGCCCATAGCCGCCGCGAGCCGGGTTGAGGCCCAGGCGCAGGGCGAGTTTGGTCTCCCGCGGCGATCCGGATTCCACGCAGGCATGCCGCAGGGCGCGTCGCACCTTGGCCACGCCAGCAAACGAGCCCAGGGCATCGAGGTGGGCCGTGATCCTCTCGCGCGTGGTGATGGCCGACCGTCGCTGGAACATGCTACCCTCGAGCTCCGGCGCGATGGCGTAGACGCCCATGAGCTCCGAGAGCAGCACGATGAGCTCGAGCTCCGAGAGCCGGGGTGCCAGCTGAACGGCGAGGTGCTCGGGCGAGACGCAGCAGACGCCGGGGACGGAGGCCACGAGAACGGCGGATCCGGCGGGCAGCGGTCGGGACGCGGCGTGCGTCCTGACGAGCTTTGACCTGCGGCGGCCCGCCTCCGTGGCAACGAGGGCCTCTATCGGCTGTGTGAGCCGCGCGAGCGGCGGCATGGCGATTGCGTCCAGAAGCTCATCGTCGCGCGGCCCGCTATCCGGGACGAACGCGTCGCAGCGCTGACGTCGCTCCAGGGCCGGGCGCAGCTCCTGTTGGCGCATCAGCTCAAGGGCCGAGAAATGAGAGATAAGCAGTTGCATGAAAATATAATAACGCAGAAATTTAATATCGCAACGTATTGAAGGGTTGTGAGTAATTCTGTTGGTACGCGCCGCCCGTTGGGCCCTCGCTTGTTGCGCGTCCTGAAAATCGAACCTATGGCACGTGAAAGACTCTAAAACGTGCCGCAGCTTCGATTTTCAGGACATTTCGGCGGTCCTCCGTGCCGCAGCCTCGATTTTCAGGACATCTCGGGGGGATGTCGGCTCCGGACGGAGGCGGGTACAATGGACGAGAAGAACCGCCCGTCGCAGCCGACGTCCGCCCGGACGCCGGCCACTCGTCATGCAAAGGTACCCCATGCTCATCGATCGCGTTTCTCGCCAGCTGACCGCCGCCCCGGAGCTCGCGCCGCTCGTGCGCGCGCTCGATGCCGGCACGGACGCCAGCCTCTCGGTGGCCCAGTCCGCGCGCCCGCTCGTCCTGGCCGCGCTCTGGGCGAGAAACCCGCGCCCCTGCCTGCTCGTCGTCTCCGGCGAGGAGGCCGCCGACCGCACGGCCCGCGCGCTTGCGGCGTGGCTCGGCCAGGACGTCGTGGGCCGCTACCCGGAGCGGCGCGACCGCCCCTGGGCCGACACCGCCCCGGACGACGCCGTGATCGGCATGCGCTGCCGCTCCGTCTCGCGCCTTGCCGCCGGCGAGCGCTGCGTGATCGTGGCGTCGGCGCACGCCCTGCTGCGTCGCGTGCCGCCCGTGGGCTCGGGCTACTTTGCCTCGAGCACGTTCACGGTGGGCGAGGAGGTTCCCTTTGAGGAGGTGCCCGCGCTGCTCGTGGGCATGGGCTACAACGACGCGGGTGACGTGGACGCGCCCGGCACGTTCCACGTGCACGGCGACGCCGTGGACGTCTTTCCCGCGCAGGCCACGAGCCCCGTGCGCATAGAGTTCTTTGGCGACGAGATCGACCGCGTGCGCCGCATGGTCCCCTCCACGGGCCAGACCATCGGCGAGCTCACCGAGGTCACCGTCTCCCCCTGCCGCGAGATGGCCCTCACGGACGAGACCGTGGCCCGCGCCGAGCGCGCCCTCTACAAGGCCGCGCAGGACAGCACCAAGACGGCCGCCGACCTGGAGCTCATTCGCCAGCGCGCCGCCGCCCCCGCGCTCGAGCGCTACCTCCCGCAGCTCTACGGCGCCACGGCGAGCCCGCTCGAGCACATCGCCGCCGACGCGCTCGTGGTCCTCGCCGAGCCGCGCGCCCTCTTCGACGATTGCATGCGTGCCGCCGACGAACTCGCCGCCGCCGCGGGCACGGCCCGCGTGAGCCTCGACGGCCTCTACACCTCCCCGCGCGAGCTGGACTTTGGCAGCCAGCAGCGCCTGTCCTTCTCGTCCATGCTGCGGGCGGGCTCCGGCGCGTCCACGGCGGACCTCGAGGTGCGTCAGCCCGGCATCGCGGGCTCGGACGCCAAGCTCATGGGGCGCGTTCGCCAGCTCGTGAACGACCGCTGCGCCGTCATCTTTGCCGTGCCGGACCGCGGGGCGCGCGAGTCCCTGGAGCTGCGCCTCTCTGACGAGAACATCCCCTTCGTCGAGTCGCTGGGGACGGCGGCCGAGAACAACGACCCCCAGGTCCCGTCCCTGGAGCGCGGGCGCGTCACCTTCACCGACGCGCCCGTTCCGGCCGGCATCGTGATCCCGGGGGCGCATCTGGCCGTGCTCTCGGTCTCCGACCTCGCCTCCCGCACGGCCAAGTCGCGTCGCCGCGCCCGCCGCGTGGACCCCACGAGCGTGACCTTCCCCTTCAAGCCCGGCGACTACGTGGTCCACGCCACGCACGGCATCGCGCTCTTCTCGGCCATCGTGCGCCAGGAGGTGGCGGGGCGCGAGCGGGACTACTTCCTGCTGGAGTACGCCGGCGAGGACAAGCTCTTTGTGCCGCTCGAGCAGGTGGACCGCATCACGCGCTACGTGGGGCCGGATGGCTCGGCGCCGCGCCTCACCCGTCTCAACACCGCCGACTGGTCCCGCGCCACCGGCAAGGCGCGCCGCTCGGCCAAGAAGCTCGCCTTCGACCTGGTGGACCTCTACACGCGCCGCAGCTCCGTGCCCGGCTACGCGTTCTCGGCCGACACGCCCGTCCAGGAGGAGATGGAGGCGAGCTTCCCCTACGAGCTCACGCACGACCAGCGCTCCTCGATTGCCGACATCAAGGCCGACATGGAGGCCCGCCGCCCGATGGACCGCCTGCTCTGCGGCGACGTGGGCTTTGGCAAGACCGAGGTGGCCCTGCGCGCGGCCTTCAAGTGCTGCCAGGACGCCAAGCAGGTGATGGTGCTCTGTCCCACCACGATCCTGGCGCAGCAGCACTTTGAGACGTTCTTCTCGCGCTTTGCGCCCTTTGACCTCAAGGTGGCCGTGCTCAGCCGCTTTGTGACGCCCGCCCGGCAGCGCAAGGCGCTCGAGGGGTTCGCGGACGGCTCGGTGGACGTGCTCATAGGCACGCACCGCCTGCTCAGCGCCGACGTCAACCCCTACGACCTGGGCCTCGTTATCATCGACGAGGAGCAGCGCTTTGGCGTGCAGCACAAGGAGCAGCTCAAGAACATGCGCGAGCAGGTTGACGTGCTCACGCTCTCGGCCACGCCGATCCCGCGCACGATGCAGATGGCCATGAGCGGGGTGCGCGACATGAGCCTCATCATGACGCCGCCCCCGGGGCGCCTGCCGGTCAAGGTGACCGTGGGGGAGTGGGACCCAGACATCGTGAGCGCTGCCATCCGCGAGGAGCTTGCCCGCAAGGGACAGGTCTACTACGTGTCCAACCGCGTCCACACGATCGACGACGCGGTGGCGCGCGTGACGGAGGCCGCGCCCGAGGCCCGCATTGGCGTGGCGCACGGCAAGATGAGCGCGCGCGAGGTCGAGGACGTGATGCTGCGCTTCCAGGAGCACGAGATCGACGTGCTGGTGGCCACCACGATCATCGAGAGCGGCATCGACAACCCGCGTACCAACACGCTCATCATCGAGGACTCCCAGCGCCTGGGCCTGGCGCAGCTCTATCAGCTCAAGGGTCGCGTGGGCCGCGGCCGGACGCAGGCCTACGCGTACTTCATGTTCCCGGCAGACCGGCCCCTCACGCCAGAGGCCACCGATCGCCTCACGGCGATCAACGAGTACCAGGACCTGGGCAGCGGCATGAAGATCGCGATGCGCGACCTGGAGATTCGCGGCGCGGGCTCGCTCATGGGTGCCGAGCAGCACGGCAACCTCTCCGGCGTGGGCTTTGACCTCTTCACGCAGATGCTCGGCGAGGCCGTGGCCGAGGCGCGCGGCGAGACGCGCGACGTGGAGCAGGCCGAGGTCACGATCAACCTGCCGGCGGACTTCTTCCTCGCGGAGGAGTACCTGCCCGACGTGGACAAGCGCGTGCTCGCGTACCGGCGCCTGGCGGCGGCCGTGGACCTCGCCGAGGTTGACGAGCTGCAGCAGGAGTGCGAGCGGGACTTTGGCGCGCTGCCGCTCGCCGGCCGCAACCTCTTCGACCGGGCCCGCGTGCGCATCCGCGCGCAGCGGCTGGGGTGCCAGAGCGTCTCGCTCGCGAACGGCCGACTCGTCTATCAGGGGCTGGAGGTCCCACGAAAGACGGCGCTGCGCCTCAAGGAGCGCGGCGGGGTGGTCTACCCCAAGACCAAGAAGGTGGCCTACCCGTTCCATCGCACGCAGGAGGAGGTCATGCCGGCCGCCCTCGGCGTGCTCGAGGAGGTTGGCGGCGACGACGAGACGGACGAGTGAGCCGGACCGCGCGTCCTTCTCGCCCGCGCGGTCCTAGGATTTGCCGCCCTTGTTGGGGGATACGTCTAGGAATCGCCGCCCTTGCCGCGGCCGCGTCTAGGAATCGCCGCCCTTGTCGCGGCCGCGTCTAGGAATCCGAGGGGTTGTGCGACCGCAGGGCCCTCGGGGCGGACAAGGGCCGCGATTTCCGAACACATTCACGACAAGGTCCCCATTTCTTAGAAGGGTCGGCAACAAGGACGGCGATTTCTAGAAGCCGCGTGGACAAGGGCGCGAAATCCTAGACGCGTCCCAGACAACCCCGGCGATTCCTGGAGTTATGGCCGATAAGAACGCATCGGTCGCGATCCTACACCCAGCGGAAGCCATGGCCCGTGATCTGCGACGTGTTGACGTAGGTCACGAACGCGTCCGGGTCAATCCCCCGCAAGTACTTCTCGAGCTTGAGGGCCTCCGAGCGCGTCAGTACGGTCATCACGACCGAGAGCTCCCTGCCTGTGTACGCGCCATAGCCAAGCCAGACCGTGGCGGTGCGCGCGAGGCGGCGCACCACGAACTCCTGGACGCGCGCGGGCTGGCGGCAGACGACGGTGCAGACCTTGTGCTGCTTAAGATCGTCGAGCACGCCGTTCACGATGACCGTCTCCAGCAGCAGGCCCACGATGCAGTAGACGCCCGTCCGCACCCCATAGAGCGCCACGCCCGAGCAGGCGGTCACGGCGTTGACCACGGTGATCGCGTGGCCGGTGGGCAGGCTCGTGTGTCGCGCGAGCGCCATCACGAGGATGTCGGTTCCGCCCGTGGAGGCGCCGGCGTTGTAGGCGATGCCCGTGCCCGCGGCGACGAGCACCAGCGAGCAGACGAGGTCGATCCAGAGATCCCCCGTCAAGGACCCGCTCATGGGGACCAGCGCCTGGAGCACGCTCACGTAGGCCGAGAGCAGGATCGACGCCACGATGCTCCAGATCACGGCGCGGCGCTCGACGAAGATCAGTCCGACCACCACGAGCGCCGCGTTCACGGCCCAGAGCGCCACGTCGCTCGGCAGGGCGGGGACGAGCGTGGAGATGACGATAGCCATGCCCGACGCACCGCCGGTGGCGAGATTGTTGGGAGCCTGGAACAACACGTAGGCCAGCGCGCACAGAATCGCTCCAACGTTTACCGCCACTGCGGTCCGCATCATACTCGGGCGGTCGCGGCGCAGCAGCAGGCGGTCGCTCATGCGCTCCTCCTCGGGCGTGAGCAGACGCTCGGCCTGGATGACGGGTGCCCCCTCGTAGGCGGGCGAGGCCTGCCCCGGCCTCACTCCGGCATGAGAGAGCTCCTCCTCGGCGGCGAGCCGCCCGGGGTCGTCGTGACGCATGCGTTCCTCCGTTGCTGAAGGCCTACATAGTGTGGCGGTAGGTGTAGACGCTCCCGTTGTAGTAGGTGTTGATGTACTCGAACGGCACCGAGACGCCGTCGATCATGGTGTAGGTCACGTGCGACGAGCAGAGCAGGGCGATGTCGTCGGCCTCGAGCAGGCGCTTCTGTTCCTCGGTGGGCAGCAGCGCGCGAAGCTCCTGGTCGACGTGCGAGGTGCTGATGCCGAGCGAGTGGACGTAGTCGTAGAGCGAGCCATTCAGGCACTCCACGCTGATCGCGGGGATCACGGAAGCGGAGATGTAGGTGTCGCTGATGGCTATGGGCATGTCGTCACCGGTGCGGAGGCGCACGAAGTGGTGGATGAGGTTCGCACCCGAGAGCCCGAGCTTCTCGGCGGCCACCGGCGCGTCGTCCGCGCTGACGACTTCATAGGAGATGAGGCGCGCGCCGGCCTTCAGGCCGATGGCTGCCATGTCCTCGGTGAAGCTCGCCCCGCCGGCGAGGCTCTTGTTCACGTGGCGGCGGGTCACGAAGCTGCCGCGCCCGGGGATGCGCTCGATGTAGCCGTCCGCGGAGAGGTTGTTGAGGGCCTTGCTCACCGTCATGCGCGAGAAGCCAAACCGTCCACAGAGCTCTTCCTCGGTGGGGACCTGGTCCCCCACCTTGAGTGTGCCGTCCTCGATCATCTCGTGGACGGTCTTCTCGACCAACCGGTACTTGGGCTCTCGTGCCACGATGCCTCCTCCCGTCTTTACCAAGGAGGGTAGCAAACTATTTGTAATTGTCTAGACATGAATTATTCCAACGGTCGAAACATGTCGGGCTCCGGTGCCCGCTGCCAGCGGCTCCGCCTCTAGAAGCTGCTGTTTTCAGTTTTGTCTGTACATATGCTCACCTCGTCATCTGCCGATTACCGATAGATAGGTACCACTCGGCCCATAATGTCATTACAAAAAGACAATATGTATATACAAAGTTGCTAGGGACAAGCCGACCAAAGGAGCGGACATGATCACCAAGCTCGAAGACCCCAGCATGTACGGCTACATCAAGGACACCGGCCACGCGCTGCGCAACGCCTTCGCCGAGCGCGCGGTGTTCTGCGATCCGTTCGTCGAGCTCATGACGACGCACGACTTCAAGCGGGTCTACTTTGTGGGCTCGGGCACGAGCTACAACGCCTCGATCTACATCTCCACGCTCATGCAGCGCTACGCGCGCGTTGAGGCCAGCGCCGGCTTCCCCACGCGCTTCGACGAGAGTGACATCGCCACGAGCGGCGCCTACCGTCCCGACCAGGTGCTCGTCGTGGGCGTCTCGCAGTCCGGCACGAGCGTCTCCACCATCGACGTCATGCGCCGCGCGCACGAGGCCGGCTTCTACGCGCTTGCGCTCACCGACGTCATGGACAGCCCCGTCACCGAGAGCGTCGACTCCGCCATCCGCCTGCTCACGGGCAAGGAGGAGGTGCACGTCGAGACGCGCGGCTACCAGGTCTCGCTCTTCGAGGGCTACCTGCTCGCCATCGCCGCCGGCCACGCCCTGGGCACCCTCGACGATGCCGCCTACGCGCAGAAGCTCGCCGATGCCGAGCGCCTCGCTAACGACTACGACAGCTTCGTCGCCCAGGCCGACGCCTGGTACGACGCCAACGTCTTCGAGCTCATGGCCATCACGCGCGGCTACGTTTGCACCTACGGCATCAACGCCTGCACCGCCGAGGAGGCCGAGCTCAAGCTCAACGAGACCTACCACAAGCCGGTGCGCGGCTACGAGCTGGAGGAGATGATCCACGGCCCGCACTACGCGCTCGACGAGAACAACTACTCCTTCTTCGTAGCGCCGGACGGCCCCGGCATCGAGCGCGTCCCGAGCTTCCTCAAGTGGTACGAGGACAACAAGGTCACCGACCACGTCTTCGTCATCACCAACGGCGACCACGCCGGGGAGTTTGGCGAGAAGTCCATCTGCTTCGAGCAGGAGGTCCCCGACGAGCTCACCCCGCTGGTCATGGTGATCCCCCTGCAGATCATGGCATGCCGCAACTGCATCAACGCCAAGATCGACACGCGCTACCGCCCGGTCAACCGCACCTCGTTCGCCCACCTCAACTAGGAGCGCGCCATGAGCCAGGTTCTTATCGCCACGCACTCCACGCTCGCCGAGGGCTTTGCCAGCGCGGTCCGCTTCTTCAAGGCCGACGCCGACAACGTCCGCTTTCTCAACGGCTACGTGGCGAGCACCGAGTTCGAGCGCGAGCTGCGAGCGGCCCTCGACGAGCTGCCCGCGGACGGCGGCCCCGTCGTCGTGTGCACCGACATCCCCGGCGGATCGGTCAACCAGGTGTCGATGAGGCTCGCGGACGAGTACGGCTTTCTGCTCGTGAGCGGCGTCAACATGCCGCTGCTGCTCGAGCTCGCCTTTGAGGACGAGCCCACGTACGAGTCGCTCGCGCAGTCGGTGGCGAGCGCCCGGGCCCAGCTCATGCTTCCCCTCGCGGACATCCCGATGCTCGAGGGGGACGCACCGGGGGCGGGCGATGACGAGGACGGCGAGGAGCTCTAGCCCCGGGAGGACGGGGCTGGCCATAGACGAGAAGAACAGGGAAAGGAGTCGCACATGATCGTGCTCACCAGGGCAGACGACCGTCTCATCCATGGGCTCGTCGCCGTTGCCTGGACGTCGCACCTCGCGCCCGAGACCATCCTCGTGGCCAACGACGCGGCCGCGGCGGACAGCTTCAAGAAGAACTCCCTCAAGCTGGCAAAGCCCGCCGGTGTGAAGCTCTTCGTCAAGTCCGTGGAGAACGCCGCCGCCGCGCTCAACAACCCGGTCAACGACAACAAGAAAATCTTCCTGGTCACGCAGACCGTGGAGGACGCCCGTCGCGTCTTTGACCTGCTTGACGACGCGCACAAGTTCACGCGTCTGAACATCGGCACCGCCGGCGTGAACAAGAAGCCCGGCGAGACCTACGTGGCGATCATTCCGCAGGTCTACACCACCGCCGAGGAGCTCGCCGCGGCGCGCGTCCTGCACGACGCCGGCGTCACCGTCTTTGGCCAGGCCAACCCCACGCTCGAGAGCGCGGACTTCTCGGCCATCGAGCGCGCCTTCAGGTAGGAAGTCGCGCGGGCGCGCCCGCCCGCGTCAACAAGAGGAGAAAGGAACGTCATGCTGCAAGGATTCTTGGTCGCCCTTGTCTCGGCGCTGATCTACCTCGAGTCCCGACTAGGCGGTCAGCACATGCTCGACCGGCCCATCATCATCGGCCCGATCGTGGGCCTGGTCATGGGCGACCCCATGAAGGGCCTCGTCATCGGCGGCGAGCTCGAGCTCGTCTGGATGGGCCTCAACGGCATCGGCACCACCACGCCGCCCAACGTGGTCGTGGGTGCCGCCCTCGCCACCGCTCTCTCCATCAGCACGGGCGCCTCGTACGAGACCACGCTCGCGCTTGCCGTGCCCATCGCCGTGGTCGCCCAGCTCTGCGACATCGCGGCGCCGATCGTCAACACCTTCTTCGCGCACCAGGCCGACCGCCTCGCCGACAAGGAGAAGTACTCGCTCATCGACTGGTGCGTCTGGGGCGGCGGCGTGGTCTACTTCCTCTTCAAGTTTGTCCCCATCTTCCTGGGCTTTGTGCTGGGCTCCGGCGTCATCACCTCCTTCGTTGACCAGATTCCCGAGGTCGTCCAGAACGGCCTCAACCAGTCCGGCAACATCCTGCCCGCGCTCGGCGTTGCCATGCTCATTCAGCTGACCTGGGACAAGAAGTTCGGCGTGTTCCTGTTCCTGGGCTTTGCCCTCGCCGCCTTCCTCGGCGTCAGCACGCTCGGGGCCGCCTTCTTCGGCGCCATCGCCGCGGTCATCTACTACATGTTGGCCGGCAAGGGAGCCTCCAGCGTCGCCCTTGCGACCGAGGGCGTCAGCCAGCTCGTTGACGACGATGACAGTGAGGAGCTCTAACCATGGCAGACGAGAAGACCATCGCCACCGCCGCCGGCGCGGGCAAGTCGGAGAAGAAGATCAGCCCCAAGACCCTTCGTCGCGTCTTCTGGCGTCACTACCAGCTGCTCGGCTGCTTCAACTACGAGCGTCAGATGTCCACCGGCTACTGCTACACGATGATGCCCGCGCTCAAGGAGCTCTACAAGGACGACCCCGCGGCCATGAAGGCGGCCGTCAAGCGCCACCTCGAGTTCTTCAACTGCGCGACCTCCACCTCGCCGTTCGTCATCGGCCTCACCTGCGCGATGGAGGAGCAGGAGGCCTCCGACCCCCAGGAGTACGACGCCACGTCCATCACCTCGGTCAAGGCGGCGCTCATGGGTCCGCTCGCCGGCATCGGTGACTCGTTCTTCTGGGGAACCTTCCGCGTGATCGGCGCCGGCATCGGCGCCCCGCTCGCCGTGGCGGGCAACGTGCTCGGCCCCATCTTCTACGCGCTCATCAACGTGATTCCGTCCGAGATCGTGCGTCGCGTGGGCTTCCGGATCGGCTACAGCGGCGGCTCCAAGTTCCTCGAGCGAATCTCGAGCGACGGCACGCTCCAGAAGGTCACCGAGGCCGCCCGCATCATGGGCCTCATGGTCATCGGCGCGATGATCCCCACGATGGTGACGCTTACCCTCGGCGCGACGATTGACATCAACGGCGCCCAGGTCGTGCTCCAGGACATCCTCGACCAGATCTGCCCGTACATCCTCCCGCTCGGACTCGTGGGCTCGTGCTACAAGCTGCTCAAGTCCGGTCGGTCCGGGACGCTGGTCATGTTCGGGCTGCTCGCGCTCGGCATCGTGCTCGCGCTCGTCGGCCTCGTGTAGCGTTTCTCTCGGCGCCGCCGCGGGTCTCTCGCGGCGGCGCCTTCGTGACGAAGGGAGGGGCTGTGCTCAGGGCGGTCCTCTTTGACATGGATGGGGTCCTGGCCTTCACGGAGCCTTACTATCGTCGTCGACGCCTGAAGTACCTGTCGGACAACGGGGTCGTCCTCACGTCCAAGCCGGACTGGACCGGCATGCATGACGACGACGCCTGGCGCGCCTGCGTTCCGGATGACGAGGAGCGGCGCGCCCGGCTGCGCGCGGGCTACGAGCGCTACGCCGACGAGCACCCCACGCCGTGGCGCGAGCTCGTGAACCGTCAGGGGGCGGACGTCATGGCCACCCTCAGGGAATGGGGCGTCGCGACGGCCGTCTGCTCCTCGTCCCCGCGAGAGAGCGTCGACGCATGCCTGGACGAGCTGGGGGTCGTCCCCCTTGTCAACCTCGTCATCAGCGGGGATGAGGTTGACTCCCCCAAGCCAGACCCCGAGATCTATCAGCGCGCCATGGGCGCGCTTGGCGTGACGCCCGAGGAGACCGTCGTGGTGGAGGACTCCGCCATCGGCATTCGCGCCGGAAAGGCGTCCGGGGCGCTCGTGTGCGCGCTGCGCCAGCCGGTGGGGCCCCAGCCAAGCCAGCACGGGGCGGACATCATCCTGGGAGACCTCCACGAGCTGGTCACCCTTCTCGTCGCGTAGCCCTCCCGTCGCCTGCGCGCCCTTCTCGTCGGCTCTCGCTATGACTCCGAGAACGCCGTCACCGACAGGTCCACGAACGGGTACATGCCGGTCATGTTGGGGTGCGTCCGGTCGGCCTTGAGATACTCGGGGTGCGCCCTGGCGACGGAGGACCAATCGACCAGGTACACGTTGGGATACTCCTCGGCGATCTTGGCGTAGACCTCGTTTGACTCGTCCACGAAGGAGGAGGGGCTGTAGATGTTGTAGAGCAGGATGCGCCGCTCCGGCCCCAGGGCATCGATGACCTGGCGCACGAGGCTCTCGTCCCACACGCCCCCGTTGGTGCCAAAGTCGAGAATGACGTTCTGCCGAATGAGCCCCTGCTCAAGCCCATCGTTGACAACCTGGACGGCGTCGTCCCACTTGCGGATTGGCTCCGCGAGGAAGTTGATGCCCTCAAATTCGGCGTTGAACCCGGCGGAGGTGCCCGATATGAGCGAGTCGCCGATGGCGGTCACGGTGCTGCCGCTCGGCATGCCCGTCATCTGGGACGCGTCGTAGTTGGGGATTGACGAGGTGTCGCCCTCCCCCTGGGAGTCCGCGTCCTTGTCGGTCACGATCACGTCGTCGGGGTCCTGTTCCTCGGCCTGCTGCGCGTGGAGGTTCTCGACCTGCTGCTGAAGCTCCGTCTTCTCGGGCGCCGTGACGACGGAGGCCACGGTGGCCACGACGAGGACCGCGCATGCCGCAACCTGCGCCCTGGCCGCCCATCCGGCACGGGCGCCGTGCCCGATCCTCCTGAGGGAGCGCATGATGCCGTCCCTTCTGAACGGCTCCTCGACAAAGCGGTAGCTCAGCTCGGAGATGACGAGCGACACGAGGACGAACGCCACGTCCACGAGCACGTTCTCGACCGTGCCCACGGCGGTGGGCACGAGGATGCGCCCAAAGACGAGCAGCGGCCAGTGCCAGAGGTAGATGCCATAGGAGCGCGTTCCCAGCCATCGGACCGCGCGCAGCTCCATGGCGTTCGTGAACGGTGAGGACGGCCTCGCGACCACGCTCGTCACGAGGGCCAGGCTGCACAGGCTCGCAAGAAAGAGGCCCAGCGGGTACGTGAGGCGGGAGGTGTCGGAGATGAGCATCACGATGGCCCAGAACCCGACCAGCCCGACCACGGGCAGCGCTCCGACCCACCGACGCGAGGAGAGCCACTGCTTGGAGAGGGGCCCGTCCTCCTGGGTCCACACAAAGGCGAGCAGGATGCCGAGGGCCAGGCCAAAGCAGTGCGTATCCGTCCCGTAGTACACGCGGGTGTAGTTCTCGGGGCTCGCAAGGACGGCCATCAGCAGCACGGAGGCCAGGGTGACGCCCGCCCCCACGCCCAGCAGCCGCTTGTGGCTGAGCCTGCGCGACAGCAGTGCCAGCAGGATCGGCGGCCAGATGAGATAGAACTGCTCCTCCACGGCGACGGACCAGAGGTTCTTGAACAGCATCGGGTTTGCCTGGTCAAAGTAGTTGGAGCCGTGGACGATCTCGACCCAGTTGGTCGTGCAGGTGAGCGCGCCCAGGACCTGCCGGGCGGCGCCGACGAGAAGCTCGGGGTAGATGAGGGCGGCCAGGGGCACGCACACCAGGACGAGCACCACCAGGGCGGGGAAGAGCCGCCTCACGCGGCGCAGCCAGAAGTCCTTGAGCGAGAAGCGCGCGTCCGGGCGCCCGACCTTTCTGAGGATGCCGTAGGTGATTAGGAAGCCCGAGATGACAAAGAAGAAGTCGACGCCGACGTAGCCTCCCACGAACTGGTTGGGGGCTATGTGATACAGCAGGACGGCGAGGACGGCGATGGCGCGCAGACCGTCGAGGCCGCGGAGATAGGACGAGCCGAGCTTGCGCGCATCGCTCGCGGGCGCGGCGACGGTCTCGCTGGCCGCCGCCCGCTGATGGCCCTCGTGGGCGGGGGCCTTGAGGGCCTGGCTCCGGTCGTCCTGGTTCGAGCGGGGCTTGCCGAGATGCGCCGCGCGGCGCGAGACGGTGCGGGAATGGGGCTTCTGAGTGGTGCGACGATTGCTGTGCTGCATGATTCCTGCTTCGATTCGATCGTCGGGGGGCTGATTGTCGCGGTCATGTGAGAGGGTGCCGCAGGGCACATTCTAAATCTATCAAGTAACGTGCCCCTGCTGCTTTATATCTCGTTATCAAATAGAATCAGGGGAAACGGGGCCGGGCCCGTCCGGCCCGCACGGGAGGAGGGGTTCCCATGTCCGAGGCAACGGACCGTGTGGACGCCGAGACCGCCGAGCGCCCCGGCGCCCCGACCACGCACCCGGAGTTTGACCGCCTGGTGCGCACGATGTGGCGTCTGCGCCAGCCGGACGGCTGCCCATGGGATCGCGAGCAGACGCACCGCTCGATCACGCGCAACATGGTCGAGGAGGCCTACGAGGCGGTGGAGGCCATCGAGGCCAACGACCGCGCGCACCTGGTGGAGGAGCTCGGCGACGTGCTGGAGCAGGTGGTCCTGCACGCGCAGATCGCCGCCGACGAGGGGGCCTTCACGATTGACGACGTCGCGGCCGGCCTCAACGAGAAGCTCGTTCGCCGTCACCCGCACGTCTTTGGCGCGCACGCGTCGGCCGCCGACGGCGGCGAGGTCCAGGACATCTGGGACGACGTCAAGGCCGCGGAGCGCGCGGCGGCGGGCGAGAAGAGCGCGCCGCAGGGGCTCCTCGACTCCGTGCCGCGCAGCCTCCCGGCCCTCATGCAGGCGCAGAAGATCTCCAAGCGCGCCGCCAAGGCGGGCTTTGAGTGGGACACGGTCTCCGACATCTGGGACAAGGTCGCTGAGGAGCGCGCGGAGTTCGAGCGCGAGGCCCCGGGCAGCGAGGCGCGGGCCATGGAGTTTGGCGACCTGCTCTTTGCGCTCGTCAACGTCGCGCGGCGCGAGGGAATCGACGCGGAGGAGGCGCTCGCGGCCTCAAATCGCAAGTTCCGCGCGCGCTGGCGTCGCATGGAGGAGCTCGCGCGCGCCGAGGGGGCCGCGCTGGACGAGCTCACGACGGCGCGCCTGAACGAGCTCTGGGACCGTGCGAAGGGCGAGGAGAATCGCTGACGCGCCGCTGGGCGCCGTTGGCCTCTGCTATAACTGAGACACGTCGGGCCGCCCGCGCCCGGCGCGTCAGCCCAGCCAAGACGAACCAGAAACGAAGCAGTGGCATGAGCGAAGAGACGATCAGATTCAGGGCGCGCGCAACCGCGCGGCCCACCAGGCGCTCCCGACCGACACGAGGGGGTGACGGCGTGACGACGCGACGTGCGGGCGCACGCCCCTCTCGCCCCAGGACGCGGCGCGGCGCGGCCGGACGAGCCGCCGAGGCGCTCCGGGACGGCGTCCCCGGGCTGTGGGTGTTTTTGAGGGCGCATCGCGTTCCGGCGATCTGCTGCCTTGTCGTGGCGGTTGTCGTGGCGGCCCTCTACGGACCGGCGTGCGACCTCTATCGGGCCTGGCGTGACAACGGCGTGAAGGCCGCGGAGGCCTCCGCCCTCACGGCGGAGAGCGAGGAGGTCCAGGGCGACATTGACACCCTCATGACCGAGGACGGCATCAAGGACGAGGCGCGCCGCCGCGGCTATGTGGACGAGGGCGAGACGCGCATCGTCGTGGAGGGCGGCGAGGAGCAGGACGACCCTGCCGACGCGCAGGCCGACGAGACGCCATGGTACCTGGGCGTCGGCGACTTCATATTCCAGTACCACCCGAGCGGCGAGGGAGAACAATGACGCGTCTGGCCTGCATCGACATCGGAACCGTGACCGCGCGGCTCGCCGTGGCGGACGTCGAGGGCGGCCGGGTGCTGCGCCTGGCCAAGCATTCCGAGATCTGCAACCTCGGACAGGATGTTGACGCCACGGGCCGGCTGGCGGACGAGGCCATGGCGCGCGTGATCGGCTGCGTGAGCGACTACGTCCGCTCGGCGCGCGAGGCGGGGGCCGTGGCGGCGTGCTGCACCCTCACGAGCGCGGCGCGCGACGCGGAGAACGCCTCGGTGCTGGGCGCCGAGCTCAACGCGCTCGGCCTGGACCCGCTCATCATCCCTGGCCAGGTGGAGGGTGCGCTTACCTTTCTCGGCGTGACGCGCGACTTTCCCGGCCGGCGTGTGCTCGTGGCGGACAACGGCGGCGGCTCCACGGAGCTGGCCTGCGGGTGCGCGCCCGAGAATGGTTCGCTCGACCTGCGCTTTGTTCGCTCGATTGACGTGGGGTGCCGCCGCGTGACCGAGAAGTTCCTCTCGGCGGAGGGTCCGGACGACCCCGCCGACGTGGCCCGGGCCCATGAGTTTGCCGCCGCGGCGTTTGGCCCGGCGGTGGCGGAGGGCGCGCTGAGGGCGGCTGGATTCGAGGGCGCCGCCGACGATGCGCCCGCCACGCTCGTGGTGACCGGCGGCACGGTGACGAGCATCGTCGCCGTGCAGAGGGAGCTGGAGCCCTACGACCCGGCGCAGGTGCACCTCGCCACGCTCTCGCGTGGCGACCTCGAGCGAATGGAGCGCCGGCTCGCCGGGCTCACCGTGGCGGAGCGCGCCGCGCTGCCGGGCCTTGTCGCCAAGCGCGCACCGGTGATCCTGGGCGGGGTGGTCGCCGTGCTGGAGCTCATGCGCCAGACGGGCTTTGATTGCCTCACGGTCAGCGAGTCCGACCTGCTCTTTGGCCTGGCCATCGCCGCCGACGCCACGCTGCGCGGCGTCGAGTCCCCGGTGGGCTGGGGCCCCACGATGCGCGTGCTGCGCTAGGATGGGTGTGTCGCGCCGGCGCGCGGCGTCACAAACGGGGGCGTGGCGGAACTGGCATACGCAGGAGACTTAAAATCTCTCGCCGCAAGGATTGTGGGTTCGAGTCCCACCGCCCCTACCATGAAAAAACGGCCGCCCGCGCGTCATGTCGGCGCGCGGGCGGCCTCGCTTGTCTCATCAGGGCGTGCGTATCGCGCTAGTTGGTGAACAGGTGCGCGCGCTTGTCAAAGTAGATCTTGTTCAGCACGAGATAGATTGCCGCCCCGATGATGGTCAAGAAGATCTGGGCGACGGGCACGATCTCGAGGGCGACGTCGATGGGGTCAACGTAGGCGGACAGATAGCCCGATACGCTGGCGAGCACGATGACGAGCACGGCAGCGAGATAGAGGATTCCCACGACCGCGTTGGCGCCGTAGAGAACGAGGAACATCTTGGGCGCGCTCTTCTTGAAGTGGGCGAGCTGCTGGCGCACGTAGATCGCCGCAACCGCAAGGCCGATGAGGACCACGCCATAGATGATGTCAACGGCCTGCAAGCCGCCGAACATGGCGTAGACGTACTTGGCCGAGCCGTCGTAGTGGGCGCCCGTGAAGACGGTGAAGGCGTTGCCAACGTTGAGAAGGGCCCCTGCGAAGAGAGCGAAGTAGATCAGGAACTTGTACCACTTCATCGAGGGCTCCGCCGTGCCGGCGTAGCTCTGAATCGGTGCCGCGCCAGGAACGGGCGGGGTGCCGGGGATGGGCGCCGCGCCGGGAGCGGGCGGGACGCCCGGCGACGGCGGCGTCGCGGGCTGGACGGGCTCCTGCTGGGCGGGGGCGCCGAGGGATGCGCCGCAGCTCGGGCAGAATCGTGAGGTGTCGGGAACCTGACTTCCGCAGTTTGGGCAGAACATGGGCGGCCTCCTATCCGTCGGTTGCTGGCACGCCGCTGGCGAGTGCCGAGATGATTGTACGGCAACGCCGCTGGCCCCGCGTCCTTCTCGGCCTTTGGTATACTGGGGCGCGCGTCCCCATCGTCTAGTGGCCTAGGACACGGCCCTTTCAAGGCTGTAACACGGGTTCGACTCCCGTTGGGGGCACCACGACGCCTCGCGGGCCCGCCCAGATCTCCGGACGGGCCCGCTCGCGTTTGGCCGGAGACCCGGTCCGCTACCAGTCCAGGTCGTTTCTCTGCGCAAACGCCTGCGCCGACGCCACGAGCCAGTCGTGCTCCTGGCACCAGGGGATGAACTCGGGGACGTCGCTGATGATGGGCTCCGCCTCGCGCACGGCCATGAGCGCCTCCTCGAACCCGCACGGCGCCACCTCCGGGCGGTCCGGCAGATAGGGCTCCACGAAGATCGGCCGCAGCAGCGCGTAGGCCCCGCCCGCACAGAGGCGGTCAAACCCGCGCAGCGCGCGCCGCGCGGCGGTCAGGCGGTCCAGCTTGTAGAGAAGCAGCGCTCGCGAGAGGTGCGACCATGCGCTCTCGCGTCCCGACCAGCGCGCCTCGAGGGAGCCGAGCCCCTCCTCGTCCTCGAGGCGGGCGCAGGCGAGCATGTGCGTGTGACGCGCGCCGAGCGGGTCGGAGGGCGAGGCGTCCGTGACGGAGGCGGCGGCAGAGGCGGCCATGCGATAGCGCGCCCCGTCGAGGCAGGTGCGGGCCACCGCCGCGCGCAGGCGCAGGTGCGGACGATAGAACACGTCGTCCCAGGCGTCGCCCGAGGCCGGCGCGTCGGCGGCGCTTTGCCGCTCAAGGTCCACGAGTCCGCCGAGCAGCGGGTCCGGGTCAAGGTTGGCGCAGAGCAAAAGGACGAGACGGGCGTCCAGGCAGTCGGGGTCGATCGCCAGGGCGCGCTTGCACGCCGAGCGCAGGGCCTCCGCGCGCCGGGCGCGCTCCCGCTCGAAGGCGTCGTCATCCAGGAGGTCGTCATGCTCGCGGCTCGCGCGGTGGGCGTCGAGCGCTTGGGCGAGCACGATGAGCGCGCGCTCGGGCGGCTCGTCCGCAAAGGCGGCGGGATCCTGGCGCACGGCGAGCACCAGCTCGGCATAGGCGTCGGCCGAGAGCGGGCCGATCTTCTCGTTCCTGCGTCGCGCGCAGCGCTCCACCAGCTCGTCCCAGGCGTTCATTGCCGCGCCTCCCCGTCCGCACCCGCGTCGTCCGCCAGGTCCCGGACAGCGCGGGCCGCCTCGGGGTCCAGCTCGGACGCCGTCCGCGCGAGCCATGCGCCGAGCACGCCCTTGCCGGAGCGCTCCATGCCCTCCTGCAGCAGCACCACGCCCTCGCTCATGGCCACGATCAGCTCGTCCTCGCCGTAGGCGGGCACGCGGATGCGCGCAAAGCGCCCGTCGGGGATCTCCATCTGCCGGATGAGGACGGCGGCGCAGCCCCGGTAGGTCGCGAGCAGCCGCTCGGTCAGGCGCCGCGCCTCCGCGAGGGCGAGGCGCTTGTGCGCCATCGCGACGCGCGCGAGCGCGATCCAGGCGTCGTCGGCGGCGCGCGGGGCGGCGAGGGCGGGATAGCGCTCCTCGAGCCGCGCGAGGCCCGTCTCGTCCTCAAGCTTGGCGAGGGCGTAGGCGAGCGTGAAGCGCGCGTCGGAGAGGTCGCGCGGGTCGGAGGCGAGCAGCTGCTCGCAGGCGTCGATCGCCTCGTGATTGCGCCCGCAGATCAGCGCGCACTCGGCCATGTCCGCAAGCCAGCGCAGCCAGGGGCGCAGGGCCACGTCCGCGCCGAGCGGCCGGCGCGCCTCGTCGAGCTCGTCGCAGAGGCGGGCGCGCTCGCCCTCGCACGCGGCGCGGACCCCCTCGGCCCGCTCGGCGAGAAAGCGATAGCGCGCCTCGGCGGAGGGCGTCTCCAGCGCCATGCGCATGCGGGCGGCGTCGTGGCAGGCGGGGTCGAGCGAGAGCGCCTCGTCGAGCAGGGCGCGCCCGCGCGTCACGAGGGTGTCTGCGAGCTCGTCCCCGGCAAACGGGAGCCGGTAGTCCACCAGCTCGGTGGCCAGCGACACCAGGTGGAAGGCACGGTCGGAGTCGGACTGCGGCAGCGAGTCGCGGTCGCGTGCGAGGCGTCGCCCAAAGCCCGCAAACTCCCGGGCGGCGCGCGCCGGGTCGCCGGCGTCGAGCGAGAGCGCAAAGCGCAGGCTCATCCGCAGGTAGTCCTCGCGTCGGGAATCGTGTGCCATCGCGCCCTCCTCTCGCCCACCATCGTAGCCGAGATGCGGCCGGGCGTCCTTCTCGCCCGCTCGCGGAGTGGGCCGAAAACACGAATTGTCGCCACCTGGCTTCGCTATACTGAGGGGCGGTCGAGGTGAGATGCCCCGACCGCCAAAGAGATCCGTCGCGGGGGCGACGGCATAGGAATTGGAGGAGTGTTATGGGACGTTTCACCAATCCGCGTGACCTGTACTTCGGCGAGGGCGCACGCCACGAGGTCAAGAACCTCAAGGGCGAGCGCGCGGTCATCGTCACCGGCGGCGGCTCCATGCGTCGCGGCGGCTTCCTGCAGGACGTCGAGAACGACCTCAAGGAGGCCGGCTTCGAGGTCAAGCTGATCGAGGGTGTCGAGTCCGACCCGTCCGTCGAGACCGTCATGAACGGCGCTGCCGTGATGTCCGAGTTCCAGCCCGACTGGATCATCGCCATCGGTGGCGGCTCCCCGATTGACGCCGCCAAGGCCATGTGGATCAAGTACGAGTACCCCGAGACCACCTTCGAGGACATGTGCAAGGTCTTTGGCCTCCCCGAGCTGCGCACCAAGGCTCACTTCTGCGCCATCTCCTCCACCTCCGGCACCGCCACCGAGGTCACGGCCTTCTCGATCATCACCGACTACTCCAAGGGCATCAAGTTCCCGATCGCCGACTTCCAGATCACGCCCGACGTTGCCATCGTCGACCCCGAGCTCACCTACACCATGCCCGCCAAGCTCTGCGCGCACACCGGCATGGACGCGCTGACCCACGCCATCGAGTCCTACGTCTCCACCGCCGCTTCCATGTACACCGAGGCCAACTCGCTGCACGCCATCCGCGAGATCGTTGAGTGGCTGCCCAAGTCCTACAAGGGCGACAAGGAGGCCCGCAAGCACATGCACGACGCCCAGTGCATCGCCGGCATCGCCTTCTCCTCGGGCCTGCTCGGCATCGTGCACTCCATGGCGCACAAGACCGGCGCCGCCTTCACCGGCGACCACATCATCCACGGCTGCGCCAACGCCATGTACCTCGGCAAGGTCATCCAGTTCAACTCCAAGGTCCCCGAGGCTAAGACCAAGTACGCCTACATCGCGCACGAGATCCTGCACCTCCCCGGCGAGACCGAGGACGAGCTCGTGGCCGCGCTCGTTCAGGAGATTCGCGACCTCAACGACAAGCTGGACATCCCGCAGGGCATCAAGAACTACGGCAAGGGCGGCGTCAAGGCCGACGAGTCGATCATCGACTACGCCGAGTTCGAGGAGAAGAAGAGCCGCATCGCCGTTGACGCCATCGGCGACGCCTGCACCGGCTCCAACCCGCGCCAGCCCACGCCCGAGGAGATGGAGAAGCTCCTCGAGTGCGTCTACAACGACGTGGACGTGGACTTCTAAGTCGTCCGGCTGCAAGATTTGCGTGCAAGGCCGGGGTCCGCTGGGGCCCCGGCCTTTTTGGGCCGCATACCATGCGTCTGACGACGAGGGCGCCTCTCGCCACCTGCGATGACGGGAATCGGCTACTTTTGATGCATGTTAGGCGTAGGCGGGCGGTCGCGCGTGGGCGCGGACGGCGGCTTGGAACGCGTCCGCGAGCGCGTCGCCCGAGTCGTCGAGAAGGACGAGCATCGTGCGTGCCCTCCCGGCGCGTGCGCAGGCCCGCGCCACCGCCCCCGCAACGGCTTCGGCACCGTGAACGACCTCCAGCCGCAGGGCTGCGTAGTCCCTCCGGGCGGCGTGCACGGCCCTCTCGGCGTCACGGTGCGAGCGGCTCTGCTCCACGAGCGCGAGCACCTGCTGGTCGGGCGAGAAGAGCAGCTCGCCATGGCCGGGCGCATGGGCGTTCAGGAGGCCGGCGGAGAGCTGCCCCTGGTCCACGTCCAGAAGGACGGCGCAGCTCACGGCCGCGAGCGCCGCGCCCATGCTGTGGAGGCCCGTCAGCTGCGCGGCCAGGTGCGCGGACCACGCGGGCGTGTGGGCGCAGAACCGCACATAGCCGTAGTGCGCCTCGACCTCGCTCGCTCCCACGTCGGCGAGGGGCCCGCGCGCGGAGAAGCTAAGCCCGCGCGCGGCGGTGCGCGCCGTGCCGGCCCCGCCCGCTCCGATCGCGCAGAGCAGGTCCAGCCGGGATGCCCCGCGCTCGGCCGCCTCGTCGAGCTCCAGGATGAGGTAGGGGAGCCCGGCCTTTTGGGCGTTGCGGGCGTGCTCCTCAACGCGTCCCAGCTCGCGTACCATGTCAGGATGGCGGAGCCACTCCGCGCCGTCATAGAGCTCATATGCTCCGACGATGCCCGCGCGCCCATATGGCTCGGGGCCGTCGAGGATCGTACGAAGCAGCGACGAGGCCACCTCGCGGTCGCGCGCGCGACCGGCGATGCCGATGAGGAGGGGGTCGCCCATCAGCGGCCGCTGGCCGCCGGCCGCTGGTGCGCCCGGTCGTGGGCCTCGACGCCGCGGCGCGCGAGCTCGCGGTCGGATACGCAGGGCACAAAGCCGTCGCGCGTGAGCTGGTAGGCCTCGTGGCCCTTGGCGAGCAGCAGCACCACGGAGCGCCCGTCGTGGGCCTCCGCAAGCGCGAAGGCGCGCTCCGCCGCGGCCTCGCGGTCGAGCACGACCTCGTGCGGGAAGCCCTCCGGCAGCGCGCGCTCCATCTCACGGCAGATGTCCGCCGGGTCCTCGGTCCAGGGGTCGTCGGCGGTGAGGATGATGTAGTCAACGTAGCGCGCCGCGACCTCGGGCAGCTCGTAGCGACGCTCGCGCGCCTTGCCGCCCACGGCGCCAAAGACCGCGATCGTGCGGGCGTCGCCAAACGTCCCGGCGATCGAGGAGAGCAGCGACTCAAAGGCAAAGCCGTTGTGCGCGTAGTCCACCACAACGGTGAGCGCGCGATCGGCAGAGCGGTGGAACTCCATGCGTCCGGGCACGTGCGTGGCGGCAAGGCCCTCCGCGACCTTCTCGGCGTCAATGCCCAGGAGGCTGGCGCACGCGGCGGCGCAGAGGGCGTCGGAGACGCTGAACTCGCCCGGGAAGGGGAGGGCCACGCGGCGGCGCTCGCCGCCCAGGTGCAGCGTGAAGGCGATTCCGTCCTCGGAGGGGGTCAGCTCATCGGCCCAGACGTCCGCCTCGGGGCGCCCCACGCCAAAGGTGAGCGCGCGCGGCGCGGCGGCCGCCGCCGCGAGGACGCGGTCGGCGTGATCGGAGTCAAGGTTGACCACGGCGACGTTTGTCTGCGAGAAGATCCGCAGCTTGGAAGAGAAGTAGTCCTCAAAGTCCGCGTGCTCCACGGGCGAGATGTGGTCGAGCCCGATGTTGAGGAAGCAGCCCGCGGCGAGGTTCACGCCGAGCGTGCGGTCGTACTTGAGCGCCTGGCTGGAGACCTCCATGACCAGGGCGGCCAGATGCGCGTCGCGCGCGTTGGCGAGGTGGCGCCAGAGGTCGGGCGGCTCGGGCGTGGTGTTGTTCGAGGCGGCCCGGCCCGCGCCGTCGTAGGTCTCCACGGTGCCCATGATGCCGCAGGAGCCCTCGCCGTGCGCGGCCTCCACGATGGAGCGCAGCATGTAGGCGGCCGTGGTCTTGCCCTTGGTGCCGGTGATGCCAATGACGGGCAGGTCGCGGTCGGGGTGGCCAAAGGCCGCGGCCGAGGCGACGGCCATCGCTCGGCGCAGGTCCCGCCCGTCCACAACGAGCGCAGGCGCGCCGGGCGCAAGGACCGTGAGCTCGGCGGCGCGCCCCTCGTCGCAGAGGTAGGCCACGGCCCCCCGCTCGAGCGCGGCGGCGAGAAACGCGGGCCTGAACGCGGCCCCTTTGCACACAAAGAGGTCTCCGGCGCGCGCGGTCCGCGAGTCGCACGACGTCCCGGAGACCGTCACGACCCCCGAGCCCCCCGCGACCGAGACCCCAATCTCCGCACCTGCGAGAGCCGCCGCTATGTCAGAAAGCGTCACATTCTCCATACGCCTCAGTATAGACGTAGGCCTGGCGCTCGCCGGGGAAACCCCGCCGCGAGTTCCGCAGCCGCGCTCTGTGCGGCGAGGACTGTCTGAGCGCCGGGGCTTCCCCGGCGAGCGCCAGGCCGGTCAGCCATATGGCACGTATGCTAGACTTCACGTAATCCGGGCGATTGGCGCAGCGGCTAGCGCAGGTGCCTTACACGCACAAGGTCGGCGGTTCGAACCCGTCATCGCCCACCAGAGCCCCCAGCGGCCTCGTCCTCGCGACGGGGCCGCTTTTCTCACGCGCGTCGCCCCGGTGTTTCCTCCTGACGCGTTTCCCCCTGTTTTGGGCAATATGTTTGATGCGCGGAGGTGCGTCTCGGGCAGCGATGCGGCCTTACGATGCCACGCTCTTCTCGCCACCTGCGACTTTGTTGGCTGAGGCGCGGTATGCGGCCCTGAGCGGGCGCCCCTTTGCGCCTGGACATAAAACATGTTGCCCAAAACTGCCAAATTCGTCCAAGAATCAAGCTGCCGAGAAGCACGGGGGCATGAGTTACCCAAAACCTCGGTGTCCTTGGCACGGCTTTCGAGAACGGGCGCGCGCGGCGTTGGGCTACACTGGCATCGTCGAAAGGAGGCCCATGAGCAACGAGTCCCTGCCCGTCCGCGCAGGCGGCCGCGCCGCCGACGCGCTGCGCCCCGTCACGCTGACCCCGGGCGTCATGAAGAACGCCGCCGGATCGTGCCTCGCCGAGTTTGGCGACACGCGCGTGCTCTGCACCGCCTCCGTCGAGGAGGGCGTGCCCGGCTGGCGCAAGGGCGCGCACGCCGGCTGGGTCACCGCCGAGTACGCGATGCTGCCCGCGGCCGGCAACCGCCGCACGCCGCGCGAGTATCGCGGGCGCAAGGGCCGCAGCATGGAGATCGAGCGCCTCATCGGCCGCAGCCTGCGCGCCGTCACGCGCCTGGACCGCCTAGGCGAGGTCACGATCACGCTGGACTGCGACGTCATCCAGGCGAACGGCGGCACCCGCACGGCCTCCATCACCGGCGCGTGGGTGGCGCTGCACCAGGCGCTCGTGGGCCTCGTGGACGCGGGCCGCCTGCCGCGCCTGCCGCTCACGGGCCAGGTCGCCGCGGTCTCGGCGGGCATCGTGGACGGGCGTGCCCTGCTCGACCTCGACTACCCGGAGGACTCCCATGCGGAGGTGGACCTCAACCTCGTGGGCACGGCCGACGGGCGCATCGTGGAGGTCCAGGGCACCGGCGAGCGCTCCACGCTCGACCGCGCGCAGCTCGACGCCCTTCTCGACCTCTGCCAGGGCGGCATCGCCCTCCTGACTGACCTGCAGCAACAAGCCGTTCGGAGGTAGGACCCCATGAAGACCATCGACGTCAGCACGCTGGACCCCGAGCGGACCGTGGTGGTGGCAACGGGCAACGCGCACAAGGTCACGGAGATCGAGGCCATTCTCGCGCCGGTCATGCCGGGCGTGCGCTTTGTGGCCCTCGGCGAGCTCGGGGACTTCCCCGATCCGGTGGAGGACGGCGAGACCTTCTTTGACAACGCGCTCATCAAGGCGCGCGCTGCCCAGACGCAGACCGGCCTGCCCATGGCGGTCGCCGACGACTCGGGCCTCTGCGTGGACGCCCTGGACGGCGCGCCCGGGATCTTCTCGGCGCGCTGGGCCGGCGAGCACGGCAACGACGCCGCCAACAACGACAAGCTCATGGCGCAGATGGCGGATGTTCCCGACGAGGCCCGCACCGCCCGCTTCCACTCCAGCGTGGTCCTCGTGCGCGGCGATGAGGTCCTGCGTGGCGACGGCGACTGCGAGGGCCGCGTGGGCCGTGCGCCCCGCGGTGACGGCGGCTTTGGCTACGACCCGCTCTTCCTGCCCGACGACACCCCGGGCAAGACCATGGCCGAGCTCACGCCGGCCGAGAAGAACGCGATTTCTCACCGCTTCCACGCGCTTGAGGACCTCTCGGCGAAGCTCCACTAGACGCCTGCCCCCCTCGGTTGCATCATGGGGGCGCCCCGTCAACCTACGAAAGGACGCATCATGAAGATTCTTCGTGCCAAGGACTACGACGACATGAGCCGCAAGGCCGCCAACATCATCTCGGCCCAGGTGATCCTCAAGCCCAACTGCGTGCTCGGCCTTGCCACCGGCTCCACGCCCATTGGCACCTACCAGCAGCTCGCCAAGTGGTGCGCCAAGGGCGACTGCGACTTCTCCCAGGTCTCCACCTACAACCTGGACGAGTATCGTGGCCTCTCCCACGATGACCCGCAGAGCTACCACTACTTCATGCGCACCAACTTCTTTGACCACATCAACATCGACCAGGCCAACACGCACGTCCCCGACGGCGCCAACCCCGACGCCGCGTCCGCCTGCGCCGAGTACGACCGCATCGTCGCCGCGGCGGGCTATCCCGACCTGCAGCTCCTGGGCATTGGCAACAACGGCCACATCGGCTTCAACGAGCCCGACGACCACTTCTCCAAGGGCACGCACTGCGTGGACCTCACCGAGTCCACGATTAAGGCCAACAGCCGCCTCTTTGAGCGCGAGGAGGACGTCCCGCGCCAGGCCTACACCATGGGCGTGCAGACCATCATGTACGCGCGCATGATCCTCGTGGTGGCCAACGGCGAGGCCAAGGCCCAGGCCGTCCACGACATGTGCTACGGCCCGGTCACGCCGAGCTGCCCGGCGTCCATCCTGCAGCTGCACACCAACTGCGTCGTGGTGGCCGACGAGGCCGCGCTCTCGCTCTGCCCGGCCGAGTAGGCGCACCGCACAGACCACATGCCCCGGGGCGAGAAGCGCGGTCTTCTCGCCCCGTTTTTCTGCGCCGTCGAACGGGCCTTGCACTTGCGCGCCGTGCGCCGTATGATATCTACTCCGCAATTCTGGCTTCTTGCCTCTGTCATACGGAGGTCCGCATGGAGAACGACATCCCCCCCGTCAACCGGGTCGACGAGATTCGCTCCGAGCTGTCCGAGCTCGAGGGCACGCGCCTCAAGGTCAGGGCCAACATGGGCCGCTCGCGCATCGTCGAGCGCACCGGCACGCTCGTGCACGCTCATCCGTCGCTGTTCGTGGTGGAGGTCGAGGAGCGTCGCGGGCGCACGGCGCGCCAGTCCTATCAGTACGTTGACGTCCTCACCGGCACCGTCGAGCTTTATGACCTGGAGAGCGGCGAGCGCCTCTTCGACTTTGCCGAGACCATCACGGAGTAGCTCGGTGGCCGCCCCCACGGTCGTCGAGACCCCCTGCAAGGTCAACCTGTACCTGGGCGTCCACGCCGGGCGCGACGCGCGCGGCTATCACCGCGTGGACTCGCTCATGGTGCCCGTGGCCGTGTTCGACACCGTGGTCGTGGAGGATGCGCCGGAGCTCGCGGTGTCCTTCTCGCCCGCGCTGTCGATTCCGGTGGAGAGAAGCGGCGTGTGGCGGGCCGTCGCCCTGCTCGCCGAGGCGCTGGGCGAGAAGCCCGACGTGCGCGTGAGCGTCACGAGGCGCATTCCCGGCAGCGCGGGGCTCGGCGGGTCGTCCGCCGACGCGGGCGCGGCGCTCCGGGCGCTTGCGGAGCGCTGGGGCGTGGCCGCGCGCGACCCGCGCGTCGTGGACGTGGCTC
Source organism: uncultured Atopobiaceae bacterium (assembly GCA_963927425.1). Lineage (GTDB taxonomy): Bacteria > Actinomycetota > Coriobacteriia > Coriobacteriales > Atopobiaceae > Thermophilibacter. The sequence continues at coordinate 189,500 of CAWVBA010000001.1, read as the reverse complement.
GGCGCGTTGGTGCCGACGTGGCCTTCTTCCTGGACCCGCGCCCGGCTCTGCTCGGCGGCGCCGGGGACGAGCTCGAGCGGACGTTCCCGGGCCTCGAGGTCCCGGTCGCGTTGGTGATGCCGCGCGCGGAGGGCGGCTCCACCCCGGCGGCCTACGCGGAGTTTGACCGGGCGGGCGAGGGGCCCGTGGGCTGCGAGGGCCTGTGCCGCGCGCTCGGGGCGGGCGACGTGGCCGGCGTGGCGCGTGGGCTGGCCAACAACCTCGCGCCGGCGGCTCGTGCCCTCTGCCCGGAGGCGGGCGAGGTCGAGGCGTGGCTGCGCGGGCGCTCGGGCGTGCTCGGGGCGCAGGTCACGGGCTCGGGAACGTGCTCGTTCGCGCTATGCGAGAGCAAGGCCGCCGCGGATGCCGTCGCCGCGGACGCCGTCGCGCGCGGCTGGCGCAGCTGGTCCACAAAAACCCTTGGCTCCGCGCCAAAAGTCTGCTAGAATATCCCCTCGCTACGGGTTGTGGCTCAGCTTGGTAGAGCGCTCGGTTCGGGACCGAGAGGTCGCTGGTTCGAATCCAGTCAACCCGACCACGAACCTTCGGGCCGTCGGCACTGCGCCGGCGGCCCTTTTCGTAAGGGCGCATCTCGCCGCCCGCGGCGACAGGAATCAGCCGCTTTTGATGCACGCTGGCAGGCCGAGAAGAACGAGCCCCCATGCGTCTTGCCTACAACAGGCTCGGCCCCAGGGCGAGAAGCGAGAAGAGCCGCTCGGCCGCGAGCGCGTAGAGCTCCTCGGCGCGGGCGAGCGCCTCGGCGAGCGGCATCGCGTCGATCGCCGTGGGGACCATCGCGGAGAGCCCCGGAACCGCGCCCGCGTCCGCGCTCATGCCGCCGACCACGGCCACGCAGGGCACGCCCGCCCGCGCACAGGCCGCCGCCACGCCCGAGACCACCTTGCCGCGCGCCGTCTGCGCGTCGGCGTGGCCCTCGCCCGTGACGCAGAGGTCCGCCTCGGCGAGAAGCGCGTCAAACCCCGTGAGCTCCAGCACGCGCGTCACGCCAGGGACCGCCTCCGCTCCCAGAAACGCGAGGCACGCGGCCCCGAGTCCGCCGGCCGCCCCCGCGCCCGGCACGTCGAAGCCCCGCCCAAAGGTCTCCTCCAGCACGCGCGCCCAGCGACGCATGCCGTCGTCGAGGCGCCGCACCACGTCGGGCGAGGCGCCCTTCTGGGGCCCAAAGACAAAACTCGCGCCCTCGGGCCCCACGAGCGGGTTGTCCACGTCGCACATCATGTGAAAGCGCGCGCCCGCCACGAGCGGGCTCAGCCCGGAGAGGTCCACGGCGGCAGCGCGCTCCAGGTCAGCGCCGCAGCCGGCCAGCTCGCGGCCGTCCTCGTCCAAGAGGCGCGCCCCGAGCGCGCGGGCGAGCCCCATGCCGCCGTCGTTGGTGGCGCTGCCGCCCAGCGTCACGGTCACGTCGCGCGCGCCGTGCGCCAGCGCGTCCAGCACGAGCTGGCCGGTTCCGTAGGTGCTCGTCGCCAGCGGGTCGCGCTCGTCAGGCGCGAGCAGCGGCAGCCCGGAGGCCGCGGCCGTCTCGATGACCGCACGGTCGCCGTTCAGCAGCGCGTAGGTGGCCTCGATCGGGCGGCCCAGCGGATCGGAGGCGAGCGCGCGGACCTTCTCGCCCCCGCATGCGGCGAGCAGCGCGTCAACCGTGCCCTCGCCGCCGTCGGCCATCGGGACGGCCGTCCACGAGCAGCCGGGGAAGTGGCGCTCGGCGGCCGCGCCGAGCAGGCGTGCCGTGTCCGCCGAGGACAGCGTGCCCTTGAGCGAGTCGGACGCAAAGACAAACCTCGGCGCGCGCTTCATGCGAGCTCCTTCCCGTGGCCTTGTCCCATTGTAGGGCCGGCACGTCCTATACTGTCGCCTGTCGTCGGAATCACATGCGAGAGGAACGGACGGCCCCTTGATCAAGCTCTTTGCGAGCGATCTCGACGGGACGCTCTTCAACATCTTTCACGAGACGGACGGCGCCATCCTGAGGCGGCTGCGCCGCGTGTTCGCCGCGGGGCGCCACGTGGTCCTCGCCACGGGCCGGTGCGTGCGCCACCCGGCGGACCTCGGCTTCGGCGACCTGCCCATCGAGTCGGTGGGTGCCAACGGGGCGCACGTCGTGGGCCGCGACGGCGAGGTGCTGCGCCACGTGACGATCGAGGCGGCGGCCATCGAGGAGCTGCTCGCCGCCTTCCCCCAGGTCTGCTTCAGCTGCATCGGGCGCGACCACACCTATGTGCGCGGCACGCGCGAGCAGCACCGGGCCAGCTACGTGATGCCGCGCGGCGTGGCGGGCATGGTCATGCGCCGCCGTCTGCGCCGCGCCGAGCCCACGGGCGAGGAGCTTCTCGACCAGACGGACGCCGACGTGCTGGCGCAGGACATCTGCAAGGTGAACTTTCGCGTCTTTGACGAGGTCCTTCATCGCGAGCTGGACGCGTTTGTGGCCGACCATGCGGACGTGCTGGTCAACGCCTCCTTTGACGGGGACCTCTTTGAGCTCACGGACGCCCGCGTCAACAAGGGCGAGGCCGTGGCGTGGCTGGCCGCCGAGCTGGGGATTGCCGAGGACGAGGTGGCGGTCTACGGCGACGGCGGCAACGACCTAGCCATGCTCGCGCGCTTTGAGCACGCCTACGCCACGCGGGGCGCGAGCGAGGAGGCCCGGCGCGCGGCGGGCACCGTCATCGGCAGCTGCGCCCTGCACGCGGTGCCGCGCCACATGCTGGCGACCGTCCGCCGCGAGGGCCCGCTGAGCTGAGGCCTCGCGGCGGACGCGGGACGCGGTGCCGAGGTTCTTCTCGTCCGCCGCGGGAGCCCTCCTCCTTGCCAGCAAAACCGTAGTTTTGTGTAGACGGCCCCCGCGCGTCCATCCGGGCGCCTCTCTCGTCACAAACCGGCGGGTTGTGGGCAACAAGTTTTATGCGGGCGGGGCGAGAAGGGCGACGTTTCCGTCGGAACGCCGCGTTTTGTCAGGTTGTGGGCAACAAGTTTGATGCTCTTCTCGCCCACGGGGCCGTCGGCATCAAACGTTTTGCCCAAAACCACTCGGTTCCCGCGCAAGGCAGGTTTGCGCGCCGCCGAGAAGAGCCGCGCAGCCGAGAGGGGCCGCGCGCCCGCTACCGCACCGCCCGCGCCGCGGCCGGCATCACGCCCGCGGCGCTCGTGGCCACCAGCACGTTGTTGCCGGGCTTCTCGGGCTCGTCCGGCCACTCGGGCACATAGCCCACCTGCCCGAACTCGCTCCCAAAGGCGTCCGCGACCTCCCGCAGCACGCGCGCCCGGCGCCCCTCGCACGCGCAGCGCACGTTGGCGAGGTAGACGCCGTCCGCGGCCAGGTGCGCGCGCACCACGGCCGCCCCCTCCGTCGAGGTCAGCGGCCCCAGCGGCCGGTTGCCCGAGAACGCGTCGTTCACGATCACGTCGTAGGGCTCCTCGGCCGCGCGCACGAAGGCCCACGCGTCATCGTTTACCAGGCGCAGCCGCCCGTCCTTCTCGGCGCCCGTCCTCTCCAGGCACTCGTCTAAAAAGAAGCGCTCGCGCGCGAGCCTCGTCACGGCCGGGTCGATCTCCACCACGTCCACGCGCGCCGCCGGCACGTACGCGGCCAGGTACTTGGGCAGCGAGTAGCCGCCCCCGCCCATCACGAGCACGCGGACGGGCCCGCGCGCGGCCAGCCCCTCGATCACGCGCGCCATCTCGCGGTGGTACTCGCACGCCAGCTGGAAGCGCAGGCCCTCTGGCACGTAGGCCACGCTCTGGAACGTCCCGTTGACGTTGAGCAGGCGCACCGGCGTGCCGTCGGCGTCCTCGGAGTCAAAGACCAGCGTGAGGCCAAACTTGGTCCGCCGCATCTCCACGCCGCGCCGGCGCAGCAGCCACGGCAGCGCGGCGAGCAGCGCCGTGCACGCCACGCTCAGCACGGCAAGGGCGATCAGGATCTCTCTCAAGGGCCCTCCCAAAAGACGCGCGAGAAACCCGGTCTTCTCGCGTTTAGAGATTGTGAGTAGCGCTCAACCTCGGCTATACTAGCTGATGCTGTAGTGGGCCCAGAGCCCGCGCGAAACAACGCATCGGAAGGACATCTCACCATGATTCTTGGTCTCGGCATCCCTGAGCTGCTGATCATCGTCGTCGTCGTGCTCGTCATCTTTGGGCCCAAGAACCTGCCCAAGATCGGCTCCGCCCTCGGCAAGACCGTGAAGAACGTCCGCGAGGGCATGGAGGAGGGCTCCGACGACAAGGCCGACGAGAACGCCTCGCCCATCGAGTCCCACGACGACGTCGAGGTCATCGAGGACGACGATGACGCCGACGCCCCCGAGGGCGCCAGCGAGCCCGTCTTCTGCTCCAAGTGCGGCGCCAAGAACGCCGCCGACGCCGACTTCTGCTCCAAGTGCGGCGCCAAGCTCAACTAGCGGCCCGCGTCAGGCAGGAGAACCACGCACATGGACAACGCCAAGAAGATCGAGCTCACCGCCGAGGGCCGTCAGAAGCTCGTTGACGAGCTGGCCTACCGTGAGGGCGAGAAGCACGACGAGATCGTCGAGCGCATCAAGGAGGCCCGCGGCTTTGGCGACCTCTCGGAGAACTCCGAGTACGACGCCGCCAAGGAGGAGCAGTCCAAGAACGAGTCCCGCATCAACGAGATTCGCCAGATCCTCTCCATGGCCACGGTCGTGGCCGACAGCGGCCACGCGCTGACCGTCTCCATCGGCACCACGGTGGAGCTTCAGGACGAGAAGGGCAAGTCGTCCACGTTCAGCATCGTGGGCACCACCGAGACCAACTCCCTCGAGCACCGCATCTCCGTGGAGTCCCCCGTGGGCAAGGCCCTCGTGGGCCACGAGAAGGGCGACACGATCGAGGTCGTCGCGCCGTCCGGCAAGACGAGGAAGTACACCATCACGGGAATCACCCGCTAGGCTTCCTCCCCAACGCAACAGCAAGCGTGGCGCCCCGTGTCTGCAATGCAGGTGCGGGGCGCCGTATCTGAAAGGACTCCCATGGCAGAGAACGCCACCGCCACCGACGAGCGGACCATGCGCCGCGCCCGCCGCCAGGCCCTCATCGACGCGGGCGTGGACCCGTATCCCATCGCATCCGAGGTCACGGCCCATGCCGCCGAGCTGGACGAGAAGTACGCCGAGCTCGCCGACGGCGCCGACACCGAGGACGTGGTGAGCGTCGCCGGACGCGTGCGGGCGCTGCGCAAGCAGGGCAAGGCCGCCTTCATCGTGCTCGAGGACGTGAGCGGCTCCATCCAGCTCTTCTGCCGTCGCGACGTGCTGGGCGACGAGGGCTGGGCGCTTCTCGCCAACCTCGACCTCGGCGACATCCTGGGCGCCACGGGCACGGTGTTGCGCACGCGCCGCGGTCAGCTCTCCGTCTCGCCCACGTCGCTCACCGTGCTCTCCAAGTCCCTGCGGCCGCTGCCGGAGAAGTTCCACGGCCTCACCGACCGCGAGGTCCGTTACCGCCAGCGCTACCTCGACCTCATCATGAATCCCGAGGTGCGCGACGTATTCCGCAAGCGCAGCCAGATCGTGAGCCTGATTCGCCGCTTCATGGAGGCCGACGGCTACATGGAGGTCGAGACGCCGATGATGCACGCCATCCTCGGCGGCGCCAACGCCAAGCCGTTCGTGACGCACTTCAACGCGCTCGATCGCGATTTCTACCTGCGCATCGCCACGGAGCTGCCGCTCAAGCGCTGCATCGTGGGCGGCCTTGAGCGCGTCTTTGAGATCGGCCGCAACTTCCGCAACGAGGGCATGGACCTCACGCACAACCCCGAGTTCACCTCGATGGAGGCCTACTGCGCCTACGGTGACCTCTCCACGATGAAGCGCCTCTCCCAGGACCTCTTCAAGATGATCGCCCGCGAGGTCTGCGGCTGTGCGGAGGGTCACGAGGTCATCACCTACCAGGGCCAGGAGATCGACATGTCCGGCGAGTGGGCCAGCCGCCCGCTGTCCGACATCGCCTCGGAGTGCGTGGGCGAGCACGTGGACATGGACACGCCCATCGAGCGCCTGCGTGAGCTCTGCGAGGCCCACGGCATCGAGGTGCAGCCCAGCTGGGGCGCCGGCAAGCTGCTCTTTGAGCTCTACGACGAGCTGGGCGAGAAGACCATCGTCAACCCCACGTTCGTGTGCGACTATCCGGAGGAGGTCTCCCCGCTCTCCAAGCGCAAGGCCGAGGACCCGCGCCTCACCGACCGCTTTGAGCTGGTCATCGCCGGTCACGAGTACGCGAACGCCTTCTCCGAGCTCAACGACCCCGTGGACCAGGCGGGCCGCTTCGCCGAGCAGGTGGCCGCCAAGGGCCTGGGCGACGACGAGGCCATGGGCTACGACTACGACTACGTGCGCGCCCTCGAGTACGGCATGCCGCCGGCGGGCGGCATCGGCTACGGCATCGACCGCATGGTCATGCTCTTCTGCGACCAGCCGGCGATCCGCGACGTGCTGCTCTTCCCGGCCATGAAGCCGGAGACGGTCACGAAGGCCGACATCGAGGCGCAGGTCGCGGGTGCCGTGACGGACAACGCGGCGGCCTCCGTGGACGACATCGCCGCGGATGCCGAGAAGGTCACGGCCGCGGCGACCGAGGGCCCCGCGGCGCTCGTTGCCGGGATCGACCGCGACGCCGCGCTCGCGCTTCTCGCCGAGCACAACCACGAGGAGTTCCACCTCGAGCACGGTGAGACCGTGGGCGGCGTGATGCGCCAGTTTGCGCTGGAGATGGACCCCGACAACGCCGACTTCTGGGAGGTTGTGGGCATCCTGCACGACCTCGACTGGGAGGAGCACGCCGACGACCCCGTGGGCCACACGGTCTACGCCGCCGACCTGCTGCGCGCGGCGGGCGGCTCCGAGGAGCTCGTGCGCGCGATCCAGTCGCACAACTCGATGAACAACCCCGACCTGCCCGCGCCCGAGCTCCCGATGGAGAAGGTGCTCTTTGCCGTTGACGAGCTGACGGGCCTCATCGGCGCGGCCGTGATCATGCGCCCGAGCAAGTCCGTCATGGACTTTGAGGTGAAGTCGCTCAAGAAGAAGTTCAAGGACAAGCGCTTCGCCGCCGGCTGCAACCGTGACGTCATCCGCCAGGGCGCCGAGCTCTGCGGGTTCGAGCTCGACGAGCTCTTCTCGCGCACCATCGACGCGATGAAGGCCATCGCGCCCGACCGCGACACCTTCGGCAAGTAACGGGCCTCGCGGCCCCGTCCGGGCTCGCGGCCCGGGTGGGGCCGCGCTGCCGGCCGGACCGCAAGCCCGCGCCATCACCTGCGTTCGCGATGCCCCCAGCGTCGCACCGCCCCTGCTCCGTGGCTGACTCACCTTGGTTTTGGGTAACATCCATCGTCGCGGTCGAGAAACGCGGCGTCGCTTAGCGGGTTTGCGCGGGCGGCGCCGTGGGTACAAACTAGTACCGTGAAGCCATCTCGGGGAAGGAACCCCTATGTTCGAGAAGTTCACCGACAGGGCGCGCAAGGTCATGAGTCTCGCCCAGGACGAGGCGCGCAATCTCGGTCAGATGTACGTGGGCACCGAGCACCTGCTGCTCGCGCTCATCAAGGAGGGCGAGGGCGTGGCGGCCCAGGCGCTCGCCAAGCTCGACGTCACCTACGACGAGACGCTCGCCACCGTGCGCAGCCTCACCGCCAGCGAGAACGAGCCCGTCCCCGGCGGGCACATCCCGTTCACGCCGCGCGCCAAGCGCGTGCTCGAGGGCGCCTACCGCGAGGCCATGACCCACGGCCAGACCTACATCGCCACGGAGCACCTGCTGCTCGGCATCGTGGCCGAGGGCAACGGCCGCGCGATGGACGCCCTGCGCCAGATGGGCGTCTCTGGCGATGCCGTCCGCAACGCCGTGAGCGAGCTCGCCGGCAAGAGCCCCGAGGGCGCCTCGCGCGAGCCTGCCACCGCGGACGTGCGCATGGCCGGCTTTGGCGGGCCGTCGCAGCAGGGCGAGGAGGGCTCCGTCCTGGAGCAGTACGGCCGCAACCTCACCAAGCTCGCGGCCGACGGAAAGCTCGACCCTGTGATCGGCCGCGACCGCGAGATCGAGCGCGTCATGCAGGTCCTGGCGCGCCGCCAAAAGAACAACCCGCTCATCCTGGGCGACCCGGGGGTGGGCAAGACCGCCATCGTCGAGGGGCTCGCGCAGCTCATCGCCGGCGGCAACGTGCCGGACATCCTGCGCGGCAAGCAGATCTGGACGCTCGACCTCGCGAGCCTCGTCGCGGGCTCCAAGTACCGCGGCGAGTTCGAGGAGCGCATGAAGAAGGTGGTCTCCGAGCTGGAGGCCTCCGATGAGGACATCCTCTTCATTGACGAGATCCATACCGTGATCGGCGCGGGCTCCGCCGAGGGCTCGATCGACGCCGCCTCCATCCTCAAGCCGCCCCTCTCGCGCGGCGAGATCCAGGTCATCGGCGCCACCACGGCCGAGGAGTTTCGCAAGCACATCGAGAAGGACTCCGCCTTTGAGCGCCGCTTCCAGCCGGTCAACATCGGCGAGCCGTCGCCCGAGGACGCCGTGCGCATCATCGAGGGCCTGAAGGACCGCTACGAGCGGCACCATCACGTGCGCTACACCGACGCCGCCGTGCTCGCCGCCGTCACGCTCTCCAGCCGCTACGTGCAGGACCGCTTCCTGCCGGACAAGGCCATCGACGTGCTCGACGAGGCCGGCGCCCGCACGCGCGTGCACAAGATGGCCCTGCCGCCCGAGATTGCCCAGGTGGACGCCGACCTTGTCCGCGTGCGCGAGGAGAAGTCCGCCGCCGCGGCCGCCCAGGAGTTCGAGGACGCCGCGCGCCTGCGCGACGAGGAGAAGTCGCTTGTCGCCCGTCGCGACGAGCTCGAGCGCACCTGGCGCGAGGAGCTCGCCGCCAACGTGGTCACGGTGGACGAGCCCGACATCGCCGACGTGGTCTCCTCCATGACCGGTGTGCCCGTCTCCAGCCTCACCGAGGCGGAGGCCTCCAAGCTCCTGCGCTGCGAGGACGTGCTCCACCAGCGTGTCGTTGGCCAGGACGAGGCGGTCACCAAGGTCGCGCGCGCCATCCGTCGCAGCCGCAGCCCGCTCAAGGACCCGCGCCGTCCCGGCGGCTCGTTCATCTTCCTCGGCCCCTCGGGCGTGGGCAAGACCGAGCTCGCCAAGGCGCTCGCCGAGTTCCTGTTTGGCTCCGAGGAGGCGCTCATCTCCTTTGACATGTCCGAGTTCATGGAGAAGCACACCGTCTCCAAGCTCGTGGGCGCCCCTCCCGGCTACGTGGGCTATGACGAGGGCGGCGAGCTCACCAAGGCCGTGCGCCGCCGACCCTACTCCGTCGTGCTCTTCGACGAGGTGGAGAAGGCGCATCCCGACGTCTTCAACGTCCTGCTCCAGATTCTGGAGGAAGGCCGCCTCACCGACGGCCAGGGCCGCCACGTGGACTTCTCCAACACCGTCATCATCATGACGTCCAACATTGGCGCGCGCGACATCGCGCAGACCTCCACGATGGGCTTCTCGGCCCAGGGCGCGAACGGCCTCTCCGACAAGGAGATCGAGAGCCGCGTGATGTCCGAGCTCAAGAAGCACTTCCGCCCGGAGTTCCTGAACCGCGTGGACGAGGTCGTGGTCTTCAAGTCGCTCAGCTCCGAGCAGCTGCGTGACATCGTGGAGCTCATGGTGTCCGACCTGCGCGATCGCCTCATCGCCGAGGGTATGTCCATCGAGCTTACGGATGCCGCGCGCGACCTCGTGGCCAAGCGCGGGGCGGATCCGGTCTACGGCGCCCGCCCGCTGCGGCGCGCGATTCAAACCCTGATTGAGGACCCGCTCTCCGAGGAACTGCTGCAGGGCCTGTGGCATGCCGGCGAGATCATTCGCGTGGACGAGAGGGACGGCGCGCTCGTCTTTGAGCACGCTACCGGCGAGATTCCCGCGCCGCGCCGCCGCGAGACCATGGCCTCGCCCGACCTGTTCGGGCCGGCGCCCTCCGCCTCGGCCTCGGCTGGCGTCGGCGGCGCGCTGACCGCCGGGGAGTAGCCGGCCGGGGCGCCGCCCGCGCTATACTCATACCTGACCGCGACCACAGGGAGGGGCGTCCGTGGAAGTCACCCAGATCGATCCGGCGGCTGAGCGCGAGCAGCGCTTTGAGGACGCGATCAGGAAGACCGCGCCCGGTACGCCGCTGCGCACCGCCCTCGACATGATCCTTGCCGGCCACCTTGGCGCGCTCGTGTGCGTGGGTGACACGGAGAACGTGCTTGCGGCCGGCGACGACGGCTTCAAGCTCGACGTCTCGTTCACGGCCAACCGTCTCTTCGAGCTGTGCAAGATGGACGGCGCCGTGGTCATCGACCGCGACCTCACCAAGATCCTGCGCGCCAACTACCACCTCAACCCCGACCCGTCGCTGCCCACCTCCGAGACGGGCACCCGGCACCGCACGGCGGCGCGGATGAGCCTGCTCACCAAGGCGATGGTCATCTCCGTCTCCGAGCGCCGCTCGGTGGTCAACGTCTACGTGGACGGGCGCGGCTACGAGCTCAAGAGCGTGAGCGACCTGCTCGCCACCGTGAACCAGCTCACCGTCGCCATGCAGAACACGCGCAACCAGCTCGACCGAAGCCTGCTGCGCCTTACGAGCCTGGAGCTGGACAACGTGGTCACCCTCGGGGACCTCACCAGCATCTTCTACCTCTTCGAGGTGCTGCAGTCCGCCGGGGCCGAGCTTGACGCCTGCATCGCGCAGCTCGGCCGCGAGGGCAAGATCGCCCGGATGCAGCGCGAGGAGTACCTCGCGGGCACCGATGAGGCCTATACGCTCATGATTCGCGACTATGCGGCCGACTCCTCCGAGGAGACGGCCCGCACCATTCGCCGTCGCCTCCACGACACCGCAAACACCCAGCTCCATTCCGCCAAGTTCGTGGCAAAGATCCTTGGCTACACGGACGAGCGTGGGGAGGACTCCATCATGACTCCGCTCGGCCTGCGCACGCTCTCGCGCGTGCCCGTGGTCCGCGACGGCATGGCCGACAAGATTGTTGACGAGTACGGCTCGCTCCAGGAGGTGCTGGAGGCCGTGGACGACGACCCGTCGCGCCTCGGCAAGATCGGCGTCAAGAACCCGGGCGTGCTGGCCAACAGCCTTCACCGCATGTGGGACAAGGGGGAGTGATGAGCGCCCCCATGTCGGCTCCCTGCTCGTGTGCGGAGCGCGTGGGCGGGGCGGCGACCGATGCCGATACCTGCGCGATCATCGTGGCGGGTGGCTCCGGGGAGCGCTTTGGCGACCCGCGGGGTAAGCAGTTCGTCGAGCTCTGCGGCCTGCCGCTCATGGCCTGGTCGGTCATGGCGTTTGACCGCGCCCCGTCCGTGGCGCGCATCGTGGTGGTATGCCCGCCTGACCGGGCGGGCGAGGTCCAGGGGGACGTGCTCTCGCGGCTCTCCCTGGCAAAGCCCGTGGCGCTGGCGCCCTCGGGCCAGACGCGGCAGGACTCCGTGCGCTCGGGGCTGGAGGCCTCCCCGCGCGACCTGCCGCTCGTTGCCGTCCATGACGCCGCGCGTCCGCTTGTGGAGGCCGCGCAGATCGAGGAGGTTTGTGCGGCGCTGCGCGCCGACGCATCACTGGCTGGCGCGATCCTTGCCACGCGCTCGGTTGACACGCTCAAGCTCGTGGAGGGCAACACGATCGTGGCCACGCCGGACCGCTCGTTCTACTGGGCCGCGCAGACGCCGCAGGTGTTTACGCGCCGCGCGCTTTGGTCCGCTCACAGGGCTGCCGAGCGCGAGGGCTATCAGGGCACCGACGACGCGTCCCTCGTCGAGCGCCTGGGCGGGCGCGTGCGCGTGGTGGAGTCCACGCGCGACAACCTCAAGGTCACGCTCCCCGAGGATCTCGCGCTCGCAGAGGCAACGCTCGAACGGCGCCTGCTCGGTTGAGATGCGGCGTGTTGCATGAAACCGGCTCTCGTGCGGCAAACGAAACCCCGTCGTGTATGAAATTGCCTCTCGTGCGGCAGGATTTTGAGGCCGTCACGAAAGACGTCTCGCAAAAGCCCAGATAATAGGATGCAATTTTTATGTATTGGGCGAATGCGGGGCAAAATTCTGCCGCACGAGAGGCATTTTCCAACCTTGACGGCTCCAATTTGCCGCACGAGAGCCGGTTTCATGCAGCGGTCTGTCATCGAGGCCGGCCGGCGTCGGGTCTGCGACAATGGGCATGTCCGGGAGAACTGGCCAAAGGGGTGCCCATGCTGCGGATAGGACATGGCTTTGACGTGCACGCGTTTGCTGAGGGGCGGCGACTCGTGCTGGGCGGCGTTGACGTGCCGAGTGAGCGCGGCCTCGCCGGCCACTCGGATGCGGACGTCGTGGCGCACGCGCTCATGGACGCGGTGCTCGGCGCCCTGCGCGCCGGTGACATCGGCAAGCTCTTTCCGGATACCGACCCCGCCTACGAGGGTGCTGACTCACTGGTTCTGATGCGTCGCGTGGCCGAGCTCGCGACCGCGCGCGGCTGGCGCATCGCGGACGCCGACTGCACGATTGCCGCGCAGGCCCCCAAGCTCGCGCCCTATCGCGACGAGATGCGCGCCAACATGGCGGCCGCGCTCGGCGTGCCCGTTGAGGCCGTGGGCGTGAAGGCCACCACGACCGAGCGCCTCGGCTTCGTGGGCCGCGAGGAGGGCATCGCCGCCTGGGCCGTCGTCCTGTTGGAGCGCGTGGACGCATAGTTCTTGCCGCCCGCCGGCGCTATACTGGGTCAACACATCGCATCCGCCAGACCCAAGGAGCACCCATGCTCGTCTACAACAGCCAGACGCACAAGAAGGAGGAGCTCGTCCCCATCGAGCCCGGCAAGATTCGCATGTACGTCTGCGGCCCCACCGTCTACGACCAGATCCACATCGGCAACGCGCGCACGTTCCTCGCGTTCGACGTGATTCGTCGCTACCTCATGTACAAGGGCTACCAGGTCACCTTTGCCCAGAACCTCACGGACGTGGACGATAAGATCATCAATCGCGCCAACGAGACCGGGCGCACCGCAGCCGAGGTCGCCGAGGAGTGCTCCGCGGCCTTCATCGAGCAGATGCACCGCTTTGGCGTGTTGGACCCGGACATCCGCCCGCGCGCCACGCACGAGATCGAGGCCATGCAGGAGATGATCTCCCTGCTCATCGAGCGCGGCGTGGCCTACCCCGTGCCCTCCGGCGACGTCTACTTCTCCGTGCGCGCCGACCACAGCTACGGCATCCTCTCCGGCCGCAGCCTCGACCAGATGCGCGCCGGCGAGCGCGTGGAGGTCAACGACGAGAAGCGCGACCCCTTCGACTTTGCCCTCTGGAAGGCCGCCAAGCCCGGCGAGCCCAGCTGGCCCAGCCCCTGGGGCGACGGTCGTCCCGGCTGGCACACCGAGTGCTGCGCGATGATCCACCGCTACCTGGGCACCCCGATCGACATTCACGGCGGCGGCGCCGACCTCATCTTCCCGCACCACGAGAACGAGACCGCCCAGGCCATGTGCGCCTGGGACTCCGCGCTCGCCAACACCTGGATGCACACGGGCATGCTCCGCGTTGACGGCGAGAAGATGTCCAAGAGCCTCGGCAACTTCTACACGCTCAAGGAGGTGCTCGACAAGTACCCCGCCGACGCCGTGCGCCTGCTCATGCTGCAGACCCACTACCGCGCGCCGCTGGACTTCTCCTTCGAGCGCCTCGAGGGCGTGGCCGGCACGCTCGAGCGCCTGCAGACCTGCGTGCGCAACCTGCGCTGGGCCGCCGAGCGCTCCCCGCAGGACGGCGAGCTCAACGACGCGGACCGCGCCCTCGGCGCGCAGATCGACGCCGCGCGCGAGGAGTTCTGCCGCCAGATGGACGACGACTTCAACACCGCCGGCGGTCTCGCCGCGATCTTCTCGCTCGTGACCGCAGCCAACACCTACCTGGCAGACGCTGCCGACGACACCTCCACGGCCGTGTGCCTGCGCGCCGCCGACATGCTCTCCGAGCTGTCGGATGTCATGGGCATCAGCCTCTCGCGCTCCGCCGGGGACGACGACCTGCCCGCCGGCCTCGTGGACCTCGCGCGCGAGCAGGCCGGCTATGCGGGCGAGTCTCCCGCCGAGGCCGCGGACGCCCTGCTCGCCGCGCGCCAGGCCGCGCGCGCCGAGAAGAACTGGGGCGTCGCCGACGCCATCCGCGACGGCATCACCGCGCTTGGCCTCGTGGTCGAGGACACCGCCGCCGGCGCCCGCCTGCACCGCAAGGAGTAGGGCGCCATGGCCAAGAACCAGTCTCGCACGCCGGGTCGCGACGTCCGTGGCGGCAAGGGGAAGGGGCGCCCGCAGGCGTCTCGTCCGAGCGGGCCCAAGAGCAGGGGCCCGCGCGGCGAGAGGGGTCGCCCGCCCGCCGGCCGCCCGGGCGCCCAGCGTCGCGAGTCGCGTGACCGCTCCGACCTCATCGAGGGCCGTCGCGCCGTCGAGGAGGCGCTGGCCTGTGGGATGCCACTGCGCTCGGCCCTCGTGCAGGAGCGCTCCGGCGAGCGCGACCAGGCGCTCGAGCGGATTGCGGCCCGCCTGGAGGACGCCGGCGTCTCCGTGGAGCGCGTGCCGCGCGCCCGCCTGGACGCGCTCTCCAGCCACGGCGCGCACCAGGGCGTCGTGGTGCGCACGCGCCCCTTTGAGTACGCCGAGCTCTCCGACGTGATCGCCGCGGCTGGGGAGGGTCCGGCCCTCGTGGTGGTGCTCGACCACGTGACCGACCAGGGCAACTTCGGCGCCATCGTGCGCACGGCAGAGGTCGTGGGCGCCGCGGGCGTCGTCGTCGCCAAGGCGCGCGCCGCCTCGGTGGGCGTGGGCGCGTACAAGACTTCCGCCGGCGCCGTCATGCACCTGCCGATCGCGCAGGTGCCCAACCTCGCGCGCGCCCTCGACGAGCTCAAGGTCGCCGGCTTCTGGGCCTGCGCCGCAACCGAGCACGCCGAGGAGGACGTCTGGCACGCCCCTCTCGCCGGGCGCCTCGCGCTCGTGATGGGATCGGAGGGCGAGGGCATCTCGCGCCTGGTGGCCGAGAAGTGCGACTTTGCGTGCCGTCTCCCGCAGCGCGGGCGCGTGGAGTCGCTCAACGTCGCCCAGGCCACGACGGTGCTCTGCTACGAGTGGCTGCGTCGCGTGGAGTGCGGCGGCGAGGCCGATGCCTAGGGCGGGCGCCCCGCGCGAGCTGCTCGTCGTGGACGGCTACAACGTCATCTACAAGTCTGAGCGCTACCTCGCGCGGATGGACGAGACGGCCGCGGGCGATCCCTTCGAGCAGGCGCGCGAGCTGCTGATCGCTGACGTGGCCGCCTACGCGAAGGGGCGCTACGAGCCCGTGATTGTCTTCGATGCCGCCGGCAACGTCTCCCCGGAGCGCCCCGACCTCTCCAAGGCGGGCGTGCGCCTGGTCTTCTCGCCTGCCGGCGAGTCCGCCGACACCGTGATTGAGCGCCTGGTCACCGAGGCGCGCCTCGCCCCGCAGGCCGTGACAGTGGTGACCTCGGACAACACCATCAGGGCCACGGTGGGCGGCATTCCCGTGACGCGCGTCTCGAGCGACGTGCTCGTGACCAACATGGACGCGCTGGACGTCGAGTACCGCCAGGCCAACGCCGAGCGCCAGACCCAGCACATGCGCCTGGAGGACCGCATCGACCCGGCGGCGCGCGAGAAGCTCTGGCGCCTCCTGCGCGGCTAGCGGCGACGCGGTCCTTCTCGCTCCGCGACGGAGACGCCATCCTGCCGCGTTTCTCCACCTTCCGGTTTTGGGCAACAACTTTGATGCTCTTCCATGCATTGTGGGGTTTTGTATAAGCGTTGTTGCCCACAACCTGGTGAAGAGCGGCGTATCGGCCGTAAGACATAAAAGATTCGCCCCAAAAGCTTCTGTTCGCTTCTGGAACGACGCTCGACGCGTGCGCAGAGGGCTCCATTCCCCAAAACCTGCAGACTGTCGCGTATGACTGCTCGCAAGCCCGGAATTGTCCCTACAAGCGGTAAATAACGACAGTCTGCAGGGTGGCTGAGAAGGGCGGGCGAGAAGAACGCGCTTCTCGTCGTCCGCCGGACCCGCTATCATGGACGAACACGCCGGCATGGCTCAATGGCAGAGCAACGGTTTTGTAAACCGTGGGTTGGGGGTTCGACTCCCTCTGCCGGCTCCAGGGGCTCAGGGGCCGCGACTTCACGGTCGCGGCCCTTATCCTTAGAGGGGGCGGGATGGCAGACGATTTCAGCGAGTGGGCGTCAGATGCCCCGCTGCGAACGCCGGACGGGTTCTCTGAAGCTGTCACGGCGGCTGGGGTGGCCGCCTCGGCCCTTGAGCGCAACGAGATGCTTTCGTACGCGTCCAGGACGTTCGTCGGGATGCACGAGCCGCTACAGAGGCGCATCCTCGACGGCTATCAGAGCGCAAAGCGGCTGCAGCTGCTGGGGATGGCGGGCTATGTGGTCGTTGCGTTGGTGGCGCTCGGCATCGTGCTGACGCTGCCGCTCGAGATGGCGGCGGATCTTCGGGCGATCGTATGGGCCGCGATTGCCGCCCTTGCCTTCATCGTCTTCATTCCGATGTGGATCCTGCTCTGCAATCACGTTCTGGTGCCGGATTGGAATACCTACGCAACGTGGTATCGCCGCCGCGACCGCAAGGGGCTCGGCTTTGCCGACCTTTACGAGGCGCTTGGCATGACGTATCCGCTCGCACGTGGCTGACGGGCAGGCAGCAACTACGCTGACCTGCGGATGTGTACGCCTCGTGAGCATAGATACGCCCGGCCCGGAGGTATACGTTGACAAGTTCTTGCGCGCGACGTAATCTATCTTCCGCTTGCGAGGGAGAAAGCGCCTCGCGGGTGGCTGAAAACGGAATGGGGATGTGGCACAGCGGCAACTGCGGCGGACTGTAAATCCGCTCCCTCTGGGTTCCTTGGTTCGAGTCCAAGCATCCCCACCATTCGCCCGTGTAGCTCAGTCGGTAGAGCACTTCGTTGGTAACGAAGAGGTCACCGGTTCAAATCCGGTCGCGGGCTCCATCTTCCGCCTTCAGTCGCACGGCACTTGCCGGTGTAGCTCAGCTGGTTAGAGCACGCGGCTCATACCCGCGATGTCACTGGTTCGAATCCAGTCACCGGTACCAGAGTTCCATGGCGGCGCCTCGGCGCCGCTTGGCATAAGTACGGAGTTTGTTTGGAGTGGCCGCAAGGTCGGTTCCAGAAGGAGGATGGCACATGGCCAAGGAGAAGTTCGATCGTTCCAAGCCGCACGTAAACATCGGTACCATCGGTCACGTTGACCACGGCAAGACCACGCTGACCGCGGCCATCACCAAGGTCCTCTCCGAGACCGAGGGCTGCAAGGCTGACTTCACCGCCTTCGAGAACATCGACAAGGCTCCCGAGGAGCGCCAGCGCGGCATCACCATCAACGTTGCCCACATCGAGTATGAGACCTGGGAGCGCCACTACGCCCACGTTGACTGCCCGGGCCACGCTGACTACATCAAGAACATGATTTCCGGTGCGGCGCAGATGGACGGCGCCATCCTCGTCATCGCCGCCACCGACGGCCCCATGGCCCAGACCCGCGAGCACATCCTGCTCGCCCGTCAGGTCGGCGTCCCCTACATCGTCGTGTTCCTGAACAAGTGCGACATGGTTGACGACGAGGAGCTCATCGACCTCGTTGAGATGGAGACCCGTGACCTCCTCTCCGAGTACGACTTCCCCGGCGACGACCTGCCGATCATCCGCGGCTCCGCTCTCGGCGCCCTCAACGGCGAGGAGAAGTGGGTCGAGTCCGTCCGTGAGCTCATGCACACGGTTGACTCCTACATCCCCACCCCGCCGCGCGACAACGACAAGCCGTTCCTGATGGCCATCGAGGACGTCATGACCATCTCCGGCCGCGGCACCGTCGCCACCGGCCGTGTGGAGCGCGGTGAGCTCAAGCTCAACGAGCCCGTCGAGATCATCGGCATCCGCGAGAAGCAGACCTCCGTTGCCACCGGCATCGAGATGTTCCGCAAGACCATGGACTTCTGCGAGGCTGGCGACAACGTCGGCATCCTGCTCCGTGGCATCAAGCGCGAGGACATCGAGCGCGGCCAGGTCATCTGCAAGCCCGGCTCGGTCACCCCGCACCACGAGTTCACCGGCGAGATCTACGTCCTCACCAAGGAGGAGGGCGGCCGTCACACGCCGTTCTTCGCCGGCTACCGTCCGCAGTTCTACTTCCGCACCACCGACATCACGGGTGACATCAAGGAGCTCACCGACTCCAACGGCACCAAGGTCGAGATGGCCATGCCGGGTGACCACGTGACGGTCAAGTGCAACCTCATTCACTCCATCGCCATGGAGCAGGGCGACAAGTTCGCCATCCGTGAGGGCGGCCACACCGTCGGCGACGGCCGCGTCTCCACGATCATCGAGTAGCACTCGCTGATTCGCAGCCCAAGGGCCCGACACCATGCGTGTCGGGCCCTTTTTGGGCGGCGAGGCATCGCTTCTCGTGGCTCTGTGCATTTTGTGATGAGAGAGCCAAGAAAAACGCTGCCTTGACAAAACCGCAAGATGGATGGTAGCGTATACCACCGCGTCACGTTTGAGGGAAACTCCCTCCAACGAGCAGTACTTTCAGGAGGATCAATGCGTACTCTGGTTACCCTCGCGTGCACTGAGTGCAAGCGCCGCAACTACACCACGGACAAGAACAAGTCTAACAACCCCGATCGCATGGAGTTGAAGAAGTACTGCCCGTGGTGCCACAAGCACACGCTGCACCGGGAGACCCGCTAGCAGGTGGGCTTTCCAAACAGGCCAGTAGCTCCAATGGTAGAGCGGCGGTCTCCAAAACCGTTTGTTGAGGGTTCGAGTCCTTCCTGGCCTGCCAGATCTCACCACCGGCTATCCCTTCGGGGTTAGCCGGTTTCCATGTAAGGCACGTCTTCTAGGGAGAGCCGATGGCGAACAAGGACCGCAACAAGAGGAGCGTCCGCAAGGCGCGCGCCGAGGAGCGTGCGCGCGTCGAGGCCGCCCAGGCCGCCTCCGCGCCCAAGGCGTCCTCGTCCAAGGCTCCCGCCAAGGCGGAGAAGAAGGTCGAGAAGAACCCCGAGAAGAAGGCGGCCAAGAAGTCGGACAAGAAGCCCGGCCTCTTCCGTCGTCTCCGCAACTATCTCGGCGACGTCCGCTCCGAGATGAAGCGCGTGGTCTGGCCGTCCAAGGACGAGCTCAAGAGCTACTCGATTGCCATCGTGGTCATGCTCATTGTCTTTGGCGTCGTCATCTGGCTCGTTGACTCCGGCATCGTCGCCGCGCTCGTGGGCTTCACGGGTCTGAGGGGGTAGACATGGCTAAGCGCTGGTACGTGATTCACACCTACTCGGGCTACGAGAACAAGGTCAAGACCGACCTCGAGCACCGCATCGAGACCTATGGCCTCGGCGACCAGATCGTGGACATCCAGATTCCCACGGAGGAGGTCACCGAGATCAAGGAGGGCGGCAAGCGCGAGACCAAGGAGTCCAAGGTCCTGCCGAGCTACGTCCTCGTTCGCATGGAGGGCAACGACGACACCTGGTCTTTCGTGCGCAACACCCCGGGTGTCACGGGTTTTGTGGGCCCTGACGGCAAGCCCTCCCCGCTGCGTCGCAGCGAGTTCGACAAGATCATGCGTCGCACCGGCGTGCGTGGCACCGCCACGGTTGCCCCCAAGCGCACCTCGACCTCGATCGAGGTCGGCCAGGCGGTGCGCGTGGTCTCCGGACCGCTCGCCGACTTCGACGGCCAGGTTTCCGAGGTCATGCCCGAGGCCGGCAAGGTCAGGGTCATGCTCACGATCTTTGGCCGCGAGACCCCCGTCGAGCTCACGCTCGAGCAGGTGGCCACGATCGCGTAGGCTTACAGGAAGGAACCCCCGCCCGCCCGTATCGGTGAGGATTGCTTCTCGGGCGCGGCGCGCAGATAGCAAGCGTTCAACCTCTCAAGGAGAAAAGACATGGCCAAGAAGAAGGTCGTCAACTTCATCAAGCTTCAGATTCCGGCCGGCGCCGCCAACCCCGCGCCTCCCGTCGGTCCCGCCCTCGGCGCCGCCCAGGTCAACATCATGCAGTTCTGCCAGGCGTTCAACGCCGCCACGCAGGACAAGGCCGGCGACATCATCCCCGTTGAGATCTCGGTCTACGAGGACCGCACGTTCGACTTTGTCTGCAAGACCCCGCCCGCGGCCGAGCTGATCAAGAAGGAGCTGGGCCTCAAGGGTGGCTCCGGCGTCCCCCAGCGCGACAAGGTCGGTCAGCTCTCCCAGGAGCAGCTCACCAAGATCGCCGAGATCAAGATGCCGGACCTCAACGCCAACGACATCGAGGCCGCCAAGAAGATCGTCGCCGGCACCGCCCGCTCCATGGGCGTGACCATCGCCGAGTAGCATGTCATAAGTCGCCGAGAAGACCGCTCTTCTCGGCACGCGATGTGGGAGGGCAACAAGCCCGCTGACCACAGGAGGTACGCAATGCCCAAGCACGGAAAGAACTACAAGGCCGCCGCGGCCAAGGTCGAGAGCTCCAAGCTCTACTCGCCCAAGGAGGCCATGGAGCTCGCCAAGGAGCTCGCCCCCGCCAAGTTTGACGAGACCGTCGAGGTCGCCGTCCGTCTGGGCGTGGACACCCGCAAGGCTGACCAGAACGTCCGCGGCTCCATCGCGCTGCCCCACGGCACGGGCAAGACCGTGCGCGTGGCCGTCTTTGCCGAGGGCGAGAAGGCCCGCGAGGCCGAGGCCGCCGGCGCCGACATCGTGGGCTCCGATGACCTGGTGGCCCAGGTCCAGGCCGGCGAGCTGAACTTTGACGCCGCCATCGCCACGCCCAACATGATGGGCAAGGTCGGCCGCCTGGGCAAGATCCTCGGCCCCCGCGGCCTCATGCCCAACCCCAAGCTCGGCACCGTCACGATGGACGTCGCCAAGATGGTCGGCGAGCTCAAGGCCGGCCGCGTGGAGTACCGCGCCGACCGCTACGGCATCTGCCACGTCCCGATGGGCAAGGTCTCCTTTGACACCCAGAAGCTCGTCGAGAACTACGGCGCGCTCATCAACGAGCTGCTCCGCGTGAAGCCGTCCAGCGCCAAGGGCAAGTACGTCAAGTCTGTCGTCGTCTCCACCACGATGGGCCCTGGCATCAAGGTCGATTCCACCAAGACGCGCAACCTGATGGACGAGTAGCGCGTTTTTCTCCGTCAGCTTGACGGGCTTCTCGCCGCGTGACACAATGTCCGCTGCGAGACGTCCGTCTCGCGTCCGTTTCATCGCATGTCCGCTGCCAGAGACAGCCGGTGCCGCAAGGCTCAAAGGGGAAACCCGCCTGCCGAGGTGGTCTAAGAGAGAAGCATCCTCGAGGGCCCCGCTTTGGCAACGCCAAGACGGGGCCCTCTCATGCGGAGGCCCGCCGTCGGCGGCATGCCCGACCGCATACAAGGAGGTGTAACAACATGCCATCCAAGTCCAACGTCGAGATGCTCGAGAAGGTCGCTGGTTCCCTCGAGGCTTCCAGCGGCGTGTTCGTCGTCGATTACCGTGGGCTCTCCGTCAAGGAGACCCAGGAGGTCCGCCGCGCGCTGCGCGAGGCGGGCGCCGAGATGAAGGTGTACAAGAACAACATCGTCAAGATCGCTCTTGAGAACGCCGGACTCCCCAACATCGACGACATGCTCGCCGGCACCTGCGCCTACGTCTTCTACGAGAAGGACCCCGTCGATGCCGCCAAGGTCATCAAGGAGCAGTCCGAGAAGCTCAAGAAGATGGAGTTCGTCGGCGCCATCGCCGACGGCAAGGCCCTCTCCGCCGAGGAGGCCAAGGCCTACGCCGACCTGCCCAACCGCGATCAGCTCATGGGCATGCTCGCTGGTCTCATCAGCGGCTTCGCCCGCGACATCGCCGTCTGCGTCAAGGAGGTCCCCGCTGGCCTCGCGCGCAGCATCAACGCCGTGTCCGAGCAGAAGCAGGCCGCCTAGCACCGCCCGCGGCGCGCGCCGCACCGTACACAAGCATCCGCGCAGACCGCGCGGGATCGAAAGGAATGAACCATGGCTAAGCTCACCACCGAGGAGATCGTTGACGCCCTCAAGGAGATGACCCTGCTCGAGGCTTCCGAGCTCGTGAAGGCCATCGAGGACACCTTTGGCGTGTCCGCCGCCGCCCCCGTCGCCGCCGTGGCCGCCGCTCCGGCCGCCGCTGCCGCCGAGGAGGAGGAGAAGACCAACTTCGACGTCGTGCTCGAGGGCTTCGGCGACAACAAGATCGCCGTCATCAAGGTCGTCCGCGCTCTGACCAGCCTCGGCCTCAAGGAGGCCAAGGAGGTCGTCGAGGGTGCCCCCAAGGCCGTCCTCGAGGGCGCCAAGAAGGAGGACGCCGAGGCCGCCAAGAAGCAGCTCGAGGAGGCCGGCGCCACCGTCACCCTCAAGTAAGTTCGCTTACCTCTAGGGTTACAGGCACTGCCAAGGGGTCGGACCTGCGGGTCCGACCCCTTTTCTCGTGCGGGCGTCCTTCTCGCCCGGCCCCGCGCGCCGCGGTGTCCGCACGACGCACCGCAATGTCCTGAAAAACGAACCTGCGGCAAGGATTCCCGTCGTTTGTCCTGAAAATCGAACCTGCGGCACGTCTGGCGTGCCATAGCTTCGATTTTCAGGACAGATGGGGCCTGTGCCGCAGGCTCGATTTTCAGGACACATGAGCAAAGGCTGCCGCCGAGACGGGCGAGCGGCCCTCACCGAACCTTCACAACAGGCAAGGATGAGAAGGACGTTTGTGCAGGTAGAAAAACCAGCTGACGGCGGCTACTAAAAACTGGCGCGCAAGTCAAGACTTGTCGTTGACCGACCTGGTGGGTTTCGGTAGATTATTACGTTGCGACAATTGCCGCCTTCCACCCTTTTAGAAGGAGGAAAAGCCTGGTGTCTACCGCAAAGACTGCACTTACCAAACCACAAGGCACGACCGGACGCAAGACCTTCAGCAAGATTGCTCCCGCGATGGAGCTTCCTAACCTGATTGACGTCCAGAAGAGCTCCTTCGAGCGCTTCATGGGCGAGGGGCTTGCCGAGTCCTTCTCCGAGTTCTCCCCGATCGAGAACTCCGCGCACACCATGGAGGTCGTCTTTGGCGACCACCAGTTTGGCGACCCGGCCCACTCCATCGCCGAGTGCTGCGCCAAGGACATCTCCTACCAGGCTCCCCTCTTCGTTGACGTGCGCTTTGTCAACAAGGAGACGGGCGAGATGAAGGAGCAGCTCGTCTTCATGGGCGACTTCCCGCTCATGACCGACCGCGGCACCTTCATCATCAACGGCTCCGAGCGCGTGGTGGTCTCGCAGCTCGTCCGCTCCCCGGGCGTGTACTTCTCCACCGAGATGGACAACGGCGTGCGCGTGCACAAGGCCCAGTTCATCCCCGCGCGCGGCGCGTGGCTGGAGTTTGAGGTCGACAAGCGCGGCCACCTGGTGGTCTCCATCGACCGCAAGCGCCGCCAGTCTGCGATGGTCTTCCTGCGCGCGCTCGGCATCGCCGAGAGCGACGACGAGATCTACGCCCTTCTCGGCGACTCCGACGTGGTGCGCAACACCCTCGAGCGCGACGCCTCCACCACCCGCGAGGCCGCGCTGCGCGAGATCTACCAGCGCCAGCGCCCCGGCGAGCCCGCCACCGCGGACGCCGGCCGCCTGCTGCTCGACGGCCTCTACTTCAACCCGCAGCGCTACGACCTGGCGCGCGTGGGCCGCTACAAGGTGAACAAGAAGCTCGAGCTCTCCGGCGACGAGGCGAGCCGCGTCCTCACCAACGAGGACATCATCGAGGCCATCCGCTACCTGCTCGCCCTGCACGCCGGGGACGAGTCCAAGCGTGTGGACGACATCGACCACTTTGGCAACCGCCGCGTCCGCACCGTGGGCGAGCTCGTGCAGAACCAGTTCCGCATCGGCATGAGCCGCATGGAGCGCGTGGTGCGCGAGCGCATGGCCTCTCAGGACGCCGACGACATCACGCCGCAGAGCCTGATCAACATCCGCCCGATCGTGGCAGCGATCAAGGAGTTCTTTGGCTCCTCGCAGCTCTCTCAGTTCATGGACCAGGCCAACCCGCTCTCCGGCCTCACGCACAAGCGCCGTCTCTCCGCGCTCGGCCCGGGCGGCCTCGCCGGCCACAAGTCCGGCTCCAGCCGCCGCACCAACGTGCCCACGGCCGTCCGCGACGTCCACAACTCGCACTACTCCCGCATGTGCCCGATCGAGACCCCCGAGGGTCCCAACATCGGCCTCATCGGCTCGCTGGCCCTCTATGCCCGCGTGAACGAGTACGGCTTCATCGAGGCCCCGTACCGTCGCGTCGTTGACGGCAAGGTCACCGACCAGATCGACTGGATGACCGCCGACGAGGAGGAGGCGCACAACATCGCCCCCGCCAACACGCCGTTCGACCCCAAGACCGGCGAGTTCGTGGAGGTCGACTCCAAGGGCAAGATCACGCGCCCCGAGCGCATTATCGCCCGCACGCGCGACTTCGACGGCTCCTTCGGCGCCCCCGCCCAGGTGGCCGTCGAGGACGTTGACTACATGGACGTCTCTCCGCGCCAGCTGCTCTCCGTGGCCGCCAACCTCATCCCGTTCCTCGAGCACGACGACGCCAAGCGTACCCTCATGGGCGCCAACATGCAGCGTCAGGCCGTGCCCCTGATCCGCGCGCACGCGCCGTTCGTGGGCACCGGCATGGAGGAGCGCGCCGCGCTCGACTCCGGCGAGCTCATCCGCGCCGCGCATGCCGGCACCGTCTCCGAGGTGGACGCCTCTCACGTGGTCGTCTACTCCGACGAATACGGCTCCGAGCGCTACGACCTGCCCAAGTACGAGCGCTCCAACCAGTCCACCTGCATCAACCACCGTCCGATCGTGCACGCGGGCGAGAAGGTCGAGGCGGGCCAGCCGCTCGCCGACGGCACCTCCATCGACCACTGCGAGCTCGCCCTGGGCGCCAACCTCACCGTGGCCTACATGCCGTGGGAGGGCTTCAACTACGAGGACGGCATCATCGTCTCCGAGCGCGTGGTCCAGGAGGACCTCCTCACCTCGGTGAGCATCTCCCGCCACGAGATCGACGCGCGCGACACCAAGCTCGGCTCCGAGGAGATCACCCGCGAGATCCCCAACCTCTCCGAGGATATGCTCGCCAACCTCGATGACGACGGCATCATCCGCATCGGCGCCGAGGTGGGCCCCGGCGACATCCTCGTGGGCAAGGTCACGCCCAAGGGCGAGACGGCCCTCACGGCCGAGGAGCGCCTGCTTCGCGCCATCTTCGGCGCCAAGGCCCACGACGTGCGCGACACCTCCCTCAAGATGCCGCACGGCGCCTATGGCCGCGTCGTGGACGTGGTGCGCTTCTCGCGCGAGGCCGGCGACGACCTCCCGCCCGGCGTCAACGAGCTCGTCCGCGTCTTCGTGGCGCAGCGCCGCAAGATCCAGCAGGGCGACAAGATCGCCGGTCGTCACGGCAACAAGGGCGTCGTCTGCAACGTGCTGCCCGTCGAGGACATGCCCTACATGGCCGACGGCACGCCGGTCGATGTCCTTCTCGACCCGCTGGGCGTCCCCTCGCGTATGAACGTTGGCCAGCTGCTGGAGTGCCACCTCGGCTGGGGCGCGGCCCACGGCTGGGACGACGAGTCCGAGAACTCCGAGCGCTACGTGCCCGGCCCCATCAACGTGGCCACGCCCGTCTTTGACGGCGCCACCGACGAGGAGGTCGCCGAGGTCCTGCGCCGCACCAACATCAACCTGATGAACAAGGCGCGTCAGGACTACGGCGAGCACATGCGCGAGGAGTTTGTCCCGCAGCTCAACAGCCTCGGCAAGACCACGCTCTACGACGGGCGCACCGGCGAGGCGTTCAAGAGCCCCATCACCGTGGGCACGAGCTACATCCTCAAGCTCGGCCACATGGTGGACGACAAGATCCACGCGCGCTCGACCGGCCCCTACAGCCTCGTCACCCAGCAGCCGCTCGGCGGCAAGGCGCAGTTCGGCGGCCAGCGCTTCGGCGAGATGGAGGTGTGGGCCCTCTACGCCTACGGCGCGGCCAACGTCCTCCAGGAGATCCTCACCGTCAAGTCCGACGACACCAACGGCCGCGTCAAGACCTACGAGTCCATCGTCAAGGGCGAGAACGTGCCCGCCGCCGGCATCCCCGAGTCCTTCAAGGTCCTCGTCAAGGAGATTCGCTCGCTGGCGCTCGACATCGAGCCGATCTCCTACCAGAAGCGCGCCGAGCGCGCGGAGCAGGAGAAGGCCGTCGAGACCGAGGACGCCGTGGACGTCTTCGCCGACATGCCCGACACCGACGACCTCGCGCGCAGCCTGAGCGACCTCGAGGCCGAGGGCGCCCTCGTCGGCGACGCGATGAGCGATAAGGAGTAGCGACAGTGGCAGACTTCGACACCACCGATTTCGACGCGATCAAGATCTCGCTGGCCTCCGCCGACCGCATCCGCAGCTGGTCGCACGGCGAGGTCAAGAAGCCCGAGACCATCAACTATCGCACGCTCAAGCCCGAGAAGGACGGCCTGTTCTGCGAGAAGATCTTTGGCCCCACCAAGGACTGGGAGTGCGCCTGCGGCAAGTACAAGGGCATCCGCTTCCGCGGCATCGTCTGCGAGCGCTGCGGCGTCGAGGTGACCACGGCCAAGGTGCGCCGCGAGCGCATGGGCCACATCGAGCTCGCGGCCCCCGTGAGCCACATCTGGTACTTCAAGAGCCCCACGAGCTTCCCGCTCGCGCGCCTGCTCGACATCAAGAGCAAGGACCTCGAGAAGGTCCTGTACTTCGCCAGCTACATCATCACCAAGGTCGACGTCGAGGCCCGCGAGGCCGACGCGGCCGACCTCAAGGAGGAGCTCGACGCCGACCTCGAGGAGCTCGACGCCGAGCGCGACGACCAGATCGCCCGCCTGCGCGAGCAGGGCGAGGGCGGCGAGGACGAGTTCGGCGACATCGAGCCGCTCTCCGAGGACGAGATCCGCGCCGGCATCGCCGACCTCGAGGCCGAGTACGAGGACGAGAAGCGCCTGCGCACCGAGGCCTACGAGAAGTTCATGCAGCTCGAGGAGCGCGAGCTCATCTCCGACGAGGGGCTCTTCTCCGAGCTTCGCCGCTACTACGGCATCTACTTCAAGGGCGGCATGGGCGCCGAGGCCGTGCGCGAGCTGCTGCGCGGCATCAACCTCGAGACCGAGGCCCAGGAGCTGCGCCAGACCATCGCCTCCGACACCGCCCAGAAGCAGAAGCGCGAGAAGGCCATCAAGCGCCTGGAGATCGTGGACGCCTTCCTCAAGGGCGGCAACGACCCGGCCAACATGATCCTCGACGTCATCCCCGTGATCCCGCCCGACCTGCGCCCGATGGTGCAGCTCGACGGCGGCCGCTTCGCGGCGTCCGACCTCAACGACCTCTACCGTCGCGTGATCAACCGCAACAACCGCCTCAAGCGCCTGCTCGACCTCGACGCCCCGGCGATCATCGTCAACAACGAGAAGCGCATGCTCCAGGAGTCCGTGGACGCGCTCTTTGACAACGGCCGTCGCGGCCGTCCCGTCACCGGCCGTGGCGGGCGCCCGCTCAAGTCGCTCGCCGAGGCCCTCAAGGGCAAGCAGGGCCGCTTCCGCCAGAACCTGCTCGGCAAGCGCGTGGACTACTCCGGCCGCTCGGTCATCGTCGTTGACCCCAAGCTGAAGCTCCACCAGTGCGGCCTGCCGTCGCAGATGGCGCTCGAGCTCTTCAAGCCGTTCGTGATGCGCCGCCTGGTCGAGCTCGGCAAGGTGGAGAACATCAAGGGCGCCAAGCGTGCGATCGACCGCCAGCTCCCGTCGGTGTGGGACGTGCTCGACGAGGTGATCCAGGATCGCCTGGTCCTTCTCAACCGCGCCCCCACGCTGCACCGTCTCTCCATCCAGGCCTTCGAGCCGGTCCTCGTTGAGGGCAAGGCCATCCACCTGCACCCGCTCGTGTGCGCCCCCTTCAACGCGGACTTCGACGGCGACCAGATGTCGGTGCACGTGCCGCTGTCCACGCAGGCCCAGACTGAGGCCCGCGTGCTCATGCTCAGCTCCAACAACCTGCGCTCGCCGGCCTCCGGCAAGGTGCTGACCGTCCCCTCCCAGGACATGGTCTTTGGCTCCTACTACCTCACCACCGAGAAGGGCGAGAAGACCGACGAGGCCCCCGTCTTTGCCGACTTTGACGACGCCATCCTCGCGATCGACATGAACCGCGAGCTGGACCTCCAGCAGCCCGTGATCGTGCGCGTGAGCGCCGCCGACGCCAACGTGGTCGAGGGCGACCGCAGGCTCTTCCGCGTCATGACCGCCCGCGGCGAGGCCCAGGACCTCGACGTCACCGAGCACACCGCCCGCTTTGAGACCACGATCGGCCGCATCATCTTCAACCGTCAGTGCCTGCCCGCCGACTACCCCTTCATCAACTACAAGATGGTGAAGAGCGACATCGGCGCCCTGGTCAACGACTGCTGCGACCGCTACCCGCTCGCCGAGGTGGAGCCCATCCTGGACGCCATCAAGGAGACCGGCTTCCACTACGCCACGCTCGCGGGCCTCACGGTCTCGGTCTGGGACGCCACGATCCCGGAGGACAAGCCGCAGCTCCTCGAGGAGGCCCAGAGCCGCGTCGATGAGATCAACGAGTACTACGAGGACGGCTTCCTCTCCGACGTGGAGCGTCACACCGAGGTCGTCAACGCCTGGACCGAGTGCACCGACCTTCTCGCCACCGAGATGCTCGCGGGCTTTGCCGAGGACAACCCCATCTACATGATGGCCGACTCCGGCGCCCGTGGCTCCAAGACGCAGCTGCGCCAGCTCGCCGGCATGCGAGGCCTCATGGCCGACATGTCCGGTGACACGATCGACCTGCCGATCAAGGCCAACTTCCGCGAGGGCCTCGAGCCGCTGGAGTACTTCATCTCCACCTACGGCGCGCGCAAGGGCCTCGTGGACACGGCCTCGCACACCTCCGACTCCGGCTACCTGACCCGTCGTCTGGTCGACGTGGCCCAGGACGTCATCGTGCGCGAGGAGGACTGCGGCACCACCGAGGGCGTCACCTACCCGCTGATCAAGCCGGGCCAGACCGACGTGGACACCGACCTCATCGGCCGCTGCGCGCTGAACGACATCTGCGACCCCGCCACCGGCGAGGTTCTCATCGCCCGCGACGGTTACATCGAGTCCAAGGCGGACCTCGAGATGCTCGTCGAGCACGGCCTCAAGAGGGTCGAGCTTCGTGCGCTCCTGACCTGCACGTCCAAGTACGGCGTCTGCCAGAAGTGCTACGGCTGGGATCTCTCCACGCGTCGCCCGGTCAACATCGGCACCGCGGTCGGCATCATCGCCGCCCAGTCCATCGGCGAGCCGGGCACCCAGCTCACGATGCGCACCATTCACTCCGGCGGCGTCGCGGGCGCCGACGACATCACGCAGGGCCTCCCCACGGTCGCCCGCATGTTCGACGTCGTCGGCAACGTCAACGAGAAGATCCTCGGCCGCGAGGCCGACCTCGCGCCCGTCTCCGGCACCCTGCGCATCACGCCGGAGCAGGCCGAGTACCTCCTGCGCATCGTGGATACCGACGACCCGAGCCGCACTATCGAGGAGTGGCGCGTCCCCGCGTCCGTGCGCTTCATGCCGGGCATCGAGGACGGCGTGGAGGTTCGTGCCGGCGACCAGATCACCCGTGGCTTCGTGAACTTCCGCAAGCTGCGCAAGCTCACCGACATCGAGTCGACGATGCACACCTTCGTTGAGTCGGTCAAGGACGTCTACACCTCCCAGGGCGTTGACCTCAACGACAAGCACATCGAGGTCATCGCGCGCCAGATGCTGCGCCGCGTCCAGGTGACCAACCCCGGCGACTCCCAGTACCTGCTCGGCCAGTACGTGGACCGCTACGTCTTTGCCGACACCGTGCGCAACGTGGCGCTCGCCGGCGGCACCCCGCCCGAGGCGGAGCCGGTGATCCTCGGCACGCTCAAGGTCGCCTCGAGCATCGACTCCTGGCTCTCCAGCGCGTCGTTCATCCGCACCGCCGGCGTCCTCACCGAGGCCGCCATCGAGGGCGACGTGGATCACCTGCTCGACCTCAAGTCCAACGTCATCGTGGGCAAGCAGATCCCGGCCGGCACGGGCCTCTCCGCCTACCACAACGTGGAGCCCACCTATCACGGCACCAAGATTGACGGCCCCACCTCGCCGCTCGCCAAGAGCCTGCCCGAGTGGGCCCCCGATGAGCTCAAGAGCATCGAGGAGCAGCTCCCCAAGCAGCTTGACTGGGTCGGCGACGACTACGGCTTTGGCGGCGTGTACTCCAAGAACGGCCGCACGCTCTCCAGCGAGGACGCCAAGCTCTACCTCTTTGACGACCTGGGCGTCTCGCAGCGCTGGACCAACAAGTTCAGCGAGGTGGGCATCGAGACCGTGGGCGACCTCATCGGCAAGACCGAGGACGACCTGCTGCGCATCGACGGCATCGGCGCCAAGGCGATCGAGGAGCTCCGCGACGGCCTGGAGGCCCGCGGCCTGCTCTACATCCTCGAGCCCGACGAGGACGAGGCCGACAGCGAGGATCTCTCCCAGCTGCTCAACATGGTCTTCTCGCCGGATGCCGACGCTGACATCATGCTCGGCAGCGCCGCGCCCGCCACGCATCACTTTGATGACGACGAGCTGATTGGCGGCTCCGAGACGTCTGCCGAGGGCGGCGACGTCATCAACGAGGACCTGGGCTCCCTCGACGACCTCCTCTCGCAGGTGGTCCGCCAGGAGACCGAGGGCTAGGGCGCTCGTCTCATACGCACCTGAGGGGCCGCCCGCCCTTCTCGCCGACCCATTCGTCGGCCGAGAAGGGCGGGCGGTTTGCGTTATGGGGCTTGGGGCGCGCTCCGGGAGCCACGTGCCTTGCCGGGCTGCACTCCGGGAGCCGTTCCCTGTTGGAGCGCGCTCTAAGAAACGGGGGCCTTGTCACAGGATGGTCTAAGAATTGGCGACCTTGCCGCGGGAGGATCTAAAAATCGTCAGCCTTGCAGCAGGGCGCTCCAAAAATCGGGGACCGTGCTTCGGGGCGGTCAAAAAGTCGCCGCCCTTGTCGTAAGGCGTTCTAAGAATCGGCGGCCTTGTCATAGCGCAGTCTAAAAATCGCCGCTCTTGTCGGCGTTCACTCTAGAAATCGCCGTCCTTGTCGCGCGACGTTTGGGGAAATGGGAGACACGCGTCCTGTCTGCTACGTATGGCGGCACAAGGGCTCAATTTCTTAGAACACCCTGCAGCAAGGTCAGGAAATCCTAGATTGCTCCGCGGCGAGGGATTTGATTTGCGCGGCTTGTCTGAACAAGGGTCCGGATTCCTAGAGCGCCTCGTGACAAGCTCGCCAATTCTTAGACCAACGTCACCTGACGGGCCGAAGGGAGACGCGCTCGGCGGGGTAGGGGACGCCGTCAACGACGGCTCGCCCCCAGGAGTCGACCCCCTCGAACGTCCCGCGCGTCAGCTCGGCGCCATCCTCGGCGGCAAGTGCGCGGACCTGCTCGCCCAGCCAGGCAAGACGGGCGAGATAGTCGTCTCGGATGCCGTCGAGCGGTCGGTCCCCGGGGGCGGCGGCCCAGGCGTCCACGCGCTCGACAATGGCGGAGCGCAGCGATTTGGCAACGGCCGAGAAGGGCGGCGCGGCCCCCAGCTCCGCCAGGGAGATCGCGCCGACCCCGCGCGGTGCGATCTCCAGGTTCACGCCGATCCCGCAGACAGCGAACGTCTCGCCGGCGCTGTCGCGCGCGGCCTCAACAAGGATCCCGGCGAGCTTGCGCCCGCGGGCCATCAGATCGTTAGGCCACTTGAGCTGGGCTTCGTTTGAAACGGAGAGCGCGCCGAGGCCGCATGCGGCGGCCAGTCCCGGGAGGCGCGCCGGCCCAACCGCCGGTCGCAGCACCACGGAGAGGTAGAGGTTGCCGCGCGGGGACTCCCAGACGTGCCCGCGCCGTCCGCGCCCGGCCGTCTGGTTGCGCGCGGCGACGGCGGTCCCGTGCGGCGCGCCCGAGCGGCCCAGCGCGAGCGCCTCGTCGTTGGTCGAGCCGACCTCGTCAAGCATGACGAGACGCCGTCGCTCCCCCATGAACCCTCCGTTCGCCGGACACTCGCCGATATAGGGATGTTAACGTCACGCATGTGGAGACATCGTGGCAAAATGGCACCGCCGGACTAAGACCGGCTTAGGGCAGTCGCGTTTTGCTAGCCTACTGAGATGTTGACGCGTTAACAATTCCTGCGTCAACGACGTCATGACGGGAGGCGACATGGGGTTCCGCGTACTGGGCACCGGGTCCGCGCTGCCGGCGCGTTCGGTCACCAACGACGAGCTCTCCGAGTTTCTCGACACCTCGGACGAGTGGATCTCTCAGCGCACCGGCATCTCCGAGCGCCGTCTGTGCACGACCGAGACCCTCGACGACCTGGCCCTCGCGGCGAGCCGCGCGGCTCTTGAGGCCGCGGGCGTGACCGCCGACCAGCTCGACCTCGTCATCTGCTCCACCACGAGCGGCGATCACCTCATGCCGGCCGAGGCCTGCGCGATCGCCGAGCTGCTGGGCGCGTCGTGCCCGGCCTTTGACGTCTCCGCCGCCTGCGCGGGCTTTGTCTTCGCGCTCGACGTGGCGGACGGCTACTTTGCCCGCGGTCGCGCCGAGCGCGTGCTCGTGGTGTCGGCCGAGAAGGTCAGCCGGCTCGTGGACTGGTCCGATCGCGCGACCTGCGTCCTCTTTGGCGACGGCGCCGCCGCCGCGGTCCTCGGCGCGGGCGGGGAGAGCCCGCTCGCCGTGCGCCTCACGACCGAGCCCGCCGTGGACATCCTGCACGTGCCGGGCCTCGTGGGCACCTCGCCCTACGACCGGACCGACCGTCCCGAGCCCCGTCTCGCGATGGAGGGCCGCCGCGTCTTCAAGTTTGGCGTGAACGCGATCGTCACCTCCGTCACGGAGATGGCCGCCGAGGCCGGCGTGGACGTCGCCGACATCGACCACTTTGTCTTCCACCAGGCCAACGAGCGCATCCTCTCGTCGGCCGTGAGCCGTCTGGGCATCGACGACGCCAAGGTGGCGCGCGCCCTCGCCGAGACCGGCAACATCTCGAGCGCCTGCATCCCGCTCGCGCTCGACCGCCTGGCCCGCTCCGGCGCGCTCGAGCGAGGCCAGCTCGTGGCCCTCGTCGGCTTTGGCGCGGGCCTCGACACGGGGGCGTGCCTGCTGCGCTGGTAGCGCGAGCGCGCCGCCCCGTCCGACCGTCCATTGGAGCGCCCGCCGGGCGCATGGAGAAAGAAGGAGAACCAACAATGGCAGACCAGACCACCTTCGACCGCGTGTGCGACATCGTCCGCGAGCAGGCCGGCCTCGACGACACCGAGCTCACCGCCGAGACCAAGCTCTCCGAGATCGGTCTTGACAGCCTCGCCACCGTCGAGGCCGTCATGGCGTGCGAGGACGAGTTTGGCATCGAGATCGACGCCGAGTCCAACCCCGAGACGATCGGCGAGTTCGTCTCCATGGTCGAGTCTCTCCTGGAGAACTAGTCATGCTGCGCACCCCCATCTGTGACCTTCTCGGCATCGAGAAGCCCGTCTTCCAGGGCGGCATGGCCTGGATCGCCGACGCCAGCCTCGCCGCCGCCGTCTCCGAGGCCGGCGGCCTCGGCATCATCGCGGCCATGAACGCCAACGCCGACTGGCTGCGCGACCAGATCCACGAGCTGCGCGAGAAGACCGACAAGCCCTTCGGCGTGAACGTGATGCTCATGAGCCCGTTCGCCGACGAGGTGGCCCAGGTCGTCATCGACGAGCACGTCCCTGTGGTCGTGACCGGCGCCGGCAACCCCACCAAGTACATGAAGGCCTGGAACGCCGCGGGCATCAAGGTCATCCCCGTCGTCGCCTCCGTGGCCATGGCGAAGCTCGTCCAGCGGGCCGGCGCCGTGGCCGTCGTGGCCGAGGGCACCGAGTCCGGCGGGCACATCGGCGAGACCACCACGATGGCCCTCGTGCCGCAGGTCGTTGACGCCGTGAAGATTCCCGTCATCGCCGCCGGCGGCATCGCCGACGGTCGCGGGGTCGCCGCCGCCCTCATGCTCGGCGCCGTGGGGGTCCAGGTGGGGACGCGCTTCCTCGTGGCCGACGAGTGCACCGTCTCCGACAAGTACAAGGAGATGGTCCTCAAGGCCAACGACATCGCCACGCGCGCCACGGGCCGCTCGACCGGCCATCCGGTCCGCGCCCTCAAGAACCCGTTCTCCAACAAGTACGCCCAGATGGAGTCCGCGGGCGCGCCCGCGGAGGAGCTCAACGCCTTTGGCACCGGCGCCCTGCGCAAGGCCGCCAAGGAGGGCGACTACGAGAACGGCAGCTTCCTCTGCGGCCAGATCGCCGGCATGGTCACCGAGCGCCAGAGCGCGCTCCAGATCGTGGACGACCTCGTGAACGGGGCCGAGAAGGTCCTGGCAGGAGCCATGCAATGGGTAAAGTAGCCTTCCTCTTCGCCGGCCAGGGCGCCCAGCACCCCGGCATGTGCGCGGACCTCATCGAGTCCGAGCCCGCGGCCAAGGCCGTCTTTGACGCGGCCGACGCCGTGCGCCCCGGCACCACCGAGCAGTGCCTCTCCGGCACCAAGGAGGAGCTCGCGCAGACCATCAACACGCAGCCCTGCGTCTTCGCCGCCGACCTCGCGTGCGCCCGCGCGCTCGCCGCGCACGGCGTCCGCCCGGACGTGGTGGCGGGCTTCTCGCTCGGCGAGGTCGCCGCGCTCACCTTTGCGGGCGCCTACACCGACGAGCAGGGCTTCGAGCTCGTGTGCCACCGCGCCGAGCTCATGGCGGACGCGGCCGAGAAGAACCCCGGCGCCATGCGCGCCGTCGTGAAGCTCGACGCCGCCACCGTGGAGCGCCTCACCGCCGAGGCGGGCGAGCAGTGCTGGCCCGTCAACTACAACAGCCCGCTCCAGACCGTCGTGGCGGGCACGCCCGAGGCATGCGAGAAGCTCGACTCCCTGGTCAAGGAGGCCAAGGGCCGCGCGATGAAGGTCGCCGTCTCCGGCGCCTTCCACAGCCCGTTCATGGCGGAGGCCGAGCGCGGCCTCGCGGCCTACCTTGCCGACGGCCACGCGCCGGCCGAGCCCTCCGTGCCCGTGCTGGCCAACCGCACGGGCGAGGCCTACCCGGCCGACGAGGCCGAGCGCACGGCGCTGCTCTCCAGCCAGGTGGCCAACCCCGTCCAGTGGGTCCGCACCCTGCAGAACATGGCCGCCGACGGCGTGGACACCTTCATCGAGGTCGGTCCCGGCAAGACCCTGACGGGCCTCGTCACCCGCACGCTCGAGGGCGTCACCGCGCTGCCGTGCGAGACCGCCGAGCAGCTCGAGGCGGTTCTCGCCGCGCTTTCCGAGAGGGGAGAGTAGACATGGCCGAGAAGAACGGGGCGCTCGATCGCGACGCCGCGCGCCGCGTCGCCCTCGTGACCGGCGCCTCCCGCGGCATCGGCCGCGCGATCGCCGAGGGGCTCGCCGCCGACGGCTTTGACGTCGCGCTCGTCTACGCCGGCAACGAGGCCGCGGCCGCCGAGGCCGTGGCCGCCTGCGAGGCCAACGGCGCCACCGCGCGCGCCTATCGTTGCGACGTCGCAAACGCCGACGAGGTCAAGGCGACCGTGGACGCGGTGCTCGCGGACTTTGGCTCGGTCTGGGCGCTCGTCAACAACGCCGGCGTCACGCGCGACGGCCTGCTCGTGCGCATGAGCGACGAGGACTTTGCCCGCGTGATCGACGTCAACCTCAAGGGCGCGTTCCACACCGCCCGCGCCCTTGCGCGCGCCTTCATGCGCCAGCGCGGCGGCCGCGTCGTGAACATGGCCTCCGTGGTGGGCCTCATGGGCAACGCGGGCCAGGCCAACTACGCGGCCTCCAAGGCGGGCCTGGTCGGCCTCACCAAGTCGCTCGCGCGCGAGCTCGCTCCGCGCGGCGTGACGGTGAACGCGATCGCGCCCGGCTTTGTTGAGACGGATATGACGGCCGTGCTCTCCGAGAGCGTGGTCGAGAGCTATGAGAAGCAGATCCCGCTCGGGCGCCTGGCAAGCGCCGACGAGGTGGCCGCCGTGGCGCGCTTCCTCGTGAGCGACGCGGCCTCCTACGTGACCGGCGAGGTCATCCGCGTCGACGGCGGCATGGCGATGTAGCGGGCCCAGAGGTTGGGAGCAGAGAAGATGGAACACAGGGTTGCAATCACCGGCATCGGCGCCGTGACGCCGCTCGGCAACACCGCCAAGGAGACATGGGAGGGCATGGTCGCCGGCCGCCGCGGCATTGGCCCCATCACCCACTTTGACACCGAGGCCTTCAAGGTCAAGGTGGCGGCCGAGGTCAAGGACTTTGACGCCGCGGCGCTCCTGGGCAAGCAGGAGGCCGCGCACCTGGATCCCTTCTCGCAGTACGCGCTCGTTGCCTCCGACGAGGCCATGGCCGATGCCGGCCTCGACGCGGAGGGCGCCATCGACCACGAGCGCCTGGGCGTCTACGTGGGCTCCGGCACGGGCGGCCTGGGCGCCTGCGTGGACAACGTCCACACCATCGCCGCCCGTGGCCCGCGTCGCGCCTCCCCGTTCATGATCACGATGATGATCGCCAACATGGCGGCCGGCAACATCGCCATCCGCCACAAGGCGCTCGGCCCCACGCTGCCCGTCGTGACCGCGTGCGCCACCTCCGCCCACGCGATCGGCGAGGCCTTCCGCGCGATCAAGCACGGCTACGCCGACGCGATCCTCGCCGGCGGCTCCGAGGCCGCCATCATCCCCGAGTCCATCGCCGGCTTTACGAGCTGCCGCGCGCTCACCACCAACCCCGATCCGGCCACCGCGTGCCGCCCGTTCGACGCCGATCGCGACGGCTTTGTCATGGGCGAGGGTGCCTGCGTGCTCGTCCTCGAGCAGTGGGAGCACGCCGTCGCGCGCGGCGCCCACATCTACGCCGAGGTCGTGGGCTACGGCAACACCGACGACGCCCACCACATCACCTCGCCCGACCCGGAGGCCGCCGGCATCGCCCGCGCCATCCGCCAGGCGGTGGAGGAGGGCGGCGTCAAGCCCGAGGAGGGCCTCTACATCAACGCCCACGGCACCTCCACCAAGCTCAACGACGCCTCCGAGACGCTCGGCTTCAAGCGCGCGCTCGGCGAGGAGGCCGCGCGCGCCGCGCACGTCTCCTCCACCAAGTCCATGACCGGCCACATGATCGGGGCCACGGGCGCCGTCGAGGCCATGGCCTGCGCGCTCGCGCTGGAGAACGGCGTCGTGCCGCCCACGATCAACTATCGCACCCCCGACCCGGAGTGCGACCTCGACTACACGCCCAACGAGGCCAAGGAGTGCCAGCTCACCTGGGCCCTCTCCACCAATCTCGGCTTCGGCGGGCACAACGCGGCCCTCGCGCTGCGCGCCGCGGGAAGGGAGTAACGATGGACGCAGACAAGATCTCGCAGATCGCCGACATCATGGCCGCGCACGGCCTCGCGCGCGTGCGCGTTGAGGAGA
This sequence comes from uncultured Atopobiaceae bacterium, assembly GCA_963927425.1. Classification (GTDB taxonomy): domain Bacteria; phylum Actinomycetota; class Coriobacteriia; order Coriobacteriales; family Atopobiaceae; genus Thermophilibacter. The sequence goes on along the minus strand of CAWVBA010000001.1, from coordinate 151,751 downwards.
GCGACGGCTCGGCCGTCGAGCTCGAGTCCGCCGTCGCCGCGGGCGCGCCCCTCGTGGCGCCGGCCCCCGCCCCGGCCGCGCCGCCCCCTCTCGCCCGCCCCGGTCGCCGCGGCCCCGGCTCCCGCCGAGCCCGCCCCCACGGCCGACGCCACGTCGGACGAGGCCCTCGACATGGCCCACACCACCGCCGTGCGCGCCCCGATGGTCGGCGTCTTCTACGCCGCCCCCGCGCCCGGCGCCGAGCCCTTTGTGCACGTGGGCTCCAAGGTCAAGAAGGGCGAGACGCTCTGCGTGATCGAGGCTATGAAGGTCATGAACGAGGTCACCGCCGAGGCCGACGGCGAGGTCGTGGACATCTGCGTGAAGGATGGCGACCTCGTGGAGTACGGCTGCTGCCTCATGAAGATCTACTAAGGGGGCCGCATGAACAAGGAAGAGCTCAAGAGCCTGCTGCCGCACCGCGAGCCGATGCTTCTGCTCGACGAGGCGGAGGTCGTCGACGGCGAGGCCCACGGCAAGATCACCATCACCGGGGACGAGTTCTTTGTCCAGGGGCACTTCCCGGGCAACCCCATCGTCCCGGGCGTGATCCAGTGCGAGATGCTCGCGCAGAACTGCTGCGTGCTGCTCGCCGACGACCTGGCCGCCAAGGGCGCCACGCCCATGTACACGAGCCTCAACAACGTGCGCTTCAAGCGCCCGGTGCGCCCCGGCGACACCATCGAGCTCACCTGCCGCATCACGCGCAGCCGCGGGCCCTTCCGCTTTGCCGCCGGCGAGGCGCGCGTTGACGGCGAGATCTGCTGCCAGGCGGAGATGTCCTTCGCCCTCATGCCCGCGGGCAAGGCCTAGGCGGCGCGGGCCCAGAAAACGTCAAGGCGCCGGGAGGCGACGATGTTCGACAAGATCCTCATTGCAAACCGCGGCGAGATCGCCGTCCGCGTGATTCGCGCCTGCAAGGAGATGGGCGTCAAGACCGTGGCCATCTACTCCACGGCCGACGCCGAGGCGCTGCACGTGGCGCTCGCCGACGAGGCCTACTGCGTGGGCGGCCCGCGTCCCGCGGACTCCTACCTCAACGAGGACGCCATCATCACGGTGGCCCTCCAGTCCGGCGCCAAGGCCATCCACCCGGGCTACGGGTTCTTCTCGGAGAACTCGCACTTTGCCCGCGAGTGCCAGGAGTGCGGCCTCGTGTTCATTGGCCCCGACCCCGACGTCATCGACCGCATGGGCGACAAGGACAACGCGCGCCGCACCGCGCGCGAGGCCGGCGTGCCCATCGTCCCCGGCTGCGACCTGCTCAAGAGCGCCGAGGAGGCCGAGCGCGAGGCCGCTCGGATCGGCTGTCCCGTGCTCATCAAGGCGCGCTCGGGCGGCGGCGGCCGCGGCATCCGCAAGGTCGAGGACCCCGCCGACGCCGGCAAGGCCTTCACCGAGGCGCACGCCGAGGCCGAGGCCGCCTTTGGCGACGGCGAGTGCTACATGGAGAAGTTCGTCTCGCCCGCGCACCACGTGGAGGTGCAGGTCCTGGCCGATGCCCACGGCAACGTGGTCTCCCTCGGCGAGCGCGAGTGCTCGGTGCAGCGCCGCAACCAGAAGCTCGTGGAGGAGAGCCCGGCGCCGTGCCTGGACGCGCACCCCGGCGTCCGCGAGCGCATGCACAAGGCCGCCCGCGACCTCACGCGCGCCGTGGGCTACGTGGGCGTGGGCACGATCGAGTTCCTCTTCGCCGACGACGGCAACTTCTACTTCATGGAGATGAACACGCGCCTGCAGGTGGAGCACCCGGTCACGGAGTTCGTGAGCGGCGTGGACCTCGTCAAGTGGCAGCTGCGCGTGGCGGCCGGCGCCGAGCTGCCCTTCTCGGCCGAGAACATCAACGCCCAGGGCCATGCCATCGAGTGCCGCATCAACGCCGAGACCCCGGAGTTCCTCCCGTCCTGCGGCGAGGTCACGATGCTGCACGTCCCCGGCGGCCCGCAGGTGCGCTTTGACTCGGCGCTCTACGTGGGCGCCGTCGTGCCGCCCTACTACGACTCGCTGCTCGGCAAGCTCATCGTCTGCTCGTCCACGCGCGAGGAGGCCATCCGCAAGATGCGCTCCGCCCTCGGCGAGCTGGTCGTGGAGGGCGTGGCCGAGAACAGCGAGTTGCATCTGGACATCCTCTCCAACCCTGAGTTTGTCTCCGGAAACTACCACACCAACCTGATGGAGCACCTCTATGAGTAAGCGGGAGAAGAGCGTCAACGCGCTCGAGGGCCCGGTGACCGAGGTCGCCGCAGAGCTCCCCGAGCGCCACATCCTGGTCAAGTGCCCCGGGTGCCGCCGCGTGATCGACCAGGCCAAGTTTGCCGAGAACCTCGACGTGTGCCCGCGCTGCGGACGCCACCTGCGCGTCTCCGGGCGCAAGCGCATGCGCATGACGGTGGACGCCGGCTCCTTCGAGGAATGGGACGCGGGCCTCGCGGCCACGGACTTCCTGGAGTTCCCCGGCTACGTGGAGAAGCTCGAGGCCGCGCGCGAGAAGAGCCACGAGAACGACGCCGTGGTCTGCGGGCGGGGCACGGTGGGCGGCCACGACTGCGCCCTCTTCTTCATGAACGCCGACTTCATGATGGGCTCGATGGGCTCGGTCGTGGGCGAGAAGATCACGCGGACCTTCGAGCGCGCCACCGAGCTCGGCCTGCCGGTCGTGGGCTTCACGGTCTCCGGCGGCGCCCGCATGCAGGAGGGCACGACCTCGCTCATGCAGATGGCCAAGGTCTCCGCGGCCGTTCGGCGCCACTCCGAGGCGGGCCTGCTCTACCTGACCGTGCTCACCGACCCCACCACCGGCGGCGTCACTGCGAGCTTTGCCATGGAGGGCGACGTCATCCTCGCCGAGCCGGGCGCGCTCGTGGCCTTTGCCGGCCCGCGCGTGGTCGAGCAGACCACGCACAAGAAGCTGCCGGCCGGCTTCCAGCGCTCCGAGTTTCTGCTCGAGCACGGCTTCTGCGACCTCATCGTGGAGCGCAAGGACCTGGTGGCCACGATCTCCGAGCTGCTCGCCCTGCACAAGGGGGAGGTCCCGGCTGCGGGTGCCCCCCACGCGCTCGTGCACGAGGAGCCCCGGCGCGGTCGCGGCGCGCGCCCCAAGCGCACGCCGGCGCCCGAGAGCGCCTACGACATCGTCAAGCTCACGCGCTCCACGGAGCGCGCCACCGCGCTGGAGCTGCTCGAGCGCGGCTGGGACGGGTTCGTCGAGCTTCACGGAGACCGCCTCTACGCCGACGACGCCGCCGTCGTGGCCGGCATCGCCTGGAAGGGCGAGCGCGTCATGACCGTGATCGCCATCGAGCGCGGCAACACCACCAAGGAGCGTGTGCGCCGCAACTTCGGCATGGCGCACCCCGAGGGCTACCGCAAGGCCCTGCGCCTCATGCGCCAGGCCGAGAAGTTCGGCCGGCCCGTGGTCTGCCTCGTGGACACCTCCGGCGCCTACTGCGGCATCGGGGCCGAGGAGCGCGGCCAGGGCGAGGCCATCGCGACCAACCTCGTGGCCATGAGCGGCCTCAAGACGCCGATCGTGAGCGTCGTGGTGGGCGAGGGCGGCTCGGGCGGCGCGCTGGCGCTCGCCGTGGCCGACCGCGTCTACATGCTCGGCAGCGCCGCGTACTCCGTCGTGAGCCCCGAGGGCTGCGCATCGATTCTCTGGAAGGACACCAAGCGTGCTGACGAGGCCGCCGCAGCCCTGCGCATCACGGCCGAGGACCTCTCCAAGCTGGGCCTCATCGACGGCGTGGTGGCCGACCTTGGCCTCACGCACACCGAGATAGCCCACGACCTCGTGCGCGAGGTGGAGCTCGCGCTCGACGAGCTGTCCGGGCTCTCCGCCGACGAGCTCGTGGCGCGCCGCTACGACAAGTTCCGCGCGATGGGAGGCGACCGCACATGCTCGCTCTAGTCACGGACTCCACCTGCGGCCTCACCCGAAACGAGGCCGCCGAGCTCGGCGTCGACGTGCTGCCGATGGGATACGCCGCCGCCGGGATTCGCCACGCCGAGGGCTTTGTCGGCGAGAACGGCGACTATGCGCCGGCGCTCGCCGGGGGCGGCCTCGTGACCACCGAGGCCGTGCGCCCCTCCGCCTTCGAGCGCGCGTTCCGCCGTCACCTCGACGCCGGAAACGACGTTCTCTGCCTCACGATCTCCTCGCGCCTCTCCGGAGCGTTCCGCAGCGCCGAGCAGGCCGCCGAGGCCGTGGCCGACCCGCGCGTGACGGTCTTTGACTCCTGGGAGACGGCCGGCGCGCTCGAGTTTCTCGTCCGCCGGGCCCGCGCGCTCGCCAACGCCGGCGAGACGGTCGAGAAGATCGTGGCCGCGCTGACGGAGCTGCGCGCGTCCACGCGCATCGTCTTCTCCGTTCCCGACATGGCCGCGCTCTCCCGCAGCGGCCGTCTCGGCGCGATCCGTCGCGCGGTGGCGACCAAGCTCAACCGCTACCCGGTGATGGCGCTCAGCGAGGGCGGCATCGTCAAGCTCGCCGACGGTCGCGGCGCTCGCGGCATGGCCGCCGCGATGGCCGACCGCATCCCGGAGGGGACGACCGAGCTTTTGGTCTCGCACTTCGGCCCGCGCGGCGTCGAGGCCCGCGAGGTCCTGCTCGCCGCGCGCGACCGCTTCCCGGAGGCCCACCTGCGTGTCAAGGACGGCGGCCCGGTGCTCACCAAGCACCTCGGCGTCGGCGCCGTCGGCCTCTCCTGGGCGTAGCGTTCGCGACCGGACGTCCTTCTCGGCCCCCCTTACCCGACCCCTCACCGAGGCGGAGCGTCTACGGAAAAGTGGCCCCTTTTGGCCCCTGTTTTCCGTAGATGCTCCGCTTCGGCGTATTTTGCGCTGCGATGGCGCTCACTGAACGCGCGCGCCCCGACGCCGTCCCCGCAGCCCAAGAAGCGCCGTCGCGCCCCCGTCGTCGCTGCGGCCGTCGCCCTCGTCGCCCTTCTCGCCGTCGGGGGCCTCGCCGCCTGGTGGCTCCTCCTCCGCCCGAAGCCGGTGTACGTCACCGTTAGGAAGCAGCCGGTCTGGACCAATCCGCAGGCGCTCGACGATTCCGCATTGAGCGACGCCATGGTGGAGAACATGAAGGCGGCAACACGCTCCGCCCCAAACAGGACGGTCTGGGCGCTAGAGGAGACGACCACCGAGTACACCGATCGCGGGGCGGCGGTGAGCGAGGCGACCAGCAGCGGCGTGAGGACGGTCTACAGTCTCGACGAGAAGGGGAACCCAATCGCCGAGAGGGGCACGGGGAACGAGTGGACCGAGTCGCACACCTATGACGAGCGTGACCGTGTCGTGAGGACCGTGCGACCCGACGGCATGCGAGCCGAGTACGCATACGCGGATGACGGCTCCTGCACCTTCGAGATGTTCGACGGAAGCGGCAGTCAGCTTGCCAAGAGCGTCTACACTGCCGAGGGCAACTGGCTGTTCAGTGAGTACTACTGGGAGGGTGGGGGCCTCCAGGCCCGTTAAGATTACGAGGGCGGGTTCTTGAGCCATGTCACCTTCTACGACGAGAGCAGCTCCGTGCAGCTCGACACGACCTTTGTCCTTGAGCGCGACGCCCGTTCTTCTCGCTCGTCGCTCGTGACCCCAAATAACACGCAGAATTTGGGTTGTGCGTTAAATCCAACTGTGATTATGTGAAATGAAACCGGATTCTGCGTGTTAATCGGGTGGAGGACGAGAAGGACATGGAGCGAGGGGGGGCGAGAAGGACGCGCGCTCGCGGTCGAGAAGAATCCGCTGCCCGTGCGTGAACGCCTCGTGGAGAATGGATACGCCCGGGTCCGTGGCGTTTTGACAACAGGCGCTCATGCGCGTAATGTTCATCGTCGCGTCAATCCGGGGCAGAGGTGCTGCTCGGCCCTTGAATACGAGTAAAAGAGCACGTCGTCGATAGTGTAGAAGGAGAGAGCTTTGCCTACTATCAACCAGCTGGTCCGCAAGGGCCGCATGAGCGTCAAGGCCAAGTCCAAGAACGCCGCCCTGCAGCACAACCCCCAGAAGCGTGGCGTCTGCACCCGCGTCTTCACCACCACCCCCAAGAAGCCGAACTCCGCCCTTCGCAAGGTCGCCCGTGTGCGCCTCGTGAACGGCATCGAGGTCACCGCCTACATCCCCGGCGAGGGCCACAACCTCCAGGAGCACTCGATCGTCCTCATCCGCGGCGGCCGCGTGCGTGACCTCCCCGGTGTCCGCTACAAGATCATCCGCGGTGCCTACGACTGCGCCGCCGTCCAGAACCGCCAGAAGGCGCGTTCCCGCTACGGCACCAAGCGCCCGAAGTAGTTAACGCCGCGTACCCGATCGCAATCACCGAAGGAGACACACCATGCCGCGTCGTGCAGCAGCCAAGAACCACCGTCGCGAGGTCCAGCCGGACGCCGTGTACAACAACCGCCTCGTGACCCAGCTCATCAACAAGGTCCTTCTCGACGGCAAGAAGGCCACCGCCGAGCGCATCGTCTACGGTGCCTTTGACATCGTGGCCGAGAAGAGCGGCGATGACGCCCTCGCCGTCTTCAAGAAGGCCATGGACAACGTCCGCCCGACCCTCGAGGTCAAGCCCAAGCGCGTGGGCGGCGCCACCTACCAGGTGCCGATGGAGGTCAACTCCCGTCGCGCCACCACCCTCGCCATCCGCTGGATCGTGAACTTCTCCCGCGCCCGCAAGGAGAAGACCATGGCCGAGCGCCTCGCCAACGAGATCCTGGACGCCTCCAACGGCGTCGGCGCCTCCATCAAGAAGCGCGAGGACCTCTTCAAGATGGCCGAGGCCAACCGCGCCTTCTCTCACTACCGCTTCTAGTCGCTGACCGAGGGAGAAGCTCATGGCAAAGGTTAAGTACAAGCTCGAGGACCTCCGAAACATCGGCATCATGGCCCACATCGATGCCGGCAAGACCACCACGACGGAGCGCATCCTCTACTACACGGGCAAGACCCACAAGATCGGCGAGGTCCACGACGGCGCCGCCACCATGGACTGGATGGTCCAGGAGCAGGAGCGCGGCGTGACCATCACCTCCGCGGCCACCACGTGCTTCTGGAAGGACCACGTCATCCAGATCATCGACACCCCGGGCCACGTTGACTTCACCTCCGAGGTCGAGCGTTGCCTGCGCGTTCTCGACGGCGCCGTGGCCGTGTTCGATGCCGTCGCCGGCGTCCAGCCGCAGTCCGAGACCGTCTGGCGTCAGGCCACCACGTACGGCGTGCCCCGCATCGCCTTCATCAACAAGTACGACCGCGTGGGCGCGGACTTCTTCCACGCCATCGAGACCATGAAGGACCGCCTGCACGCCAACGCCGTGGCGGCCCAGATCCCGATGGGCGCCGAGTCCAACTTCTGGGGTCTCGTGGACCTGGTCACCATGACCGCCTGGGACTTCAAGGAGGACGCCAAGGGCATGATCTACCCCGAGCCCATGGACGCCATCCCCGACGAGTTCATGGACCTCGCCCAGGAGAAGCGCGAGGAGCTGCTCGACGCCGCCTCCAACTTCTCCGACGAGATCATGGAGGCCGTGCTCGAGGAGGCCGAGATCGACGTTGACGTCCTCAAGGCCGCCCTGCGCAAGGGCGTCATCGACGGCGAGCTCAACCTCGTCTTCGTGGGCTCCGCCTACAAGAACAAGGGTATCCAGGAGCTGCTCGACGCCGTCGTTGACTACCTGCCGAGCCCGCTCGACGTCACCGAGATCGACGGCACCAACCTCAAGGGCGAGCCCGAGGTGCGTCACGCCGACCCGAAGGAGCCCTTCTCGGCCCTGGCCTTCAAGATCATGACCGACCCCTACGTCGGCAAGCTCACCTACATCCGCGTGTACTCCGGTCAGGCGGAGGCGGGCTCCTACGTCTACAACTCGGTCAAGGACAACCGCGAGCGTCTGGGCCGCATCCTCGAGATGAACGCCAACGAGCGCGTTGACCGCGACAACTGCTCCGCCGGCGATATCGTCGCCTGCGTCGGCCTCAAGAACACCACCACCGGCGAGACCCTCTGCGACGAGAAGCACCCGATCATCCTCGAGTCCATCGAGTTTGCCACGCCGGTCATCTCCGTTGCCGTTGAGCCCAAGACCAAGGCCGAGCAGGACAAGATGTCCGTGGGCCTGGCCAAGCTCGCCGAAGAGGACCCGACCTTCCAGGTCCACACCGACCACGAGACCGGCCAGACCATCATCTCCGGCATGGGCGAGCTGCACCTCGAGATCATCGTCGACCGCCTGCGCCGCGAGTTCAAGGTTGACGCCAACGTGGGCAAGCCGCAGGTCGCCTACCGCGAGACCGCCGGCAAGGCCGTCATGCACGCCGAGGGCAAGTTCGTCCGCCAGTCCGGCGGCCGCGGCCAGTACGGTCACGCGATCATCGACATGGAGCCCAACGAGGAGGGCAAGGGCTACGAGTTCGAGAACGCCATCGTGGGCGGCGTGATCCCCAAGGAGTACATCCCCTCCATCGACAAGGGCATCCAGGAGGCGCTCGAGAGCGGCGTCATCGCCGGCTACCCGGTCGTGGACATCAAGGTCAAGCTCATCGACGGCTCCTACCACGAGGTCGACTCCTCCGAGGCCGCCTTCAAGATCGCCGGCTCCATGGCCATCAAGGACGCGCTCAAGAAGTCCAACCCGGTTCTGCTCGAGCCGATCGAGCAGGTTGAGGTCGAGACGCCCGAGCAGTACATGGGCGACGTCATGGGCAACCTCTCCTCCCGCCGCGGCAAGATCGAGGGCATGGAGGACCGTCGCGACACCAAGGTCATCAAGGCCAAGGTGCCCCTGGGCGAGATGTTCGGCTACGCCACCGACCTGCGTTCCCAGACCCAGGGCCGCGCGAGCTACACCATGCAGTTCGACTCCTACGAGCCCGTCCCGAAGAACATTCGCGACGAGATCGTCGCCAAGAACGGCGGAAGCGCTTCTTAAGTCAACGACCACGAGCCCTAGCTCATTTGGAGGTACACAGTGTCAAGCCAGAAGATCAGGATTCGCCTCAAGGGCTACGACCACGAGGTCGTTGACCAGTCCGCGAAGCTCATCGTCGACACCGCGCAGAAGACCGGCGCGCGCGTGTCTGGCCCCATCCCCCTGCCCACCGAGCGCAACCTCTACACGGTCATCCGCTCGCCGCACAAGGACAAGGACTCTCGCGAGCAGTTTGAGATGCGCACCCACAAGCGCCTCATCGACATCCTCGACCCGGCTGCCGCCACGGTTGACTCGCTCATGCGTCTTGACCTCCCGGCTGGCGTGGACATCGAGATCAAGCTCTAAGGGCTGTAAGTCCTAACGCACCTGGGACGCCTCCGGGTTTGCACGAGGAAGTACGCTTTGCGGAACTTCCTCCTGGCAAACCCGGGGGCGTTTTCGTCTTGGCCTAACCAGCCCGACCGAGTATGTGTCCTGAAAATTGAGGCTGTGGCACGCGAGAGGGTTCTCAGCGTGCCACAGCCTCATTTTTCAGGACAAATCACGGAAAACCGTGCCACAGGCTCGATTTTCAGGACGCGGCCTCCCGCGCGTGGGGGCGCCGCGCCGTCACGCGCCGGCGACGTGCTCCCGCAGGTACGCGATGATGTCGTCCGACTCGTACATCGGGGCGCCATCGATGAACAGACACGGCACCTGCGCCTTCCCGCCAACCTCGACGAGCCGCTCGCGCGCCGCAGGCTCGCGCGTGATGTCTCGCAGGGGCAGGTCGATGTCGTGCGCCTCCATGAACCGCAGCACCTTGTGGCAGTACGGGCAGGTCGGCATGATGTAGAGCTCGTAGGTGGCCATGATGCTCCCTTGTGTCGGAAATGTCGCCAAGAGTTGTGTACCCGTTACGGCGAGTGTCCCGGCCGTGGCGCAGAGAAAAACGATCCGTTCCAATTGTTACGTCTGACGTGCCAGATTTGCATGCACGGCGAGAAGGGCCTGGTGCCAAATCCGCCGCATGTGTGCGTTGGGCCGCGCACACATCCGTCAAATCCGGCGGCAAAAACGCACATATCCCCAGAATCCGGCACCGCGGGCGCACACATCCTCCTAATCCGGCACGGCGGCCACGGCGGCCGCGGCGGCCTCAGCCACGGCAACCGTAAGCCAACGTCACGTCTCCCGCGGGCGCGCTATGATGGGCGAGAAGCGCCGCGCCGATGAAGGGACGTCCCATGAACATCGTCTGCCTCGACCTCGAGGGCGTGCTCGTGCCGGAGATCTGGATCGCGTTCTCGGAGGAGTCCGGCATCCCCGAGCTCTCCCGCACCACGCGCGACGAGCCCGACTACGACAAGCTCATGGCCTTCCGCATCGCCACGCTGCGCGAGCACGGGCTGGGCCTGCCCCAGATCCAGGACGTCATTTCGCGCATCGATCCGCTGCCCGGCGCGCGCGCGTTTCTGGACGCGCTGCGCGAGCGCACGCAGGTCGTGATCCTCTCCGACACGTTCGAGGAGTTCGCGCGCCCGCTCATGGCCAAGCTCGGCTGGCCCACGCTGCTCTGCAACTCGCTCGACGTGGCGCCCGCGGGCGAGATTCTCCGCCATCGCATGCGCTGCGAGGCGTCCAAGCTCACCACCGTGCGCGCGCTCCAGAGCTGCGGCTTTGACACCATCGCGGCGGGCGACTCGTTCAACGACCTCGCGATGATCCGCGCGAGCAAGGCCGGCTTTCTCTTCCGCAGCACGCCGCAGATCCAGGCGGACAACCCGGACCTCCCGGCCTTCACCGACTATGCCGACCTTCTCGCCGCCATCACGGAGGCGCTCTAGCATGCCCACGCTCTACGTGCTGCGCCACGGCCAGACCGAGTACAACCTGCAGAAGCGCGTTCAGGGCCGCTGCGACTCGCCGCTCACGCCGCTGGGCGTGGAGCAGGCACGCGCCGCGGGGCGCTGGCTCGCCGGGCAGGGCGTGCGCTTTGACCGCATGTGCACCTCGCCGCTCGGCCGCGCGGTCTCAACGCTCGAGGTGGTGCGTCAGGAGCTACAAAGGGCAGGCGAGAAGAACCTCCCGCCGACGGAGCCCCTCGACGGCCTCATGGAGCGAAGCTATGGCCCCTTTGAGGGCGGGCCGGCTGCCGACGTTCCGACCGAGCTCTGGGACCCCGGCGAGACGCTCGTCCCGTACGGCGGAGAGGGGAGCGCGGCGCTGCGCGAGCGCGTCGTTGCGGCGATGACCGAGGTTATCGGCGCGCCGGGCGTTGAGCGCGCGCTCGCGGTGTGCCACGGCTCCGCCACGCTGCAGTTCAAGCTCGCGTGGGAGCACTTGGCGCGCTGCCCGCAGGACGTGCGCCTCGGCAACTGCTGCGTGCTCGTTTTTGACTACGACCCTGGTGCGCGCACCTTTGCCTGCGAGCAGATTGTGAACCAGAGATTGGACTAGCCCCCAAACTCTGTGCCGGGGAGTACCTGAAAAAAGTAAACGAATCAAAGACAGGTAAATGAACATTGAGTCAGCTACCTTGCCTTAATCTATGCTAAAGTCGCAAGGAATGCTGGCTCTAGACTGAATGGTCCATACCGGATTGAATCGTGGCGCTAACGAGGGGATGACCAGAATGCTCAACACCAAATTTAGAATAGGGGGGGGGGTATAGGCTTCTCGCGCTGACCCTGGGCCTCCTCATGGCCCTGACGTCGGTGTCGACTGCCTTTGCCGTCGAGGGGTCGACGAGCTTCCCCTCCCAGACCGAGGGCGCAAAGGGAGTGGGAAGCGGCCAGAGCGTCAAGATCTCCCAGTCCGCCTCGTGGAATGAGAACGGCGAGCCAGGTGACGCCACGCTCACCCTCACGTACACGGGTGCGGAGGCGCAGGTGCCCGGCGTACAGCAGCATGACTACGCCATCCTCATCGACTGCTCCCAGTCCCCCGATCCCATTGCGCTCTGGAATGCCTGCGTCTCGTTTGTGACGCAAATAAACGAGAAGGACAAGGGTGCCTCGTTCTACGTGCTGTCGGAGAACGGTAAGGAGGCTGGCGTCGATCAGCTGTACGCTCCGAACGAAAAATATTCGAACGATGTCTCCCTGACCTTGGCGGGCGTGAGCAAGGTCATTCGAGGAATTTACCGCTACGATCAACTCTCGGAAAACGGCGTGACTCAACATACTGAGTACTGGAAGCCGCAGGGAGGCCCGTCCGCCGGGTCGCTCGTCAGCCAGGACTACGTGCTCCCCGCCTCGATGAAGGCTCAGGACGTCCACAAAGAATCAGGCAGCAACCGTTCCCTCGTGATCGTGACCATCACCGACGGCGACCAGGTCTACGCCCCGGAGGACTGGACCACCAGCACCCCGAAAGAGACGACGGTCAAGTGGCGCGGCGACACCTACACCGTTAAGTTCAAGACCTCCATTTCCTCCACCAACGTGGAGGGCCACGGAAGCGTGGTGTATGGCGATACCACGTTCGTCCCGTCCTACGCCGGTTACATCTATGGGGACGGAAACACTGCTGCTGTTCCCACCTTTGGTTCGGTCAATCAGCTTGAGGTCGTAGTAACCAAGAACGGCAAGCCCTACACCGACGAGCAGCTACGTGAGGACTTCGATCTTCCGGCGCACCGTAAGCTTACGCCCGAGGACATCGCCAAGCTTCCGTCGGTATATCGGACGCTCCTGTCGGCCTACGAGCTCGAGGACAGCTACCTCCCGCGCTTTGCGATGAACCTGCTGCTCTATCACCAGTTCTCAGGCGAGTTCGACACTGACACGGAGATCGTCTCCCTTACGGTCAACAAGTCAGACGTCCAGAACGTGAGTGACTCGGTCGAGAACATGTACTCCATCGTCCCCGCAAATGCGATGGCCAAATACTTCTGCACGGACGAGGATCACTACTTCGAGGCCACGGATAACAACGACTACTCATCCCTCATCGAGGGCCTCATCACGAGCCTCACCAAGTCGGACTCCATGAGCGTGGTCATCGACAGCGAGAACTTCTCCGTTGACGAGGACGCCCTAAAGGGGGTGATCGAGGCTAAGGGTGAGGGCTGGAGCTACCAGATTGACAGCGCCTCCTCGACGGTGACCATCACGTTCCCGCCGACGGAGGGCGCCGAGTCCGTCTCCGTGGACATCCCGCTCATCGCAAAGAAGCCGCTTGGTACAAGCTCCGTCAAGCAGGACGAGAACGACCAGGACTTCGCGCGCGTCACTGTCGAGAGCGACAGCACTGGCAGTGCGTGGGCAAACGTGACCGGCCTGAATGGGGCTCCGCTGACCGTCTCCTGCGGCTCCACCTGGCTTACCGCTTATGACCTCACCTATCACGGAAATAAGCAGCAGGGCGGCACCGTCTCTAACATGCCGAACCCCGAGACGCTCTACTATGCGCCGAGGACCGAGGTTGACCTCGAGCTTGAGAACGTCCCGACGCACTCGAACGTCAATGACGTACCTGTGGTGTTCCTGGGCTGGACCGAGGAACCGACGAAACAGATTTTCGACCAAGATGATGCATTGCCGACCTTGGTCACCGCGCAGAAGATGAGTAAGGACCGGGACGTCTACGCCGCCTGGGCGTATGACCGCAACAACGACACCATCCCCGACGCACGTCAGATCACGGTGACGCCCGCCGACATCATCATCTACATGGGCGGCGACGAGGGCAACGAGGGCGTGGTCGACGACTCCGGCGCGATCGTGAGCAAAACCCCGACCCTGCCCGAGTTCGGCTTCACCTTCGAGCTGCCCGCCTCGCTCGAGCAGGCGCTCGATGATAAGGGCAAGGACATAACCGACGTCACCTTCTCCGGCGCGGGGAACCGCACGTGGACCGTCGTCGCCTACCCCGGCAGCGAGGGCGCGAAAAACAAGGTCTACTCGATTGTCCCCGCCAAGGAGCAGGACCCCGTGCGCGTGCAGTTCACCACGGCCGACGGCACCAAGGTGACGAGCGACGAGTTCAAGGTGGGCCGCGAGGTCAACACCACGTTCGCGATGTCGCTCTACACGGGCGCCGCCGGTCAGGTCACGGCCAACTATGACGGTCAGAGCTACAGCATCATCATCGCCGAGGGCACGCTCTCGGTGCGCGGCACGACCGTCGCGGCCCACTACGCCTACGTCCACGACGCGGGCGAGCCCGCCGCGGGCGAGCCCGCCGTGCGCGCCCCCAAGGGCACCGTCTACACGATCAACGGCAGCGAGGTGCGCGTCGCGGACGACTCCGGCGTGGCGCTGCTCTTCGACGAGATCATCGACGCCGAGGGCGAAGACCGCACCGGCGCCCTGATCGAGCGCGCTGAGCGCGCCGAGCGCGAGGAGGGCCTCGACCTACCCGGTGATGCCAAGGCTGGCACCCGCTCCTACGAGCTGCGCTACCTCGACCTCGTGGACACCCACAACGGCAACACCTGGGTTACCGCCACCGACGGCAAGGGCAACGGCCGCGACGTGACCGTCTCCTGGCCGCTGCCCGAGGGGACGAACGAGAACACGAAGTTCTCGCTCGTACACTTCAAGGACCTCGACCGCGACATGGCCGCAGGAAACGTCGAGTCCAAGATCCAGAGCTGCGAGGTCGAGTCCATAATACCGGTCGAGGTGACGGGCACGCATGTGACCTTTAACGTCGGTTCGGGCAACTTCTCGCCCTTTGCCCTCGTGTGGAGCAACGAGCCTTCAAGCATCTCCATTACCAAGAACGTGACGGCTGATGCTGGCCTCACGGCGCCGGACGCGGACTTTACCTTCAACGTCACCCTCAAGGACGCTGCGGGTGACCCCGTGACGTCGGGCATCACCTACGTCGTCTACAAGGGGGATGCTCCGACGGGCGACGAGCAGAGCCGGACCCTGTCGCTCGCTGCAAACGGCACGGGTGCGATCACCCTCAAGGCTGGCCAGACCGCGCTCCTGAGCGGCGCTCCCGCCTGGGGCTCCTACACCGTGAAGGAGGACAGCCTCCCGCTCGGCTTTGCGGTGGACAGCGGCTCTGAGATAACGCACACCGGCACGCTCGCCGCAGGCGACACGGCCAAGATTGCGGTGACCAACAACTACAGCGTCACCGGAACGGCAACGGCGACACCCGTCGCCACCAAGACCCTCAACGGCGCCGCTCCGGCGAACGGCCAGTTCGAGTTCACGCTCTCAACCGATGCCGAGGGAAATAGCGTCGTTGAGAAAAAGGCCAACGACGCCCAAGGCACGGTGACCTTCTCGACCCTGACCTTCACGCCGGGCAACCTCGGCGATAACACCTACTACATCCGCGAGGTGGCGGACAATAAGACGGGCTACACCTATGACGACGCCGTCTACAAGCTCGTCTACACCGTCTCTGACAACGGCAAGGGCGGCATCGAGGTCTCCAAGACCACTATCACCAAGATCGCCGACGGCGCCGAGTCCTCCGCTCAGGAAGTCGCGTTCGCCAACGCCTACCACCCCGTACCCTCCGACCCCACGGCCGAGCTCTCGGGCACCAAGAGCATAGGCGGCCAGAATACGGGCGAGTACACGCTCGAGGCCGGTGACTTCACGTTTAAGGTCACGGGCGCCGTCGCGAACGCGCCCACAGGTACGACCGCGCCGGCCCCGAGCAAGGTCTCTGCAGACGGCACGACGACCAACGACGCAAACGGAAAGATCGCCTTTGGCACGCTGACCTTCGTCGAGCCGGGCACCTACACCTACACGGTGAGCGAGCTGCAGCCCACGACGCCGGACGAGGCCATTCCCGGTATCTCCTATGACGGCGCCGGCACCACCTACACCCTCACTTTCAAGGTTGAGGACAAAGACGGCAAGCTCACGGTGACCGACAGCTCCGTCACGCGCCGGCAGGGCGAAGCCACCACGGATGCTGCCCTCGACGAGCTCGACTTTGAGAACTCCTACAACCCGGCCGAGACGAGCGTCACGCTCGGCGGCGTCAAGCAGCTCGAGGGCCGCGCGTGGGAGACCGCCGACCGCTTCACCTTTGAGCTCCTGGACGAGAGCGGAGCGGTGATTGACACCGCCGAGGCCACCGCAGCCTCCCCGTCCTTCTCGTTTGACCCGATTACCTACACCACGGAGGGCACACACGCCTACACCATCCGTGAGGTCACGAGCGGCCTCGACGCCACGCTGACAGCGGAGACCGAGCCCTACCAGGTGAAGGTGGCCGTCGATGACGTTGACGCCAAGCTCGTGGCAACGCAGAGCGTCGCCAACGCGGACGTGGTCTTTGTGAACAGCTACACGCCCACGCCGGTCTCGCTCGGGACCACCATCTCGGGCACCAAGACCCTGACCGGCCGCGACGAGGTGAAGCCGCTCCAGGCCGGCGAGTTCACGTTCCAGCTGCTCAACGCCGACGGCAGCCTCATCGAGGAGGCGACCAACGCCGCCGACGGCAGCTTCTCGTTTGCCTTTGCCCCCACCTACGATGCCGAAGGCACCTACACCTACCTCGTGCGCGAGAAGGTCGGGTCGGTCCCGGGCGTGACCTATGACGGCTCCACGTACGTGGTGACGGTGAAGGTCGCCGAAAACCGCGCGGCCCACGCGCTTGAGGTGACGGACGTGACCTACGCGCTCGCCCAGAGCGGCGCGGCGGCGACCGAGGTGAGCGCAATTGAGTTCACCAACGTGTACGAGGCCGCCCCCGTCTCCGTTGCGCTTGCGGCAAACAAGCAGCTCACCGGTCGCGACCTCGCTGCCGACGAGTTTGACTTCACGCTCAGCGATGCCGAGGGCACCGTCGTGTCCCAGGCCTCCAACAGCGCCGAGGGAGGCGTCGCGTTTGACCCGATCGCCTTTGACGAGCCAGGCGTGTACGAGTTCACGATCAGCGAGCTCGCCGGCAGCGCGGAGGGCGTCACCTACGATGACGCCACATATGCCGTGACGGTCACCGTGACCGACGACGGCGCCGGCGCGCTGCACGCCGAGGTCGCCTACGGCACGGATGACGGCACGGTGCCCACCTTCGCCAACACTTACACGCCGCCCGCATCCGCAACCGAGGGCGCGGAGCAGATCCCCGGCACCGGTGACCCCGGCTCCGCCGCCGCGCTGGTCGCTGCCGTCGCCGGCGCCGCCCTCCTCTTCTCCTCACGTCGTCGATGATTCAAAAGGGGCAGACCCCTTTTGAATCATTCGGGCGAGAAGAACCACCGAGGTTCTTCTCGCCCGACTTTTTTGAGCACTATGGATACGCCCGGGGACGCGGAATGCGGCGCCGCAGCTCAGCGGCCTCAAAAAATCTGTGGAGACATTGTGTCGGCCGCGCGGCGCGTGTAGACTAGACAGGCTGCTCAAAAGGGGAGAGCTGTGCCGAGAGGCCGTGCAAACCAGCTGAGCGGCAGATACAGGACGTGGTCCGCTGGGGACGGGCGCACGGGGCGCCCGACGCATCCCATGACCACCGAGGGTTAGGAAAGAGTATGGTCAGCACGATCCTTGGCCGCAAGCTTGGGATGACGCAGATCTGGGACGAGGACGACAACGTCGTGCCCGTCACCGTCATCCAGGCTGGCCCCTGCACTGTCTCGCAGGTCAAGACGAAGGCGACCGACGGCTACGACGCCGTTCAGATCGGCTTCGGAGACATCTCCGCCAAGCACGTCAACAAGCCCATGGCCGGCCACTTCAAGGCCGCCGGCGTGGAGCCCATGCGCTACCTGCGCGAGGTCCGCGTTGAGAACGGCGAGGAGCACAAGACCGGCGACGTCGTCACCGTGGCCGACTTCGCCGACGTCAAGTCCGTTGACGTCATCGGCACCTCCAAGGGCAAGGGCTTCCAGGGCACCATCAAGCGCTGGAACTTCTCCCGCGGCCCCATGACCCACGGCTCCCGCAACCAGCGCAAGCCCGGCTCCATCGGCCAGTGCGCCTACCCGGCTCGCGTCCGCAAGGGCCTGCACATGTACGGTCACATGGGCGACGAGCGCGTGACGGTCAAGAACCTCAAGCTCGTCCGCATCGACGCCGAGCAGAACCTCATGCTCGTCAAGGGCGCTGTCCCCGGCGGCAAGAACGCACTCGTCCAGGTCCGCATGGCCTAAGTGCCCGGAAACGTCTTAGGCTAACAAGGAGGACAGAATGTCCAAGTACACGATCAAGAACGTCGAGGGGGCTGAGGTCGGCCAGGCCGAGCTCGCCGACGGCGTCTTCGGCATCGAGCCGAACATCCCCGTCATCCACCAGGTGGTGGTCTGCCAGGACAGCTGCGCTCGCCAGGGCACCCACTCCGTGAAGAACCGCCACGAGGTCTCCGGCGGCGGCGTGAAGCCGTACCGCCAGAAGGGCACCGGTCGCGCCCGCCAGGGCTCCATCCGCGCCGCCCAGTGGACCGGCGGCGGCGTGGTCTTCGGACCCACCCCGCGCACCCACAACAAGCGCATCAACAACAAGATGGTCAAGCTCGCCCTGCGCTCCGTGCTCTCCGGCAAGGTCGCCGACGCCGAGCTCGTGCTCGTCGACGCCCTCTCCTTCGAGAAGCCGTCCACCAAGCAGGCCAAGGCCGTGCTCGGTGCCCTCGGCATCGGCGACAAGCGCGTGACCATCGTCGTCGCCGACGATGACGTGAACACCTACCTCTCGTTCCGCAACCTCGCCGGCGTCAACGTCATCGGCGTCTCCGAGGCCACCACGCGCACCCTCATCGACAACGGCGCGCTCGTCATGACCGCCGACATCGCGAAGCAGTTCGAGGAGGTGCTCGCATAATGAACTCCGTCTACGACGTCATCATTCGCCCGATCGTCTCCGAGCGTTCCTTTGACCTCATCGAGCAGGGCAAGTACACCTTCGAGGTGGCCAAGTCCGCCCCCAAGGAGGAGATCGCCAACGCCGTGGAGAAGCTCTTCGGCGTCCACGTGACCAAGGTCAACACGCTCAACGTCTCTGGCAAGAAGAAGCGCGTCCGCTACCAGACCCCTGGTACCACGCGCTCCTGGAAGAAGGCCGTCGTGACGCTCGCCCCCGGCGAGTCGATCGAGATCTTCGGCAACCAGCAGGCCGCCGAGTAGCGCTTTCGCCCGGGCCCCGAACGGGGCTCGGGCAGCATGCCGCGCATGATGGATACGCGCGGTACCGTGGTAATCCGGTGTCGGCCCGCCACTCCCTGAGCGAGCCGGCCAACGGAGAAGAAGGGAAAGGTTTCAATGGCAGTTAAGCACCTCAAGCCCACGAGCGCCGGCAGGCGTTTCCAGACGGTCTCGGACTTCTCCGAGATCACCTGCACCACGCCCGAGAAGTCGCTTCTCGAGCCCCTGCCCAAGAAGGCCGGCCGCAACAACAACGGCCGCATCACCACCCGTCACCAGGGCGGCGGCCACAAGCGTCAGTACCGCAAGATCGACTTCAAGCGCCGCAAGGACGACGTCCCGGCCAAGGTCGCCACGATCGAGTACGACCCCAACCGCTCGGCGCGTATCGCCCTGCTCCACTACGCTGACGGCGCCAAGGCCTACATCCTGTGCCCCGAGGGCCTGCACGTGGGCGACACCGTCATCTCCGGCGTGAAGGACATCGACATCAAGCCGGGCAACTGCATGCCGCTCTCCGAGATCCCGGTCGGCACGCTCGTCCACGCCGTCGAGTTCCAGCCGGGCAAGGGCGCGGCCATGGCCCGTGCCGCCGGCACCTCCGTCCAGCTCATGGGCAAGGACAACGGCTACGCCGTCCTGCGCATGCCCTCCTCGGAGCTTCGCCGCGTCCTGCTCACCTGCCGCGCCACCATCGGTGAGGTCGGCAACGCCGAGCACTCCAACATCGTCATCGGCAAGGCTGGCCGCAGCCGCTGGGCCGGCGTCCGCCCGACCGTCCGTGGTACCGTCATGAACCCGGTTGACCACCCGCACGGCGGCGGCGAGGGCAAGAACCACACCTCCGGCCGTCCGTCCGTGACGCCGTGGGGCAAGCCGACGAAGGGTTACAAGACGCGCGACCCGAAGAAGGCCTCCAACCGCCTGATCATCCGTCGCCGCAAGTCCAAGTAGCCGGAACACGAGTAGTAGGAGATAGAAAGCATGAGCAGAAGTCTCAAGAAGGGCCCGTTCGTGGAGACTCGCCTCCTCGCGCGTGTCGCCGCTCAGAACGAGGCCGGCACCAAGGAGGTCATCAAGACCTGGTCGCGCTCTTCGACCATCTTCCCCGAGATGGTTGGTCACACGATCGCCGTCCACGACGGTCGCAAGCACGTGCCCGTGTACGTCACCGAGTCCATGGTCGGGCACAAGCTGGGCGAGTTCGCGCCCACCCGCACGTTCCGTGGCCACAAGGCCAACTAGGGAGGTTAGCTAGATGCCTCAGAACACCACCAACGAGGTCCGCGCGACCGCCAAGTACGTGCGCATTGCCCCGCGCAAGGCCCGTGCCGTCGTCTCGCTGATTCGCAACCTCCCCGTCGAGAAGGCCCTTGAGGTCCTGCAGTTCTCGACCCGCGCCGCCTCCGTGGACGTGGCCAAGGTCCTGCGCTCCGCGATCGCCAACGCCGAGAACAACAACGGCATGCGCGCCGACAACCTGATCGTCAAGCTTGCCTACGTTGACGAGGGTCCCACCCTCAAGCGCATCCGTCCGCGCGCCAAGGGCTCCGCGTCGCGCATCAACAAGCGCATGAGCCACATCACCGTCGTCGTCGCTCCGCGAAAGGAGGCGTAAGCGAGCATGGGTCACAAGGTTCAGCCTACCGGCTTCCGTCTCGGCATCACCGAGGAGTGGCGTTCCCGCTGGTACGCCGATAAGAACTACGCCGAGACCCTCGGCAACGACCTCGCCGTCCGCTCCTACCTCGAGAAGCGCCTCGCCAAGGCGGCCCTCTCCCGCGTTGACATCGAGCGCGCCGGCGACAAGGTCAAGGTCACCATCTACACCGCTCGCCCGGGCATCGTGATCGGCAAGAAGGGCGCCGACATCGACGTCCTGCGCACCGACCTCGAGAAGGTCGCCGGCGTGGGCAAGGGCATGGTCAACGTTGACGTCGTCGAGGTCAAGCGCCCCGAGCTCGACGCCAACCTCGTCGCCCAGTCCATCGCCGAGCAGCTCGAGCAGCGCGTCGCGTTCCGTCGCGCCATGCGCAAGGCCGTCCAGTCCGCCCGCAAGGCCGGTGCCAAGGGCATCCGCATCCAGTGCTCCGGCCGTCTCAACGGCGCCGAGATGGGCCGCCGCGAGTGGTATCGCGAGGGCCGCGTGCCCCTGCACACCCTGCGTGCCGTGATTGACTACGGCCAGTCCACCGCTCGCACCACCATGGGTGCCTGCGGCGTCAAGGTTTGGATCTACTTCGGCGAGAAGCTGCCCGGCCAGGCCACGCCCCGCCCGGCGCTCGAGGGCTCCTCGCGTCCTCGCCGCGGTCGCAATGAGAGGAGGGGCCGTTAATGCTCGCACCTAAGCGCGTCCTTCACCGCAAGGTTCAGCGTGGCTCCATGAAGGGTCACGCCAAGGGCAACACCGAGCTGCACTTTGGTTCCTATGGCATCCAGGCGCTCGAGGCCCACTGGATCACCAACCGTCAGATCGAGGCCTGCCGTGTCGCTATGACCCGTTACATGAAGCGTGGCGGCAAGGTCTGGATCACCATCTTCCCCGACAAGCCCATCACCAAGAAGCCGGCCGAGACCCGCATGGGCTCCGGCAAGGGCAACCCCGAGGAGTGGGTGGCCGTCGTCAAGCCGGGCCGCATCATGTTCGAGATCGACGGCGTGCCCGACGAGGTGGCTCGCGAGGCCCTGCGCCTTGCCCAGCACAAGCTGCCCATCAAGACCAAGATCGTCGCCCGCACCGACAAGGACGGGGAGGAATAGTCAATGAAGTACAAGGACATCCAGGCCCTGAGTGACGAGGAGCTTGCCAAGAAGGTGGAGGAGGGCCGCGCCGAGCTGTTCAACCTCCGCTTCCAGATGGCCACCAGCCAGCTGGACAACACGGCTCGCGTCAAGACCGTGAAGAAGGACATCGCCCGCGCCCTCACCGAGCAGCGTGCCCGCCAGATCGCCGCGGAGAAGTCCGCCGCCCAGAACTAACCAGGAGATATGACTATGGCTGAGACCGAGAAGAGGAACGCGCGCAAGGTCGTCACCGGGACGGTCGTCTCCATCTCTGGCGACAAGTCCATCACGGTGAAGATCGACTACCGCAAGCGTCACCCCAAGTACGGCAAGATGATGACCGTCTCCAAGAAGCTCCACGCCCACGACGAGAAGAACGAGTGCGGCGTCGGCGACCTCGTGACCGTCATGGAGTGCCGCCCGCTCTCCAAGACCAAGCGTTGGCGTCTCGTGGAGATCGTCGAGCGCGCCAAGTAAGTAACACTGACCAGCTCCCCACGTGCGTCGCGCGTCTGGGCGCACCTCTGGGGGCACACGTTCGGAGGAACACCAATGATTCAGATGGAGACCATGCTCAACGTCGCTGACAACAGCGGCGCCAAGCGCGTCAAGTGCGTCAAGGTCCTCGGTGGCTCCAAGCGTCGCTACGCGGGTCTTGCCGACGTCATCATCGGCGCCGTGCAGGAGGCCACCCCGGGTGGCTCCGTGAAGAAGGGCGACATCGTCCGCTGCGTCATCGTGCGCACCACCAAGGAGACCCGTCGCAAGGACGGCAGCTACATCAAGTTCGACCAGAACGCCTGCGTGCTGGTCGACAAGGAGGGCGAGCCCAAGGGCACCCGTATCTTCGGGCCCGTCGCCCGTGAGCTCCGCGACCACAAGTACATGAAGATCGTCTCGCTCGCGCCTGAGACGCTCTAGGGAGTGAGTGAATATGGCGAAGATGAACGTGAAGACGGGCGACAAGGTCGTCGTCCTCTCCGGCAAGGACAAGGGCAAGGAGGGCCAGGTCATTCGCGCCCTTCCCGCCGAGGGCAAGGTCGTCGTTGAGGGCGTGGCCGTGGTCAAGAAGGCCGTTCGCCCGAACGCCCAGAACCAGCAGGGCGGCTTTGTCCAGAAGGAGGCCGCCATCGACGTGTCCAACGTCATGCTGGTCTGCCCCAAGTGCGGCAAGCCCACGCGCGTCGGCCACGACGTCAACGACAAGGGCGACAAGGTCCGCGTCTGCAAGAAGTGCGGCGCCCAGTTCTAAGAGCCTGAGCTGAGTGCCATCCGGGAGGCCCCCGGTTCATCTCCGAGAAGTGCGCTACGCGGAACTTCTCTCCGATGAACCGGGGGCTCCTTGCGTTGACGCGCTCGCTCAGGCTCGTCCTTGTCGCCGCGCTGGCCTGTGCTGCGAGATACGCGAGTTCCGACGCTTTGGCACTTAAAAACGTCGGTAGTCGCGTATTTGTAATCAGCGGTACGCGACTTCCAACACTTTGGGAGCCCCAAACGTCGGAAGTCGCGTATTTCGTGGGGTGATCACGCGGCGAGAAGAACGAGTCGCCCGGAATGTGCAGGAACGGTGCCGGGGAGTTCGTCGTTTCCTTTTATGGAGAAAGGGCGTAATATGTTTCCTTGCGTCTGTAGGTAGGGAGGATTCTGCCTCGGGCGCAAGAAAAGGCTCCCGGCCCCGCCAAGGCAGGGAGGCACGAGGTTGGAAACCCCGTGCTGAGAACCCCAGGATCTAAGGAGTGAACATGGCAGACAAGTACGTCCCGCGTCTCAAGGAGCAGTATTTCGCCACCGTGCGTGACGAGCTCCAGAAGCAGTTTGGCTACAAGAACGTCAACCAGATTCCCAAGATCGAGAAGATCGTGGTCAACATGGGCGTTGGCGAGGCCGCCACGGACGCCAAGGCCATCGACGGCGCCGTGGCCGACCTGCGCGCCATCACCGGCCAGCAGCCGCTGATCACCCACGCCCGCAAGTCCATCGCCACCTTCCACCTGCGCGCTGGCATGCCGATCGGCGCCAAGGTCACCCTGCGCGGCGACCGCATGTGGGAGTTCTTCGATCGCCTCATCTCCATCGCCATCCCGCGCATCCGCGACTTCCGCGGCATCTCCCCGAAGAGCTTCGACGGCCGTGGCAACTTCTCCATGGGCGTCACCGAGCAGCTCATCTTCCCGGAGATCGACTTTGACAAGGTCGACCACACCCGCGGCATGGACATCACTATCGTGACCACCGCCCAGACCGACGAGGAGGGCAAGGCGCTTCTGTCCGCCTTCCACTTCCCGTTCAAGGCTGAGTAGGTCGTATATCAACATGACGTCCCGCGCGAGCGGGGCGCCTGGATTGCACTGAAGGAGGATTTGTGGCTAAGACATCGATGATCGTCAAGGCTCAGCGCGAGCCGAAGTTCTCGACGCGTACGCAGAACCGTTGCCAGCGTTGTGGGCGCCCCCACTCCGTCTATCGCAAGTTCGGCCTCTGCCGCGTGTGCTTCCGCGAGCTTGCGAGCAAGGGCGAGCTTCCTGGCGTCCGCAAGGCGAGCTGGTAGGACGCAGGGCTCTGGCGCCCAGGCGCACGCGCCACGGGTGCGGGCGAACCGGGCACTCAGGTTCATCATTACCTAAGGAGAAGGATCCATGAAGATCACTGACCCCATTTCCGACATGCTGACGCGCATCCGCAACGCGAACGCAGCAAACAAGGCCGAGGTGTCCATGCCCTCGACCAAGGTGCTCGTTGAGGTTGCGCGCGTCATCTGCGAGGAGGGCTACATCGCTGGGTACGAGGTCGAGGACACGACCCCGCAGAAGACCCTCCACGTGACCCTCAAGTACGGCGCTCGCCACGCCAAGGTGATTCGCGGTATTCGCCGCATCTCCAAGCCGGGCCTGCGCATCTACGCCACCGCGGACAAGCTCCCGCGCGTGCTCGGCGGCCTCGGAACCGCCGTCATCTCAACCTCCAAGGGCATGATGTGCGACCGCGATGCTCGCAAGCTGGGCATCGGCGGCGAGGTCATCGCCTACGTCTGGTAACTCTCGGCAGGAATGAAAGGAGACAGCCGTGTCTCGAATTGGTAAGCAGCCTGTCCAGGTTCCGGCCGGAGTCACTGTGACAGTCAACGGCGCCACCGTCACCGTCAAGGGCAGCAAGGGCGAGCTCACCCGCACCTTCTCTGAGCTCGTCGAGATCAAGCAGGAGGGCGAGGAGCTCCTCGTCGTCCGCGTTGACGAGTCCACCGCCTCCAACGCCCAGCAGGGTCTCACCCGTACCCTGCTTCACAACATGGTCGCGGGCGTCTCCGAGGGCTTTGAGAAGAAGCTCGAGCTCACGGGCGTCGGCTACCGCGCCACGCTCAAGGGCAAGGACCTCGACCTCTCCCTCGGCTACTCCCACCCGGTGCTCTACCCGGCCCCCGACAACATCACCTTTGAGGTGCCCGACAACACCCACATCACCGTCAAGGGCATCTCCAAGGAGCAGGTCGGCCAGGTCGCGGCGGAGATTCGCATGAAGCGCCCGCCCGAGCCGTACAAGGGCAAGGGCATCCACTACGAGGGCGAGCACATCCGCAGGAAGCTCGGCAAGGCCGCCAAGTAGCCTCGAGGCTTAACATAAGACCGTCACCCCGTCAGGTGGCGGCACGTCTAAGGAGAAGGAATGAACAAGCAGCAGGCGAAGAAGGCCGGTCTCAAGCGCCGCGAGCGCCGCGTCCGCGCCAAGATCTTCGGCACCGCTGAGCGTCCGCGCCTCAGCGTGCACCGCACCAACGCTCACATCTATGCCCAGCTCATCGATGATGCCGACGGCAAGACCATCTGCTCTGCCTCGACCCTCGACCCCGAGTTCCGCGCCACGGGCAAGATCGGCTCCAACAAGGAGGCCGCCGAGTTCGTGGGCGAGCTCGTGGGCAAGCGCGCCGTCGAGAAGGGCGTCACCACGGTCACCTTTGACCGCGGTGGTCGCATCTATCACGGCCGTGTCAAGGCTCTGGCAGACGGTGCCCGCAACGCGGGCCTGAAGTTCTAGGAGGATTCAATGGCACGAGATCGCAAGCGCCAGCAGGACACGGATCTTCAGGAGCGCGTCGTCTTCATCCACCGTGTCTCCAAGACCGTCAAGGGCGGCCGTCGCATGTCCCTCGTCGCCCTCGTGGCCGTGGGTGACGGCAAGGGCAACGTCGGCCTTGGCATGGGCAAGTCCGCCGAGGTGCCCCTGGCCATTTCCAAGGGCGTCGAGGACGCCAAGAAGAACATGTTCCACGTGCCCGTCACCGAGCACGGGACCATCCCGCACACCGTCGAGGGCCACTACGGCGCCGGCCACGTGCTGATCAAGCCGGCCATCGAGGGTACCGGTGTCATCGCCGGCGGCCCCGTCCGCCCGCTGTTCGAGCTCGCTGGCATCACCAACGTGCTCTCCAAGTCCCTCGGCACCAACAACGCCATGAACATCATCAAGGCTGCCGCTGAGGGCCTGAAGGAGCTCTCCAGCCCCGCTCAGACCGCTGAGCGCCGCGGCATCACGGTCAGCGAGATGTTCGCCGGGAAGGAGAACTAACGATGGCTGAGTCCCTTAAGATCAAGCTCGTCAAGAGCGCCGTGGCCTCCGTCAAGAAGGACCAGACGGCCACCTGTCGCGCCCTCGGCCTCCGCAAGATCGGCGACGTCGTGGAGCAGCCGGACAACCCGAGCATCCGTGGAATGATCTTCAAGGTCAAGCACCTTGTCACTGTGGAAGAGAACTAGGAGTCACTCATGCAGCTCAACGATCTGCGTCCCGCGGAGGGCTCGCGCAAGAACCGCAAGCGCATCGGTCGCGGCAACTCGTCCGGTCACGGCACCACCGCCGGCCGCGGCACCAAGGGCCAGCTCTCCCGCTCCGGTGGCGGCAAGGGCAAGGGCTTCGAGGGCGGCCAGCAGCCGCTCGCCATGCGCCTGCCCAAGCTCCCCGGCTTCAAGAACCACAACCGCGTCGAGTACGCCCCGGTGAACGTCGCCCGTCTGGACGCGCTGTTCGCCGACGGGGAGACCGTCGACGCCGACACCCTGGTTGCCAAGGGCGTCATCAAGCACAACTATGTTCCTGTGAAGGTCCTCGGCGACGGTGAGCTCACCAAGAAGCTGACCGTCAAGGTGGACAAGGTCTCCGCCTCTGCCCAGGCCAAGATCGAGGCGGCCGGAGGAAAGGTCGAGCAGGCGTGCTAAAGGGAATCGCCAACGCGTTTCGCGTTCCGGAACTCAGGCAGAAGCTGCTCCTGACGGCAGCCATCCTGCTGCTCTATCGCTTCGGTGCGTATCTGCCCGTTCCGGGTGCGCCGTTCCAGGACCTGCTCGGTGCCTACCAGAGCGGCCTGTCCGACAGCGGCGCCATGGCGGTGCTCAACCTGTTCTCGGGCGGAGCACTCTCCCGCATGTCCGTGTTTAGCCTCGGAATCATGCCCTACATCACGGCGCAGATCATTCTGCAGCTGCTGCAGGCCGTGATTCCCTCCCTTGGCGAGCTTGCCCGCGAGGGCGAGGCCGGTCAGCGTAGGATCACGCAGTACACGCGTTACCTCACGATTGGCCTCGCCCTGCTCAACGCCGTGGGCTACCTGTTCTACTTCCGCAGCTACGGCGTGAGCCTCGCAAACACCGGCGCCCCCGAGGTTCTTCTTGACATCATGATCGTCTTCACCATGGTGGTCGGCGCAATCGTGATCATGTGGCTGGGCGAGATCATCACCCAGAACGGCGTGGGCAACGGCATGTCGCTCATCATCTTTGCGAACATCATGTCGGGGCTCCCCACCTCGCTCATCTCCTCGGTCACGGGCACGGGCAACATCGTCCTCACGATCGTGACGCTCGTCGTCATCGTGGCCATCGTGCCGATCATCGTCTTCGTGGAGCGCGGCCAGCGTCGCATCCCGGTCCAGTACGCCAAGCGCGTCGTCGGTCGCCGCATGATGGGCGGTCAGTCCACCTACCTGCCGATCAAGGTCAACACGGCCGGCGTGGTGCCCATCATCTTTGCCTCGGCGATTCTGTACCTGCCGGCGCAGCTGGCGGTCTTCTTCCCGACCGTCGATTGGGTCACGTCCGTTGCGAACGCGCTCTCCACCGGCTGGATCAACTGGGTGCTCTCCGTCGTTTTGATCGTCGCCTTTGCGTACTTCTACTCCTCGATGGTGTTTAACCCCACCGAGACGGCTGATCAGCTGCGCAAGCAGGGCGGCTTCATCCCCGGCGTGCGTCCGGGTGCCGCGACGGCCGCCTACATCAAGAGCGCCATCGACCACGTGACGCTCCCGGGTGCGCTTTTCATGGCCGTGCTCGCGGTGGTGCCTACGATCATCTTCTGGTTCACAGGCAACTCGCTCATCCAGGCGTTTGGCGGCACGTCGGTCCTGATCATGGTCGGCGTCGCCATGGACACGCTCTCCTCCATCGAGAGCCAGCTCAAGATGCACAACTACGACGGCTTCTTCAAGTAGGGGCGCGTCGTCAAGGGTAGGAAAGGCATCTAGGAAAGGCGGTCCGCATCATGAACATCGTTCTTCTCGGCGCACCGGGGGCAGGCAAGGGGACCCAGGCTCAGAAGCTGGTTGCTGAGTTTGGTCTCGCACACATCTCCACGGGCGATCTTCTGCGCGCCGCCATCAAGGATGGCTCTAAGCTCGGCAAGAAGGCCAAGAGCTACATGGACGAGGGCAAGCTCGTCCCCGATGACCTTGTCATCGATCTGGTCAAGGAGCGTCTCGAGGCTGACGACGCCCAGAAGGGCTTCATCCTCGACGGCTTCCCGCGCAACACCGCGCAGGCCGTGACGCTTGACTCCGAGCTGGCCGAGATGGGCCGCACGCTCGATGCCGCCCTGCTCGTCTCAGTTGAGCCGGACGTCATCGTGGAGCGCCTGAGTTCGCGTCGCACCTGCCGCTCCTGCGGCTACACCGCCCCTGCCGGCGTGGACACCTGCCCGCGCTGCGGTGGCGAGATGTACCAGCGCGATGACGACAAGCCCGAGACGATCCAGCACCGCCTCGACGTCTATCAGACCCAGACGGCCCCGCTCATCGAGTACTACCGGGGTCATTCCATTCTCAAGGAGGTTGACGGAGACCGTCCCGTCGACGAGGTCTATGCCGACGTCAAGGTTCTCCTCGGTCTATGATCCACATCAAGACACCTGTTGAGATCGAGCAGATGAAGGCCGCCGGGGCGCTGTCCAAGGCGGCCCTTCGTCGTGCCGGCAGCCTGGTGAGGCCCGGCGTCACCACCATGGAGATCGACCGCGTGGTGGAGGGCTTCATCAGGCTCCATGGCGCCGTGCCCACCTTCAAGGGCTATGGCGGCTTCCCGGGGAGCGTGTGCTCCTCGGTCAACGAGCAGATCGTGCACGGCATTCCCTCCAAGAGCGTCATCCTGCAGGAGGGTGACATCGTCTCCATTGACACCGGAGCCACCTACGAGGGATGGGTCGGGGACAACGCCTGGACGTTCTACGTGGGGACGCCCTCGGAGGAGTGGCGCTCCCTCTGCGAGGTCACCCGTGACTGCCTCAAGGCCGCGATCGAGCAGGCCGTTCCCGGTAACCACTTGGGTGACATCGGTGCCGTGGTCCAGGAGCTCGCCGAGTCGAACGGCTACGGCGTGGTCCGCGACTACGTGGGCCATGGCGTCGGTCGCGTCATGCACGAGGAGCCCGAGGTCAGAAACTACGGCAAGCGCGGGCGCGGCGTGCGTCTCCAGGCCGGCATGGTCATCGCCATCGAGCCGATGATCACGCTCGGCACCTATCGCTGCCACACGCTCGCCAACGGCTGGACCGTCGTGACCGATGACGGCAGTCCCGCCGCCCACTACGAGAACACGGTCGCCGTCACCGAGGACGGCCCGGTCATCCTCACCCAGGACGAGCGGGGTCCGTGGTGCCCCATGCAGGGCGGCGCCGACGAGTAGCCGAGTTCTTGTGTGCGTCTCATGCAGCGCGGGTGACCCCGTGTGGAACGCATGTGGATTTTAGGTATGATATTTGGTCGCTGTCAGAGTGGAGAGGGTGTCAATTTGAGCAAGCAGGACGCAATCGAGCTGGAGGGCAAGGTCGTTGAGCCCCTGCCCAACGCGATGTTCAACGTTGAGCTCGAGAACGGAAAGACGATTCTCTGCACCATCTCGGGCAAGATTCGGATGAACTACATCCGCATCCTCCCGGGCGACCGGGTCGTCGTGGAGATTTCCCCGTACGACCTCACCAGGGGGCGCATCACCTACCGCTACAAGTAGGGGAGGCGTCCGCACAGCCTAGGATATTCTCGCCAGCGGCTGGGCGTGTAGATAGCAACGCAAGCAGCACTACCGGAAGGAAGACGCATGAAGGTACGTCCTTCGGTCAAGAAGATGTGCGACAAGTGCAAGATCATCCGTCGCCATGGCAAGGTTTACGTCATCTGCGAGAACCCGCGCCACAAGCAGCGTCAGGGCTAAGGAAGGAGCTCCAAGTTGGCCCGTATCAACGGCGTCGACCTGCCGCGCGACAAGCGCGTTGAGGTCGGACTCACCTACATCTTCGGCATCGGCCAGACCCGCGCCACCAAGATCTGCGCGGAGACCGGTGTCAACCCCGATACCCGCGTGAAGGACCTGACGGAGGACGAGGTCACCAAGATTCGTGACTTCATCGACGCCAACTACACCACCGAGGGTGACCTTCGCCGCGAGGTTCGTCAGAACACCGCCCGCCTGATGGAGATTGGCTGCTACCGCGGCCTCCGTCACCGCAAGGGCCTTCCTGTCCACGGTCAGCGCACCCACACCAACGCTCGCACCCGCAAGGGCAAGAAGCGTCAGATCGGTGCCAAGAAGAGGGGCTAGGGAGTAGACAATGCCGCAGAAGAAGAACCAGCGCACCACCCGCGTGCGCCGCTCCGAGCGCAAGAACATCGCCGTGGGCCAGGCCCACATCAAGAGCACGTTCAACAACACGATCGTCTCGATCACCGACCCCCAGGGCAACGTGATCTCCTGGCAGTCCGGCGGCACCGTCGGCTTCAAGGGCTCCCGTAAGTCCACGCCGTTCGCCGCCCAGCTCGCCGCCGAGGCTGCCGCCAAGGCGGCCATGGAGCACGGCCTGCACAAGGTCGCCGTGTTCGTCAAGGGCCCCGGCTCCGGCCGTGAGACCGCCATCCGCTCCCTGCAGGCCGCCGGCCTCGAGGTGTCGGGCATCCAGGACAAGACCCCCATCGCGCACAACGGTTGCCGTCTGAGCAAGCGTCGCCGCGTGTAGCTAGGAGGAATATCAATGGCTATCGATAGGACTCCCGTCCTCAAGAGGTGCCGTCAGCTCGGCATCGACCCCGTTGTGATGGGCATCAACAAGACCTCCAACCGCGAGCCCAAGCGCCGTCGCCGCCAGGAGAGCGAGTACGGCATGCAGCTCCGCGAGAAGCAGAAGGCCAAGTTCATCTACGGCGTTCTGGAGAAGCAGTTCCACGGTTACTACGTGCGCGCCCTCAAGCGCGAGGGCATCACGGGCGACAACCTCATGACGCTGCTCGAGTGCCGTCTGGACAACGTCGTGTTCCGTCTCGGCTTTGCCCGCACCCGCAAGGAGGCCCGTCAGACCGTCCGCCACGGCCACATCACCGTGAACGGCAAGCGCGTCGACATCCCCTCCTACCAGGTCAAGGCCGGCGACGTCGTCGCCGTTGCCGAGAAGGCCCGCGACCTTCTCCCCATCAAGGAGGCCCTCATCTCCTCCGAGCACATGGCCGTGCCGGCCTGGCTCGAGGTTGACATCGAGAAGCTCAAGGGCACCGTCCTCCAGCTCCCCACGCGCGATCAGATTGACCTTGACATCGACGCGCAGCTGATCGTCGAGCTCTACTCCAAGTAGGCCCGACCAGATTTGGAGGTAGCAATGTCCGAATTCATCCGACCCCAGGTGTCGGTCGAGGAGATCGGCGGCAACCTCGCCCGCGTGAGCGCCGAGCCGCTCGAGCGTGGCTATGGCGACACGCTGGGCAACTCCCTGCGCCGCGTGCTCCTGTCGTCGCTCTCCGGCGCTGCCGTCGAGGCCATCCAGATCGATGGCATCCAGCATGAGTTCACCACGGTCGAGGGCGTCTACGAGGACGTCACCGACATCGTGCTCAACGTCAAGGGCCTGGTCTTCCGCTCCATGGGCACCGGCGACGAGGCCGAGGCGTCGATTTCCATCGACGGCCCCGCCACCGTCACCGGCGGCGACTTTGACATCCCCGCGGAGTTCGAGCTCGTCAACCCCGAGCACGTCATCTGCACGCTGGGCGCGGGCGCGCACCTTACGATGCGCATGCGCATCGGCGTTGGTCGCGGCTACGTGTCCGGCGAGGACAACGAGCGCGAGAACGACCCGATCGGCATCATCCACGTGGACTCGCTCTACTCGCCCGTCCGCCGCTGCGCCAAGGCCGTCGAGGCCTGCCGCGTTGGCCGTCACACCGACTACGACCGTCTCGTGCTCGAGGTGGAGACCAACGGCTCCATCTCCCCGCGCGACGCCGTGGTTGAGGCCGCGAACATCATCAACCAGCACATGACCGCGTTCATGGGGCTGGCTGAGGAGGACGAGCCCGTGGAGGACGCCTCCATCTTCGCGACGGGCACCGTCGAGGACAACGTCGAGCTCGACAAGCAGATCGAGGACCTGGACCTCTCCGTCCGCTCCTACAACTGCCTCAAGCGCGCCGGCATCCACGCGGTGCGCCAGCTCGTGGAGTTCTCCGAGAACGACCTTCTCAACATCAGAAACTTTGGCGTCAAGTCCATCGAGGAAGTCAAGGACAAGCTCGAGACCATGGGCCTGTCCCTCAAGGCCTAGGCGCGCCGGATTTAGGAGTAGCGAGAAATGCGACACAACAAGAAGAGGGGCATGAAGCTCGGCACCGACGCCAGCCACACCAAGGCCATGAAGCGCAGCCTGGTTCGTGCCCTGTTCGAGAACGACCGCATCAAGACCATCGACGTTCGCGCCAAGGCCATCCGTGCCGACGTCGATCACGTCATCACCTGGGCCAAGAAGGGTGACGTCGCGAGCCGTCGCCTGGCCATCGCCACCGTGGGCGACAAGGACATCGTCCGCGAGGTCTTTGACAAGGCCGCCCAGGGCATGTGGGCCGACCGCAACGGCGGCTACACCCGCATCATGAAGCTCGGCCCCCGCAAGGGCGACGCCGCCGAGATTGTCATCATGGAGCTCGTGACCGAGCCCGTGAAGGCCAAGGCCAAGAAGGCCGCTCCGGCCGCCAAGGTCACCAAGGTCGAGGAGGCTCCCGTTGCGGAGCCCGAGGCCGCCGAGGTCGAGGAGGCTCCCGCCGAGGAGGAGAAGGCCGAGTAGCATCGGGCCTCAGCTCAGCTCTCACAGGCCCCGGCCACGTGCCGGGGCCTTTTTTGCGAAACGGGGACGTCTGGTGAGGGAGGGTGAGACATGATCGAGCTCAGGGACGCGAGCTTCTCGTATGACGGGACGAGCCAAGCGCTCGAGCATGTCTCGCTCACGGTGAGTCCCGGCGAGCGCGTCGTGCTTCTCGGGCTGAACGGCTCGGGGAAGTCCACGCTCGGACGGCTCGTCAACGGCTCGCTGCGGCCAACGACCGGCTCCGTGCTCGTTGACGGCCAGGGCGAGGGCCTGCAGCGCCTGGTGGGCTACGTCAGGCAGGATCCCCGCGGACAGATCGTGAGCGCCGTGGTCTCCGACGAGGTTGCCTTTGGCCCACGCAACCTGGGGCTCTCGCGCGCCGAGGCGCTCGAGCGCGTTGACGAGGCGCTCGAGGCGTGCGGCATCGCGGGGCTGCGCGACCGGATGACCTCCGAGCTCTCGGGCGGCCAGCAGCAGCTCGTGGCGATCGCGGGCGTTCTGGCCATGCGACCTCGCTACCTCGTGCTCGACGAGGCGACGGCCATGCTGGACCGGCCCACGCGCCGTCGCGTCGCCCGCATCGTTGAGCGGGTCCAGGCGGAGGGGACGGGCGTGCTGGAAATCTCCCATCGCCCCCTGCCCG
This sequence comes from uncultured Atopobiaceae bacterium, assembly GCA_963927425.1. Lineage (GTDB taxonomy): Bacteria > Actinomycetota > Coriobacteriia > Coriobacteriales > Atopobiaceae > Thermophilibacter. The sequence continues at coordinate 117,922 of CAWVBA010000001.1, read as the reverse complement.
GAGGCCGCGAGGTCTTCCTGGAGGCGGGGCGCGTGGTTGATCGGCTGTCCGCGGCGTCGTGGGACACCGTCGTGCGTGCCCCCAGAAGCGCGCCGGGCGACGGGCGTGGCCAGGTTCTCCGCGCTTCGGGTGCTTCGGTCCTGGGCCGGCTGCGCGAGGTGTCGCACGCCTTCCGGGGGCTGACGCTGCTCACGGGCCCCTCCGGAGCGGGCAAGACGACGCTCGCTCGCGTGCTCGCGGGCGTGCTCGCACCCGATGCGGGCGGGGTGGCCCTGGGGGGTCGCCCGGTGCGTCCCGGGGACGTCGGGCTGGCGTTCCAGCGCCCGGAGGACCAGATCTTCTGCGACACCGTACTTGACGACATCGCCTATGGCCCACGCGCACGGGGCGTGTCTGAGCGGGAGGCCCTTGACATGGCACGGGCGGCGGCCGCGCGCCTGGGCCTCGATGAGGGCCTTCTGGGGCGCTCCCCCTTCGAGCTCTCCGGAGGGCAGATGCGACTCGTGGCGCTCGCAGGCGTGATCGCGGGGGCGCCGCACGCCTACGTGCTCGACGAGCCCACGGCGGGCCTGGACGCGCGTGGCGTCGCCGGGCTGCGGGACCTCGTCTGTGACCTGGTGGATGAGGGGGCGGCCGTCGTCGTGATCACGCACGACGCGGATGACTGGGCCGCATGCGCCCCCGAGGTCGTCCGCATGGCGGCCGGACGCATCGAGGCGGTGAGGGCGCGTGGCTAGGACCCAGATTCCGGGGGCCTTTGTGCCGGGGGACACCGTGGCGCATCGCATTGACCCGCGCGCAAAGCTCGTGCTTCTGCTCATGGCGTCCGCGGCCTCGTTCGCGGCTCCGGCCCCCTGGGGCATGGGGCTCGCGGCGGCCGGGCTCGTGGCGGTACTCGCGGCGAGCAGGACCTCGCCGGCAACGGTCCTGCGCGGGCTGCGCCCGGCGGCGCTGGTCCTCGCGCTCTCGGTCCTCTCCAACGCGGTGGTCCTCGTGGGCCAGCCGGGCGTCTCCGTCGACGGGCTGACACGAAGCGCCGTCGTGGTGTGCCGCATAGCGCTCGTGGTGGGGTTTGCGCTGTCCTTCTCGGCCACGACGGCGCCGCCTGCCATCGCCGACGGAATCGCCGCCCTCATGGCGCCGCTGCGCCGGCTGGGGGTTCCCGTGGGGAGCGTGGCGATGTCGGCGTCCATCGCGCTGCGCTTTGTCCCGCTCACGGTGGAGGAGGTGGACCGGATCCGCTGCGCGCAGCGCGCCCGGGGCGCGCGGCTCGACGAGGGCGGGCTGCTGCGACGCCTGGCGAGCTGGGGCCAGGTGCTGGTGCCGCTCATGGTGGGGCTGTTCCGTCGCGCGGACGAGCTCGCCGCCGCGATGTGCGACCGCTGCTATACCGGCGAGCAGACCATGCTGCTGGCCCCGTTGTCGCCGCGCGACTGGGCGACCCTTGCGATCGGGGTGGTTTGGGCGGCCGTCGTCGTGCTGCTGTAGGGAGGCGCGGCCCGCGCGTGCTACGCATGCCTCCCGTCTTTGCCCTGGCTCGCAAGAACAATCTGGTTTTGGGCAACAAGTTTGATGCCCGGCTCACGATGGCGCAGACATCCCACCCAGAACCTCGCCAGACATGGCGAGAAGGACGGCGTGGCTGGCGAATTCGCCCCTTCGCCAGCTCGCGCATAAAACCTTTGGCCCAAAACGCACCCATCTTGGTCGGAAACCGCCTTCTGGCATGCGCGGACAGACGAGAAACCCAAAACCGGCACCCCCGTGGCAAATGCGGAGCGTCGCCGCTCGACACTCTGGCAACGACCTTCCGTCGCTGGCGTCCGCATCTGGGGCCACCTTCGCCAAGCCCAGAACCGAGGCACCTTCGGGTCCGTCCTAGTCTGCAGTTTGCAGCGCAGCTGCCTCCAAAATCGGCTTGTGAACAGTTTTGCGCGACGCGAATCGGCTGAGACGGAACGTCAACTGGGGAAACGTCGCAGCAAAACCGCCGAAAGAACGCCCGGCCTGCGCCAAACTGTTCACAAGCCGGCTTTGGGGGCAGCTTCTCTTTCGAGCGCGCTCCGCGGCCTGCGCCGTCGTGTCGTTGCGTGCTACGCTAGGGCGACGAAAGGGGGAGCCATGGCGCAGGATGCAGGAACGATGGTCATACGACTGGGCTATCGGGGGGCGGGCTTTGCCGGCTTTGCGGAGCAGCCGAGCGTGCGTACCGTGGCCGGCGAGCTGCGGCGCGCGCTGGAGACCACGCTGCGCCGCCCGTGCGAGCTCACCTGCGCCGGCCGCACCGACGCGGGGGTGCACGCCATCGCGCAGCACGTGAGCCTTCCCGTGACCGCGGACGAGCTGGCGCTGCCCGGCAGCCGACTCCTGCGAAGCCTCTGCGCGCTCACCCCCGACGACCTCTCCGTGCAGGGGCTCTATCGTTCGCCCATGGGCTTCTCGGCGCGCTTTGACGCGCTCTCGCGCAGCTATCGCTACCGCATCGCGGCGTCCCAGGCGCGCCCGGTCCTTGCGTGGGACCACAGCTGGTGGTACCGCGGAGGGCTCGACGTGGACGCCATGGCCGAGGCGGCCCACGCGCTGATCGGGGAGCACGACTTCAAGAGCTTCTGCAAGGCGAGCTCGGCCGAGGGCAAGCCCACATGCCGCTGCGTGACGCGGCTCGACGTGAGCCGGGTGCTCGAGGCGGGGGAGGAGCTCGTCGCGATTGACGTCACGGGCAACGCGTTTCTGCACAACATGGTGCGCACGATCGCGGGCTCGCTCGTGGAGGTGGGGCGCGGGCATCGGCCGACGGGATGGCTCGCCGACGTCCTCGCCGCGCGCGACCGGAGCGCGGCCGGGCCGTGCGCGCCCGCGAAGGGGCTCACGTTTGTGGGGGTGGCCTATCCGGAGGGCTCGCTCGTTCCCTGGGACGAGCCGCGGGAGCGCAAGCCGTCCGGACCGGTTGGGTAGAATAGCCAAGGTTAACTCTGAGTCTTGGGAGGCCCTGCCGTGGAGTTTCTGCTGCACGTTCTCGAGCACAGCGTGCTGGACACGCTGCCGCTCGTCCCGCTGCTGTTTGTGACTTATCTGGCCATGGAGGCGATCGAGCACTCCGCGAGCGACCGGGTGCGCGCGATTGTGGAGCGCTCCGGCAAGGCGGGCCCGGTCGTGGGCGCCGCCCTGGGCGCGCTGCCCCAGTGCGGCTTCTCCGCCATGGCGGCGACGCTCTACGCCGGGCGCGTGGTGACGGTGGGCACGCTCGTGGCCGTGATCCTCTCCACGTCGGACGAGATGGTGCCGGTGTTCCTGGCGCACCAGGAGCCGCTGGGCAGGCTGCTCGCCATCATGGGCGTCAAGGTCGCGGTGGGCGTTATCGTGGGGCTCGCGGTTGACGCGGCGCTGCGGGCGCGCCACCGCGCCGGCGACGGTCACGTCCACATCCACGAGCTCTGCGAGCGCGAGCACTGCCACTGCGACGACGACCACGAGCACGGACATGGCCACGGCGCGTGGCCGATCGTTCGCTCGGCGCTGGTCCACACGGTGCAGGTCGGCCTGTTCATCCTCGTGGTGACCTTTGTCTTTGGCCTCGTGATCGACTGGGTGGGCCAGGACGCGCTCGGGGCCCTTCTCGCCAACCATCCGGTGCGGGCCACGTTTGTCGCGGCGCTCGTGGGGCTAATTCCCAACTGCGGCGCGAGCGTTGCCATCACGGAGCTCTATCTCGACGGCATGCTCGCCACGGGCCCCATGCTGGCGGGGCTTCTGGCCTCCGGAGGGGTCGGCCTGCTCGTGCTCTGGCGCACCAACGCCAGCGTGCGCCAGAACGCGACCATCACGGCCTTTGTCTATGTCGTTGCCGTTGCGACGGGGCTTCTTGTGGGCGCGTCGGGTATGCTGTTCTAAACGACGGGACGAGAAGGACGGTGCACCATGCCCAGGAAGCGCGAGCGGTTTGAGCGGATTGACGTCCCCGAGCCGAGCCGACGGCGCAACATTGTTGGCGCCGTGGTGGCCGTGGCGGCGCTCGTCGTGACGGCGCTCGTGGTCGCGTTCGCGTGGAACCGAGCGAGCCTCGAGAGCAAGATGGGGGACCGCTCCCTGTCGGACGCGCTCGCCTCCCAGGCGGCCTCCGCCGGCCCGGGCGAGGGCTACGTGGACACCGGCAACGAGATTCACAGCACGCTGCTGCTCACCTCGGACAGCCTGGACGCCGGCGGCACGCTCACGGGCGCGCGCATCCTCTCGGTCAACGCCACCGCGGGCACGGCCACGCTCGTCACCGTGCCGACCGACCTGGCGCTCACGGTTGACGACCAGGCCACCACGCTCTCCGAGCTCTTCTCGTCGCAGGGCTACGCCGCGTGCGTGGCGCCGCTTGGGAGCGCCGCGGGCATCGGGTTTGACAACGTGGTCCTCGCCACGGGAGACGTGCTGGAGGAGGCGGCGCAGCTCGCGGGCTCGGACGCGGGAAGCCTGGTGAGGTCGGCGTCGAGCTTCCTCTCCAAGATCAGGACCAACATGGACGCGTCGGGCCTGCTCTCCTTTGCGGAGACGCTCTCCTCCATCGGCGTCGCCAACCTGACGGCCTCCGACGCGCCGCTCGTGGCCGAGACCACGACCGACGAGGCGGGCACCGTCACGGAGACGGGGCGCCAGGTCATCGACCGAACCCAGCTGGGCGTCGTCATCGGGCGCTTTGCCGCCGCGTAGCCTCGTCCTTCTCGCCCGCAACTCTGTCGTTTTTCTGCGTGGTCCGTGCCGTCGTGGGCGGCTGATACGCTAGAGCTGGTTCTTGCCTGAAACGGCCCCGTCCGGGGCGAGAGGATGCGGAGATGGCGCGCGGCACAAGCAGAAGGCCCGTTGTCTCGGTGCTCATGGCGGTCCATGACGCCGAGGGGTCCGTGCGCCGCGCCGTGGAGAGCGTGCAGAACCAGACCTTTGGCGAGCTGGAGCTCGTTGTGGTGGACGCGGGGTCGCAGGACGCCACCGCGCGCATCGTGGAGGCCATGGCCGAGCGCGACCTCAGGATCGCGGTCGTTCGCGCCGACGCCTGCACGCGTCAGGAGGCGCTCGACGTCGCCCTCGAGCGCGCAACGGGTCGCTACGCGGTGATCATGGACGCTGACGGCTATGCCCGGCCCACCATGCTTGGCGACCTCGTCTCCCTTGCCGATGAGCGCTCCCTCGAGCTTGTGGTGGGCGGCCTCGACCTGCGCCTCGTCGGGGACGGTGGACGCGCGGAGGAGCTGGAGCTCGCGTCGGAGGGGACGGTCTATCCCACGCAGCACGAGTTTCGCGCCTCCGCCTGGCAGCTCTTTGCCACGGGCCAGCTCCTGCCGGCGAGCGCAAAGCTCTTCTCGCTCGCCCGCATCAGGGAGCTTGGCCTGGGCTTTGCCGCGGGCGGTCTCCACGACCACCTCTTCACGATCGACTACCTTCGCGACGTCGAGCGCGTGGGCGTGCTCGACGGCTGCCACTACCGCGTAGACCGTCGCATCGCGCCCATGGACCGTCAGCTGGCGCGAGCCGAGGGCTACCGCCTCCTGGAGGGTGAGCACGCCTCCCTGCTCGCCCTCTATCGGCACTGGGGGCTTGAGGGGGACGCGGCGAGCATGGCGATGCTCCAGGGCCGCTACATGGAGCGGCTCGTGGCCTGCATCGAGGGCGTCTGCGCGAGCGGGGCCCCCGCGGCGGAGCAGCGGCAGAGGGTGGCGTCGATGATCGGGACGGAGCAGGCACGCCTCGCGGCCTCCGTGGCGCGCCCGGCGAGCAACGTCGCGCGCTCCATGCTCGCGCCCGTTCGAGGGCGCAACGTGGGGCTCGTTTGCGTTCAGGCCCGCCTGCTCGCAGCGCTCGGCCGAGGCCGGGCCGTCTGGGCCCTGCCGGACGCCTACGTCTGAGACCGGGCGTGCAGGGGCCCTAGGCGAGCCGCCCCCCGCGCCGGCTGAGCGCGGTCCTCACGGCAAAGAGCGGGCCGTTGGAGCGCAGCCGGTAAACCCCCTCGCGCACCAGATAGGCGAGGTGCGCCGGACGGCCGCCGCGCGGCGCCGCGATGCCGCGCACCCGGGCGAAGAGCGCCCGTCCCGCGGACGAGATGGCGGGCTCGCCAAAGACGATGCGCGGGTCCAGGCGTGCCATCGAGCGCTCCAGCAGCTCGCGCACGCCCGGGGCGTCCTCCCCGGCCCCGTCCAGCGTGATGAGAGCGTAGTTCACGCCGCGCAGCGCGAGCGCCGAGAGGACCCGGCGGTCGGTCACGCCCGCATTCTCCGCGACGTCCATCATCTCGTTCCAGCGCTCGAGCGGAACGAGCGGGGAGCGCGCGGCGAGCGACTCGGCCTCGCGCAGGTCGCGCTCGCGATAGACGTAGACGCAGCGGTCCGTGTAGGCGATTCTCTCGGTGCGAAGGAGGGTCTCCGCCAGGAAGGGGTTGTCCGCCCAGCCGGCGCCGGGCACCTCGACAAAGCGGATGCCCCGCTCGTTGAGGTAGCCGCGCCGATAGACGCCCGCCCAGATGGCGGGGTGGTGACGCAGCAGCTCCACGCCGTCGCCGACGGCAAAGGGCTGGCGGCGCGGCCGTATGCGCCCGCGATAGGGACAACTCACGCGCACCTCGCCGCCCCGGTCGTCCGGCATCGTGCGCCAGTAGGCCCCGCGCACCACGTCAACGGCGTCTGAGCCCCCGGCGGCGTCGGCGCAGGCGAGCAGGTCGGCGTAGGCGGTGGGCTCGAGCTCGTCGTCGGGCTCGACGATGGCGACCCAGCGGCCGCGCGAGGCGCCGATGCCGCGGTTGCAGGACGCTCCGTAGCCCTCGTTGGGCTTGTCGATGAGAACGATGCGGCTGTCGCGGGCCGCGTGGTCGCGCGCGATCCGCGCCGAGCCGTCGGTCGAGCCGTCGTTGACGCAGACGATCTCAAGCTCGCGATGGGTCTGCGCCTCGATGCTGGCCAGGCACGCGTCGAGCGTGGCAGCGGCGTTGTAGACGGGGATGACCACGGAGACCAGCTCGTGGTTCTCGGATGGGTTTATGGCGCTCATGACCCTCCCTGGCTCGGGGCCTCACTGCGGCGTACCCTATAATACTAGGGCACGCCGCGGGCACCGACAGGACGGGGGAAGGCGATGAGGCGAGCCGCGATCGTTATCGTGACCTACAGACGGCAGGCGCTTCTCGCCGAGCTGCTGGACTCCGTGCTCGCGCTCACCACGGCGCCATGGCGCGTGGTGGTGGTGGACAACGAGGCCTCCCCCGAGACCGAGCGTATCGTCGCGGGCTTTGAGCGGCGCGCGAACGCCTTCTGGGGCGCGACGGCCGACGACCCGGACGTCGCGGGGGGCACCACGCGCGCGCTCTACGTGCCCATGGAGACCAACACCGGGGGCTCGGGCGGCTTCTCCGAGGGCGTGCGCCGCGCCTTTGAGCTGGGCGCCGAGTGGTTCTGGGTCATGGACGACGACGTGGCCGTGGAGCCGGACGGGCTGGACACGCTCGCGCGCTGGAGCGAGGAGGCCCAGGCCATCATGGGCCAGCGGCGCGACTTTGACGGCGGGCACTTCTTCTGGCAGCACCGCTTCTGGCCGCGCCTTGCGATCTACAACCCCCTCTCGCGCGACGCATGGCGCCCGGGCGAGCGCTACAAGCTCGCCAACGTCCTCTGCTTTGAGGGCGGGTTCTTCTCGCGCCAGGTGGTCGAGAAGATCGGCCTGCCCGACGCCCGCTTCTTCATCTATCTGGATGACGCGCTCTACGGCTATCTTGCCAGCAAGGTCACGCCCGTCTACTACGTACCGGACTACGTGCTCTCGCGCCGGCGCGAGGTGGCCAACCAGGCCGTGGGGTCGGTCCGCCAGCTCAACTCGACGTCCGACATGACGCGCTACTACATCACGCGCAACCGCGGCTACCTGGCGCGCTACTTCAGGCTGCATGGCGATTACAGCGCCCTCGGCTTTGCGCTGGGCACCGCGCTCACCTTTGCCAAGGAGCTCATCAGGATTCTCGTGGTGGACCGCGAGCATTTTGGCTCGGGCATGAGGCGGCTTGTGGCGGGCCAGCGCGACGCGCGGGCCATCCTGCGCGACCCCACGTGGGAGCCGATGCCGCCGCTCGGCTAGCGCGGGCGTACAATGGAAGACCGTGACGCGAGGGGAGAGGAACGCACCCGTGGCCGAGAAGAGAGACTTTCTCGATGAGCTCATAGACCTGCAGAGCGACTGGCGCTCCCTTCGGGAGATGCCCGACCAGATGATGGGCTCGCTCGTCGATGACGGCGAGCGCAAGGTGTTCAACCCCGCCGACTACAAGGAGAAGCCCTTCGCCAACTCGGGGCGGTGCCTGCGCGTGGCCTCCGGGCGCGACGACGTCTGCTCGCGCTGCCTCGACGTGTGCCCCACGCACTCGATCACCGTCCACAACAAGTCCGTGGCGGTGGCCGAGGACTGCCGCAAGTGCGGCCTGTGCGCCGCGGTCTGCCCCGTGGAGGCCCTCGCCACCCGTCGGCACATGCCGCGCCAGCTCTACGACCAGATCGCGCGCGTGGCCTCCTCCTACGAGCAGTGCTACGTGACGTGCACCCGGGCGCTCAAGCGGCTGCCGCAGGGCAACGAGGTCGTGCTCGCGTGCGTGGGCTCCGTGCCGCGCGACCTGTGGTTCTCGCTGCTCGCCGACTACGACAACATCGGCGTCTACCTGCCGCTGGGCATCTGCGACCGCTGCCGTACCACCACCGGGGAGGAGACCTACACCGACGCCATCTCCACGGCGGAGGAGTGGGCCGACGCCGCGCTGGGCCTGGAGGTTGACCAGGCGGAGATGACCCACGAGCTCACGCGTGCCTACAAGCGCAGCCAGTTTGTGAGCGGAGCGGTCACCTCCGTGGAGCGCCTGGTCACGCGCGGCACGCCGGCGCTCGCGGGCGCCAAGGCGGTGGCCAAGAAGATCTCCGACCACGCCTCGCGGCTGAACCGCCTGCAGAAGGAGCTGGAGAACGCCGTGGGCTCTAAGACGAGCGGTAACCACGTGCGCATCCTCACCCAGGGCCGCAAGCTCATGATGGGCGCGCTCCAGCACGACGAGACCCTCGCCAAGCTGGTGAGGCTCGAGGTTCCGGTGTGCGATCACGCGCTGTGCACCATGTGCGGGGACTGCGCCAAGGCCTGCACGACCCACGCGCTCGACCTCGGGCGCGACGGGCAGGTGAGCGTGCAGAGCGCCTACTGCGTGAGCTGCGGCGCCTGCGTGAGGGTGTGCGAGGAGGGCGCGCTCGCGATGGAGCCCATGGACGTGCGCGAGCTCGTGGTGCCCGACAAGGTGGCCGAGGAGGTCGCGCGCAAGAAGGCCGAGGCAAAGGCCAAGGCGTCGGCATACGTGGAGAAGGGCAAGAAGCAGCTGGGGCGCGTCGCCGACGCGCTGGAGAAGCTTGACGAGACGGACTCCGCCGACGCCGACCAGAGCAAGAAGTAAGGAGAAGGACGTGTCGCTTTCCATTGGCATTGTGGGCCTGCCCAACGTGGGCAAGTCGACGCTTTTCACCGCGCTCACCAAGAAGGGCGGCCTCGCGGCCAACTACCCCTTCGCCACGATCGACCCCAACGTGGGCATCGTGGACGTGCCCGACGAGCGGCTGGGAAAGCTCGCCGAGATCGTGAACCCCGGGCGCATCGTGCCCGCGACGGTTGAGTTCGTGGACATCGCGGGCCTGGTCAAGGGCGCCAACGAGGGTGAGGGTCTGGGCAACCAGTTCCTGGCCAACATCCGCGAGACCGACGCGATCTGCGAGGTGGTGCGCTACTTCAAGGACCCCAACGTCATGCGCGAGGTCGGGCGCGTGGGCGAGTTCGTGGACCCGGCGGGCGACGCCGAGACCATCATGACCGAGCTCATCCTCGCGGACATCCAGAGCCTGGAGAAGCAGCTCCCGCGCCTGGAAAAGGAGGCCAAGCGCGACAAGGAGCTCGCCGTGAAGGCTGACGTGGCTCGTCGCCTGCTCGCATGGCTGAACGAGGGCAACCGTGCCGCCACGATGGAGATGACCGACGAGGAGCGCGCCGAGACCAAGGGCCTCTTCCTGCTCACGATGAAGCCGATCCTCTACGTGGCCAACGTGGACGAGGAGGCGCTGGGCGAGGAGCTGGCCCCGATTGACGGCGTGACGCCGATTCCCATCTGCGCCAAGGTGGAGGCCGAGCTCTCCGAGCTGGAGAGCGAGGAGGCGGCCGAGTACCTTGCGGACCTGGGCCTTGAGAAGAGCGGCCTGGAGACGCTCGCGCAGGCGGCGTACCGGCTGCTCGGCCTCCAGAGCTACTTCACGGCCGGCGAGATGGAGGTCAAGGCCTGGACCGTGCGCGTGGGCGCCAAGGCCCCCGAGGCCGCGGGCGTCATCCACTCCGACTTTGAGCGCGGTTTCATCAAGGCCGAGGTCGCCAGCTACGAGGACTACGTCGCGCTCGGCGGCGAGGCCGGCTGCAAGGCCGCTGGCAAGCTTCGCATCGAGGGCAAGGACTACGTCGTCCAGGACGGCGACGTGATGCACTTCCGGTTCAACGTGTAGGGGCGCACCCGCCGCAAACGACGCGGGGCGAGAAGGACTTCCATGCGAACGTCCTTCTCGCCCCGCGTTTTGTGCATGGGCTCTGTGGCGACGGCGCTACTCCGCCTGGTCGGTCCCCAGCACCACCACGACGTCGTAGTCGGTGGAGTAGCCGACGGTGTTCTCCGTGACGTTGGCCTCGTCGATGCCGAGGGTCTGGGCCACGCCGAGCGCCGCGCTGCGCGCGCTGCCGTTGTAGTAGACCGTTGAGGTGGTGTGGTCCGTCGAGCTGTCGCTGTCCGCGTAGGGCAAGAAGCCCGCGCTCTCGAGCTCGGTTGACTTGGACGCGGCGAGGCCGCTCACCGTGGTGCCGTTGAGCACGAGGACGTTGCCGCTGAAGGTGGCCTCGCCGTCCCCGCCCTCTGAACCCTCGGCGGAGCCGTCGCCCGAGGACACGCCGATCGAGCCGGCGACGCCAGAGGTGAAGTCCTGGCTCTCGTCGGAGTAGGGCGGCAGGCCCGCGTCAACGCGCTCCATCATCTCGCTCCAGCCCGCCTCGTCGGGCAGCTCGTACCAGATGTTGTTGGTGTACTCGGAGATGGTGGGCGTCTGTCCCGAGTAGAAGCCGGTGTCCACGTCAAAGTTCTGGAACTGCATGGCGAGGCCCATGATGTCGTTGACCGTGAGGGGGTAGACCGTGACGCTCTCCGCCATCGACGAGATGGCGTTGAGCATGCTCGCGGGGTCGAGCGTCAGGACCTTCTTGATGATGGCGCCGATGACCATGCGCTGGTTGGCGGCGCGATAGAAGTCGCCGCCGCCGTACTCGTCGTAGGCGTGGCGGGCGCGGCACAGCCCCAGCGCCTGGGTGCCGTTGATGACCTGGGTTCCCTCGGGGAGGTCCACCGCGGCCAGCTCGTCCTTGACGGCGACGGGCAGGGTGACCTCCACGCCGCCGATCGTGTCCACGATCGAGGTGAACTGCTCGAAGTCGACCTCGGCGTAGGCGGTGATGTCAACGCCGGAGAAGGCCTCGACGACCTCCATCATGTAGGCGCCGCCGCCGATCGAGTAGGCGTCGTTGATCTTGCGCTCGCCGTTGGAGCCCATGTCAACAAGGGTGTCGCGCGGGATGGAGACGAGCGTCACCTTCTGCGCGGGCGCATCGATGCGCGCGAGGATGATGGTGTCAGAGCGGAAGTTGGCCGTCGAGTCTCCCCACTCGCCCGCGCGGCCCTGGCTCTTGTCTACTCCGAGCAGGAGCATGTAGAACGGGTCCTGCGGCTCAACCGGATCGGTGAGCTGGGCGCGAATCTCGTCGGTGACGTCCGCGTGGAAGGCGTCGTTGATGCGGATGATGTAGGCGGCAGCGGCCGTGCCCACGCCCACGAATGCCACGAGGAGCAGGACGAGGACCGTGCGCAGGACGCTGCGACGCCGGCGCTTCCGACGGCGGGCGGCGTAGGAGTCCGCGCCCTCGGCGCGCGTGGCGATGTGGCTCGCGTTTGCGGCGGAGCGACGCGTCGCGCGCGACGACGATGCGCCGGCACGCGAGGAGGCTGCGCCGTGACGAATCTCCGATCGCCTGGCTTGCTCGGCGGAGGTCATGCGTTTGCGGGCTTTTCTGCTGGCCACGAGGGCCCTCCTTGCGTGGTCGGGACAACGCGTCCCGTGTGTTGGCTGGTCAGACTCTCAAATGATAGGTAACCAAGATGTGCAGGGGGTGTAGGGGCACAAAAAACGCGCTATTCTCTATAAACGGTCACTCGGTCACGATCCGACGGATCGTGCGGCTACATGAGGAGAGGTCACATGAGCGAGGCTACCCCCAAGCAGTTCGTGGCGGTTCTGGACTTTGGCGCCCAGTACGGGCAGCTGATCGCGCGCCGCGTGCGCGACCTGCACGTCTACTCGGAGATCGTTCCGTGCGACATTCCCGCGGACGAGCTCGCCGCCATGAAGCCCTCCGCGCTGATTCTCTCCGGCGGCCCGGCGAGCGTGTACGCCGAGGACGCACCGAGCGTGGACCCTGCGATCTTCTCGCTGGGCCTGCCGGTGCTGGGCTTCTGCTACGGTCACCAGATCATGGCCGTAACGCTGGGCGGCGAGGTCGCACACTCCGAGGTGGGCGAGTACGGGCCCGCCACGATCGCGCGCGACGGCGAGTCCGCGCTCTATGCGGGCACGCCTGACGAGCAGACCGTGTGGATGAGCCACCGCGACGCCGTGAGCCGCGTGCCGGAGGGGTTTGTCGTCACGTCGCACACGGACGTGTGCCCCGTGGCGTCCATGGAGTGCGCCGAGCGCAAGCTCTTCTCGACGCAGTTCCACCCGGAGGTGCGCCACACCGAGCATGGCCGCAGGCTGCTGGAGAACTTCCTCTTTGGCATCTGCGGGCTGGCGGCCACGTGGACCATGGACAACATCATCGACGAGAAGGTCGCGGAGATTCGCGCGCAGGTGGGCGACCGCAAGGTCATCCTGGCGCTGTCCGGCGGCGTGGACTCCAGCGTGGTGGCCGCGCTCGTGCACCGTGCGATCGGGGACCAGCTCACGTGCGTCTTTGTGAACCACGGGATGCTTCGCAAGGGCGAGCCGGAGATGGTCGAGGAGGTCTTCCGCGGGCAGTTCCAGGTGCCGCTCGTGCACGTGCACGCCGAGGAGCGCTACGCGCGCCTGCTCGCGGGCGTGACCGAGCCGGAGGAGAAGCGCCGGCGCATTGGCACCGAGTTCTGGAAGGTCTTCTTCGACGAGGCCCAGAAGATCGGCGACGTGGAGATGCTCGCGCAGGGAACCATCTACCCGGACATCATCGAGTCCGGCGCGCGCAAGACGGGCGGCAAGGCCTCCACGATCAAGAGCCACCACAACCTGATCCCGTTCCCCGAGGGCGTGCACTTTGACCTGATCGAGCCGCTCGATCACTTCTTCAAGGACGAGGTGCGCGAGCTGGGCGTGGCGCTGGGGCTCCCGGCGAGCATGGTGTATCGCCAGCCGTTCCCGGGCCCGGGCCTGGCCATCCGCATCATCGGCGAGGTGACCTCGGAGAAGCTGGAGATCCTCAAGAACGCCGACGCCATCGTGCGCGAGGAGCTGGACGCCTACAACGAGCGCCTCTTCGAGGAGACGGGCGAGCGCAACTCCGAGCACAGCTGCTGGCAGTACTTTGCCGTGCTGCCGGACATCCGCTCCGTTGGCGTCATGGGCGACGAGCGCACCTACGCGCGTCCGGTGATCGTGCGCGCGGTGGAGTCGAGCGACGCGATGACCGCGGACTGGGCGAAGCTGCCCTACGACGTGCTGGGTCGCATCTCCAGCCGCATCGTTGCCGAGGTGGCGGGCGTGAACCGCGTCGTGTACGACGTCACGCCCAAGCCGCCGGCGACGATCGAGTGGGAATAGAACGTGTATTCGTAATCGCAATAAAATAGCAGGCAGATGGGGCTGCAGCATTTCTGCAGCCCCATTTTGCTCTTGGAGGGATTGATGTCGAAGAGCGCTCTATCCAATGCGTTCAGGATGCCGACTCCGGTAAAGATAACCGGTCGAACGTCGAGCATCACGAACTCATTCGTGAACGGGGTCATTCCCGCAATCATGCCGAGCAACGAGGAGATTGCCCTTGCGCTCGAGGTTCTCGGCATGGACGCCTCGGACGTGCGCTGCGCCTACTGCGGCGACCCCGCGACGGAGTGGGACCATCTCAACGCTATCGTGCGACGTAAGCGTCCAACGGGCTACATCTCGGAGATTCACAACCTCGTTCCTGCGTGTGGGAAGTGCAACCAGTCGAAGGGCAACAAGCCCTGGAGGGAGTGGATGTTCGGTCCGTCGCCGCTGTCGCCCGCGTCGCGGGGTGTGGGGGATATCGAGGATAGGGCTGAAAGGATAGCCGACTACGAGCGGAGATTTCCTCCGGTGAGAATCGACTTCGAGGCATCGGTCGATGAGGATCTGTGGAGTGCGTACTGGGATGCACACAGGCGCCTTGTCGAGGAGATGAGGCGCTGCGAGGAGCTTGCGGCCGCTGTCCGGGAGGAGATTTCCTCTCGGGTCGAGTTGCTGCGGGACGGGCGGATCGATTCTGGACATTAATCTGGACAACAGTGAGAACATGACCAGAAAAATGTCCTGAATAGGCCAGGGTTTATCCTCTGCTATTGAGAAAAAATGCCGCATACGGCGAAATTGCTCAATAGAAATCGCGGGAGGTTCAAGGTGAGGAATGCATCGGGGCTCTGGGAGGGGCGAAAGCGCAGCCGTTGGTTTTCCGGCAGGGAGGCGCAGCCGACCGGTTGTTTCGGGGGAGCTTCGCCGGCGTCGCTCTGAGCGGGGGCGGCCGATCTCGAAAGAAACCGGAAAAGCATCGCGGCCCTTGCGGGAAAGTCGGGCCCTGCTCTGACCACTCGGACTTGCTCTTACCCAGACTAACCTCTACGCGGAATGACGTGCTATGCGCCTGAGCTGCGGATATTATGCTGCGGGTAGGCAGGTTGTCGTCGGGTTGCTCGGACCTACTCGGAACTACTCGGACCTACTCGGACCTACTCGAACCCAGTAAAACGGCTTGTCAAAATGGCTACCGAGGTGTTTACCTGCGATTTTATCGGATTGCGGCGCAAGATGGGCCAATCGCCGCCCTTACCTACTCGGAACTACTCGGACTTACTCTTACCCGCTCGGCCCCGCAGGCCCGGGAATCTCGCCGGGCCTGCGGGGCCGTCTTATCAGTCTTAACGGGGGCGGGGGAAGGAGTAGTACTGGGACGGGTCCTTGGGGCCGGAGCCGTGCCATGAGAGGATGCCTTTGCCGACGAGGCCCCTCAGGGTCGACCTGGCGAACTTGGCGCTTCTTCCGAGGTGCTCGGACAGCTGCTTGACGGTGACCTTGCCCCTTGCATACACGATCTGAACCGCTGACAGCTCGGGCTCGGTGAGGGCCCTGTACGCGTCCTCGCCGACGATGCCGGAGACGGTGTCGCTCTGCCGGAGGACGCGCGACGTTATGCTGTTCTCGAGCGTGAGCAGCACCGAGGAGTCGTTCGGCTCCGAGAAGACGGGGTCGTTGAGGAAGAAGCTGGCCATCTCGTCGTAAATCCTCTGCACCCCCTCGTTGAGCTCCCTCACCCAGCCGAACTCGACGAGGGTGCGGGCGATGATGGGGTTGCGCGATCAGCGGGTGTGGCGCATGTTCTCGAGGGTGACGATATTGGGGAGCTTTCCGGGGCTGAGGATCTCGAGGCGGTCGTCGTACATCATGACGCGGATGTAGTCGCCAGAGTAGGCGTAGTTCCTGTGCGTGACCGCGTTGACGAGGCCCTCGAACCACGCGAACTCCGGGTACTCGGGGATGATCTTGAACTTCCCGTCGTCCCCCAGGAACTGGAACTCCCGGAGCTGGCTGGAGATCATCTGCTTGGCACCCTCGATCACCTTGGGGAGGGGCCCGTCGAAGGTCCTGTCCTTCACGATGTTCAGGCGCCGCCCGGTCTCCATCCTGCTGCCGTCGAAGCGCATGACCCTCACGCGGGCGCACGGGATGAACTGCGTGGGGTTCCTTGCGAACAGGAGAACCCCCGCGTTGGTGAGGTGCCCGTCGACGAGCATCCCCCTGCTCCTGAGTATCTGCTCGTAGGGGGCGTCGGTCCCGAGCTCCTCCCGGTAGCGGTCCATCACCTCGCGGTCGATGTCGTCGATGCCGGACCTGTCTGCCAGCTCGTCCTCGAAGCGCCTCTGGTTCTTGTCGTACTCGAGGGCGCGAACCTGCTCGCGGTCCAGCCGGACGCTCTCGTCCTTCTGCCTGAGGAAGACCTCGCCGTCGCGCTTTCTCGCGATGACCCGATCTGTTGAGGCCTGGACGTCGAGGACGAGGATGCGATCGCTCTCCCCGCTCGAGTTGGTGACGTTGACCTCCTCGGCCCTGACGGCGGGGACGGGGTCGCAGCATGTGATGGGGGCCTGGAGGAAGTCCTCGATGTCGTGGGCGCCCCTGCGCCTGAAGCCGGTGATCTCGCCGTCGTCCTCGATGCCGATGATGAGCTTGCCGCCGGATGCGTTCGCAAAGGCGCTGATGTGCCTGGAGATGTCGTTAGCGTCCTTCCGGGCGCTCTTGCGGTCGAAGTACTGGTTCTCCTTCTCCGACCGAGGAGAACCGTTTCGGATCGTTTTGTTCGATGGGGTGCTGCATCGGGCCCTCCTGTCCTTGGGCGATATTTTATCGTACGGTTGCGGCAGGCTGACCGATGAGGTTTGCCCCTCACCTCCGCGACATGCCGAAGATGAGGGCGTCCTCCCGCTCGACGTCCGAGGGCTCCGCCTCGCCGCGCATGGCGGAGAACTCCCGCGCGAGGAAGTCGACCGTCCAGGCGAGCCAGGGAGCTCGACGCGGCGGTCAGGGCGTGGGCCGCGATGCGCGCGAGGCTGGACTCCGGGGAGATCTCCGAGGAGGAGTACCTCGACTGGAAGCGCGGGTTCACCGGAAGGTAGATTTCGGCGGTTAAGGGGGTAATCCCTGCGAAATGGAAAACGGATGCCCCCATAACGGGTCGATTCGCGCTGGATATGGGAAAGGGCTCCAGCGTGGCGCCGGCAACGTCCGTGGCTTGACGCCCCGTTTGATAAAATGACTAACTGGCGGTCGCTTGCGGAATTGGCCTTTGTGCACACTTCCGTCGGCAAGCCGCTGAACGATAAATACGCGTTGAGTTCATTTTGAGTTCAACGCAGGCATGGATTTCGGGGTGAATCCGTGAACACGATAGACACTGAGACACTACGGAGACGAGAGAGCATCCCCGTACAAAATCTGATTACTGAGTGGGAGTAAAACTCCGCCTGATTTTCTCCAAAACTGGCTTTCTTACGGCCTTATTTTCGCCAATATGTGCGAAAATAAGGCCGTAGCCATTTTTAGAGGAGGGGCTTGCATGGAACGATTCCTCATGGATGAACTTGTTGTCTGGAAGAACAGACCCCGCCGAAAGCCGCTCATTCTCAATGGCGCACGTCAGGTTGGAAAGACTTGGCTGCTTAAAGAATTCGGAAAAACGCAGTTCGAGAACGTTGCATACGTGAATCTCGACGACAACCCGAGGATGCGCGAACAGTTCGAGCTCGGCTACGACATTCCGCGCATCATCTCGGCCATCCAGTTCGAGACGGGGGAGGCCATATCCGAGGACGGTACCCTCATCGTCCTCGACGAGATCCAGGCGTGCCCGAAAGCGCTCACCAGCCTCAAGTACTTCTGCGAGGACGCGCCCGGGTACGCGGTGGCTGCGGCCGGCTCGCTTCTGGGCATCACCGTGCACGAGGGCAGCGGATACCCCGTGGGGAAGGTGAACACGCTCGATCTCCATCCCCTGAGCTTTCGGGAGTTCCTCGTCGCGACGGGGAATCGGGCGCTCCGCGACCTCATTGACACGGGAGATACGAGCTTCATCAACAGCTTCTCAAGCAAGTTCATTCCGCTCCTCCGCCAGTACTACTACGTCGGAGGCATGCCGGAGGCGGTGAGCGTCTTCCTTGAGCGAGGCCTCTTGGAGGATGCGCGCGAGGTGCAGCTCGAAATCCTTCGCGGCTACGAACGCGACATCTCGAAGCACCTAAGCAGGACCGAGACCGAGTACGCGCTCGCCGCGTGGCGCTCTATCCCGTCCCATCTCGGGAGGGAGAACAAGAAGTTCGTGTTCAGCCACATCGCTTCGGGCGCGCGGGCGCGGAACTACCGGGCGGGCATCACGTGGCTCACCCAGGCGGGGATCACGACCCTCGTCCGCAGGATCTCGAAGCCCGGCATTCCCCTGGCCCCCTACGCTGACGACACGGCGTTCAAGCTCTTTCTGGTGGACGTTGGCCTGCTGGGCGCGATGGCCGGGCTCGACAAGGAGACGGTCATCGGTGGCAGCGGGATCTTCGAGGAGTTCAAGGGCTCCCTCACC
Source organism: uncultured Atopobiaceae bacterium (assembly GCA_963927425.1). Taxonomy (GTDB): domain Bacteria; phylum Actinomycetota; class Coriobacteriia; order Coriobacteriales; family Atopobiaceae; genus Thermophilibacter. Next base: position 99,469 of record CAWVBA010000001.1, on the reverse strand, counting down.
GAGCAGTACGTCTGCCAGCAGCTCGTCTCAGACTGCGGGCTCACCCCTTACTGCTGGTCGGCCGAGAACTCCTCGGGTGAGGTCGACTTCCTGGTGCAGGGCGCGAACAGCGTCTACGCCATCGAGGTGAAGGCGGAGGAGAACCTGCGCGCCAAGAGCCTCCGGGCGTTCAAGGGCACCCACCCGGAGATCAAGTCCGTCCGCTTCAGCCTGTCGGGCTACCGCGAGCAGGACTGGATGAGGAACGTCCCGCTGTACGCGATGTCGAACATGGAGCTGTGGGGATAGGTCGGGAGGGCCTGCGCTGGTGCTTGGAAACGCTATATATGGTGGCGGTGAAACGCACTACCGTGATTTTAGAGAAGGGCTCTGTCCAAGACGGGCGGAACCCTTCGACGTGCTTATGATGAAAGGGGCTGTTGGGCCCTTCGTTGTCGGTTCATTCTGATAATCGAACGTTTCACCTACCGCCGGAGACTGCTGCTGGAATCGGACACGGAAGTCCACATGTGTTCTTCTCCCAAACGTCGGCTCGCGCTGTAATGAGATTGTCAGCAACCCGACCGAACAGGAGGACACATGAACACGGACAAGGCTTATGCGGAGCAGCTTGCTGCGGAGTATGCGCCCAAGGACGCCAGCAAGGTGGTCGCGCTCAGGAAGCTCGACCGCCGGGCGAAGCTCCCGGCCGCCATCTTCACGTATACATTCGGCGTCATTGCGGCGCTCGTCATGGGTGTGGGGATGTGCCTCTCGATGGGCGTGATCGGCGGGGACAGCGCGCTCATGGCTGGAATCGGCGTGATCGTGGGCATCCTCGGTCTTGTCATGGCGGGTGTGAACTACCCGATTTATCGCCGCATCCTCGAGGACGGCAGGCGGCGCTATGCGGCCGATATCGTGCGCCTCGCGTCGCAGGTCGCGGAGTAGGGTGGCATGGGGCTGTCCCGCAGGGCATCAGGGCTCCTCGGTCGTCTCGCGCGGCGTCGCTCCATGATAGCGGCGGTCATCGGTGCCGGCCCCCATCGCACGTTGCTGGTCGCTGCAGGCAGCATCGTGGTCAACGCCGCCTATGCCGCGTGGAACCTCGCGCTCGGCGTGAGCGGCGTGTCCGCATGGCTCGTCACCATGGGCTGCTACTATGCCGCGCTCGCAGTCGTGCGTTTCTGCTGCGTGTTCAGGGGGCTGGTGCGCGACTCTGCCGAGTCCGAACGGCTCGAGCGTGCCGTCGGGGGAGTCTTGGTTGCACTCGCGATGGTTCTGAGCGGCATGGTGGTGCTCACGGTGCATGGCGGCGTGGATGCCGGCGGCAATCAGATCGTGGTAATCTCGCAGGCGACGTACACGTTTCTCACCTTCGCGCAGGCGGTCCATGCGTTCGCGCGCCGCCGTGGGCAGGGCTCGGTGGAACGCTCCCTGCGCGGGGTGAGCGTCGCCGCCGCGCTCGTCTCCATGTTCTTGCTGCAGACGACGATGCTCGCTACGTTCGGCAGTGAGCCCAGGCTCTTTCATGCGCTCACCGTTGCTACGGGCACCTTCGTGTACGTGGCGAGCGTCGCCGTGGGGACGAGCCTGATTCGAGCTGCCGGCAGGGTCGAGAGGGTCGGGCCGTAAGGGGGTCTCTTGGTGCAGCGAAACAGCAGGTACTTCGAGACCGCCGAGCTCATGGACGAGGCGTTTCTCGACCTTCTGGGGGAGAAGGACCTCGAGCTCGTGACGGTCAAAGACGTCTGCTCCCGTGCCGGGGTGAGTCGGTCGACGTTCTACCTGCACTACGAGTCGTTTGCCGAGCTCGTCGAGGAGAGCGTGCGGCTCGTCTTCTCGCGGTTCCGCGACCACTTCGGAGCGTCTCGCGAGCAGGTGACCTTCGAGCGGCTGGCGGCTGCCCCGGCCAAGGACCTCTACCTGGTCACCTCCGAGTATCTTGGCCCCTACCTCGAGTTCGTGCGGAACAACAGAAGGCTCTTCTCCGCGTTCGTCAAGAACGGCGCTGGCCTCAGACTGGGCGAGGCATACGCCGCCCTGGAGCACCACCTGATCGGGCCAATTCTCGACCACTTCCAGGTTTCCGAGTGCGAGCGGCCCTATCTCATGCGGTTCTACCTCGGGGGTCTCATGGCGGTGCTCGAGGAGTGGATACGGCGCGACTGCGCGGATCCGGTTGAGGAGATTGCGGGAATGATGAGCCGCTACTGCATGCGGGGCGGGATGCAAAGAATGGCGCGCAACATGGGCGGGCGCGATTGGAGGACGCGGTGACGGATAGGAATCTCCGGCCCCTATCGCACCGTCAAGGAGGCCACGACCGCACTCGACGAGGACTAGGCCATGATGAAGTGAGGTTCACCGCAAAGTTCAAGAAGGATTACAAGCACATCAAGAGACAGGAAAGGACCTCTTGAAGCTTGAGACGGCCCTCGAGATGCTCGTACGAGAGGAGTCCCTGCCAGAAGAGACGCACGATCGCTCGCTGGGCAGGACGTTTACGCCTCCTCGTCCCGGTGGTGGGCGATCTGGACGATGGCGAGGCAGGCGAGCCCGATACCGAGCAGGCGGAGCGCGTCGTTGGGCTTCACCTCGTCCATGATGGTGAGCGCCGTGACGCCCACCCCCATGGCGAGCGCGACGGCCTTGAGGACGAGTTCGACGAGAGGCCGGGCCCTCTGCGTCGCCGACTCGTGCTCGGGTCTCTCCTCCCTTGCCTCGAGCAGCTCGTCTACCGTGATCCCCAGCTCCTCGGCGAGCCTGGGCAGCGAGGAGACGTCGGGGAACGAGAGGTCCCGCTCCCACTTGGAGACGGCCTTGTCGGTGACGCCCATCTTCCGGGCGAGGTCGAGCTGCGTCATGCCCTTCTCCTTGCGCAGCGTTGCGATGATCGTTCCGAAGCTCTTCTCGCTCATGGCGGATCCCCTTCTCGTTTGGCTGTCGATGGCTGCATCATGCGATGCTCGCGCTCGGCGCTCAACCGACTGGCAGTTTACTCCGCTCGACGGCCAGTTGAGTGTCGGTAGAGTGCTCTCCACCTGCGGTCTTAGCGCCATGCCGCCCTGCGGTTCGCCCGCGGTCATGAGGACGACCCCCCCTGTGTTCGCGACCCCGCCCGGCCACGCGCACGAGGAAAACCGGCATTCGGCGGCCGTCGCAAGCTACCCGTTGTGCGCCGCTTCTACTCGATCGCCTCGAACTCCCTCAGGACCTTCTCGATGTCCGTTCCCTCGACCCTCTTGAGCACCTCCTTGAGCGCAAACCGCTCGACCAGGCCAAGCTTCATGTCGGTGACCGGCTTGCCGTCGCGCAGCTTCACGCTCGCCATGAGCAGGTCGCGCACGTCAAAGACGCTGCCCCACACCTCGGGCACGCCGCGGTCGACGTCGCAGAGCGTGTAGACGGCCTCCATGCCCGTGCGCATGGAGTACTCGGTGGTGAAGATGGTGTCGCGCGGCGTCTCGGCAAACTGGCCGATGAAGGCAAAGTTGACCGCGCCGTCGGGCACCACGTCAGGGCGGTCTCCCGCGGCCCGCGGCATGAAGAACGCCGTGATGTAGGGCATCATGACCGGCACCGTGTTGGCGTGTCGCGCGGCGAGCTCGGCGATGCGGTCCTCGGGAACGCCCATGTGGTAGAGCCACTCCTGGCAGATCTCCTCGCCGGTGCAGTCGCGCATGGGCTTTCTCACGTAGTTGCCGGGCTTGTCGGGGAAGAGGCCGTACACCCAGACGCACAGCTCGTTCTTGGGCTGGTCGCGGAACTGCTGTTGGCGGTTGAGCGTCCAGCTCATGAGCCAGTTGGAGTCGGTGCAGGTCACAATGCCGCCGGTGACCACGTGGCCGCTGAAGGGGTCGCGCTTGCAGATCGCCTGGATGTAGGGTGGAATCTCGCCGTCGAGGGTCGTCACCGTGGCGCTCATCCACTTGGTCTTCTCGGGGTCGCCGCAGAAGGTGTCGGGATGGCCGAAGCTGGGGTCCTGTGCCGCGATGCGGCGCCACATGTCCCAGCCGCCGCCGGGGGCGAGCTCGGGCCTCCATGCGGCGGGTCTGTCTTGCGCCCCCATGGTTGAGTTCTCGACGCAGCCGCCGTTGGTGATGAAGACAAGGTCGTCCTCGGTGAGGTCAACGACCGTGGTCGCGCCGGCCTCGGCTCCATCGGCTGACGCCGTTCGGCTCAGCACGATGCTCGTCGCCACCTTCCTCGCGGGCGAGCTGTGGGGGTTGCGCTGAAGGGCCGCCTGCTGGATGCGCTGTATGGTGTCCTGGCCGGTGCCGGTGCGCGGACGCACCGGGCCCGCGCCGCCTCCGATGGAGAACCTTATGTCCTCGACCTTCGTGTTGAAGTGGAACTGCACGCCTGCGGCCTTGAGGTATTCGACGAGAGGCAAGATCATCGACTCGTACTGGTTGTACCTGGTGAAGCGCAGGGCAGAGAAGTCCGGCAGCCCGGCGATGTGGTGGATGTAGCGCTTGATGTAGAGCTTCATCTCGAGCGCAGAGTGCCAGTTCTCGAACGCGAACATGGTGCGCCAGTACATCCAGAAGTTGGAGGAGAGCACCTCGTCGTCAAAGAAGTCGGTGATGGGACGGTCGTAGAGCTTCTCGTCCGGCGTGAAGAAGAGCTCCATGATCTCCATGGCCGCCTTGTCCGAGAGGCCGAACTTCCCGGCGCACCCCGCGTCACACCCGCGATCTTTCGTCGCGCGGCAGAGCGAGTAGTTGGGGTCCTCCTTGTTGAGCCAGTAGTACTCGTCAAGTACGGAGACGCCGGGCGTCTCGATGGAGGGGATGGAGCGGAACAGGTCCCACATCACCTCGAAGTGGTTGTCCATCTCGCGGCCGCCGCGCATGACGTAGCCAAGACCGGGGATGTTGAGGCCGTCGCACGCGCCTCCCGCCACGTCGTCCTTCTCGAAGATGTGGATGTTCTTGCCCGGCATCTGGGCGTCGCGGACGAGATAGCACGCGGCGGAGAGCGCCGCCAAGCCCGTGCCCACGATGTAGGCGCTCTTGTGCTCGATGCCCGCGGGCTTCTTGGGACGAGCGAAGGCCTCGTAGTTGCCGCTTGAATAGTACATGATCGCACCTTTCTTACGTGCGCACCGGGCGTGTCCGATGCGTCTGGTTCCATGGTGGGTTCGCGGAGGGCGGCGCACCATGGGCAGAACGGTGCTTCTGTACGGTTTCTTATCAATGCGGCAGGATTGTACAGACGGGCGAGAAGAACGGGCAAGGCCCGCGTCCCCTTATGACGCGGCGGGTCCCTCCGGCACGCTGCCCTCGCTCCCGGCGACGTAGCCGCCGGGGATCTCGAGTCGGTCGAGCGCGGTCTCGATGGCGCCGTCTGCGACGGTGGCCACCCGCTGCACCAGCTGCTGCGGGTCGTCGCGCATGTCTCGGGCGACCCAGTCCAGGACCGTTCCGATGAGGGCGTGGGCGAAGAAGCGCGCGATGAAGTCCCTGTCCTGTTCGCGCACGCACCTACGCGCTGCGTGCTCGTCAACCACGTCCTTCACCAGGTCGCTCACCACGGGGACGAGAAACCGCTCCACCTGCTCGCGGCTCATGTCATGGTATATGCTCGTGATGAAGGGCTTGTTCTCGCGCAGGGAGAGAAACGTGTCGAGGAGGCCGGTCTGCCAGGTGTCGGCGGTCTTGTTGCCGGCGATGGCCCGCGCGGCGTCCTCCTCGCACGACCACTCGACCAGGTCGTAGATGTCCTGGAAGTGATAGTAGAACGTCATGCGACTGATGCCGCAGTCGTCGGTGATGTCCGCGATGGTGATCTTGCCCAGGGGCTTTTCGAGCAGGAGGCGCTTGAGCGACTTCTCGAGCGCGCGCTTGGTGAGCTGGCTTGGCATGGGCCCTCCCAGTGGTCGTTTCTCTCCGTATACCCGTGCGAGGCGGATGGGTGTGCAGGTAACTTCGACTCCGGGGCGGAGACGGGGCTCTGCGTAACAAGGGGGTGGGGCTCGCTCGTGACTCTCTTCAAACTGCCTCTTTGCCGATGTGTTGTCGGCGGATTCCCACAGAGAGTAGAATTCGCTCTGTGTTCAAAGAGCAGGAGGGTTATTCCCTGTACCTCGAGATCGGCGAGTTCCAAATTGGAGCCGCTCCCCGTGATGTTCGGCAGGAAGTCGCGAGGAGCTGACGGCACAACCTGCACACGGTGATGCCGGCCCGACGCCGGTTCATTCTGTCGTGCGCGCACGGTTCGAGCCCAAGGGCCGCGGCTTTGCTGCCGCGGCCTTTTCCATCTCGATCGTGCAAAGGAATAGCCAATGAGGGAAATAGACTTCCTGGGCGGCCGCCCTGCCGCCAACCTCGCGCGCTTCGCCCTGCCGGCGCTCGGCGCCAACCTGCTGCAGTCCGCCGACCAGGTCGTGGACATGCTCGTCGTGGGGGCGTTCGTCGGGGAGCGGGGGCTCGCCGCGCTCGCCAACGCCACGATGGTCGGCTTCGTTGCCAACTCGCTCTCGCTCGGCCTCGCCGTGGGCGCCACGGTGCTCGCATCGCGCCGTCTCGGCGCGGGCGAGAAGGACGCCGCCGCCCGGGCGGAAGGGGCGGCGCTCCTCGCGGCGATCGCCCTCTCGATCGCCGTTGCTCTGCCCTGCTCGCTCCTCGCCGTCCCACTCTACGCGGCGCTCGGCGTGCCTGCCGACGCGCTCGCGGGCGCCGTCGTCTACACGCGCGTGTGGGCTGCGGGGCTGCCCGGCGCCTTCCTGCTCTCCGCAGCCGGCGCCGTCATGCGCGCCCGCGGGGACGCGCGGACCCCGATGTGGCTCGCGGTGGCCGTGGCCGCGGTGAACTGCGCGGGCGGCGTCGCGCTCGTGCCCGCGCTCGGCGTCGCCGGCACGGCGTGGTCCTCGACGACGGCGTCCTCGCTCGCCGCGGCGCTCTCCCTGTCGGTGCTCGCCAGGAGGCGCGGCTCGGCGCTGCCGGCGCGCCCCACCACCCGGGATCTCGCGGCGCTCGCCCGCGTGGCCGCGCCCGCGGCCTTCCAGCAGGTCGTCGTGAACCTTTCGTACCTCGCGATCACCTCCATGACCAACGCCTTCGGCACGGCGGTCGTGGCGGGGGCCGGCGCCGCAACCAAGGCCAACACGCTCGCGGGCATGCCCGTGTGGTCGGCGGGCCAGGCGGTGTCGGCCGCCGCGGCGCGCTCCGAGGGGGCCGGCGACCGGCGGCGCGCGCTCGACTACGTGCAGGCCGGGCTCGCCGTCTCGGTGGGGGCCACGGCTCTCGTGGTCCTTCTCGTCCAGGCGTTGGCCCCGCAGCTCGTGGGCCTCTTCGCGGACGACCCCGAGGCCGTGGCCGCGGGCGTGCTCTACCTGCGTGCCTGCTGCTTGGTCAACAGCCTCGCCTACGCCGCCATGTACGCGCTCGACTCGTTCGCCCAGGCGACGGGCGCGCCGAGGCTCGCGGCGGTGAACGCCCTGCTCGACGCCGTCGTGGTCCGTGTTGGCCTCGCCGCCGCGCTGGTCCCCGCCCTCGGCTACCCGGGCATCCTCGCCGCCCAGGCGCTCTCGCCGGTGCTGCCGTGCGCCGTCGGGGCGGCGTACCTGCGGCGGTACGCCCGCAGGGTGAGGTCTGAGACGGGCATTGGCGCGAAGGCGGCCTCATGAGACGCGCGTGGAAGAGCGATGGCCCGCGCTGGCCGTTGCCGGACTCCGCCCGAGCAACTCTTACGGAGGCCCCGCCGCCTCGCCGCTCTGCGTGCTTGCGGGCGCAGGCTTCCCGTAGGTGGATGTCCGCCCCTCGGTGGGGGCTTCAGGCTGAGACGCTCGTCTCAAACGTGCTCGACACATTGTTTCACCTGCTCGGGCACCCTTCCATATCTGGGTCAACGGGGTAGCCTTGTTCTCGAAAGCCAAGGGAAAGCGAGGCTCCATGTCAGGTAGGTTCGAGCGCTTCGAGAGTCTTTCCGAGGACCGCAGGCGCGCCGTCGTTGACGCGGCGGTCGAGGTGTTCGGAGGCGATGACTACGCCTGTGCGTCCACGGCGGACATAGCGAGGCGCGCGGGCGTGTCGAAGAGCCAGCTCTTCTTCTACTTCAAGAACAAAAGGGACCTCTACCTCTACGTCCTTACAGCGGCCACCAGGCGCGTGGCCGACGCGGTGGTCGACGAGCGCTGGTACCAGATTGACGACTTCTTCGAGATCATGTGCTACGCCGCGACTCGGAAGGCCGCCCTCGTCAGGCTGAGCCCGCGCATCATGGACTTCTTCGTCCGGGCGTTCTATCCCGGTCACAGAGACGTTTCCGGGGTGCTCGACGCCTTCATGACAGATTCCGTGCCAATCATGGTGCGAACGTACCTGGGCCATGTGCACTGGGAGCGCTTTCGGGAGGACGTCGATCCCATGCGGGTGGTGCGCATGCTCGTATGGTGCGGAGACGGCTATCTGCACGAGCGGCTGCGCGGCGGGGGGACGTTCGACATGGGGGAGATGCTCTCGGAGTTTCTCGTCTGGCTCGACTGGCTCAAGAGGGCCACGTACAAGGGGGAGTACCTATGACCGCGAACGGAGCGGGGCCTGCGATTCGCGTGTGCGGGCTCACGAAGGACTACGGACGGGGCCGTGGCGTCTTCGACGTCAGCCTTGAGGTGGCCGCGGGAGAAGTGCTTGGGTTTCTCGGTCCCAACGGGGCAGGAAAAACGGTGACGATGCGCCACCTCATGGGATTCATCAAACCGCAGAAAGGAAAGGTCGAGATTCTCGGGCACGACTGCTTCCTTGAGCGCTCGCGGGTGCAAGCCCGCCTGGGCAATTTGCCCGGAGAGAGCGCCTGCATGCAGGAGATGACGGCGCGGTCCTTCCTCGACCTCATGGCGGGGATGCGGGGCATGCGCGACCGCTCCCGGATGCTTGAGCTCGCCGACGCCTTCGGACTGGACCTCGGCGCGCGGATCGGCAGGATGTCAAAGGGCAACCGGCAGAAGGCCGCGATCGTGGTGGCGTTCATGGCGCGCCCTGACGTGCTCCTGCTCGACGAGCCGACGAGTGGCCTCGACCCGCTCATGCAGGAGCGCTTCCTCGACCTCGTTGCAGAGGAGCGCTCGCGTGGCGCCGCCGTCCTTCTCTCCTCGCACATCTTCGAGGAGGTCGGTCGTGCGTGCGATCGAGTGGCGTTCATCCGCGCGGGACGGGTGGCCATGACCTGTGCCATGGACGAGGTGCGCTCGATGCGCGGGCGCGGCTACTCGGTCGAGTTCTCGAGCGCGCGGGAGCGCTCGCGCTGGGAGCTCGCCCACGGGGATGAGCCCGCGGAGGGGGAGGCCCGTGGGGTCGAGCTCCGCGACGTGCGCGACGTGAACGCGCTCATCCGCGAGCTCTCCTCCTACGACGTGGCCTCGGTCACGTCCCGCGAGCAGACGCTCGAGGAGCTGTTCCTGCACCTGTACGAGGGCGTCGAGCCCTTGCGGCAAGCCTAGGGGGTTCCGATGATCCTTCCTCTTTTCAGGCACGAGCTCCGCTCCTGCCTGTTCCCGACCGCAATCATCGCCGCGGTGGTGGTTCTCTATGCCTGCGTCATCATTGGCATGTACGACCCCGAGCTCGGCGAGTCGCTTGCCCTCATGCGCGACGCCATGCCCGAGCTCTTTGCCGCCTTCGGCATGGCCGACCAGGGGACGACGCTTTTGGAGTTTGTCGTCAACTACCTGTACGGCTTTTTGCTCGTTGTGCTCCCCCTCGTCCTTGCGGCGGTGCTCAGCAGCCGGCTCGTTGTCCGTCACGTCGAGCGCGGCAGCATCGCCTACCTGCTCGCACAGCCCGTGGGGCGCGCGAGGCTCATGCTCTCGCAGGCGGGCGTTCTCGTTCTTTGCCTCGTCCTTCTCGCGGTGGTGCTCACTGCGTTCGAGCTGGCTGCGGCCAATGCCATGTTCCCCGGCGAGCTTGCCGTCCCCGACCCCGTTGCCGTCAACGCGGCGACGTTCTGCCTGTGGCTGTTTCTCTCCGGCATGTGCTGGGCGGGAGCCTGCGCTCTCCCGAACGTCTCCGCCGCGAGGTGGGCGGGCATTGCCGTGTGCGCGCTCTTCGTTCTCGTGCAGATGCTCTCGGGGGTGGGCGACGAGCTCTCCTGGCTCGCCGATGTCACGCCCCTCTCGCTCCTCGACCCGCTTGGGGTCGTGGGCGGGGAGCCCAGCGCCCTTGCGGGTGCGGCCACGCTCGGCATCTCGGGCGCTGCACTCTTTGCCCTCGGGACCGCCGTCTTTGTGCGTCGCGACCTGAGCGTGTAGGAGGAGATTCGGAATCGGGCCGCGTCCGAAATGGGTGGCGGGAACACACGTGTCCGGCTTACGCGTCTTTGTCGCATCGAAAGGGGTAGCATCACTGTCTGGAAGAACGCTTGGGGCAGCGATGGAGGTTGCGTGGAACAAAGCTCGGACACCCAGCGTGACCTTGCTGTCTGCGGCCATGCCCTCGCCGCGGGCGAGAAGACCCGTCGTGCGGCGGACGGCGCGCACGACCCGACGCCCACGCCGTACTTCGTGCTCGAGGACCTTCTCGGCACGCTCGACCTCACCTCGGACGACCACCTCCTCGACGTGGGCTGCGGGGCTGGTCGCGTGCTCGCCTACTTCGTGGGCGCGGGGCTTCCCGGGCGCGTGACGGGCGTGGAGCTGGACGAGCGCCTCGCGGCGGAGGCGGCCGCCTGGTCGGTGCGCTACGAGCAGGTCCGCGTGGTCTGCGCAAGCGCCCTCGACCTGCCGCTTGCCCCCTACACGCACGTCTACCTCTTCAACCCGTTTGACACGCCGGTGCTGCGGGCGTTTCTCGACAAGCTCGAGCGCGAGGCGGCGGGTCCGGTGACCCTCACTCACATGTCCGACAACGGAGAGTGGCCCGCCTACCTGGGGCGGGTTGGATGGAGCATGCTGAGGGAGGGGACGTTCGACCTTCCCGGCGAGCAGGGCGACTGCCCGCAGCACTTCTCGGTGCGCCGGTTTGTCCCCTAGACCTCGCCCTTTGCCCCGCGCGGCCCTCACGGCTATCCTTATCCACTCATGCACCCAACCGAGGGAGCCAGAACATGGACCTTATCGCCACGCTCGCAGAGGAGCTCAATCTCAAACCCGAGGCCGTCGAGGCGGCCGTCAAGCTCATCGACGAGGGCAACACCATCCCCTTCATCGCGCGCTACCGCAAGGAGGCCACGGGCGGCATGGACGACGTCGCCCTGCGCGCCCTCGACGAGCGCCTCGCCTACCTGCGCAACCTCGAGCAGCGCAAGGAGGACGTCCTTCTCCTCATCAACGCGCAGGGCAAGCTCACGCCCGAGCTCGAGGCGGAGATTCGCGCGGCCACGCAGCTCCAGCGCGTGGAGGACCTCTACAAGCCCTATCGCAAGAAGCGCATGACGCGTGCGCAGAAGGCGCGCGAGGCCGGCCTGGAGCCGCTTGCCAACATGATCTTCATGCAGGTGGCCACCAAGGGGTCGGCGCTCGACGAGGCGGCCCGCTTTGTGACGCCGGAGGCCGCCGAGGCGGGCTTTGACACGCCCGAGAGGGCCCTCGCGGGCGCCGCGGACATCGTGGCCGAGACGGTGGCGGAGGACGCAGAGAACGTCGCCGACCTGCGCGACTTCACCCTGGCCACGGCCCAGGTCGTCTCCGTGGCAACCAATGCGGGCGAGAAGACCCCCTACGAGCCGTACTACGACTTCTCCGAGCCCGTCTCCAAGATACCCAACCACCGCGTGCTCGCCATCGACCGCGGCGAGCGCGAGGAGAAGCTCCGCGTGCGCGTCCGGGTGGACGAGGCGGCCGCGGTGGCGCGCCTGGCCGGGCGCTGGCCGCGCCGCCAGGGCGTCTTTGCGCCGGTCTTTGAGGCTGCCGTCGCCGACGGCTACAAGCGCCTGATGGCGCCCTCGCTCGAGCGAGAGGTTCGCGCAAAGCTTACCGTGCGCGCCCAGACGGACGCCATCAAGGTCTTTGCCAAGAACCTCGAGGGGCTGCTCTCCGCCCGCCCGGTGCGCGGCGCCCGCATCATCGCGCTCGACCCGGGCTATCGCACCGGCTGCAAGGTGGCGGTGCTGGACGAGACGGGCAAGCTGCTCGACCACGGGGTGGTCTATCCCACCAAGCCCCGTCATGACGTCGCGGGCACCAAGCGCGAGCTCAGGTGCCTGGTCGATAAGTACGCCATCAACACCATCGTCATCGGCAACGGCACGGCCAGCCGCGAGACCGAGGAGGTCGTCTCCGAGTTCATCGCCGAGTCCGCGCCGGACCTGCGCTACACGATCGTCAACGAGGCGGGTGCGTCCGTGTACTCGGCGAGCGAGCTGGCCAGCAAGGAGTACCCGGACCTCGACGTCACTACGCGCGGTGCCATGAGCCTGGGAAGGCGCCTGCAGGATCCGCTCGCCGAGCTCGTGAAGATTCCGCCCCAGTCCATCGGCGTGGGTCAGTACCAGCACGACCTTGACCAGACGGAGCTCGCCCGGGCCCTCGGCAACGTGGTAGAGGACGTGGTCAACCGCGTGGGCGTGGACGTGAACACCGCGAGCGCGAGCCTTCTGGGCTACGTCTCGGGCGTCACGTCCGCGGTGGCAAAAAACATCGTGGCCTATCGAGAGGAGCACGGCGCCTTTACCGACCGCCGGCAGCTCAAGGACGTCCCCAAGCTCGGCCCCAAGGCCTTTGAGCAGTGCGCGGGCTTCCTGCGCATCACTGGCGGCGCAAACCCGCTGGACGCCACGGCGGTGCACCCCGAGAGCTATGCGGTGGCGTCGGAGGTGCTGCGCCGGGCCGGCGTCACGGCTGACGAGCTCACGCGCGGCGGCGTGCCCGACATCGAGAAGCGCGTGGGCAGCGTGGGCGTTCTCGCGGCCGAGCTGGGATGCGGGATCCTCACGCTCATCGACATCGTGGCCGAGCTCAAGAAGCCCGGTCGCGACCCGCGCGACGACGCCCCGGAGCCCGTCTTCAGCCGTGCGGCGCTCTCGATCGACGACCTCCAGCCGGGCATGGAGCTCACGGGTACCGTGCGCAACGTGGTTGACTTCGGCGCCTTTGTGGACGTGGGCGTCCACCAGGACGGGCTCGTGCATATCTCCAAGCTGGCCAGGCGCTTTGTCAAGCACCCGAGCGACGTGGTGAGCGTGGGGGACACGGTGAGAGTCTGGGTCGAGAAGGTCGATCGCGACCGCGGCAGGATCTCGCTCACGATGGTCCAGGGGAAGTAGGGCGCCGGCGAGCCTCTTGCGGCCAAGCCCTTGCGCTCGCGGCCGCGAGCGGCTACACCTCTGAGGGCGCCCGGAAGAGAGGGGAAGCATGCTGACGGTAGTGCTGATGTGCGCTGGCGCGCTGATCGGGAGGTTCCTGCTTCCGCCGTGGTGGGTGCGCGGCAACAGCCGCGTGCAGGCCGCGCTCACGGTCCCGCTCATCTTCACGATGGGCGTCTCCATCGGGCGGAACGACGACCTTCTCGGCGACCTCGGCTCCATCGGGCTTGACAGCGCCCTGTTCTGCCTCATTCCCATGGCGGCCTCCGTCGCGCTGGTCCACCTGCTCGCCCGTCGCGCGCTTGGCGTGGGGAAGGGGAGGTAGCGTGGTCCTTCTGGCCCTGGTCGCCCTGCTCGCCGGCGTTGCCTGCGGACTCTTTGGCGGGGAGCTCCCCGCTGTGGACGCGCTGCTCTCGTCGAGCGACCTCATCCTCAACCTGCTGATGATCTCGGTTGGGATGAGCATCGGCATGCAGCGTGGGATCGTGCGCAAGATCTGCCAGTACAACGTCAGGGCGCTCGTCATCCCCCTGGGCGTGACCATAGGCTCGGTCGCGGGCGGGGTGGCCTGCGCGCTCGTCACGGGCTACCCGCTCGCCGAGAGCATCTCCATCGCGGGCTGCATGGGCTGGTACAGCCTCGGCGGCGTCACCATCGGCGCGCTTTCGGGCGGGATGTACGGCGGCGTGGCGTTTCTCAGCAACCTCATGCGCGAGATGCTCTCGTTCTTCTGCATCCCGCTGCTCGCGTGCCACCTGAGCCCCGCCGCCTGCATAGCGGCCGCCGGAGCCACGAGCGAGGACACCACCCTCCCCATGATGATGAAGTACACCGATGAGGAGAGCGTCGTCCTGTCGGTTCTCAACGGGGTCATCTGCTCGACGCTCGTGCCGGTGCTCATCTCGCTGAGCTATCAGGTGTTTGGCGGGTAGCGGCGGAGCGTCGGGCCAAAGGGGGCGGAGGATGCATGAGGAGTGAGGGGGTGCGCGCGGCTAGGCCTCCGGAGCCCCCGCCGGGTCTGCGATGAAGCGCGTGGAGAGCAGGAAGAGCGCGCTTATCGCCAGGCAGGCAAACTTGCCCGCGACGCCGACGAGCAGGCTGCACGCCACGGCGCCCGCGCAGAACGAGGCTACGAGGGCGGCGTAGCGGGCGGATCGGTGCAGCTCGTGACGGTCGCCGCCCACCAGGCCGTCGTAGAGGGTCTCGCCCAGGGAGCGCAGGTTGCCGGTGCAGAAGACGCTTGAGTAGGCCGAGCGCGTGCCAAAGAGCCGGAAGTTCTCGTACGAGAGCGCGGCGCAGAAGGATATGAAGCTGTTGACCAGGAGGTCTGGGGCAGAGGACGGCAGCAGCGCGATGATCAGGAACGCCGCCGCCTCAAAGAGGGCGACCCAGCGCATCATCGGATGGCGCTCGCCGCCGTGGACGCTCGCGAGGATGTGCTTGGAGAGCACGATGCCCACTACAAAGGAGACGATGGGCACGAGATAGTGGCCCACGCCGGGCAGGTCGCCCGCAGCGAGGCGCATCCCCAGCAGCGCGACGTTTCCCGTCTGGCCGGTAGCAAAGACGTGCTCGTGCAGCAGATACGAGTACGCGTCCATGAAGCCGCCCGCGCAGATGACGGTGAGTCCCAGCCGCACGGGCACCTTGGCCCTCCCCGCTGCCTGCCCCTGGTCCATGAGCCCTCCCATGCTCGACTTTGCCCAAGCCGCGTGCCATCCTAGAACAATCCGACGCCCGTGCGGAGGGAGGCGAGGAAGTTGACGCATGCGACAGAGGTCGCCGCCGCGGCGGGGCTTGAGCTGCGGGAGGGCCCGGAGGGCCTGGCGCTCATCGGCGATGGCATGGAGCTGCGGGCCGATCTCTCGCGTCTGCTGCCGCGGCTGCGCCCGGACCGCCTGGGGCGGGAGCTGCTCGTGCGTGCGGCTCGGGTGCGCGGCGTCGAGAGGCCAACGGCCGTGGACGCCACGGCGGGCCTGGGGGAGGACTCGCTGCTTCTGGCGGCGGCGGGCTTCACGGTCACGATGTGCGAGAGGGACCCGGTGATCGCGGCGCTGCTGCGCGACTCGCTCGCGCGTGCGGCAGGCGATTCCCGGCTCGCGGGCACCGTCTCGCGCATGGAGCTCGTGGAGGGCGACGGCGCGGCCTTTCTGCGTGCAATGGATGAGGCACCTGACGTGGTGTTTCTTGACCCGATGTTTCCAGAGCGCACCAAGAGCGCGGCCGTGAAGAAGAAGTTCCAGCTTCTGCACCATCTGGAGCGCCCCTGCGAGGACGAGCGCGCGCTGCTCGACGCGGCGCTTGCCGCCCGTCCGCGCAAGGTCGTGATCAAGCGCCCGCCCAAGGGCCCGTGGCTCGCCGGGGCGAGGCCCAGCCATTCGATTGCGGGGAAGGCCGTGCGCTATGACGTGATCGCGCCCCCTACGAACGCTCCGAGGCATCCGTAGGGGGCGCTGGGCCCGCCTTGGCCGCTTTGGGTCACTCACTTGCGATTGCCCTGGGCTCTGCGACCTCTCGGGCACTTACCGTTGGAAGCCGCTCCGGGTGCCGGATCCTCCTTGTGGAGCGTCTTGATTGCCGGGGTGGTGAGAAGCCCCAGCAGCACAATCACGGCACCCACGCCGTAGGCGAGGCGCGTCGAGTCAAAGCGTGCCTGGGCCTCCAGGCCCACCAGCGTGGTGCGCTCGGCGTCGCTCATCTTGATGTTGGCGATCTCATCCTCAAAGGCCGTGTTGCTGTTGAGGTTGATGGTGAGCTCGGAGACCTGCTGCGCAACGTCGGAGGAGATCGAGGAGTTGCTTGCCATCTCGTTGCGCAAGGTGGAGCTGATGCCAAAGATGAGCACCGCGCCGAGCAGGGCCACGCCCAGGGCCTGGCCCACGTTGCGCATGGTGCTCTGGATGCCGCCGGACTGCGAGGCGTCGCGGTCGCTCACCGCGAGGGCGACCACGTTGCTCGCGTGGGACGAGACGGTTCCCGCGCCAACGCCGGCCATGAACGCGCCCAGGTAGACGCCCACGCGGCTCGCGCCATCCAGGGTCACCGAGAAGGCCATGATGCCCAACGCCGCCGCCATGGCCACGTAGCCCAGCTGAATCACGTGGCGCGGGTTGGCCCTGGGAAAGAGCTTGGGGATGCCGAGCGCCAGCGCGAAGGTGGGGACGCCGGTCGCGATGGAGATGGTCCCCACCTCAATGGGCGTCCAGTCGGCAACGAGCTGCAGGTAGGGAGCCATGAGAATGGACTGGGCGCCCATGAAGAAGAACATGAGCGCGTTGGCCACGAGGCCGGCGAGCACCTGCGGGGTGGTGATGAACGAGCGCGGGAGCACCACCAGGCCGTAGCGCCTCTCCTCCCTGCCTTCCACCACCACGAGCAGGGCGAGGACCACGATGCCCAGCGCAACGAGCGGAAGCGCCGGCGAGATGCCGAAGAGGGTGAATGGGGCGGTGCGCAGCGGCTCGATGAGGCCCCACGTCGAGATGCTCGAGAGGCCGATGAGCACGAAGAAGAAGCCCGACGCCGCGAGCGCCACGCCAATGGCGTCGAAGTGGGACTTCTCGTGCGGCTGCTCGATCTTGGGCAGGCCCAGCGAGAGGGCGGCCACGCCGACGAAGTAGGCAGCGAGCACAAAGAAGGTGACGCGCATCCCTGCCGTCTGCATGACGACGCCCAGGATGAGCGGAAGCACGGCCGAGAGGCCGGACGCGGCGCCGATGCAGCCAAAGGCGACGGTGCGGTTGGAGCCGTGGTAGATGAAGGGGATGATGCCGAGAAGGGACGGGATGAGGAAGCTCGCCCCCAGTCCCACGAGCACGCGGCCAACCCAGATGAAGACCGTCATGTTGGGGGAGAGCGCCAGCGCGACCTCGCCCACGGCCGCGAGCGACGCGCCGATGCGGAAGGTCTTTCGCCAGCCGATGAGGGTGCCGGCGAGGCCGCCCGCGATCATGAACGAGCCGCCCACCAGCGGGTAGATCATGTTGGCGAGCTGGATGTCAGAGGTGGTCGCCCCGAGGTCGGTCGTCAGGGCCGTCGCGGCGAGCGAGAGCGCCCCGTTGTCGCCGGTGGCGCCCATTTGGGCAAGGATGAGAATGACGATGGGCAGCACGAGGAACTTCTCGCGCGTGCCAGGCGCCGGCGCGGCCGCGGGCGATGCCGCCGCCGCACGGGCGGATGAGGGTGCAGGGGTCGTGCGCGTCATGAGCGCTCCCTTCGCCCGGGCGCGAGGCCCGGGACTTGGCAGATGGGGTATGGGGCCTCACGGACGCCTAGGCGGCGGTTGCGACGAACGGCGCGGTGCCGGTGAGGTCGCAGGCGGAGAGCGGGTAGGCGCGGATGGCGGGGTCGTCGTAGGTGGCGTGGTAGTAGGTCAGCGTACTGGCGGAGAAGCAGCTGGTGTAGAGGGTCTTCTCGTAGGCGCCGTTGCCCATCTTGGCCACGCCGTCGGGTACCGCGGCCGCGCCGAGCGTGCGGAAGAGACGCGTCACGTTGGCCTTCTCGCCGTCCTGAACGGGGTAGTGCGCGTTCACGAACGCCGCCCGCACAAAGCGCGCCGGGCCGCCGTAATCGCCGGGCAGACCCTGGACGCCCACGCCCGAGCCAAACGGCCTGAGCTCGGCGCGGTCCCAGCTGGCGGACGCGGGCAGGCCGTCGTTGAGCATGAGGTAGTTGCGCAGGTTCTGACGGTGCCAGCCAAAGTCGGGCTCGTTGGTGAGCACGTCGACGTCGTCCTCCCAGACGCGCAGGCCGTCGGCCATGCACTCGACCACCAGGCTGCCGGTGGCGTCGCCGACGAGCCAGTGGAGGTTGGCCACCGGCAGCTGCTCGTTCACGGGCTTGGCCACCACGGTCACGTGCGGTAGTGCCGCCCGCAGCTCCTCGAGCGTCGAGAAGTTCCGCGTGACCCAGTAGGGAAACTCATAGGCGGCGACGTTGGTGGTGCCGTCCACGGCGTCGGGGGCGTAGTGCGCGCTCTGCGGGAAGTTGAGGCCCGCGACCGCCAGGCCGGCATCGTTGCCGCAGTCAAAGTAGAGCGGAATGCCCGCCACGACGATGCCCATGCCCATCACGGCGTGGCCGCTCGCAAGATCCCCGGGGCGCTCAAAGGCTGCGGGGACCCTCGTCGCCGGGGGCGTCACAACCACCTGCTCCCCGTAGCCCTGGGTCCAGTCCAGGTTCCGTCCAAAGTACATGGCGCCGTTCTTGTCGTTGAAGCGGATGCCCGTACACATAGGGCCGCTCCCTTCTTGTCGGCGGCGGAGCCGCAGGCGCTTGTGGGGAAGATGAAGTCCTTGTATCCAAAAAGGGGAGAAAAAATCGGTAAATGGCAAATTTGCTATGCAAACGGTGGGATAAACCATCGTAAACAGGCATCTAAGATGGAGCAGGGAGACATGTCGTCCGTATAATGTGCGCAGGAAGGGAGGGCGAGATGGGCTTCTCGATAGACGAGGCGGCCCGCGAGTTCGCCGCGCGGGCGGGCCTGGAGCTGCGTCGCCGCGACGACGAGGCCGGGCTGCTCGGCGCCGCGCTCGCCGCGCGCCCGCGCAAGGTCGTGGTGAAGCGCCTGCCCAAGGGCCCGTGGCTCGCGGGCGTCAGGCCGAGCTATCAGGTTCGGGGCAAGGCCATCCGCTGCGTTGTGTAGCGGCCGGCGGAGGGCCCTCGTGCTACCCTAGGAACGTGCGTTCCTGTAGGGGGTGCGAGGCGTGCACGACATCTGGAACCCGTGGCACGGGTGCCGCAAGGCGAGCGAGGGCTGCGCCAACTGCTACATGTTCACGATGGACCGCTGGCGCGGGCTGGACGGCTCCGTCGTGCGGCGCAACAAGGCGACCTTCCGCTACCCGCTGTCCCGATCGCGCGACGGCTCGTTCAAGGTGCGCCCCGGCGAGCTCATTCGCGTGTGCATGACCTCGGACTTCCTCGTGGAGGAGGCGGACGCCTGGCGCGACGAGGCCTGGGATGTCATGCGCCAGCGTCCCGACGTGCGCTTCTGGTTGCTCACCAAGCGCCCGGAGCGCTTTGCCGCGTGCCTCCCGGACGACTGGGGCGAGGGTTGGGACAACGTCATGCTCAACGTCACCTGCGAGAACCAGCGTCGTGCCGATGAGCGAATCGCGATCCTGCTTGCCACGCCGGCGCGCCACAAGGGCATCATGTGCGCCCCGCTCATCGGGCGGGTGGACATAGAGACGTACCTGGAACTCGGCGAGCGCGGCGGGGACGGCGTGCGCGGGTGCGGCATCGAGCAGGTCATCTGCGGCGGCGAGAACTACGACGGCGCCCGCCCGTGCGACTTCGACTGGGTGCGCCTGCTCGCGGCACAGTGCCGCGAGCACGACGTGACGTTCGCGTTCACCGAGACGGGCACGGTCTTCGTGAAGGACGGGCGGACCTATCGCCTGCGCGACCACCGGCTCCAGTCCGAGCAGGCGTTCAAGTCCGGCGTAAGCATTGCCGGCCGGCCGATCGAGTGGCGCCTGCACGACCCGCTCGGTCTGCCGATTCCCGCCGAGGAGCTCTATCGGCCTCATTTCCGCGAGCGCTGCGAGACGTGCGGCCAGCGTCTCATCTGCAACGGCTGCTCCGACTGCGGGCGGTGCGCGTGAGCCAAAAGGGGACAGTCCCCTTTTGGCTCACGCGCGTCAGCGCGACTGCTCCATGGCGAGGAAGTGCTCGTAGGCGCCGATGAGGTTGGCGTCGTTGAAGAAGCGGCACGCCACGATGTCCGTCTCGGGGAAGGCGTTGTCGAACGAGGCGTTGAAGCGCCGGTGCGCGTCTCTCACACCCTCCACGAAGAGCGGGTTCTGGCTGATGCCGCCGCCGAGGCAGATGCGCTCTGGGTCGAGCCAGCACTGGATGTTGTGGATCTGCAGGGCAATCTCGTCGCACACCCGACGGAACACGCCGGCGACGGCCTCGTCCCCGCCTTCGAGCCAGCCGAAGAGCTGCCGCCCGTCGCAGCCGTCGATCCCCTTCGCTCGGGCGACGCGCTCGCACAGGGACTTCGTCGAGCAGGCAGACGACCAGAGCTGATCACTTGTGATGGGGTCCCTGGGGTCCTCGGGCCAGGAGGTGAGGACCTTCGATGCCTCACCGGCAAAGAGGTGCGCCCCCCGCAGGACCTTGCCGCCGGCGATAACCCCGCCACCGATTCCCGTCCCGAACGCGAGCACCACGCCGCAGTCGACGCCCCGCAGGTTGCCACGAGAGAGCTCGGCAATCGCCGAGCAGCGCGCGTCGTTCTCGACCTCGATCGAGACACCGAAGCGCCTCTCCCACTCCGTCACGTCGACGCCGTAGTTGTAGAGAAGCGCCCCGCCCGTCCGAATGTACTTCTGGCGCGCATCGATCTCCCCGGGCATGGAGAGGGCCAGACCCTCGACGTCTCCCATGCGCTCAAGGATGCCCTCGATGGTCTCGAGGAATGCCTCGGGGTCGTGGCTTTCCCCGTCGGGAGTGGGCACCTGCCCCTTACCCTCGATATCCGTACCGCATATGGTGCAGTATTTGATCGCGGAGCCACCTACGTCGAGAACCGCCAGCCTCTTCATGTCTTTCTCCTGCCTTCGCCTGCTGCCTATATGACGTTCACGTCGCGCAGCTCGGAGCGCATGCCGTTGCTGCGTGCGACGGAGAACTCGAAGGGCGTTCCGTCGTCGAGGAAGCCGACCTGGGAGATCTCGAGCAGGGGGGTGCCCGCGTCGAGCCGCAGGCGCCCGGCCTCCTCCTCGGTCGCGCCCACGGCGCGGATGATGCGGTGGAAGCTCGAGATCTTGAGCCCGAGCGTGTCCTGGACGAACGAGTAGACGGAGTGGTAGAGCTGGTCGCGCTTGAGGCCGGGCGTTACGTCGATCGGCATGTAGGTGTACTCAATCGTAATTGGGTCGTCCTCAAGGCGGCGCACCCGGCAGAAGTAGTAGGTGAAGTCGTCGGGGGAGATGCTCAGGTGCCGCGCGACGCTCTCGGGCGGGTTCGTGACCGAGAAGTCGTAGACCACCGAGCTCACGCTCCTCCCGCGCGCGCTGTGCGAGGCGGTGAAGCCGATCGGCTGGTCGGGCCTGGTGAACCCGAACGTGTCCTCCCGCGTGCCGTCCTCGCCCACGAGCAGCGGGTCGACGCCCCCCGTGTCGAAGAGCTCCGTGGTGTTCTTCACGTAGGTGCCCGACCCGCGCTTGCTCGCGATGAGGCCCTTCTCGGTGAGGATCTCGAAGGCGCGCTTGACGGTGATCTTGCTCACGCCGTAGCGGTCGCAGAGGTCCACGACCGTCGGTAGCTTGTCGTTGGGCACGAGGTCGCCGTCCTCGATGCGGCTCTGGATGTCCTGGGCAATCGTCTCGTACTTGAGCATGGCGGCCTCCCTCGTGCTTTCTGTGGTTCTCGGCGCTCACCGCGAACGGTCTATTTTTGGCCGCGAACGGTTTGCTTTGGCGGTCAGGCAAGAGGGCGCGAGCTTGTTTCCCAGAGGGCCCGTCGGGTTCGTCGTCCGTGAATCCCCAGCTCATCGACGTGGTTCTCGTCTGACGTAATCCATTATCTTCCTTTGTCTCCGTCTTTGTCGGCAATAAATCCGCTACATAGAGAAAATAAGAGCGCTACAATTCAACTAACAAAGCGCGATAAATGGTCGCGCGGAGACGAGCGAGGAAACGGAGGCATCATGGCAGAACTGACCCTGCCCAAGGACTTCTTCTTCGGAGCGGCTATGTCCGGTCCGCAGACGGAGGGAGGCTGGAACGTAGGCGGCAAGCTCGAGAACGTGTGGGACACCTGGTCCAACGAGGACATCGAGGCGTTCTACAACCGCGTGGGCTCCTACGTGGGCAACGACTTCATGCACCACTACAAGGAGGACCTTGCCATTCTCAAGGGGCTCGGGCTCGACAGCTTCCGCACGTCGATCCAGTGGAGCCGCCTGCTCGACGCGGACGGCAACGTCAACCCCGAGGGCGCGGCGTGGTATCACGAGCTCTTCCGCGCGGCGCGCGAGGCGGGGCTCGAGCCCTTCGTGACCCTCTACCACTTTGACCTCCCCACCTACCTCTTCCGCCGCGGCGGCTGGGAGAGCCGCGAGACCTGTGAGGCGTACGCGAACTACGTCGAGAAGGCGCTCCACGAGTTCGGCAAGGAGGTCCGATACTGGTTCACGTTCAACGAGCCGAGCGTCGAGCCCGAGAACCGCTACTGGCACGGTGGCTGGTACCCGCAGCACCACAGCTTCCGCGAGGCCGTGGTGGCGCAGTACAACATCTCGGTCGCGCACGCGCTCGGCGTCGCCCGCTACCGCGCGGCGCGCGAGGAGGGCGCGCTCCGTCCGGACGCGCGCATTGGCATCGTGTGCAACTTCAGCCCCTCCTACACCAAGGAGGACCCGAGCGAGGCCGACCTCGAGGCGCTGCGCATGAACGACGGCCTCACCACGCGCTGGTGGCTCGACCTCGCGACCAAGGGCAGCCTGCCCGCCGACGTGCTCGAGACCCTCGCCCGTCTCGGGACCCCGGTCCCGGCGCGCCCCGGTGACGAGGAGGTCCTGCGCTCTGGCGTCGTGGACTGGCTCGGCTGCAACTACTACCAGCCCTGCCGCGTGCAGGCGCCGACCCGCGATCATGACGAGTGGGGCAACCCGCTCTTCGCCGAGCCCTACGTCTGGCCCGAGCGCGTCATGAACGAGAGCCGCGGCTGGGAGATCTACCCCAAGGGCATCTACGACTTCGGCATGAAGTGCCGTGACGAGTACCCTGACCTCGAGTGGTTCGTGTCCGAGAACGGCATCGGCATCGAGGGCGAGTACAAGAACCGCGACGAGAGCGGCCAGATCCAGGACGACTACCGCGTCGACTTTGTGCGCGACCACCTCTCCTGGATCGCCCGTGCGATCAACGACGGCGCCAAGTGCCGCGGCTACCACTACTGGGGCCTCATTGACAACTGGTCCTGGGCAAACGCCTTCAAGAACCGCTATGGCTTCGTCGAGGTCGACCTCATGGAGAACTACGAGCGCAGGCCCAAGAAATCAGCCGCTTGGCTCAAGGAGGTCACCACGACGCACGTGGTGAAGTAGGTCCTTGGTCCGGATCGGGAGGAACGGTCCCGGGCTCCCTCCCCCCTGGTTCGGTCATCGGATACGCGTCCCCCTGGAGGGGGAGCGCGATGGTACGGCTAATGTTTCCAACAGTTCAGTTAGGAGTGAAAGACATGGCCAACGGACAAAGCTTCCTCGACAAGTTCGCGGAAGTCTCCGCCAAGGTCGGCAACCAGGTGCACCTGCGCAGCCTGCGCGATGGCTTTGCCACCATCATGCCGATCTTCATCCTCGCCGGCATCGCCGCGCTGCTCAACAACGTGGTCTTCACGTTCCTGTGGAGCGCGGACCCGAGCAGCCCCGGACTCTTCCCGAACGCGGACGTGCTCGCCACGGCCCAGTACTGGGGCAACGCGCTCACGCAGGGTGCGCTCTCCATCTCGGCCATCCTGCTGTGCGCCATGGTGGGCTACAGCTTCGCGAACAACAAGCGCTTTGACAACCCCGTCTCGTGCGTGGTGGTGGCGCTCGCGGTCTTCTTCATCATGATGCCGCAGACGGTGGCTGCCAACCTCTCCGCCTCGTCGCCGCTCTACGTGGCTGACGAGGTGACCACCGCCCAGGTCTCGAGCGCGTTCATCACGAACTACACCGGCACCAACGGCATGTTCACCGCCATCATCATCGGCCTGTTCGCGCCCACGCTCTTCATCAAGGTCTCGGGCGTCGAGAAGCTGCGCATCAAGATGCCCGAGGGCGTGCCGCCCGCGGTCGAGAAGTCCTTCAACGTCCTGATCCCGATGCTGCTCACCCTGGGCGCCTTCGGCGTGCTCTCGATGGTTCTCTACGCAGGCTTCCAGACTGACGTCACTGCTCTCATCAACACCTTCATCCAGACCCCGCTGCGAGCCCTCACCACCAACCCGATCGGCCTCGTGGTGATCTACTCGCTCGGTGTGTTCCTGTTCACCCTCGGCATCCACCAGTCCACCATCAACGGCGTGCTCGTCGAGCCCGTCCTCACGGTCGTGCTCGTCGAGGCCACGAGCGTGTACAGCTCCGGCGGCATCGACGCCGTGATCGCCCGTCCGGACCTGTGGCTCAACATGAACACCATCAACGTCTACGCGCTCATGGGAGGCTCGGGCTGCACGCTTGCCCTGCTTATCGCCACCTTCATCTGGGGCAAGTGGCGGCCCTCCCGCGAGGTGTCCAAGCTCGGCATCCTGCCCGCCATCTTCAACATCAACGAGCCGGTCATCTACGGCTACCCGATCGTGTTCAACATCCCGCTCATGGTTCCGTTCGTGCTGAACACCATCATCGGCATCCTCGTCGGCTACTTCGCCACGGTCATCGGCTTGGTCAACCCGACCTGCATCCAGGTGCCCTGGACCACCCCAATCATCGCCTCGGGCATCCTGTCCACGGGCGGCGACATCCGCGCCGGCATTCTCCAGATCGTGCTGCTCGTGATCTTCACGCTGATTTACCTGCCCTTCATGAAGGCGTCTGAGTCCGCGCAGCGCAAGCAGTTCGAGATGGCCTCCGAGAGCACCGAGAACTAGTCCCCCTAGCGTGCGCGGGGCTCTCGGGCCCCAGCGATCCCCCGGCAGCCTTTTTCGGACGCGCGTCCCGCGCGACCTTCGGATTTGAGCTGCTCGCAGGAGCGCCCGTCCCCCGTGCACGCACACCTTTCCACCTCTGTCGTCCAGCATGACGAAAATGGATTGCTGGCACAGGAAACCAATTCGGACGCCCAAGCGTCCGGAATGCAAGGCCACCCGTGCGTGGCCGGAAGGGAACCACCATGAAGAAGATCATGCTTTGCTGCAATGCCGGAATGTCCACGAGCCTCCTCGTGCAGAAGATGCAGAAGGAGGCCGCGAGCCGCGGCGAGGACGTCGAGATCGAGGCGCGCCCGATGAACGAGGCCATGGACCACATCAACGAGGCCGACGTCATTCTCCTCGGGCCTCAGATCGGCTATGCCAAGGGCGACTTCGAGAAGGCCGTCGACGGGCGCATCCCCGTGGCAGTCATCCCGATGGTCGACTACGGCCGCATGAACGCCCCCAAGATCCTCGACGACGTCAAGAAGATGCTCGGCTAATCAGCTAGGAGGCTGCGATGGAAGACATGGACGAGCTCGAGCAGATCTGCTTCGAGATCATCAGCTGCGTGGGCACCGCCAAGTCCTGCTACGTCAACTCGATCGCCAAGGCCAAGGAGGGCGACTTCGACGCGGCGGCCGAGCTGGTCAAGCAGGGCGACGAGGCGTACAACGGCGGCCATGAGGTTCACATGAGGCTGCTCCAGGCCGAGGCGTCCGGCGAGAGCAAGAAGACGCTGCCGCTGCTCCTGCTTCACGCCGAGGACCAGATGGCGAGCGCGGAGACCTGCAAGCTCATGGCGCTGAACTTCGCCGACACCTATCGCGAGCTGCTCTCCCTCAAGGAGAAGCTCGGCGCGTAGGCGTGGCGAGACGTGACCTGCGGGCCGGGGCTGCCGATGACGGCGGTCCCGGCCTTTTCGTGATCCCTGCCCCCTTCGGACGTTTCCAACGGCCAGCCGTTTGGCGCACAATAGGCGACGATACGTTGCGTACTGACCCGACCACGAGGAGCAGAGTCATGGAATATCGCGAGCTGCTGCACGGCGGAGAGAAGATTGGCGTCATCGGCTTGGGCGCCGCACAGCTGGGCGCCACGCCGCGCAGTCGCCGTTCGGCCAGGCGCTCACCCGCTACCAGTGCCTGCAGTACGCGCTCGACACCCCGGGCGTGGTCTGCGTGGTCTCAGGCGTGCGCGACCGCGCCGACCATCCGAGGGTCTTGCGCGGCCTCCCGTTGGGCTGGTCCTGGGCCTCGCGCACCGCCTCGTCGGTGACCAGCGAGAAGTCCGCCCCCTTGGGGAAGAACCGCCCGAGCAGCCCGTTGGCGTTCTCGTTCGCGCCCCGCTGCCAGGGGGCTGCGGGGTCGCAGAAGTAGACGTCGAAGCCCGTGGCGCCGGCGCCCACGACGAGGTCGCCCCCCAGTGGCCGGGTGCCGAGCGGTCGTCGGCCTCGGGCGGCCTGAGGGCCAGCTCGGCCCCTCCGCCCACGTCCTGTGCCCGCGCGGCTCGGCCGGCGGCCGCCCGCGCCTCCTCGAGCGGCTGCCGCTGCGCAGCACCAGCTCCGTCTCGAGCTCCTCGTCGCCGGGGAAGCCGCGCCGCAGGCTCGCCGACACCTGCTCGGGGGACCACCTGCGCGCCAGCCGGCGCACGACCTCGGCCCTGAGGCGCGGGAGCCGCTCGAGCCTGCCGGCCCTCGGCCTGGAGGCCCGCTCGCGCGCCCTCCTGCCGGCGTGGCCGGCGTCGTAGCGGCCGTCCGGGAGCGCGTTGCGGGCGAGCTCGCGCGACACGGTCGAGTGGGAGGCCCCGAGCCCGCGCGCGATCTCCCTCACGCCGCGCCCGGCGTCTTGCCGCACCCCAGCTCCCGCGTAGCGGGATGAGACAAACGAACCTCTCCCCTTTGTCTCACAGGGTGACGACGCCGCCGCGATCGGGGTCCTCGTCGAGGCGCGCGAGGTGGGCCGAGACGCCTATGAACAGCGCGCTGATGGCCAGGCACGCGAGCCGCCCCACCGCGCCGATGAGCAGCACGCCGGCGAACGCGCCCACCACGAAGGCCCCGATCAGCGCGGCGTAGCGCTCCGCGCGGTGAAGCTCGTGTCGGTCGCCGCCAACGAGCCCCTGGTAGAGGGTCTCGGCAAGGGAGCGGAGGTTGCCGGTGCAGAAGACGCTCGCGTAGGTCGACTTGGTGCCGAACGAGCGGAAGTTCTCGAAGGCCAGCGCCGCGCAGAACGAGATGACGCAGTTGACGGGCAGGTCGGGCACGCCGTCGGGCACCAGCGCCAGCGCGGCGAACACCACGGCCTCCAGCGCCGCGACCCAGCGCTGCGTGCGGTAGCGGTTGCCGCCGAGCAGGCCGTGCAGCAGGTGCATCGAGAAGAAGATCCCGATCGCGCACGAGAGCACCGACACCAGGCAGCCCAGCGCCCCGAGCCAGTCTCCCCCGGCGGAGCGCACGGTGAGAAGCACGATGTTGCCGGTCTGTCCCGTGGCAAAGACGTGGCCGTGCACGAGGTAGGAGTAGGCGTCCATGAAGCCACCCGCGCAGATCACCGTGAGGCCGAGCCTCACCGGCACCTTGGTCCTTCTCAGCTGCTGCCCTTTGCTCACGTTCTGCCCCATGCGCTTCCTCGTCCCCGTCGTGTCAGCCGCGTGACATCCTAGCGCGAATGCGCGGCCCGGGGCGCGGCATCCGTATAATCTGCGTAGGAAAGGGGGCGCGATGGTCTTCTCGATAGACGCCGCGGTGTTTGACGCGCTGCCCGCGCTGTGCGTGGGCGTGGTCACGGCCGAGGGGTTTGACAACTCCGCCGAAAGCGTGCCCGCGATCGACGCGTTGCTCGACGGGGCGGTGGCAGACGCCGTTCGGCGCCTCACGGGCGCCCACGCGAGTGAAGACCCGCGTGTGCAGCCCTACCGCGCGGCGTTCCATGCGCTCGGCATGAGCCCGAGCCGCTATCCCTCCTCCAACATCGCCCTGCTCAGGCGCATTGCCAAGGGCAAGGGGCTCGGGCGCGTGAACCCGGTGGTCGACCTGGGCAACGCGGTCTCCATCAAGTACGCGCTGCCGCTCGGCGCGCACGCGCTGGCCCCCGGGGAGACGCTCGAGCTGCGCCTCTCTCGTCCTGGGGACGTCTTTGTCGCGCTGGGCGAGAAGGACGCGGACCCCACGCTCGCACCCGGCGAGCTGGTCTACGCGGTGGGTGGCCTCGTGCAGACGCGCCGCTGGACCTGGCGGCAGAGCGAGAACGGCAAGATGGGCGCCGCCACGACGCGCGCGGTCTTTCCCATCGACGGCTTTGTGGGCGTGAACGACGACGCGGTGCGCGCGGCCTGCGACGAGCTCGCCGCGCACCTGCGGGACGACCTGGGCGCGCGGACGGACGTGGCCCTGGCGTCCGCCGCGGCGCCGCGCGTGTGATGGCGGCGCCGGAGATGGCAGCGCCGGAAATGATGACGGCGCCGGAGATGGCGGCGCCGGAGGCCGCGCGCGAGCTCGCCGCGCGGGTGGGCCTGGAGCTGCGGAGGCGCGAGAAGGACGGTGCGCTCGTCCTGGCGGGCGACGATATGGAGCTCGCGGCCGACCTCGCACGGCTCCTGCCGCGGCTGCGGCCGGACCGCCTGGGGCGCGAGCTGCTCGTGCGGGCGGCGCGCGTGCGGGGCGTCGGGCGCCCCACGGCGGTGGACGCCACGGCGGGCCTGGGGGAGGACTCCCTGCTGCTGGCGGCCGCGGGCTTTGAGGTGACGCTCTACGAGCGCGACCCGGTGATCGCGGCCCTTCTCGCCGACGCGTTGGAGCGAGCGTCAAACGAGCCCCAGCTCAAGGACATCGTGGCGCGCATGCGGCTTGTGGAGGGCGACTCGGTGTCCGCCCTGCGCGCCCTGTCCGCGCCGCCCGACGTGGTGTTTCTCGACCCGATGTTCCCCGAGCGCCGCAAGAGCGCCGCGGTGAAGAAGAAGTTCCAGCTGCTGCACCGTCTTGAGCGACCGTGCGACGACGAGGCCGAGCTGCTCGCCGCCGCCCTCGCCGCGCGCCCGCGCAAGGTCGTGATCAAGCGGCCGCCCAAGGGCCCCTGGCTCGCCGGTGCCAAGCCGAGCCACCAGCTCACGGGCAAGGCCGTCCGCTACGATGTCATCGTGCCGCCCCCTGGTCGGGCGGCTTCCAACGCGATCCCGGCGGGACCGGGGCCCAGAGAGGAGCGCCCATGAGCACCTGGCTCGACGACGCCGTCTTCTACGAGATCTATCCCCAGAGCTTCAACGACACCGACGCCGATGGCATCGGCGATTTGCCCGGCGTCATCGAGAAGCTCGACTACGTGCGGGAGCTGGGGTGCAACGCCGTCTGGCTCAACCCCTGCTTCGTCTCGCCGTTCGGCGACGCGGGCTACGACGTGGCGGACTACTGCCGGGTCGCCCCGCGCTACGGCACCAACGACGACCTCGTGCGCCTCTTCGACGAGGCCCACGCGCGCGGCATGCACGTCCTTCTCGACCTCGTGCCGGGGCACACCTCGATAGAGCACCCGTGGTTCAAGGAGTCCGCCAAGGCCGAGAAGAACGAGTACACCGGGCGCTACGTCTGGACCGACGACGTCTGGACGCCGGTGGGGGACGTGCCCGGCGTGAACGGCGTGCTGCGCGGCGTCGCCGAGCGCAACGGCGCGGTGGCCGTGAACTTCTTCGCCTTCCAGCCGGCGCTCAACTACGGCTTCTACCGCGTGACGGAGCCCTGGCAGAGCGCGATGGACTCACCCGAGGCTCTGGCCACGCGGCAGGCCATGAAGGACGTCATGGCGTTCTGGCTGGAGCGCGGGTGCGACGGCTTCCGCGTGGACATGGCCGGCTCGCTCGTGAAGGACGACCCCGAGCAGGAGGGCACGATTGCCCTCTGGCAGGACATGCGCGCGTTCCTGGACGAGCGCTACCCCGACGCCGTCCTCATCTCCGAGTGGGGTGAGCCGGACAAGACCATCCGCGCGGGCTTCCACATGGACTTCCTGCTCCAGTTTGGCACCTCGCACTACCTGGACCTCTTCCGCTGCGAGCACCCGTGGTTCGCGCGCGAGGGCGCGGGCGACGCGAGCGAGTTTGTGGCCACCTACCGCCGCAACATGGAGCTCACCGACGGGCGCGGTCTCATGTGCATCCCGTCCGGCAACCACGACATGGACCGCCTGCGCAAGTTCCTCGACCCGGAGGAGATGAAGCTGGCGTTTGCCTTCATCATGTCCATGCCGGGATGCCCCTTCGTCTACGCGGGCGACGAGATCGGGATGCGCCACCTGGACGTGACCTCCGTCGAGGGCGGCTACCAGCGCACGGGCGCGCGCTCGCCGATGCAGTGGGACGCGGCCGAGAAGAACCTCGGCTTCTCCGACGCTCCGACGGAGCGGCTCTACATCCCGCAGGACAGCGGCGACGACGTGCCCACGGTCGCCGCGGAGATGTCCGACGAGGCGTCGCTCTGGCGTGAGGTGCAGCGGCTCATTGCGTTGCGCCGCGCCACGCCGGCCCTCGGCGTGAACGCCGCGGTGAAGTTCGTCTACTGCGAGAAGGGCGCCTACCCGCTCGTCTACCTGCGCACGGAGCGCGGGGAGGGTGGCCAGCGCGTGCTGGTGGCCCTCAACCCGTCGGAGCGCCCGGTCGAGGTGCCGTGCGAGGGCGAGCCGGCGCGCACGCTCTACGCCCTCGGCGACGCGGCAAAGCTCGTCGACGGCACCCTATCCGTCCCCGCCTGCTCGGCAACCTTCCTCGAGCTGGCGTAGGGACGCCCGACGCCACCCTGCCGAGCGGCCCCTCTCAGCGATTATTCGCCTGAGCGAATAGAACTCCCCCCGGCCCTCGTGTCATAGTTATTCGTGAAAGCGAACACATATGACGACGTCGCCTGGGGCGACCGGGAGGACTGCAGTGGAGTACATGACCGTGCGGGAGGCGGCGCGACGCTGGAACGTGACGGAGCGCCTGGTGCAGCGGCTGTGCGCCGACGGCCGCGTTGACGGCGCGGTCAAGTTTGGCCGCTCATGGGGCATTCCCGCGGTCGCGCGCAAGCCCGAGGACCCGCGCCGCGCGGCAGCGTCTCCTGAGGTCTCGTGGCGCCCGCGCCGTCTGCCCGGCGACCATGCCAACCTCATGCCGCTCATGAACACCCCCTTCGAGCCGGGTCATGCCCGCGAGTTCGTCGAGTCCCTCGACGCCGGCCCCCGCGCCGACATCGCCCGCGCGGAGCTCGCCTACTTCTCCGGCAGGGCGGACGAGGCCGCCGGGCTCGCCGAGGCGCACCTCGAGAGCGAGGACTTCGAGATTCGTCTCTCTGCCTGCCTCATCTGCGCGTACGCCAACCTTCCACTGGGCCGCATCGACCTCTCCCGTCGCGCGCTCGACGCGGCGAGAAGTGCGCTCGCGCGGGCGTTGGCGGAGAACCCGCAGCTCCGAGCCGCCGAGGGCTTCATCTCGCAGGCTGCGAGCGTGCTGCTGCACCTTCCGGTTCCCACGGACGCGCCGGGCGCCCAGGAGGTGATGCCGCTCCTGCCGATGGGTCTGCGCGCCTTCGCGTTCTACGTCCAGGCCCACGCCTTCTATCTCGCCGGCGACTACGCGCACAGCCTCGGGATCGCGGAGACGCTGCTCACGGGCATGGAGGAGGTCTACCCCATACCGTTCATCTACCTGCATCTCGTTGCCGTGATGGACCTCATGAGCCTGAGGAGGACCGAGGAGGCGCGCGAGCACCTGCTGGCCGCATGGGAGCTGGCGCGCCCGGACGACCTGATCGAGGGGTTCGGCGAGCACCACGGGCTTCTCGGCGGCATGCTCGAGGCGGTCATCAAGCCCGCGTGGCCCGAGGACTTCAAGAGGATCATCGCCATCACGTACCGCTTCTCCGCGGGATGGAGAAGCGTGCACAACCCCGCCACGGGCGACGACGTGGCGGACAACCTCACCACCACGGAGTTCGCCGCCTCGATGCTCGCCGCGCGGGGCTGGACCAACGCAGAGATCGCCCGGCACATGGGCGTGTCCCCCAACACGGTGAAGAGCTACATCTCGTCCTCGCTGCAGAAGCTCGGCATCACGCGCCGCCAGGACCTCGGGCGCTTCATGCTGTCCTAGAGCTGCCAGGCGTAAGGGCCCGGGGGCCGAGAAGACCGGTCTCTCCCAAAGGCTTTGGGAACGCGGGCCTCCCGTTGGGGAGGATACCGGAGACGGCCTTGATTATCGTGCGGCCCCCGGCCCGTTTGCTGCGGGCCGCCTCTTCACCCGTTTTGTACGTCTGCGCGGGTGATGTGCTTACCCCTCCCCCTCGCTGAAAATGAACCCTATCGAAGTGCTCGGAAACGACAAGACCATTTCGGTGCAGTTTTCAGCATCGGAAGGTCTCGTCCGATTGAAAGGGGTGGTTGCATGCGGATTATGGCCAGACACCTTGAGCCGCGTGGGTCGCGGTGGCACTCGCTATCGATGGCAAAGATGTGTGCCATTGGAGCGATTGCCGGTCTAGTTCTAGCGACAGGAATGCTAGTGACTCCCCAGACGGCTATTGCCGCTCCAGCGGGAGCTGTGCTCATTGATGAAATGCACACGCTGAATGCGAGTAACACTACCCTGAATTACGGGGGCGGAACCATCACTTTCGATGCCGACAAGGGCGTCCTGACGCTTAATGGTGTGACTATTGATGATAAAGTTCCAAGTGAGGCTGGAAGCACGAACTCCTCTATTCGCGTCACGTCCCCCGGTGACCTGACGATTGTGCTTGAGGGTGATAACTACCTTGGCGGCAGCGGCTACGGAATCTTTGCCAATGTCGATAGCGAGCTGCGCATCACTGGTCCCGGCGCCCTTACCATCGAGAAGGATGAGTATGCCATAAGCACCTTTGACGCCAACCTTACCATTGATGGCTGTCAGCTGAGCATCGTTTCCAGCGAGTATGGCGCAATTGATAGCAACGTGGACAAAGGCGTTGAGGGCAGCATCACGATTGAGAACGGCGCAGATGTTTGTGTGACGGCGACGAGTGAGAAGGGATGGTATGCGGTCCATGCCGAGGATGACATTACCGTCTCTGACAGCACGTTGACCATCTCACTTTCTGGTGATGCGTCCAACGTCGCCCTGTTTGCCGAAAAGGGCACTCTGACAATTGATAACTCGACAGTCATTGCGCAAAGCAGCTCCTCATATGGCCTGTACGGGAACGAGGTTGTCATCATCGGATCGAGCCACGTTTACGCGACGGGTTCGGACGGCGCGGCGATGGGCATCGGAAGTGTCTCGACGGTGAAAGTCGAGGACTCGTGGGTTCAGTCCTCGGTCGGCATTAATGGCAGCCTATCTAGCAGTGACAGCGTCGTCATCGAGGGTGATGCTGGCACGGCTACGGGCGATGTCGTCATCTCGGGTTCTGTTGAGATACCCCAGGGTGTGACTCTGACCATCCCGGAGGGTTCTACGGTGACTCTTCCTGCGGGCGCAAAGCTCATGAATAATGGCTCAGTTATTCTTGAGGGAAAGTTCGTGAATGATGGCGGTACGTCGGTGTGCGCGGACGGAAGCCATTCTGGCGGGACGGCCACGTGTGAGGAGCCGGCTTTCTGCGCGCTGTGCGGTAAAAGCTACGGTGTCGCTCTCGGCCACGACTGGGGCGAGCCCGCTTGGAGCTGGGATGATGGCTACACGAAGTTCGTGGCCACCTTCACCTGCTCGAACGACCCCTCCCACACTGAGGTGCTGACGGCCGAGCCCACCGCCTCCGTGAAGGCCGAGCCCACCTGCACCGAGGCTGGCGTCAGGGTCTACACCGCTACGGTCGAGCTCGACGGCACCAAGTACACCGCCACGTCCGAGCAGGCCATCCCGGCCCTCGGCCATGACTTCAAGGACGGCATCTGCACGGTCTGCGAAGCGAAGGATCCCGACTACGTTGCGCCCGAGGTGGACGAGCCCACTCTCCCCGCTACGGGTGACGCGGGCGCGTTCTTCTCGCTTGTCCCAGCTCTGGCCGGGGCGTCGGCACTGACGACCGGCATCATCGCGCGGCGTCGCCGGTAGTCGCACGACATCACAACCCTTGTGACGGGACGGGCGCTCGAGAAGAGGCCCGTCCCGTTTTCTCTGAGAGAAAAAACACGTCCCCAATTGCTAGGCGCGCCACTCGCGCAGCAGCGCGCGCCAGCGCCGCCCGTAGCGGCTGCCGCGCTGCCAGATGAGGGAGAAGTCGTGCTCCACGGCTAAGTCCGCCGGCGTGACGTCGACCAGCGTGCCCGCATCCAGCTCGTCCTCGACCGCCACGCGGTAGAGGAAGCTCACGCCGGCCCCTGCGGCCACGCACGCCTTGATGGCGGGGATGCTCGCGAGCTCGATGACGCCGGCGAAGTCCCCCACGGCGAGGTCGCGCGCCGCGAGGTGCCGCTCCAGGATCTCGCGTGTGCCCGACCCCTTCTCGCGCAGGACCAGGCGCATCCCCAGCAGGTCGGCGACGCTTGCGGGTCGTGTGCCCGCGGCCGTCACCGCTACGAACGGCTCGTGCGAGAACGTCTCGCTCTCGAATGAGGCACGGTCGAAGGACCCCTCCACCAGCGCGAGGTCGACCTCCCCCCGGTCGAGCAGCCCCACGAGCTCGGCCGTGTTGCCCACGCGCATGAGCAGCTGCTCGTTTGGATGGCGATGCAGATGGCCCGCCAGGATGCGCGGGGCAACGAAGTCGCCCACGGTGCGCGTACAGCCCAGGCGCAGCGGCGGGCGCACGTTCTTCCCGCCCTCCAGTGCGTCGAGCTCCGCGCGCAGGCGTCTCTCGTCGTTCTCCATCGCGCCGAGCTCCCGGCGGAGCAGCTCGCCCGTCGCCGTCGGCTCCACGCCGCGCCCCGTCTTGGTGAACAGCCGGCAGCCGTAGTGCCGCTCGAGCTGACGTATGTGCTGCGAGACCGCCGGCTGGGTCACATGGAGCTCTGCGGCGGCCCGCGTGAGGCTGCCCGTGCGGCAGACGGCCAGGAACGTGTGCGTGCGATAGTCGAGCATCCGCGTCCTTATCGATAAATGCTTATGAGTCTATAAGCAACTGGTTGTATTTAATTATAACGTCTGGCGGTAGTCTCTTCTGGAACGGAGTGGCTCGAGAAGGGCGGACGCATGGAGCTCGTCAAGGACTTTGGGAAGCTGTGGAGGGGAGCGCTGTTTGCGCTGGTCATTTCTGTGCCGGCGTGGCTCCTGGGCAAGCGGTTTGAGGTCGTGGGCGGCCCGGTCTTTGCCATCCTCCTGGGCATGGCGCTGGCCCTGGTGGTGCCGGCCGAGAAGGGCGCGCCGCTTGCGGCCGGCATCAAGTTCACGTCCAAGAAGGTGCTCCAGTGGGCCGTCATCCTGCTCGGGTTTGGCCTCAACCTGGCGCAGATCGCGCAGGTGGGCATGACGTCACTGCCCATCATTGTCTCCACGATCGTCACGTCGCTCGTGGTGGCCTTCGTGCTGTGCCGCGCGCTCAAGATCCCCGGGAAGATCTCAACGCTCATCGGCGTGGGCTCCTCGATCTGCGGCGGCTCGGCCATCGCGGCCACGGCACCCGTGATCGATGCCGATGACGAGGAGATCGCCCAGTCCATCAGCGTGATCTTTCTGTTCAACGTGATCGCGGCGCTGGTCTTTCCCACGCTCGGCGGCATCCTCGGGCTCACGAACGAGGGCTTTGGCCTCTTCGCGGGCACCGCGGTGAACGACACCTCCTCCGTCACTGCCGCCGCGGCCGCGTGGGACGGCATGCATCCCGGCGCCAACACGCTCGACGCGGCCACGATCGTCAAGCTCACGCGCACGCTCGCGATTATTCCCATCACGCTGGCGCTCGCGTTCTGGCAGGTGCGCCTGGCCAGGTGCGCTGCCGCGGCGGGCGAGGGCACCGGCGAGGCGGCGGGCAGCTTTGACCTCAGGAAGATCTTCCCGTTCTTCATCGTGTTCTTCGTGCTGGCGAGCGTGGTGACCACGGTGTTCGCGCTGCCCACCGCCGTGACCGCGCCGATCAAGGAGCTCTCCAAGTTCCTCATTGTCATGGCGATGGCGGCGATCGGCTTCAACACCAACGTGGTCAAGCTCGTGCGCACGGGCGGCAAGCCGATCCTCATGGGCCTGGCCTGCTGGGTGGCCATCGCCGCGGTGAGCCTGGGCATGCAGCACGCGCTCGGCATCTGGTAGCGAGAAGGGCCGCGGGAGCGCCTGCGTCACAGGCTCGCTCCCGCGGCCCCCGCTACCCCTCTTGGGAGGCGAGCCCGCGAATGGCGTCGATGAGCGGGACGTGCGCGTTGACGAGGTTCACAATGGGGCCCACGATGAGCGCCGACACGACGGTGCCCACGCCCAGGCCGTTGAGACCGCCGAAGAAGGCAAACGAGAGCGCGCACGCGATGACGACGAGCGTGGCGTCAAAGCAGAGCTTGCACGTGCCGAAGGGGCGATTGAGGGTCGAGGATATGGCGCGCACGATGCCCTCGCCCGGGACCACGATCACGTCCGGCGCCACCTCGACGGAGATGCCGAGCGCGAGGATGCAGCAGCCCAGCAGCAGCGACCCCGCGCATGCAACGATTCCGCTCGGGACAAACCAGGCGAGAAGGACCATGCTCACGTCGATGAAGGCGCTGAAGATGAGGTTTGCCACCACCTGAAGCAGCTGGACGGGCTGGAAGTCACGACGGAGCAGCGCCACCTGCGCGAGGATGTAGACCGTGTTGAGCGCAAAGGTGAACTCGCCAAAGGTGGGAGAGAAGCGCAGGTCAAGCACATAGGGAATGCTGGAGATGGGCGAGGTTCCCAGGGTTGCCTTGGTGATGAGGGCCACGCCAAACGAGTTGACGAGCAGGCCCGCCACAAAGCAGGCGTAGCGCAGGGCGACCCTGCCCGCCCCCGCGCGAGACATCCCAGAATCAACGACCAGCTCACTCATGTGCGCTCCCTCTTTCTGCTTGCTCGAAGTTCTCGATGACGCGGGCGAGAAGCTCGGAGAGCGCCTCGCGCTCGCTCGCGGTCATGTCTGCGTGCGCTATCGCGTCGACCTGCGCCCCGCATCGCGCGACGTGCTCGGCGGCGGCCCAGCCGGCGTCCGTGAGGTGGACCTCGAGCGCGCGGCGGTCGCCCGCCTTGGGCACGCGCTCAACGAGCCCCGCCTCCTCCATGCGCGCGAGCAGCCCGGTGACGGTGGCGCGGTCCATGGCGCAGCCGCGGGCGATGTCGCGCTGGAGGCACCCGTCGTTCTGGGCCACGTACTCGATCACCTTGGGCTGTCCGGGCATGAGGCCAAACTCCCGCGTTCGGGAGGTCATCGCGTGGTTGGACCGGCTGAACGCCACCAGCAGCTGGTGGTGAATGGTGTCAAGCTCCATGCGTGCCCCTCAGAACGTTTGGATAGCAATAGTTAGTATACAAACAAAATGCGACTGCGCAAGACGAGGAGGGGCCGGCACCAACGGCGCGTCGCCTCCCGACGGTCGTGACGTTCGACCGGCGGGCCCCATCGCGATAGACTCAAGGGGTCGAAGGGAGCTTCCATGAGGGACATGCGCAGGAAGAGGCAGCAGCTCGACGAGGCGGCATGCCAGGAGATGCTCGCCCGCGGCCGCGAGTGCGTGCTTGCGCTCGCCGGCAGCGAGGCCACGGACGGATTTCCCTATGCGGTGCCGGTGAACTACGCCTTTGTGCCGCCGACGCCGGACGAGAGGGGCGCGGGGCTCTGCGGGCACCTGCTCGTCCACTGCGCACCCGCGGGTGCCAAGCTTGACGCTATCGCCGCTGACGAGCGGGCGAGCGCCTGCGTGGTCGAGCGGGCCGACGTGGTCCCGGAGAAGCTCACGACGTACTTTCGGAGCGTCATCGCGTTCGGCCGGGCGCGGCTCGTGGAGGAAGACGCCGCTCGGCGCGCCGCCCTTCTCGCCCTCTGCGAGAAGTACGCGCCCGAGCTCTCGGCCGAGGCGGTGGATGCGGAGATCGAGAGGTTCTTCCGGCGCACCGCGATTCTGGACATTGAGCTCGAGCGCGTAACCGGGAAGCAGAGCATCGAGCTCGTGGATCGGTCGTAGCTGGGACGGTCCTCGGCGGCCTACCGCGTCATGAAGAACAGCGCGACGTTGCTCGCCAGCGAGAGTGCCGGCGCGAGGAAGCACAGCAGCGTGCCGGTGATCGAGCACAGCATGCCAACGGCCGTGGTGAGGCTCTTGCGGTAGTCGGCCTTCTTCGCCTTGCGCGCCAGCACGATGCCGGCGATGCCCACAAAGCCGCCAACGACCTGCAGCCAGATGAACGGCGTGAATGCGGTGACGAGCGCGAGCGCGCCCAGCACGATGGACATGATGTCCATGGGACCTCCAACGAGAGAAAGTTGATGTCCTCATGATACGGCATGCGAGGCACGCTCGCGATACAATTACCCCATCCGCGTGCAAGAGGAGAGGAGCCCCCATGGCACTGTTCGACAAGTTCACCAAGAAGGACGCCGCGCCGGTCGAGCCGCCCGCGAGCCTTGGGATCGATGCCCAGCCGGGCATCGGCTACGCTCCGGTCTCGGGCCGCGTCATCCGCATGACCGACGTTCCCGACAAGGTCTTCAGCACCGAGGTCCTGGGCAAGGGCTGCGCCCTCTGGCCCGACGCCGACGTCGTGTATGCCCCCGCGAGCGGCTGGGTAGGCTCCGCGATGGGCCATGCCGTGACCATCAAGTCCGACGGCGGCGCCGAGGTCCTCATTCACGTGGGCGTCAACACGGTCAACCTCAAGGGCAAGGGCTTCATCAACTTTGTCTCCGAGGGGGACCGCGTGGTGGCCGGTCAGCCCATCATTCAGATGGACCGCAAGGTGATCTCCGGCGCGGGCTATCAGGACTGCGTGGTCATGGCTATCTCCAACTCCGACGATCTTAAGAGCGTCGAGCTGACCGCCGGCTACAGCGAGAAGGTCGAGGCGGGCGCGCCCGTTCTCAGGGTGACATTCTAGGCCGCGGCGCATCAAGACAAAACGCGACGGCGGGGACGGAGATGCCTGTCATCTCTCCGTCCCCGCCGTCATGACCAGGGCCCGGGCGCTCGCGCATGACAGCAAACGAAAAAGAGGGCGACCGCCGGCCAACTTCACCGGCCAGCGCGACCCTCTGATTAGCACAGTTAAATAACAAATATAAAATACTGAATCCATGCTCGGGAGGGTTGAGAAAAACTGCCTAAAACATGAGGGTCAGAAGAAGGCCAACTGGGATTATGCGAGTACGGGTTCCTGAGTTAGGCAATTTTCTCCGCCATGCCGTTGTATCACGATGCATGCGGTCCGCACGTTAGCCAAAGCCAAATCCACGGTGGTCCGAGGGCGTGCCGATCATCTGGGAATTTGCGGCGCGAGGGGCTCGTTAACCCCGCGGCGCATCGACAATCTCGGCGGCGTCCGCGTCAAGAAGGACGGCGCGGCGGTCGATTTCCTGCGACGCCACCGCCTCTCCGAGGTTCACGCAGGCGTAGGTGACACGTAGGTTCTCGGCCGTCATGCGCCAGAACGGGAACTTGATGATGGCGGGGGGGTGTTGCCGCCCACGCCAAGCTCCAGCAGGAGCGTCCTCGAGCGTTCGTGGCAACGAACAAAGTCCTGGTAGCGTGCGGCGGCGCGCAGAAGGTCCTACTGGTGATTGACGAGATTCAAAAGGTTCCCGACTGGCCCAACGTGGTGAAGTCGCTGTGGGATGCAGATAGGCGGTCGAGCTGCCCGCTCAAGGTGTTTCTCAGCGGCTCGTCCTCCCTGCTGCTCCATCGAGGCCTCGAGGATTCGTTGACGGGGCGCTTTGAGCTCATCCGTTCGCCCCACTGGAGTCTCGCGGAATGTCGCGACGCCTTTGGCTTCACGCTCGACGACTTCCTGTATTACGGCGGCCTCCCGGGTGCCGCGCGCTTTGTCCACAACGACGTGCGCTGGTCGGCGTATCTGCGTGACGCCATCATTGAGCCGACGATCTCTCAGGACGTGCTCGCGTTCGGTGACGTGCGCAAGCCGACGCTCTCGGACAAGGGCCGCGAGCGCCTGCTGACCGAGCCCGACCTGCGCGGGCATCTGGTCGAGTCCGCCGTCGGCGCCTATCCGCACGCGCGTGCGCCCGGGGAGGGCTTTGAGGTGTGCTGGTGGTGCGCGGGGGGGACAACGAGGTTGACTTTGTGCCGCAACGGGGCGGAGCGCTCGCGGCCATCGAGGTCAAGGGCGGGCACGAGACGCGGCGGAGCGGCATGGCCACGCTCCTGGCGGCGCATCCTCATGCGAGACGCATCGTGGTCGGCGGCTCGTCGGCGGGTTCGTGCGGTCTCGAGGAGTT
Organism: uncultured Atopobiaceae bacterium; assembly: GCA_963927425.1. Classification (GTDB taxonomy): domain Bacteria; phylum Actinomycetota; class Coriobacteriia; order Coriobacteriales; family Atopobiaceae; genus Thermophilibacter. The sequence continues at coordinate 59,286 of CAWVBA010000001.1, read as the reverse complement.
TCTGCTCGGTAAGGTGCCCCTGTTCTACGAAGACGCGTGAGCCGCACGGCTCAATCGCGACGGCGCTCGCTACATGCCGGCAAAGCCCGTCTGGCGCAGCGCCTCGTAGAGCACGATGGCGGCGGCGTTGGAGAGGTTGAGCGCGCTGATGCGGTAGTCCTCGGGGTTCACAAGGTTGCCGCAGACGTCCTGGGCGAGAAGGGCTGCGTGGTCGCGCTCCCCGGGCGCGCCCCAGCTCGACGCGTTCTCGAGCGAGACGGCGTCCGGCAGCATGGGGATGCGCTCGCAGCGTTCGGCGTGCGCGGCGAGCAGGCCCTCCGGCAGCCCCACGCTCTCGCAGCCAAAGACGAGGAAGTCGCCGTCTTGATAGCACGCCTCGGCATAGGTGCGCCGGGCCTTCTTGGTGAGGAGGTGCAGGCGGGCGTCGTTGGCGGCGAGGCCGTTCTTCTCGACGAACTCGCCCCAGCTCTCGTAGACCGTGACGTCCAGGCTCTCCCAGTAGCCGAGGCCGGCGCGACGCAGGGCCCGCTCGTCCAGCGAGAAGCCGAGCGGCCCCACGAGGTGCAGCCGCGACCCCGTGACCACGCAGGTCCGTCCGATGTTTCCCGTGTTGGCCGGGATCTCCGGCGCAACGAGCACGATGTTGAACACGCGCCCTCCCTTGGTGACGGTCCGGCTCGCTATAATTGCCTGTGCAGCATACCCCACCCGAAGGCACGTGAAAGGGAACCCCATGATCAAGGAACTGGTCCACGACGAGGCCCTCCTCTCCACGCCGTGCGAGCCTGCCACCGCCGAGGACGCCCCCGTGGCGCAGGACCTCATCGACACCCTCGCCTCCATCGACGACGCGGTCTGCCTGGCCGCCAACCAGATCGGCGTGACCAAGGCCGTCATCGCCTACCAGGACGACGACGGCACCCCGCATGTGATGTTCAACCCGAAGGTGCTCGCCGGCTTCGCGCCCGCCAAGGTCGAGGAGAGCTGCCTCACCCACGAGGAGCCGGTGCGCGTGACGCGCTTCGCCAAGATCAAGGTGACCTTTGATGAGCTGGTGGACGGCCAGCTCAAGGCCCGTCGCCGTGACTATACGGGTTGGACGGCGCAGATGATTCAGCACATGGCCGACCACTGCAAGGGCAAGCTGGTCTAGCATGCCCGCGCGTGGCCCCCGGGAGGCGCCCGACCACATCGAGGTGCGCGGCGCCCGCGTGCACAACCTGCGGGACGTTGACGTTGACGTCCCGTTGAACGAGCTCGTGGGCGTGGCGGGCGTATCGGGCTCCGGCAAGAGCTCGCTGGCGCTGGGCGTGCTCTACGCCGAGGGCAGCCGACGCTATCTGGAGTCGCTCTCAACCTACACGCGCCGCCGCATGACGCAGGCGGGCCATGCCGCCGTGGACGAGGTGCGCTACGTCCCGGCGGCGCTGGCGCTGCATCAGCGCCCCGCCGTGCCGGGCGTGCGCAGCACGTTCGGCACCATGTCCGAGCTGCTGAACAGCCTGCGCCTGCTCTTCTCGCGCGTGGCGAGCCACCGCTGCCCGCACTGCGGCTCCTACGCCCCGCCCTCGATGGCGGTGGCCGCGGACCGGCCCATCACCTGCCCGTCCTGCGGACGCGAGTTCTTTGGCCCAAGTGCCGAGGACCTGGCCTTCAACAGCGGCGGAGCGTGCCCCACCTGCGAGGGGACGGGCGTGATACGCACGGTCAACGAGGCCTCGCTCGTGCCCGATGAGTCCATCTCCATCGACGAGGGCGCGGTGCTGCCGTGGGGCAGCCTCATGTGGGACCTCATGAAGCAGGTCTGCGGCTCGTTCGGCGTGCGCACGGACGTGCCGTTCTGCGAGCTCACGCCCGAGGAGCGCGAGATCGTCTTCCACGGGCCCATGGAGAAGCGGCACATCCTGTACAAGGCCAAGAAGGGCGACACCTTCGCGGAGATGGACTTCACCTACTACAGCGCGGTGAACACCGTGAAGAATGCCCTTGCAAAGGCCAAGGACGAGAAGGGCCTCAGGCGCGTGGCGCGCTTCCTCACGGAGGGCCCGTGCCCGGACTGCGGCGGCGCGCGGCTCTCCGAGGCGGCGCGCGCCCCGCGCGTGGCGGGCGTCGGCCTGGCGGACGTCACGGCGATGACGCTCGGTGATGCGACGTCCTGGGTCGCCGCCGTGCCGGCGACGCTTCCGGGCGAGCTGCGCCCCATGGCGCAAAGCATCTGCGAGTCCTTCCAGCATACGGCGCGGCGCCTCCTTGACCTGGGGCTCGGCTACCTCTCTCTCGACCGCGCCGGGTCCACCCTCTCTACGGGCGAGCGCCAGCGCGTGCAGCTGGCCCGCGCGGTGCGCAACCGCACGACGGGCGTGCTCTACGTGCTCGACGAGCCGTCCATCGGCCTGCACCCCGCCAACGTGGACGGTCTTCTCGGCGTCATGCGCGATCTCATCGCAGACGGCAACTCGGTCGTGATGGTCGACCACGACGCGCGCATCCTCGCCGAGGCGGACCACCTCATCGAGCTGGGGCCCGGCGCCGGCGCGGACGGTGGGCGCGTGATCTGCCAGGGAAGCGTCGCGGAGGTGGCGGCGAACCCCGCCTCGCGCGTCGGCGGCTTTCTCTCGGGCGAGAGGGACGTGGCCGCCCGGCCGCGCGCGGCGGCGGGGGAGATGTTCGACCTCGGTGCCATCTCGATGGAGACCGCCGCCCTCCATACGGTGCGGCCGCTCCACGTTGAGGTTCCGCGCGGGAGGCTCGTGGCGGTGACGGGTGTCTCGGGCTCGGGCAAGACCACGCTCGTGCTGGAGATGTTGGTGCCGGCGCTCTCCGCCGCCGCGGCGGGGGAGGCGCTGCCCGCGCACGTGCGCTGGGTGGACGCCGAGGGCGTGCGACGCGCGAGCCTCATCGATGCCACGCCGATCGGCATCAACGTGCGCTCGACGGTGGCCACCTATGCGGGCGTCCACGACGAGCTGCGTCGCGCCTACGCGCGCACCGAGGAGGCGCGCGCCGCTGGCTACAAGGCCGGCGACTTCTCGTACAACACCGGGCGCCTTCGCTGCCCCACCTGCGACGGCACGGGCGAGGTCTCGCTCGACGTGCAGTTTCTGCCGGACGTGGACATCCCGTGCCCGGACTGCCGCGGCTCGCGCTACGCCCCGTCGGCGGACGCCGTCCACCGTCCGCGCAAGGGGGAGCCGCCCGCCACGGGCCTCACGCTCCCTCAGCTCATGGCGCTCTCTGTGGACGAGGCGCTCGATGCCTGCTCTGACCTGCGACGCGTTGCCGCGCGGCTGCAGGTGCTGCACGACCTGGGCCTCGGCTACCTCACGCTCGGCGAGGCCACGCCGGCGCTCTCGGGCGGCGAGGCGCAGCGCCTCAAGCTGGCGAGCGAGATGGGCCGCGCGCAGGACGACGCCGTCTTCGTCTTTGACGAGCCCACGATCGGCCTGCACCCGCTCGACGTGCGGACGCTGCTCGCGGTGTTCCAGCGACTCGTGGAGGCGGGCGCCACCGTCGTCGTGATCGAGCACGACCTGGACGTGATCCGCAACGCAGACTACGTGATCGACATGGGTCCCGGCGGCGGCGCGGCGGGCGGCCGCATCGTCTGTGCCGGCACCCCCGAGCAGGTCGCGGCCTGTCCCGAGAGCGTCACCGCCCGCTACCTGTAAAAATGGGACGGGTTCAAACGAGCTGCTCGTTTGGGACAGGTCTGCGGGCACCGCGCCTGACAGGTCCGCCCGCCATCAGCGCACATGCGCGTCGGCGGGCGGGCTGCACTTTTGAACCCGTCCCTTTTTAGCTCAGCAGCGATGAGCGCTCGGGCAGATGTCCTCCAGCACGCAGCCGTCGCAGTGCGGGCCGCGCGCCGTGCAGGTCTCGCGCCCGTGGCGGATCCACTGGTGGTTCACCGGCCCCCAGAGCTCGCGCGGCAAGAGGCGCAGCAGGTCCTGCTCGGTCTTGAGCGGCTCCTTCTCGTGCGTCTTGGGCGAGAGCGCCAGCCGGTGCGCGATGCGGTTGACGTGCGTGTCCACCGCGATGCCCTCGACGATGCCAAACCCCACGTTCATCACGATGTTGGCCGTCTTGCGCCCCACGCCGGGCAGGCGCGTGAGCTCCCCCATCGTGTGCGGCACCTCGCCGCCAAACTCCGAGACGATCATCTGCGCGCACTCCACGCAGTGCCTCGCCTTGGACTTGTAGAAGCCCAGGCTGTGGATGTACTCCGCAATCTCCTCGGGCGAGGCCGCGGCCATGGCCTCCGGCGTGGGAAAGCGCTCGAAGAGCGCCGGCGTCACCTTGTTTACCTGCGCGTCCGTGGTCTGCGCGGAGAGCAGTACCGCAATCGTCAGACGAAACGGGTTTGCGTGGTCGAGAAAGCACTCGACGGGCCCGTACTTCTCGTCCAGGCGGCGGCACACCTCAACGGCGCGCTCGACCTTGGCCCGCTTGGTCTCTCGTGGCATGTGTCCTCCCTCGTCTGAGCTCGTGTTGCCCTCACTGGTCGATGATAGGCCGACCGGTCGGGGGAGAAAAGGGCCGTCCGCGCGTCTGGGCACCGTCGTGTGTGGTAGCGTCATCATGTCTGCGTTGTGCGGGCGAGAAGAACGGGCACAAGGAGGGGCGATGTTCTGCTTGAATTGCGGGGCCAAAAACGACGATGGTGCCAAGTTCTGTACCACGTGTGGCGCGCCACTGGCCGGCGCCGCTCAGCCCTCTCCCCAGCCTGCCCCCACGCCCCAGTCCGAGGCGCTGACGACGCCCTTGGACGAGCCCACCCAGGGCGCGGCCTATCCGTCCGAGGTTCCGGCCCCGCCGATCTTCTCGGAGGAGCCGTCGCAGCCGCCCCAAGAGTGGCCCGACTACTCCGACCAAGGTCCGGTTCAGGAGGGCGGGAGGCCCAAGAAGGGGCTTGGAACCGGTGCGATCGTGGGCATCATCGTGGGGGCGCTGGTTGTCATTGCGCTTATCGTCACCGCCGTGCTCTTTGCCACCGGGACGATCTCGCTTGGCGGGGGCTCGGGTGAGAGCCCGGCGGCGGAGGAGCCCTCCGGCGATGCCGAGATCAACGGCTTTGGCAAGGGCCTCAGCGATGTGTCAGGATCCGGCTCCGTTGAGGTCACGGACGTCAGCGGCACGGTTTTTGACCTTGCGGCATATGACGCCAGCCCGGCTGAGATCGAGGACTTCCTCCAGTCGAGCGGCCTTGAGCTGAGCGGCTCCTGGGCGAGCTCGGGCAGCGATTACACGGAGCCCTACGCAAACGTGACGTTCTCGGGCACCTATGACGGCGACATGCCCATAGAGATGGACGGCAACGATCTTAGCGTGACCGTCCAGGCCAACATCGGCTCGACCCCCGTGACGTGGGACGAGGACGGCTACGCGGACGACTTCCTGGCCTCTCTCGATGACCTTGCCGAGGATGCTCAGGTCACGGGCGTCTCGATTGAGTTCAATTCCACGGTCGAGGCATCCGGGTTCGCCGGGGCCGCGCACACCCTCTTCGCGTCCATGGGGCTGCCGGACGTGGTCAGCGTCTCCGCGAGCGACGAGGACATCCTCGCGAGCTCAATCGCCGAGTTCGGCCTGGCCGAGAGCGACGGGGACACCGCGGACTACATCGGCGACGTTCTGTTTGCCGACGGCGGGTCCTTCACGTTCCGCGGCCGGGAGGCGTCCTGCCAGGTCAGCCTCATGGGCGGCGAGGACTTTGGCAACTCCACGATGGTCGAGGTGGGCGTCTACTCGTAGCCGCCTGTTACAGATGACGCGTGGGGAGCCCTCGCCACCGCGGCGGGGGCTCCTTTGTTTGGGCCGCCTGGTCTCGTTGGACGCGAAATGTGAATCGCGTTTCTCGATGGTTCAATTCTTGGAGTGTGCTAGAGTGTCGATATTGAACTTTTGGTCAGAAAGTTCAATATGTTCCAAAATTGAACTTCTGGGAGGCGAGATGGCATCAAGCTCGTTTGCGGATCGGCTTCGTCAGGCCATGGCCGAGAAGGGCCTCAAGCAGGCGGACCTCATCCATGCCGCTGCCTCCCACGGCGAGCGCCTCGGAAAGAGCCAGGTCAGCCAGTATGTGAGCGGCAAGGTCGTCCCGCGCGCGAACGTGGTGCGCCTGCTCGCCGCGCTGCTCGGCGTGGACGAGGCGTGGCTCGCCACAGGGGAGGGCGCGCGAGCTGCCGCGCGGCCTGAGACCGCGACCCGGCACGCATCGTCCACAACCCACCAGAGGAGCACCATCATGCGCGAGTTCAAGAAGTCCACCAAGCTCGACAACGTTCTCTACGACGTCCGCGGTCCCGTGGCCGACGAGGCGGCCCGCATGGAGGACGAGGGTCTGCGCATCCTCAAGCTCAACATCGGCAACCCCGCGCCGTTCGGCTTTCGCACGCCCGACGAGGTCGTCCACGACATGCGTCAGCAGCTGCCGGACTGCGAGGGATATTCGGACAGTCGCGGCCTTTTCTCCGCCCGCAAGGCGATCATGCAGTATGCCCAGCTCAAGCATCTGCCCAACGTGAGCATGGACGGCATCTACACGGGCAACGGCGTCTCCGAGCTCATCCAGCTCTGCATGAACGCGCTCCTGGACACCGGCGACGAGATTCTCATCCCCGCGCCGGACTACCCCCTCTGGACCGCGTGTGCCACGCTTGCCGGCGGCACGCCCGTGCACTACCTGTGTGACGAGGAGGCCGAGTGGAACCCCGACCTCGCCGACATCGAGTCCAAGATCACGAGCAACACCAAGGCCATCGTCGTCATCAACCCCAACAACCCCACGGGTGCGGTCTACCCGCGCGAGGTCCTCGAGCAGATCGTGGAGATCGCCCGCCGTCACCAGCTCATGATCTTCTCGGACGAGATCTACGACCGCCTGTGCATGGACGGCTACGAGCACGTCTCCATCGCCTCGCTGGCGCCCGACCTCCCGTGCGTCACGTTCTCCGGCCTCTCCAAGTCCCACATGATCGCCGGCTACCGCATTGGCTGGATGATCCTCTCCGGCAACAAGCGCAGCATGAGGGACTTCATCTACGGCATCAACATGCTCTCCAACATGCGCCTGTGCTCCAACGTGCCGGCTCAGTCCATCGTGCAGACGGCCCTTGGCGGCTACCAGAGCGTGGAGCGCTACGTTGAGCCCGGCGGGCGCATCTACGACCAGCGCAACTTCGTCTACGAGGCACTGAACGACATCGACGGCGTCACGGCCGTGAAACCCAAGGCGGCGTTCTACATCTTCCCCAAGATCGACGTGAAGAAGTTCAACATCACCGACGACGAGCAGTTCGCCCTCGACCTGCTGCACGAGAAGCACATCCTGATCACGCGCGGCGGCGGCTTCAACTGGCCCAAGCCCGACCACTTCCGCATCGTCTATCTGCCGCGCATGGGGGTCCTGCGCGAGGCCATGACCGACCTCGCGGACTTCTTCGCCCACTACCGCCAGGGCTAGGGCCGCCTTTCTCATCTCGTCTGTAGTTTCTGGAGCACCTCTCAAGTACTGCTTGGGAGGTGCCATTTTTCTACCTGCGGTTTCTTTGGCGTAGATTCAGTCTGTACTTGGCCGCGCCTCGAAAAACTACAGACGAGATGCGGGGTGACTGCAAGGCCTAGCGCTCGAGCGGCTCCACGCCCCACACGTCGTCAAAGCGGATGCGCGTGCGCACGACCGTGAGCTCGCGCGCCGCGAGATCAACGTGCGTGACGACGCCCTCGGTCATGACGTAGGCATCGCGGTCGTAGTGCGTCACGCGTACGAGTTCCCGCGGCCGCACGCGTGCGAGCTCGGAGGATATGCGCGCCTCGTCCTCCTCGGAAGGCTCGCGACGTGACTCGCTCACGCGCTCTTGCGCGCGCACGAGGTCATAGTAGCCGGTCAGCGCCGCGAACGGCATGAACTGCGCCGCGCGGTCGGCGTGGCGACGGGGCACGTCGCGCTCACTCATGGTGGCCTCCCACCTGCTCGTTGCGCGCCCGGCCAGTCGCGGCGGGCCGGTAGCTGATGCCGCGCACGAGCGCGTTCTTGCCAAACCTTCGCTTCACGGCGAGCGTGGCGCGCGCGAGGCTCCGCTCGGTTGCGTCTGCCGCGGGGTCCGAGAAGAGCGTGAGCTCGGCGTACTCCTCGGGAATGAGCTCGCCCACGGCGAGGTTGAAGCGGCGCACGCCCCGGTTGGGGTCGACAATCTGGGCGAAGAGGCCCAGGAAGGCCTTCGTGAGCGCCTCGCGCGAGGAGGTGTGCGCATCGAGCTTGCGCGAGGCGTTGACCCCCTCTCCGCGTCGGCCGAGCACGCGCGTGCCGTGCTCGCCCGTGAAGGTCCGCGGCCGCGCGCCCTCCTCGGCCGCCCCGCGCTCGCGCGCGTAGCCCACGAAGAGCGAGATGTGCCCGCAGACCAGGCCCTTGTCCACGAGGCTGAGCACGAGCTCGTCCACCATCTCGCGCAGGACCACCTGCGCCTCCTCAAAGGCATAGTCGCGCATGAGGACCTGCCCGGAGCCCATCGAGTGCGCGCGCGGCCGATACGCGTGGATCTGCGCCATCGTGCAGGGCTCGATGCCCCACGCGTGGTCGATGAGCAGCTCCGCGTTGACACCAAACTCGTCGTAGAGGTCCTGCTCGGGCAGCAGCGCAACGCCACCCATGTCGCGCGCGCCCATCGCGGCGAGCCGCCGCGCGATGCCGGGCCCGATGCCCCAGACGTCGGTGATCGGCCGGTGCGGCCAGATCAGGCACTTGTAGCGCTCCTCATCCAGCTCGCCGATGTGGTCGTCGGCGTGCTTGGCCGTGATGTCGAGCGCGACCTTGGCGAGGAACAGGTTGGTGCCGATGCCCGCCGTGGCGCAGATGCCCGTCTCGCGCCCGACCATCTCGATGAGCTCGATCGCCAGCTCGCGCGGGGTCCTCTCATAGAGCGCGAGGTAGGGCGTCACGTCGATGAAGACCTCGTCCACCGAGTAGACGTGGATGTCCTCGGGCGAGAAGTAGCGCAGGTAGCGGGCGTAGATGTCGGCGGAGACCTCCATGTAGCGCCTCATGCGCGGCCGTGCCATCTCGTAGGTTATGTCGCTCGGGATCTCGAACACGCGACAGCGGTTGCGCACGCCCAGCGCCTTCATCGCCGGCGAGACGGCGAGGCAGATGGTCTTGCGCCCACGCGACGGGTCGGCCACCACGAGCCGGTGCTCAAAGGGGTCGTACCCGCGGTCCACGCACTCGACGGAGGCGTAGAAGCACTTGAGGTCTATGCAGAGATAGGCGTGATCCATGTCCCCTGGCTCCAAACACGTGTTCCATGACGAGAACATCATAGCCAAAGGACCGGACACATGTTCTGACCGTGAGACAGAGGGACGGGCTCATTTGTCTCACTGGTTGATCTCGGCGAGGAACGCCTCGGCGTAGCGCTCGGCCTTCGTGGCGCCAACGCCCGAGACCCCGAGGAACTCCTCACGCGTACGGGGCCGCTTGGCGCACATATCGACCAGCGTTGCGTTGGAGAAGACGATGTAGGCCGACACGTTCTGCTCGCGCGCGAGCTCCGCGCGAAGGGAGGTGAGACGAACGTAGAGCTCCTGCCCCGCGGTGTCCAGCTCGGCAATGTCCGCGGCGGCGCGGGTCTTTGTCGGGGCGCTCGCTCGCTCCGCCCGCGGCTTCCCGCGCGCCACCTTGAGCGTGAACGGGCCGTCCCACGGGGCCTCGCGCCGCAGGAACGCGCCTGACGCCGCGGTGAGCGCGACCACCGGGTAGTCCCCGCCCGTGCGCCCGAGCACGCCGCGAAAGACCAGCTCGTCGAGGACCGCCCGCACGTGGCCGGCACTCGCGTCCGCCATGATGCCGTAGGTGGAGAGCGTGTCAAAGCCGCGCTGCCGCACGCGCTCGCCACGCGAGCCCCGCAGCACGTCCACGACCATGCTCGCTCCGGCGCTCCGCCCGCGCTGGGCGATCCGCGCCACGCAGCTCACCACCTTGAGCGCGTCCTCGGTGGCGTCCGTCTCCTCAAAGTCCGTGAGGCAGTTGCCGCAGCTTCCGCAGTACGCGGGCGCCTCCTCGCCAAAGTAGCGCAGGATGTGGGCGCGCAGGCACTCGGTGGTGGTGGCGTAGAAGACCATCTGGCGCAGGCGTGCCTCGTCGCGCTCGGCGAGCGTCGCGCGCTGCTCCTCCGTGAGGTCCTCGCGCGGCTCGCTCCGGGAGAGCAGGAACTCCGCGGTGTGCACGTCCCCGGGGGAGTAGAGCAGGAGGCACTCGGCGCGCGTGCCGTCGCGTCCGGCGCGCCCCGCCTCTTGGTAGTAGTTCTCCAGGCTGAGCGGCAGGTTGTAGTGGACCACGTAGCTCACGTTGGACTTGTCGATGCCCATGCCAAAGGCGTTGGTGGCCACCATCACGCGCGAGCGGTCGTAGAGAAAGTCGTCCTGGTTGCGCTCGCGCTCGGCGGCGGCGAGCCCCGCGTGATAGCGCGTGGCGGCGAGCCCCTCGTCTCGCAACAGGTCGCAGACCTCCTCCACCGCGCGCCGGCTCGAGCAGTAGACGATGCCGGAGCGGTCGGCGCGAGCGCGGCAGAAGGATGCGAGCGCACGGTCCTTCTCGGCGCGCCCGCGCGGGCGCTCCACGGAGAAGAACAGGTTGGGTCGGTCAAAGCTGGCGAGAACCACGAGCGGGTCGCGCAGCGCGAGCGCCTCCCGGATGTCGCGGCGGACGGCGCGGGTGGCCGTCGCCGTGAGCGCCATGACCGGCGGCCGATGGGGGAGGGCTTCCAGAAAGTCAATGATTCGCTGGTAGCTGGGTCTGAAGTCGTTGCCCCACTGGGAGATGCAGTGCGCCTCGTCCACGGCGAGCAGGCTCACGCCGCGCGCGGCGACGGTCTCCACGAAGGCGGGGTCATCAAGCCGCTCGGGCGCCACGTAGACGAGGCGCAGCGCCCCGGAGGCTGCGCCGTGGAGGACGCCCGTGCGCTCGCCGGCGGAAAGCGTGGAGTTGAGGCAGCTCGCCGCCACGCCCATCTGGCGCAGCGCTCCCACTTGGTCCGCCATGAGCGAGATGAGCGGGGAGACCACGATCGCGAGCCCGTCCAGCAGTAGCGCCGGAACCTGGTAGCAGATCGACTTGCCGGCGGAGGTGGGCATGACGGCGAGAACGTCGCGGCCCGAGAGCGCGGCGTCCACGATCTCCGCCTGATGGGGACGAAACTCCGGGTAGCCAAAGGTCTCGCGGAGTATGTCGATCGGCGTGGGCATGCGCACCCCCCTAGCGGACGGCTCTTCTCACCCTCCATTGTGCGCCTTTCACGGAACGGCATGCCTCTCGCCGTTGCTTACGCATGGCTTACACTCGGGCCTTTTTGGGCCGGTAACCTGAGGTGCTCGGACAACTTTCGCTGCGACCCCGAAATCGGGGCGTGCCGTGCGCATTCTTTCACATGGAGGACACGATGAAACGGGACAGGGATCTGGTGGCTCGGGTCCTTGCGGCAAAACGGGACCCTCGTTGCGCGGATGACCTGGTGCGTGACTATCTCCCGTTCATCAAGGCGGAGACCGCCAAGTTCATGGGTCGGTCGCCGCAGCAGGGAAGAGACGACGAGCTGGGGATTGCCATGTTCGCATTCCACGAGGCGGTGCTCTCGTACAATCGGGCGCGAGGGGCATTTTTGGCGTTCGCGTCGATGAGCGTGCGCCACCGTCTCCTGGACTTTGCGCGCAGGGAGCGCCGCCATGCCGAAGTCATCTCCCTCGACGAGAGGCGCTCCGACGGCGGTGAGGGGGACGAGCGCACGCTTGTGGAGACGATTGCCTCTGAGCGGGACGAGCTCGACGAGCGCCAGACGCGGGAGGCATCCCGTCAGGAGATCGCCCAGTTTGCCGCGGAGCTCGAGTCCTTCGGCCTGACCTTCCTCGACGTTTCCGAGAACTGTCCCAAGCAGCAGCGCACGCTCGAAGCGTGCCAGCGCGTGCTTGACTGTGCGCGCAAGAACCCGGAGCTGCTCGACCGCCTGCTGCAGACGAAGAAGCTGCCCATGGCGGAGCTCGCCCGCGGCGCGGGGGTGGAGAGAAAGACGATCGAGCGCCATCGCCGTTACCTCGTGGCCGTTCTTCTCGCCTTTACAAATGGGTTTGAGATCATTCGCGGGCACCTGCGAAGGATTGTCCCGGCAGGGGGTGATGGGCGATGAGCTACCTCGTCATGGAGTGCCATCCGGCCTATGCCGTGGTTCTGGACGAGCGGGGGAGATTCGTCCGCGTGCCCAACCTCGGATACGAGGTGGGACAAAGGCTCGATGACGTTGTGACCTTCGATGCCGCAGTCCTGTCGTTCGAGCAGACAAGGCCGAGAAGGGCGCGGCGGGGCCTTGCTGCGGCGCTTGCGGCGGCCGCGTGCCTGTGCGCACTTGTCATCGGCGGCTTTGCGGTATGGCAGACGCCCATCGGTACGGTCCACATGAGCATCAACCCCGAGGTCGACATCGACGTCAACCACTTTGACCGCGTGGTCGGGCTCGAAGGGGACAACGAGGATGGCGAGAAGCTCGTCGAGGGCTTCTCGTACTACGGGCGCACGATTGACGAGGTGTCGGACGATCTGGCGGTGCGCGCAAAGGAGCAGGGCTACCTCGTGCCCGGCGGGACGATTCAGATTACGGTTGAGTCCGACGACGAGGAGTGGCGCATCGCGACGGAGGACCGTCTCATCATCGAGCTCGAGGTACACCTTGAGCAGCCGGTTGTTCCCGAGCGCGAGACGAGCGAGGGCGACGCCGCAACGACATCTGGGGAGACGTCGCTCGGGCAACCCGTGACAGAAGAGGCCGTCCCTGCGCCGGAGCAGGTCGTTTATGACGACGATAACGACGACTGGGATGACGATGACTGGGATGACGACGACGAAGACGATGATGATGATGACGATGATGATGACGATGACGACTAGCCGGGTGAAAAAAGTTTTCGGGCGACCCCGCTTTTGAGGGAGCGCCCGCGCATTCTCTCACCGTACGGCAAGAAAAGGGCTCAACCACCAAGGAGGACACCATGAAGACCACGAGCCTGAAGATGAGGGGCATCATCGCGACCGCGGCCGTCGGCGCCGCTCTAGTGGCAACCCTGGGAGGGTGCGGTACGAATTTGGGGGCCGCCCAGAGCTCCCCGGCGGGATCGTCTGCGGAGACGGCTTCGACGAGGGCGGCGGGTGTCTTGCTTCTGAGCGTCAACCCCGAGATCGAGGTCGAGTATGACGAGCGTGGCCTCGTGACCGAGGTCGAGGGCGTCAACGACGAGGGCAGGGGCATCGCGGACGACTACAGCGGGTTCGAGGGCAGGGAGTGCCGAGAGGTCGTGTCCGAGCTCGTGACCGAGATCTACGAGTCCGGACACTTCAACCAGACGATTGACGGCCACGACCGCAATGTCGTCGTCAAGCTCGAGCAGGGGTCGGAGTATCCGGGGGACGACTTCCTCGCGGGGATTGAGAGCGACGTTCGCTCGACCGTTGGCGGCTTTGGCCTGCAGTCCGATGCGCTCGCCGTTGCCCCGGAGCAGCTCGACGAGCGCGGCTACATTGGGATCGACGCCGCCAAGGACATCGTGCTCGCCCAACTCGGCCTGAGCGAGGCGTCGTTCAACGACCATGAGTACGAGCTTGACGACGGTATCTACGAGCTCGAGTTCACCTCGGGTGGCGTTGAGTACGAGTACGAGGTTGACGCGAGGACCGGCAAGGTTCTCGAGGCTGACGTCGACGGGAACGACGACTGGGCCGAGCGCGGCTCCTGGGACGACTGGCACGATGACCGCTACGATCGTGACAACGATCGGGATGACGCCGACGATCGGGATGACGCCGACGATCGGGATGACGATCGCGACGATCGGGATGACGCCGACGATTGGGATGACGATCGCGACGATTGGGATGACGCCGACGATTGGGATGACGATCGCGACGATGTCCAGGACGACCGGGACGACAGGGACGATGACGACGATCGCGACGACGACTAACTAACGGCGCACACGAGTCAATCGGGGCGGGGCGGCTCATCGCGAGCGCCCCGCCCTTCTCGCCTGACGGTCGCTAGAACAGCTCCGAGAGCCCCTTCGCCCCGGCACGCGCCGCCGACGCCGCGAGCTTTCCGAGTGCGGGGAGCAGCACGTCGCGCGACTCTTGGTCGAGGTTGCGCGCGGCCTTTGTGAGCAGCGCGGGCGCGTCTGCCCCGCTGAAGATCACGGCCCCCACGCTCGGCGCGCCGGACGCCTCGAGCGCGCGGAAGAGCGCGTCCACCACGCGCGGCGTCTCCTCGGGCGAGAGCGATGCGAGCCAGTCGTCCATCAGGTCGTGCGTGAAGACGGCCGACGGAGCCAGGCCCTCGGCGTAGGCAAAGTCGTCGCCCGCGACCTCCCAGGTGAAGATGCTGTGCTGCTCTACGCCGCGCGCAGAGCTGCGGACCACGTGCGGCGCGATTGGCGTGTCCATGAGCATGCCCACGACCGACTCTTCGGGAACGGTCCGGTGGATGAGGGCGCGCACGGGCTCGAAGTCCCTCTCGGCGAGAAACCCCGCCTTGAAGCCGGGGCCGTCGTGGTCAAAGACACGCTCGATTCGCGCGCGGACCTCCTCCGGCGCGCGCAGCGTCGCGTAGGTGGCGAGGTTGCCGCCCTTGGAGTGACCGCCCACGAAAAGGCGTCTCGGCAGGTGGCGGGCAACGGATCGCAGGTAGTCGGCGGCCATGCGCTGCGCCGGCACGGGTGGGTCCACGGCCATGTCAAAGTTCTCGCGCCAGCCGGTGAAGGTGTCGTCGGTCCCGCGAAAGCCCACGTAGGCAAAGTCGCGCTCGCGGCCCGCGGGCGAGCGCCACACAAAGGTCGTCGCCGAGAACTGCACGTGCTCGGCCTCGTCAAAGCGCGAGGCGTAGTCGCGCAGCTCCAGGTCGCGAAAGCGCGGGCTCGCCACGAGCGCCGCCAGCTCGCGCTTCACCCCGTCGGGGGCCAGCCCGCAGAAGAGGTCGCCAAAGCGCTCGGCCCGCAGCAGGTCGGAGAAGCGCACCGGCCGGCGAGCCCGCGCGCGCAGGCGCTCCAGCGGCCCGCCGCGCCACAGCGCGTCGGGGATGACGCCCTCGCCGCGCACCATGCAGAACTGCGAGAGCGCCGCCGAGTCCACGGGACCCAGCGGGCGCTCGTCAAAGGTCTCCAGCGCCGTGTCTAGGTAGTCAAAGAGGTTCATGCCGCCGCCCTTCTCGCTTTCTCTGAGATACCCGGTTGCGCGGGCGAGAAGACCGGCGCGGCCGAGCGGCGTGGCGGAACCGTGGTGAGGCCGCCGAAAATGTTGACAGGGTAACAACTCCGTCCATACTGTTGACCAGTTAACAGGCAACGGGGGAGGCGTCGTGGGGGAGACCCGTTTCGAGGACTTCGTGGGCATCATCAGTGCGCTGAACAAAGAGATCCAGCGCATCAAGACCGCCGAGGCCCGCCGGCTGGGGTTTCGCGGCTCGGACGTCATGTGCCTCTATTACCTGGTCAAGCACCCTGAGGGCCTCACCGCGGCCGAGCTCGCGCGCCTGGTGGACGTGAGCCGCGCTGCGGTCTCGCGCACCGTGGCGCACCTCGCCGACGACGGCTTTGTGGAGGTGGGCTCGGAGGAGGACGAGGGCTCGCGCTACCGGGCGCCCATCCGCCTGACCGAGAAGGGCCGTGAGGCCGCGCGCCCGCTCGACGACATCATTCACCGAGTCCTTGACGAGGCTGGCGGCGAGCTTGCCGCGCGCCAGCGCCTGCAGATGTACGATTCGCTCAACCACATCCTCGAGAAGCTCAGGACCATCGGGCGCTAGCGCTCCCCGGTCTGGCTGGGCGGGAAGAAGGGAAGACCATGGCCGTCCGCATCATCACCGACTCCGGCTTCGACATCCCCGACCAGAGCGACCCGCGCCTCACGGTGCTGCCGCTGGGCATCACCTTCGGCGACACCACCTACGCCGACGGCGTGGACCTCACCAACGAACGCTTCTACGAGCTGCTCGTCGAGAGTGACGAGCTGCCCAAGACGAGCCAGGCCACGCCCTTCGCCTACCAGCAGATCTTTGACCAGGTGCGCGCAGCGGGCGAGGAGGCCGTGGTGATCACGCTGTCCTCGGCGCTCTCCGGCACCTACCAGAGCGCCGCGACCGCGGCGGCGGACTACCCCGAGGTCCATGTGGTGGACGGCAAGAACGCCACGATCGGCCAGGGCATCCTCGTCCAGTACGCGCTGCGCCTCGCGGACGAGGGGCTCGGCGCCGCCGAGATCGCCAAGCGGGTCGAGGCCGCCGTGGGCCGCGTCTGCCTGCTCGCGCTGCTCGACACGCTGGAGTACCTGCGCCGCGGCGGCCGCATCCCCAAGAGCGTGGGCATGATTGGCGAGGTGCTCTCGATCAAGCCGGTCGTGGGCGTGGAGAACGGCGAGGTCGTGATGCTCGGCAAGGCGCGCGGCTCCAAGAACGGCCGCAGCCAGCTGCACCAGCAGGTCGAGAAATTCGGAATCGACTTCGACATGCCGGTCCTTCTCGGCTACACGGGCCTCTCGGACAAGGTGCTGCGGAAGTACCTGGACGACAACCGCGCCATCTGGGAGGGCCGGGTCGCCGAGGACGAGCTGCCGATCACGTCCGTGGGCGCCACGATCGGCACGCACGTGGGGCCGGGCGCCATCGCGCTCGCGTTCTTCCGCAAGAACTGATCGTTCCGGGAGCTGGCCGAGCCGCGCGTCACCGCACGATGCGCATGACCACCTGGATGAGCTGGTCGATGGGCATGGGGTCATCCTCGGCGGTCCACATCCGGATGATGGCCAGGATGCCGGAGAGATAGAACTCGCGAACGACGCCGCGCGACCGCTCGTCCATCTCAACATCAGGCAGGAAGAAGCGGTCAACGAGCGGGCTGATGATCTCCTTGAGCCGCCGCGAGAACGCCGGGTCGCCGTGCGGGCCGAGCAGCACGCGCGTGTAGTCGCGCGAGCGCTGCGCGAGGCGCAGGATGAGGCCCATGTGCTGCGAGAAGTCGAGGCGCTCCCCCTGGAGCAGGCGCTCCTGCACCAGGCGCTCGATGTTGCCCAGCACCGCGCCCTCGATCTCCTCGAGCAGCTCGTAGACGTCGTGATAGTAGAGGTAGAAGGTCGCGCGATTGTAGCCGGCGCGGTCGGTGATCTCGCGCACGGAGATCTTCTCCACGGGGCGCTCGGCATAGAGCTCCCAAAACGCCTGGCGCAGGTTGGCGCGCGTCTGCTCGGTGACCTGCGGCTGCTTTCTCATGGTTGCCTCCAGCTTTGTGGACGTGGCGAGAAGGGCGCGACAGTTGCGCGGGAGGTGTCGAGCGCGGGTTCTTCTCGTCTGGCGCCACCAGTATACTTCGGTTTAGACAACACGCTGTCGAGCAATCGGAGCTGGGATGGCCTACATCGAGTTCACGGACGTCGTGCGGACCTACGGCGAGGGTGACGCCAGGATCAATGCCCTGGACGGGGCGAGCTTTGTGGTGGAGAAGGGCGAGCTGGCCGTGATCCTGGGCGCATCGGGCGCGGGCAAGACCACCGCGCTCAACATCCTGGGCGGCATGGATAGCGCCACGTCGGGCCGGGTGGTCGTCGATGGGCGCGACATCTCGACGGCGGGCGAGAACGACCTCGTGCTGTACCGCCGTGCTGACGTGGGCTTTGTCTTTCAGTTCTACAACCTCGTGCCCAACCTCACGGCGCTCGAGAACGTGGAGCTGGCCACGCAGATCTGCCCGGACTCGCTCGACCCCGAGGAGACCCTCGCCAAGGTGGGCCTCGCCGAGCGCCTGGCCAACTTTCCGGCGCAGCTCTCCGGCGGCGAGCAGCAGCGCGTCTCCATCGCGCGCGCCCTGGCCAAGAACCCCAAGCTGCTGCTCTGCGACGAGCCCACGGGCGCCCTCGACTACCAGACGGGCAAGCAGATCCTGCAGCTTCTGCAGGACATGTGCCGCGTGGAGGGGATCACGGTCGTGATCGTCACGCACAACGCGGCGCTCGCGGACATGGCCGACCGCCTCATTCGCTTCAAGAGCGGGCGCGTCACGTCCATGACCGTGAACCCCGCACCCAAGCCGATCGCGGAGATCGAGTGGTAGCGCATGGCCGGCCGCCGCGACACGTCCGCCTTTGCCAAGGGCATCCTGCGCACGGTGCGCGGGAGCCTCAAGCGCTTCGTGGCGCTGACCACGATCACGGCACTCGGCGTCACGATGCTCGTGGGCCTGCGTGCCGCCTGCGTCGACCTGCGCAACTCGGCGGACCGCTTCTTTGACGAGCAGAGCCTCTTCGACGTGCGCGTGCAGTCGACGCTCGGCCTCACGGATGAGGACGTGGCGGCGCTCGCGGCGCTCGACGGCGTGGAGGGCGCAGAGGGCGGCTGGTCGGAGACCGTCTACACGACGGTGGGCTCGTCGTCCGAGAAGGTGGACGTCAAGGCGCTCTCGCCGAGCGGCCTGAACGAGCCGCTCGTGCTGGAGGGGCGCCTGCCCGAGGCTCCGGGCGAGGTGGCCGTCACCCAGCGCTATCTCAAGGACTCGGGGCTCTCGATCGGCGACCAGGTGAGCTTCCACGGGGACGACGAGGCGGACGATGGCGCCGAGAAGGACGAGGGGCTCGACGCGCTGGACGCGGAGTCGGCCGAGGTCTTCGAGCGCGGCGGGTACACGATCGTGGGCTCGGTGCTCGACCCGATGGAGATCAACGCGGGCGAGGGCACGATGTCGTTCCGCTCGAGCGGCGGCTCGCAGTACTCGTTCTTCGTGGTGGCCGATGAGGTCATCGACCCGAGCGTCTACACCGTGGCCTACGTCATGGTCGAGGGCGCGGAGGCGCCGCTGTGCTACTCGGCGGAGTACGAGGGGACCGTCGACGAGGTGTTTCAGAGCGTGGAGGACGCGCGTGCCGAGCGCGAGCGCGCCCGCGGAGACCAAATTCGCTCGGACGCGAACGAGGAGGTCGACGAGGCGGAGGCCGAGGCGCTCGAGGAGCTTGCCGACGCCGAGGCCGAGCTCGACGACGCGCAGCGCGAGCTCGACGAGGGCCGCGCCGAGGTGGCCGACGGCCAGCGCGAGCTCGACGAGCAGCGCGAGGACGCGATGGCGCAGCTCGACGACGCGCAGGCCACGATCGACGAGAGCCGTCGCGCGCTCGAGGACGGCGCCGCGGAGTACGAGGCGGGCCTCGCGGAGTACGAGGCCGGGCTTGCCGCGTACGAGGCGGCGCTCCCCGGCGCCGAGCGGCAGCTCCGCGACGGCCAGTCTGCCCTCGACGCCGCGCGGGCCAACGTGAGCGGCATCGAGGTCGCGGACGGCGTCACGATCGGCGACCTCGAGGCGCAGCGCGACGAGGCGCAGGCGGCGGCGGACTCGCTGCCAGGAACGATCGCGTCGCTCGACGACACCGCCGAGAGCATTGCCTCGGGCATCGACCAGCTGGCCGCGGTGCTCAAGGGCATGATGGGCTCTGATATGGGACTTGGCGCGCTGGCGACGCAGGCGCGTGAGGCGTGGGCCGCCGTCGAGGCCGTGGACCCGTCGGACGAGGAGGCCGCGGCTGCTGCTACCACCGCCTACGCAGACGCGCTCTCCCAGACGGCGGAAAAGCTCGCGCCCTTCTCGTCGCTCCTTGCGGGGCAGCTGGGCGGACTCGACGCGGAGATTGAGAAACTCGATGGTCAGCTTGGGGACCTCGAGCTGGCCATTGGGGAAAACGAGGGGAAGCTCGCGGAGCTTACGGAAAAGATCGAGGGACTCCAGGCGTCTGACCCCGAGTCGCCTGACCTTGCGGGGCTCCTCGACCAGAAGTCCGAGCTCGAGGGGACGCTCGAGGGCCAGCGGGGAGACCGCGAGGAGCTCCGGGGTCAGCGCGACGCCCTGCGAACCCAGCGGGAGACCTATGCCGGCTACCAGGCGAGCCTCGACCAGCTCGTCTCGTTCGGACGCGATGGCGCCGCGGACGGCCAGGGCGCCACTGCCCTGGCGAGCGGACGCATCCGGGCAGCATCTGGCCTCGCGCAGGCCCAGGCGGGTCTCGACCAGCTCAACCCGGCGATTGACCAGGCGAGAGGCGCCGTGGAGGCCGAGTTCGCCGCGCAGCAGGCGCGCATCGACCAGGGCTGGCAGGAGCTCTCCGACGGGCGCGCCCAGCTCGAGAGCGCTCGCGCCCTTCTCGACCAGAGCGCCGCGCAGATTGCCGACGGCCGCTCCCAGCTCGCCGAGGGCCAGGCCGAGCTCGACCGCCAGCGCGCCGACGCCCTGGCTCAGCTCGCGGACGCGCAGGCGCAGCTCGACGACGCGCTCGCCGAGATCGCCGACGGCCAGAAAGAGCTCGACGAGGGCCGCGCCACCTTCGAGCAGGAGCGTGACGACGCGCTCACGGAGATCGCGGACGCCCGTCAGGAGATTGAAGACATCCCCGACGCCACCTGGTACGTGCAGGACCGCTCCAGCCTCTCGAGCTACGCGAGCGTGGACTCCGACGCCTCCTCGATCGAGGCCATCGGCACGGTGCTGCCGGTCGTCTTCTTCGTGGTGGCGGTGCTCATCAGCCTCACCACGATGACGCGCATGGTCGAGGAGGAGCGCGGGCTCATCGGCGTCTACAAGGCGCTCGGGTACGGTCGCGGGCGCATCCTCTCCAAGTACGTGCTCTACGCGCTGGCGGCGTGCGCGCTCGGCTGGCTCGTGGGCACGCTGCTCGGCTTCGTCGTGCTGCCGGCCATCATCTTCACGATCTTCTCGACCATGTACGCGCTGCCGGGCTTTGTCTACGGCTTCGACGCGGCGTACTCGGTGGTCTCGCTTCTGCTCTTCACCGTGGGCATCGTGGGAGCGACGACGCTCACCTGTCGCCACGAGCTGCGCGAGACGCCCGCCTCCCTCATGCTGCCCAAGGCGCCCAAGGCCGGGTCGCGCATCTTCCTCGAGCACATCGGGCCCCTCTGGCGGCGGATGAGCTTCCTGAACAAGGTCACGGCGCGCAACCTCTTCCGCTACAAGCAGCGCTTCTTCATGACCACGCTCGGCGTGGCGGGCTGCGTGGCGCTGCTCGTCACGGGCTTTGGCATCCGCGACACGGTGCTCTCGCTCTCGCCGCGCCAGTACGGCGATGTGGGCGTGGTCGGCTACGACCTCATGGCGGTGACCTCCGCCGACGACCTGGATGCCGCCGCCAACGACCTCGCCGCGGACGCCGGCGTCTCCGACCTCGTGCGCGTCTACATCGACAACCTCACCGTGAGCTACGGGGACGATCAGGAGACCGTGCAGCTCGTGGTGGTGCCGGAGGGGGAGAGCCTGGAGGGCTACGTTAGCCTCGTCGCCGACGACGGCTCCGAGGTCTCGCTGGACGATGCGCAGGTTGCCATCACCAAGAACGCGGAGCAGGTCATGGGCTTTGCCGTAGGTGACGAGCTGGGCCTGCAGGACTCCACGCTCGCCGAGGGCGCGGCCGCGCCGGGCGCGATCGTCCTCAACTACCTGGGCAACACCCTCTACATGACCGAGGGGGCCTACGAGGACGCGTTCGGGGAGGAGCTGGAGCCCAACGGGCTGCTCGCCCACCTGACGGGCTCGGCGGACGAGCAGGTCGCGCTCTCGGAGCGGCTCTCCGAGGACGGGCGCTATCTCTCCGTGGTCTCCACGCAGAAGCTGGTGAACGACTTCTCGAGCGCCTTCACGCTGATCAACACCGTGGTCTACGTGGTTATCGTGCTGGCGGCGGCGCTGGCGTTCACCGTGGTCTTCACGCTGTCCAACACCAACATCTCCGAGCGCGAGCGCGAGCTCGCCACCCTCAAGGTCCTGGGCTTCAAGCGTCCCGAGGTCCACCGCTACATCAACACCGAGACGCTCATCCTCACCGGGATCGGCGTGGTCATCGGCTTGCCGCTGGGATACGCGCTGGCGCGCAGCCTCACGTGGATTCTGCGCATGCCGTCGCTCTACTTCGACGTGGTGGTGGACCCGCTCACGTACGTGATCGCCGCCGCCATGGCCTTTGCGTTTACGCTGGTGGTGAACCTTATCACCAACCGCGCGCTCGACCGCGTGGACATGGTGGGCGCCCTCAAGAGCGCGGAGTAGCCGGCCTCCGCGGATGCTCGACGACCCCTCCGCGAAGTTTGGGTTCATTTTTCCGTGGTTCCGTGAGTATCCGTTTGCAAACGCGCAGGTGGTGGCTCCGGTTGTGCGCGTTTGCGCTCAACCGTGAACCCAAACGTCAAGAAGGGACGTGGCAACTGAGGTTCATATGGCGTTTGCCACGGGCGCGCTGTCCGCGCGTCCTATACTCGCGTCAGGCGAGAAGGACGGAGGCGCGCATGGACGGCTCTCGAATCCCCCAGGCTTCGCCCGAGGTGGAGCGGCTCTTCGCGGAGCGCGGCCTCACGGACCGGGAGCGCGACGCGGCGCGCTCCGCCGTCCATGGCATGACGGCTTCGGCTGCGGCTGAGGTCATGGGTGCGAGCGCTTCGACCGTGGGGAGCCTGCGTCAGCGTGCCTATCGCAAGCTCGGTGTGCGCGGTGGCGCCGAGCTGGGCGAGAAGGACAAGGACTCGTCTGCGGACGCGACTCCCGCAGATGACGCCGTGCGCGTGGCCCTTCTCGCTCATGGGCTCAGTGAGACCCAGGCGGACGTGCTTGCCCTCGTGGTGGCCGGCTGCAGCTCGGCGGAGATCGCTGATGCGCTCTCCATCGCGCTTGGCACCGTGAGCTCGGCCCGCGCGAACGGCTATCGAATGCTGGGCGTCCACTCTCGGGAAGAGCTGGCGGCGCTTCTCGCTGAGGAGGATGCCGCGCCGCGCCGTCGTCGCGCAGGTCGGCTCGCTGCAGGGTGCCTGGCAGTGGTCATGCTCGTTGCCGTGACGGTGACCGTGGGCGAGAGCGTTGCCTCGTCACCAATCGAAGCGCCCCCTGAAGAGGAGGTCGTAACGCACTTCAAAATCAACGAGCGCGGCCAGACCTATGGGTCGGCTGAAGACGTCGAGGTGTTCTCCTTCACGGGAGACACCCCGCTGTCGGACAACCTCCCCGACCTTGTTCGAGTGCGGGGCAATAACGGAAACGATGGCTACGTTTATAGCGAAGGCCTGTTGAAGGGAGGTGCTGGCAGGAAGCTCCCTGTGTTTGAGGAGGATGGCATCACGGTGATTGACACGTTTATGACGGGCTAATCTAAGAAGGTTTGCTGAATCGAAGAGCATGCGAACTAAATTAGCCGAGTCATGCTGCAGAGCGATGGTCGAAGTGCCAAAGAATCCCGTCCAATGCGTGCTCGATTTTGCGCATTGGACGGGTTCGTTTCCGGGTGGACGTGAATTCGCTCGAGCGAGCGCCTACCCCTCCCGCTGGGCGAGAAAGGCGCGGGTGCGCTCCTCGCGCGGGTGGTCGATGACCTGCTCGGCCGGGCCCTCCTCCACGATGACGCCGCCGTCCATGAAAATCACGCGGTCCGCGACCTCGCGCGCGAAGCCCATCTCGTGCGTCACGATCACGAGCGTCATGTTCTCCGCGGCGAGCTCCTTGATGACGCGCAGGACCTCGGCCGTGAGCTCAGGGTCGAGCGCGCTCGTGGGTTCGTCAAAGTAGACGATGTCGGGGTGCAGGGCCAGGGCGCGGGCGATGCTCGCGCGCTGCTGCTGGCCGCCGGAGAGCTGGCAGGGCACCTTGTCCTCGTTGCCCGCGAGCCCCATCTTGGCAAGAAGCGCGCGGGCCTCGGCCTCGGCCTCGGCGCGCGGGCGGTGCTGCACGCACACGGGCGCGTCCATCACGTTGCGCAGCACCGAGAAGTGCGGGAAGAGGTTGTAGTTCTGGAACACCAGGCCAAAGCGGGCGCGGGCCGCGGCCAGCACGTTCTTGTCGCCGTACGCGCCACCGCGGGCCACCTCCACGTCCTCGTAGGAGAGGTCACCGCCGTCCAGGCGCTCGAGCAGCGTGAGGCAGCGCAGCAGCGTGGACTTGCCACCGCCGGACGGGCCGATGATGGCCACGACCTCGCCGGGGGCCACGGAGAGGGAGATGTCGCGCAGGACCTCGTTGGCGCCAAAGCTCTTGCGCGCGTGCGCGAGCGTGACGACGGGGCGCACGCCCTTCTCGACGTTAGTCATGGTAGTAGCCCAGCTTTCTCTCTATCCGCCCGGCGACGAAGTCAATGAGCAGGTTGAAGACCCAGTAGAACGCGGCCGCGATGGCAAAGGGCAGCATGGACACCTGGCTCGCCACGAGCTGCTTGGCCACGGTGAACATCTCGATGACGCCGATGGAGAAGGCGAGCGAGGTGTCCTTGACCAGCGTGATGACCTCGTTGGTCATGGAGGGCATGATGCGCTTGACCACCTGCGGCAGCACGATGCGCACAAACGTCTGCGTGCGCGAGTAGCCCAGGACCTCGGCGGCCTCGTGCTGGCCGCGCGGGATGGACTGGATGCCGGAGCGGTAGATCTCCGCGAAGTAGGCGGCGTAGTTGATGATGAAGGCCACGATCGTGGCGTACCACTTGCTGTCGGTGGTGAGGCGGATGCCAAAGACGTAGTACGGAACGAAGTAGATGGCAAACATCTGCAGCATGAGCGGGGTGCCGCGCATGATAGAGATGTACAGGCGGGCGAGAAGCGCGAGCGGCTTGAAGCGGCTCATGCGCGCAAAGGCCACGAGCATGCCGAGCGGCAGCGAGCCCAGCAAGGTGAAGGCAAAGATTTGAAGGCTCACGAGGAAGCCCTCGCTGAGCATGCCGGTCATGGTGAGGAAGTCCACGGTGTTCCCTTCATGCGCGGGATGCCCGAGGCGGCTCGCCGCTCGGGCATCCCGGGGAGGAATTCTTCTGGTGCGCTACGCGAGGCACCAGTTGTCGTAGGAGATGCCGTCCGCCGCGTACTTGTCGCAGAGCTCCTGGACGAAGCCGTCCTCGTCCATGGCACGCAGAGTCTCGTTGACCACGTCGGCGGTGGCGTCGTCGCCCTTCTTGAAGCCGACGGCGTAGTGCTCCTCGGAGAGGAACTCGTCGAGCTGGACATAGGCGTCGGGCTTGGCGGCGAGCTGGTAGGCGGCGATGGAGAGGTCGCAGGCCACGGCGTCCACGGCGCCGGACTCGAGCTGCATGAAGGCGGTGTTGTAGTCTCCGATGGTCTCGAGGCTGGCAAAGGTGGCGGCGAGCTCGGCCTGCGTGGCGTCCTCGCCGGCGAGCACGTTGTAGGCAGCGGAGTCCACCTGCGTGATCACGGCCTTGCCCGCGAGGTCGTCAAAGCTCGTGATGCCGGAGTCGGCGCGCACGACCACGACCTGGCCGTTGATCATGTAGGGCTCGGAGAAGGTGTAGTCGTCCTCGCGGCCCTCCATCGTGAAGCCGTTCCAGATGCAGTTGATGGCGCCGCTGTCGAGCATGGTGTCCTTGGCGTCCCAGTCCACGGGCTCGAGCTGGACCTCCCAGTCGTTGCGCG
Organism: uncultured Atopobiaceae bacterium; assembly: GCA_963927425.1. Classification (GTDB taxonomy): domain Bacteria; phylum Actinomycetota; class Coriobacteriia; order Coriobacteriales; family Atopobiaceae; genus Thermophilibacter. The sequence goes on along the minus strand of CAWVBA010000001.1, from coordinate 33,826 downwards.
TGGCGACCTCTTGGGCGAGCTCCAGGTCAAAGCCGGTGTACTCGCCGTCATCGCCCACGTAGCCGTAGGGCGGGTAGGAGGAGTCAAAGCCAACGATGAGGGTGCCGGTGGAGGCGGCGCCGGTGTCGACGGACTCGGGTGCGGCGTCGGTTGCGTCATCGGTTGCGGGGGAGCTGCCGCAGCCGACCAGCGCGACGGAGGAGAGGCCAGCGGCGGCGAGGGACAGGAACGACCTTCTGTTCAGCATGGGGAGTCCTTTCGCGAGGTACTTCTCGGCTGGGTACTTTACTTTGCTAAAGCGCAAGGGCGACTATACGCTTTAGCGTGATGGAGCGCAAGGCGGGAGACGGGCGGTTTGCAGGCTGGAAACAGAAGGGCCGAAACGACGGCTCGGCGTCTCTGCCACCTGGGCGGCTGTGGTATGATGCGCCCCACGAGGGAGTAGTGGCACGCCGCGTGGCGTGCGGCACGTCAACACACTGGCGGAGACGCCTGGCGCGCCTTAATCAACGAGACTCGCGACAAGGGGGAGGGCCCTTGTCGCGAGTCTTTTCTTTTGGTGCGGGAGAGGGGACGACATGGGAATCGTCGAGCTGCTGCTCATTGCCGTGGGGCTTTCGATGGACGCATTTGCCGTCTCGATCTGCCGCGGGCTGGGGATGCGTCGGCTCAACCTGCGCACGGCGGCGGTGCTGGCGCTTTTCTTCGGCGGATTTCAGGCGCTCATGCCCCTCATCGGCTGGGCGCTTGGCAGCCAGTTCATGTGGCTCATCGGGCCGGTGGACCACTGGGTGGCCTTTGTGCTGCTCGCGTTCATCGGCGGGAAGATGCTCTGGGAGGCGTTCCACGAGGACGAGGAGGGCTGCGGGTGCGAGGACACGAGCGCCATCGACCTGCGCGAGTTCCTCATTCTGGCGGTGGCCACCTCGATCGACGCCCTTGCCGCGGGCATCTCGTTTGCCGCGCTCAGCGTGGACATCGTGGCATCGGTCTCGCTGATCGGCATCATTACCTTTGCGCTCTCGTTCGTCGGCGTGGCGGTGGGGCACTTCTTCGGCGCGCGCTACGAGAAGCCCGCGAGCATCGTGGGCGGCGTCGTGCTCATCCTGATCGGTCTCAAAGTCCTGCTCGAGCATCTCGGCGTGCTTGCATAAACGGGACGGGTTCAAACGAGCCGCTCAAAAGGGACAGGCCTCCCAAAGGCGGAGGTTAAGGCCTGTCCCAAACGAGCAGCACGAATGAACCCGTCCCGTTTTTACAGACACGCCTCGGAGATGCGGCGGCGCAGTTCGTCGATGCCCTGACCCGTCTCCGAAGACGTGATCACCACCTGTTCGCGGCCGATACCGAGCTGGCGTGCGATGGCGGCCGCCTGCTGCGTCTGCTTGGAGCGCCCGAGCTTGTCCGCCTTGGTGAGCGCGACCACGAAGGGGAGCTCGCTCTCTTGGAGGAAGGCGACCATCTCGTGGTCCAGCCTCTGCGCGTCGTGTCGGATGTCCACGAGGGCTATCACCAGGTTGAAGCTACGCTCCTGGGCAAAGTACCCCGAGATGAGGTCGGCCCAACGCTGCTTCTCCTTCTGCGAGACCTTGGCAAAGCCGTATCCGGGCAGATCGACAAACCGAATGCCGTCCACCTCGAAGAAGTTGATGTTCGCGGTCTTCCCGGGCGTCGCGGAGACCTTCACGAGGCCCTTGCGCCCGAAGAGCTTGTTGAGCAGCGAGGACTTGCCCACGTTGGAGCGTCCCGCCACGGCCACCTCGGGGGTGGTGGACGCGGGGAGCTGCGCGACGGTGCCATACGAGGCCTCGAAGCGCGCGGTCTGGTAGTTGATGGCTGCCATGGTCGTCCTTTCGGGTGCGATTTTGTTAGGCAATTCTAACGTGTGGCCGCACGCTCCGGGTAACGAGAGGGCGTGGCTGCGCAAAACGCTCGCTCGTGCTACATGCCGGCTGCTCTGAGATCAAAACGCCCGCTCGTGCGGCACGAATTCCGGCCGTCACACGTAAGTAGTTCAAATTCAGATTTCTAATCCTGCGGAAGCAAGAACCGCTCGAATCAACGCCCCCTCTTAGGGCGCTTATCATGGTACACGAACGCACATTTTGCCCCGCCGGGCGGGCAAATGTCGCACGAGCGACGGTTTTATGCGATGGGGGGCGCTGTGGCAGAGATGTTCGTGAAGACCGCCGGGTATGGGGACAACCTTCCCGGCGAGGCGGCGGCGCTGCGCTGGCTCGCCGAGGCGGAGTCCGTCGGCGGCATCCGCGTGGCGCGCGTGCTGAGCGTCACCGAGGACGAGCTCGTGGAGGAGCGCGTGGCCACGGGCACGCCGTCCGTCGCGGCTGCCCGGCGCATTGGCGCCGCGTTGGCACGTACGCATGCCGCGGGCGCGCCCTGGTACGGATGTGCCCCGGACGGCTGGTCCGGGAATCCTTGGTGCGGCCGGGCCCGAACGCCCTATGTCACGCGTGAAGATGCCCCAGCGAGCTGGGGCGCCTTCTTTGCGGAGCACCGCCTTATGAACTATGTGCACACGCTCGTTGATCGGGGCGACTTTGGTCCGTCCGAGCTGGCGATCTTCGACCACGTGGCATCGCGCCTCGCGGCAGGGGAGTTTGATGCCCCGCAGCCGCGGCTCGTGCGGGACGCCGGCGCCCCCTGCGCCCGCCTTCATGGTGACCTCTGGGCGGGCAACGTGCTCTGGGACGCGGACCCCGCATCGCCCACCGGCGGCGTTCTCATCGACCCGATGGCCTATGGCGGGCACGCGGAGACGGACCTCGCCATGCTCGCGCTCTTTGGCTACCCCTTCCTTGACGAGGTGCTTCGAGGCTATAACGAGGCCTCCCCGCTCGCGGACGGCTGGCGCGAGCGCATCGGCCTGCACCAGCTGGCTCCGCTGCTCCTGCACTGCATCCTCTTCGGAGGCTGGTATCTCGACGAGGCCGTCGTGATGGCGCGTCGCTATGCGTGAGCCTGGGCCCTACGCCGCTAGTCCGCCCATCACGCTTGCCAGTGCGATCACCACGCCCACGATCGACTCGCCGCCGAGCACGCCGGACGCCACGACCACGCCCTTCTCCTCGGAGTCGGTAACGCCGCGTGCCGTGCACGCGCGGTCATAGACCCACTTGACGCCGGCGCCGATCGCGGCGGTGAGCGACATGTAGAACGGCAGGTACACGCCCAGGCCAAACATCATTGCCGGCAGCCCCGCCCAGTAGAGCGCGATGCCGCCCAGAAGCCCGACCACAAAGCCCGGCACGCTCGGGACGCCGGAGACCATCGTCGCCACCACGCTCGCCTGCGCGGAGACGAACATCTGCCCGGAGCCAAAGGCGCCCGGCCCATAGGCGGAGAACAGCGTGACGAGCACCGCCACGGAGACCACGGTGCCCAGCAGCGCGCCGATGGCCTGGCCCACCCACATGGCGCGTGGGCTCGTGCCGATGATCGCGCCCGTCTTGAAGTCGCTCATGACGTCGCCAGCCAGCCCGCAGGCCACGGCCACCACGCCCGCCACGTAGAAGAGCTGCACCCGGCTCGCGTCAGAGAACGCCGCCACGGCAAGAAGCACGATGAGGCCAAAGATCTCCATCGGGTCGATGCCGGTCTGGCCCACGGACTGTGCGCTCATGATCGTGGTCACGAAGGCGAGAAGAACCACGACAACCGCCACGACCGGTCCGAGGCCAAGGCCGATGCACACGAGCAGCGCGGCGGCGGCCACCATGAGAGCCAGGATCCCGCCGTCGAGGCGCCCACTCCGGCCTTTCTCGCCGGCAAACGCGCCGCGCCCGCGCAGCAGCCCTGCCGCGTGCGGCAGGATGTCCTTGAGCACCACGCCCGCGCCGGACCCCATCATGAGGCCCATGCCCAGGCTGGAGACGATGCCCTGCGCGGTGGCCACGTCCCAGAGGCCCGCGGCGCTCCCGCCCACGATGATGCCGAAGTTGCCCACGAGCGCGCCCAGGAACCAGAACGCCACGGCAAAGCCACCCACGAGAAAGCCCACGGAGAGCATCTGCGGGGAGTTGTAGATGGCAAAGCTCACGCCGGGGATGGGGAGCTGCGCCACGAGCGAGGGCATCCAGCCCAGCGCGTCGCGCGCGATGCACCAGAGGCCCGCGAGGCCCATGGATCCAAAGAGCCTCCTGCCCGTGACGCCACCGGTCTTGGTGGCCATGAGGGTCTCGGCCGCGGCGGTTCCGATGGGGTACTCCAGGTCGGACTCGTCCACGAAGCGCCGCCTGATCGCCGCCGTGCACACGAGGCCCAGCAGCGTGCCGGCCAGCGCCACGACGAGCATCTCAACCCAGCTCACCTCGTCGGCGAGGCCGAGCATCCAGATGCCGGGGATGGTGAAGGCAAGGCCGCCGGCCACCATGGAGCCGGCCGACATCACGATCTGCGTGACGTTGGCCTCGTTGAGGCTGCGGTGCCCAAAGGCCCGCAGCAAAAACAGCGCGACGATGGAGGTGAAGATGGTGGGCCACGGCAGCGCGCCCATCTTGAGGGCGGTGTAGACCGACGAGGCCGTGATGATGACGCAGCCAAGGCACCCGATGGCAATGCCAACGGGGCTCAGCTGCCCGCGCCACGAGGCGCGCGAGCCGCTCTTGCTCATATATGCTCCCTCGAATATCCGCTCCCCCTGGCGGGGAGTCGGGTTTCTGTGGACTGCTACAGTATATAGAGATTGCGCGAGAAGGACGACGAGCTTCGGAGGTCCCATGACAGATGCCGCCCAGAGGAGCGTGCTCGCCGTCGATGTGGGCAATACCGCCACGAGGCTGGGGCTCTTCCGCGGCGAGGAGCTGTGCGGGACCCTGCGCCTCACGACGCCCGAGCGCCTCACGTCGGACGAGGCGTGGCTGCGCCTGAGAGACGCGCTCCCCGCGCTCGGGGCCGAGCGTCCCGACGGGGCCATCCTCGGCTGCGTGGTGCCGCCCCTCTCGGGCGCATGGCGCGAGGCGCTCTCCCGCGTGTGCGCGACAAGACCACTCGTGGTGGGGCCCGGGCTCAGGAGCGGCGTCCGCATGGGCTACGACGACCCGGCGGAGGTTGGCGCCGACCGCGTGGCTGACGTGGTGGGCGCGCGCGCCGCCTACGGCGCGCCCGTCGTGGTGGTTGACCTGGGGACCACCACCACCTTTGAGGTCGTGGACGCGTCCGGGACGTTTGTCGGGGGCATCATCGCACCGGGCGTGGCGCTCGGGGCGCGCTCCCTCAGCGCGGCCGCGGCGCGCCTGCCCCTGATTGAGCTTCGGGCCCCCGCCTCGGTGGTGGGCCGCAGCACGCGGGCCGCGATGGAGTCGGGCGTGGTGCTCGGGGAGGTCGCGAGGATCGACGGGCTGCTGGATGCGATCGCCGCGGAGACGGCCCTGGATGCGCCGATCGTCCTGACGGGCGGCAACGCGCGTGAGATGGCCGCGCTGCTGCGACACGAGGTGATCGTCGACGAGTCCCTGACGCTCAGGGGCCTCTGGGGGCTCTGGACGCGCAACCAGCGGGGTCAGACGCGCTCTTGAGCTGGGCCTTTCCGTTGGACGTGCCCGATTGCCGGACATGCCATCGATATAAACAGATGTAAACATTTGTCCGAATAACAGGCCCAAACTATATAAACAATTACTAAACAATCCGCTTACAGGCGAATATCATCCGCTCGGCGGAGTGGAGGAGTGCCCCATCTGTAAGCAAGGCGTAAAACTAAACCAGTGACAATTGCAGGAAAGAAACGACGCCCCACAGCTGGAGCCGGGTACGCTTCCAAGAAAAATACCAGTTAGATACCTGCTGGGAGGAAGCGGAGTGGCACCCGCGGAGGACGGCACGAGGGGAGAGGCGCCCGGAGCCTGAGCGGGCGCGCTGGAGTTTGGTAGTAAGTAAACATGATTGGGAGTGTTTACTTATCGTTAGTAGGCTGTCGTGAGACAGGTACAAGGTGTGTCAAAGGAAGGGGAAAGGGACATGAGCATCTCGAGAAGGAACTTTCTGAAGGGCGCCGGCCTCGCTGGTGGCACGCTCGCTCTCGTCGGCTGCGGCGGCGGTGGCGGCGACGCCGCGACCGATGGCGATGCCTCCGGGTCCGGCGAGCTCATCTCCGTCGGCATCATCAACAACGATCCGAATGAGTCCGGCTACCGTACCGCCAACGACAAGGACATGAAGGAGACCTTCACGGAGGAGAACGGCTTCAGCGCCGAGTTCGCCTACTCCATGAAGAACGAGGAGCAGATCGCCTCCGCTCAGCAGTTCATCCAGAACGGCGTGAAGTACCTGCTCGTCTCTGCCGCCGACACCGCCGGCTGGGACACCCCGCTCCAGGACGCCAAGGACGCCGGCACCCAGACCATCCTGTTCGACCGCGTCGTTGACGCCCCCGAGGACCTCTACGTGGCCGCCGTCGTCTCCGACATGGACGCCGAGGGCCAGACCGCCGTTGACTGGCTGACCGACCAGGGCCTCTCCGAGTACAACATCATCCACATCCAGGGCGTCATGGGCTCCGCCGCCCAGGTCGGCCGCTCCGGCGCGCTCGACAAGGCCGTCGAGGCCAACGGCTGGAACCTCGTGACCCAGCAGGCCGCCGACTGGAACGCCGAGACCGCCCAGCAGATCACCCAGTCCGTGATCGACGCCGGCACCCCGTTCAACGTCATCTACGCCGAGAACGACGACATGGCCAAGGGCGCCGTTGCCGCCCTCGACGCCGCCGGCATCACCCACGGCAAGGACGGCGACGTCATCATCATGGGCTTTGACCACAACACCTGGGCCCTCGAGGAGGTCATGGCCGGCCGCTGGAACTACGACGGCCAGTGCAACCCCTACCAGGCTTCCACCATCCTCGAGATCATCGACAAGCTCGAGGCCGGTGAGGAGGTCACCGAGAAGAAGATCATCATGGAGGAGGGCTACGCCGACTGCGACAACGTCACGCAGGAGTACATCGACGAGAACGGCATCTAAGCCCGGTCGATAGCCTCAAGGCTGAATGATCGCTCGGAGGGGCACGACGCAACTGACAGAACGTCGGTGCCGTGCCCCTCTCCATTGACAAGGAGGTGAACTACCGGTGACTGAGAACCATCTCGTTGAGATGCGGGGCATCTGCAAGTACTTCCCAGGCGTCAAGGCGCTGCAGAACGTTGACTTCACGCTCCGCCCGGGCGAGGTCCACGCCCTCATGGGAGAGAACGGCGCGGGCAAGTCCACGCTCATCAAGGTTCTGACCGGCGTATACGAGAAGGACGGCGGTGACATCTACCTGCAGGGTCATGACGGCGCGGTCTCCATTCGCTCGCCGCAGGACGCCCAGGACCTCGGCATCGCCACCGTGTACCAGGAGATTACGCTCTGCCCCAACCTCACCGTGGCGGAGAACATGTACATCGGCCGCGGCCACAAGAAGACCGAGAACTGGAAGAAGATGTACGCGGACGCGGACAAGATCCTCCAGAACCTCGGCATTCCCGTGAGCGCCAAGCAGCAGCTCGGCAGCTGCTCGATCGCCATGCAGCAGATGGTGGCCATCGCCCGCGCGGTGGACATGGACTGCAAGGTGCTCATCCTCGACGAGCCCACCTCGTCGCTCGACGAGTCCGAGGTCGAGAAGCTCTTTGGCATGATGCGCCAGCTCAAGGACCGTGGCGTCGGCATCATCTTCGTCACGCACTTCCTCGACCAGGTCTATGAGATCTGCGACCGCATCACGGTCATGCGCGACGGCCAGCTCGTCGGCGAGTACGAGATCGAGAAGATGCCGCGCGTAGACCTCGTCGCCGCCATGCTCGGCAAGCAGATGGACGACATGGCCGACATCAAGGGCGACTACGCCACCTACTCCGGCGCCGACGCCGACGAGCTCGTCTACGAGGCCGAGGGCCTCAAGAGCAACGCGGCCGTCTACCCCTTTGACTTCCACATCAAGAAGGGCGAGGTCACGGGCTTCACGGGCCTGCTCGGCTCCGGTCGCTCCGAGTGCGTGCGCGCCATCTTTGGCGCGGATCGCGTCACCGGCGGCAAGGTCAAGAAGGCCGGCAAGGACGTCAAGGTCACCAAGCCGCTCGACGCCATGAAGAACGGCATCGCCTACCTGCCCGAGGACCGCAAGGGCGACGGCATCATCGGCGACCTCTCGGTGCGCGAGAACATCATCCTCGCCGCCCAGGTGCTCCGTGGCTTCCTGAGGCCCTTCTCCAAGGCCGAGACCTACAAGATCGCCGACGAGTACATCAAGCTCCTCGACGTCAAGACGGCCTCCGCCGACACGCCGATCAAGTCGCTCTCCGGCGGCAACCAGCAGAAGGTCATCCTGGCGCGCTGGCTCTTCACGCACCCGGACTACCTGATCCTGGACGAGCCCACGCGCGGCATCGACATCGGCACCAAGGTCGACATCCAGAAGCTGGTGCTCCAGCTCGCCTCCGAGGGCATGAGCGTCACGTTCATCTCCTCCGAGCTCGACGAGATGATCCGCACCTGCTCGCGCCTCGTCGTCATGCGCGATCGCCACGTCGTGGGCGAGCTCTCGGGCTCCGACCTCAACCAGAACAAGATCATGAGCACCATCGCGGGAGGTGAGGCAAAGTGACGATCGAGAAGAACAAGGAGGACAACTTCCTCAAGAGGCTGCTTCACAGCCAGATGATCATCCCGATCGCGGCGCTTCTCGCGCTCGTGCTGTTCAACCTCATTGCTGACCCGTCGTTCTTCGCCATCACGCTCGGGCAGGACAGCTCGGGCAACCCGGTTCTCTCGGGTCAGCTGATCTCCATCCTCAACAACGGCTCCGAGCTTGCCGTCCTGGCGATCGGCATGACGCTCGTCACGGCGGCCACCGGTGGCCAGGACATCTCCGTCGGCGCCACGATCGCCGTGGCCGGCTCCGCCATGCTCGCCATGCTCTGCGGCGGCAACATCCACCCCGACACGCTCGCGGTGCCCATCATCGTGGCGTTTCTCGTGGGCGTGCTCGTTGCCATGCTCTGCGGTGCCTTCAACGGCGTGATGGTCGCCATCTTCAAGGTCCAGCCGATGGTCGCCACGCTGATTCTCTACACGGCCGGCCGCTCCATAGCCGCGTGGATCAACAACAACCAGCTGCCGATCATCCCCACCGACTCCGGCTTTGGCGTCTTTGGCGGGTTCATCCCGGGCATCCCCATCCCGACCCCGTGCTTCATCGCCATTGCGTGCTTTGCGATCATCTTCCTCGTGCTCAAGTTCACGAGCCTGGGCCTCTACGTCCAGTCCGTGGGCATCAACGAGAAGGCGTCGCGCCTGAACGGCCTCAACCCCACGTTCATCAAGTGGCTGACCTTCGTCATCCTCGGCGTGTGCGTGGCCGTGGCCGCCCTCATCAAGGTGAGCCGCCTCAACACGATCAACTACCAGACGATCGCGGCCGACATCGAGATGGACGCCATCCTGGCCGTCGCCCTGGGCGGCAACGCGCTCTCCGGCGGCAAGTTCAACATGGGCTCCTCCATCCTCGGCGCCTACATCATCCAGTTCCTCACCACGACGCTCTACAAGTTCAACGTCGCCTCCGCCGCCCTGCCGGCGTACAAGGCCATCGTCGTCATCGCCCTCGTGGTGCTGAGCGCCCCGATCGTCCGCGCCAAGCTCTCCGCCTTCTGGAAGAAGATTCGCGGCGGCAAGCAGGCCGAAGTGGAGGTGGCAAAGTAAGATGGCAGAGCTCAAGAAGGCTGCTGGTAAGCGCAGCATCACCGATACCAACCTCCTGCTTACCATCACCATCGTCGTATTCGTCGCCATGTACCTCTTTGCCATGTTCGGCCTGGGCAGGGGCTTCCTGAAGTGGCAGACGTTCTTCAACATCCTCAACACCAACGCCTCGCTCATCATCACGGCAATCGGCCTCTCGATCGTCATGATCTGCGGCAGCATCGACATCTCGGTCGGCGGCGTGGTGGGCCTCGTGACCATGTGCTGCGCGGTTAACCTCGACTACCAGGGCGGCAGCCCCGTGACGGCGCTCGCCATCTCGCTGGGCATCGGCCTCGCCTTTGGTGTGATTCAGGGCTTCCTGGTGGCGTACCTCGAGATTCAGCCGTTCATCGTCACGCTCGCCGGCATGTTCTTCGCCCGCGGCCTGACCACGATCATCCACGCCGAGCCCTTCAACGTGCAGAACGAGGCGTTCCTCGCCCTCAAGGACGCCCGCATCACGATTCCGTTTTTGGGATCGCCCAACAACTCGGGCGCGTTCGTCCCGGCCTACATGGAGATCGGCGTGGCCGTGGCGCTCATCCTTGTGGTGCTCGCCTTCGTGATGCTGCGCTGGACGAGCCTGGGTCGCAGCTTCTACGCCCTCGGCGGCAACCGCCAGAGCGCCCTCATGCTCGGCATCAACACCAAGCGCTCGCTGTTCCTCGCGCACCTGATCAGCGGCCTGCTCGCGGGCATCGCCGGCTACGTCTACATCATGCACTCCGCCTCCGGCGCCGTCACCAACGCGGACGGCATGGAGATGAACGCCATCGCGGCGTCCATCATCGGCGGCACGATGCTCTCCGGTGGCGTGGGCAACATCATCGGCACGTTCTTCGGCGTGCTGTCGCTCGGCACCATCCAGAACATCGTCTCCTCCGCCGGCTTCTCCGACGCCTGGTGGTCCAAGATCACCGTGGCCGCGATGATCTGCCTGTTCCTCGTCATCCAGAGTGTTGTCCTGGCGAGAAAGAAACAGGTCGAGTGACCTTCCCGGTTCCCCGTGGGGACGTCGCCGCGCCCGCGCCGGCGTCCCCCTTCCCCTCCCCTCGCCCCGTCCCGCACCCTCGGGGCGGGGCCCCAGAGGCGCCTGGCGCGCAGCGCGCGTCTTGACGGCCACGTTTTGCACCCCTGCCTCAGAAAGGACCAGGCATGCTTGAGACCAGGAAGTACCGCTTCTACTTCTGCCCGTGCACCCAGGACCTCTACGGTGACGAGGTGCTGGCCCACGTGGCCGAGCACTCCGCCGAGGTCGTGGCCGCGCTCAACGCCTCCGACAGCATCCCCTACGAGGTGGTGCTCAAGCCCAACCTGCTCACCAGCGACGTGATCCAGGCCACCTTCAACGAGGCCAACATGGACCCCGACTGCGCAGGCATCATCACCTGGGCGCACACGTTCTCCCCGTCCAAGAACTACATCGCGGGCCTGCGCGACCTGCGCAAGCCGCTGTGCCAGTTCGCGACGCAGTACAACGAGGAGATCCCGTACGACACCATCGACATGGACTTCATGAACGAGAACCAGGCCGCCCACGGCGAGCGCGAGCTCGGGCACATCTTCGCCCGCATGCGCTGGAACCACAAGGTGGTCTTTGGGTACTGGCAGGACGAGGCGGTTCTCGTCGAGCTCGGCCAGTGGATGCGCGTGGCCGTTGGCATCAACGAGTCCCGCAACATCCGCGTGTGCCGCTTCGCGGACACGATGCGCAACGTGGCCGTCACCGACGGCGACAAGGTCGAGGCCCAGCAGGTCTTTGGCTGGACCGTTGACGCCTGGCCCGTGAACGACCTCGTGCCCTATGTCGAGGCCGTCACGCCCGATGAGGTCAAGGCCCTCACGGACGAGTACTACGACACCTACGAGCTCGTGCTCGACGGCCGCGACCCCGAGGAGTTCCGTCGTCACGTCGAGGTCCAGGCGGCCCAGGAGATCGGCATCGAGCGCTTCCTCGTGGACCACAACTACAACGCCTTCTCTGACCACTTTGGCGATCTCGGCGGTCTCAAGCAGCTTCCGTCGCTCGCCATCCAGCGCCTCATGCAGAAGGGCTACGGCTTTGGCCCGGAGGGCGACTGGAAGACCCCCGCGATGGTGCGCCTCATGAAGGTCATGACCGCGAACGACCCGAACGCCAAGGGCTCCGCCCTCATGGAGGACTACACCTACAACCTGGTCCCGGGCAAGGACGGCATCCTCGAGTCCCACATGGCCGAGGTCGACCCGTCCGTCGCCGAGGGCACGATCGCCATTCGCGCCACGCCGCTCTCGATGGGCGACCGCGAGGACCCCGCGCGCCTGATCTTCACCGCAAAGACCGGCCCGGCCATCGCCACCTCCCTCATCGACCTGGGCAACCGCTTCCGCCTGATCATTCAGGACGTGGACTGCAAGAAGGTCGAGAAGCCCATGCCGATGCTGCCCACCGGCACCGTGTTCTGGACCCCGCGCCCCAACCTCAAGGTCGGCACCGAGGCCTGGATCTACGCCGGGGGCGCGCACCACACGGCGATGTCGTTCGACCTCACCGCCGACCAGATGATCGACTGGGCGGACGCGATGGGCATCGAGAGCGTGGTCATTGACGCCAACACGAACATCCGCGACTTCAAGCGCGACCTCAAGCTCGGCGAGGTCTACTACCGCTAGGGAGCGAGGGGCTGCCCCTTCGCGTCGTTTTCCGCGGCCGTGTCCTCGCCCGGGGGCGCGGCCGCACTTCTCGGCATGGCTTTAGGCAAGGAGAAAGACATGGCACTCACGCAAGAACAGATCGTCGCCGACATCGAGTCCGGCAACACCGCTCTGGGCATCGAGTACGGCTCAACGCGCATCAAGGCGGTGCTGGTTGGCTCCGACAACGAGCCCATCGCCATCGGTGCCTTTGACTGGGAGAACTCGCTCGTCGATGGCTACTGGACCTACGGCGACGACGAGATCTTCGCGGGCCTCGCCGCCGCGTACGCCTCCATGAAGCGGGATGTCGCCGAGAGGTACGGCGTCACGCTCAGGCGCGTGGGCGCGCTCGGCATCTCCGCGATGATGCACGGCTACCTGCCGTTTGACGCCGAGGGCAACCTGCTCGTGCCGTTCCGCACCTGGCGCAACACCACCACCACGCAGGCCGCCCACGAGCTCTCCGAGCTCTTTGCGTTCCACACGCCCGAGCGCTGGAGCGTGAGCCACATCTACCAGGCCGTCCTGAACGGCGAGGAGCACGTTCCCCACATCGCCTTCTTCACCACGCTCGCCGGCTACGCGCACTGGCGCCTCACGGGCGAGAAGGTCCTCTCGATCGGCGACGCCTCGGGCATGTTCCCGATCGATTCCACCACGCATGACTACGACGCCGCGATGATCGCCAAGTTCGACGAGCTCGTCGCCTCCAAGGGCGTGAGCTGGAAGGTCGAGGACCTGCTGCCCAAGATCCTGGTGGCGGGCGAGTGCGCCGGCCACCTCACCGCCGAGGGCGCCGCGCTTCTCGATGCCGATGGTGACCTCGAGCCGGGCTGCCCGCTCTGCCCGCCCGAGGGCGACGCCGGCACCGGCATGATCGCCACCAACTCCGTGGCGCCGCGTACCGGCAACGTCTCCGCGGGCACCTCGGTCTTCTCGATGGTCGTGCTGGAGCACGCGCTCAAGGACGCCACCGTGCCCGAGATCGACCTCGTGACCACGCCGGTTGGCGATCCCGTTGCCATGGTGCACTGCAACAACTGCACCTCCGACATCAACGACTGGGTCGATCTGCTCTGTGACTTCTCCGAGCTCATGGGCACCAAGCTCGACAAGGGCGAGGTCTACGTCAAGCTCTTCAACGCCGCGCTCGAAGGCGACAAGGACGCCGGCGGCCTCGTCTCCATCCCGTTCATCTCGGGCGAGACCGTCATGGGCGTCCAGACGGGCTATCCGCTCGTGGTCCGCGGCCAGAACGCGAACTTCTCGATCGCCAACTTCATGCGCATGAACATCATGGCCGCCTTCGGCGCCCTGGCCGCGGGCAACGAGGCCCTGCGCGCCGAGGACGTGAAGATCGACAAGCTCTACGGCCACGGCGGCATCTTCAAGACCCCCAAGGTGGCCCAGAGCCTGCTCGCGGCCGCGCTCGAGGCGCCCGTGACCGTCATGGCCACCGCCGGCGAGGGCGGCGCCTGGGGCCAGGCCGTCGCCGCCGCCTACATGGCGCGCCACGAGGAGGGCGAGTCGCTCGCCGACTACCTCACCAACAAGGTCTTTGCGGGCATGGAGGGAACCACGCTCGAGCCCGATGCTGCCGACGTCGAGGGCTATCGCGCGTTCCTTGCCGCGTTCCGCAAGGCCAACGAGGCCGAGAAGGCCGCCGAGCAGGCCTTTGCCAACTAGCCTCCTCCGGGGAGGCCGCCACCCTTTCCCGGCGGCCTCCCCACCTCCGTCCAGAAAGGAGACCTTACATGATGCTCAAGGAGCTACGCGAGAAGGTCTATGAGGCCAACATGGACCTTCCCAAGCATGGTCTGGTTGTCTTCACCTGGGGCAACGCATCCGAGCTCGACCCGGAGACGGGCCTGTTCGTGATCAAGCCGTCCGGCGTGGACTATGACAGGCTCACGCCGGAGAATCTCGTGGTGTGCGACCTCGACGGCAAGGTCGTGGAGGGCGACCTCAACCCCTCCTCGGACACGCCCACCCACGCCGCGCTCTACCGCGCGTGGGGCGAGAAGGTCCGTGGCGTGGTCCACACCCACTCCTCCTGGGCCGTGTCCTGGGCGCAGGCCGGTCGCGATGTGCCCGCCTATGGCACCACGCACGCCGACTACTTCTACGGTTCCATCCCCTGCATGCGCGGGCTCACCGAGGACGAGATCGAGCGCGCCTACGAGCTTGAGACGGGCAACGTCATCGTGGCCGGCTTCGAGGAGCGCGGCATCGACCCCGTGGCCGTGCCCGCCTGCCTGGTGCGCAACCACGGCCCCTTCTCCTGGGGCAAGGACGCGGCGCAGGCCGTCTACCATGCCGTGGTGCTCGAGGAGGTCTGCAAGATGGCCACGCGCACCGAGGCGCTCAATCACGACGTGGAGCCCGCCCCGCAGTACCTGCAGGACAAGCACTACCTGCGCAAGCACGGTCCCAACGCCTATTACGGCCAGGGCGGCGCGCACTAGGGCGCGCCCCCTCACGATCGTTCCAAAGGCGCCCCGCAAGGAAGGGGCGTGGGAAAGGAGCAAGCATGGCAAATCCCGTTATCGGAACCCCCTGGAAGAAGCTGAACGGTCCGGTCCCCGAGGAGGAGCTCAGGGCCGTAGACCGCTACTGGCGCGTCGCCAACTACCTCTCCGTGGGGCAGATCTACCTTCGTTCCAACCCGCTCATGCGCGAGAGCTTCAGCCGTGAGGACGTCAAGCACCGCCTGGTGGGCCACTGGGGCACCACGCCGGGCATCAACTTCCTCTTTGGCCACGTCAACCGCCTCATCGCCGACCACCAGCAGAACGCGATCTTCCTGATGGGCCCCGGTCACGGCGGCCCGGCCGGCACCGCGCAGAGCCTGCTCGACGGCACCTACCGCGAGGTGCGCCCCGACATCACCGATGACGAGGCCGGCCTTCAGAAGTTCTTCCGCCAGTTCTCCTACCCCGGCGGCATCCCCAGCCACTACGCGCCCGAGACCCCCGGCTCCATCCACGAGGGCGGCGAGCTCGGCTACACGCTCTCCCACGCCTACGGCGCGGTGCTCGACAACCCGAGCCTGCTCGCGGTGGCCGTGGTGGGCGACGGCGAGGCCGAGACGGGCCCGCTCGCCACGTCCTGGCAGACCAACAAGTTCATGGACCCGCTCACCGACGGCATCGTGCTGCCGATCCTGCACCTCAACGGCTACAAGATCGCCAACCCCACGATCCTCGCCCGCATCTCCGACGCCGAGCGCGACGAGTTCTTCCGCGGCATGGGCTATCACCCCTACAACTTTGTCGCCGGCTTTGACGACGAGGACCACGCCTCGATCCACCGTCGCTTTGCCGCGCTGCTCGAGGCCGTCTTCGACGAGATCTGCGACATCAAGACCCGCGTCGCCGCCGGCGAGGCGTCCCGCCCGTTCTACCCGATGATCGTCTTCCGCACCCCCAAGGGCTGGACGTGCCCCAAGGAGATCGACGGCAAGAAGACCGAGGGCTCCTGGCGCGCGCACCAGGTGCCGCTGGCCTCCGCCCGCGACACCGAGGCCCACTTCCAGATCCTCAAGGGCTGGATGGAGTCCTACAAGCCCGAGGAGCTCTTCGACGAGAAGGGCGCCATCCGTCCCGAGGTCACCTCGTTCATGCCCACCGGCGACCTGCGCCTGGGCGCCAACCCCAACGCCAACGGCGGCAAGCTCCGCAAGCCGCTCCAGCTGCCCGACGTGTCCAAGTACGAGGTGCCGGTGGCCGAGAAGGGCCACGGCTTTGGCGCCGTTGAGGCCACGCGCGTCCTGGGCGAGTACACGGCCGAGCTCATTAACAGCAACCGCGACTCCTTCCGCATCTTTGGCCCGGACGAGACGGCCTCCAACCGCCTGCAGCCGTCCTACCAGGTGACCGACAAGCAGTGGTTTGGCGAGGGGAACTACGACGACCCCGCCAACGACGAGCACCTGTCGCCGGTGGGCAACGTCATCGAGCAGCTCTCCGAGCACCAGTGCGAGGGCCTGCTGGAGGGCTACACCCTCACCGGACGCACCGGCCTGTGGAGCTCCTACGAGAGCTTTGTCCACATCGTTGACTCCATGGTCAACCAGCACTGCAAGTGGCTCGAGGCCACGGTGCGTCACATCGACTGGCGCGCCCCCATCTCCGGCCTCAACATGCTGCTCTCCAGCCATGTCTGGCGTCAGGACCACAACGGCTTCTCCCACCAGGACCCCGGCTTCGTTGACGTCCTGCTCAACAAGAACTTCAACAACGACCACGTGGTGAACATCTACTACCCGGCTGACGCCAACCTGCTGCTGGCCGTGGCCGAGCGCGCCTACCAGTCCGTGAACTGCGTGAACGCGATCTTTGCGGGCAAGCAGCCGGCCCCCACGTGGGTGACGCTCGACGAGGCGCGCGCCGAGCTCGAGGCTGGCGCCGCCGAGTGGACGTGGGCCTCCAACACCGCCGAGGGCGAGGAGCCCGACATCGTGCTTGCCAGCTGCGGCGACGTTCCCACCGGCGAGGCCATGGCCGCGCTCGACCTTCTCGACAAGCTTGGCGTGAAGGTGCGCTTTGTGAACGTGCTCGACCTGCTCAGCATCCAGAACGCCTCCGAGAACGACAAGGCCATGTCCGACGAGAAGTTCGTCGAGCTCTTCACGGCCGACAAGCCCGTGCTCTTTGCGTTCCATGCCTATCCCGGCACGATCCGTCGTCTCATCTGGGATCGCCCGAACCACGACAACTTCAACGTCCACGGCTACAAGGAGCAGGGCTCCACGACCACGCCGTTCGACATGGTCCGCGTGAACGACATGGACCGCTGGGCGCTCGCCGCCGACGCCCTGCGCATGCTCGATGCCGACAAGTGGGCCGACCAGATCGCGGAGTGGGAGCAGTTCCGTCTTGACGCGTTCCAGTTTGCCGTTGACAACGGCTACGACCACCCGGCCTTCACCGACTGGAAGTGGCGCGACGCCTCCGACGCCGATGACGCCGTGAGCGCCACGCAGATGACCGCGGGCGACAACGAGTAGGCGACGCTCGCCTCATACGCACCCGAGGGGCCGCCCGCCCTTCTCGCCGGCTCGCTGAGCAAGCTCAGGAGTTGCCGGTCGAGAAGGGCGGGCGGCCCGCGCTGCATGACTCGGAGTCGCGGATTCGACGCTCTTGTCGGGCGGCCGTCTAGGAATTGCCGCCTCTGCCCGATGATCGTCTAGAAAACGCCGGCCTTGCTCTAGAAAACGCCGCCCTTGTCGCACGGTCCTCTAGGAAAGTCCGCCCTTGTCCGGCGACTGTCTAGGAAACGCCGCCTTTGTCCGGAGGCCGTCTAGAAAAACTCGTGCTTGTTCGGCTGTCGTCTAAAAAAGCCCGCCCTTGTCCGGTTTCAGATACCCAGAGCGGCGCAACTCCCTCGTTTTCTAGAGTGCCGCCAGGCAAGGACGGCAATTCTTGGAGCATGCTCAGACAAGGGCGACGATTCTTAGAGCGTCGCGTAACAAGGGTGACGTTTTCTAGATGGCCGCCGGACAAGGATGTAGATTCCTAGAACACCTCGCGACAAGGGCCAAGATTCCTAGATCGTCGCGTAACAAGGGCGGCAATTCCTAGATGGCCGCCGGACAAGGGTGACAATTCCTAGAGCACGCTGCGACAAAGGCCGCGATTTCTGGACACGAACCCCGTCCGCGGAACCGGCTGGCGAAAATGCGACCTTCTCGGTGGCACAAAACGTTTTGTGGTGTTAAATGAGTTGTGTTTAGATGACGAGAAGGGGCGGGGGGGACCATGCGCAACGTGGGAGTTCGAGAGATCAGCAGGAAAACGGGCTTCTCGCCCGCCACAGTCTCCAACGCGCTCAATCATAAACGCGGCGTGAACAAGAACACGGCCGCCATCATCATGCAGGCCGCCCGCGAGCTCGGGTACGACCGACCGAGCCGGGTGACGCACGTGAACTTTGTCCTGGCGCGCAAGAACGGGCAGATCCTCGACGAGGGGACGTTTCACACCGGTGTCATCGAGGGCGTGGAGCGCGCGGCAAGCGCCCAGGACATGAGCACGACCTTCACCACGATCGAGCTCGCCGACCGCCAGGCCGCCTCGCGCCAGGCCCATGAGATCATCCACGACACCTCAAACGCCGTGGTGCTGCTGGGTACCGAGATGGCCGAGGAGGACTACGAGCTTTTTCGCGGCTCGGAGGTGCCGCTCGTGGTCGTTGACGGCTGGAGCGACCACCTCTTTCTCGAGAGCATTGTGACCTCCAACGAGAACTCGGCGTTTCGCGGGGTGAGCTACCTCATTGACATGGGGCATCGCGAGATCGGCTACATCGCGGGGTCCTATCGCATCAAGAACTTCCCGCTGCGCGAGCGCGGCTATCGGCGCGCCATGCGCGAGGCCAACCTCGCGATTGACCCCGACTTCCTCGTGGAGGTCGGCACGACCGTCAACTCCGCCTACGAGGCAATGCGCGCCTGGCTGGCGACAAACCCGGCGCTGCCCACGGCCTTCTTCGTCGAGAACGACATCATGGCGCTGGGCTGCATGCGGGCGATGATGGAGCGCGGCATCAAGGTGCCCGACGACGTCTCGATGCTCGGCTTTGACGACCTCTCCTTTGCGAGCATCTCCAACCCGCCGCTCTCCACGATGCGCGTCCCCAACCGGGAGATGGGGGAACTGGCGGTGCGCACGCTCGTCGATCGCATGCGCGAGTCGCACGACTACACGAGTGTCGTGCACCTCTCGACGACCTTTGTGGAGCGGCAGAGCGTGGCGCGGCTCTAGACGCGCGACGAGGCGCTACTCGTAGTAGGCGACCTCGTCCCCGCACATTGTCGTGTGGGCCGCGTCGAGCGCGTCAACCAGGGGCTTGATGGCCTCGAGATTGGAGCTCATGTCGGTCATGATCACCATGACGTAGGCCCCGGTGTCCGAGAAGACGATGCCGGCATCGTTGGTGGCGGCGATGTCGTTGGCGTCGGCCGGGTACCAGCCGGGCTTGCTCCACACCTCGTAGGTGTCGCGCAGCTCCTCGGCGATGGGGGAGAAGTTCGTTCGGGCGAGGTAGCCCGAGAGCTCGGCGGCGCCTGCCTCGTCGGAGGTGCCGTAGCGATAGATCTCCTCCCAGATGGCGGCCATCTCGCCGGCCGTGGTGTCGGGGTAGCTGTAGCCCGACGCCCCGCTCGCGGTCTGCGGCGCCCCGTGGCTCTGAAGCCAGGAGGCCCAGGGGGAGAAGCCAAAGGTGAGGGACAGGTCGTAGTAGGCCTCGTTGTCGGAGTTGACGAGCGCGCGCTCGACGAGCCCGGACCGGCCGCCCGCGCCCCCGCGCGTCTCGAACAGGTAGATGCAGTAGACGGCCTTGATGCTGCTGGCCGGGTACATGATGCGGTCTGTGTTGCGCCAGAGGCCGCGACGGGTGGCGAGGTCGGTGAGAGAGACGCAGACGGTGGTGCCGTTCGCCTCCAGCTCGGCGATGCGGGCCTCAACGTCGGCGAGCTGCTCGGTATCCAGAAACGCGTCGGGAGCCGTGACGGTGAGGCCGCTCGCGGTGGTCGTGGTGTGGACGGGGGCCTCGGCCATGGTCACGGGCGTGGCGGCCTCCTCCTGCACGGCCGGCGCCTCCTCGGCCGGCTCCTCCGTCACCAGCGCGGGCTGTGACTCGGGCTCCGGCTCGGGCGTCGTCGTGAGGCGGGGGACCAGCAAGACGGCCGCCACGGCAAGCGCCGCCAGCGCCGTGACGACAACAAGTCCGATGACGATGCGCTTTCTCATGAGACCTCCCTCTCAACGGTAGTATCGCACGTCCGCGGCGGGCTGGGCGCGGCGAGCGGCCTGAAGACTGCCGGTTTTGACGGGTTTCTCGTGGTTTTGGGCAACATCTTTGATGCCGGGACGTCGCTCCCGTGAAGATGTTGTGCCAGCCCTCATTTCTGCACAGGTTGTGTAATACTACGCACGCTGTGAAAAAACGTCGAAAGGCACTCATGCAGGAATGCGTGCTCAGCACCGACAGGCGCAGCGTCCGCACCCGGCAGGCCCTGCGAGACGCCCTCGCCCGTGAGATAGGCGAGACAGGTGACCTCTCGCGCGTCACCGTGACCGCGGTGACCGAGCGCGCGGGCGTCACGCGGCGCACCTTCTACTCCCACTTCAAGGACATCCCCGACCTCGTGAACCAGATCGAGGAGGCCGCGCTCATGGAGCTGCGCGCCCCGCTCGCACGCCTGGCCGCCTGCCACCTGGACGACCTGCGTGCCGCGCTCGACCAGGGCCGTCCCGCCCCCGGTGCGACGGAGCTCCTCATCTGCGTGCGCGAGCGCGGCGACTACCTGCGGCCGCTTCTGGGCGAGGGCGGCGACCCCGCCTTTGCCGGCCGCATCAAGCAGCTCGCGCACGAGGTCATCGGCCGGCGCGCCCTCGAGGGGCTCGACCTGCGCGCGCTCGGCCCCCTCTTTGACTACTACCTCACCTTTGCCATATCCGCCGAGGTCGGCGTGCTGCTGCGCTGGCTCGACGGCGGGATGCGCGAGGGCGTGGGCGTGATGGCGCGCCTCATGACGGCGCTCATGTTCGTGCGCCCCGGCGACCTCTACGACAACCCCATTGACCTTGACCTGCCCAGCTTCGCCCTTGCTGCGATGTGCTCCGAGGAGGACAACTGATGACCGATAAGACCGCCGCATCCATCCAGGCCGAGAAGACCGCGCGCAAGCCGCTCGAGCTCAAGGCGGACGGCGCCGAGCTCTCCCCGGCGCGCCCCACCGACTTCTCCCACGCGCGCCTGCGCCTGGGCATCGACGTGGGCTCCACCACGGTGAAGCTCGCCGTCATCGACGACAACGACCACCTCGTCTACGCCAACTACGAGCGCCACCACACCGACATCCGCGCCACGGCCAAGGAGCTCTTCGCCCGCGCGCGCAAGGTGATCGGCACGGCGCCCATGCGCGTCTCCATCACCGGCTCCGGCGGCATGCTGCTCGCCAACTGGCTGGGCCTGGAGTTTGTCCAGGAGGTCATCGCCTCCAAGCGCGCCGTGGAGACGCTCATCCCCCAGACTGACTGCGCGATCGAGCTGGGCGGCGAGGACGCCAAGATCATCTACTTTGACAACGGCATCGAGCAGCGCATGAACGGTACCTGCGCCGGCGGCACGGGCGCCTTCATCGACCAGATGGCGAGCCTGCTCCACACCGACGCCTCCGGCCTGAACGAGCTCGCCAAGGGCGCCACGCAGATCCATCCCATCGCCTCGCGCTGCGGCGTCTTTGCCAAGTCCGACGTCCAGCCGCTGCTCAACGAGGGCGCGCGCCCCGAGGACGTGGCCGCCTCCATCTTCCAGGCCGTGGCCAACCAGACGGTCTCGGGCCTTGCGTGCGGCCATCCCATCCGCGGGCACGTGGCGTTTCTCGGCGGCCCGCTCCAGTACCTCTCGGAGCTGCGCCATCGCTTCTACCTCACGCTCAACCTGGACGACGAGCACATCATCGTGCCCGAGAACGCCCACCTCTTTGTGGCCACGGGCGCGGCGCTCGCCGGCGAGTCCGATAAGCGCGTCACCTTTGACGAGGTCATCTCCGCCCTGGAGAACCTGCGCGACGTCCAGGGCTCCGAGGTCGCGCGCCTGGAGCCGCTCTTTGACTCCGAGGAGGACTATCGGGCGTTCAAGGAGCGCCACGACAAACAGGTGGTGCCCAAGGGCGACCTGTCCACCTACCGGGGTCGCGTGTTCATCGGCATCGATGCCGGCTCCACCACGATGAAGTGCGCCGTGGTGGGCGAGGGCGGCGAGCTCCTCTACACCTGGTACGGCAACAACAACGGCGACGTCCTCGGCACCGCGCGCCGCATCATGGACGACATCTACGACCGCCTGCCCGAGGGCTGCGCGATCGGCCACGTGACCACCACCGGCTACGGCGAGCAGATCCTGATCGAGGCCCTGCGCGCGGACTCCGGCGAGATCGAGACCGTCGCGCACCTGCGCGGCGCCAAGGCCTTTGTCCCAGACGTGCAGTTCATCCTGGACATCGGCGGGCAGGACATGAAGTGCCTGCAGGTCAAGGACGGCGTCATCGAGCACATCATGCTCAACGAGGCGTGCTCCTCGGGCTGTGGCTCCTTCATCGAGAGCTTTGCCGTGTCCATGAACATGACCGTCCAGGAGTTTGCGCAGGCGGCCGTCGGCGCCCAGAGTCCCGTGGACCTCGGCTCCCGCTGCACCGTCTTCATGAACTCCCGCGTCAAGCAGGCGCAGAAGGAGGGCGCGACCATCGGCGACGTGGCGGCGGGCCTGTCCTACTCCGTGATCAAGAACGCGCTCTTCAAGGTCATCAAGCTGCGCGACTTCGATGAGATCGGCCAGTGGTGCGTGGTCCAGGGCGGCACCTTCATGTCCGACGCTACCCTGCGCGCCTTTGAGAAGCTCACCGGCCGCGACGTCATCCGCCCGGACATCGCCGGCTGCATGGGCGCCTACGGCGCGGCCCTTCTCGCCCGCGATCGCGCCGGCGCCGCGGGCACCTCCCAGATCCTCTCCCGCGAGGACATCGACAACCTCAAGGTCAAGCACACCAACGTCCACTGCGGCCGCTGCTCCAACAACTGCCTGCTCACGATCAACGACTTTGGCGGCGGGCGCCGCTTCATCACGGGCAACCGCTGCGAGAAGGGCGCGGGCGGCAGCCGCGCCAAGAAGAACGACGCGCCGAACCTCTTTGAGTTCAAGAACAAGCTGCTCTTCGACCGGCCGGTGCTGGACCCCGAGGAGGCGCCGCGTGGCACGGTGGGCATCCCGCGCGCGCTCAACCTCTACGAGAACTACCCCTTCTGGCATGCGTTCTTCACCAAGCTGGGCTTCTCGGTGGTGCTCTCCGACCAGACCTCGGCCAAGACCTACGACGCCGGCATCGAGTCCATGCCGTCCGAGAGCGTGTGCTACCCGGCCAAGCTCTCCCACGGCCACATCATGAACCTCATCGAGAAGGACCCGGACTTCATCTGGATGCCTTGCATCCGCTGGGAGCGCCAGGAGGACGAGGGCGCCACCAACCACTACAACTGCCCGATCGTCATGAGCTACCCGCAGGCGCTGGGGCTCAACGTTGACGAGCTCGGCCAGGGCTCCAAGATCGAGTTCCTCTCGCCCTTCATCCCGTACGACAAGAAGAAGGAGCTCAAGCGCCGCCTTTACGAGCTGGTCTCCGAGCAGCGCGAGAAGGACGCGGCCGCCGGGCGCGGCCGGGTGCGCGGCGAGCACATCACGCGCGCCGAGATCGACGCGGCCGTGAACGCCGCCTGGGAGGCGGACCTCGAGTTCAAGGACGCGATGCACCGCGCCGGCGACGAGGCGCTGCGCTGGATCGAGGAGCATGACGCCCACGGCATCGTGCTCGCCGGGCGCCCCTACCACAACGACCCCGAGATCAACCACGCGATTCCCGAGCTCGTGCACTCCTTCGGCTTTGCCGTGCTCACCGAGGACTCGGTGGCGCACAAGGTGAAGCCCGAGCGGCCCATCCGCGTGATCGACCAGTGGATGTTCCACAGCCGCCTCTACCGCGCGGCGCGCTTTGTGGCCTCTCGCAACGACCTGGACCTCATCCAGCTCTTCTCGTTTGGCTGCGGCCTCGACGCCCTGACCACCGACCAGGTCCAGGAGATCCTGGAGGCCTCCGGCAAGATCTACACCGTCCTCAAGATCGACCAGGTCTCCAACCTGGGCGCGGCGCGCATCCGCATCCGCTCGCTCATGGCCGCCCTCACCGAGCAGCGCGAGGAGCTGCGGCGCGAGGCCAGCCAGGGTGCGATTCACGAGGTCGAGCCCGTGGGCGTCCGCAACGCTGACGGCTCGCTCGAGCACGCGCGCGCCACGCAGGAGGGCCGCGTGCCGGTCTACCGCGAGGCCGCCAGCGCCGCCTTCGAGAAGGTCCGCTACACCGAGGACATGCAGAAGGCCGGTTACACGATCCTCGTGCCGCAGATGGCGCCGATTCACTTTGACCTGATCGAGGAGCTGTTCAAGAGCTCCGGCTACAACGTGGTGCTGCTGCCGTCGGTGGACCAGGGCGCCGTGGAGGCCGGCCTCAAGTACGTCAACAACGACATCTGCTACCCCTCGATCCTGGTCACGGGCCAGATCATGGAGGCGGTGCTCTCCGGAAAGTACGACCTCTCGCGCCTGGCGGTGATCATCACCCAGACCGGCGGTGGCTGCCGCGCCACCAACTACATCGCGCTCATCCGCAAGGCCCTCAAGGACTCCGGCCACCCCGAGATCCCGGTGATCAGCCTCACCGCCGCCTCCGGCCTGGACGAGAAGAACCCCGGCTTTGACGTCCTCAAGAAGCCGGGACTGCTCATGAAGGCCGTGAACGCGCTGCTCTTTGGCGACCTCATCATGCAGCTGCTCTATCGCGTGCGCCCCTACGAGGCCGAGGCCGGCTCCGCCGACGCGCTCTACGACCGCATGATGGCCGACGCCAAGGGCGTGATCGTGGCCGGCGGGTCCAAGCGCTTCTACGACCTCTGCCAGCGCACGATCGACGCCTTTGAGGCGCTGCCGCTTGTGAACGACCGCTCCAAGCCGCGCGTGGGCGTGGTGGGCGAGATTCTGGTCAAGTTCCATCCCACGGCCAACAACCAGGTGGTCAAGGTCATCGAGCAGGAGGGCTGCGAGGCCAACGTGCCGGGGCTGGTGGACTTCTTCCTCTTTGGCATGACCAACGCCATCAACACCAACGCCGAGCTGGGCACCAAGGCGACGAGCCGCCTCAGCCACATGGCGGGCATCAAGCTCATCGAGGGGCTGCGGGGTCCCATCAACAAGATGCTCGAGAAGACCACGCGCTTCCAGCCCTACCCGGACATCTTCGAGCTGGCCCACAAGGCCGAGGAGGTGCTCTCCCTCTGCAACACGATGGGCGAGGGATGGCTGCTCACGGCCGAGATGTGCGACCTCATCGAGACCGGCACGCCCAACATCGTGTGCTGCTCGCCGTTTGCGTGCCTGCCCAACCACGTGGTGGGCAAGTCCGTCATCAAGCGCCTGCGCCAGATGCACCCCGAGAGCAACATCGTGGCCGTGGACTACGACCCCGGCGCCTCCGAGGTGAACCAGCTCAACCGCATCAAGCTCATGATCTCCGTTGCCAAGGAGAACTTCCGCCAGAACCGCGGCGGCTTCAAGCTGGAGAACCCCGACGACCCCACACTCGGTGAGGACTACGGTCTCCCGCTCTCCGCGGAGCAGCGCGCCCGCTTGGCCGACCTCAAGGCCCGCGCCAGCGTCGACTAAAGACGCGGACGACGTTCTGCCAGAGCCCCGGCTCGTCCCTCCGCAACGTGCGGGGACGCGGCCGGGGCTCTCTTGTCTCGTGGCGCGTTCGGTGGTTTTGGGCAACATCTTTGATGCAAAAGGGCGCAGTTCTTGGCTTCGAGGTTCTTCTCACCAAGACTCAAGCCGCTGACCTGCGGTTCTTCTCGGCTGAGACGCCCGCAAATCCGGCTGATATAAAACATGTTGCCCACAACAGCGGGGTTTGCGACAAGAACGGCTCCTCGTCAGACGCGGGGAGGGGAGAAACCCAAAACCTTCTCTTTTGCGGCGCGGGTGCGTCTGCGGGCGGGACTAGAGCATGACCCAGGGGAGACGGGACTCGGGCACCATGATGCCCAAGAGGACGATGAGCGTGACGGCGATGATCGCGCCGAGCACGAACTGCATGATGACGTTGCCGGTGTTGCGTCCGGCCTTGCGCTTGATGACGAAGGCGGTCTGGGAGCCGTCGGCCGCTTCGAGCGCGTCGCGGAACGCCTTGGCGCGCTGCGCGCGCGGGCCGCGGCGCTGCCAGACGAGGGCGAGCAGCCCCACGATCAGGACGGCCTCGGTGACGCGGATGGCGATCTGCAGCGCGTCCGGGTCGGTGTGGGAGAGGGCAATGAGGACGAGGGCGCAGGCGGCGGTCACGACGGAGACGACGCCCATGACGGCCGTCTCGTAGGTCTCGGTCCCCTCGATGACCTTGACCATGAGCTCCTCGTCCTTCTCGATGAGGCGCGGAATCTTGACCTTGAGGGCCATGGCGAGCGAGAGCAGCTGCTCCTGACCGGGGAACTCCTGGCCGCTCTCCCACGCGGCGACGGTCTCCTGGCTCACGCCTGCCTTCTCCGCCAGCTTGGCCTGCGACCAGCCGCGCCCCTCGCGCAGCTTGGTGACCGTGGACCCAAACTCCATGCCAGCTCCTGTCGTAGGGGGCCTGTGTTGGGCACATTCTTGCGCATAATTATGGAGAAAAAATGTAGAATAGAATCAGATATTCAGATAATATTCAGAAAAAGAAAAAGAATATGCAAACAAAAATGAGACTCAAGTAGTGATACTTCGGAACAAATCTGCCGTATCGTTTCAGGTTGAGCTTATCACAGGATTACAAATTGAGTAATGAGATGCTGCTCAATATGGGCGATTTACGAAAACCACAGATAAACGGGCCGTCTCATCAAAAGCTGCCTTCGTGCCGACCTGAATTCCTCTGACGGTCTCGATATGCAAAAATTGTGAAATAAGGCCAAATTTTGAAAACATAATATGCAGACCTAGAATCTCACCAACGGAATCGGACAGAGGAGGCAGGTATGTGCGAGCTCGTTCTTCCCAAGGTGACCGTCATTCTCCGCGGCTATGAGACCAAGCAGGTCCTCACCGTCGTGGAGCAGCTCGTCGGCACCAAGGTCAACTCCATCGAGGTGGCCAGCAACTCCCCGCACGCGATGGAGTCGATCGCGGCGGCGCGCAAGGAGTTTGGCGCCGAGGTCCACGTGGGTGCCGGCACGGTGAAGAACGCCGAGCTCGCCCGCCAGGCCATCGCCGCCGGGGCCGAGTTCATGCTCTCGCCGATCATGTTCACCCAGGAGATCTTCGACCTCGCCAAGGAGGCCGGCGTCATCACCGTCCCCGCCGCCTTCAGCCCCACCGAGATCCAGAAGATGATCGACATGGGCGCCGACATTGTGAAGGTCTTCCCGGCCGGCCAGCTCGGCCCGGACTACCTCAAGGCCGTCCAGGCGCCGCTCGGCAAGCTGCCGCTCATGGTCGTCGGCGGCGTGAACGTCGCGAACGTCCAGTCCTACTTCGACAAGGGAGCCACCTACGCGGGCATCGGCTCCGGCATCTTCGATCCCGCCGACATCGAGGCGTGCGACGCCCCCAAGCTCGCCGCGTCGATCAAGAAGCTCGAGGAGAGCGTCGTCTGGTAACGGGTCGCGCACGCGGCCCCCAAAACAGAGAAGGAGAAGAGCATGGCAGATCTGAGCTTTGACAGCTCCCTCGTCGTCCGCATCGACGAGGAGGGCCTCAGCTGCGAGGACGTGGAGCGCCGCCTGGCGGGCGTCCTCGAGGAGCAGGGCTACGTAAAGGACACCTACGCCCAGGCGATCGTCGACCGCGAGGCGAACTTCCCGACCGCGCTCGACATGGGCGGCCTCAACGTCGCCATCCCGCACTGCGACGTCGTGAACGTCAACAAGGCGGCCATGTGCATGGGCGTCCTGGCCAACCCCGTCGACTGGAACAAGATGGACGAGCCCGACGAGACCTGCAAGGTCTCCGTCGTGTGCATGCTGGCCCTCACCGAGGCCCACGCCCACCTCGAGATGCTCCAGAAGGTCATCGCCTTCGTCCAGGACCAGGAGCTCGTCGGCAAGGTCATCGCGGCACAGGACGCCGACGAGGTCTTCTCGCTCGCCGGCTCGCTGCTCGTCTAGCGGCCCGTCCCGCCATCAGGTAAGAGGCGCACCACAGGGGTGCGCTCAAGGCTCTCTTTGAGAGAAAGGAACGAAAATGGCAAAGCGTGTTCTCGTGGCCTGCGGAAACGGCGTCGCCACCTCCACCGTCGTCGCCGCCAAGATCAAGGACTACTGCGCCGACCACGGCGTGGCGATCCAGGTCACCCAGTGCAAGATGCTCGAGCTCCACGACAAGGCCAACGACTACGACCTCGTGGTCACCTCCGGCAAGTTCAAGGACGCCGACGTCAAGACCCCGATCATCATGGCCATCGCCCTGCTCACCGGCATGAACGAGCAGGCCACGCTCGACAAGATCGTCGAGGCGCTCAAGGACTAGCTGACGCCCCGCGGACACGTCCGCTGGCGTGCGGGTCCCGTCGCCCCGCGTTCTTCTCGACCGTCCTCAATGTGAGAAAGGAAAGGCATGGACGCATTCCTTGAGACAGTCAGCACTGTCTTCCAGGCGCTCATCGACGCCGGCGCCTACGTCATGCTGCCGATCATCATCACGATCATCGGCCTCGTCTTCCGCATGAACATCGGCAAGGCGTTCAAGAGCGGCATCACCATCACCTGCGGCTTCGTGGGCATCAACCTGCTCGTGAACCTGCTCAAGTCCGCGGTCTCCCCGGCCGCGAGCGCGATGGTCGCCAACTTTGGCCTCAACCTCGACGTCACCGACGTCGGCTGGGGCGCCATCTCCTCGGTCACCTGGGCCTCTCCCATCGTGGCCTTCCTGGTCTTTGAGATCCTGGGCATCAACATACTGATGCTCGTCCTCAAGCTCACCAGGACCATGGACGTCGACATCTGGAACTACCACCACATGATGATCGCCGGCATCCTCGTCTTCTTTGTGACGAACAACATCGTCTGGGCCCTCGTCGCCACGGCCTTCACCGCCGTCATGACGCTCAAGTTCGCCGACTGGACCTCGCCGCTGATCGAGCACTTCTTCGGGATTCCCGACGTCACGCTCCCGACGATCTCCTACACGTCGTCGATCATCGTCGCTGCCCCGCTCAACTGGGTCATCGACCGCATCCCCGGCCTCAACAAGGTCAACGTCTCCATCCGCAACGTCCAGAAGTACCTCGGCATCTTCGGCGACCCGATGATGCTG
The DNA here is from genome assembly GCA_963927425.1 of uncultured Atopobiaceae bacterium. Classification (GTDB taxonomy): domain Bacteria; phylum Actinomycetota; class Coriobacteriia; order Coriobacteriales; family Atopobiaceae; genus Thermophilibacter. The sequence continues at coordinate 4,519 of CAWVBA010000001.1, read as the reverse complement.
GGCCTCATCCTGGGCTGCGCCATGGGCGCCCTGGCCCTGATGCCGATCGACCAGATCTTCCTCACGGGCGTCAACGTCGCCGCCGTCATGGTCCTCATGCCCAAGATGACCGCCATGTTCGTCGAGGGCCTCATGCCCATCTCCGACGGCGCCCAGAAGTTCACGACCAAGCACTTCGGCGGCCAGTCGCTCTCCATCGGCCTCGACGCCGCGGTCGTCGTGGGCAACCCCGAGGTCATCACCACGGCCCTCATCATGATCCCGGTCACGATCTTCCTGGCCTTCGTCCTCCCGGGCAACCGCATGATGCCGCTGGCCGACCTCTCCGTCGTCACGTTCCGCGTCGCCCTCGTCGTCGCGCTCTGCCGCGGCAACGTGTTCCGCTCCATCCTCATCTCCATCCCGGTGATGGCCGCCATCCTGTACGCCGGCACCTTCGCCGCCCCGTACCTCACGGACCTGGCCACCTCCACCGGCCTGACCTTCGACGGCCAGATCGCCTCCATGGCCGGCCCGTCGCTCACGCAGACCGCCATCGTCTTCTGGACCTGCATCTCCGAGAACGCGATCATCCTCGTTCCGGTCGCCATCGTCGTCTTCGTCGCCGTCTGGTTCCTCGTCGAGAAGAAGATCGGCATGGAGAAGATCGAGGCCTACGCGGCCGAGTACGAGGAGATGGAGTAGTCGCCCATCTCAGTTGAGGTGGTGGGTGCCGCCGACGGGGCGGCGCCCACCCCATACCCATAGGGGGAAACCATGGAACGTGCTATTGACAAGCTCGAGCCCTTCCAGCGCGCCATCTCCAAGGCCCACCTGGCCGCGGCCGGCGTCGCCGTGGACTCGCTCGAGAACCCCGACAAGCCCCTCATCGCGATCGCGAACAGCTGGAACGAGGTGTGCCCGGGCCACGAGCCGCTCAGGAAGCTGGCGGAGGAGGTCAAGAAGGGCGTCCTCGAGGCCGGCGGCGAGCCGATCGAGTTCAACACGATCGGCATGTGCGACGGCATCGCCCAGGGCCATGCGGGCATGCGCTACTGCCTGCCCCACCGCGAGATCATCGCCGACTCCTGCGAGGCCATGATCGTGGGCGAGGGCTGCTTCGACGGCGTCGTCTACCTCGGCAGCTGCGACAAGATCATCCCCGCCATGCTCATGGCCGCCGCCCGCATCGACCTGCCTGCGGCGCTGGTGACCTGCGGCCCGTGCTACGACGAGATCAAGCCCTCCGAGTCCAAGGCCCTGCGCGCCCGCTTCCTGGCCGGCGAGGCCACCGAGCGCGACGTCATCGAGGGCACCCTGCGCTACTACACCGGCCCCGGCGTCTGCCCCTTCCTGGGCACCGCCAACACCATGGGCTGCCTGACCGAGGGCCTCGGCATGATGCTGCCCAACGGCGCGCTGTGGCCGTCGTCCACGAGCCAGCGGCGCTTCTCGGCCCGCCAGACCGGCGCGGCCGTCGTCGACCTCGTCCGTCGCGGCATCAAGCCGTCCGACATCATGACGCAGGCGGCGATCGACAACACCGTCAAGCTGCTCGCCTCCATCGGCGGCTCGCTCAACGCCCTCATCCACCTGCCCGCCCTCGCCGCCGAGCTCGGCCTGGAGTGCACGTGGACCCAGGTGGCGGAGATCACCTCCAAGACGCCCGTCATCTGCAACGTCGTGCCCAACGGCGACATCTCCTGCGTGAACCTCTACAAGGCCGGCGGCATCCCCGCCGTCCTCGAGACCATCGCGGGCGACCTCGACACGTCGGTCATGACGGTCACGGGCAAGACGCTCGCCGAGAACCTCGAGACCTCGGTGCTGCGCTGCGACCGCTCGGTCATCCGCACCCAGGACGACCCCGCCTCCGTCGCCAATGGCATCCAGGTGCTCTACGGCAACCTCGCGCCCGAGGGCGCCCTGGTCAAGACGAGCGCCGTCCCCGCCGAGCAGCACGTCTGGAGCGGCACCGCGATGGTGTTCAACTCCGAGGAGGAGGCCTTCGAGGCCTACAACGCCCACGCGATCAAGCCGGGCACGGGCGTCATCATCCGCTACGAGGGCCCCAAGGGCGGTCCCGGCATGAAGGAGCTCCACCGCGTCACGGAGATCATGAAGGGCATCCCCGACTCCGCCGTCATCACCGACGGGCGCTTCTCCGGCGCCTCCGGCGGCCTCTCGGTGGGCTACCTCTGCCCCGAGGCCTTCGACGGCGCGCCGATCGCGCTCGTCGAGAACGGCGACAAGATCAACATCGACCTAACCAAGAACCTCATCGAGGTCGAGGTCAGCGACGAGGAGTTCGCTCGCCGCAAGCAGGGCTGGAAGCCCGTCATCCACGAGAACGGCGGCCACCTGCTGGCCCGCTACGCCAAGCAGGTCAGCTCCGCTAAGACGGGCGCCGTTATCGAGTAGGCCGGACAGCCGGCCCTTGCCCAGGCCGGGCGGCGTCTTGGGAGATGGCGTCGCCCGGCTCTGTGCATCCCGTCGAAACGCCTGCCCGCGGGAAATGTTCCGCGACCGGGGGTAAAATACCCTCCAATCACTACACATTTTGGAAGGGGGCACGACGTGGCGGACACGTTCGTGGTTGCGTCGTGCGCTGCGACGTTTGGCATCTTCGACACCAGCGCGCTCGCGCGGCTCGAGGCCGCGGGGTGCACGGTGCGCGTCAACCCGTACGGCCGCCCGCTCACCGGCGACGAGATCGTCGACTACGCCTACGACTGCGACGCCATCGTCCTGGGCAACGACCACCTGGACGCCGCCACCATCGACCGGCTGCCCAACCTCAAGCTCATCGCCCGCCACGGCGCGGGCTTCGACGGCATCGACTTTGCCGAGGCCGTGCGCCGCGGCATCACGATCACCAACACGCCCGGGGCAAACCGGGAGGAGACCGCGGACCTCACCTTCGCCCTCATCCTGGACCTGGCGCGCATGATCACGCAGACCGTCACGCAGCTCAAGTCCGGCGTGTGGAACAAGATCCCCGGCCGGAGCCTCTACGGCAAGACCATCGGCATCATCGGCGTGGGAGCGATCGGGATGTCCGTCGCCGCGCGTGCCATGGGCTTTGGGATGGACATCCTCGGCTACGACATCGTCCGCCGCGACGAGGCCTCCCACTACGGGCTGCTCTACACGAGCCTCGACGAACTGCTCGAGAAGTCGGACGTGGTCACCATCCACGCCCCGCTGACCTCCGCCACGCGCAACCTCCTCGGCGCGCGCGAGTTCCGCCGCATGAAGGAGGGGGCGCTGCTCATCAACACGGCGCGCGCGGGCATCGTGCGCGAGTCCGCCCTCGAGCGCGCGCTGACCACGGGCCACCTGGGCGGCTACGCGGTGGACGTGTACGAGCACGAGCCGCCGACGCTGCCCAAGTTCTTCGAGCTGCCCAACGTCCTCACGACGCCGCACATCGGCTCGGCGACGCTCGAGGCAAACCGGCGCATGGGCGACGTCGTGGCGGACAACATCATCGCCTTCAAGGACGGCAGGGAGCCGCCCAACCGAGTGACGTACGCGGACCGCGTCCGCTTCTCGTAGCACGCGCCGCGCTCCGATAGGGGGACCCTGTGATCAAGCTCGTCTTTGTTGACATGGACGGTACCTTCCTCGACTCGTCGAAGGCCGTCACGCCCGAGAACACCGCCGCGCTCGACGCCGCGGCCGCCCTCGGGGTCCAGTTTGTCCCCTGCACCGGCCGCAACGTCGCCGGCCTGCCGCGGGAGCTCCTCGAGCACCCGTGCGTGCGGTATGCCGTCTGCGCCAACGGCGCCATCGTGGCCGAGGTCGCCGGCGGGCGCACCCTGCGCGAGGTCAGCATCGAGAAGGACCTGGTGCTCGACCTCTACCGCCGGGTACGCGACCTCCCGATCACCTTTGACATCTTCGCGGACTCCACCGTCTATACCGAGCGCGAGCGCTTCTCGCTGATCGACGGGCTCGACCTCGGCGACGCCACCAAGGACTTCGTCCGCAGCGTGCGCACCGTCTACGACGGGAGCTTCGAGGACCAGCTCGCCCGCGTCGGGAACGTGTGCCGCCTGAACGTCTTCTACCGTCGTCCCGAGGACCGCGACGCGGTCTGCGCGCTGATCGACGACGTCCCCACGCTGCGGCACACCTCGTCGCTGCCGTGCAACATCGAGGTCACCGACAGTTCCGCCCACAAGGGCGCGGGCCTGCGCTGGCTCTGCGACTACCTGGGCGTCTCGCCCGCGGACTGCATCGCCTTCGGTGACGGGGACAACGACCGCACGATGCTCGAGGCCGCCGGCGACGGCGTGGCGATGGCCAACGCCTGCGCCGCCACGCTCGCGGCCGCCGACCACGTGACCGCCTCCTGCGACGAGTCGGGCGTGGGACGCTACCTGGCGCCGATCTTCTCGGCCATGGCGCCCGCGCGCTGAGGGCCGCGGCGCGCTATCCGCTCGTGGCGAGCGCGGAGATGGCGTTTCTGACCTCGTCCGCGCCGGCGGGGGAATCGGCGGCCACGAACACCGTGTCGTGGCCCGCGACGGTGCCG